>JACKLM010000003.1 GCA_024235895.1 Burkholderiaceae bacterium | reverse complement strand
GAGCTAGCTCACTCTTTGAGCCACCCACCCCCTACGCTGTCTCCACGGCCGGGCACTGCGCCCGCCGGCACGTACAGGAGACACGCCTTGGACGACGCCCCCACCCGTCACCCTTGCCGCCGACCGACGCCCACGCCATTCGGTCTCTTGCTGCCCGCCGCCCAGCCGCGATCGCTCCCCGCGATCACCGCCTGCGCGTGCTTGTCCTGAGCCTTGTCCCATGGCTTCGACTTTACGCCAGTTGACTGGCTTTATCCAATGTCGTTCAATACGACATGCCCGCCCCACCCCCCCCGCCGCGCCAGTTCCCGGTCGACGAGCTCGCCGCGCTGGCCGGCGTGACGCCGCGCACGGTGCGCTACTACATCGCCGAGGGGCTGCTGGACCGGCCCGAGGGCGAGAAGCGCGGCGCCTACTACCTGCAGCGCCACCTGGACCAGCTGCTGCTGATCCGGCGCTGGGCCGACGCCGGGCTGAGCCTGGAGCGCATCCGCGAGCTGCGCGCCGGCGCGCCCGACGAGCCGCCACCGCGCCCGGTGCGCCCGGGCACGGTGGAGGTCTGGAGCCGGGTGACGCTGGCCGACGGGCTGGAGCTGCAGGTGGAGCCCGGCCGCGCCGGCCTGAGCCCCGCGCAGCTGCGCGAGCTGGTGCGCGAGGTCACGGCCGCGTACCGGCGCGTGCGATCGCCGCCGCAAGCGCGGCAGGAGGTGCACGGGGACCCCTGAAGCCACCGGCCGCAGCCGCACGGCCCCCGGACATCGACGCGGCACGCAAGACCACCACGGGGCGGCGCCCGCGCGCCGCCGCACGACAACGACACGCTCAGGGAACAAGACCATGGAAGCCCGCATGACCGACCCCGCCTTCGCGCTGCACACCCGCGGCCGCCGCCAGACCCCGCCCGTCCTGCAGGGGGTGGCCGCCAGCGGGCGGCTGGACGGGGTGCTGTTCACGCTGACGCTGCGCCAGACCTGGTGCAACCGCAGCGGCCGCAACCTGGAGGCGATCTACAGCTTCCCGCTGCCGGCGCAGGCGGTGCTGCTGGGCTTCGCGGCGCAGTTCGGCGCCCGCCGCGTCGAGGCCCAGGTGCTGGCCCGCTCGCAGGCCGAGCGGGTCTACGAGGACGCGCTGGCCGGCGGCGACGCGCCGGCGCTGCTGGAGGCCGGGCGCGACGGGCTGCACACCGCCAGCCTGGGCAACCTGCTGCCGGGCGAGCAGGTGGTGCTGGAGTTGCGCTTCGCGCAGCTGCTGGCGTTCGAGCAGGGGCGGCTGCGGCTGGTGGTGCCGGCGACGATCGCGCCGCGCTACGGCAGCGCGCTGGCCGCCGGCGTGCCGGTGCACCAGCAGCCCGAGGTGTCGCTGGCGGCCGAGTACCCGCTGGCGCTGGAGCTGACGGTGGCGGGCTCGCTGGCGTCGGGCCGCATCGAGTGCCCGACCCACCCGCACACGCTGCAGCGCAGCGACGCCGGCACGCGGCTCGTGCTGGCCGAGGGCGCGCGGCTGGACCGCGACGTGGTGCTGCTGGTCACCCCGCCCGAGCCGCGGCCGGACCTGCTGGTGACGGCGCGCGACGGCGCCGGCGTGGTCGCGCTGGCGGCGTTCCAGCTGCCGCCGGCGCCGCCGCGCGAGCGCATCGCGCTGGCGCTGCTGGTGGACTGCTCGGGCTCGATGGGCGGCGACGGCATCGCCTCGGCCCGGCGCGCGCTGCACGGCGTGCTGGACGCGCTGGCGCCGGGCGACGAGGCCAGCCTGAGCCGCTTCGGCAGCCAGGTGGAGCACGCGCTCGGGCCCGGCCCGTGCAGCGACGATGCGCGCGGCCTGCTGCACCGGCTGGTGGATGCGACCGACGCCAGCCTGGGCGGCACCGAGATGGCGGCGGCGCTGCGCGCGGTGTTCGGGCTGTGGCCCGCCGGCCGCGCGGTGGACGTGCTGCTGATCACCGACGGCGAGGTCTGGGACAGCGACACGCTGGTGGCGGCGGCGCGCGCCGGCGGGCACCGGGTGTTCGCGATCGGGGTCGGCAGCGCGCCGGCCGAGGGCGTGCTGCGCCGGCTGGCCGAGGCCACCGGCGGCGCGTGCGAGTTCGCCACCCCGGGCGAGGCGCTGCAGGCGGCGGCAGCCAGGATGCTGGGGCGCATCCGGCAGCATCCCCACGCCGGCGTGCGGGTGGACTGGGGCATGCGGCCGGCGTGGGAGCTGCCGGTGCCGGCGGGGGTCTTCGGCGGCGACACGGTCGTGGCCTGGGCGGGCTTCGAGCGTGGACTGGGCGAGCGGGCCTGCGCGCGGCTGGTGGCCGGCACGGGGGACGGCGCGGGGCACGTTGCGGGGGCCGGCGCAGAGCTGGCCCGCACCTGCGTGACGGTGCCGGCCGAAGGGACGGACCTGGCGCGCATCGCGGCGTCGCGCCGGCTGGCGACGCTGGACGAGGCGCAGGCGCTGCAGCTGGCGCTGGACCACCAGCTGCTGACCGAGCGGACGCACTGCGTGCTGGTGCACCGGCGTGCGGACGAGGACAAGCCTGCCGAGGAGGCCGAGCTGCACCGGGTGCAGTCGATGCTGGCCGCGGGATGGGGCGGCACGGGGAGCGTGCGGGAGGAGGTGCATTTCTCGCGGTCGCACGACATGGCGTACTCGATGCCGATGGCGACGCCATCCGTCTGGCGCAGCGGCCGCACGGCGTCGGGCAGGGTCGAGGCGCTGCTGGACAGCGGGATGGACGAGGTCGAGATCCCGGCCTTCCTGCGCAGGCAGGGTGCCGAGGAGCCCTGCATGACGCTGGCCGACATCGCCGCGGGCGTGGCCAGGCACCTGCGCCGCGGCGGCGAGCTGGCGCGGCTGCCGGCGTACTGCAGCCGGTGGTCGCTGCCGGCGCCGGTGCGGCGGGTGCTGCGCGAGCTCGCCGCCCACGGCATCGACGAGCCCCACGCGTGGCTGCTGCTGGCGGACTGGATCGCCGGCCGCGCGGGCGGCGACGGCGACGCGCAGGCGCAGGCCGTGCTGCAGCCGCTCGTGCAGGCCGTGGACCCGGCGCAGCGGGATCTGGCGCGGCGGGTCGTGGAGGGTGTCCTGGGAGGTGTCCTGGGGGGTGGCGACGGGGCAGCGGACGACGCGGGCTCGGCGCGGGAGAGGCGGCTGCGGCGGGCGTTGCCGTGAAGCCGCCTTGCCGCGCAGCACGCAGGCCGTCGCGATGAGACCCAACGACCGCAGGTCGCTGTGCTCGCGGCCCTGCTCCAGGTCCTGGCCTGAATCGCCGCCTTGCTCGCGGCGGTGTGGGTGCTGGAGAAGTTGACATGACATCGACTTCGACGCTGCCGGGCGGACGCCCTTCACCAGGCCATCAGCCGGACATGCCTCGCGAAGTCATGGTGGTCGCGAACTTGCGCTTCGTGGTCGGATGAATGTCGAGGCGCGACCGGCCTGTGCCTGCTCCAACCGCTCCAGCCACTGCGCGATCCGCGTCAGCCCCGAATCGGGGTTGTCGAGCGAGAACCCCGAACCAAGGCCGCACCCTGCACCTAGGATTCCATCAGCTGCTTGAGGTTCTCGAGCGTGTGATGGGCGGCACGCTCCTGGCTGCGCTCGATGAAGAGCCGGTCGGCCACCTTGCCCAGCGCACTGCCGGGCACGACGTACTCCATCTCGAGCGTCACCTGCGTGCCGCCGTCTCGAGGTACGTAGTCCCAGGTGCTCCATCCGGCGAGCAACCCGCTGTTCTCACCCTTCCAGTGGAACGAGCCGTCGGCGTCGGCACGGTGCTCGGTGACCGTGGTGGTCACCGGAATATGCATGCCCGCCAGCAGGTAGCTGTGAGTGACGACGGTGCCGGGTGAGTTGTCCCCTTCTACGCTCTTGGCCTCGCCCAGCCCCACGAACCAGCTCGACCATTTCTCGGGATCCGCCCCGAAGGCGTGGACCTTTTCGGGGGAAGCCTGGATGAAGACGCTGTCCTTGATGCGAGCCATGTGAATCTTTTCCATAGACCGGAAATGAATCACGGCGGACACCTCTTCGACGAGATCCGCAGCGATCCATTCTCCTTGCGTCGCTGGGGCTGTCAAGAAAGAAGGGGAGCGCTCGGCGACGGGAGTCCCGAGCAACCCGCGAATGGCCCAACGCCGGTCCCGAAGGGTCCCAGGCCATCGCGACCTCGAGTCGGGCGATGATTCCACCGCAAAATCCATCGCCCGCCGCGGTGTCTAGCGAGGCGCGGATCGGATATGGGAGGGTGGATAGGGCGGGGTCGCGGCCCGCAGACCCGCATGCATGCTGGGTTCTTGGCGGAGTCGGAGGGATTCGAACCCTCGATGCGCTTTTAAGGCGCATACTCCCTTAGCAGGGGAGCACCTTCGGCCTCTCGGTCACGACTCCTCGCCAGAAGCAGCGATTCTACCTGCAAGGCGGTTGCGCGCGGTCCATGAAGGCGCGCGAGGCCTCGGAATCCGAGCGACCCGATGACCGCCGCGCCACCGGGCCGGTGCGGGATGCAGGAAGCGGGAAGGGATTCCCCCTGCCCTTCACACGCTACCGACCGCCTTGTCCAGCTCCAGGTCGAAGGCCTTGTGCAGCGCGCGCACCGCCAGCTCCATGTACTTCTCGTCGATCACGACGCTGGTCTTGATCTCGCTCGTGGAGATCATCTGGATGTTGATGCCCTCCTCCGACAGCGTGCGGAACATCCTGCTCGCCACCCCGACGTGGCTGCGCATGCCGATGCCGACGATCGAGACCTTGCAGATCTTCGGGTCGCCCAGCAGCTCGGTCGCCCCGATCGCCGGCGCCACCTGGCCCTTCAGGAGCTCCATCGTGCGCGCGTAGTCGTTGCGGTGCACGGTGAACGAGAAGTCCGTCCGGCCGTCGCGCGAGACGTTCTGGATGATGACGTCGATGTCGATGTTGGCGTCGGCCACCGGCCCCAGGATCTGGAACGCGATGCCTGGCTTGTCGGGCACGCCCAGGATGGTGATCTTGGCCTCGTCGCGGTTGAACGCGATGCCGGAGACGACGGCTTGTTCCATCTTCTCGTCTTCCTCGAAGGTGATCAGGGTGCCGGAGCGCGCTTCCTCGTCCAGCGGGATGTCCCAGGGGGTGAAGCTCGACAGCACGCGCGTGGGCACGCGGTACTTGCCGGCGAACTCCACCGAGCGGATCTGCAGCACCTTGGAGCCCAGGCTCGCCATCTCGAGCATCTCCTCGAACGAGATGGTGTGCAGCCGGCGCGCCTCCGGCACGATGCGCGGGTCGGTCGTGTAGACGCCGTCGACGTCGGTGTAGATCAGGCACTCGTCGGCGCCCAGCGCCGCGGCCACCGCGACCGCCGAGGTGTCCGAGCCACCACGGCCCAGCGTCGTCACGTTGCCCTGGGGGTCGAGACCCTGGAAGCCGGTGACGATGACGACCTTGCCCGCGTCCAGGTCGGCGCGCACGCGCGCCCCTTCGATGTGGCCGATGCGCGCCTTGCCGAACGCGCTGTCGGTCTGCACCGGAACCTGCCAGCCGGCATAGCTGACCGCCGGCACGCCTTCGCGGTGCAGCGCCAGCGCCAGCAGGCCGACCGAGACCTGTTCGCCGGTGGCGGCGATGGCGTCGATCTCGCGCAGGCTCGCGGCGTCGGGCAGGTCGGGTTGCAGCTCCTTGGCCAGCGCCAGCAGCCGGTTGGTCTCGCCGCTCATCGCCGAGGGCACGACGACCATGCGGCGGCCGGCACGCGCCCACTTGGCGACGCGGCGCGCGACGTTGCGGATGCGCTCGGTCGACCCCATCGAGGTGCCGCCGTACTTGTGGACGATGAGTGCCATGGAGGGTCGCTGCCGGCCTTGCGGATATCGCGGGATACGGGCAAACCCGCGATTCTAGCGGCGCCGCCTGGCGATCGATAGCTGCCGCAGCTGCAGCGAGGACGCTACGCGTCGTGCGGATCGGGCAGCCAGCGTACGCTGCGCTGCGGCACCCCCGCCGGTGCGATCGCGCGCGCGTCCACGCCCAGCCCGGGCACGATCAGCAGCGCGCCCTGCGCATCGAGCAGCAGCGGCGCAGGTCGCGCCCAGGGCGGGACGCCGGCGGCCTGGAACTGCTTCTTCAGGCTGCGCGGCACGCTGCCGGCATCGTGCTGGAAGCGCTCGCCGCCGCGCCGCGCGACGCTGCGCGCGGCCTCGAGCCGCGCCGCGTCGATGCCGCCTGCGCGCACCGCACGCACGACCCACTGCCCGGCCCACCCGGGCACGCGCCAGCGGCCCGGTCGCGACAGGTCGACCACGGTGTGGGGCGGCGGGGCTCGACCCGCAGGCGGATCGAGCGCCGCGCCGGCCCCTAGGCCCCGGGCCTGCCGCGCCGTGGCGCGGGCGGTGGCGTCGACCGGCCCGACCCTCGCCCAGGCCAGACGCCCACGGTACAGCCGCAGCTCGCCGCCGGGCGCCGGCCAGCGGCCCTGCGTCGCGGCCGGCAGCTCGGCGAGCAGCCGCTGCACCAGGGTCTGCGGGGCGCCACGCCCGAGCCAGGCCGCGAGCAGCCAGCGCAGCACGTTGGCGCGGCGCGCGGTGGGCAGCGCGCGCCAGGCCGCGACGTCCAGCGCCTCGCCCGCGGGCGCGACCACGGCCGCATCCATGCGCGCCAGCGCCTCCAGGCAGGCCGCCTCCTCGGCCGCGCGCCCGGCAGCGTGCTGCAGCGCCGGCTCGGCCTGCGGGAAGGCCGCCACCAGCGCGGGCCAGACATCGACGCGTAGGCGGCTGCGCGCGTGGTGGCGGGCGGCGTTGCTCGCATCGTCGACCCAGCGCAGCCGGTGGCGCGCGAGGTAGGCCTCGATCGCCTCACGCGGCTGGTCGCGCCAGGGACGCAGCCAGTGGATGCCGTCGCGCGTGGCCGCCACCGGCATCGCCGCCAGGCCGCGCGCACCGGCGCCGCGCAGCAGTTGCAGCAGCACCGTCTCGGCCTGGTCGCGCCGGTGCTGCGCCAGCAGCACGGTGTCGCACCCGGCGGCACGCGCCATCGCGGCCAGCGCCGCATAGCGCTCGCGTCGCGCCCAGGCCTCGACGCTGTCGCCGGCCGCCGGAGCGCCAGCCAGCCGCTGCACGTGCAGCGTCACGGGCAGCCCGCCGCGCGCCCAGCGCCGGCATTGCGCGGCGAGCCGGCGTGTCCAGGCGTCGGCATCGGGCTGCAGGCCGTGGTGCACGTGCAGCGCGTGCACCTGCAGACCCAGCGCGCGCGCCGCGCGAGCGGTGCAGTGCAGCAACGCGGTCGAGTCGCGCCCGCCGCTGGCGGCGACGGCGATGGCACGGGGCGTGTCAGCGATCGGTCGTGTCGGTGTAGCGGCCATAGGCCTGCAGCCGCTCGTAGCGGCGCTGCAGCAGGTCCTTGGTCGACAGGTCCGACACCTGGCGCAGCGCGTCGGCCAGCGCGCGCCGCAGCGCCGCGGCCATCCACTTCGGGTCGCGGTGCGCGCCGCCGACCGGCTCGGCGACGATCTTGTCGACCAGCCCCAGCGCCTTGAGCCGGTGCGCGGTGATGCCCAGCGCGTCGGCGGCGTCGGACGCGCGCTCGGCGGTCTTCCACAGGATCGACGCGCAACCCTCGGGCGAGATCACCGAGTAGACCGAGAACTGCAGCATCAGCGTCTGGTCGCCCACGCCGATCGCCAGCGCGCCGCCGGAGCCGCCCTCGCCGATGATGGTGGCGACGATCGGCACCTCGAGCCGCGCCATCTCGAAGATGTTGCGCCCGATCGCCTCCGACTGCCCGCGCTCCTCGGCGCCGATCCCCGGGTAGGCGCCGGGCGTGTCGACGAAGGTGAAGACCGGCAGGCCGAATCTCTCGGCCAGCTTCATCAGCCGCAGCGCCTTGCGGTAGCCCTCCGGGCGCGACATGCCGAAGTTGCGCGCGGTGCGCTCCTTGGTGTCGCGGCCCTTCTGGTGGCCGACGACCATGCAGGCCTGGCCGTTGAACCGCGCCAGCCCGCCGACGATCGACTGGTCGTCGGCGTAGTGGCGGTCGCCGTGAAGCTCCTGGAAGTCGGTGAAGATCTCGGCCACGTAGTCCAGCGTGTACGGCCGCTGCGGGTGGCGCGCGATCTGCGTGACCTGCCACGGCGTCAGGCTGGCGTAGATCTCCTTGGTCAGCTGCTGGCTCTTCTTGCCCAGCCGCTCGATCTCCTCGGAGATGTCGACCGCCGACTCGCTTTGCACGTAGCGCAGCTCGTCGATCTTGGACTCCAGCTCGGCGATCGGCTGCTCGAAGTCGAGGAAGTGGCGCTTGCTCATGCGTGGGTTCGGGTCGCGGCTGGCGCGGCTTCAGTAGTCTACCGGCAGCGGATCGAGGCTGCGCCAGATGTACCAGGTCGCCACCGAGCGGAACGGTGCCCAGGCCTCGCCGACCTCGCGCGCCTCGGCGCGCGAGACCGGCTCGCCGCTGAAGTAGTTGACGCTGATGCCGCGCAGCAGCCCCAGGTCGTCGACCGGCAGCACGTCCGGGCGCAACAGGTGGAAGATCAGGAACATCTCGGCCGTCCAGCGGCCGATGCCACGGATCGCCACCAGCTCGTCGATGATCGCCTGGTCGTCCATCGCCGTCCATTGGGCGACGTGCACGCGCCCGTCGTCGAAGTGGCGCGCGAGGTCCTGCAGGTACTCGGCCTTGCGCGCCGACAGCCCCGCGCCGCGCAGCGTGGGCAGCGGCAACGCCAGCACGGACGCCGGCTGCAAGCGCTCGGCCCGGCCGCCGACCGCCTGCGCGAAACGGTCCCAGACCGATTGCGCGGCCTTGACCGAGATCTGCTGCCCGACCACCGAGCGCGCCAGCGTGGTGAAGGCGTCGCCGCGGCTTTGCAGCCTGGCGTCGCCGAACTTCGGGATCAGCTTGCGCAGCACGCGGTCGCGCCGCCCGAGATGCCGGCAGGCCTCGTCCCAGTAAGGCGGGCTGGCGGGCGACGGCGCGGAGCCAGGCATGGGCGGGTCGTCCCTCGGTCTCGCTGCAGGATGCGGGTACGGCGCCTAGCCCCGGGACGCGGTGGTCCAGGTCGTGCCCTGCGGCGAGTCCTGCAGCACGATGCCTTGCGCGGCGAGCTCGTCTCGGATGCGATCGGCACCGGCGAAGTCGCGCGCCTTCTTGGCCGCCGCGCGCGCGGCGATGCGCTCGGCGATCGCGGCCTCGTCCAGCGTCGCGCCAGCCTGGAGGAACTCGCGCGGGTTCTGCTGCAGCAGCCCGAGCGTGCCGCCGAGCGTGCGCAGCAGCCGCGCGGTGGCCACATCGCGGCTGCGGTTGACCTCGGCCGCGAGCTCGAACAGCACCGCCAGCGCGGCGGGGGTGGCGAGGTCCTCGTCCATCGCGGCGCGGAAGGCAGCGACGCGCGCATCGCCAGGGTCGAGCCCGGCCAGCGCCGCGCCGCCGCCGTCGATCGACGGCGCGGCGATCTCGTCCGCGTCCGGCGGCGGCAGCGCGGCGCCGTCCAGCGCCGTGTACAGCCGACGCAAGGCGCTGCGCGCATCGTCGAGCAGCGTGTCGGCGAAGTTCAGCGGGCTGCGGTAGTGGGTGCGCAGCATGAACAGGCGCAGCGTCTCGCCGTCGACCTTCCGGAGCACGTCGGCGATGGTGAAGAAGTTGCCCAGCGACTTGGACATCTTCTCGTCGTCGACGTTGAGGAAGCCGTTGTGCATCCAGGTGCGGGCGAACGGCACGCCGTGCGCGCCCTCGCTCTGCGCGATCTCGTTCTCGTGGTGCGGGAACTGCAGGTCCAGCCCGCCGCCGTGCAGGTCGAAGGTCTCGCCGAGCAGCGCGCAGGCCATCGCCGAGCACTCGATGTGCCAGCCGGGCCGGCCCGGCCCCCAGGGCGAGTCCCAGCGCGCGTCGGCCGGCTCGTCGGGCTTGGCCGCCTTCCACAGCGCGAAGTCCAGCGGGTCGAGCTTGTCGTCGCCGACCGCCACCCGCTCGCCGGCGCGCAGCTCGTCGACCGAGCGCCCCGACAGCTTGCCGTAGCCGGGGAACTTGCGCACCGCGAAGTCGACGTCGCCGGATCCCGCGCGGTACGCCAGGCCCTTGTCCTGCAGGCGGCCGATCATGTCGATCATCTGCGGCACGTAAGCGGTGGCGCGCGGCTCGTGGGTCGGCGGCAGCACGCCCAGGGCACCGATATCGCGGTGCATCGCGGCGATCATCTCGTCGGTCAGCGCGCGGATCGGGATCCCGCGCTCCAGCGCGCGCCGGATGATCTTGTCGTCGATGTCGGTGATGTTGCGCACGTAGGTCACGCGCCAGCCCTGCGCGCGCAGCCAGCGGTAGACGACGTCGAACGCGACCATCATGCGCGCGTGCCCGATGTGGCACAGGTCGTAGACCGTCATGCCGCACACGTACATGCGGACGTGGCCAGGCTCGATCGGCTCGAAGGGCTCGACGCGGCGCGTCAGGCTGTTGTGGATGCGCAGCGGCATGGTCGGGGCGGCGGGCGTGGGCCGCGCATCCGAGGGCCGGGCGGCGGCAGGCGCAAAAGCAAAGCCGCCTGCAAGGATGCGAAGCGGCCGAGCCAGTATAGCCAGCGCACCCGGCTAGACTCGCGGCCTCCGTTGCTTTCGAATGCCGCGATGAGCCCTTCGTTGACCCTCGTCATGCCTGCCCGCCTGCGTGCCCGCCGCACGCGGCTTCCCGGACTCGCCGCCCTGGCCCTGTCGGCCGGGCTCGCGCTCGGCGCGGCCCCCGCCTGGGCGCAGAAGGTCAAGCTCCAGACCAGTGCCGGCGACATCGTGCTGGAGCTCGACGCCGGGCGCGCGCCCAAGACCGTCGCCAACTTCGTCGAGTACGTCCAGGCCGGTCACTACGACGGCACCGTCTTCCACCGCGTGATCCCGAATTTCATGATCCAGGGCGGTGGCTTCACCCCCGACATGGCGCAGAAGCCCACCCGGCCGCCGATCCCGCTGGAGTCGCGCAACGGCCTGAGCAATGTGCGCGGCTCGGTGGCGATGGCGCGCACCATGGTGCCCGACTCGGCCAGCGCGCAGTTCTTCGTCAACGTCGTCGACAACCCCTTCCTCGACGCCGCCAACGCGCGCGACGGCCATGGCTACGCGGTCTTCGGCAAGGTCGTGCAGGGCATGGACGTGGTCGACAAGATCCGCGCCGTGCCGACCGCCAACCGCGGCCCGCACCAGAACGTGCCGGTCGAGCCCGTCCTCATCCGCAAGGCCAGCCTGGAGAAGTGAAGCCATGAGCCAGAACGTCCGCCTCGAGACCAGTGCCGGCACGCTGCGCATCGAGCTCGATGCCGAGCGTGCGCCGCAGTCCTGCCGCAACTTCGTCGACTACGTCCAGTCCGGGCACTTCGACGGCACCGTGTTCCACCGCGTCATCAAGGGCTTCATGATCCAGGGTGGCGGCTTCGAGCCCGGGATGAAGCAAAGGCCCACCCGCGCGCCGATCCCCAACGAGGCCAACAACGGCCTGCGCAACGCCAGGTACACGCTGGCGATGGCGCGCACCTCGGACCCGCATTCGGCGACCGCGCAGTTCTTCATCAATACCGCCGACAACGCCTTCCTCGACCACAAGGCCGAGACCGCGCAGGGCTGGGGCTACGCGGTCTTCGGCCGCGTCGTCGACGGCAGCGAGGTCGTCGACGCGATCGAGGGCGTGCGCACCGGACGGCGCGGCTTCCACGACGACGTGCCGCTGGAGGATGTCGTCATCGTGCGCGCGACGCTGGAGTGATCACGGCATGGCTGCGCAAGCCTTCCATGATCCCGGGCGATGCCCCGGGGCATGGGCGCCAGCGCCCCTATGAGCGCGCGCGGCCCTGACGTTCCCGAACCTCCGCCGCTGCCGCCGCTTGCCGAGTGGGCGGTACCGGCCGCCTGGCGGCGCATCGACTTCGTCTCCGACCTTCACCTGGCCAGCGCGCTGCCGCGCACCTTCGACGCCTGGGCGGCGCACCTGCTGCACACCCCCGCGGACGCGGTGCTGATGCTCGGCGACCTGTTCGAGGTCTGGGTCGGCGACGACCAGCGCGGCGGCGCCTTCGAGCAGCAGTGCGTGCAGGTGCTGGCCGAGGCCGCGAGCCGGCGCTGCATCGGCTTCATGCCCGGCAACCGCGACTTCCTGCTCGGCGAGGCGATGCGGCGCGACGGCGCCCTGATGGCGCTGGCCGACCCGACCGCGCTCGACGCCTGGGGCCAGCGGCTGCTGCTGACGCATGGCGATGCGCTGTGCCTGGCGGACGTCGCGTACCAGCGATTCCGCGCCGAGTCGCGCAGCGAGCACTGGCAGCGCGACTTCGCCGCGCTGCCACTGGCCGAACGGCTGGCCCGCGCCGGCGCCGCCCGCGCCGACAGCGACCGCCGTCGCCGCGAGCAGCCCTTCGACCCGGCGCTGTGGGCCGATGTCGACCCCGCCGCCGCGGTGGCGTGGATGCGCGCCGCAGGTTGCCACGACCTGATCCACGGCCACACGCACCGCCCGGGCGACGAGGTGATCGCACCCGGCTACACGCGCCACGTGCTGACCGACTGGGACCTCGACGGCGCCGGGCTTGACCGCGCCGAGGTGCTGCAGCTGACGCGCGACGGCCTGGCGCGCGTTGCACCGAGCCGCGCGGGCTGAGACGCACGCGCGTCGCGCGCAGCCGATGCCGCATGTCGCCGTCCGCCCGGCCGTCTCGACCTCCCCGCCCGTCGCTGTGGCGCCGCCTGGCGGACGCGCTGCGCCGCCGCGCCGAGGCGCGCGCGCTGGCGCGCCGTGCGATCCCCGACGACCTGTGGAAGCGCACGCTGGTGCGCTACCCCTTCCTGCAGCGGCGTGACCCGGCGCTGGCGGCCGAGCTGCGCCGGCTGACCAGCCTGTTCCTGGACGCCAAGGAGTTCAGCGCCGCCGGCGGCCTCGTGCTGCGCAACGACATCGTCGTCGCGATCGCGGCCCAGGCCTGCCTGCCGGTGCTGCGGCTGGGTCTGGATCGCTACGACGACTTCGTCGGCATCGTCGTCCACCCCGGCGCGGTCGTCGCGCGCCGGCATGCGACCGACGAGACCGGGGTCGTGCACGAGTACGACGAGACGCTGGCCGGCGAGGCGATGGCGCGCGGGCCGGTGATGCTGTCGTGGCAGGATGTCCGCGCCGCCGGGCAGCGACGCAGCGGCGCGGCGTACAACGTCGTCGTCCACGAGTTCGCGCATGTGCTCGACCTGGCCGACGGCGCGTCCAACGGCACGCCGCGGCTGCCGCCGGACCTGCCCGCGGCCGAGTGGGCGGCGGTCATGGCGGACGAGTTCGCGCGCTTCGTCGCCCAGGTCGACGCCGACGGGGCGAGCGTGCTCGACCCCTACGGCACTCACGGCGAGGACGAGTTCTTCGCGGTGGCCAGCGAGGCCTTCTTCGTCGCCCCCGGGCCGCTGAAGGACGAGCGGCCGGCGCTGTACGCGCTGTTCGCACGCTACTACCTCCAGGACCCGCTCGCCGAGGGGCGCTTCGACGCGCCCTGATGCCCTCCCCGGTGGGTCGGGCGGCAGGCCGCGCGGCGCCAGCCGTGCTCGCGGAACCGGCCGCGATCGGGCCGGTCAGGCCGGCGCGGTCTCCGCCTTCGGCTTGTCGCTCTTCTTCGGTGGCTGGATGTCCAGCACGACCTCGTCCTTGTCGTCGAGGTCGACCGACAGCCGCCCGCCATCGGTGAGCCGCCCGAACAGCAGCTCGTCGGCCAGCGCGCGCCGGATCATGTCCTGGATCAGGCGCTGCATCGGTCGAGCGCCCATCGTCGGGTCGAAGCCCTTCTTCGCCAGGTGGCGCCGCAGCGCGTCGGTGAAGGTGACCTCGACCTTCTTCTCCGCGAGCTGGCTCTCGAGCTGGAGCAGGAACTTGTCGACCACGCGCAGGATGATCTCCTCGTCCAGCGCGCGGAAGTTGACGATCGCATCCAGCCGGTTGCGGAATTCCGGCGTGAACAGGCGCTTGATGTCGGCCATCTCGTCGCCCTGCTCGCGCCTGGTCGTGAAGCCGATCGTCGCCTTGCCCATGGTCTCGGCGCCCGCGTTCGTCGTCATGATGACGATGACGTTGCGGAAGTCGGCCTTGCGCCCGTTGTTGTCGGTCAGCGTGCCGTGGTCCATCACCTGCAGCAGCACGTTGAAGACGTCCGGGTGCGCCTTCTCGATCTCGTCGAGCAGCAGCACCGCGTGCGGCTTCTTCGTCACCGCCTCGGTCAGCAGCCCGCCCTGGTCGAAGCCGACGTAGCCCGGCGGCGCGCCGATCAGGCGGCTGACGGCGTGGCGCTCCATGTACTCCGACATGTCGAAGCGGATCAGGTCCACGCCCAGGATGTAGGCGAGCTGCCTGGCGACCTCGGTCTTGCCGACGCCGGTCGGGCCGCTGAACAGGAACGAACCGATCGGCTTGTCGGGCTTGCCCAGCCCTGAGCGCGCCATCTTGATCGCCGCGGCCAGCGCGTCGATCGCAGGATCCTGGCCGAAGACGACGCTCTTGAGGTCGCGGTCCAGCGTGCGCAGCTTGCTGCGGTCGTCGCTGGAGACCGACGCCGGCGGGATGCGCGCGATCTTGGCGACGATCTCCTCGACCTCGTTGCGCGTGATGGTCTTCTTCTGCTTGCTCTTGGGCAGGATGCGCTGCGCCGCGCCCGCCTCGTCGATGACGTCGATCGCCTTGTCGGGCAGGTGGCGGTCGTTGATGTACTTGGCCGACAGCTCGGCCGCCGCCTGCAGCGCGCCGAGCGCGTACTTGACCTGGTGGTGGTCCTCGAAGCGGCTCTTCAGGCCCTTGAGGATCTCCACCGTCTGCTCGACCGAGGGCTCGACGACGTCGATCTTCTGGAACCGCCGCGACAGCGCCGCATCCTTCTCGAAGATGCCGCGGTACTCGGTGAAGGTGGTGGCCCCGATGCACTTCATCGTGCCCGAGCTCAGCGCCGGCTTGAGCAGGTTGGACGCATCCAGCGTCCCGCCGGACGCCGCGCCGGCGCCGATCAGCGTGTGGATCTCGTCGATGAAGAGGATCGCGCCCGCCTGGTCCTTGAGCTGGCGCAGCACGCCCTTGAGGCGCTGCTCGAAGTCGCCGCGGTACTTGGTGCCGGCCAGCAGCGCGCCCATGTCGAGCGCGTAGACGGTGGCGTCGGCCAGCACCTCGGGGACGTCGCGCTCGGTGATGCGCCAGGCCAGCCCCTCGGCGATCGCGGTCTTGCCGACCCCGGCCTCGCCGACCAGCAGCGGGTTGTTCTTGCGCCGCCGGCACAGGATCTGGATCACGCGTTCGACCTCGAGCTCGCGGCCGATCAGCGGGTCGATCTTGCCGTCGCGCGCGAGCTGGTTGAGGTTCTGCGTGAACTGCTCGAGCGGCGAGCCCTTGCCCTCGGGCTGCGCGGCCTCCTCCTTCTCGCCGTCGCCGCCGCTGCCTTCGCCGCCCTTGGCGGGCTCGGGCGGGTCGGACTTCTTGATCCCGTGGGCGATGAAGTTGACGACGTCCAGCCTCGTGACGCCCTGCTGGTGCAGGTAGTACACCGCGTGCGAGTCCTTCTCGCCGAAGATCGCCACCAGCACGTTGGCGCCGGTGACCTCCTTCTTGCCGTTGCCGGTGGACTGCACGTGCATGATCGCGCGCTGGATCACGCGCTGGAAGCCCAGTGTCGGCTGCGTGTCGACCTCCTCGGAGCCGCCCACGGTGGGGGTGTTCTCCTTGATGAAGGTCACGAGGCTCTTGCGCAACTCGTCGATATTGGCCGCGCAGGCGCGCAGCACCTCGGCCGCGCTGGGGTTGTCCAGCAACGCCATCAGCAGGTGCTCGACGGTGATGAATTCGTGGCGCTGCTGGCGCGCCTCGACGAACGCCATGTGCAGGCTGACTTCAAGCTCTTGCGCGATCATGCGGCCTCCATGATGCACTGTAGCGGATGACCGTCCCGCCGTGCAGCGGCAAGGACCAATTCCACCTTGGTCGCCGCGACGTCCTTGGGGTAGACGCCACAAACGCCACGCCCCTCGTGGTGAATCTTCAGCATGATGTGGGTGGCGGTCTCGAGGTCGCGCTGGAAGTAGTGCTGCAGCACCATGACGACGAATTCCATCGGGGTGAAATCGTCGTTGAGCATCACGACCTGGTAAAGCCGCGGCGGCTGCAGCCGAGCCTTCCTGCGCTCGACGACGACCGCGTCGCCCGTATCGCGCCGGGGGACGCGGGGCGGCGCAGGAGGCCGTTTAGGGGTTTCGTCCGGCATCCGCGAATTTTATCGACCAATGCCTTGCGCCGTGGCCCGTCCAGCATGCGCGCCCGCGGCAGGCCGAGGGTATCGGTCGATGGGCGTGCGCGGGTTTCGAGGCCGGCGCGACCGTCAGCCCGGGCGCGTCACGATGCGACGGGCCGCCGGCTCGGGAAGCAGGCCGATGCGTCGCGACCCGACGCCGCGGGGTCGGCCTGTCACCCGGCTGCCTGCCGACCGGTGCGCCGGGACTCGGCCGAGCCGGCTCGCCACGGCGATGTTCGTCACATTCTTGACACATCGCCAACCCTGACGGAAAAATCGCCGATTCCTCCGGATGGGAGTACCCCGATGGCCGCGGGCACCGTCAAGTGGTTCAACGATGCGAAGGGTTTCGGATTCATCGAACCCGAGGGCGGCGGCCCGGACGTCTTCGCGCATTATTCGGCGGTCCAGATGGAGGGTTTTCGGACCCTCAAGCAGGGCGGGCGTGTCGAATACGAACTCGTGCAGGGTCCGAAGGGCTGCCTGGCACAGAATATCCGACCGCTGGTGCCACAGCTGCACTCCGAGATCGGCGCGGACGCGGCGGGCGCCTGAGGGCGCACCTTCACGCGCGGTCGCCCGCGGCGACCGGCTCGCCGCGGCCCGAAAGGCGAATTCCCGGCCGCCCCAGCGGCCCGGTCTCGCGGCCGGGTTTGGCGCCAATCCTGCAGCCGCCTGGACGGGGCCAGGCCGAGGGACGACGCGCGACGGGATCGCCCTACATGTGGTCGATCATTACCTGCCCGAACCCCGAGCAGCTCACCTGCGTCGCGCCTTCCAGCAGGCGCGCGAAGTCGTAGGTCACCTTGCGGCTCTGGATCGCGCGCTCCATCGACGCGATGATCAGGTCCGCGGCCTCGGTCCAGCCCATGTGGCGCAGCATCATCTCGGCCGACAGGATTTCCGAGCCCGGGTTGACATAGTCCTTGCCCGCGTACTTGGGTGCCGTGCCGTGCGTGGCCTCGAACATCGCCACCGAGTCCGACAGGTTCGCCCCCGGCGCGATGCCGATGCCGCCGACCTGCGCCGCCAGCGCGTCGGAGACATAGTCGCCGTTGAGGTTCAGCGTCGCGATCACGCTGTACTCGGCCGGGCGCAGCAGGATCTGCTGCAGGAAGGCGTCGGCGATCGAATCCTTGACGACGATGTCCTTGCCGGTCTTAGGATTCTCGAACTTGCACCAGGGGCCGCCGTCGATCGGCTGGGCGCCGAACTCGCGCTGCGCCAGCGCGTACGCCCAGTCGCGAAAACCGCCCTCGGTGTACTTCATGATGTTGCCCTTGTGCACGATCGTCACGCTGGGCTTGTCGTTGTCGATCGCATACTGGATCGCCTTGCGCACCAGGCGCTCGGTGCCCTCGATCGAGACCGGCTTGATGCCGATGCCGCTGGTCTCGGGGAAGCGGATCTTCGTGACCCCCATCTCCTCGATCAGGAACTTGATGACCTTCTTCGCCTTGTCGGTGCGGGCCTCCCACTCGATGCCGGCGTAGATGTCCTCGCTGTTCTCGCGGAAGATGACCATGTCGGTCTTCTCGGGCTCCTTCAAGGGGCTGGGCACGCCCTTGAAGTAGCGCACCGGGCGCAGGCAGACGTACAGGTCGAGCTCCTGCCGCAGCGCGACGTTGAGGCTGCGGATGCCGCCGCCGACCGGCGTCGTCAACGGGCCCTTGATGCTGACGACGTAGTCGCGTACCGCGTGCAGCGTCTCCTCGGGCAGCCAGACGTCGGGGCCGTAGACGCGCGTGCTCTTCTCGCCGGCGTAGACCTCCATCCAGTGGATGCGGCGCTTGCCCCCGTAGGACTTCTCGACCGCGGCGTCGACCACCTTCAACATCACCGGCGTGATGTCCATGCCGGTGCCGTCGCCCTCGAGGTAGGGAATGATCGGCTCGTCGGGGACGTTGAGCGAGAAGTCCGCGTTGACGGTGATCTTCTGCCCGGCCGCGGGCACCTTGATGTGCTGGTACATGTGCATCGTCTCCAGGGGGCGAGAGGGCCTCGCCGACGGTCGACCATTCTAGGTCAGCGCCCTGTCGCTGCCCTGACGCACCGGTGCCGTGACCCCGCTCAGCAGTAGGGTGCGATGCGCATCCACAGCCCGTGGCCGAGCGCAAATCCCGACGCACCGGCCAGCGCCAGCCCGGCCAGCCGCACGCCCCAGTTCGTCGCCCGCGCCGCGGCGGCTCGGCCGCCGATCCAGGTCCACAGCGCCGGCCCGAGCGCCAGCCCGGCGGCGGTGACGGCCGCGAAGCCGCCCATGACGATCGCGCCGGCGGCGGCGCTGCTGGCCATCGCGGCCACCAGCAGCGCCGAATGCAGCAAGCCGCAGGGCCAGGCCACCCCAGCCCGCCCGCCGCCGCCGCGCGCCGGCCGCACGCCTGCCAGCGTGCCGTCGGCGCGGCCGCGCGCGCGCTGCCGCGGCCCAGGTTCTCCAGCCAGGCCGGCTGCCGCCCGCGCCACAGCAGCCACAGCCCGAGCGCGAACGCGGCCGCGTGCACCAGCGTCCACAGCGGCTGCAGCAGCGGCGTCCAGTCCGCGAGCACGCCCAGCACGCCGACGCTGGACGCGGCAACCGCCCCGGCGGCCGCATACGCCAGCACGCGCATGCCGTGGAACGCGGCCCAGCGCAGACGCCGTCCCTGGCGCGGCCCGGCGGTGACGGCGGCGCAGGGTGCGGCGCACATGGCCGTGCAGTGCGGCACGCCGGCCAGCCCGAGCAGCAAGGCGCTGGCCAGCAGCGCGAGGTCCATCGCCGCGCTCCGCCGCGGGGGCCGGCCCGGTCAGAAGATGCGCGAGAAGCGCTCGCGCGCCTGGTCGCCGCGCAGGTAGCGGTCGAAGCTCATCGCCACCGCGCGCACGAAGAACCAGCCGCGCGCGGTCACCGTGATGCCCTCGTCGTCGATCTCGACCATCCCCTCGGCCGCCAGCGGCGCCAGCGACTCGATCTCGGCGGCGAAGTAGCTGCGGAAGTCGACCAGGTGCGCCAGTCCGATCGACTCGAAGTCGGCCCGCCCCTGGCACATCAGCGCCATGATGACGGCGCGGCGCACCAGGTCGTCGCGCGTCAGCGCCAGCCCGCGCACGGTCGCGAAGCGGCCGTGGCCGATGGCGTCGTAGTACTCGGGCAGGGTCTTGGCGTTCTGGCTGTAGGTCGCGCCCATGCGGCCGATCGAGGACACGCCCAGCCCGATCAGGTCGCAGTCGGGCTGCGTGCTGTAGCCCTGGAAGTTGCGGTGCAGCCGCCCCTGGCGCTTGGCCACCGCGAGCGCATCGTCGGGCAGCGCGAAGTGGTCCATGCCGATGTAGGTGTAGCCGTGCGCGAGGAAGCCCGCGATCGCGCCGCCGAGCATGTCCAGCCGCGCCTGCGCCGCCGGCAGCTGCGCCGGGTCGATGCGTCGCTGCGGCTTGAAGCGCGCCGGCAGGTGGGCGTAGGCGTACAGCGCGATGCGGTCCGGGCGCAGCTCGCCGATCTGCGCCACCGTGCGCGCGAACGACTCCGGCGACTGCCGCGGCAAGCCGTAGATCAGGTCGGCATTGATCGACTGGAAGCCCAGCGACCGCGCCGCGATGACCAGCTCGCGCACGCTGTCGAAGCTCTGCACGCGGTGCACCGCCTGCTGCACCGCAGCGTCGAAATCCTGCACCCCGAAGCTGACCCGGTTGAACCCCATCGCCGCCAGGCTCTCGAGCCGCGCGGGCGTGGCGGTGCGCGGGTCGACCTCGATCGAGACCTCGGCCGTCGGCGCGATGCCGAAGGCCGCGCGCAGGCTGGCCATCACGCGCTGCAGCTCGTCGTCGGTGAGGAAGGTCGGCGTCCCGCCGCCGAAATGCACCTGGGTCGCCGGCTTGCCCTGCCCCAGCTCGGCGCGGTGCAGCGCGATCTCGGCATCGAGCGCGTCGAGGTACTCGGCCGCGCGCTCGTGATGACGCGTGATGACCTTGTTGCACGCGCAGTAGTAGCACACCGACTCGCAGAAGGGGATGTGCACGTACAGCGACAGCGGCGGCGCCCCGCCGACGCGCGCGCCTGCCGCGCGCTCGCGCAGCGCGGTACGGTAGGCTTGGGCGTCGAAGGCCTCGACGAAGCGGTCGGCCGTCGGGTAGGACGTGTAGCGCGGGCCGGGGACGTCGAGCCGGCGCAGCGTCGCGTCGTCGAGAACCACCGCCGGCGCGCTCGGGCTCTGGGCTTGCATCGCGCGACTGTGCCAAACTCGGGCCTGCGGGTCTTGATCCGTCTCAAGAGTAGCCGCTATCGTCGGGGTCGGAACGGGCTGCGCCCGGCCTGCCCGCCGCCGACGGCCAGGCCCCGCACCCGCCCGACACCGATGTCATGACCGCTGCCCACCCCCCGATCAAGCTCGAGCCGTTCAAGATCGCGTGCTCGAGCTGCAACCTGCGCGAGCTGTGCCTGCCGGTGGGCATGTCCAACGAGCAGCTGCTCAAGCTCGATTCGCTGGTGACGACCCGGCGCACGGTGGCACGCGGCGACATGCTGTTTCGCAGCGGGGACCACTTCCAGTCGCTGTACGCGGTCCGCACCGGCTTCTTCAAGACCTGCATCTCGTCGGAGGACGGGCGCGACCAGGTCACCGGCTTCCAGATGGCCGGCGAGCTGCTCGGCCTGGACGGCATCGGCACCGATGCCCACAACTGCGACGCGGTGGCGCTGGAGGACTCGCAGGTCTGCGTCATCCCCTACCACCAGCTGGAGGACTTGTCGCGCGAGGTCTCCGACCTGCAGCGCCAGTTCCACCGCATCATGAGCCGCGAGATCGTTCGCGACCACGGCGTCATGCTGCTGCTGGGCAGCATGCGCGCCGAGGAGCGGCTGGCGGCCTTTTTGCTCAACCTGACGCAGCGGCTGCAGCACCGCGGCTTCTCGGCCAGCGAGCTGATCCTGCGCATGACGCGCGAGGAGATCGGCAGCTACCTCGGGCTGAAGCTCGAGACCGTCAGCCGCACCTTCTCGAAGTTCCAGGACGAGGGCTTGCTCGAGGTCAAGCAGCGCCAGATCCGCATCCTCGACAGCGAGGGGCTGCAGAAGATCGTCAACGGCGCCGGGGTCTGACGGCGCGGCAGCGCATCCGCTGGCGTTCGCAGCCTCGCGACCTGCGGCGATGGCGCCGGCCTCGCGGCCTGCTGCGGCGTCGCCGGCCTCGCGGCCTACGGCCGCGTCGCGGGCGTCACCGCGTGATTGCGTCCCTCCAGCGCCGGCCGCTCGGGCGCACGATCGGCGCGCGTATCGAGCACGGGGTCCGCGCCGCGCACCGCGATGACCGCGGTGACGATGCCGGCGACGACGACCGCGAGCGGCCCGCCGACGACCAGCCACATCATCGGGTGCCGCCACCACGGCGTGCCGGCCTGCGGGTGCGTCGCGTCGTCGGCACCGGGGCGTGCGGCGCGGGCAGATGTCGGGCTCTTCATCGCTCGGCTCCTGGGCTGACTCATGCGCCGCGCTCAGCGCGGCAGCACGAAGGTGGTCTCCTCGTCGACCGCCACCGATCGCTCGCCGGCGGTCTCGGGCAGGCGCTCGACCTGCACGATCAGCGGATGCGCGCCGGGCGCCTTGCCCTGCGCCACCTCGGGTGGCACCCGCACCGCCACCGGTACCCAGCGCGCCTCGGCCGGCCCGAGCGCGACCTCGCCCGCTGGCTCGACGACCAGGCCGTCGAAACCCGTGGCGCCAATGCGGTAGCGCTGCGTACGCTCGGTCGCGTTCATGATCTGCAGCCGGTAGACGTTCTCGATCCAGCCGTCCTCGACCAGCCGCGCGAGCGACGCGCGGTCGCGCACGATGTCGACCTTCATCGGCGCGCGCAGCAGCAGGCTGGCGACCAGCGCGGCGGCGATCAGCGCCAGGATCGCGCCGTAGACCAGGACCCGCGGGCGGAACACCCGGCGCAGCATCTGCGCGCGCGTCCAGCCCTGCGCCAGGCCGTTTTGCGTCACGTAGCGGATCAGCCCGCGCGGGTACTGCATCTTGTCCATCACGCCGTCGCAGACGTCGATGCACGCGGTGCAGCCTATGCACTCGTACTGCAGTCCCTTGCGGATGTCGATGCCGGTCGGGCAGACCTGCACGCACAGCTCGCAGTCGATGCAATGGCCCAGCCCCGCGGCCTTCAGGTCGGTCTTGCGGCCGCGCGTGCCGCGCGGCTCGCCGCGGCCGGCGTCGTAGCTGATGATCATCGTGTCGCGGTCGAACATCGCGCTCTGGAAGCGCGCGTAGGGGCACATGTACTTGCACACCTGCTCGCGCATCCAGCCCGCGTTGCCGTAGGTCGCGAAACCGTAGAACAGGACCCAGAACCACTCCCAGGGCCCGAAGCCGAGCGTGAGGGCCGCCGTCCCCAGTTCGCGGATCGGCGTGAAGTAGCCGACGAAGGTGAAGCCGGTCCACAGCGCGATCGCGATCCAGGCCGCGTGCTTGGCCAGCGCGCGCCAGGTGCGGTCCAGCGTCCAGCCCGCGGCGTCGCGCTTCATGCGCTGCGGTCGGTCGCCCTCGATGCGGCGCTCGATCCACATGAAGATCTCGGTGTAGACCGTCTGCGGGCAGGCGTAGCCGCACCACAGGCGGCCGGCGACCGCGGTGAAGAGGAACAGCGCGTAGGCCGAGACGATCAGCAGCCCGGTCAGGTAGATGAAGTCCTGCGGGTACAGCACGAGCCCGAAGATGTAGAAGCGCCGCGCGCCGAGGTCGAACAGCACCGCCTGGCGGTCGTTCCACTGCAGCCACGGCAGGCCGTAGAAGACGAGCTGGGTCAGCCACACCATCGCCCAGCGCCAGCCGGCGAACCAGCCGCTGACGGCGCGCGCGTAGATCTTCCTCTGCGCCTGGTACAGCGACACCACCTGCGCGGCGGCATCGTCGTCGGCGGGAGCGGCAGTCTTGGGGTTCATGGTCGGGTCCTGCGCCGCGGCGGCGCGCCGGATGGCGGCGACGCCGGCCCCGCGGCGACGCCGGCGGGGGACGGGCCCGGTGCCGGCGGGCACCGCCGCGGCGCTTGGTGCGGGGGCCTGCGCGGGGCGCGGCTTCGCTCAGTTGGCCGCCACGGCGGTCGGCCGCGAGAGCTGCCACACGTAGGCCGCCAGCACGTGGATCTGCTCGGGCGTGAGCAGCCTGGCCTGCGCCGGCATCGCGTTGGTGATGCCCTCGTTGACCCGGGTGACGATCGCCTGCTCGCCCCAGCCGTGCAGCCAGATGCGATCCGTCAGGTTGGGCGCCCCCAGCGCCTGCATGCCCTTGCCGTCCTCGCCGTGGCAGGCGGCGCAGGCCGCGAAATGCTCGCGCCCGAGTTGCGCGAAGACCGGGTTGTGCGGGCTGTCCGACAGGCTCAGCACGTAGTGCGCGACGTTGCGCACGTTCTCGCCACCGCCGATCGCGTCGGCCATCGGCGGCATCACGCCCATCCTGCCCTCGGTGATCGTGGTCTTGATCGCGTCGTGGTCGCCGCCCCACAGCCAGTCGTCGTCGGCCAGGTTGGGAAACCCGCGGCTGCCGCGCGCGTCCGAGCCGTGGCACTGCGCGCAGTTGTTGATGAACAGGCGCTGGCCGATGCCCATCGCATCGTCGTCCTGCGCCAGTTCCTCGGCCGACATCGCGGCGTACTTGGCGTACAGCGGCGCCATCGCCTCGCGCGCGCGGGTCTGCTCGGCCTCGTACTGCCCGGTGCTGGTCCACTTCAGCGAGCCGTCGACCACCGCCAGCCCCGGGTACAGCGCCAGGTAGACGACGGCGAAGATCACCGTCAGGACGAACAAGCCCATCCACCAGCGCGGCAGCGGGTTGTTGAGCTCGCGCAAGTCCTCGTCCCAGACGTGGCCGGTGCTGTTGTCGCTGGCCATCACCTTGCGCCGGCTGGCGATGATCAGCAGCACCAGACAGGCCACCACGCTGAGCACCGTGAGGACGGCGACGTAGAACGCCCAGCCGCTGTGGATAAAGTCGCTCACGACAGCCTCCGATCGTGTTCGTTCCCGGCCGGCACCTCGTCGTCGCCGGCAAATGGCAGCATCGCCGCCTCGTCGTGGGCCCGCTTGCGCCGGGCACTCCAGGTCCACGCCCACAAGGCGACGAACAGGATCAGCCCGGCCACCGTGACCGCCGATCGCAGGTCGTTGACATCCATCGTCGTTGCTCCGCCGCTCAGCGCGCCAGGCCCAGGCCCTGCAGGTAGGCGACCACGGCGTCGAGCTCGGTCTTGCCCGCGACCTCGTCGGCGGCGCCGGCGATCTCCTCGTCGGTGTAAGGCACGCCGATGCGGCGCAGCGCGGTCATGCGCGGCGCCATCTGCGACGGGTCGACGGGCGTGCGCTCCAGCCACGGGTAGGCCGGCATGTTCGACTCCGGCACGAGGTCGCGCGGGTTCGTCAGGTGCACGCGGTGCCACTCGTCGCTGTAGCGGCCGCCGACGCGGTGCAGGTCCGGGCCGGTGCGCTTGCTGCCCCACTGGAAGGGGTGGTCGTAGACGAACTCGCCGGCCACCGAGTACGCACCGTAGCGCAGCGTCTCGGCGCGGAACGGGCGCACCATCTGCGAGTGGCAGTTGTAGCAGCCCTCGCGGATGTAGACGTCGCGCCCGGCGAGCTGCAGCGCACCATAGGGCTTGACGCCCTCGATCGGCTGCGTCGTCGACTTCTGGAAGAACAGCGGGACGATCTCGACCAGACCCCCGATCGACAGCGCGATCAGGATCAGCACGATCATCAGGAAATTGCTGGTCTCGATCCGCTCGTGGCCGGTGGCCGGTGCGTCATGCGATGCCATCGTCGCGCTCCTTTCAGGCGTGCGCCGCGGCCATCGGCACGCGAGCGACGGCCGGGCGGTTGCCCTTGATCGTCATCGCGACGTTCCACGCCATCAGCAGCATGCCGCTGAGGTACAGCAGCCCGCCGCTGAAGCGGATGACGTAGAAGGGGTAGGTCGCCTTGACGCTCTCGACGAAGCTGTAGACCAGCGTGCCGTCGGGGTTGACCGCGCGCCACATCAGCCCCTGCATGACGCCGGCAATCCACATCGCGGCGATGTACAGCACGATGCCGATCGTGGCGATCCAGAAGTGCAGCTCGACCGCCTTGGGGCTGTGCATGCTGGTGCGGCCGTACATGCGCGGGATCAGGTAGTACAGCGACCCCATCGTGATCAGCCCGACCCAGCCCAGCGCCCCCGAGTGCACGTGGCCGACCGTCCAGTCGGTGTAGTGGCTCAGCGCGTTGACGGTCTTGATCGACATCATCGGCCCCTCGAAGGTCGACATGCCGTAGAAGGACAGGCTAACGATCAGGAACTTCAGGATCGGGTCGTCGCGCAGCTTGTACCAGGCGCCGCTGAGCGTCATGATGCCGTTGATCATCCCGCCCCAGCTCGGCGCCAGCAGGATCAGCGAGAACACCATGCCGACGCTCTGCGTCCAGTCCGGCAGCGCCGTGTAGTGCAGGTGGTGCGGGCCGGCCCACATGTAGGTGAAGATCAGCGCCCAGAAATGGACGATCGACAGCCGGTAGCTGTAGACCGGGCGCTCGGCCTGCTTGGGGATGTAGTAGTACATCATCCCGAGGAAGCCCGCGGTCAGGAAGAAGCCCACCGCGTTGTGCCCGTACCACCACTGCACCATCGCGTCCTGCACGCCGGCGTAGACCGAGTACGAGTGCAGCAGCCCGGTCGGGATCTGGATGTTGTTGAAGATGTGCAGCAGCGCCACCGCCAGGATGTAGGCGCCGAAGAACCAGTTGGCGACGTAGATGTGGCGCACCCTGCGGATGCCGATGGTGCCGAAGAAGACCACCGCGTAGGCCACCCATACGACCGCGACCAGCACGTCCACCGGCCAGATCAGCTCGGCGTACTCGCGGCTTTGCGTGTAGCCCAGCGGCAGCGTGATCACCGCCAGCACGATCACCGCCTGCCAGCCCCAGAAGGTGAACTTGGCCAGCGCCGGCATGAACAGCGGCGTCTGGCAGGTGCGCTGCACGACGTGGTAGCTGGTCGCGAACAACGCGCTGCCGCCGAAGGCGAAGATCACCGCGTTGGTGTGCAGCGGCCGCAGCCGGCCGTAGCTGAACCACGGGATGCCGAGGTTGAATTCCGGCCACGCGAGCTGGGCCGCGATGATGACGCCGACCAGCATGCCCACCGCCCCCCAGACCACCGACGCGAGCGCGAACCACCGCACCACGGCGTCGCTGTAGACCGGCTCCGCGGACGCGGTGCCTGCGCTTGGCTTGGACATCAGACCTCTCCTCGGGAACTCGTTCGCTTCGCTGGGGCGCTGGCCGCCGGCGCGGATTCTGGTACAGGCGATGGTATGCCAGACGGATGGGCGTCGATAAGCCCAGCGTGGCCGTCGGGCTTGGGCGCGGTACCGTCGTCGTCCAGCAGGATGCGCTCACCCTCCTCGTCCAGGTCCTCGAACTGGCCGCGGTACAGCGCCCAGCCGAAGACCCCGATGATCGCCAGCACCAGCAGCGCCGACAACGGGATCAGCAGGTAGAGGATCTCCATCGCGGCGCGCTCAGGATGCCGATGCGCGCGCAGGCGGCGACGCACCCGCGCGCAGCGCGTTGCCGACCACCAGCAGCGAGCTGGCCGCCATCCCGAGCCCTGCGGCCCAGGGCGGCAGCCAGCCCGCCATCGCCAGCGGGATGCCGCAGGCGTTGTACAGCGCCGCCCAGGCGAAGTTCTGACGCACGATGCGCACCGCACGGCGCGCGCTGCGGCGCAGGTCGACGATCGCCTCCCAGCGCCCGCCGACGACGACCGCATCGGCCTGCGCGCGCGCCACCAGCGCCCCCTGCCCCATCGCGAGCGACACGTCGGCGCGCGCCAGCACCGGCGCATCGTTGACGCCGTCGCCGACCATCGCGGTGAAGCGCCCCTCGCGCTGCGCGGCCGCGACCGCCTCCAGCTTGTCCTCGGGCCGTGCCGCGCCGACCGCATCGTGCAGGCCCAGCCGCGTGGCCAGCGCCTGCACGCGCGCCGGGTCGTCGCCGGACAGCAGCGTCAGCCCCACGCCCTCGTCGCCGAGCGCTCGCAAGGCCTCGGCCGCCGCCGGGCGCAGCACCTCGTCGAGCTCGAAGGCCGCGAGCGGACGGCCGTCGCACACCAGCAGGCTGCGCGCCGCGCCGGCCCAGCGCAGGTCCCACACGGCGCCGGCTGCCGCCGCCAGGCGCGCGGGATCGCCGAGCTGCCAGCGCCGGCCACGCGCGTCCATGCCCTCGATCCCGACGCCGGCCGTCTCGCGGACCTCGTGCATCGTGCCGGCATCGGCGGCGGCCCGCGCGGCGGCTGTCGCCGGGGTGCGCGCGGCGCCGGCCGCCGCCTGCGCCCTCTCTTCGTCCGCGTCCGCATCGGCGATCGCGCGCGCCACCGGGTGCGTCGACCAGCGCGCGAGCGCGGCGGCGGCACACAGCGCCTGCCTGGCGTCGATGGCTGCGTCCGCGGAACCGCCGGACCGCGAATCGGGTGCCTCGTCGGGCGCAGGGCCGGCCGCCCCGTCGGCCGACGGATCGGGCGCCAGCCGCACCGCCGCCAGCTGCAGCCGGTCTTCGGTCAGGGTGCCGGTCTTGTCGACGAAGAGCTGCTGCACGCGCGCGAACTGCTCGATCGCATCGAGCCGCTGCACCAGCACGCCGCGCCGCGCCAGCCCCCCGGCCACGGCCACCAGCGTCGCCGGTGCGGCCAGCGACAGCGCGCAGGGGCAGGTCACGATCAGCACCGCGACCGCGACCGCGAGCGCACGCGCCGGGTCGATCAGGCTCCAGGCCGCGGCGCTGCCGGCGGCCAGCAGCAGCACCGCCCACAGGAAGGGCGCGGCCCAGCGGTCGGCCAGGCGCGCGCTCGCCGGGCGCTGCGTCATCGCGTCGCGCATCATCGCGACGATGCGCTCGTAGCGCGTATCGGCACCGACGCGCTCGACGCGCATGCGCACCGCCGCGCCGAGGTTGCCGCTGCCGGCCACGAGCGGCGCGCCGGCGGGCTTGTCCACCGGCGTCGACTCGCCGCTGAGCAGCGCCTCGTCGGCACGCGTCGCGCCCTCGAGCAGCACGCCGTCGGCGGGGAAGGACTCCCCCAGCGGCACGCGAACCGTATCCCCCGGCGCCAGCCGCTGGACGCTGACGCGCTCGACGCCGCCGGCGGCGGTCTCGCGCAGCGCGGTCGGCGGCATCGCCGCCAGCGCCGACTCCAGCGTCTCGTGCGCGCGGTGGCGCGCTCGCATCTCGAGCCAGCGTGCGCCGAGCAGGAAGGCGACGAACATCGTCACCGAGTCGAAGTAGACCTCGTGCCCGAAGACCCCGCCGGGGTCGAAGACGGCGCCGGTGCTGGCGACGAAGGCCACCGCCAGCGCCAGCGCCACCGGCACGTCCATGCCGATGCGGCGCTGGCGCAGCGCGCGCCAGGCGCCGCCGAAGAACGACCCGGCCGAGAACACCATCACCGGCAGCGTCAGCACCCAGCCGCCCCAGGCGAGCAGCCGGCGCAGGTCGTCGGCCAGCTCGCCCGGGGCGGCGACATAGCTCGGCGTGGCCATCATCATGACCTGCATCATGCAGAACCAGGCGACGAACAGCCGCCACAGCATGCGCCGCTGCTCCGCGCGCCTGAGCTCGCGCGCCGGCGCCGCGGCGTCGGGCACTGCGTCGTAGCCGGCGCCGCGGATCGCCGCCAGCAGTGCCGACGGCCGAGTTCGCGCCGGGTCCCAGCGTACCTGCGCGCGCTCGGCCGCCGCGCTGACGCGGGCCTCGAGCACGCCGTCCACACGCCCCAGCGCCGCCTCGAGGATGCCACTGCACGCCGCGCAGGTGATGCCGGCGATGCGCAGCGTCGACTCGGCGCTGCGCCGGCCGTCGGCCGTCTCGCTGAAGCGCGTGAAGCGCGCGAGCTCCAGCGGGTCGTCGAGGATGCCGGCCTCCGCGCGTGCCGGCGCCCGCTCCGCCGCACCCGGCGTGCCCGGTTCGGCAGGGGCCAGGGCAAGCCCGGCGGGAAAGGCAACAGGGCGGTTCACGTTGAGGGTCCGGGACGACACGGCAGCGAGCCTGGCCATGCGCCCTCGCGTTCGAGGCTACGATGCCGCGCGCGCCGCGCCAGCATCACCCCACCCGTGTACAGCAACATGATACAGATCAAGGTTTCCCGAGCACCTTGCTCGCCCATGGATCGCCGGCCCGGCATCGTGCGGCGGGCGCTGCGAGCCGTGCGGCGCGCCGGCCCTGCGGCCACCCCCTGCGGGGTCGTGCGGCGAGGCCGGGGTTCGGGGCGCGCGCGGCGGATGCTGGCAGGGATGCTGGCCGTCGCGACGCTGCTGGCCACGACCGCGCCGCCGGCGTCCGCACAGGAGCGCGCCCAGCCCAGGCTGCCGACGGTCGAGCTGCGCGCCGGGATGCACCGCATCGTCGCCGAGCTGGCGGTCACGCCGAACCAGCAGGCCATGGGGCTGATGTTCCGCCGCGACCTGGGCCCGAACGACGGCATGCTCTTCGTCTACGACAGCCCGCGCACGATGTGCTTCTGGATGCGCAACACCCCGTTGCCGCTGACGATCGCCTTCATCGCCGACGACGGCCATGTGCTGGAACTCGCCGACATGCAGCCGTTCGACGACACGACGCGGCACTGCAGCCGCGCCGAGGCCCGGTTCGCGCTCGAGATGCACCAGGGCTGGTTTGCCCGGCGCGGCATCGCGCCGGGATTCAGGCTGCGCGGCCAGCCGTTCGAGCCCTGACGATCGGGCGCCGGTGCGCAAGGCCCCGGCGCCGTGCTCGCTCAGGCGAAGTTGGCCTGCACGAATTCCCAGTTGACGAGCTTGTCGAGGAAGGTCTCGACGAACTTGGGCCGCAGGTTGCGGTAGTCGATGTAGTAGGCGTGCTCCCACACGTCGACCGTCAGCAGCGGCTTGTCGCCGGTCGTCAGCGGGGTGCCGGCCGGGCCCATGTTGACGATGTCGATCGAGCCGTCGGCCTTCTTCACCAGCCAGGTCCAGCCGGAACCGAAGTTGCCGACCGCCGACTTGACGAAGGCCTCGCGGAAGGTCGCGTAGGAACCCCACTTGGCCGCGATCGCGGCAGCCAGCGCGCCGGCGGGCTCGCCGCCGCCACCCGGCCTCATGCAGTTCCAGAAGAAGGTGTGGTTCCAGACCTGCGCGGCGTTGTTGTAGATGCCGCCGGTGGACTTGCGGACGATCTCCTCCAGCGGCATGGTCTCGAACTCGGTGCCCTTCTGCAGGTTGTTCAGGTTGACGACGTAGGCGTTGTGGTGCTTGCCGTGGTGGTATTCGAGCGTCTCGCGGCTGTAGTGCGGCGCCAGGGCGTCCAGCCCGTAGGGCAGCGGCGGCAGCGTATGTTCCATGGTGGTCGGTCCTCCGTCGGTGGGAAAACCCATTCTAGGCAGCGGGCAAAGTCCCGGCAGGCGGCCGGGGCGGGATGCGGCGCGAGCCGCCGCCCGGCGCCTCCTCGACGCGCAGCGCCGCGCGGCCGTCGGCCCACACGCCGGTGACCGCCTGCCCGACGGCGAGTGCCGCCGCCTGCGTCACCGGGGTGCCGGCGCTGTCCTCGACCCAGGCGTAGCCGCGCGCGAGCACCGCGCGCGGGTCCAGCGCGTGCAGCCGCCGCTCGGCCGCGAGCAGCCGCTGGCGCTCGGCCTGCAGCCGCACCGCCAGCGCGCGCTGCAGCCGCTGTGCGCGCTCGGCAGCGTCCGCGCCGCGGTGTCGACCGCCGCGCCGTCGCCTCGCGCGCCCGCTGCGCCAGCCGCGCCAGCGCTCTGCTGCTGCAGCGCCAGCGCGCGCGCTGGCCGCGCCGAGCCGCAGCGCGGCTCTGAGTCCAGCTGCGCGGCTCGCCCTGCAGCCGGCGCTGCAGGCGCGCCCGCGCGCTGGCCAGCGCCGCCAGCGCGGCCAGCAGCTCGTCGCGCGCCGGCGTGGCGAGCTCGGCGGCGGCGGTCGGCGTCGGGGCGCGCAGGTCGGCGGCGAGGTCGCAAAGGCTGAGGTCGGTCTCGTGGCCGACCCCGCAGACGACAGGCAGCCTGCACGCGGCGACCGCGCGCACGACGCGCTCGTCGTTGAACGCCCACAGGTCCTCCAACGATCCGCCGCCGCGCACCAGCAGCAGCAAATCGATGTCGCGCCGCGCCTGCGCCTGCACCAGGGCCTGCACCAGCGCCGGCGGGGCGTCGGCGCCCTGCACCGGCGACGCGACGAGGACGACCTCGACCTGCGGCGCGCGCCGCGCCAGCGTCGTCAGCACGTCGCGCCACGCCGCCGCCTGCGGCGAGGTGACGACGCCGATGCGGCGCGGCACGCGCGGCAGCGGCTTGCGGCGCGCGGGGTCGAACAGGCCCTCGGCCTCGAGCCTGGCCTTCAGGCGCAGGAACTGCTCGTACAGCGACCCGGCGCCGACGCGCTGCATCGCCTCGGCGATGAACTGCAGGTCGCCGCGCGGCTCGTAGACCGCCAGCCGGCCGCGCAGCTCGACCCGCTGGCCGTCGGCGGGCGCGAAGTCCAGCAGCGACGCCGCGCGGCGGAACATCGCGCCGCGCAGCAGCGCCGGCGCGCCGTCGGCATCCTTGAGCGAGAAGTAGCAGTGCCCGCTGGCCGCGCGCGTGAAGCCGGACAGCTCGCCTCGCACCGCCAGCGCGCCGAAGCGCGACTGCAACGCATCGCCGGCCGCCAGCAGCAGCGTCGCCACACCCCACACCGGCGCCGCCGCCGCGCCGCCGCGCGGCTCATCCACGCCCGGCATCCCCAGCACGGCGCGGCGAGAACTCCACAAGCCACGGCGCGGGGGCGGACCACCGCCGCGCCACCGTCACGAACCGGTCATCTACGTGCAAGTCGCTGATCCAGAAAGAAAAACATCTGCCCAATCGATAGGCAATCCAGCCCAGGTGTCGATTCTGCGCGGGCCTGCGCCCGCTGCGAGCGGCTTGTCCACAAAGTTGTCCACCGGATCGGTGGAAGAAGCGGGGATCGACCCGGCGCTTCGGCGATCGGGGCGGCGCCGGGCATCGTCCATAATCGTGCGCGTCGCGCGCCGAACCTGCCCGGTATCCGCCCTTGCTGTCCATCATACAAGCCGCTGGCTGGCCGATCTGGCTGCTGATCGCGTGTTCCGTCGTCGCGCTGGCGCTGATCTTCGAGCGCCTGTACCAGCTGCGCGCATCGCGCGTCGCGCCGCCGGCGCTGATCGACGAGGTGCTGCACGTCACGCGCAGCAGCCTGCCTGCGGCCGACGTGATCGACAAGCTGGCGCAGAACTCGACCCTCGGCCAGGTGCTGGCCGCCGGGCTGCGCAGCGTCGTCGCCGAGCCGCGCATCACCGAGGAGGCGCTGCGCCAGGCGGTCGAGAATGCCGGACGCAGCGCCGTGCACCAGACCGAGCGCTACCTGACGGCGCTGGGGACGATCGCATCCGCGGCGCCGCTGCTGGGGCTGTTCGGCACCATCATCGGCATGATCGAGATCTTCTCGTCGCAGTCGCCCACCGGCGAGTCGAACCCGGCGCAGCTCGCGCACGGGATTTCGATCGCGCTGTACAACACCGCGCTCGGGCTGCTGGTGGCGATCCCGTCGCTGATGTTCCACCGCTACTTCCGCACCCGCGTCGAGTATTTCCAGCTCACGATGGAGCTCGCCGCCGCGCGGCTCGTCCCGCACCTGCTGCGTTTCACGGTGCGCGGCCCGAAGGCGCCGTGAGACGGTGACGCGCTGACGCCGGCTGCCGCACGCGCATGAACTTCCGCCGCCATTCGATCGAGGATCCGGAGATCAACCTGATCCCGCTGATCGACGTGCTGCTGGTGATCCTGATCTTCCTGATGCTGTCGATGACCTACTCGCGCTTCACCGCGCTGCAGGTCGACCTGCCGGTGGCCAACGCCGAGCGCCTGCCCGAGCGGCCGGCGGAGATCGTCGTCGCCGTCGCCGGCGACGGCCGCACGATGGTGCGCGGCGAGCTCGTCGACGGCCGCAATGTCGACGCGCTGGCCGCCGCGATCGCGGCCGCCGCGGCCGGGCGCGACGACGCCTTCGTCATCGTCTCGGCCGACGCGCTGGCGGCGCACCAGTCGGTCATGAACGTGCTCGACGCGTCGCGCCGGGCCGGCATCGTGCGGCTGACCTTCGCCGCGCAGTCCGGCCAGGGGCGCTGACGCGCCGCGGGTGGACGACCCTCACCCATCGTCGGGGCCCGGCGCGCGCGATGCGCCGCCCGGGCCGGCCGCCTCGCCGGCACCGGCCGGCCCCGGTGCGCGGTCGTCGCTGGCGCTCTGGCTCCAGCGTCACTGGTGGACCGTGCCGCCGACGCTGGCCGCGCGCGCGCTGGCGCCGCTGTCGTGGGTCTACCGCGTGCTGGAGGCGCTGCAGCGCCGCGACGCGCAGCGGCGCCGCTGGCGCGCGCGCTGCCCGGTGCTGGTGGTCGGCAACCTGGTCGCCGGCGGTGCCGGCAAGACGCCGACCGTGATCGCACTCGTGCAGGCGCTGCGAGCGGCCGGCTGGCATCCGGGCGTCGTGTCGCGCGGCTACGGACGCGCCACGCGCGGGCTGCACGAGGTCGATGCCGCGACCCCCGCGGCCACGGTCGGCGACGAACCCTGGCTGATCCACCGCCGCACGCTGGCGCCGGTCGTCGTCGCCGAGCGCCGCACCCTGGCCGCACGCGAGCTGCTGCGCCGCCACCCGGAGGTCGACCTGCTGATCGCCGACGACGGGCTGCAGCACCACGCGCTGGCGCGCGACGCCGAGGTCTGGGTATTCGACGAACGCGGCGTGGGCAACGGCATGCTGCTGCCCGCCGGGCCGCTGCGCCAGCCGCTGCCGCAGTCGCTGCCCCCGCAGGCGGTGGTGCTGTACAACGCGCCGCGCCCGAGCACGCCGCTGCGCGGCGCGCTGGCGCGACGCACGCTGGCCGGCGCCGCGCTGCTGGCCGACTGGCAGCGCGGCGCCGCGATGGACATGGCCGCGCTGAAGGCGCTGGCGGGGCGGCCGATCCCGGCGCTGGCCGGCATCGGCGCGCCCGATCGATTCTTCGACATGCTGCGCGACGCCGGGCTGACGATCGAGCCGCTGCCGCTGCCCGACCACGCGCGGCTCGACGCCGCGCCCTGGCGCGCCGGCACCCCCGAGGTCGTGTGCACCGAGAAGGACGCCGCCAAGCTCGTCGCGCTGGGAGCCGGCACGACCCGGGTGTGGGTCGTGGGGCTAGACTTCCGGCTGCCGCAGGGGCTGGTCGCCGCGGTGCAGCGCAGGCTGCGCATCGCGCGCCGGCGCCGTGCGCATCTCGACGGGGAGCCGGGTGCGGCCCCAGTGGCTGCACCCGCCGACCCGGACTCGCCCCGCACGGGGCGCCCTGCATCGCCCCCACGAAGATCCGCGCCACGATGACCACCGACCCCCGACTGCTCGCCCTGCTGGTGTGCCCCGTGTGCAAGTCGCCGCTGGAACTGCTGCGCGACGAGCAGCAGCGCCCGGCCGAACTCGGCTGCCGCGCCGACCGGCTTGCGTTCCCGATCCGCGACGGCATCCCGGTGATGCTCGAGTCCGAGGCACGCCCCTGGGAGCCTGCGGCTTGAGTGGTGCGGGCGAACCGTTCAGCGTCCTGATCCCGGCGCGGCTGGCGTCGACCCGGTTGCCCGACAAGCCGCTGGCGGACCTGGCCGGGCGCCCGATGGTCGTGCGCGTGGCCGAGCGCGCGGCGCGATCCGGCGCGACGCGCGTCGTCGTCGCCGCCGACGACGCGCGCATCGTCCAGGCCTGTGCCGCGCACGGCATCGACGCGCTGCTGACGCGGCGCGATCACGCCAGCGGCAGCGACCGGCTGGCCGAGGCCTGCGAGAGGCTAGGCCTGGACGGGCAGGCGATCGTCGTCAACGTCCAGGGCGACGAGCCGCTGATCGACCCGGCGCTGGTCGCGCGCTGCGCGGCGTTGCTGGCGGCGCGCCGCGATTGCGCGGTGGCCACCGCCGCGCACCCGATCACCGAGGCAGCCGAGTACGCCGACCCCAATGTCGTCAAGCTGGTGCGCGACGCCGAGGGCCGCGCGCTGTACTTCAGCCGCGCGGCGATCCCCTGCTGGCGCGATGCCCCCGTGCCTGGTGCCCTGCCCGACCCGGCGCCGCTGCGCCACATCGGCCTGTATGCCTACCGCGCCGCCTTCCTGCGCCGCTTCCCGACGCTGGCGCCGTCGCCACTGGAACGCCTCGAGTCGCTCGAGCAGCTTCGCGTGCTGTGGCATGGCGAGCGCATCGCGGTGCACGTCAGCGACGCGGCGCCAGGCCCTGGCGTCGACACGCCGCAGGATCTCGAGCGCGTGCGCGCGATCATCGCGTCCCCCGGCTACGCGGGCTGAGCGCGCCGCGCACGCAACGCCGCGGCGTCAGCCAGACGCGAGGACACGCGTGCTATTCTGAAATCCGCTTGAAACAACGAGCCGGTGCGCCCGGCTGGAGCCCCGGCCGCGAGTGCCTGCTCCTGCCAGCGCCGGCCCGGCACCGCCAGCCAATGCGCGAGGAGCATGCATGAGACTGATCCTGTTGGGCCCCCCGGGAGCCGGCAAGGGGACGCAGGCCGCGACGATCTGCAGGCAGTACGGGATCCCGCAGATCTCCACCGGCGACATGCTGCGCGCGGCGGTCAAGGCCGGCACGCCGATGGGCCAGGCGGCCAAGAAGGTGATGGACGCCGGGCAGCTCGTCAGCGACGACATCATCATCGCGCTGGTCGAAGAGCGCATCGCCGAGCCCGATTGCGCGAAGGGATTCCTCTTCGACGGCTTCCCGCGCACGATCCCGCAGGCCGAGGCGATGAAGGCCGCCGGGGTGCGCATCGACGTCGTGCTCGAGATCGACGTCCCGGACGAGGCGATCGTCGAGCGCATGGGCGGGCGGCGCGTGCACCCGGCCTCCGGCCGCACCTACCACGTCCGCTACAACCCGCCCCAGGTCGAGGGCCGCGACGATGCGACCGGCGAGCCGCTGATCCAGCGCGACGACGACCGCGAAGAGACGGTGCGCAAGCGGCTGCAGGTCTACCACCAGCAGACCGAGCCGCTGATCGACTTCTACACCGCCTGGGCCGCCACCGGCGACGCCGCCGCACCGCGCCACCGGCGCATCAGCGGTGTCGGGACGGTGGACGAGATCGGCCAGAGGGCGCTGGCGGCGCTGGCGTAGGCGCCACGTCCTGCGGCCGCGCGCCGGCGGCGATCAGACCCGCCGCACCGGCTTGCCGTAGGACGCGAGCACGGTATCCGCCGTCAGCAGGGTCAGGCCCTCGACGGCCGCCTGGCAGACGAGCAGGCGGTCGAAAGGGTCGCGGTGCCGCCACGGCAGGCCGGCGACGCGCAGCACATGCTCGGCCCGTATCGGCAGTTCGTCGAAGCCGGCCGCCAGCAGGCCGTCGCGCAGCGCCGCGGCGTCGACTTCGAAGCCGGGCTTGCGCAGCGAGGACTTGATCGCCACCTCCCACAGCGTGGCATCGCTGAAGGCCACCGCAGCCTCGCGCGACTCGATCAGCTGGCGCGCGCGCCGCGGCAGACGCTGCGGCCCGAATGCCGCCCACAGGACGAGGTGGGTGTCCAGCAACCACATGGTCAGCCGCCGAACATCGCCTCGATGTCGTCGCCGAAGTCTGCCTTGACATCGAGGTCGATGCGGCCCCGGCCGGCCATGAAGCCCAGTGCGCGCTGCGCCGGCGGAGCCTCCAGCGGCACGACACGCACGACGGGCCGCCCTGCCTTCGCGATGATCACCTCCCGCCCCTGAATGGCCTGCTCGACGAGCCTGGACAGATGGGTCTTCGCCTCGTGGATGTTGACGGTGATCGTCATCGTGTCGATGCCTGCGGTAAAATGGACTAAGTCTATCAGACTAAGTTTGGCGCGACGAGCCCTCCGGTTCGACCTTCGTTTCAGCGCCGCCGCCCGCTGGACCGCCGCCGGCGGGCTGACGCGCGCGAGCCTGGCCGGTCCGTGCACGCGGCAGGAGACAAGGCCAGGGCCGTCCACGGACGGATAGACTCGCCGCTGAGAAACGGTACCCATCCCCCATCGAGGAGCACCCCATGGACATCGCAGGCAAGGTCTTCATCGTCACCGGCGGGGCCTCCGGGCTGGGCGAGGGCACGGCGCGCATGCTCGCCGCACAAGGCGGCAAGGTCGTCGTCGCGGACCTGCAGGCCGAGCTCGGGCAGAAGGTGGCCGACGAGATCGACGGCGTCTTCGTCAAGTGCGACGTCAGCCAGGAATCCGACGGCCAGGCGGTGGTCGACGCCGCGACCGCGCACGGCAAGCTGATGGGGCTGGTCAACTGCGCCGGCATCGCGCCGGCCGCGCGCACCGTCGGCAAGGACGGCGCGCACCCGCTGGCGGTCTTCACCAAGACCGTGATGGTCAACCTGGTCGGCAGCTTCAACATGATCCGGCTGGCCGCCACCGCCATGTGCCAGAACGCGCCCGAGGCCACCGGCGAGCGCGGGGTGCTGATCAGCACCGCCAGCGTCGCCGCCTACGACGGCCAGATCGGCCAGGCCGCGTACAGCGCGAGCAAGGGCGGCGTCGTCGGCATGACGCTGCCGATCGCGCGCGACCTGGCGCGCCACGGCATCCGCGTGATGACGATCGCGCCGGGCATCTTCGGCACGCCGATGCTGTTCTCGATGCCCAAGGAGGTGCAGGCGGCCCTTGCCGCGAGCGTGCCCTTCCCGAGCCGGCTGGGCACGCCGGAGGACTACGCCAAGCTCGTCCGCCACATCGTCGAGAACGACATGCTCAACGGCGAGGTGATCCGGCTCGACGGGGCGATCCGGCTGGCGCCGAAGTGAGCCGTGCCCGCACCGGCCATGCCCCGCGAAGCGTGGTCGCGCTACTGGGCCAGCGGCGCGCTGCATTCGTGTAGCGGCAGCTTCGACGGCAACTACGGCGGCGCCCTCGCGGCGTTCTGGCACGAGGCCTTCGCCGCCTTGCCGCCAGGCGCGCGCGTGCTCGACATCGGCTGCGGCAACGGGCCGCTGGCGCAACTGCTGCTGGACAGCGGCGGCAGCCATGGCGTGCTCTACGACGGCATCGACCTGGCGCAGATCGCGCCTGCCTGGGCCGCCGGCCGCCCCGGGCTGCACTGGCACCCGGGGCAGCGCGCCGAGGCGCTGCCGTTCGCCGAGGCCAGCTTCGACCTCGTCGTCAGCCAGTACGGCATCGAATATGCGGATCTACCGCGCGCCGCCGCCGAGGCGGTGCGCGTGTGCCGCCCCGGTGGCGCGCTGCGCTGGCTGCTGCACCACGCCAGGTCGCGGCCCTGCACGCTGGCGCGCGACGAGCGGCGCCACCTGGCCTGGCTGCTCGAGGCCGACGGCTACCTGGCGCGCGGGCAGGCGATGCTCGAGCCGATGAGCCTGCTCGGGCGGCCGGAAGCCGCGGCGCGGCTGCGCAGCGACCGGCGTTTCCTGGCGGTTCGAGCGGCGTTCGACGAGGTCTCGGCCCAGCTCGCCGAGCGCCACGCGGCGGCGGTCTGCCCGGACGTACTCGACGACGCCCGCCTCGGTGCGGCCGAGCACTTCCGCATCGCCGCCGCCCAGGGCCACGAGGCCGCGCTGCGTGCCTGGCGCGGCTGGCGCGCAGCGCTGGCGGATGCCGACAGCCGGCTGCAGGACATGCTGTCGCACGCGCTGGACGAGGTTGCCCTCCAGCGGCTCGTCGCGCAGCTCGGGGAGCTCGGCGTGCAGGCCAGCGCGCGCGAGCTGAACGAGGGCGAGCATCTGATGGGCTGGGGCCTGGGGGGCAGGCGGTAGGGCTGACGCAGCGCTGCACGTCGTGGCGCGGTGGCCCTGTCTGCGGGATCGCGCCAGGCGCAGCCTGTCGCTGCCGGACGTCAATCCACTACGTCACTTGGCGATGCCCAGAAACACCGCCAGGCAACACAACCGCATTCTGCCGCCAGCGACCGCGGCTCGCAGCCTCGGTCTTGCGATGCCGCGGCGCAACGCAGCGATGAACGCGAGCCCGTCTTACCGACTGATCAGGGGAGGATCACCGGCTCTGATAGCATGAATACGTTCACTTTGACATCAGAGCTGTCATCATGGGCAATCTCAGTATCCGGGGCCTGGATGCCAAGGCACTCGCAGCGCTCAAGCGCCGAGCGGTCGAGGAAGACTCCAGCGTCAACGCGGTGGTGCTGCGGCTGGTCGAGCAGGCGCTCGGCCTGCGTCCCTCCAAGCCTGAAAGGGCCCGCCACGACGACCTGGACGCGCTCGCCGGCTGTTGGCAGAAGCAGGACGGCGCCGACTTCGACGCGGCCACGTCGGGATTCTCGAAGATCGACGCCGATCTGTGGAAGTAGTCGATGCGGCCGATCCTGGTCGACACGAATGCCTACGCCGACTTCATGTTCGGCGATGAGGCGGTGGTCGAGACGCTCGCCTACGCCGAGGCGATCATGCTCAACAGCGTCGTCCTGGGCGAACTGCTCAGCGGTTTTGCCGCCGGGACGCGCGAGTCGGATAACCGCGCCGAGCTCGCCCGGTTCCTGGACTCGCCGCGAGTCCGAGTGGTCGCCGTCACGGCGCAGACCGCCGACAGCTATGCACTCGTCTACACCGGCCTGCGCCGCAAGGGCAGACCCATCCCGACCAACGACCTGTGGATCGCTGCCAGTGCGCTCGAGCATGGCGCCGGGCTGTTGACACGGGATGCGCACTTCGCGCATGTCGACGGACTTCGCTGTGGCCGGAGGCTGGAGGACTTTCTGCCCTGACGCGCACTCAGGCCTAGCCAGTCGGTAACGGCAGAGATGGCCTCTTGCAAAGGTCGAGCACATCGTCGAGAACGACACGCCCAACCAGGAGGTGAGCCGGCTGAATGGGGCGAGCGTGCAGCCGAAAAAGCTGGGGCGACTTACGATTTAAGACCTGACCCTCTGAACCCCTCGACCCCGAACCAACGCCTCAAAGCAACCGTGCAGCTTGGCCAGTCGACGCAAGCAAAGCAACCGCCTGCTTGTCGAACGACACGAACGTCTCGCCGCCCAACCAGCTGCCTTCGTACGCGATGACGCCGTCGGCGAAATCGCCACCCGCTTCCAGCACCGCCAGGCCAGCGTCGACTGCCGGCCTGTTGACCTGAACATTGGCTGCGTTCAGCAGCGTACGGATCGCGCCCGCGATGTCGTCCGTCTGCAGCCCGTAGACCTTGCGCAACACCCACACGAACTCGCACAGGCAGGGCAAGGCGACTCCGACCAGCGAGGCGTCGGTCAGAACCCTGGCTGCCACCCGCGCCTGGGCAGCATCGTCGCCCATCACCGCGCGGACAAGCACGTTGGTGTCGACGCTGACCTTCACTTCTTGCCAGCCCAGCCCCGAGCCGCCGCATCGCTGATCTCTGCGATGGTGGCCACCTTCTTGCTGCGACCCGCCAGAAGCCCGACGAACGAACTGATCGACCCGCCAGGCCGCGCAGCCTTGAGCACCCCCCTGCCGTCGGGCAGCAAGTCCAGCTCGATCTTGTCGCCAGGCTTGATGCCGAGGTGTTGCAGCACCTCCTTGCGGAAGGTCACTTGTCCCCTGGACGTCACGGTCAGCGTCGCCATCGTCGATCCCCTACAAGGCACGGTCGAATGGTAAGGCGACTTCGCCTTATCTTCAAGTCTCCGCCGGGACGCTGTAGATGTGTCGGCCGTGGCCCGCCGCCTCTCGACAGCGCGTTGTGCATCTGGACCGCCGGCATCTCGAGGCGGCAATCCCGGCTGCCCAGATCCCTGCAATAGGCCCAGCAGCTACCGCACGGTCACCCCAGGCAGCCCCTTCATGCCGCGGTCGAAGGTGGCGAGCCGGTCGCAGCCGGCCGCGGCGGCCCTCATGCTCAGCAGGCAATCGGCGAAGTCCGCCGGCCCTTGTTCGAACGCGTCGGTCGCCGCGCGCACGGCGGCGGGCGACTCCAGCAGCACGGTGGCGTGCGAGGCCAGCGCCCGCAGCGCCTTGACGATATCGCGGCGATCGAGCGCATACGCCCGGCTCAGCGTCCAGGCCAGCTCGACGAGCACCGTATCCCCGACCCACACACGGGCACCGCCTTCGGCCGCCTCGTCGAAGACGCGGCGCGCCTTGGCGGCCTGCGAAGGCTCGTCGGCGACGAAGAGGCGCACCAGGACGTTGGTGTCGACGGCGATCACCGCCGCCCTTTCGCCCGCGCGCGCACGGTCTCGGTGATGGCGGCGTCGTGGTCGCTCAGCGAACGAGCCGCCTGGCCCGGCCGCGCCAGCAAGCCGGCCAAGCCTGCCGACCCCTCGGCGAGCAGCCTGACCTGCAACACGCCGCCCTCCCCCACGGCGAACTCCAGGCGTGACCCCGGCCGGATGCCCAGCCGATCCCGAAGCGGTTTGGGCAGCGTCACCTGCCCCTTGCCGCTGACCGTCGCCGTTGTCGTCATGGCGAGCTCCAACCGGAAATGCAGCGGTCAAGTTTACCCACAAAAGGCAGTCGGATCCCTGTCACGCATTCCGACTGACGGCAAGGCATAGGAGACCCTCCGCGGCAGGAGAATCGCCAGACCTCACCCTCGTCTTCGAAGCGGCTCGAGATCTACGACCCCCGTCCCTGCTGGCCCTCGTCCCGCCCCCGCTCCCACGACCCAGGTACGGCTTTGACTTGACGCGACGTACGCCAAGCCCTACGTTGCCAGCTCCGAACCGGGGGCCCGATGACGACCCTGACCGCAAGCGAAGCCAGAGCGAATCTGTATCACCTGATCGATCGGGCGTCCGAGTCGCATCGGCCGATCCACATTCGCGGCAAGCGGACGAGCGCCGTCCTGCTCGCGGCGCAGGACTGGCAAGCGATCCAGGAGACGCTGCAACTTCTCTCGGTGCCCGGCATGCGGGAGTCCATCAAGCGAGGCATGGCCGCGCCTCTTTCGAGGAGCGCGAAGAGGGTTGCCTGGTGACCTACCCCTGGGAGATCGTCTTTTCCCGCCACGAAGTAACGGACGCCAAGAAGCTCACCGCCGCCGGCTTGAAGACCACGGCTCATGCGTTCCTGGCCGACCCGCCGAAGATCCGTTCCAGAAACCTTCGCCCTACGAGAAGACAGTCGGTGACTTGGCCGGCGCGTAATCCCGTAGCTCGGGCAGCCTACGGTTTGAGACCTGACCCTCTTGGTTCGCGGCCACGACGACGTTCGTATCGAGCACCAGCCGCAGCGGCTGCGGCGCTGAACCCGTCATCAGCTCGCCCCGCGCAGCCGCCGCTCGGCGCGCAGCTTGCGCACCTCCTCGACGATCTCCTGCTCAACCCCGGGCATGAGTTCCTCCTGGGGCCCGCGCTGCCACATCGCCTGCAGCACCTCGCCGGCACGGCGGCGCAGCTGCTCGCGCAGCATCGCCTCCATCGCCTCGGCCGAAAGCAGCCCCGCGCTGGCTGCCTTCTGGGCCAGCTCGTCGGGCAGGTCGATTTGCACAGTGGTCATCGAATGCTTCCTTGGCTGGCCAGCCTGAATTGCGCCACCCCCGCCTCGCCGCGCTCGATCGGGTTGACGTGCACCCCGGCGGCATCGGCCAGCGCCGGCTGCGCCATCGACGCCTGGCGGCTGGTCCGGATCCACCGCGCCTGAATGTTCGCCGCCGGCAGCGGCGCCGGTCCTGGCGGGGCCGGGACGGAGGCCTTGGAGGGCCGCATCATTGGGTCTCGTGCGGGCTATCGGTGCGGGGGGCCACCTTGATGGCCGATCTGTCCATCCTGGTGCGCAACACCTGTCGAACGCCCAGCGCAGGCGAGAACGCGCCAACCTTCGAGTTGCTGACCACCGCCAGCGCACCCCAGCAGCGCGCGCGGGCCCTGATCCAGGCCATCCAGCCGTAGTCAGAAGCCAGCCCCCGCAATCCATCGCAAGTGGTTGATGGATCAGGGGAATTCGGGTCGGCGGCGGGGGAACTTCAGTCTAATTGCTTCCCGGCCCCCGCGCAGATCCCGGCGTGCGGCTTTCCCGCACCGGGCTCCTCTCGGAAGTTGGCATCAGCGTTGCAGCGCCAGCATTGTTGTGGGTACAATAAAGGTGATGCTCATCACCTTTGACCCAACCAAGAACGCGAGGAACCTCGCGGAGCGAGGCATACCCTTCAGGATGGCTCTGCGACTTGACTGGGCTACGGCGCTGGTGGCGGAAGACCTGCGGAAGGACTATGGCGAGCGGAGGTTTCAGGCCGTGGGTTTCATAGGTGAGCGGCTTCATGTGGTTCTCTTTACCCCGAGGCCACCTGCACTTCATGTGATCAGCCTGCGGAAGGCCAACAAGCGAGAGGAAGCAAGGTATGAAGCGCAAGCGTAACCCCGAGCTCATAGACAAAGAGTCCCCTGAACTCACCGACGAGTGGTTCGCGCGAGCTAAGCCAGCGTCCGAGGTTCTGCCAGGCCTGATCGGGAAGGCAGCAACAGTCGACTTGGTTGCGCCACGACGTGGCAGACCGGCTCTTGCTGCTCCGAAGCAGCACGTAAACATTAGGCTTGATCCCGATGTTCTTGACGCCTTCAAGCGCCGTGGCCCGGGCTGGCAGACTCGAATGAACGCGGCATTGAGGGAGTGGCTCGCCACGCACGTTCCCTGATGGTCGGGATAGAAGTGCAGTGCGCTGGAGCCCGCAGCGCTAAAACCCGGCATCCCACCCGGGAGCGCAGCATGAATTCCACGCGCGTCATCTCCGACCCCGAGATCCTCGGAGACACACCTGTCTTCGTTGGAACCCGGGTTCCGGTACGCATCCTGTTCGAGCACCTCGAAGCCGGCGATCCGCTTGAAGTCTTCCTCGAGGACTTTCCCTCCGTGAGCCGCGAGCTTGCGGTTCAAGTCCTTGACGACGCAAAGTCCCACTTGGAAGCTTTTTGACTTTGACGCGACGTACGTCACGGCGTACGCTGTCAGCTTAGAACCGGAGGCCCGATGACGACCCTGACCGCAAGCGAAGCCAGAGCGAATCTTTATCGCCTCATCGATCAGGCCTCCGAGTCGCATCAGCCGATCCACATTCTCGGCAAGCGGACGAGTGCCGTGCTGCTCGCGGCCGAGGACTGGCAAGCGATTCAGGAGACGCTGCATCTTCTCTCGGTGCCCGGCATGCGGGAGTCCATCAAACAAGGCATGGCCGAGCCACTTTCGAGGAGCGCGAAGAAGGTTGCCTGGTGACCTGGGAGATCGTCTTTTCCCGCCACGCTCGTCCCCCGCAAATCCATCGACGCCTGGCGGCGGGTCCGGAGTCGCCGCGCCCGAATGTTCGCCGGCGGCGGCGATGCCGGTGCTGGCGGGGCCTGGACGGAGGCCTCGGAGAGCAGCATCATTGGTGCGGGGGCATCGAGCACCGCGCCGGGCCTGACCTCGTCGCTATCGGCCCCACCTGGCCGGCGGCCAGCCGGATATCCATCGCGTCTGCCTTGGGGTCGTAGTCGATCTTCATGCGCCGACTCCGTACTTGTCGATCTTGCTGGCCGTGATGACGGAGCCGATGGTGACCACCACACCGCTGTCGACGATAACGCGCACCGGGATGGGCAGGGCTCGAACGTCGACACCCGGCATGCGCAGCTCAACTGAGTTCGAGCCGCTTCTCGATCCGTCTGATGCGTTCGACGATCTGGTCAATCTGAACCTGGTGCCGCGCGTCGGTCTCGTCGCCTGCCGTGACTTTTCGCTTGACATTGATCATCGCCGTCTCGAGCGCCGACATCCCGGTGCTTGAAGTTCTCCGTCTCGCTATGAAACTCGCCCCTGAAGTCCCGCAACTCGTTGTGCAAGGCTTTCAGGTGCTCCATCAGCAAGTCTCCGATCGCTTCGGCCATGATGATCCTCGGCTTACCAGAACGAGTGCAGTCTAGCTACAACGGGAGGCGCTGAGCTGCTGACGCCCCGCTTCCACAAACAGACCGAGCGGACGCTCGACGCGGTGGATACGCTCGGCAAGCCGGTCGCGTACGACCTGTTGGCGGGCATCGGTCGCGTCGCCCTCGTCGACCTCGCGCTCGACGACCGTGATCGCGGCCTCGAGACTGGCGAGCCTGTGGTTGACGTCGACCACGTCGTCCGCGATCTGGTCGACGCGCGTGCGGATGTGGAGGGGATGTTCGCGCACGATGCTCGTGGCGTTCTCGCCCGGGCGCTTGCCCGCCGGCAACAGCACCACGCGGCACGGAGCTCGGCCTCCGTCATGACGGACAGGCGCAGCTTCTCCAGGGCTTGGGCGCCGATCCACTCGATGACGCCGGCCTCGGGCGCACGACTCAGCGACTCCCGGACCAAATTCGTATCGAAGGCGACGAACGCCACATCGCTCAGCTTGACCTCGCGACCGATCGCGGCCAGCAGCGAGCCCAGCTTGACCCGGCCTTGCCGCTTCACCGCTGACGCCAGGTTGTCGCGCGTTTCGGCCTCGACGCTGCGGCCGTAGCGCGCCGCCCTCACGCGGATAACGCGAGACCCCGTCGGGCAAGTTCCGCACGATGACGGATGGCATCTTGCAAAGGTCGATCACATCGTGGAGAACGACATGCCCAACCTCGAAGTGAGCCGGCTGAATTGGGCGAGCGCGCAGCCGAAATAGCTGGGGCGACTTACGATTTAAGACCTGACCCTCTCTTCTCACTCTGGACTGGATCAGCCAGCATGTCGATCAGCATTCCATGGCGGCATAGGAGCGGCCCGTTGGAAGGCGAAATTCGAGGGGCACCTCAGTACTAGTCTCCTGCCAATGCCAATGCCAATGCCCGTCACTGCGACAGGTTGGCGAGAGCGCTCGCGTTGCGTGAGTCCACGGCCAATGCCTGCCGAAAGGCGGTCCCCGCTCGATCGTCCTGCCCGAGCCGGCTCCACAGCACGCCCAGCGTGACGTACGGGCTGGCAAGGCGGGGGTCCTGGCGCACGCTGGCGCGCGCCAACCAGTAGGCACGGGGCAACTCGCCCTTGCCGAGCGCCTCGACCGCGAGGTTGTTGAAAAACATTGCCTTGACGCGGTCCGCAGAGATCTCGATCGTACGCAGCCGGGCAGCCTCTAACCCGGGCAGGAAGTCGACCGTGATCCAGTCCCGCACGCGCGCCGTACCGCGCTTGGCAAGACCCAGGTTGACGTGGCCGACCATGCGCACCAGATTGCCAGCCAGCTCCGGCGCGTCTTCGGTCAGCACGCGCTGGAAGCGAACTTCTAGGCCCAGTCGCTGTGCGAAGGCAGCCGTCATCAGCACGAGCGAAAGGCAATTTCCACGCCGCTGCCCGAAGGTCTCGGCGGCTGTCAGCGTGGCGGCAGAGTCATAGCCCAGGCGCAGCTGGTCGTCGGCGTAGAGCGCCTCCACGAGGCCGTACAAGTAGCCGCGCACGCGAAGCTGCGGCGCGATGCGCTCACGCAGGTAGCGATCCATCTCCTCCGTGAGGGCCAGGGGCGCATCAGGGTCAGGTGTAAAGCGCTCGGCGGCGAAGCGCTCGTCGTCGAAGTGCGGGCCCAGCGCGAGCGCGCTCCCGATTGGGTCCGTAGCGCACGCGGCCAAGCTGCTGGCCAGCAGCAGCGCATTTAGGCTCCCCAGCCCTCGGCGGACACGGGCCATGGCTGACGCCTTTATCGTTGCAGTATGGCAGTGTGCCGCATGCCCTTTAAGCACCGCGGCGTGTCTCGATTCAAGAAACGAACTTGCCCAGCCCCACGCGGGGCCGGGCACGGTTCTTATACGCTGCAGACCGGACCGCCGGCGCCCAGAAGCAGGCCCGGCGGGGGAGCCGGCCTCAGAACTGGTACTTGGCCTGGAGCACGAAGGTGCGGCCGTACGGGCTTGCATAACGTGGATCGTAGCCCAGCTGGTGGCCGGCACCGTTTACACGTAGCGACAGCGGCGGATCCTCATCGAAGAGGTTCTCAATGGCGAAGGTGACACCAAGATTTCTCGTCGCCTGCCACTTGGTCTGCCAGTCGAAGGTCATGTATTCGGGAACCTGCAGACGTCCGTCCGCACACTCGTTCGTATTCGGATCGTAGAAGAAGCACCAGTCTTCCGCCGAGTAGAACTGGTCGGCGTAGCCGCTGCGGTACTTCATCGTCAGCGTGTGCTCCCAGGCGCCGATGCCCACCGTGCCGCGCGCGGTGATCACGTTGCGGAAGCTCACCGCGTCATTGATGCCGAACTGGCCCAAGCTTGTCGTCCACTGATCGTCCGTGCCCGGCAGCGTGTAGCGCGACTTCACTAGGTAAGTGCCGGCCAGCATCCCCTCAAAACGGCCAAAGTTGGTCTTGCCCTTGTAGGTGAAGTCCCAATCGATACCCTCGTTTTCCAGTTTACCGATATTAGTCGGCGCCAGCAGGATGGCGACGTAGGTCAGATCGTTGGACGCCTTGTACTTGGTCGTGAAGAGATCCAGGTAGTCCGCGGCGTTGTTGAGGATCTGCGACTCGCTGACGCTGGTCACGGCATCCTTGATCGAAACCGACCAGTAGTTCAGGCCGATCGACAGCGCATCGGTAGGCTGCCACACCGCACCCAAGTTCCACTGCGTCGACTTTTCCGGTTTTAGCTCGGGGTTGCCGCCGGTGAAAACTTCGTACTGCAGACCGTCTTCGCAGATGTGACCGGCCGCGAAGTAGCCCAGCGGGTCGTAACTGGCACTGAACGGGCAGTCGTAGGTACCGCTGGTGACCCCGAAGTCAACCTTGGGCTGGGCAATCTCCAGCATCGACGCAGTGCGGAAACCACTTCCTACCGACGCGCGCATCAGCAGGCTAGGCGTGGCCTCCCACTTGCCGCCGAGCTTGAAGGTAGTGGCGGATTCGGTGTCACCGAACTTCTGGCTGATCTGTTTGTCGGTCACGCCGGACATCTGGTCGTGGCGCAGCGCGGCGGTCAGCTCAATGGCCTTAGACACCGGGAACAGCATCTCGCCGTACGCGCCCCAGCCGCTGCGCGAAAGGTCGTACTCGGGCTGGGGGTCGTCAAACAGAATCTCGGCATTGGCCACCGCACCGTTTGCCGTCACTTGGTACCCGGTCTTGCGGAAGTCGAAGCCCATCGAGAGGATAGCGTCGCCGCCCGGCATGGAAAACAGCGGCCGCTGCGCGTTGCCGTCCAATCCGACCATCTTGATGTCGGTCTTGTTGTAGTTGCCGACGTACTGGGTCGCGAGCAGCGCCGCCAGTTGATCGGCCGGCATGGTGCCTGCCGTGTACGGGAACGGATCGACCGCGCCCGTGGTCAGGGCTTCGGTGAACGGCGCCGCCAAGGGGAAGCCGGCCAGATAGTCCTGGTCCTGGCGCTGCATCGAGAAGGTCACGCCGCCTGCAATGTCCCAGTCTCCGACTGCACCTTCTGCGCCAAGCACTGTGTGCAGCGACTTGGTGGCGTAGTCGTAGGTCCGGCTGCCCATGTCGAACAGCCGATACTTGACGTTGACCGATGAGGCGACTGCGGCCTGCTCAGGTGTCAGGTAGGGCAGGACATAGCTGTCGTACAAGTCGCTGCCCAACGGCAGGCTAAACTCCGCCGGGTACGGGGCAATTCGCGGGACGGTGCTGACATCGGTGTAGGCGAAGTCGGCGAACCCAGTGAAGCCGCTGCTTCCCAGTTGCAGTTCGCCGGAACCGTACAACGCCATGCGCTCGCGTTCCGGCGCGATCTCGACCGTCGTCGTGTAGTCGAACCAGCACTGGCGGCCGAGCACAACGTGGTCGGCCGGGCACTCGCCGTTGGCTTCCAGGTACGGGTTGAACGAGATCGAGTTGATGGTCGAACCGTTTGCGCGAACGCCACCGATGGCCGTGCCGCGGACGTCCACGTTCGGCGGCACCGAGCGAGAGGATCCATTGAAGAAGTCGTAGGCCAAGTCGCCGAAGGTGCCGGAGAGAATACCGGTGCTGGCGAAGTCGCGGTCCGTCGACTTAAGCTGGCGCTGCTTGTCGAAACTCGCAGCCAAGAAGACCGAGTAACCATCCTTCCCCACATCGCCAAAGCCCTTGCTGATGGCGAAGTTGGCCTGCTCGCCGCCGCCGGCCTCCGGCATGCTGATGCGCGCATCCAAGGTCAGCGGGGCCTCGCCCTGCTTGAGGATGAAGTTCACCACGCCGGCGATCGCGTCGGCGCCGTAGATGGCCGACGCGCCGTCGGTCAGCACCTCGACGCGCTCGATCGCTGCCAGCGGGATGGAGTTGAGGTCAATGGTAGTGCCCGAGGTCGCGGGCGCCACGCGGCGGCCGTTCAGCAGCACCAGGGTGTACTGCTCGCCGACGTCGTGAATGGAGGCTGTCGTGACGCCCCCTCCTCCGCCGCCGACCGAATCGCCAATGCTGGTGAACCCTTGCATCACCGGTAGGCTCTGGATCAGGTCGGTAACCGACGTAACACCGCTGCGCTGAATATCCTCCTGAGTGATCGTCTGAACCGGCAGCGCACCCTCAATGGCCAGCCGCTTGATCGACGAGCCGGTAATCTCGATGCGCTGCACCGCATCCTGCGCCACCGCCGGCATCGACGTCGCCACCACGGCGCCGCCGAGTGCGAGCAGAACGCCGACCGAGACTTTCGTCCTCTTGAACATAAACCACACTCCTGAAGGAAGGTTGATCTGAAGACCTGGCCCTGCTGCGGCGCGCGTCAGCGCTGATCGTGAACGGTTCGTGTCCCGCTCGCAGGGCTAGTCGGGCGATTGTCACGGGTCTGTAAAGCGCGCCCCCCTACGGGAAATCCATGACGCCCCAGGACGAGCCCATGGCGGCGCCGATCTCGGAACCGCGGAACGCGAGTCAAGTGCTTGTCGTATATAAAGTTTTCTTCCATCCTCGAGCCGTGAGCCGGCCGATGCCGCGGCCGGCCGGTGCACCCACCGCACCCGGCCCCTTCGCCGCATCGTTGGCCGGATGCAACAACTCGTAGCCGGACGCCTGGCCGCGGCCGCGCCGCGGCACATCGCGCGCGTGCATGAATACCGCGTTCGCCCTCACCGGACAGCCCGGCAACCCCGGTGCGGAGAACTCCCGCACCTGCCCGATGCGCTCAAGCCCCTCCGTGCCCCCAGGCGACAAAGGCATCCCGCCCCGCCACCGCCAGCGTCACCCGCCGCCCGACCGGCAGCATCACCTTCGTCCGCACATGCCCGAACGGCAGCCCGGTGACTATCGGCGTGCGGGTGCGCGAGCGCACCGCGTCCAGCGCGTCGCGCAGCCGGTAGCCGCGGTCCAGCGGCGAGCGCTTGAAGTCGGTCACGGCGCCGACCAGCACCGCCTTCTGCGTCTCCAGCACCCCGGCCTGCTGCAGTTGCAGCAGCATGCGCTCGACGCGGTAGGGGTGCTCGCCGACCTCCTCGACGAACAGGATGCCGCCGCGCACGCGCGGCCAGTGGCGCGTGCCGAGCAACGAGCACAGCACCGTCAGATTGCCGCCCCACAGCAGCCCGCGCGCCTCCAGCCCGTCGAAGCCGGGCGCAGTGCGGAATCCCACCGCCTCCAGCGTGCCGGCCATCGCCTCGCAGAAGCCGTCGCGCGTGACCTCGTCGACGCCACCGTCGGCGTCGCTGCGGCCGAAGTCGTCGGCCGCCAGCGGCCCGGCCCAGCTCGGCGCCTTGGCATGCGCCAGCAGCGCCATCTGCAGCGCGGTCAGGTCGCTGTAGCCGACCCAGCGCGTGCCGCGCTCGACGCTGCGCGCGATGCGCGGCCAGTCGATCGCGTCGAGCAGCCGCGTCAGCCCGTAGCCGCCGCGGCTGGCCAGCGCGACCGACGGCGCCGCGTCGGCCACCCGGTGCAGCGCCGCCAGCCTCGTGGCGTCGTCGCCGGCGAAGCGCTGCCGGCTCGCCAGCGCCGATTCGTCCAGCGTGGCGTCGAAGCCCAACGCCTTCAGCCGGCGCGCAGCGCGCCGCAGCGCCGCGGCGCGTGCGATGACGCCGGCCGGGGAGTAGAGGGTCAGCGTCGGCGAGTCGGAGGTGTGCTCGGACATGGTGGATTCTCAGCCCGGTAGCGATTCACAGCTATGCGACATGGGGCAAGTGCAGGCCCAGTGCCAGTACCGCGATGCCAAGCCCGCGTTCCATCGACAGCAAACGCATCCGTGCGCCGGCCGGCTCCTGGACATGGCGTCCCAAGCGCAACGAAGGTCAGATGGACGCCGGCGGATCGATCTCCCGTGCCTCGCCGGCCGGAATCATCGGCTCGCGCGCCGCGCGCTGCGCCGCCCGCCGCCCGGCGAAGAACTCGCGCAGCAGCGCGCCGCAAGCGTCGGCCAGCACGCCGCCTTGCACCGCCGTGTGGTGGTTCAGCCGCGCGTCGGCGAACAGGTCGACGACCGAGCCGGCGGCGCCGGTCTTCGGGTCCGGCGCGCCCCAGACGACGCGCGCGAGCCGCGCGTGCATCAGCGCCATCGCGCACATCGCGCAGGGTTCCAGCGTCACGTACAGCGTGCAGCCGGGCAGCCGGTAGTTGCCCAGCAGCGTCGCCGCGTGGCGCAGCACGACGATCTCGGCGTGCGCGGTCGGGTCGTGGGTGGTGATCGGCCGGTTGTAGCCGGTGGCGAGCAGCTGCGGCCCCTCGGCGCCGTCGCGCACGATCACGGCGCCGACCGGCACCTCGCCGACGAGCTGGGCGTTGAGCGCCTGGTCGAGTGCGAGTCGCATCGCCCATTCGTCCTGCGCTTGCGGGTCCATGTCTTCTTGCTGGCAGGTCATTGCCGCGGGCTTGGCATCGTTGACGCGGGCTGGCCGGGGGTTATCGGGCGGGGCGCGGCCGGCATGCCCCGGGACCGTGGTGCCCGCCTCCGCGCCGCGCCGCCATCCTACGCCGGTACGCCGGCGCGACGGCGGCCGATCCCCGCGCAGGCCGACCGTCGCCGAATCGGCGCGGCCGCGCGCCAGCTTATCCTGCGCGCTGCGAGCTGAAACCCTCACGCAGGCCCATCCATGAAACCACAAGCTGAACGGCCGGCCGGCGCGGCGGCCGACGAGGTGGTCCCCGAACTGGAGCTCACCGACGAGGACATCCTCGACGCGATGCAGCAGATCTCGGGCTACCTCGACATCTCGGCCGCCGACTTCCGCGAGGTCTACCACCTCGCGCACCGTCACGCGACCGGCAGGCTGCTCGCGGGGCTGAGCGCCGGCGGCCTGGCACGGCCGGTGGCGCGCGGGCTGCCGCCGGGCATGATGCTCGACGAGGCTGCCCGGGCCATCGTCGCGAGCGGCTACAAGGGGCTGCCCGTCGTCGACGACGATGGCCGCGTGGTGGGCATGCTGACCGAGACGGACTACCTCAGCCGGCTCCAGGCCGGGACCTTCCTCGAGCTGCTGCTGCGCATGGTGGAGAACTCCTGCGAGGTGAGCCACCGCTGCCACGAGACGCCCGTGCGCGAGGCGATGACCGCGCCAGCGGTCACGGTACGCCCAGAGTCGGGGCTGCGCGAGACGATGGCCGCCTTCCGGCGCCACCCCGGCCGCAGCATGCCGCTGGCGGACGCGCAGGGGCGGCTCGCGGGGCTGCTGCTGCGCAAGGATTTTCTCGACGCCATCGACCGCCGGGTGCACCGATGAGACAACTCGGCCGCCCCCCGTCGCTCGTCCGGCGGCGCCCCGTGCGGGGGTGCCGCCCTTGAGCCTCGCCGACTACTTGCGCAAGATGCGCGGCAGCGCGCGCGGCGGCCCGCCGCGCGTGAGCGCGTCCGAGATCGCGTGGAGCTGGATCGGCTCCTTCGTCGCCATCACGGCCGCCTGGTTCGCGAACCAGGCCTTGCTCGCGGGGGCGGACCTGATGTTGATGATCGGGTCGATGGGGGCGTCGGCGGCGCTGATCTTCGGCGCACCGCGCAGCCCGCTGGCGCAGCCGCGCAACGTCGTGGGGGGACATGCGTTGTCCGCGAGCGTCGGCGTGGCCTGCTGGACCCTCCTGCACGCCTACCCGTGGCTGGCCGCGCCGCTGGCGGTGTCCACCGCGATCGCGCTGATGCACGCTACGCGCACGCTGCACCCGCCCGGCGGCGCGACGGCCCTGATCGCCGTGATCGGCTCGCAGGACGTGCACGACCTGGGTTGGCTGTACGTGCTCGCCCCTTGTACGCTGGGCCCGTCGCTGCTGGTGCTGGTGGCGCTGTTCGTCAACAACATCCCGTCGTCGCGACGCTATCCCGAGGCGTGGTTCTAAGCGCCGCACGAGCCATCACGCCAGCTACCCGAGCCACGGGTTGACCAGCGGCACTCCGCTGGCTTCGAAATCGGCCACGTTGCGGGTCACCACCGTCATGCCATGAACGAGCGCCGTCGCGGCGATCATCGCGTCGCGCTCGCTGAGCTTGTCGGGCACGTGCAGACGGGCGCATCGAAGCGCGACCGCTGCATCGATGGCGAGGACACGCCCGGCAAACGCCGGAAGCACATGGTCATCCAACCACGTTCGGATGATCGTTCCCTGTGCGGCGTCACGCCGCTCGACCTGAAGGACACCCATCTCGAGTTCGAGCAGCGTGATGGCCGACAGGTACAAGCTGCCCGCCGGCACCTTGGTTGCCCACGCGGTCACCCGGGGATGGGCCTTGCCGGACTTGGCCTTGCGCAACTCCGAGACGACGTTGGTGTCGAGGAGGAACATCACGTCAGATCCGCCGCCTTCGCGATCTTGCGAGCGCGTGGCGCGACGAATCGAATGTTTTCAGCGCCGGGCGTCGCCAACAGATCGACGATGCTGGCGGCTGGCGCCACCAGCGACTGGTACTGCTCGATGCTCAGCAGGACGTGGGCCAGCCTGCCACGGTCGGTGATGAAGACCGGTCCGGTCTTGGCAGCCTTCTTGGCCTTGCTCGTGTCCTGATTGAATTCGCGGCTGGAAAGGGTCATCGTCATCGGTCACCTCCGACCCACATTGTAGCAACGTGACTACAATTGAGTGGGCAGCGCCCGCATAGGAGCGCCGCAGATTGCTCGAGGACGCGCGATCCAGGATGGACCGCCAGCGGTAGCCGTCGACGCCGCCGGCTATTCGCGGTTCTGTGAAGCTAGATCCGGCAGTTGGGCGCGCCCGAGCGGGCCGTCATCGGCCGCGCTGGCAAGGCGCAAACCGCAGCGATGGCTCGTGCCATCGCGAGGATTTGCAACGCCGCCAGCGTGGTCGAGGGCGGCTCGATCGGGTGCGCAGCGCGCTCACCCGACAGGTGAGCAGCGTCGTGGCCACTTTCGCGGAAGTTCGCATCCACAACCAAGGACCCGAAGCCCATCTCTGTACCCATCGCCAACCAGACCCGAGGACACGTTCAAGGTGCTGCTGAACACATCGTGAGGCGCTTCGCCCGCGCGGCGCCCTCTCCCATTCTTGCGGCCTTCGCGCCGCCCGACTCGACGAGGCTGGAGATAGCCCCGAAGGGCAGTCTCGCCCCTACTCCCACTCGATCATCAACGAGCCTTCTACGCTGTTGATTTGTAATGCACTTGGTGCTGCTCCATAGAAATTTACCGTCACTTTTACCGTCAAAGCACGGAGCGCCAGCATTGGCGCGGGTTTGCGGGCGGTTCTGCGAAGACTCACCTTTCGAGATCTATCGAGGACTATCGACTCCTGGGTCGCTCGTGAACGCTTCACCGGCGCCTCGACGTGACCCTTGGAGTGCCTGCGACGTAAAGGCGCATCAAGTATCGTAAGTACTTGTCGCGCATCACTTTTGAGGACAGTTTTTTACCTTCAGCTTGGCGCAGCGCCCTCGAAGTCGACGACACAGCAATATTTGCTGTTTAGTGAAGATTCGCGCCGCCCGCGTTACGGCGCTCGGCACCTGTCTACGCTCTACTGAACCCCCTCTATCAGGCTCTCGTACGGGATATTCAACCCGTCGTGCAGCCTCTTGACCATCCGCAGGCTCAACGGGCGCCTCCGGTTCAGCACTTCGGAGACGCGGCCGCTCTGCCCGATGTACGGCTCCAGATCGCGAGGCGTCAGCCCTTCCTGCTCCATGCGGAACTTGATCGCCTCCACCGGATCGGCGGGCCCGAAGTCGTAGTGCTTGTTCTCGTACGCTTCGATCAGGGTGACGAGCACATCGCGCTCGTCCGCCTGCGGGGTGCCCTCCACGGCCTGGAAGATCTTCTCCAGGCGCCGGAAGGCGCGTCGCAGGTCGTCGTCGTTGCGGATCGGCTTAATAGTCATTCACGGTCTCCACGTCGATGCGGTCGTACTGCGCGTGCGTCCCGACGAACTTCACCCACACAATGCCCGCCTGGTACTGCACCTCGACCACCAGCCGGTACTTGTTGCCGCCAACGTTGAACACGACGCGGTTGTTGCCGCAGATGCTCGCGCTGGCGTACTGTTTCTTGATGTCCTGCGGGCTGCGCCAGGTCGCCTTGATCGCCTCGGCGTACCAGCTGTGCAGCGGTCCCCGGGCATCGGCGCAGCCCGGCCGTTCCCAGAATTTCTGCAGGCTGCTCTTGGCGATGATCCTCACCGCCGGCAGTATCTCCCAATTTGGGAGAAATGGCAACTGGCACCGATCTCGTGTCGAGGCTTCGACTGACCTTCTCGCCACCGCCACGGGCAACATCTTCAAAGGCCCGAGCTCGGACCCGAAGGTGCCTCCTTCAGGGTCTAAGCTCGTTGACATCTGGACTCTGCGCCGTCGTCAACCCCACATGGCGGCTTGGATTCGGCGATAGATCCCGATACACCGCGATAGATCTCGAAAGACCCCTACTCCCACTCGATCGTCGCCGGCGGCTTGCTGCTGACGTCGTAGGCCACCCGGTTGATCCCGCGCACCTCGTTGATGATGCGCGACGACACCTTCTTCAGCAGCGCATACGGCAGCTCGGCCCAGTCGGCGGTCATGAAGTCGCTCGTGGTGACCGCGCGCAGCGCGACCACGTGCTCGTAGGTGCGGCCGTCGCCCATCACGCCGACGCTGCGTACCGGCAGGAAGACCGCGAAGGCCTGGCTCGTCAGCTCGTACCAGGTCTTGCCGGTGTGCTCGTCGACCGTCCTGCGCAGCTCCTCGACGAAGATGTGGTCGGCGCGCTGCAGCAACTCGGCGTACTCGCGCCTGACCTCGCCGAGGATGCGCACCCCCAGCCCCGGGCCCGGGAAGGGGTGGCGGTAGACCATCTCGTGCGGCAGGCCGAGCGCCACGCCGAGCTCGCGCACCTCGTCCTTGAACAGGTCGCGCAGCGGCTCGAGCAGCTTCAGCCCCAGCGTCTCGGGCAGGCCGCCGACGTTGTGGTGGCTCTTGATCGTCTTGGCCTTCTTGGTGCTGGCGCCGCCCGACTCGATGACGTCGGGGTAGATCGTCCCCTGCGCCAGCCACCTCGCGTTCTTCAGCTTGCCGGCCTCGCGCTGGAAGACCTCGACGAACTCGCGCCCGATGATCCTGCGCTTGGCCTCGGGGTCGGCCACCCCGGCGAGGGCCGTCATGAACGCCTCGGCGGCGTCGATGCGCACGACCCTGGCGTGCAGCCGCCCGGCGAACATCTCCATCACCAGCTGCGCCTCGTTCAGCCGCAGCAGCCCGTGGTCGACGAAGACGCAGGTCAGCCGCTCGCCGATCGCCCGGTGGATCAGCGCCGCCGCGACGCTGGAATCGACCCCGCCCGACAGCCCGAGGATCACCTCCTCGTCGCCGACCTGCTCGCGGATCGCCGCCACCGCCTCGGCGACATGGTCGCGCATCACCCAGTCGGCGCGCGCACCGCAGATCCCGAGCACGAAGCGCTCGATCATCGCGCGGCCCTGCAGCGTGTGCGTGACCTCGGGGTGGAACTGCACGCCGTAGTAGCCGCGCGACTCGTCGGCCATGCCGGCGATCGGGCAGCTCGGCGTGCTGGCCATGGTGACGAATCCCGGCGGCAGCCCGGTGACCTTGTCGCCGTGGCTCATCCAGACCTTCAGCATGCCGTGGCCCTCGGCGGTGCGGAAGTCCTCGATGCCGTCGAGCAGCCGCGTGTGGCCGCGCGCGCGGACCTCGGCGTAGCCGAACTCGCGCTGGTCGCTCCACTGCACCTGGCCGCCGAGCTGCTCGGCCATGGTCTGCATCCCGTAGCAGATGCCCAGCACCGGCACGCCCAGCTCCCACACCGCCTGCGGTGCGCGCAGCTGGTGGTCCTCGTAGGTGCTGCCGTGGCTGCCGCTCAGGACGATGCCCTTGGCGCCGAAGCCGCGCACGAAGTCGTCGCCGACGTCGTGCGGATGGATCTCGCAGTAGACATGCGCCTCGCGCACGCGGCGCGCGATCAGCTGCGTGACCTGCGAGCCGAAGTCGAGGATCAGGATCTTGTCGTGCATGGTGGCGGTGCGCGGTGACCGGCTCGTGCGGTCGGTGGCATGGCGTCCGGGCAGGTCAAACGGCCCGGGTCGATTCGGGCGCCGTCGGCGCCGCGGCAGGCACGTCGCGATGGCCGCGGAAATGCCGCAGCGCGATCAGTGCCGCGCCGCCCTGCAGCAGCGCGCAGAAGACGAGCGGCAGCCCGATGCGGATGTCGCCCTGCGGCAGCTCGGCCACCAGCCCCAGCAGGCCGGCGGCGACGACCGGTGCCGCCACGCCCATCAGGCTGTTGAGCGAGGCGACCGATCCCATCGTGCGGCCTTGCTCGTGCTCCCCGGCCGCGCCCGAGACCAGGCTCTGGATCGACGCCGCGGCGGCGAAGCCGAAGACGTTGAGCGCGATGATCGCGAACATCATCCACGGCGCGGTCGCCAGGCCCCAGCCCAGGTAGGCCAGCGTGGCCGAGACGAGCCCGATCTGCGCCAGCCGCTGCGGCCCGAAGCGGCGCAGCAGCGGCTTCATCAGTCCACCCTGGACGACCGCCATCGCGACGCCGACGGCGAACAGCGACCAGCCGTTCTCCTTCGGCCCCCAGCCGAACTTGTAGGTGTTGTGCAGCACCCAGCTGATGTGCAGCGTGAACTGCGCCAGCGCCGACAGCGCGATCACCCACACCATCGGCCCGACCCCGCGCAGCGCCCCGAGCGCACGCAGAGCGCCGACCGGGTTGGCGCGCCGCCAGCGGAAGGGCTGGCGCCGATCCGGCGGCAGCGACTCCGGCAGCACGAGGGCGCCGTACGCCGTGTTGACCAGCGCCAGCACCCCGGCGACGACGAACGGCAGCCGCAGGTCGACCGCACCGAGGACGCCCCCGAGCACCGGCCCGAGCGTGTAGCCGATGCCCAGCATCGCCCCCAGCAGCCCGAAGCGGCGCGCACGCGCGTCGCCGGCCGGCGTGATGTCGGCCACGTAGGCCTGCGCGACGGCGACGTTGGCCTGCATCGCGCCGCTGAACAGGCGCACCGCGACCAGCATCCAAAGCGCAGTCGCCGCCGCGGTGACGAAGAAGCTCGCGGCCATCGCACCGAAGCCCAGCAGCAGCACCGGCCTGCGCCCGAAGCGGTCCGACAGCGCGCCGAGCACCGGGCCGCCGAAGAAGCTCGCGATGCCGAACGCGAACGCGACCAGCCCGTACGCGAAGGCCTGTTCGCTGGCGCTCGCGGTGAAGCTGCCGACCCACGCCGGCAGCACCGGGATCATCAGCCCGATCGCGATCATGTCGATCAGCACCGCGACCAGGATGAAGGGCATGCCGGCGGCGCGACGGCCGCCGGCATGCCGGGCTTGCAGCGTCACGGCCGATCACTCCGCCCGGTAGTTCGGCGCTTCCTTGGTGATCTGCACGTCGTGGACGTGGCTCTCGCGCACGCCGGCGGCAGTGATCTGGACGAACTCCGCGCGCGCGTGCATGTCCTCGATCGTCGCGCAGCCGCAGTAGCCCATCGCGGCGCGCAGCCCGCCGGCCATCTGGTGCACGATCGCGACCATCGAGCCCTTGTACGGCACGCGGCCCTCGATACCCTCGGGGACGAGCTTGTCGGTATTCGGGTTGCCGACCTCGTCGCCCTCCTGGAAGTAGCGGTCGGCGCTGCCGGCCTTCATCGCGCCGATCGACCCCATGCCGCGGTAGCTCTTGTAGCTGCGGCCCTGGTAGAGGATGACCTCGCCCGGCGCCTCCTCGGTGCCGGCGAACATGCCGCCCATCATCACCGTGCCGGCGCCGGCGGCGACCGCCTTGGCGATGTCGCCGGAGTAGCGGATGCCGCCGTCGGCGATCAGCGGCACGCCGCTGCCGCGCAGCGCGCTGGCGACGTTGTCGATCGCGGTGATCTGCGGCACGCCGACGCCGGCGACGATGCGCGTGGTGCAGATCGACCCCGGCCCGATGCCGACCTTGACCGCGTCGGCGCCGGCCTCGCACAACGCCAGCGCCGCCGCGCCGGTGGCGATGTTGCCGCCGATGACGTCGACCTGGGGGTAGTGGCGCTTGACCCAGCGCACGCGCTCGATGACGCCGGCGCTGTGGCCGTGCGCGGTATCGACGACGATGGCGTCGACCCCGGCGCGCACCAGCAGCTCGACGCGCTCCTCGGTGCCCTCGCCGACGCCGACCGCGGCACCGACGCGAAGCTGCCCCTGCGCATCGCGCGCCGCGTTCGGAAAGCTCGTCTGCTTGGTGATGTCCTTGACCGTCATCAGCCCGCGCAGCTCGAAGGCCTGGTTGACGACCAGCACGCGCTCGAGGCGGTGCTCGTGCATCAGCGCCTTGCCCTCGGCCAGCGAGGCGCCCTCCAGCACGGTGACGAGGCGCTCGCGCGGGGTCATGATCTCGCGCACCGGGGCGTCGAGCCGGGTCTCGAAGCGCACGTCGCGGTTGGTCACGATGCCGACCACCTTGCTGCCTTCGAGCACCGGGAAGCCCGACACGCCGTGCTGCTCCGACAGCGCGCGCACCTGGCGCACGGTCTGCTCCGGGGTCACGGTAATCGGGTCGCGCAGCAGACCGGACTCGTAGCGCTTGACGCGCGCGACCTCGGCCGCCTGCTGCCTCGGCGTGAGGTTCTTGTGGACGATGCCGATGCCGCCCTCCTGCGCGATCGCGATCGCCAGCCGGGCCTCGGTCACGGTGTCCATCGCCGCGGACACCAGCGGCAGGTTGAGCGGGATGTTGCGCGTCAGCCGGGTCGCGAGCCGGGTATCGCGCGGCAGCACCTGCGAAAACGCCGGCACCAGCAGCACGTCGTCGAAGGTCAGCGCATTGCCGAGAAGGCGCATGGGAACGGCTCCGGGTGCAAAGCAGCATTCTAGGGGAATCCCCTGCGGGGCCGACGCGGCGGCGCCCGGGCGTGACGATTGCACGCCCACGCCGCCAGGCTTGGCACACGGGCTGCGCGGCCGGGCACGCGACCGCCCTACACTCGCGCCCATGCACCCGCCTGGCCGTGCCCTCGTCGCCCTGCTCGGCGCCGCCGTCTGGCTGGCGCTGGCCGCCACCCCGGCCAGCGCCCAGTGGAAATGGCGCGACGGCAACGGCCAGATCAACATAAGCGACCTGCCGCCGCCGCGCGGCATCCCCGAGCGCGACATCCTGGAGCGGCCCGGCACCCCCGGGACGCGCCCTGCGGCCACCACGCCCCCCGCACCGACGGCGGCAGCTCCTGCCGACGCTTCCGCGTCGCCCGCCAAGCCGGGCACCGAGGCCCCGCGCGTCGACCCCGAGCTCGAGGCACGTCGGCGCGCCGCCGAGCAGGAGCAGGCCGCGCGCCAGCGCGCGGCCGACGCCAAGCTCGCCGCGCAGCGTGCCGAGAACTGCAAGGCTGCTCGCGGCCACCTGGCGGCACTCGAAAGCGGCCAGCGCCTGGTCCGTTTCAACGAGAAGGGCGAGCGCGAGTTCCTCGGCGACGACCAGCGCGCCGCCGAGATGAAGCGCGCGCGCGAGATCATCGCCAGCGACTGCCGCTGATCGCGTGCGCCGCGGCGCACGGTGACGCACAGCGCTCAACGCCTGCGCGGCCGCTGGCGCCGCCGCCTGGCCTCCATCGGGTCGACCGTCAGCGCCCGGTAGATCTCGACCCGGTCACGGTCGCGCAGCAGCGTCTGCGGTGCCGCGATCCTGCCCCACAACCCCACCGGCGGCAGCGCCCGGGGGTCCATGCCGTGACGCCCGAGCACCCCGCTGGCGTGCAGCGCGTCGGCCAGCGAACTCCCCGCCGGCAGATCGAGCCGCGTCCGGTCGACCTGCCCCGGCGCCGGGCAATGCACGACCTCGATGCGAAGCATGGGGGCGCCGTCTTCGGCACCCCCGAGCGGCTCGCCCTCAGCGCGGCCCATAGACCACCTCGGCGCGCTTGACGAAGGAGTCGACGAAGGTGTTGGCGATGCGGTCGAAGACCGGGCTGACCGCGGTCTCCAGCGCCTTGCTGGAAAACGCGTAGCGCAGGTCGAAATCGATCTTGCAAGCCTGCGCCTCGCTGCCCGGGCGCCCCAGCGGCAGGAACAGCCAGGTCCCGTCCAGCAGCGAGAACGGCCCGTCGACGAGGCTGACGACGACCGATTCGCCGCGCACATGCTCGTTGCGCGTCGTGAAGGCGTGGCGCACCCCCATGTAGTGCAGCGCCAGCCGCGCGGTCATGCCGCCATCGTGGCGCTCGAGCACCTCCGAGCGTTCGCACCAGGGAAGAAACTGGGGGTACTGCTCGACGCCGGTGACGAGCTCGTACATCTCGCGCGGCGTGTACCAGATCAGGACCGTCTTCTTGACGTGCTTCACGGTGCGTCATTCTACGGAGCGGGCCCCCTGGCACCGGAGCGCCTCGGCGCACGCACGCTGGCCTGGCGCGGGCCGCAGCGCGACGAGGCGGCGGCGCTCGTGTAGGCTCGCCGCTGGCGCAGGTCCCGCGTCGACCCGTCCACCGACCCGCATGCACATCAGCTTCCACGGCGCCGTCGACACCGTTACCGGTTCGCGCCACCTCGTCGAGACCGGCGGCACCCGGCTGCTGCTGGACTGCGGCATGTTCCAGGGCTACAAGGTGCTGCGCGAGCGCAACTGGGCGCCACCGCCGCCGGCGCTGCGCGAGGCCGACGCCGTCGTCCTCAGCCACGCCCACCTGGATCACAGCGGCTGGCTGCCGGCGCTGGTCGCGCACGGCTGGCGCGGGCCGATCTACGCGTCGCCGGCGACGATCGAGCTGGCGCGCGTCCTGCTGCTCGACGCCGCGCACCTGCAGGAGGAGGACGCCCGGCGCGCCAACCGCTACGGCTACAGCCGCCATGCGAAGGCGCTGCCGCTGTACACGAAGCGCGACGCCGAGCGCGCGCTCGCGCTGATGAAGCCGCTGCCGCAGCGCCGGCCGCGCCGCGTCGGCGACGCGGTCGTGCGGCTGGATCCTGTGGGCCACCTGCTGGGCGCCTGCGCGGTGCACCTGACCGGCGCCGACGGCAGGCAGCTCCTGTTCTCCGGTGACATCGGCCGCCGCGAGGACCTGCTGATGCCGCCGCCCGAGCCGCCGCAGCCTGCGGACGTGCTGCTGGTCGAGTCGACCTACGGCAACCGCGAGCATCCGAAGACGGACATCGCCCAGGAGCTCGGCGCGATCGTGCGCGACACGATAGGCCGTGGCGGCTCGGTGCTGATGCCGTCGTTCGCGGTCGGTCGCGCGCAGGCGCTGCTGCTGGTGCTGCAGCGGCTGAAGGCCCGCGGCGAGATCCCGCCCGACCTGCCCGTCTTCCTCGACAGCCCGATGGCGATCGAGGCCACGGCGCTCTACCGGCGCCACGCGAGGCTGTTGCGCATCGCGCCGTCCGAGGCCGCTCGCCTGTGCGACGGCGTGCGCTCGGTCGCCACCGCGCAGCAGTCGATCCGGCTCGTGCAGCGGCGCTACCGCTACCCGGCGGTCATCGTCTCGGCCAGCGGCATGGCCACCGGCGGGCGCGTGCTGCATCACCTGAAGGCGATGGCGCCGGATCCGCGCCACCACGTCGTCTTCCCCGGCTTCCAGGTCGGTGGCAGCCGCGGCGCCCACCTGGTCGCCGGCGCGCGCGAGGTCAAGATCCACGGCGAGTACGTGCCGGTGCGCGCGCAGGTTTCGCAGCTCGAGGGCTTCTCCGGCCACGCCGACGCGGGCGAGATCCTCGACTGGCTGCGGCAGATGCCGCGGGCGCCGGAGCAGACCTTCGTCGTCCACGGCGAGCCGGACGCCGCCGATGCGATGCGCATGCGGATCAAGGACGAGCTCGGCTGGCGCGTCCGCGTGCCGCAGCACGGCGAGCAAGCCAACGCGTGATCGACGCGCGCAGGCGGGCCTGTCGATGCTGCCAGAGGCGCTCGGGTTCGGGGTCGCGATCGGCGCCGGCTTGCTGATCGGCCTGGATCGCGAGCGGCGCAAGGGCCAGGGCGCCGGTCGCAACGCCGCCGGCATCCGCAGCTTCAGCGTCGCCGCGCTGGCCGGCGCCATCGCGCAGTGGCTGCAGCAGCCCCTGCTGGTTGCCGTCGGCGCCGCGCTGGTGCTGGTGCTGGTGGCACTGGCCTACGCGCGCAGCCGCTCCGACGACCCGGGTGTGACGACCGAGCTGGCGCTGTTCGTCACCTACCTGATCGGTGTGCTGGCGATGCGCGAGCCGGCGCTGGCCGCGGGCATCGCCGCCACGCTCGCGCTGCTGCTGGCGATGCGCGAGGGCCTGCACCGCTTCGCCACCGCGTGGCTGAGCGAGGGCGAGCTGCACGATGGGATGCTGCTGGCGGCGCTGACGCTGGTCGTGCTGCCGCTGACGCCCGCCGAGCCGGTCGAATGGCTGGCCGGGCTGGTGCCGCGCCGCCTGGTGCTGGTGACGGCACTGATCCTGGCGGTGCAGGCCGCCGGGCATGTCGCCGCGCGCGTCGCCGGCGCACGCGCCGGGCTGGCGCTGGCGGGATTCTTCTCCGGGTTTGTCTCGAGCACGGCGACCATCGCTTCCTTCGGGGCGCGCGCGCGCCGGGACCCGTCTGTCGCTGCACCGTGCGAGGCCGGCGCCATGCTGTCGACCGCCGCGACCTGGCTGCAGGCGCTGGTGCTGCTGGTCGCGATCGCGCCGGCGCTGGCTGCCGCGCTGGCGCCGGCGACGATCGTGGCCGGCGCCGTTGCCGCGGCCAGCGGCATCTGGCGAGCGCGTCGGCGGCCTCGGCGCCCCGACGACGGCGAAGCCCAGGCGCGCGGGTCCGCCCCCGACGCCGAGGCCGGCCGCCCCGACCGTGCCGGTCCTCGGGACGAAGCCAGCGATGCGCGCCGCGAGGACCCGCGGGACGGCGAGCGGGGCCCGCTGCGGCTGCGCGAGGCGGCGCTGCTGGCCGCGTTGCTGGTCGGCGTCGGGCTCGTGATCGGCTGGGCCGAGCGCTGGCTCGGCACGCGCGGGGTGCTGGCCGGCGCCGCGGTCGGCGCGCTCGCCGATGCCCACGCCAGCGTCGCGACGCTGGCCGGCCTCCATGCCGGCGGCGGTCTGGCCGCAGACGTCGCGATCGGTGGCGTGCTGCTGGCGATCACGGCGAATGCGGTCTCGCGCTGCGCGGTCGCGTGGATCACGGGCGGTGCGGGCTATGCGGTCCGGATCGCGCTGTCGCTTGCGGCTTCGACCGGGGCCGGGTGGGCCGTCGCCGTGGGGGTCGGCGGCCTCGGTGCCGGCGCGCTCTGAGAGCCCGGGCGCGGAGATCGCGACGCCCACGGGCGCCGGCGCGGTGACGCAGCCCGGTCAGCGAAATTCGCGCTCGCGCAGCCACTTGGTCGCGACCCACTTGTCGCCGCGCCGCACGGGTTCGCCGCCGTGCAGCGTCAGCGAATCCGCGCTTGCCCGCTCGTAGCCGAAGAAGACCGCGCAGCCCTTGACGGCGGCGATCTCGAGACCGGCCTCGGGGAAGCTCGTCGCGCCGCCGGCCTCGGGGGCCGCGAGGTAGATCAGCAGGGTGCCGACGCGCTGGCCGCCGCGGCCGAGCACCGCCGCCGTGCCCGGCTGGCCCGGATCGAAATAGTCGTGGTGCGGCCGGTATTCGGCGCCAGGCTCGTAGTGCAGCACCTGCAGCGGCTCGCCCCAGTCGACCGGCCAGTGCAGCAGCGCCTCGATGCGTCGCTCGATGCGCCGCACCAGTGGCGTCTCACCGCACTCGAAGAACATGCCGCGGCTGGTGCGCGCGGCGTTGATCTCGCCGCCGCCGGTGGCGGTATCGACGGTCTCGGAGCGTGCCATGCGCGGCCGCGCCTCGGCGATCAGCGCGTCGCACTCGGCGTCGGTGAGGAAGTCCCCGAAGACGACGAGGCGCGGGTGGCGCAGCGTCACCAGCAGCTGCACCGCATGGCCGTCGGCCTCGATCCGGTTCGAGCCGTCGGCGGCTTGCGGCCCGGGCACGCGGCGGCCCGGGCTCGGGCCGGCTGCGTGGTCAGCCTGCGACATGTCGAGGCGCGCCCGATCGAGCGCCGCCCGCGCGACCGCCTCGGCCCAGCCACTGGCGCGCATCAGCTGCAGCGCCTCGTCGTCGCGGCGGCCGGCGCGGAACTGCTCGCGCAGCCATTGCAGCAGCTCGGGGGTCGGCGCCGACGCGCCGCCGCAGGGCCGTCGGTGCCGGTGATCGGACGCGGGCCGGCTCAACGGGTCAGCTGCACGCTGCCGTGCACGCTCACGGTCACCGTCGCGCGCCCGGCCTCGATCGGCAGCGGTGCGTCCATCTCGGCACTCGCGGCACGCGCGCCCATCGCGATCGCCGGCCGCGGCAGCCCGGGCGGCGGCCCGTCGGCGCCGACCGAGACCTCGCGCAGCAGCCAGCCGGTGAAGCCGAACAGGCGCGCACTGCGATCGGCCTTGGCGCGAAAGCGCGCGACCGCCTCGGCGGTGATTTCCTCCTCGGCGCGCTCGCGCGCGCCGCGCGACAGCGTCCAGCCGGTGCGCGCCACCGACATGGTCTGGATGCGTCCGGCCAGCGCGGCGATCGCGGCGCGGTCGCTGCCCTCGACGATCAGCTCGGCGCTGCCGACCCAGCCGCTCGTACCGCCACGGCCGTCGTAGCGCGGCGAGAGCGAAAAATTCCCGGTGCGCACGTCGACCTCGCCTGGTCGCGCGGCCGCGCGCGCGACCGTCAGCGCCGCCTCCAGCGCCTGCTGCAGCTGCTGCTGCACCGGTGCCGCCTCGGGGCCCTCGCGCCGGGTCGAGAAGACGAGCTGCAGCCGGTCCAGCGTCACCTCGGTGGCGGCCTCGGCCGAGAGCTGGACCACGTTCTCGGGCGGCGGCAGGGTCTGCGCCTGCGCCGCCCCGGCCACGAACAGGCCGACGGCGACGAACGCCAGCGCGGCGCGGCGCAGGCGGCGGTCGCGGGGCGCCGGGCCGACCGGGCGGAGGAGCCCTGCGTCGGGTTCGGCGCCCCGAAGGGGGGCGGGGAGATCTCGGGGCATGCGGGCTCCTCGGGGTCGGGTCGACGGGCTGCATCGTGCCGCGACGCAGTTCACGGATCGCAAGCCTAGCGCGATCGCGGCCGGCAAGACATGTAACCGTTGGTCAGCCGCCCCGAAAGCCGGGGCCGGCAGCCCCCGACAATGGGCTTGTTACATTTCGGGGATCGTCATGAATGCCACCACGCACAACCGGGCCGACCGCATCGTCGTCGTCGACGACGATGCGCGCATCCGCGACCTGCTGCGCCGCTACCTGTCGCAGGAGGGCTTCGAGGTGCTGCTGGCCGAGGACGCCAAGGCGCTGAACCGGCTGCTGACGCGCGAGACGATCGACCTCATCGTGCTCGACCTCATGCTGCCGGGCGAGGACGGGCTGTCGATCTGCCGCCGGCTGCGCGCGGCCAATGACTCGACGCCGATCATCATGCTGACGGCCAAGGTCGAGGATGTCGACCGCATCGTCGGACTGGAGGTCGGTGCCGACGACTACCTGCCCAAGCCCTTCAACCCGCGCGAGCTGCTGGCGCGCATCCACGCCGTGCTGCGCCGCCGCCCGGCGCCCGAGGCCCCGGGTGCGCCATCCAAGGATGCGCAGACGGTCAGCTTCGGCCCGTTCGAGTTCGACCTGTCGCTGCGCCGGCTGACCAAGGACGGCGAGTCGATCGCGCTGACGACGGGCGAGTTCTCGATGCTCAAGGCGCTGGTGCGGCACCCGCGCCAGCCGCTGTCGCGGGACAAGCTGGCGCAGCTGGCACGCGGGCGCGAGTTCGAGCCCTTCGACCGCAGCCTGGACGTACAGATCTCGCGCCTGCGCAAGATGATCGAACCCGACCCCTCCCAGCCGCGCTACATCCAGACGGTGTGGGGCGTCGGCTATGTCTTCGTGCCCGACGGCACGAGCTGAGCTGCGCCCGCCGCCCCGTCCGATGCCGCGCCAGCCCGTCGCGCTGAGCCTGTTCTGGCGCACCTTCTTCTACCTCGCGATCCTGCTGGCCGGCGGCATCGTCGCCTGGGTGCAGACGCTGCGCGCGCTCGAGCTCGAGCCGCGCGCGGTGCAGACGGCGCAGCAGATCGCCGGGCTGGTCGACCTGTCGCGCGCGGCGCTGCAAACGGCCGACAAGATCCAGCGCGTCGCGCTGATGAAGAGCCTGGCGCGAGACGCGGTCCGGGTGGCGCCGCGCGAGCGCGGCGACCGCTACGAGCCCTGGGAGCGCGACCGCTTCAGCCAGCGCGTCGCGCAGGAGCTGCGCGCCAGTCTCGGCGCGGGCACGCTGGTGGCGCGCAGCGTCAACGGTGAGCCGGGGCTCTGGGTCGGCTTCACGATCGAGGGCGACGGCTACTGGCTGCGCGCCGAGTCCGCGCAAAGCGGCGCGCTCACCGGCTACACCTGGATGGTCTGGATCGGCATCGCGGTGCTCGCCACGCTGCTCGGGTCGGCCGGCATCGCGCGGCTGATCAACCGCCCGCTCAAGCAGCTGTCGTTCGCCGCCAGCCGCATCCGCGAGGGCGACCTCGACTCGCGCCTGGACGAGAACACGCTGACGAGCGAGATCCGCGAGGTCAACATGGGATTCAACCGCATGGCACGCGAGCTGGCCAAGGTCGAGGAGGACCGAGCGGTGATGCTCGCTGGCATCAGCCACGACCTGCGCACGCCGCTGGCGCGGCTGCGGCTGGAGACCGAGATGAGCGTGGCCGACGAGGAGGCCAAGGGCAACATGGCGCTGGACATCGACCAGCTCGACGCCATCATCGACAAGTTCATGGACTACGCACGCCCGGGCGAGACGCAGCTGCGCACGGTGCACCTGGCGCAGCTCGTCGACCGCGAGATGGCGGTCATGCGCGACCCGCAGGCGATCCAGATCGCCTCGCGGCTGCCGATCGACCTCGCGGTGCTCGCCGACGAGACCGAGCTGGCGCGCGTTTTCGCCAACCTGTTCGAGAATGCGCGCCGCTACGGCCGCCATGCGGAGACCGGCGTCGCCGAGGTGAGCGTGACGCACAACCGCACCGGACCGTGGGTCATCGTCTCGGTGCGCGACACAGGGCCCGGCGTCCCGCCGGCCAAGCTGCCGCAGCTGACGACACCGTTCTACCGCGGCGACGCCGCGCGCACCGCCGCCACCGGCGCCGGGCTGGGGCTCGCGATCGTGGACAAGGCGATGCAGCGCATGGGCGGATCGCTCGAGATCGCGAATGCGGCCGACGGCGGCTTCGTCGCCCACCTGAGGCTGCGCCGGGCGCCCTGAGCGTCCCGCTACCGGGCTGGCGGCATCCCCGCGCCCCGCATCGCCTGCGCCAGCGGACGCAGCGCCGCCTCGTCGAGTGTCTCCCTGGTCAGCAGCTCGCGCGCACCGCGTTCCAGCACCTCGCGCTGCCCTTCCAGCAGCGCGCGCGAACGGTCGAAAGCCTGCTGGACGATATCGTGCACCGCGGTATCGATCCGTTGCTGCGTCTCGGGGCTGCCGCGCCAACCCGGCGCCTCCATCCCCGGCACGTCGAGAAAGCGCGGCCGCGGCGCCTCGAAGACGACGTGGCCCAGCTCCTCGACCATGCCGTAGCGCATCGCCATGTCGCGCGCGATGTCGGTCACCTTGGCCAGGTCGTCGGCAGCGCCGGTCGACAGCTCGCCGAAGACCAGCGACTCGGCCGCGCGGCCGCCGAGCAGCACCATGATCTTGTGCTCCAGCTCGCGCCGCGTCATCAGGAAGCGGTCCTCGGTCGGGCGCTGGATCGTGTAGCCGAGCGCGCCGATGCCGCGCGGGATGATCGAGACCTTGTGCACCGCGTCGCTGCCGGGCAGCGCCATCGCGACCAGCGCATGCCCCATCTCGTGGTAGGCGACGACCTCGCGCTCGTGCGCGCTCAGCACGCGGTTGCGCTTTTCCAGCCCGGCGACGATGCGCTCGATCGCCTGCGTGAAGTCCGCCAGCGTGACCTCGTCGCCGCCGCGTCGCGTGGCCGCCAGCGCTGCCTCGTTGCACAGGTTGGCCAGGTCCGCGCCCGAGAAACCCGTCGTCAGCGCCGCGACCTGCTCCAGATCGGTGCCGGCACCGAGCCGGATCTTCCTCGCGTGCACGCGCAGGATCTGCGTCCGCCCCATCTTATCGGGCCGGTCGACCAGCACCTGGCGGTCGAAGCGGCCAGCACGCAGCAGCGCCGGGTCGAGGATCTCGGGCCGGTTCGTCGCCGCCAGCAGCACCAGGCCGCCGGTGGTGTCGAAGCCGTCGAGCTCGGCCAGCAGCTGGTTGAGCGTCTGCTCGCGCTCGTCGTGCCCGCCGATGCCGGGGAAACTGCCGCGCGCGCGCCCGAGCGCGTCGAGCTCGTCGACGAAGATGATCGCCGGCGCCTTGGCGCGCGCCTGCTCGAACAGGTCGCGCACGCGCGCGGCGCCGACGCCGACGAACATCTCGACGAACTCGCTGCCGCTGATGCTGAAGAACGGCACCCCGGCCTCGCCCGCGACCGCCTTGGCCAGCAGCGTCTTGCCGGTGCCCGGCGGGCCGACCAGCAGCACCCCCTTGGGCATGCGCGCGCCCAGCCGGCCGTAGCCCTGCGGGTCCTTCAGGAAGGCGACGATCTCCTGCAACTCGGCCTTGGCCTCGTCGACGCCGGCGACATCGGCGAAGGTGACGCCGGTATCGCGCTCGACGTAGACCTTGGCGCGGCTCTTGCCGATCGACATGAAGCCGCCCAGGCCGCCCTGCTTCTCGGCCAGCCGGCGGATGAGGAAGAACCACAGGCCGAAGAAGACCGCTGCCGGCACGATCCACGACAGCAGGTCGCGCAGCAGCGTGCTCTCGATCACGCGCGTGTACGGCACCTCGTACTGCGACAGCCGCTCGGCCAGGTCGGGCTCGACGCGGTTGGCGACGATCACCGTCTTGCCCGACGCGTCGGGCGTCTTCAGCCGCCCGGTCACGGTGTTGTCGCGCACGAAGACCTCGGCCACCCTCCCCTCGGCCAGCGCCTGCTCGAAGGCGCTGTAGGGCAGGACCTCGGTCTGGCTGCCGGCCTGCCACAGGTTCTGCAGCGAGATCAGCGCCAGCAGCGCGAGCAGCCAGTAGCCGACATTCCACTGCGTCTGCCGGTTGCCCGGGTCGGGGCGGCGCGCGGCGGGCTTGGCGGAGTCCTTGTCGGGCAGTTGGATCGGCACGGTCGTTTCGTGGGGTTGTCGCGCCTGGCGATCATGCGCGCTGCAGCGACGCCAGCTTACAGGAGCCGACCGGGCTGCCCGTCGCCGCCGATGTCGCTGCCCGGGATCAGAGCCCGGCGCGCGCCAGCCTCGCGCGCAGCCGCGCGATCTCGTCCTCGAGGTCGGCGACCAGTGCCGCGAGCTCGGGCGCGGCGCCGAAGTCGCGTTCGATGCGCTGCAGCCGCCGCACGCGCGCCAGCGCGACGGCGTCGAAGCGCCAGCCCTGGTCGCCCCCGCGACGGGCGGCGATCAACCCCTCCTCGACGTGCAGGCGGACCCACTGCGGGTGCGTCCCGCCGAGTGCGCACAACTCGTCCAGCGTCAGCCAGACCTCGTCCAGCGCGGCGTCGATCGGATCACGGTTCGTCATCGTCAGCGCTCCCGCGTGCGGTCGGCGGCCGCCTGCGCACGCGCGTCGAAGTCCGCCAGCTCGCTCGCCATTGCCTCGTAGTGGCGGTGCGCGCGCGGATCGTGTGCGCTCGGCAGCACGACCTGAACCACCAGCTCCAGGTCGCCCGCGGCGCCACCCGCGCCTGCGCCGGGCAAGCCCTTGCCGCGCACGCTGAGGGTGCGACCGGACTGCGCGCCGGCCGGCACCCGCACCTTCAAGCTGCTGCCGTCCGGAAGCGTCACCGGCACCACGGCGCCGAGCGCGGCCTCCCAGGGCGCGACCGGCAACTCGGCGACCAGCGCCGCGCCGTCGATGCGAAACCGCGGATGCGGCCTGAAGTGGACCTCGAGGAACAGGTCGCCGGCCGGCGCGCCGCCATGCCCGGGACCACCCTGTCCCGCGAGCCGGATCAGCTGCCCGGCGCGAACGCCGGCCGGGATGCGGACGTCCAGCGTGCGCTCGTCGACCATGACGCGGCCGTCGGCCGCGAGTCGCGGGCTGCGCAACTGCACCTGGCGCGTCGCGCCGCGGAAGGCATCCTCGAGGTCGAGCACGATCTTCGCGTGGTGGTCCTGCCCGCGGCCGGCGGCGGCGCGACCGGGCGCGGCGCCGCCATGGCCACCAAAGCCACCGGCTGCGCCCTGCCCCGCCGCGCCGCGTCCCATGCGTCCGAACAGCTCGGCGAAGAAGTCGCTAAAGTCGCCCACGCCGTCGTCGACGCCGCGCCCGCTGAACTCGAACCCGGCATCCCAGTCCGGCGGCGGCGTGAAGCGCTCGCCGGCGCGATGACCGCGCGCCAGCGCATCGTAGGCGGCGCGCTTCTCGGGGTCGGACAGGACGGCGTTGGCCTCGTTGACCTCGCTCATGCGCGCCGCGGCGTCGGGCTCCTTGCTGACGTCCGGGTGGTATTTGCGCGCGAGCTGGCGCCAGGCCTTCTTGATCTGCTCGGCGGCGGCGTCGCGCGGCACGCCGAGCACGGCGTAGTAGTCCTTGAATTCCACGGCGGTGGGGTACTCCTCGTTTTGTATTTTGCGACGTCCTCGCGCGCTTCAAGAGGCACCGGCAGGCCCTTGAAACGCTGCCGGGTCGACCCTAGCTTGGACGCATCGGGCCCAGCCCGAGCCTGACCGGATTGGAGGACCCACCATGTACCGAAGCCTGTTTCCGCGCGACATGTTCGCCGAGCTGGACCGCCTGCAGCGCGAGATGAGCACGATGTTCGAGCCCTCGCCCAGCATCCGCGGCCTTGGCCGCGGCGGCTACCCTGCGCTCAATGTCGGCAGCACGCCGGCGTCGATCGAGATCTATGCCTTCGCACCCGGGCTGGATCCGGCAACGATCGAGGTCAACCTCGACCGCAGCGTGCTGACGCTGGCCGGCGAACGCAAGGCCGACCTGCCGGCCGGCAACGGCGACGGCAAGACCGTGCTGCACCTGAACGAGCGCTTCGCCGGGCGCTTCCGACGCGTCGTCAGCCTGTCCGACGACATCGATCCGAACACGGTCGGCGCCGACTACCGCGACGGCGTGCTGCACGTCAGCGTCAAGCGCCGGGCGTCGGCCCAGCCACGCCGCATCGAAGTGCAGTGACCCCCGCATCGAGGAGAACACCATGCCCGAACTGACCCCATCGCAAGCCGGCACGGCGCCGGCCCGGCGTGACGAGCCCGCGCTGCTGCCGCCGGTGGACGTCGTCGAGGACGCGACCGGCATCACGCTGGTCGCCGACCTGCCCGGCGTGCCCCGCGAGCGGCTGAATCTTCGTGTCGAGGGCGACCAGCTCAGCATCGAGGCCGAGGCCGTGCTCGCGGTGCCGCAGGGCATGGAGCCGACGCACGCCGAAGTCGGCCTGTCGCGTTACCGCCGCGCGTTCACGCTGAGCAAGGAGCTCGACCCGGAAAAGGTCAGCGCCGAGCTGGCGCAGGGCGTGCTGCGCGTTCGCATCCCCAAGGCCGAGCACGCCCGGCCGCGGCGCATCACGGTCAACGTCGTTTGACCCGCACGGGGTGCGGCGCCGCGCGCCGCGCCCCGGCTCAGGCGACCGACGCCTCGGTGACGTCGAGCCTGAATCGCGCCACCAGTTCGGTCAGGCTCTGCGCCTGCTGCGCGAGCGATCCCGCCGCGGCAGCGGATTGCTCGGCGAGCGCGGCGTTCTGCTGCACGACCTGATCGAGCTCGCCCACCGAACGGTTGGCCTGCGCCAACCCCTGATGCTGCTGGCCGGTCTCGTCGCTGATCTGCGCGATCATCCCCGAGACCCGGCGTACCGAGTCCATGATCTCGTCCGTCGCGCTCCCCGCGCGTCTGACCTGTTCGCTTCCGGCCGCCACCTTGCCCAGCGAGGCCTCGATCAGCTGCCTGATCTCGCGCGCCGCGGTCGCGCTGCGCTGGGCCAGCGTGCGCACCTCGCCGGCCACGACCGCGAAACCACGCCCCTGCTCGCCTGCACGGGCCGCCTCGACCGCGGCGTTGAGCGCCAGAATATTGGTCTGGAACGCGATGCCGTCGATGATGGCGGTGATGTCGGCGATGCGGCGCGACGCCGTCTCGATCTCGCCCATCGTCTGAACCGCCTGCGCAACCACGTCACCGCCGCGCGTCGCGACCTCCTGCGTCTCACCGGCGAGCGTGCTGGCCGACCCGGCAGACTGGACCGTCTGGTCCACCGAGCCGCCGAGCTGGGTGATCGCCCCGACCGCGGTCTGCAAGGTCATCGCGGTGCTCTCGGTGCGAGCGCTCAGATCCTGGCTGCCTTGCGCGATCTCGGCGCTGGCGTGCGCGATGTCGGTGCAGGCCTGGCGAACGCCGTCGGCCAGTTCACGCTGCTGCTGACGCATCGATTCGAGCGCACGCGCCAGATCGCCGAGCTCGTCGTTGCGACGCACGGGGACCGGGACCGACAAGTCGTGCTGCGCCATGCGTTCGGTGGCCTGCACGGCTTCGCCCAGGCCCTGGCTGATGTCGCGGGTGATGCGCCACGCGGTGACCACGCCGATCGCCAGCGCCGCCAGCGCGCCGGCCACGACGAAGACGCTGGCCGTCTTCGCATCGTCGATGCTGGCCTTGGAGGTCGCCTGCGCCACGCGCGTGTCCCACGCGATGACTTCGACCAACGAGGCGGACCACTCCTTCTGGCGGCCGGACCACTTCTCGTACTGGTTGCTCATCTGCTCGCGGATGGCGAAGAAGGCCGCCGTGTCGCCGCGTCCCTCGGCCTCCTTCTCGCCCAGAGGCAGCAGCTCGTGCACGCCAGCGCCTCGTTCGCGGACGGCCACCACCAAGGGCTGGACATCCGCATCGTCGGCGGGCAGCAGCCCATGGACCTCGTCGAGCGCCTGCACGAAGTCGGCCCAGTTGTTGCGCGCCTTGGCCATCATGGCCTCGCCGGCCGACAGCTCGGCGGCGCTCATGTCGCGCAGGGTGAACATGAACTGGTTGGCCGATCGCTCGAGACGTCCGAGCGCCTGCGTACGCTCTGCGCCGAGGACGACGACCCGGTCGAGGGTCGTCGCGAGCCCCTGGATACGCAGCAGGGACAGGCCCGCGATGGCGATGAGCAAGGCCAGGGTGACGGCAAAGCCTGCGCCCAAGCGTCGGCCGAGTCCCCAACGAGCAAGTGCTTTCATGACCGGACGAAGTTCAGTGGCAACCGCCGATCGGTCGCCGAGACCTGCTTCATCGGCCGACCGTCATCCGGACTTGAGCACGACCGCCCTCGGCCGGCGTTCGACCCAGCCTCGACGCCACCTGCCAGGCAAGCCGGAGCCGGGATCAGACCGCGCGTCCGACCAGCAGGCACACGGCTCGCGCCTCGATGGCCCGGCCTTCGCCGACCGGTCCCATCCTCTCGGCCGTCTTGGCCTTGACGCTGACCCGCTCGGGCCCGACGCCCAGTGCCGCGGCCAGCCGCGCGCGCATCGCGTCGATGTACGGCGCCAGCTTCGGCGCCTGCGCGACGATCGTGGCGTCGACGTTGCCGAGCTCCCAGCCCGCGGCGCGAACGCGACGCATCGCCTCGGCCAGCAGCACGATCGAATCGGCGCCGGCAAACGCCGGGTCCGTATCCGGGAAGTGGCGGCCGATATCACCCAGCGCCGCCGCGCCGAGCAGTGCGTCGGTCAGCGCGTGGGCCAGCGCGTCGGCGTCCGAGTGCCCGAGCAGCCCTTGCGAGTGCGGGATCGTGACCCCGCCGAGCACCAGCGGGCGGCCCGCGACCAGCGCGTGGGTGTCCCAGCCCTCGCCGATGCGCATCGGTGTCATCGCGTGCCCTCCCGGCAGGCAGCCGAAATCGTCGCCGCGGCGGCCTCGGGCTGCGACGCCTTCGCCAGCCGCTCGCGTGCGCGCAGCAGCCGCTCGGCGAGCTCGAAATCCTCGGGCCAGGTCAGCTTGAAGTTCTCCAGCGGCGCGGCGACAAGCCGCGGTGCCAGCCCCAGCGACTCGACCGCGGCGGCCTCGTCGGTCACGCCGGGCCCGGCGGCGGCCAGCGCGCGCCGCAGCAGCCCGAGGCGAAACATCTGCGGCGTCTGCGCCGCCCACTTGCCGCTGCGATCGACGGTGGCCGCGACGCGGCCGCCGGCACCGGCCTGCTTGAGCGTATCGGCCAGCGGCTGCGCGAGCAGCCCGCCGACGGCGTCGCCGGCGCAGGCGTCGATCAGCGCGTCGACCCACTCGGGGCGCAGCAGGCAGCGCGCGGCATCGTGCACCAGCACCCAGTCGTCGGCGGCGGCGCCGCGCGCGGCGAGCTCGTCGAGCCCGGCGGCGACGCTGGCCGCGCGCGTCGCGCCGCCACGGCGAACGACCCAGCCGCGCGCGCCCTCGAAGCCTGGCAACGCGGCGTCGAAGCCAGCATCGTCGGGCGCCAGCACGACCAGCGTCGCCGCCAGCCGCCTCACCGCGGCGAGCGCCGTCAGCGTATGCGCGACCAGCGGCCGGCCGGCGAGCATGCGGTACTGCTTCGGGCCTTCGCCGCCGGCGCGGGTGCCGGTGCCGGCGCAGGGGACGAGGGCGTAGCAGGCCATCGGCAAATTCTAGGAGGCTGGCGGGGCTCGGGAAGGCCCTCGCGAAACCACGCAGCCTCCTAAAATCGCGGCTCTCGCACGCCTCGTCGCCTCGGCGCCGGGGCTTTCGTCGTTTCGCAGGCCACGCGCCCGCTCCCGATCCGCGCCCATGCAACTGCCCCCGATCGCCGCCGGCAAGCGCCACACCGTGCCGCGGCCGCACGGCAGCGCCGATGCGCTGCTGCTGGCGCGCCACGCCGAATCACTCGCCGCCGCAGGCCAGCGGCTGGTGGTCGTCACGGCCGAGGCGGCCGACTCGCAGCGGCTGGAGGAGGAGCTGCGCTTCTTCGCGCCGCAGTTGCGCATCGCCGTCTTCCCCGATTGGGAGACGCTGCCCTACGACCAGTTCAGCCCGCACCAGGACCTGGTCTCCGAGCGGCTGGCCACGCTGTGGCGCGTGCTGCACGTCAAGGATGTCGACGTGCTGCTGCTGCCGGCGACGACCGCGCTGCAGCGGCTGGCGCCGCCGTCGTTCCTGGCCGCCTACACCTTCCAGTTCAGGCTGCGGCAGAAGCTCGACGAGGCGGCGCTGCGCGCGCAGCTCACGCTGGCCGGCTACCAGCATGTCAGCCAGGTCGTCGGCCCGGGCGAATATGCGGTGCGCGGCGGGCTGATCGACCTGTTCCCGATGGGCTCGCCGGTGCCCTACCGGGTCGACCTGTTCGACGACGAGGTCGACTCGATCCGCACCTTCGACCCCGACACCCAGCGCAGCCTGTACCCGGTGCCCGAGGTGCGGCTGCTGCCCGGGCGCGAGTTTCCGCTCGACGAGGCCGCGCGCAGCGCATTCCGCGCCCGCTGGCGCGAGCGGCTGGAGGGCGACCCGACGCGGTCGCGCATCTACAAGGATGTCGGCGCCGGGCTCGCGCCGGCCGGCATCGAGTACTACCTGCCGCTCTTCTTCGACGCCACCGCGACCGTCTTCGAGTATTTCGACGACCGCACCGCGCTGGCGCTGCACGGCGAGGTGGCCGAGGCGCTGGAGCGCTTCTGGGCCGAGACGCGCGAGCGCCACCGGCTGCTGCAGCACGACCCCGAGCGCCCGATCCTGCCGCCGCAGTCGCTCTACCTGCCGACCGACGAATTCTTCGGCCTCGCGCAACCGCGCCCGACGCTGGCGCTGCGCGGCGGCGGCGAGACGCCGTGGGCGCGTCCGCTGCCCGATGTCGCGGTCGATCGCAGCGCGACCGAGCCGCTGGCGCGGCTGGAGCGCCACCTCGATGCGACGCCGTCGCGCGTGCTGCTGGTCGCCGAGAGCGAGGGCCGGCGCGAGAGCCTGCTCGACTTGCTGCGCGACCACCGCATCGCCGTGCCCAGCGTCGCGACGCTGCACGAATTCCTGCACGGCGAGGCCGCCGCCGAGAAGGTCGCGATCGCCGCCGCGCCGCTGGCGCAGGGCTTCCACTGGCAGCGCGACACCGCAGCCGACTCCGCGGTCCAGTTCATCACCGAGACCGAGCTCTTCGCCACCGCGCCGGCGGCGCGCCGGCGCCGCAATCAGGAGCGCACGAGCGACGTCGACGCGCTGATCAAGGACCTCGCCGAGCTGCAGCTCGGCGACCCGGTCGTGCACCTGCAGCATGGCATCGGCCGCTACCGCGGGCTGGTCGAGATCGACACCGGCGAGGGGCCGGGCGAGTTCCTGCACCTCGAATACGCCGACCGCGCCACGCTGTACGTGCCGGTCTCGGCGCTGCACCTGATCGCACGCTACACCGGCGTGTCGGCCGAGGAGGCGCCGCTGCACAGGCTCGGCTCGTCGCAGTGGGACAAGGCACGCCGCAAGGCCGCCGAGCAGGTGCGCGACGCCGCCGCCGAGTTGCTCGCGCTGTATGCGCGCCGCGCCGCGCGCGAGGGCCACGCACACCGCTTCCTGCCGCACGAGTACGAGGCCTTCGCCGCCAGCTTTGGCTTCGAGGAGACGCCGGACCAGCGCGCCGCGATCCACGCCGTGATCCAGGACCTGGTCAGCCCGCGTCCGATGGACCGGCTGGTGTGCGGCGATGTCGGCTTCGGCAAGACCGAGGTCGCGCTGCGCGCGGCCTTCGTCGCCGTCGCCGGCGGCAAGCAGGTCGCGCTGCTGGCGCCGACCACACTGCTGGCCGAGCAGCACCACCAGACGATCGTCGACCGCTTCGCGCCCTGGCCGGTCAAGGTCGCCGAGCTCAGCCGCTTCCGCTCGGCGAAGGAGGTCAAGGCGGCGCTGGAGGGCCTGGCCGACGGCCGCATCGACATCGTCGTCGGCACCCACAAGCTGCTGCAGCCGGACGTCAGGTTCGCGCGCCTGGGGCTGCTGATCATCGACGAGGAGCACCGCTTCGGCGTGCGCCACAAGGAGGCGATGAAGGCGCTGCGCGCCGAGGTCGACGTGCTGACGCTGACCGCCACCCCGATCCCGCGCACGCTCGGCATGGCGCTCGAGGGCCTGCGCGACCTGAGCGTGATCGCGACCGCGCCGCAGCGGCGGCTGGCGATCAAGACCTTCGTGCGCGACGAGGGCAGCGGCGTCATCCGCGAGGCGGTGCTGCGCGAGCTCAAGCGCGGCGGGCAGGTCTACTTCCTGCACAACGAGGTCGAGACGATCGCGCAGCGCGCGGCCAGGCTGGCCGAGCTGCTGCCCGAGGCGCGGATCGCGATCGCGCACGGCCAGATGCCCGAGCGCCAGCTCGAGTCGGTGATGCGCGACTTCGTCGCCCAGCGCCACAACGTCCTCGTGTGCTCGACGATCATCGAGACCGGTATCGACGTGCCGACCGCCAACACCATCGTCATCGCGCGCGCGGACAAGTTCGGGCTCGCGCAGCTGCACCAGTTGCGCGGGCGCGTCGGCCGCAGCCACCACCAGGCCTACGCCTACCTGCTGGTGCCCGATGTTCAGACGCTGAGCAAGGCGGCCGAGCAGCGGCTGCAGGCGATCCAGGAGATGGAGGAGCTCGGCAGCGGCTTCTACCTCGCGATGCACGACCTCGAGATCCGCGGTGCCGGCGAGATCCTCGGGGAGCACCAGAGCGGCAACATGATGGAGGTCGGCTTCCAGCTCTACAACGAGATGCTGGCCGAGGCGGTGCGCGCGCTCAAGTCCGGCCGCGAGCCCGACCTGCTCAGCCCGACCGGATTGTTCGGCGCCGCCACCGAGGTCAACCTGCACGCGCCGGCGCTGCTGCCCGATGCCTACTGCGGCGACGTCCACGTGCGGCTGTCGCTGTACAAGCGGCTTGCCGGCGCCGTCAGCGACGCCCAGATCGAGGGCCTGCTCGAGGAGGTCACCGACCGCTTCGGCAAGCTGCCGACCCAGGGACGGACGCTGTTCGACACGCATCGCCTGCGCGTGCTGGCGCGCGAGTACGGCGTGGCCAAGATCGACGCCGGGCCGCGGGTGACGACGATCGCCTTCCACCCCAACCCCCCGGTCGACGCGATGCGCATCGTCGAGCTGGTGCAGCGCCAGCGCAGCGTCAAGCTCGCCGGCAACGACAAGCTGCGCATCGAGCGCCCGATCGACGACGCGGCGGCGCGCGCGCAGCTGGTGCGCGAAACCTTGCGCGCGCTGGGGCCGCCACGCGTGGCCAAGGCCGCCTGATCGGCCGCCTTCGGCGCGCCGCGGGGCGCGGCGCCTGCCCCGGCAGCCTCCTCGCCGTCAGCGGTAGATCTGCGCCGGCGTGATCCCCATCGGTCCCTGGCAAAGTCCGGTCATGCTCGCGCGGTCGGCGGCGACCTGGAGCTCGCACGCGAGCTGCCCGATGCCGCCGCCGGGCAGCGGCATCGACATCGCGAGCACGAGCAGGCGACCGTCGAAGCGGCCCTCGCCTTCGCCGACGATCCGCCCGCCCATCTCGGCGAGGATCAGCACCTCCTGCCCTTCGTGGTCGAGGTGGACGACCTCGCCCGAGGCCGAGCGCCACAGCCCGGACAGGTCCGCCGTGGCCGCGCCGGCACCCCCCTCGGTCGGCGCCACGCTGTCGCGTGCGCCGGTACCGCTGCCGGGTGCCGCGGTCGGCGGCGCGGGGGCTGCGAGCGTCGCCGCAGCCGGCTCGACCGAAGACGGGTCGAAGTCCGCGAGCGAGGCCCCGCCACCGTCCTCGAACCACCATCCCAGCAGCGCCAGCACCGCGACCGTGACGGCCGCGCACCACAGCATCGGCTCGAGCCTGCCGCCAGCCGGCTGCGGGGGCGCGGGCGGCGGTCCCGGCGTCGGGCGCCGCCGGGTCACCCCCGGCACCCGCGCCAGCGAAGCGCCTTGTCCAGCGCCTGCGCGAAGTCGACCCCGGGGTCGATGCCCTCGATGTCGCGGAAGATCGTCTCGGCGCCGAAGGCCTCGGCCAGGTCGTCGGCCAGCCTTCCGGCGGCGTGGCGCGACTCGTCGCGCCGGTAGCAGATGAAGATGCCTGCGGCCATCCCGCCCCCCTTCGACCGGTGCACCCGGCCCAGTCTAGCGGCATGCGCCACGCGGCGCGCTTCACGAAACCGAAACGCCGCCGCCGCAGACCGTTGACCGCGGTGCCCGACACTGCCCCGCATGACGACACGCATCCCCCGCAATCTCGCCACGCCGCTGACGATCGGTGCCTTTCTCGTGCTCGCCGTGACCGGCGTGCTGATGTTCTTCCACCTCGACAGCGCGCTCAACAAGACCGTCCACGAATGGATCGGCTGGGTCATGCTCGCCGGTGTCGGCCTGCACGTCGCGGTCAACGTCGGCGCCTTCCAGCGCTACCTGCGCATGCCCGGGCCGCGCGCGCTGGTCGCCGGCTTCGCCCTCGTGCTCGGACTGTCGTTCGTGCCGCTGGCGGGTGGCGGCGGCGAGCCGCCCTTCGTAGCCCCGCTGCGCGCGCTGGCCGCCGCCCCGCTGCCGGTGCTGGCCCAGGTCGCGGGCACGACGCCGCAGGAGATCGAGTCGCGGCTGCGTGCCGCCGGCGTCGAGCCGCGCGATGGCGCCGACAGCGTCGCCGCGCTGGTCGGCGGCGATACCCGCAAGCAGCTCGGCGTGCTCGCCAAGCTGATCGCGCCGCCGCGCTGAGGCGTCGGCGCGAGACGAGCCCGCCGGCTCGCGGCACGCCGGGCGCCACGACGCCTGGCGCCGCCCGGCGGCGACCCGGCGGCGACCCCACGGCGAGCGGAACCGCCCGGCGATCGCTACGATCCCGGATCGGCACCGTCCGTGCCGCCCCCGAGCCCCCCATGCCCGACGCCCGAGAGATCGCACCCGGCTTGTTCGCCCGAGGCTTCACGCCGCCGCTGTGGCTGGCCGACTACAAGCTGATCGCATTCGACATGGACTCGACGCTGATCAATATCGAGTGCGTCGACGAGATCGCCGCCGCCGCGGGACGAAGGGACGAGGTCGCCGCGATCACCGAGGCGACGATGCGTGGCGAGATCAGCGACTATCGCGACAGCCTGCGCCGCCGGCTCGCGCTGCTCGCGGGCGTGCCGGTCTCGGCGTTGGAGGCCGTGTGGTCGAAGCACCTGGATCTCAACCCCGGCGTCGAGGTCTTCGTGCGAACCTGCCAGCGTGCAGGGCTGAAGACGCTGCTCGTCTCGGGCGGCTTCACCTACTTCAGCGACCGCGTGCGCATGCGGCTGGGGCTGGACTTCGCGCGCGCGAACGTGCTGGGCATCGCCGACGGCAAGCTCACCGGCACGCTGATGGAGCGCCCCTGGGGCGACATCGTCGACGGCGCGGAGAAGAAGCGCGTCGTGCTCGAAGTCTGCGAGTTGATGGGCATCGAGCCGTCGCAGGCGATCGCCGTCGGCGACGGCGCCAACGACCTGCCGATGATGGCGGTCGCCGGGCTGTCGATCGCCTACCACCCGAAGCCGACGGTGCGCGAGAAGGCGATGATCTCGATCATGTCCGGCGGCATGGACCGGGCGCTGAGCCTGATCCGGGCCTGACCGGTCGCCTGCACCCCGGGGGGGGTGTCACGCGTCGTTTCAGGGCAAACCCATCTTCGCGTCGGGGTCGGCGCCGCCTACGATCGCGCACCACCTACTTTGGAGACCCCGGATGAGCCAGACCAAGTTCCTGCTCGACGAGAGCCGGATGCCCACCCACTGGTACAACATCGCCGCCGACCTGCCGGTGCCGCTGGCGCCGCCGCTGCACCCCGGCACGATGCAGCCGGTCGGCCCGGACGACCTGGCGCCGCTGTTCCCGATGGCGCTGATCATGCAGGAGGTCTCGGCCGAGCGCGAGATCGAGATCCCCGAGCCGGTGCGCGAGGTTTTCCGCCTGTGGCGGCCGTCGCCGCTGGTTCGTGCGCACCGGCTGGAGAAGGCGCTCGGCACGCCGGCCAAGATCTACTACAAGTACGAGGGCGTCTCCCCGGCCGGCAGCCACAAGCCCAACACCGCCGTGCCGCAGGCCTGGTACAACGCGCAGGCCGGCGTCAAGAAGCTCTCGACCGAGACCGGCGCCGGCCAGTGGGGTTCGTCGCTGTCCTTCGCCGGCGCGCTGTTCGGCATCGAGGTGCAGGTCTTCCAGGTCCGCGTCTCGTACGACCAGAAGCCCTATCGGCGCGCGCTGATGGAGACCTACGGCGCGACCTGCGTCGCCAGCCCGAGCAACCTGACCCAGTCCGGCCGCGCGATCCTGGCCAAGAACCCGGACCACCCGGGCTCGCTCGGCATCGCGATCAGCGAGGCGGTCGAGGTCGCGGCGACGCACGACGACACCAAGTACGCGCTCGGCTCGGTGCTCAACCACGTGCTGCTGCACCAGACGATCGTCGGCCAGGAGGCGATGCTGCAGCTCGAGATGGCCGGCGACGACCCGGACGTCATCGTCGGCTGCACCGGCGGCGGCAGCAACTTCGCCGGCATCAGCTTCCCGTTCATCGGCCAGCAGCTGCGCGGCGGGCGCAAGCGGCGCATCGTCGCCGTCGAGCCGGCCGCGTGCCCCAGCCTGACGCGCGGCAAGTTCGCCTACGACTTCGGCGACACCGCGCACCTGGCACCGCTGACCAAGATGCACACGCTGGGCAGCACCTTCACGCCGCCGGGCTTCCACGCCGGCGGGCTGCGCTACCACGGCATGGCGCCGCTGGTCTCGCACCTGAAGGAGCTCGGGATCATCGAGGCCACCGCCTACCACCAGCGCGACTGCTTCGCCGCCGGCGTCGCCTTCGCACGCGCCGAGGGCATCGTGCCCGCGCCGGAGGCCAACCACGCGGTCAAGGGCGCGATCGTCGAGGCCTTGCGCTGCAAGGCCGAGGGCCGGAGCGAGACGATCCTGTTCAACCTCTGCGGCCACGGCCACTTCGACATGAGTGCCTACAGCGCCTACATGGCCGACAAGCTCGTGGACCAGCCCTACGACGAGGCCGAGCTCGCGATGGCGCTGGCGGGTCTGCCTTCGGTGCCGGCCTGATCGCCTGACCGGCGGCCGGCTGCCCACGCGCCCGCGCGCGGGCGCGGGCGGCCGGCAGGCGAAACCGGCAGGTCCTGCCCGGCCCGGCGCGCCAGCCGTGCCGGGCCGGCCGCTTATAGTCCGGCTCCCTCTTCCCGGAGCCGCCCGCGCGCGCGGGCCCCGCCGCGCCGCCCATGTCCGCCATCGCCGAGAACCGCCGTGCCCGCTTCGACTACCACGTCGAGGAGCGGCACGAGGCGGGCATCGTGCTGCAGGGCTGGGAGGTCAAGGCAATCCGCGCCGGCCAGGTCCAGCTCACCGACGGCTACGTCGTCATCCGCCATGGCGAGCTGTTCCTGATCGGGCTGCGCGTCAACCCGCTGCGAACGGCGTCGACGCATGTCCACCCCGAGCCCGACCGCACGCGCAAGCTGTTGATGCACAAGGACGAGATCCGGCGCCTGGTCGGCAAGGTCGAGCAGAAGGGCTTCACGCTGGTGCCGCTGAACCTGCACCACAAGGGCGGACACATCAAGGTCGAGATCGCGCTGGCCAAGGGCAAGGCCCAGCACGACAAGCGCGAGACCGAGAAGCAGCGCGACTGGGAGAAGGAGCGCGGGCGGCTGATGCGGCACAAGATCTCGAGCAAGAGCTGACGAGGTCGGGGCCCCATCGCACAGGCGGCGCTCCGATCCTCGGCGATCGTTCCGGGGCCAGCACGGCCCAATCGATCAAGCGGCTGTCGCCGCCGGCGGTTCGCTCGAAGCAGCCCGCCGTGAACGGGATCAGACGCTATGCGCCGCCGGCCTCACGCCGTCGTCGGCCGGCGTCGTGATCTCGCCCGGGATGCCGCGGCGCGCCAGCAGCGTGACCATCGTCGGCACGACGAAGATCGTCAGCAGCGTGCCCAGCGACATGCCGCCGACGATCACCCAGCCGATCTGCTGGCGGCTCTCGGCGCCGGCGCCGCTGGCCAGCGCCAGCGGCAGCGCGCCCAGCACCATCGCGCCGGTCGTCATCAGGATCGGGCGCAGCCGCAGCGAGGCCGCCTCGACCACCGCGTCCAGCGTCTCGCGCCCCTGGCGGCGCAGCTGGTTGCTGAACTCGACGATCAGGATCCCGTGCTTGGCGATCAGCCCGATCAGCGTCACGAGCCCGATCTGCGAGTAGACGTTGATCGTCCCGCCCGTCAGCCGCAGCGCCAGCAGCGCCCCCACCGTCGTCAGCGGCACCGCCAGCAGGATCACGAAGGGGTCGATCCAGCTCTCGAACTGCGCCGCCAGCACGAGGAAGATGAACACCAGCGCGAGCACGAAGACCAGGCCGAGCGAGCCCGACGAGGCGCGGAATTCGCGGCTGACGCCGGCGAGCTCGGTCGCGTAGCCCGGCGGCAGCACGCGAGCGGCGATCTCGTCGACCCGTGCCAGCGCCTGCCCGAGCGACAGCTCGGGACCCAGGTTGGCACTGATCGTCACCGCACGGCGCTGGTTGAAGTGGTTGAGCTCGCGCGGCGCGACCGCCTCGCGCACCGTCACCAGCGACGCCAGCGGCACCATCGTGTCGTTGCGCCCGCGCACGAACATGCGGCCGATGTCGTCCGGCGTGGCGCGGCCCTCGCCGGCGGTCTGCACGACGACATCGTAGAGCTCGGCCTCGCGCTTGTAGCGCGTCACGCTGCGTCCGCCCAGCAGGGTCTCGATCGTCCGCGCGACCGCCTCGACCGACACCCCGAGGTCGGCCGCACGGTCGCGGTCGACGTCGATGAAGACCTCGGGCGAGTTCAGCCGCAGGTCGATGTCCGGCTGCACGATGCCAGGCACGCGGCGCAGTTCGGCGACCACGGCCTCGGCCACGCGCGCCATGGCGGCGTAGCTGTCCCCGCTGACGATGACGACTTCCAGCGGTCGCGAGCGGAAGCTCTGCCCCAGGCTGGGCGGCGTGCTCGGGAACGCGCTCACCCCGGGCAGCGCCATCAGCTTGGGCAGCAGTTCGCGCGCCAGCTCCTGCGTCGTGCGGTCGCGCTCGCTCCAGTCGACGGTGCGCAGCACGCCGAAGGCGGCCGACACCTGCCCGCCGCCGCCGACGAAGGTGAAGCGGCGGTCGAACTCCTCGTACGGCGCGGCGATGGTGTCGATCGCGTCCAGGTAGCGCGCCATGTAGTCCAGCGTCGCGCCGTCCGGGCCGCGGATCGGCAGCGCGATCACGCCGCGGTCCTCGATCGGCGCGAGCTCGCTCTTGGCGGTCGTGAACAGCCACCAGCTGGTGCCGGCGCAGGCCAGCATCAGCGCCACCGTCACCCACCGTACCCGCAGCGACGCGCGCAGCGCGCGCGCATAGCCCGCGGTCAGCCGCTGCAGCAGCGCCTCCATGCCGCGGTCGAAGCGCGAGGGCTTCGCCTCGTGGCGCAGCAGCTTGGAGCACATCATCGGGGTGAGCGTCAGCGCGACGAAGCCCGACACCAGCACCGCGCCGGCCAGCGTCAGCGCGAACTCGCCGAACAGCCGTCCGGTGCGCCCGGGGGTGAAGGCCAGCGGCGCGAAGACGGCGGCCAGCGTCAGCGTCATCGCGACGATCGCGAAGCTGATCTCGCGCACGCCCTTGATCGCGGCCTGGAACGGCGTCAGCCCCTCCTCGATGTGGCGGAAGATATTCTCGAGCACGACAATCGCGTCGTCCACGACCAGCCCGATCGCCAGCACCATCGCCAGCAGCACCAGCGTGTTGATCGTGAATCCGGCGGCGGCGACGAGCGCGAAGGCGCCGATCAGGCTGACGGGAATGGTCACCAGCGGGATCACCGACGCGCGCAGCGTGCGCAGGAAGACGAACACGACCAGCGCGACCAGCACCACCGCCTCGGCCACCGTCGTGTAGACGGCCTTGATCGAGCGGTCGATGTAGACCGACAGGTCGGTCGCCTGGACGACGCGCACCGAGTCGGGCAGGTCGCGCTGGATCGCCGGCATCACCGCGCGCACGCCGTCGGCGACCTCGAGCGGGTTGGCGGTGGCGTTGCGGATGATGCCGGTGCTCATCGCCGGCATGCCGTTCAGCCGCACGCGCGAGCGGTCGTTGAACGCCGCCTCCTCGACCCGGGCGACATCGCGCAGCCGCACGGTGTGGCCGCCGACGTTGCGCAGCGCGATCGCCTCGAACTGCCCGACGGTCGCGAGGTCGGTGCGCGCGGTGACGCTGAACTCGCGCTGCGCGCTCTCGATCCGGCCGGCCGGCACCTCGAGGTTCTGCCGCCGCAGCGCGTCCTCGACGTCCTGCACCGTCAGCCGGTACGAGGCCAGCCGCTGCGGGTCGAGCCAGATCCGCATCGCGTACCGGCGCTCGCCGCCGATGCTGACGTCGGCGACCCCCGGCACCGTCTGCAGCCGCGGCTTGACGACGCGGTTGATGATCTCGCTGAGCGCCAGCGGGTCCATGCTCTCGCTGATGTAGGCGAGCCAGATCGTCGGCGTCGCGTCGGCCTCGACCTTGGCGATGACCGGCTCGTCGACGGTGTCGGGCAGCCGGCCGCGCGCGCGTGCGACGCGGTCGCGTACCTCGGCCGCCGCGGTGTCCGGGTCCTTGCTGAGCTTGAACCGCACCGTGATCTGGCTGCGCTCGGCGCGCGACACCGAGGTCATGATGTCGACGCCGTCGATGCCGGCGATCGAGTCCTCCAGCGGCTTGGTCACCTGCGACTCGATGACCTCGGCCGAGGCGCCGCGCAGCACGGTGCTGACGTTGACCAGCGGCTCGTCGATGCGCGGGTATTCGCGCACGCTGAGCTGCTGCGCCGCCACCAGCCCGACCAGCACCAGCAGCAGCGACATCACGCTGGCCAGCACCGGCCGGCGGATCGAGGTCTCCGACAGCTTCATTGCGGCCTCACCTTGCGCTTACCCGAGAGTAGCGAGGACCAGCCAGCCCCAGCGCGAGCCCTCATGCCGGCGCGCACCTGCGGCCGGCGTCGCCTGCGCGCGCGGCGGCCGCCGGCGCCGCGGGCCGCTCCGGGACCGCGCCGGCCTCGCCACCGACGCGCACGATGCGCAGCGGCGTGCCGTCGGCGCGCATCGCGCGCTCCTGGCCGGCGACGACGACCAGGTCGCCCTCGGACAGCCCCTGCAGGATCTCGACCCGCCCGCCCTCGCGCACCCCGGTGCGCGCCTCCAGGCGCTGCGAGACCTTGCCCTGCGGGCCGTCGACGACCTTGACCAGGTACTGCCGTCCGGCCTGCGGCACCAGCGCCTCCTCGGGCACGACCAGGGCGTCGTCGCGCACCGCGAGCACCGTGCGCACGCGCGCGAACATGCCGGCCTTGAGCATGCCCGCAGGGTCGTCCAGCCGCGCACGCACCAGCAGCGAGCGGCCGTCGGCCTCGACGCGCGCGTCCAGCGCCTCGATGCGGCCGTCGAATCCCCGCGCACCCAGCGCGTCGACCTGGACCTGCACCGCCTGCTCGGGGCGAACGCGCCCGAGGTATCGCTCGGGCAGCGGGAAGTCCACCCACATGCTCGAGTTGTCCTGCAAGGTCACGATCTCGGCGCCGTCCTTGACGTACTCGCCGACATCGACGCGGCGGATCCCGGCCACACCGTCGAACGGCGCGCGGATCTTCATCCGGTCGAGCTGCGCGCGCGCCAGCGCGACCTGCGCCTCGGCGACCTCGAGCGCCCCGGCGCTCTGGTCGACCGCACTGGCGCTGACGAAGCCTTGAGCCTGCAGCTCGCGCTGGCGCTGCAGCTGGGTGCGCGCGAGCGAGGCCTGCGCCTGCGCCTGCTGCAGCTGCGCGCGCTGCAGCGCATCGTCGAGCTGCGCGACGAGCTGGCCACGGCGCACGCGCTGCCCCTCGGCGAAGCCCAGCGCGGCGATACGGCCACTGACCTCGGGGCGCAGCGTGACGCTCTGGTGCGACCGCACCGCGCCGACGGCCGTCGTCTCGTCGACCAGCCGGCGCTTCTCGACCGCACCGACCTCGACCGTCACCGCCGCCCCACCGCCCCCCGCGGCACCCCCCACCGCACGCGGCGCGGCGCCGCCCGCGGGCGCCGCGCCACCGGCGGCCGGGGATTCGGCAGCCGCACGTGTTGCGTCGGCGGTCGCCGACGGGCGGTTCTGCAGCCACCAGGCCAGGCCGGCCGCCGCGGCCAGCCCGATCACGGCCAGGATCGTCGTCGCACGCTTGATCATCGGGAGTCTTCCGGGCAATCCCTCACTGTAGCGCCTGCGCCCGGCCGAAGAGGGGCGCGGGGTCTCGCGCGCCGCGCGGACGTCTCAGCGCCCGCCGCCGCGCGCCTCGGCGACGCCGCGGTTGGCCAGCGCGTCGGCGCGCTCGTTGCCCGGGTCGCCCGCATGGCCGCGCACCCAGCGCCACTGCACGTCGTGCTGCGCGCGCAGCGCGTCCAGCCGTTGCCACAGGTCGACGTTCTTGACCGGCTTGCGGTCGGCGGTCAGCCAGCCGCGCGTCTTCCACGCGTGGATCCAGGTCGTGATCCCGTTCTTGACGTACTCGCTGTCGGTGTGGACGACGACCCGGCTCGGCTGGCGCAGCGCCGCCAGCGCCTGGATGACGGCGGTCAGCTCCATGCGGTTGTTGGTCGTTCGCGCCTCGCCGCCCCAGAGCTCCTTCTCGTGCGGGCCGACGCGCAGCCACGCGCCCCACCCGCCCGGGCCGGGGTTGCCCTTGCAGGCGCCGTCGGTGTAGATCTCGATCGGGTCCATTCGGTCGTCGTTCGTGCGTCGTCGTTCGTGCGTCGTCGTTCGTGGTTCGTCGTTCGCGGTTCGTCGCTCGCCAGGCCGGGGTGGCCTGGCCGTTGCCGCTCGCGTGGGTCGCTCGCGCAGCCCGGGTCGATGCCGCGCGGCGTTACTCGGGGCTCGTCTCGGCGATCGCGTCGGCGGTCTCGCGCCGGCGCTGCGCCACCACCGCGCGCCCCTGGCGGGCGGTCTTGCGCTCGCGCCGCGCCAGCCCCACCAGCCGCATGCCGCGCACGCGCTTGACGGCGGCGATCTCGTAGACGGCACCGAGCACCGGCCACCAGTGCGAGCCCAGCGGCTCCATCCACCCGAAGCGCTGCAACCAGCGCTCGCTGCGGCAGGGCGGACGCCAGCAGCCGAAGCGGCCGGCCTCGACCTCGAAGCCGAGCAGCCGCAGCCAGTCGCGCAGCCGCCAGTAGCCGATGAACTCGCCGGCGCTGGGCATCAGCGGCGCGCGGCCCCGACGCAGGCCCATGCGCAGCCTGGCCTGCCCGGCACGCTGGCGCAGCCCCCACAGGCTGGCCGGGTTGAAGCCGGTGATCAGCAGCCGCCCGTCGGGGACGAGCACGCGTTCGGCCTCGCGCAGTGCCTGGTGCGGGTCGGCGGCGAGCTCCAGCGTGTGCGGCATCAGCACCAGATCGAGGCTGGCCGAGGGGAACGGCAGCGCGTCGTACTCGCAATGCAGCTGCACAGGCTGCTCGCCGACGACGGTCGTGCTGATCTCGTCGGCCGGCGGCGGTACGGGCAGCGGGTCGGGTACGATGAGCGACTCGCTCGCGACCCAGCGGTGCGGCATGCGGTTGGCACGCAGCCCGTCGAGCTGCGGCAGCCCGAGCTGCAGCGCGTGAAACCCGAAGGCATCGGCCACGCCGCGGTCGACGCGATCCTGCTCCCAGGCCAGCAAGTAGCGCCCCGGCGGGCTCGCCAGCCATGCACCGAGTTCCAGAATCGATTCGTCCCGCGTCATGAAGCTGCTCGCGCTGCCCGCCTTCGACGACAACTACCTGTGGCTGCTGCACGACGGCAAGGAGGCCGTCGTGGTCGACCCGGGCGACGAGGCGCCGGTGCACACCGCGCTCGTCTCGGACGGACTGCGGCTGGCGGGCATTCTAGTGACGCACCACCACCCGGACCACGTCGGCGGCGTCGCCGCGCTGGCGGCGCGTCACGACGCGCCGGTCTGGGGCCCGGCGCGCGAGCACGTCCCCGCGCCGTTCACGCCGGTGGCCGAAGGCGACACGGTCGAGCTGCTGGGGCTGCGCCTGGACGTGATCGAGGTGCCCGGCCACACGGCAGGGCATGTCGCCTACTACGCCGGCGCAGGCCTCGACGCGCCGCTGCTGTTCTGCGGTGACACGCTGTTCTCGGGCGGCTGCGGCCGGCTGTTCGAGGGCACGCCGGCACAGATGCACGCGTCGCTGCAGCGGCTGGCGGCGCTGCCCGACGCGACGCAGGTATGCTGCGCGCACGAGTACACGCTGGCCAACCTGCGCTTCGCGACCGCCGTCGAGCCCGGCAACGCGGCGCTGGCGGCCTACCTCGAGGCATGCCGGGTGCGGCGCGCCGCGGGCGAGCCGACGCTGCCGTCGACGATCGCGCGCGAGCGCGCGATCAACCCCTTCCTGCGCTGCGGCGAGCCCGAGGTCGCCGCCGCCGCCATGGCCCACGGGGCAGCGTCGGCCGACCCGGTCGAGGTCTTCGCGGCGCTGCGGCGCTGGAAGGACGGGTTCCGGTGAGCGGCGCGCAGACGCCGCAGTCCCGACCCGCGTGGCTGCCGGGCGCCTTGCGCCCTTCGGGCTGGCGCGCGATCGCGCTGCTCGCATCGGCCGCGCTGCTGGCGGGCTGCGCGGCGCTGACACCTCCCGAGCCCGGCCCGCCCGGCGGGCCCGGCACGGCGGCCGCGACGCCGGCGGACGCGCGGGCCGTGGAACCCGCCGCGCTCCCGGCGTCCGCGCGCGAGGCCCCGGCGGCGGCGGACGACAGCGAGATCGGCGTCGCCGCCGACGCGCCCACGGGACCCGGCGCCGACGACGTCGACCTCGCCGGCACCGGCGCCGAGGACCGCGGCGACCTCTGGCAGCGCGTGCGCGACGGCTTCGCGATCGACGACCTCGCCGACGCCACCGCGGTGCAGCGCTGGCGCGGCTTCTACGCCGATCGCGCGTCCATGGTCTCGCGCCTGTTCGAGCGCGGCAGCCCCTACCTGTTCCACATCGTCGAGGAGGTCGACCGGCGCGGGATGCCGATGGAGCTCGCGCTGCTGCCGTTCATCGAGAGCGCGTTCGACCCGCAGGCCGTCTCGCGTGCGCAGGCCGCGGGCATGTGGCAATTCATCCCGTCCACCGGGCGCGCCTTCGACCTGCAGCAGAACGCGTTCCGCGACGAGCGGCGCGACGTCATCGCGTCCACGCGTGCCGCGCTGGACTATCTGCAGCAGTTGCACGCGCGCTTCGGCGATTGGCATCTCGCACTCGCGGCGTACAACTGGGGCGAGGGCAACGTGCAACGCGCGCAGCGGCTCAACGCGCACAAGCGCCGGCCGACCGACTACGCCCGCCTGCGCATGCCCGACGAGACGCGCCAGTACGTGCCCAAGCTGCTCGCGGTGCGCGACCTCGTGCGCGACCCGTCGGCCTTCGGCATCGAGCTGCCGGCGCTGGAGAACCACCCCTGGTTCCTCGCCGTGCAGATCACGCGCGACATCGACCTGGCGCTGGCGGCATCGCTGGCCGGCCTCGACGAGCAGGCGTTCAGGCGCTACAACCCACAGCTCGAGCCGCCGCTGATCCTGGCCGCCGGCACCCCACGGCTGCTGCTGCCCTACGACGCCGCGCAGCGCTTCGCGCACGCGCTGGCCGCGCTCGACGGCCCGCTGGCGAGCTGGACCGCGTGGGTCGCGCCGCGCACGCTGACGGTGGCCGAGGCCGCGCGGCTGACCGGCGTCAGCGAAGAGGTGCTGCGCAGCGTCAACCGCATCCCGCCGCGCATGAAGCTGGCGCGTGGATCGACGCTGCTGGTCCCGCGCGGCGCCGACGTCGGCGAGGACGTCGCGGTCGAGGTCGCCGACCATGGCGCGCTCGACCTCGTGCCGGAGCTGCCGCTTCGACGGGTCGTGCTGCGGGTCGGCGCCAAGGGCGATACGGTGGCCGGCGTCGCACGCCGCTACCGGCTCGATGCGCGCGACGTCGCGCGCTGGAACAAGGTCTCGCCCAAGGCGCGCTTCCGTGCCGGCGCGCGGGTCGTCGTCATGCTGCCACCCCGCGCGTCGCGAACCGCCTCGGTGCCGGTGCGGCAGGCGTCGACCAAGGGCACGGCGGGCACGCCGGGCAAGGCCACGTCGCCGCCCACGGCCACCAAGCGCAAGCCGGCGCGCTGAGCGCAGGCTGTCACGCCCTGTCCGGCCGGCGCGGCGGCCGGCCCCGGCGCCGTCAATCCAGCCGCGTCAAGGCCTGGGCGAGATCGTCGCGCAGGTCGGCCTCGGCCTCGAGCCCGATCGACAACCGCACCAGGGTGCCCTCGTAGGGCACCGGGTCGCGCATCGCGCGCAGGTCGTAGGGCACGACGAGGCTGACCGGGCCGCCCCACGAATAGCCGATGCGGAACAGCCGCAGCGCATCGACGAAGGCGTCGACCTGCGCCGACGCGTAGCGCGGATCGAAGACGACCGAGAACAGCCCCGCCGCGGCGCGGCAGGTCGCGCGCCAGTGTTCGTGCCCGGGCGAGCCTTCCAGCGCCGGGTGCAGCACGCGCGCGATCTCGGGCCGCGTGCGCAACCAGGCCGCGAGCGCGCGCGCGCTGCGGTCGTGCGCGTGGTAGCGCAGTGCGATGCTCGGCAGCGAGCGCAGCACCGCCTCGGCGTCGTTCGCACCGACCCCCAGGCCCAGGTCCATGTGCGCCACCTTCAGCTTCAGGTGCAGCGCATCGTCGCGCGTCGTCACCGAGCCCATCAGCACGTCGCCGCCGCCGGAGGGGAACTTGGTCAGCGCCTGCATCACGATGTCCGCGCCCAGCCCGTCGCCGAGGTCGAAGCCGTCGAACGCGACCCCGGCGCCCCAGGTGTTGTCCAGCGCCGTCGTGACGCCGCGGCTGCGCGCGACGGCCAGCAGGGCGCGCAGGTCGGGGAATTCCATCGTCACCGACCCCGGCGCCTCCAGCCACACGAGCCGGGTCGCCGGGCCGATCGCGTCGGCCAGCGACTGCGGGTCCATCGGGTCGTACAGCCGGTGGCCGATGCCGTAACGCGCGAGCTGCTGGCGCGCGACCGACTTGCCGGGGCCATAGGCATTGGTCGGCAGCAGCAGCTCGTCGCCCTGGCCGAGCAGCGCCAGGTCGACGAGCGCGATCGCCGCCAGCCCGCTGGGGGCGAGCAGCGTGTGGCGGCCGCGCTCGAGGTGCGCGATGCGCGCCTCGAGCGTGAACGTGGTGGGCGTGCCGTGCAGCCCGTAGGTGTAGCCGTCCTTGTGCTGCCAGTCGCGCGCGCGCATCGCGGCGACGTCGCGGAAGATCACGGTCGAGGCCTTGTGCACGCCGACCTGCGGCGCCTCGAAACCCGCCGGCGGGCGGTAGGGATGGTGGATCAGTGTGGTCGTGTCGTGGTCGGCCATGGCGGTCGTTCGCGTGGTCGGGGTCGGTGTGCCGAGGCAGCGCGCGGCGCGTGCGGGCTGCGCAGGGTTCGCGGGCGGCCGCTGCGGGGCGTTCGAAGTCGCCTGCCGCGCGCCGCGGTCAGATCGGCTGCGCGACGAGGTCGTGGCCCTCGGCCGCGACGATGCGCGCGCGCACGAAGCCGCCCGCCTTCAGCGTCGTCGATGCCTTGGCCGGCGGCTGCAGCCGCACGCGGCCGTCGATCCCGGGCGCGTCGGCATAAGTGCGGCCCCAGCCGCCACGGCGCCCCAGCGCCGGCGCGTCGTCGACCAGCACCTGCATCGTCGCGCCGATGCGCTCGCGCAGCTTGGCCACCGAGACCGCCTCGGCGACCTCCATGAAACGCGCGCGGCGCGCCTCGCGCTCGGCCTCGGGCAGCGCGCCCGGCAGGTCGTTGGCCGCGGCGCCGGCCACCGGCGAGTAGGCGAAGCAGCCGGCGCGGTCGATCCGTGCCTCGCGCACGAAGTCCAGCAGGGCGTCGAACTCGGCCTCGGTCTCGCCCGGGAAGCCGGCGATGAAGGTCGAGCGCACGACGATCTCGGGGCACAGCTCGCGCCAGCGCGCCAGCCGCTCGAGGTGGCGCTCGCCGCTGGCCGGGCGCTTCATGCGCCGCAGCACGTCCGGGTGCGCGTGCTGGAACGGCACGTCGAGGTAGGGCAGGATGCGGCCCGACGCCATCAGCGGGACGATCGCGTCGACCTGCGGGTAGGGGTAGACATAGTGCAGCCGCACCCAGGCACCGTGCGCGTCGGCCAGATCGCCCAGGCGCTCGCACAGCTCCTGCAGCCGGGTCCTGACCGGACGGCCGTCCCAGAAGCCGGTGCGGTAGCCGACGTCGACGCCGTAGGCGCTGGTGTCCTGGCTGACGATCAGCAGCTCCTTGACGCCGGACTCGAACAGCGCGCGTGCCTCGGCGAGCACGTCGCCGACCGGGCGCGAGACCAGCTTGCCGCGCATGCTCGGGATGATGCAGAAGGTGCAGCCGTGGTTGCAGCCCTCGCTGATCTTGAGGTAGGCGTAGTGCCGCGGTGTGAGCTTGATGCCCGCCGGTGGCACCAGGTCGACGAAGGGGTCGTGCGGCTTGGGCACGTGCGCGTGCACGGCGTCCATCACCTCCTGGGTGGCCTGCGGGCCGGTGACCGCGAGCACCTTGGGGTGGACCTGGCGCACCAGGTTGCCGCCGTCGGCGCCCTGGCGTGCGCCCAGGCAGCCGGTGACGACGACGCGGCCGTTGTCGGCCAGCGCCTCGCCGATCGCGTCCAGGCTCTCCTCGACCGCCTCGTCGATGAAGCCGCAGGTGTTGACGATGACGAGGTCGGCGCCCTCGTAGGTCTTGCTCGTCGCGTAGCCCTCGGCGGCCAGCCGGGTGAGGATGAGCTCGGAGTCGGTCAGCGCCTTGGGGCAGCCGAGCGAGACGAAGCCGATGGTGGGCGTCTTGTCCTGCATCGCGCGATTGTCGGCGATGCGGCGGGCGTCCCCGTGATGGCGGCCTGCCGGCTACTTGTCCTTGCGGGCTGGCGGAAAGCCCGGGAACAGGCTGCCGGTCTGCGCGAACTGCTCCTGCATCTTCTCGAGCATCGCGCGCGACTGCTCGAGGTAGCCACCCATCAGCCCCTGCATCAAGGGCGCCTGCCCCTGGACGAACTGCTGCTGCATCTCGGCAAAGGCCTGCAGGTTGCGCTCGAGCATCGACCCCATCAGCCCCTGCATCGCGTGGCCGTAGAAGCGGATGATGTTGGACAGCATCGAGGTGGAGAAGATCGGCACCCCGCCCGACTCCTCCTCGAGGATGATCTGCAGCAGGATGCTGCGCGTCAGGTCCTCGCCCGTCTTGGCGTCGCGGACCTCGAAGTCCTCGCCCGCGAGCACCATCTGCTTGACGTCGGCCAGCGTGATGTAGCTGCTGTTGCGGGTGTCGTACAGGCGCCGGTTCGGGTATTTCTTGAGCACGCGCGGGCCGGCGTCGGTTGCCGGCTCTTTCCTTTCAGACCTTGTCTTGCTGGCGGGGGACATGCGCAGCGCTCCCGGATGAAACGATGCGCCGGATTCTAGGAGTCCTCGAGGATGCCGACGCCTGCCGCAGCCTGCCGCTCGGGATTCTGCAGGAAGCGGTCGACCGCAGCGGTATAGACCGGGTCGCTCCCGAGCGCCTGGTTCAGCGCGGCATGCCCAAGCCGCACCGGCAAGACGCACACGCGCCCTCCGAGCTCGACCGCCCGCCCTGCGAAGGCCTCGGCGGCACGCCGGGAATCGGCTCGCCTCGCCGAGACCACGATCAGGATCGGCGTCGCCGGGGCGCGCTGCATCGCATGCAACGGAGAAGCAGCCCGCCAGTAGTCGGGATCGGAACCGAAGACCGGATCGTAGAAGCCGAAGTGCGGACGTCGCATGACGCCAGGCACGTCTAGCATGGCGGTGTCGATGATCACGGTCGACTGCCAGGGATCTGGCTGCATCGTCCTCATCCGCTGGGGGTTAGCCGCAAGCAGCGCGACCAGATGGGCACCTGCCGAGTGCCCGACAAGCGCGATCCGTCCACGGTCCAGGTTGTGCACCGACGCCTCGCGTTGAAGGAACGCCAGCGAACGACCGACATCCTCCGCCTGCCCCAGCACGTCGGTTTCGGGAAACAGGCGGTAGTTGATGACGGCCACCGCCCAGCCGCGTGCCAGCCAGTGTTGCGCTTTGCGGCCGACCACGCGCGTCATCGCCTTGTCACCACGCTGCCAGCCCCCTCCGTGAACGTACACGATGACCGGGGTCGGGTCGCGGCTCGATACTCGGTACAGATCGAGCCGATGCGCCGCGTCGTCACCGTAGGCCATATCTCGCACGACGCCCACCGCCTCGGGCCCCGGCTGGAATGGGACGCCGAGCAGCTGGCACGATCTCATGGTCGGCGGCCCAGAAAGATCTCACAGCCACCGCGAGGGTTGAAGACGTAGTCGTCGCCGTCCAACGGCATCACCTTCGGCCCCCAGGGGTTCGCCGTACCGACGAACAGCCCGTAGGGCGTCGACTCCAAGGTGCGCAATCCCATGTTGTAGGGGTTGCCAAGGCCATTGCGGGACACAGGCACCCAGTTCTCGCCATCGCAGCTGCGGTACATGTCGAAGCCCGTCCCGTTGTCGAAGATCATCTTCGGGGTGACGTGCGCCATCATGTTGGCGAACGCACCTGGCCACCGGCTGCGCTTGACATAGCCCAGCCAGCCGCTCCATTCGAAGGTCCCCGTATAGAGCCAGCCCTCGTGCTCGCAAAGGCGCCAGATATAGCCGTTGAAGAACGAGTCGAAACCCGCCCGCCGCCCGGAGAGCGGGACCTTGAATCCATCTGGCGTGTCGCGCGGCTCGCCGACGATCAAGTCCCAGCTTCGGTCCTCGTGGATGCGAAGCAATTCCGCCGCGGCAGGCCCGATGCCGTTGGCCTTGTCGATGCCACCACCCTGGATCCCGCTGCCGACGTAAAGCGCGTTGCCGAAGACGCACATCGACAGGACACCCTGGTTCTCCTTGCCGCGCCAGGCCCCGCGTTCGAGCACCTTCTCCCACTCGTACGGGGGGTCGCCCTCGCAGCGACTGCGCCAGAGCTGAAAGCCGCTGTGGTTGAGCGTACCCGCATACAAATAGTCGCCCCAACCGCAGAGCTCATGGATCGACTTGTTGCTCAGATCGCCGAAGGCGAACTCGCACACCGGCTCCCATTGGCCTGCCTGCGGTTCACGGCTCTCGTAGATCACGACGTGACCCGAGATGTTCTGATTCCCACCCCGCGTACCCGTGGGCGTCGTGAACAGGCGCCCCTTGAACGAGGTCAGCGACCGAATCGTCGTCACCGGCAGGCCAACGAGACCGGGTTCGCAGGTCGGCTCGAAACGGCGCCCGTCCTCACTGCGCAGCACGATCGGCCCCGGCCCGCGCGCCGGCGACCAAGTGCACGCATAGAGCACGGGTTCACGGCCTGCGGCCTCACGATGCGTCGTCATCGCCCGGTAGCTCACCTCGCGCGGGATACGGATCCCTCCCGTTCCGTCGATCATCGGCGACTTCAACGCTCGCTCCCAGCGGTCGATGCGAGGGTCGTAGGCCCAGATCTCGGCACACAAATCGAGGTCGAAGGGATCGATAGGCCCCTCGACCGGCCACACGTCAAGCCCCACGCTCCCAGCCTGGCGCTTGCGCAACAGCGAGAACATGCCGCGGATCGTGCTGACATACAGTCTGCCGTTCCACCACACCATCGAGTGCGCGTACGAGTTGTGACCGTCGCCGAAGCCGCCGTACGCGATAAGCCGGAAGTGCTCCTTGTTCAGCCCGGGCCGGATACCGAGCCGGTTGGGCCGGACCATCAGGCCGTCACCTCCGAGAGAAAGTGCTCGAGACGATGCGCTGCAGCCTCACGGCTCGCGAACGGTCCCACGCGCTGCTCGTTGCGCGTCGTGTAGAACCAGCCGCCGTCGGCGGCGAAGACGCGGTCGCTGCGGAACCAGGCACGCCTGGACTCGCCAGCACGGTGGCGAAGATGCGAACGATCGAACTCACCGTCCCAGAAGCGCAGGCAGTCCGCCAGCACTTCCCGGGGTCGCAAGGTGGGAAAGAAGTGACCCGCGTCACGCACCCGACGGAAGATCGCATGCGGCCAGATCTCGAGGAGTTCCGCGCCGGACAGCCGCGCCGGCGAGTTGTCGCCATACATCGCGATGATCGGAAAGCGCAGCGAGCGCAGTCGATCGACCCCCAGTCCGTCGTCGGCCATCATTTCGCGCTCAGCGGACGTGGTCCGCATCAGCCTCAGGAACTCACCTGCGGTGCGCTTGCCAGTCCTGCCCAGCAGCGGGCTGACCAACTCTGCGAGCTCGCCCGGAATTTCCCGGCCCTGAAGCTGCCATTCGGCCACCCGAAGCAGAAGGCGCGGACCGAAATACGGATCCTGCGTGTCCAGATCCAGGCCGTGTCGGTCCAGCAGCGGCTGCACGCGACGACCGAACTCCCACTCGGCACGGGCGTGTACGCGCCTGCCTGCCGAGAAGTGGCTGTCCGCGAGCACGAGACTGCGCACTCTGTCCGACTGGGCACAGGCGAGATTGAGCGCGACGACCCCACCGAAGCTGTGGGCCATCAGATGGGTCTTCTCGATGCGCAGGTGGTCGAGCAGCGTGGCCAGGTCGCGCCCCTGCTCCTCGGGCGTATAGCCGCTGACGGGCATCTCCGATCGCCCGTGGCCGCGCAGGTCGTACAAGGTGATGCGAAACCGCTTCGCCAGCGGAACTGCGTACGGGAAGTACCAGAACGCCATGTTGGTAGCCAGCCCGTGGATCATCACCAGGTCTTCGCGCCCACTGGCATCGCCCTCGTCGAGCCGTAGGTAGTTGAGCTTGACGCCGTTGACATGGACCGTCGGCATCGCCACTACTCCACGTAGCCCAGCATCTGGAGTTGCTGGAGCATGCGTTGCTTCTCGTCGTCGTCCATCGCCTCGGTGGTGCCGGTAGCGGTACTTCGCGTGGGCGCACCGATACGAATCGGGTGCGCCTGTCTGTGCGCGGGCGTGAACATGTTGGACGGGACCACCCCCTCGAAGTCGGACGGCACCTCCAGCCCGAGGCTGTAAAGCAAGGTCGAGGCGACGTCGGTGATATGGCGCCGACCCAGCATCTTGCCCTTCTCGATCCCCGGTCCGCGAGCCATCAACACGCCATCCGGGTGGTGCGTGCCGACGATGTAGTTGCGCTGCTGCACGATCGGCAGGATGTTGCGCACCGAGACGAAACCGAAGTCACGCAACACCAATTGCAGGTCGGGTGCATCGCCCATCGCGCTACCGGGGAAGACGTCCTCGCGCTTGTGGATCTCGGTAACGATGCGCTCGCCTGTGGCAGGGTCGACCAGATCCTCGAGGTCGCGCATCAGCTGGTCCCGGAAACGCTCGTAGTCCGCCGGGTCGATGCCGCTGTCGCCGGGCGCGCGCCTGACGCGGATCGTGATTCCGTTGCACGACGGCGTGCGGCAGTATGCGGTGGTCTTGCTCCAGTCCAGGTAGGCGAAATAGCTCTTGGCGACGTTGTGTCCAGCCTGCCCTTCGGGCATGGGCTTGAAGCCGACGTAGCCCTTTTCGGCCAGGAACGCGTTGATGCGCACGATCTCGTGCGAGGCGGTGAAACCGTGATCGGAGGCCAGGAAGACCTGCACGTCGGGTCCGGCCGCGGTCACGAGCCGCTCGATGAAACCGTCGAGCTGGGCGAAGTAGCTCAGCGACAACGCGCGCATGCGCCCGTGGAAATCGCCCATCGAGGCGTGGTCGACGGCCGGATCCAGATACTGCCAGGCCTGATGCTGAAGCTTGTCGACGCCGTCGAACAGCACCGCCATCAGCTCCGGCGCCTCCTCGGCCATCAGGTATTCGGCCACCCGGAACCACTGCATCTCGCGCGGCAGGTGGTAGCGGATCCACTGCTCGCGGTCGTGGTCGCTCAGCTCGTTGCCGGCCTGCTGCTCTTGGTCGAAGTCCCAGGCCAGCTCCTGCGCCTTGAAGCCCGGGATCTGCTTGAGGCGGTCGTACAGGTCAACAGGGTGGGTATTGCGACGCAGGTGCTTCCACGGCACGAATCCCGGCAGGACGAAGCCGTCGAGGCTGCGCGGCGGCGGTGCGGTGAAAGGGAAATTCAGGGCCGCGATCCGCCGGCCCTGCCGACTGGCAAGCGACCAGATCGTCTCGACGCGGCAGTCGCGAGCGTCGTACAGCGTCATGAACACCTGGTCGCCGCGCTCCTCGGCGCGCACGAAATCGTACACGCCGTGGTGCCCGGGGCCCCGCCCGGTCATCAGCGAGACCCAGGCCGGCGGCGTCAGCGGGTTGGGCGTCGAACGCAGCTTGGCGCGCACCCCCTCGGCATAGATGCGCCCGACGAACGGCATCACTGCCGGGGCGTCGCCTTGCGGGCGCGTCAGCTCGTCGAGGACGGTGAACGTCGCCCCGTCCAGGCCTATGAAGAGCGTCTTGACAGTCATGGTTCAGTCCTTCATGGTGGGGTGGCCGCGTCCTGCGCAGCGACGGTGTCGGCGGCCAGTGCGATCAGGGTGCCGTCGGCGACCAGCCAGCTCACGCTGACCGCATCGCCGCCGTTAGTCACGGTGGCGGATTCGAAGCCGTCGTCCTCCGGCAAGACCTGCCAGTCCCAGGGCCGGCCCTGGAGCCCTAGCCCGAGGTACTTGGCCGCCGCCTCCTTGGCGCACCAGATGCGCAGCTGCCGATCGCGAAGTTCGCTGCCTTGCAGGCCCTGCAGCCATGCCTGCTCGGCCGGCGCGAAGGCCTGGACCAGCAGCTCGGAGTCCAGCGGCCGCGCCAGGTGCTCGGCATCGACGCCGACGCGCTGCCCCGCCGGGGCGACGGCGACCACGCAGCGAGCATGGTCGTGCGACAGCGAGACCGCAGGCGGCATGGCCAGGCTCCCCGCCCACCAGCCGCCGACCGAAGGCGCTCCGAGCACATCGTGCCCGACCTCGATGTCGCTCGGGTACAGCAACTGGCCACTGCGGTCGTGGATCCAGGCTCGCACCGCCTCCTTGATCGCGGCGCGGCCAAACAGCCACTCGCGCCGTCGCCGCAGCGGCCCGTCCAGCGTGCGCCACACCTCGCGCTCGGCGCGCGAGAGCAGCGCATGCGCCATGATGCGCAGGCAGATCGCGCCCGACTGGGCGAGGAAGTCCTCGGCCGGCAGCGGGAACTGCCACAGCAACAGTCCGTCCTGCTCGACCCATGCGTCGCCGAACCAGCCCTGCAGCGGGTCGGTGCGCACCTCGTGATAGGCACGCGGGACGCGGAAGAACAGATTGACGAGCCGGTCGCCGCGCATCAGCACGCGGCCTGCCCCGTCGACGCAGTCGAAGCGCCAGTGGCGTGCGGCGCCGAGATCGGTCGATGCCGGGTCGTCGGGCTGCTGGCGCATGCGCATCACGATGCCAGCGCGCTCCTGCGGGCAGGCCTCGTGCAGCTCGAGCCTCGCGATCGTCGACGGGAAGGCATGGAACTCGGTGCCGACATACTGCACCAGCCAGCACGCGACGAGCTGGCCCATGGCATCCAGCAGCACGGGGTTGAGCACCAGCCGCGATCGATGCCCGGCGGTCACGAATCCGTCCAGCGAGACCTCGGACAGTTCGACATCGATGCCGGCGTGGTCCCAGGCCTGGACCCAGGACATGCTCTGGAACACCGGGCCGTGGAACATCCCGGTCGCGTAGAGGTAGGGCGCGTTGAGGCAGGACTCGCGCGCCTGTGGAAGTGGCTCGACCGGCGGCAGCGTCCAGTCGGCGTCGAACAGGAACTCGGCCGCCAGCACCGGGCCGCGCGCGGTGGTCACGCGCGCGCGACAGCGTCCGCTCGCGCGGTCGACGAGATCCGCGCGCACCTCGAGCTCGAGCTCGCCGTCGTCCAGTGCCGCCCAGTCGAAGGCCTGGACGTTCTCGATCACCTTCGGATCGGTGCGGCCGGCAAGCAGCGCGCAGGCTTCGGCCATCAGCTCCAAGCTGACCGCGAATGGCACGCACGACAGACCGAACAGCGACGGATCGGCCTGCGACACCGGGCCCGACATGACGTGGTCGCGGATGAAGGCGTCCTCGCGCAGCGAGACCCGGCAGCGCGCGACGAGATGATCGGCGTCGTGCTCGAGCACGCAGTCGAGCAAGGGCGTCGGCGAATCGACCTCGTGCCGCACCGCCGCCGGCACGGGTTCGATGTCGACCGCTGCCGCGAAGGCCGCGTGGCCGAGCGACTCGACCAGCGCCCGCTGCTGGTCGAGGAACCCGCGCATGAGATCGAAATAGCCGGCCATCACCAGCGAACGATCGTCGGCCGGCGACTCGGTCGACGCCGCCTCGGTGTCGACCGGCCGCTCGAGGCGATCTGCTTCGGCGGTGGCCGGCAGCGCCGGCGCTGCCAGCGCGCGCAAGGCCGCGCGCTCGTCGTCGGTCAGCCGGATCACCGGCAACGTGTTGTCGAGCAGCACGCCGCGCGGCGCCGCCGGCGAGCCGTCGAGGTCGATCGGCGCGATCGCGCGCGGCGCGAACAATCGCTCGAGCACCGGCCCGTGGCCCGCGATCCAGAGCTGGGCGAGTGCGGACAGCAGTTGCTCGACGCCACCGCGGCGGCGCACGTTGGTCGCCACGGCAGTGTGCTCGTGGTCGACCAGGATGTCACCGACGAAGGCCGTCAGCTTGGCCGACGGGCCGACCTCGACGAACAACCGCACGCCGTCGTCGTGCATGCGCAGGATCGTCTCGCGGAAGCGCACCTTGGACGACCACTGTGCCGCCGCCAGCTCGCGCACCGCCTGCGGGCTGTCGGGAAAGGGTGCTGCGGTCGCGCAGGAGTACATCGTCACCCGCGGCAGCCCGAGGTGCACGTCGTCGTAGTAGCGCCGGAATGCCTCGGCCGCGGCGGCGAAGGCCGGCGTGTGGTAGCCGCGGTCGAAGGGTGGCGTCATACAGATCGCGCCGAGCGCAGTCAGTCGCTGCTGGATCTCGGCGATACGCGCCGGCGGACCGTACAGGACCATCTGGTTGGCGCAGTTGTCCATTGCGACGACGACATCGGGCACCGCCGCCAGCTCCGCCTCGACGATGTCGGTCGGCAGCGCGCCGACCGCGAGCAGCGCCCCGACCGGGATCCGGTCGTCGGCGAGCAGCTGTTCGTAGACCGCATAGTGCCTGGCGATGCACGACGCGCGCTCGGCGGCCGTGGTCGCCGGGTTGGCACCGGAGGCGCCGAGCGCGGCCGACTCGCCCGAACTGTGGCCGAGCATGGCGTCGGGCTCGACGCCGAGCGCCGCCAGCAGCTCGTGCATCGCCATGCCCCCGATGAACACCGACTCCGAGCCGACGTCCATGTCGTGCATGCGCTGCTCGAGTTCGCGCCGGCGCTCGGCGCCGATCTCGGCGCTCGGGAAGACGATGTCGGTGCGCGTCTGGCCGTCGGGCAGCCCGTACAGCCCGTGCCAGAAGTCCAGCCACTGCTGCACCGGCTCGAAGCACAGCGCGAGGTCGGCGAACATCTCCGGGTACTGCGAACCCTCGCCCGGAAACAGGAAGGCGAGCTTGCCGCGCTCGCGCGCGGCGCCATAGTGCACGCCACCGCGCGCGGTCCAGGACGGCTCCAGCGGTGTCTCGCGCAGGCGCGCCAGCGCCTGATCCAGTCCCTTGGCCAAGCCGGCGATATCCTTGCCGACGATCGCCAGTCGATGCAGCTCGGTACGGTCGGTCCGTGCGAGCGCCGCCGCCACCTCGGCGATCCGCCACGTCGGGTTGCGCGCCAGCGCCTCCTTCAGCCGCTGCAACGCCACGACGAGCTCGGGCTGCGTCGGGGCCGAGACCACGCACAGCTCGGCCGGCCATTCGGTCAGCAGCGCCGGGCGGCGCGCCTGCGGCGGTGCCTGCTCCAGCACCGCGTGCGAATTGGTGCCACCGAAGCCGAAGGCATCGACACCGGCGCGCCGCAGCGCGCCCGGCCGCGCCACCCAGGGCGCGCTGCGCGTGTTGACGTAGAACGGCGTGCCCTCGATGCCGAGCTCGGGGTTGACCTCGTCGCACAAGGTCGGCGGCAGCGTGCGGTGGTGCAGCGCGAGTGCGGTCTTGATGATCCCGGCCACGCCGGCGGCCGGGATGCAATGGCTGATCATCGACTTGACCGACCCGAGCGCCTTGGTGCCGACCGGCGCCTCGCGCTCGCCGAACACCGCCTTCAGTGCCGCGATCTCGGTGCGGTCGCCCAGCGGGATGCCGGTGCCATGCGCCTCGACGAGGCCGACGCTGGCGGGGTCGACGCCGCAGGACTCGTAGGCGCGGCGGATCGCCAGCGTTTCGCCCTCGAGGCTGGGCGCCAGCAGCCCGGTGCCGCGACCGTCGCTGGACTGTCCGATGGCGCGCAGCACGGCATAGATGCGGTCGCCGTCAGCCAGTGCATCGTCGAGCCGCTTGAGCACGATCACGCCCAGGCCCTCGCCCAGCAGCGTGCCGTCGCTGCCGGACTCGAACGCGCGCAGCTTGCCGCGCCGGCTGAGCGCGCCGAGCTGGGTGAAGATGGTCGTCACGTCGGCCGGCAGCGAGGCGTTGACGCCGCCAGCGAGCATCATGCGGCTGCGGCCGGTGCGCAGCTCGTCGATCGCCGCGCCGACCGCCAGCAGCGACGACGAGCAGGCGGCGTCGACGAGGTAGTTCGGGCCCTTCAGGTCGAGCCGGTTCGCGATCCGGCCGGTCATCACGTTCGGCACCAGACCGGGTGCGGTGTCGGCGTTCATCGGCGGCAGCTTGCGTGCCAGCAGCGCGCGCATCGACGCGGCCTGCGCCGGGGTCAGCTCCGGCATCAGCACACGCAGCAGCTCCAGCGTCTGGTCGATAACGATGTCGGTCTGGATCACCGTCACCTGCCCGCGGTGCAGGTAGGTGCTGTGTCCGAGGATGATGCCGGTGTGCGCGTGGTCGACGCGCGGCCCGAGGTAGCCTGCATCGGCCAGCGCCTCGGCCGCCACCGCGAGCGCGAGGAACTGGTCCGGCTCGCCGCCGTCGATCGAGTTCGGCATGATGCCGAACTCGCGCGGGTCGAAGCGGTACAGCTCGCGCAGGTAGCCACCATGCCAGGTCGCGATGCGGCCGGCGTCGAGGTAGCGCTGCGCGTCCCAGTTCGGCGCCGGCTCGCCGATGGCATCGACGCGGCCGAGGATGTTGTTCCAGAAGCGGCGCAGATCGCCCGCCTGCGCGAAGCGGCAGGCCATGCCGATGATCGCGACCGGCTCGTTCACGACGATGCCCCGGCGGCGACGCGCGCCGTGCCGCCGAGCCGGTTCAGCGCGGCGCTGGCGATGCTGTCGAGCTCCTCCACCGCCAGCACCGGCTCGCCGGCCTCGTCGAAGAAGGTCACATGGCCGCGCACCAGCGCCGGATCGTCGGCGGCGAGCCGCTGGTACTCCATGTGCAAGCGCCGCGGCAGCCGCTCGCGGTAGCGAACGACGCGGCCGAAGCGTGCCGGCAGCGCGGATTCGTCGCGCTGGCTGCGCGCCCACAACCAGGCCATCTGCGCCGCGGCGTCCAGCAGCGCCGGGTCGAAGATCCAGGCGCTGCCACCGGGCTCGTCCGCCAGCCAGAGCGCCGGCTCGGTCGCGCGGACCTGGGCCGCGGCGCCGGCCGCCGACAGGCCGTCGATCGCATCGATGACCTGCAGCCTCGGCCCGTGGAACAGCCATTCGCCATAGGCCTTGGCCGGCGTCAGCTGCCGCTCGGTGTGACGCCGGCGCGGCATCGGCACCGCATCCGGCAGCTGCGCCGCGAGGCGCACGACCGCTCGGTAATGGGTCAGCCAACGCCCGCTGCCGAGTGCACTCTGCAACTCGGCGTGGACCTCGAAGCCTTCGCTGCTGCCATACGGTGGCGAACTGAGCACGACGCGCAGCTCGCGCCCCTCGGGGCCGAGTTCGACCCCCTTCATCAGCCGGTGCTCGCGCACCTCGGCCACCTTCCAGCCCGGCCACAGCGCCGCCGCGGCCTCGGCGAAGATCTCCAGCGCCGCCGCCGCCGGCAGCACGTAGCGGCCGTCCAGCGCGTGCTCCTGCAGATAGAGGTGGCGTGCCGGGTCGAGCCGCAGCGGCACGATGCGCTCGCCGGTCGGCCGGGCCTCGGGGTTGCTTGCGCCGAGCAGCGGTGCCAGCGTCGGCGCCGGCCGCACCGCGGCGCGCGCGGCCTCATGGCGCTCCCAGTCTGCTTCACCGCAGACGACCTCGACCGGCGCAGCGCCGGCACGCCCGAGCTCGGCGCGGAACAGCTGCCGGCCCAGCGCCGCCGAGACCAGGCGCACGCCCTTGGCCGCGAACTTGGCCTCGACTTCGGGGGTGACCATGCCGGCGCCATGCGTCGTCGGTCCCCAGGGGCCCCAGCACAACGCCGAGACGACGACCCGCTCGCCCCACTGCGCCTGCAGCTGCGCGCACAACCGGTTCATCAGCTCGTTGGCGGTCGCGTAATCGGACTGACCGCTGTTGCCGTAGCGTCCGGCCACCGAGCTGAACACGGTGAGAAAACGCAGACGGTCCGGGTCGACGTGGCGCGCCAGCGCGAGCAGGCCCAGGACCTTGGTATCGACGACGCGGGACCAGGAGTCCCCCGTCTTGTCTGCCAGCCGCTTGTCCTCGATCACGCCCGCGCCGTGGACGATGCCGTCGATGCGGCCGTGGCGGCGCACCAGCTCTGCCATCAGCGCGCCGACCGCACCGGCCTCGGTGACGTCGACCGCGTGATACTCGACCCGCGCCCCGGCGCGCCTCAGGTCAGCGATATTGGCCCGCATCTCGCGCTGCGCGAGCGCCAGCTGCACCCGGCGCTGGATTTCGCCGGGCGTGGCTTGCAGCGTGCCGGCGCGGACCTGGGCGACGAAGTGCTGGCGCAGCGCCGCGGCATCGGGCAGCGCCACGGTATCAGCCTCCTCGACCTCGACCAGCGCGCTGCGTCCGGTCAGCACCAGCGTGCGGCCCGGTTCGGCCAGCTCGCGCAGCACCTCGGCGGTGATGCCACGCGCGCCACCGGTGGCCAGCACGACCAGGTCCTGCAGCGCCGCGGTGCGCGCGGGGTCGGCCTGCAGCGGCGCGGCGACGGTGCGGAAGGTGGTGCGAATGCCAGCCGGGTAGCCGACCTCCTGCCGCCCGCCGTCGAGCTCGATCTCGGCCAGCAGCTGCGCGGCCTGCGCGTCAGCCGCGCAGGCCGGGTCGAGGTCGACCGCCCTGACGCGCAGCGCCGGCCGCTCCTCGAGATACGACTTGAGCGCGCCGACGGCGCCGCCGAGCAGCCGCAGCCCGCGCCGAGCGCGGCCGTCGCGACCGAAGCAGCCGCCCAGGTCGCTCGCCGCCAGCAGCTGGCCACGCTCGACCAGCTGCGCGTCGATCCCGTTCAGCAGCACGAACAGCGATTTCTCGTTGCGCCGCAGCGCCTCGCGCCACGCCGCCGGCTCCTCGCCGAGCGGTGGCGTGCCGAGCGCCGCCAGGTGCAGCACGCCGGCCACCGGGACGTCCCCAATCTCGGCGATCCAACGCCGCAGCGCCGCCTCGTCGCCCAGATCGGCATCGACGGTCCTCACCTCGACGCCGCGTTCGCGTAACAGTGCCGCCAATGTGTCGGCCACGCCCGTCGCGTCGCGCGTCAGCACGAAGCGGCCGCGCTCCAGGGCCCGGCCTGCGTCGGCGGGAATGGGTTCGGCCACGCCAGTCATGATCTGCCGGGGTGGGTGGCTGACGGCGCCGGAAGCGCCATCGACCCCTGAGTCCCCCCCGGCCGATTCAAAAGGGACAGCGACCGCGCCTCCCACCTGGACCGACGCCACCAGATCGAGCATGCCGCCCAGGGTGGGCTGCGTGTTGAGCTTGCTGCGCTGCGCGGTCAAGGCATCGCGATGCGCCGCCGGCAGCTGTTGCAGCAGCTCGCCGACGACCTCGATGCGCTTGATCGAGTCGATCCCAAGATCGGCCTCCAGGTTCTGGTCGACACCGACCATGTCGCGCGGGTAGCCGGTCTTCTCCTCGACGATGCCGAGCAGCAATTCGAGCAGCCGCTCGCGCGTCAGCCCGATGCCCGCCGCCGGTGCGGTGGCCGCCGGCGCCGGCACACTGGTGGCGGCTGGCGCTGTGTGCGGCCCCGGCGACGCAGCCGCCGCCGGCACCGGCGCGGCTGACGCCGTCGGCGCGGGGGCGACCGCCTTCGTCGCGACCGGCTTCGGCTCGGCGCGCGGCGCGGCGTCGGGCGGCGCCTGCACGGTCACCGACGCCATCGGCGCGGGCAGGGGCAGCTCGGTGACGCGGGGCAGTGCGCTCGCGATCGAACGCGACAGCCGCAGCGACGGGCGTGCCACGGTGCCGGCGCCACCGAGAAAGGCGTCCATCACGCGCTCCTGGGTCTCCAGGAACTGGCGCATCGTCGCGAAGTACTCGGCCATGACGGACGGGTCCGTCGGTCCGGGCGGTGGTCGTCGATCATCCATGGGTCGGCCTGTCGTTCGGGGGGGTGGGACAAACGCGGGCCGTTGCGGCACCCGCGGCACGGAAGGCGTGACCGTCGGCGTCGACGCCTCGCCGAGCGCCGCCGGCGCCGGCGGCGCTGCCGGAGCGCGTGACGGAACTGGCGCCGCCTGCGCCTGTTCGAGCGTGACGCCGATCTGGCGCACCGGCTCGCTGGCACGACGCGCGCCGCTGCCGTTGAGCATCCAGGCATGCGGCGACAGCGGTTCGGCGCGGCTCAGCGACGAAGGCTGGTCCGCATCGCCGATACGGCAATCGCGGCGCGCATACAGCCGCCCCAGGTCCAGCGGGACGCCGGCGCACAGCAGCTGGGCGACGCCACCGAGCAGCCCGGCGAGGCCACCGCTGCCGTCGTCGAGGGCGACCGCGACATGCGGCCGGCGGTCGAGGATGCGGCCGACGAGGCGGCTCAGCACGGGTCGCGGCCCGACCTCGACGAAGATGTGCGCGCCGTCGGCCGCCATCGCCTCGATCTGTGCCACCCACTCCACCGGCCTGACGAGGTGCTCGGCCATCTGCTTCCTGACCCGCGCCGGGTCCGCCGCGTGGGCACGCGCCGTGGTATTCGAGTAGACGGGAAGCACCTGGGCCGCCCACGGGGTGGCGTCGATCAGCGCCGCCAGCGGCTCCTGCGCCGGCCGCACGAGCGCCGAGTGGAAGGCGGCCGCGACCGGGATCGCGCTGAGCTCGACGCCGTCGCGCTCGAGTCGCGCCGACGCCGCCCGCACCGCGTCGTGCGAGCCCGACAGGATGCACTGCGCCGGTGCGTTGTGGTTGGCGATGATGACGCCGTCGATGTCGGCGATCGCGTCCTCGACCACCTTGCGCGTGGCATTCACCGCGACCATCGTGCCGAGCTCGGCGCCCTGCGCACGCGCCGCGTCGACGATGAAGCGGCCACGCGCGGCCGACAGCTGCATCAGGGCCTCGAAGTCGATCGCGCCGGCGGCGTGCAAGGCGACGAACTCGCCATAGCTGTGGCCTGCCACCATGTCCGGCTTCAGCCCGAGCGAGGCCATCAGTCGCCACAGCCCGACCTCGACCGCGCCGAGCGCCGGTTGTGCGACATCGGTGCTCGTCAGACGCAGGCGCGCCTGCGTCTGCGCCGCCTCGTCGTAGGCTCCGCGCGGGTAGACGAAACCACTGAGCCGGCTGCCCGCGCCGAAGCGCGCCGCCAGCGCCGGCGCGAGCACGCGATCGGCCTCTTCGAGCGCGTCGCGCAGCTCGTCGAAGTGCAGCGCCGCCTCGCGCGCCATGCCGGGATACTGCGAACCCTGGCCCGGAAACAGCACCGCGATCCGGCCCGCCGGCGCGGTCGCGTCGCCCAGCCAGGCGCCGGGCGGCAAGGGCCGCTGGCTGCCGCGCAGCCGCGCCGCCGCGGCGGCGAGCTTGCTGCCGAGGTCATCAAGGTCGCGCGCGACGATCGCCGCCACGCTGCGCGCCGGCCGCCACCTCGCCGCCAGGCTGGCCCCCAGGTCGCGCAACTCGACCGCCTGCAGCCCGGGCAGTGCCGCCGCCAGCGACTCGAGACGGGACGCGAGCGCCGGCGCGTCGTCCTCGGCGAAGGCCAGCAGCTCGGCGCTGCCGCGCTCGGCGGCCGGGGCGCGCAGCCAGGGGCGGTACTCGCCCGCATACTCCTCCATCACGACGTGGAAGTTGGTGCCGCCGAAGCCGAAGGCACTGCAGGCCGCCCGGCGCGGGAGGTCGCCGGCCAGCCAGGGCATGGGTGTGTCGAGCAGGTACAGCGGCGCCTCCGGGTCGGCGAGCACGGCGTTGGGCGTCTGCACGTTGCGATGCGGGGGAAGCACCCGGTGGTGCAACGCCAGCGCCGCCTTGACCAGGCCGGCGATCCCCGCACAGGCCTTGGTATGGCCGATATTGGTCTTGACCGACCCGATCACGGCCTGGCGCGGCCCGGCGCCCTGCTCGCGGATCAGCCGCGTCGTGCTCTCGAGCTCGGCGGTGTCGCCGGCAACGGTGCCGGTGCCATGCGCCTCGAACAATCCGACCGTGGCGGCGCCGAAACCGGCCATCCGGTAGGCGCGCCGCATCGCGCGCAACTGCCCCGCGGGCAAGGGCGCGGTCAGGCCCTTGGCCCTGCCGTCGCTGCTCGCCCCCAAGCCCTTGATCACGGCGTAGATGCGGTCGCCGTCGCGCTCGGCGTCGGCCAGGCGCTTGAGGGCGACCATCGCGATACCTTCGCTGATCACGATGCCGTCGCCTTCGGCGTCGAAGGTCGAACAACGCCCGCGCGGCGACAGCGCCTGGGTCTTGCTGAAGCACAGGTAGCCGAACGGCCCTTGCACGGTGTCGACGCCGCCGGCGATGACGAAGTCGCTGCGCCCGGCGGTCAGCTCCGCCACACCCTGGTAGACCGCCGCCAGCGACGACGCGCAGGCGGCATCGACGGCCAGGTTGATGCCGCCGAAGTTCAGCCGGTTGGCGATGCGGCCGGCAACGACATTGGGCAGGATGCCGGCGAACGAATCCTCGGTCCATTCCGGAAGCCGCGCCGCGACCTCCGCCGGCAGGCTGCCGGCAAAGCGCGGCAGCTCGGAGCGCAGGCCGTACTGCAGCCCGAAGTCGCCCGCCCCGCCGCTGGCGCCGACGATCACCGACGCGCGCTCGCGGTCGAACGGGCGCTGGTCGTAGCCGGCATCCTCGAGCGTGCGGCGTGCGACCTCGAGCCCCATCAGCTGCATCGGGTCGACCGCCTGCACCGACTTCGGAGGCAGCCCGAAGCGCGTGGGGTCGAACGCCATGTCGTCGAGGAAGCCGCCCCACTTGGCGTAGATCCTGTCGCGCGCCTGGCGATCGGGGTCGAAGTAGAGCCTCCAGTCCCAGCGGTGCGGCGGGATCTCGGTGATCGCGTCGACACGGTCGACGACGTTGTCCCAGAAGGCGCGCGCATCGGCCGCCTTGGGCAGGACGCAGGCGATACCGATGATGGCGACATCGGCCGGCTCGCCGCCGGCAGCCTGCGCCGCCGCGTCGACGACCTCGTCGCGCGCGAGCCGCGCCGCGGCACCGGCGGTGACCTCGCCGTGCAGCGTCGCGATGTCGATCACGCGGTCGCGCAGCGTCGCGACCTGGCCGAGCATGTACATGCCCTCGGCGCGCTGCTGCGCCTCGTCCAGCGCGCGCAGCGGCGCGTTCAGGCCGTCGCGCTTGCAGCCCTTGCTGGCGATGCGCAGGCGGCCGAGGATGAGGTCGTCGAGCGCGCGCCGGCTCTCGTCGGCGGGCACGCCGTCGCGCTTCAGCCGGGCCCGCTCGCGGAAGAACTCGGCGGCGAACGGCGTGTAGGCGCAGCGGCTCGCGTGGCCGGGGCCGGACTCGAGGTTGACCGTGTGCTCGCAGGCGATCACCTCGCGCTGGAACGGCTCGACGATGGCACCGCTGGCCACGATCTCGCGCGTGAAGAGGTAGGCGCTGCCCATCAGCACGCCGACGCGCGCGCCGGCTGCGGCCAGCGGCGCGACCAGCACCTGCAGCATCGCCGACGAGCCAGCATCGTGCACGCCACCGGCGAACAGCAGCTCGAGCTCGTCGGCCTTGACCTTGCCGGAGGCGATCTCGTCACCCAGCGCGTCGACCATCGTGCTCCACAGCACGAAGCTCGACAGCGGCCCGATATGGCCGCCGCACTCGCGGCCTTCGAAGATGAAGCGGCGCGCGCCCTCGGCGAGGAAGCCCGGGATCAGCTTGGCCGACGGCACATGCAGGAAGGTCCGCACGCCAGAGTGCTCGAGCTGCGCCGCCTGATCCGGCCGACCCCCGGCGATGATCGCGTAGGCGGGGCGAAAGTGCGAGGCGACCCGCAGCTGCTCGTCCAGCAGAGTCTGCGGTGCGAAGCCGAGCAGCCCGATGCCCCAGGGCCGCTCGGCGAGCAGCGCCTCGGTGCGCTCCAGCAGGCGCTGCAGCGTCTGACCCTCGAGCAGCGCGAAAGCGATCATCGGCAAGGCGCCGGCCTCGGCGACCGCGAGCGCGAACTCGGCCGTGTCCGACACCCTCGTCATCGGCCCCTGCACGATCGGATAGCGCGTGCCCAGCGCGCGCGCCAGCGGCCCATCCTCGCGCAGCACCGGCTGGCCGCGGACGAGCGCCGGCAAGGCCGCCACCGCGTCGTCGATCGCCGCCAAGATGCCGCGCAGGCTGCCGTGGCGGCGACGCCAGGCCTCGGCGAAGGCGACCTCCTGCCCGATCGGCAGCAGCCCGCGCGCCGCGTCTTCCCAACCCGTGCCGCCCGCGATCCGCTCGCGCAGCGCGTCCCAGCGCAGGCCCTCGCCCTCGCTCACGAGCCGACGCGCGGCGTCGAAGCCAGGACGCACGAGGATGCGCAGGTACTCCCCGGACTCGCCGTCGCCGACCGCCACGGTCTCGCTGCCGGACAGGCGCGCGACGGACTTGCGGACGCCGTCGGCGATGCGAACCTCGTCGAGCATCAGCAGCTGGGACTCGAGCACCCCGCCGACCGCACCCTGGGCCTGGATCGCCGCCGCCACCTGCGGCGTCAGCCCGCCACGCAGCACCAGCGGCAGCGTGGTGCGCTGCATCCACTTCTGCAGCAGGATGAAGCTGGCGTCCTCGCCGACCAGGCCCGGTGCCTCGTTGCCCTTGACGACCAGGCCGTCGATCGCGGCCTCGGCGCCTGCGGCCAGCGGTGCCGCGGTCCGGACCTCGGCCAGCACGCGTACGCCGGCGGCACGCCAGCGCGCTACCGCCGCGCGCTGCGAGTCCAGCAACGGCGCATCCAGGATCAGCCAGTCCGGCCCTCGACCGGCTTCCAAAGCGCCGTCGATCGCCGCCCCCAGGGCGTCGTCGACGGCATCGAGCTTCAGCCCGAACGGCCCACGACCGAGCTGCGCCATGCGGTCCAGGGCGTCGATCGCGGCATCGTTGTCGGTATCGAACTCGGCGTTGTAGATGCCGACCGCACCGGCGCGCGAGGCCGCGATCGCCAGCGTCGGGTCGCGCAGACCCGGCGGCGTGAAGACATAGACCTTGAACAGGCTCATCGTGGCGCCCTCCTCGCTTCGCGCCGCGCCCGCGGCGGCCGCGGCCCGCCAACTGCGGCCGCGCCCTGCGCGACATGCGAATTCATTGTCCCTTCCCGGCCTTGACCGCGTGACGACACGGCGTCACGCTTCGTGAAAGCCGCACGAGCTTCGAGATCCTTGGCGAGGCCGGGTGATGGCAGCCGGCATCCGAAGGGGAACGGCACGCATGAATCATGCCGCCTTGAGACAGGTCAAGCGTACCCCCCGAATGCGGGGGAGGGGACGAATGGCGCTGCTGGCACGGTCGCACGCCACGTGCAGGATGAGCGGGAAGGAGGCCCGGCGCTCGATGTCATCCCGATCGCCTTCCCGATCGTTTGAGCAACCTAGAATCGCCCGTCATTGATCCAGAGTAAGCTCGCTGACCTCATGTCAGGAATCAACCCGCAGAGCGGGCCCGGTCGCACGCCCGAGCCCTACAGGGTCGCACGTCCCGCGGTCCGCACGCTGCTCGTCGGCGCAGCGGTCCTCACGTCGCTGCTGGTGCCGGCCTGCGCGCGCGACGGCGAGCGTCCGACTCTGCGCGAGCGAATCGTCGAGCGCGCCGAAGCCCGGGCTCGCGCCCGCGAGGCCGAGCGCACGGCACCGGTCGGTGACATCGCGAGCCCAGGCACGCATCGCTTTTCGCTCAGGCACGACGGTATCGAGCGCGCTTACCTCGTGCACGTGCCACGCAGCTACGACCGCTCGAGACCGCTTCCCGTCGTCGTTTCCTTTCACGGCGGGGGCGCGACGATGGAACTGCAGGCCGACGACCGCTATCATGGATTGGTTGCCAAGTCCGAGTCGGCCGGATTTCTGGCCGTATTCCCCAACGGCTACAGCCGTCTTCCGGGTGGAAAACTCGCGACCTGGAACGCCGGATCCTGCTGCGGGCCCGCCGTCGAGCGAGGCATCGACGACGTGGGCTTCGTCCGCGCCATGATGCGCGAACTGCAGTCACGCTACAACGTCGATCCGAACCGCATCTTCGCCAATGGTTTTTCCAACGGCGCGATGTTTGCCTACCGGCTGGCCTGCGAGATGGCCGACACCTTTCGTGCCATTGCCGCGGTGTCGGGAACCGAGGGGGTTTCCCGTTGCCAGCCGAGTCGACCGGTGTCCGTGCTGCACATGCACTCGCGCGACGACGACCATGTCCTGTTCGATGGCGGCGCCGGTAGCGGTTCGCGCACCAAGGTGCCCTATGTCTCGGTGCCGGAGACTGTCTCGCGCTGGGTGCGCCGCGATGCCTGCCAGAGCACGCCACGGCGCGTGGTCGAGAAGCCTGGCGCCTATTGCGATTCCTATTCGGGTTGCGCTGGGGGAGCACGCGTGATGCTTTGCGTCACCGAGCGTGGCGGGCACGCCTGGCCCGGTGGGGTCAAGATCACGACCGGCGAACCCGGTCCGACCGCGCTGTCGGCGACGGACCTGAGCTGGGACTTCTTCAACGGCCGCTAGCACGCCGGCGGCATCCCCGACCGCTTGGTCGCACAGATGCGGGCACGCCGACGCGAAGGCGTCCCGGCAATCCTTATCGGTTCGTTGCCCGTCCTCATGGCGTCGCTCGCTACATGATCGACCGGCGATCGGACACCCGAAAACGAGAGCATCAACCATGAATCCATCGGTCCATCGTCGGGTCCCGGGTATCCTGCTGGCGTCCGCCGCCGCCCTGATCCTGGGCGCCTGTGGCGGCGGAAGCAGTTCGGGCGAAGACCCCGTCGGGGCGTCGGTCGAACGAGACATTGCCCCGGCTGCCGCTGACCCTCTGATCACGACGGCGACTGCGTCCCATGTCGCGATCACGCCAGATCCATCAGCGATGGTCGCGGGTCGCCTGTTCGTCTTCCTCCCGGGCACGCAGGGTGTCCCCGACCTCTACCGGCTCGTGCTTCGAAGCGCTGCCACGCGCGGCTACCACGCTCTGGGCCTGAGTTACCCGAACGACGAGGCCATCGGCGCCATCTGTTTCCTGCAACCCAGCGGATGCTTCTGGGATGTCCGCCGAGAGGTCGTCACCGGTGGGGACAGCAGCCCGTTGCTGTCCGTCGCCACGTCCGACTCGATCACCACCCGGATCGCCAAGGCCGTCGCCTACCTCGACGCGAACCACCCGGGCGAGGGCTGGGGCCAGTACCTCGCCGGCGGCATCGTCGACTGGTCCCGGGTCGTCGTCGGCGGCCACTCGCAGGGCGGTGGACATGCCGGCGTGATGAGCAAGCTTTATTCGATGTCCGGTGCCTGCTATTTCTCGTCGCCGGCCGACTGGAGCGTCATCGACCAGGCCCCGGCCTCATGGACGCAACGGGTCAACCTGACCGCCGCCAGCCGTCAATATGGTTTCGGCAATGTTCGCGATACGCTCGTGCCTTACGACCAGTTGTCGGAAATCTGGGCCGCCATGGGGCTGACCGCCTGGGGATCGCCGGTCTCCGTGGACTCGAACGTGCCTCCGTTTGGCGACAGTCACGTCTTGACGACAGCAGCACCCGGGGTGGGCAACATGCCATCGCCGGAACATGGCTCGACCGTGCGCGACGCGGCCACGCCCAGGGATTCGAGCGGTCGGCCGGTGTTCGATCCGGTCTGGGCTTACATGTGTTTGCGTTGACCGAGCGCCACCAGCGATTCACCGGGTGTTAGCGGATCCCAGTCGCCGCGCGCCGCAGCGACGACTTGCCGCTTGCCGTGTACTGCGAGAAGAACACGACTGGACCGTCTTCTGTATCGAACCACTCGGGTTCGTAGCGCACAGTATCGACCGCCGAGTCGCTGATCCTGCGGAACAGCGGCTGCGCCGGATCGATACTGGCAATCCAGATCTCGGAGCGGGATGTCTTGGACGAACCTATCTGCATCGCCAGATACGAGCGGCCACCGAAGACCCAAGGTTCCGGAGAGAAGATCGCGGGTTTTCCGGCAAACACAGGCGCATCGATGTTGTGCACCGCCGTCCAAACGCCGCCGATCTGCCGGTAGATCCTGATACAGCAGGTGTCGACAATGGTGGCAAATACATACTCGTTCCCGAACTCGGGGGCGCGCCACATCCAGATCTCATCCTTGTTAGACGGATCGGTGGTCAGGACCTCGATCTGTCGCGTATCCAGCCAGTACAACGCGGCCTGGGCAAAGCCGGCGGCATCGGTCGACGCCGTCGTCAGCGCGCGCAGGCCGGGCACCCAGCGCGGTACGCCCGCCGACGCCTCGTTGCCCTCGGCCCGCCAGGCGGTCTCGGTCTCAGGCAACTCGCTCTCCCGCCACATCGGAACATGCTGGCCCGATGCGAGCCGCCGCAGGTACTTGACGCGGTACTGGGGATCGACGGCGTCGATCGACGCCATCGGCAGACCGCGCGACTCGCCGGCTGTCATCATCGCACTCTGCCAAGTACCGCCATTGCGCCACGCGCGCCACATCGCACTGCTACCGTCGCTCATGCGCTTGGTGTAGACGATCTCGGTACCGGTCTGGCTGCGTCCCCATTCGGCGCCTTGCCCGAACGGTACGTCGGGCATCTTGGTGATGACTCCGGTGTCGATCAGCCGGCCCTTGCAGCCACCCAGTCCCAGCGTTCCATCGGCGCGCAATCGCGTGACAAGCAAATCCCCGGATGTGTTGTTGAAGACCATGGTCGAGCCACCGGGTTCGATCTCCGGATCGACAACGTCGGCTGCTGCCGGACAGACCAGGACATCGTCAGGCACGAAGTCATCGGCCGGCGCCGGCGCGGCGAGCGCCGCGAGAAATGCGACGATGAGGATATCTCGAGACGGGATCACAACCGGCATGTTCTACTCCTCTTCAGGTTCAGTCGCCATGCTAGCCGACCGTGCTGGCCCCTGGCTGCCCCCCGAAACAAGGGGCCGGAACCGTCAGACCGTGACGCGCTACTCGGTATCGGACTTCGCCGCACGCCGCCGCCGCGCCCCGAGCGGCGCGATGACCGGGCCGACGATGACGGTATCCTGCGGCTGCAGCAGCATGAAGACGATCAGGTCGGCCACGCGCTCGGGTGGCAAGGCGTCGCCCGGCATCGGCGCGGGCAGGTTCTGCTCCCACATCGGGGTGGCGATCGCCGCCGGCATCAGGGCCTGGACCTTGACGCCATAGGACTTGACCTCGTCGGCCACCGCCTGCGACAGGCCGATGACGCCGAACTTGGACGCGCAATACGGCCCGTCGTAGGCCCGTCCCTGCAGTCCCTGCACCGAGGAAATGTTGACGATCAGGCCGGCGCGCTGGGCGACCATCGCCGGCAGCACGGCGCGGTTGGCGAGGAAGGTGCCGCGCAGGTTGATCGCCATCACCTCGTCCCACTCGTCGACGCCGACATCGACCATCAGCTTCGGCGGCGTGCCGCGCTTGCGCAGGATGCCGGCGCAGCAGATCAGGGCATCGATGCGGCCGAAGCGCTCGAGCGTGGCCTGCACCATGCGTGCGTGGTCGGTTTCCTCGCGCACGTCGACCGCCAGCCCCAGCGCCCCCGGCGAGCCGGCCGCGGCACCCACGGCGCCGACCTCGTCGGCCAGCGTCGACACGCGAGCTTCGTCGAGGTCGGCGATCACGACGCCGGCACCGAGCGCCGCGACCGCGCGCGCGGTGGCCAGGCCGATGCCGCCGCTGCCACCGGTGATCAACACGACCTTGCCGCGCAAATCCTCGGCGGCGCTGCAGAACGGGGAAGGCATGGAGGTCTCCTTTCGGGTACGCGGGGGCGGGGCGGGCGGCCAGCTGCCGCCACCGGTGGACTGCAGCGGCTCGATCAACGGCGAAAGCATCCGGGAGTCGGCTGGCAGCCGCAGCATCCAGCGGATCGCCTCGGCGACGCGTTCGGGCGGCGGGATGTCGCCCGGCTGCGGCAGACCGATCTGCGTCAGCACCTCGGTCGCGAAGCGGCCCGGCAGCAGCACCTGCACGCGCACGCCGTCGTGCCGCATCTCGTCGGCCAGCGCCTCGCTGAGCCCGACGACGCCGAACTTGCTCGCGCAGTACGGCGCATCGTAGGCGAGCCCGGTCCGGCCCGAGCGCGACGCCAGGTTCAGGATGTCGCCGCGCCCGGCGGCGCGCATTGCCGGCAGCACGGCGCGGTTGGCGAGAAAGGTGCCGCGCAGGTTGACATCGAGCACCTCGTCCCACTCGCGCGACGTCATCGCGGCAACGGTGTTCAAGCCGGCCCCGGCGGCGCGCAGCACGCCGGCCGAGTGCACGAGGATGTCGATCGTACCGTGGCGCGCGAGCGTCGCCTCGGCCATCCGGCGCATGTCGTCCTCGACGCGCACGTCCAGGCACATGGCCAGCGGGGCGACGGCGCCGGCCGCGGTCGCCGCCGCGGCCGTCGCGTCCAGGCGCCGGCGATCGCGTCCGACGAGCACCAGCCGGGCGCCGTCGGAGGCCAGCGCCATCGCGGCCGCGCGGCCCAGTCCGCTGCTGGCCCCGGTGACGATGGCGACGCGGTCGCGCAGGCTGGCCAGCGCCATCGAAGCCGCGGCCCTAGCTGGCCAGAGCGCCCTCGAGAAATTCGGCGATCTGCCAGACCTGGAGTTCCTGCACGTAGCGTCCGTCGACCATCAGCAGGTTCTCGAAGTGCATCTGGCGCTTCTTGAAGTGGCCTTCGATGGCGACCACGAGCTGAACGACGTCGATCGACTCGAACGCCAGATCGGCCATCAGCCGCGTCTGGCCGCTGATCGGCTGGTCGTGCTCGAGGTCCCAGTCGGCGGTCATGTCGGTCAGGATGGCGCACAGATCGGCCTCGATCTGTGCACGGTTCGGCGGATTGGGGGTGTCGGACATCGGGGGCTCCGGGGGAACGTTCATGCGTCAGCGCCTGGCGGCAACGACTTCGATCCAGTTGTGCTGTACGGCATCGACGCCAGCCGATCGCAGTGCCAGTCCGGCAGTCGCATCCAGCGCCTGCGCGGCGATCTCGGTCGGGTAACCGGCCAGTTGCGCTTCGGCCAACCCGGAGTACGAGCCGACCTTGGCCAGCGAGTCGCGGTCGAAGACCACCGGACGCTCGGCCAGCTCTCGAACCTCGAAGCCGTGCTCGGCGAGCAGTGCGCGCCACTCGCCGGGGTCGAGCCAGCGGTTGCCGTATGCGACCGGCGACATCTGCGACCTGCCGCGCTGGCGTCGGATCGGCGGCTCGCCGCGCGCGACGCGCTCGGCGCTCTCGCGCGCGATCCACGCCGTGGCCTCCTTCAGCCACTCGTAATAGACGCGCTGGGTCACCGGCGGCCAGCATCCGGCATAGAACCCCGAGCTGAAGCTGTAGATGCCGCCGGGCTGGAGCACGCGCGCGACCGCGGCCAGCAACCCCGCCTTGTCGGCGATCAGGTGGATCGCGTTGGAGATATTGACGGCATCGAAACTAGCCGGTGGGAATCCCAGATCGGTGGCCGACCCGACGATCAGCCCGACCCTGCGTCCAGGCGGCAGCGGCAAGGCGACCTCCGGTGTCGCGATGCGGTGCACCGCGTAACCCAGGCCAGCGAAGTTACGCTCGGCCAAGTCGATCTGGATCGGGTCGAGGTCGATACCGACGTAGCTGGCCTGCGTCGCACGCGCCATCATGATCTGGCCGACGGCACCGGTACCGCAGCACAGGTCGAGAATACGCACGCACGATTCGATCGGCAGCCGTCGGACGAACGCGTCGTTCGCCTCCCGGTATGCTTGGTCGGCAGCGAAGCGGGCGTAGGTGGTGTCGACGTCGGCGGACATACGTACTCCCCGGCTATGGCCAGTCAGGGGATCCACGACCAGACCTGGACCTTCACGAAACGCACGATGGCACGGGAGAACGCCTGCCAGACCGGCATCGACGAGCCCAGCACCTTGGCCCGACCGGCCATCCCGGTACGCAACAACCCTTCGTCATTGTCGATCGTCGCCTGGACCTTGATCACGTTGCCGGTGGACTTGGGCGTGACGTTGTGGTCGATCAGCGCGACCTTGCCGCTGAACTCGCGGTCGGTCGCAAACGAGACCGGGCGGACGCGCACCTCGTCGCCGACCTGCACATAGGCGATGTCGCCTTCCTGGATCTCGATCTCGGCCGTCACGCTGCCGCTGTCCTCGACGTTCGCGAACACGTCGCCCTTCTGCAGGAAGCTGCCGACCTTGTTCTGCAGGTTCAGCGTCAGCAGCTTGCCGTCGAACGGCATGCGAAGCTCGGCGCGCCGGATCCGGCCCTCGTAGGCCGCGCGCTCCTCGATCAGGCTGGCGAGCCTGGCCTCGGCCGCCGCGATCTCCGACGGCGTCACCGGCGCCTTGACAAGAGCCAGCTCCGCCTCGCGCTGCAGCACCTGCTCGCGGTCGGCCATGCTCTCCTTGAGCGCCGCCTCGTACTCCTCGCGCGAGATCGCCTCGATTTCGAGCAGCGGCGTCAACCGCGCCAGCCGCTCTGCACTGAACTTCTCGCGCGTGCGCTCCAGCGCGACCCGTTGCTCGGCGAGCCGCACCTCCTCGGCCTTCGGCAGCGACTTGAGGTTCCTCACCACCGCTGTCTGCTCTTCGATTCGCGCTCCCAGCACCGCGATCTGGGCCGTGAAGTCGTCGTTGACGACGCGACCGATTACGGTCCCCGCCTCGACTTGCTCACCTCCGCGGAAGAGCACTTCGCTGACCAGTCCAGCCTCGTCGATCGTGATCACCTGCCGGCGCGCCGGGTGGATCATCACGTTGCCGCCGGGCTCGTAACGGTACGGCAGGAACAGCACCACCAGCAGCGCCACCAGTACCGCCGTGGACCAGTACGAGCGCTGCTTGCGCTCGACCTCGCCGGCTCCTGGTTCCAGCGGCGCCATCCTGCTGCGCCAGCGGTCGAACTGCTGCTGGCGCGCGTAGGTGTCGGCGAACTTGCGCAACGAAAGGTAGTTGCGCCACAGCGCGTAGCCGACCAGCCCGCCGACAATGAGTACCGCCGAGCCGCCGATCTCCAACTCGCCGAAGACGAATCGGGCCACCATACGCGCCAGCAGCAGGATCACCACCACGATGTAGGTCGACGTCAGCAGCGCGTAGATCGCCAGCAGCTTGCTGTCGGAGGCCCGGTAGATGCCGCCCTTGAACAGGTTCATCAGCGCTGCGTAGGCCTTGCCGCGCAGGTGGGCCTCGTTAAGGAACGCCGACAGCAGGTAGTAGGCGTGCGACTTGACGAGCGGGTTGCCCGACTCCAGCACCAGCCCCGCGAGCGCACCGAGTGCGAGCAGCATGCCGAATTGCGACAGGCTGTATTGGCTGTCACGGGCGTTGAACCACACCAGCACACCGAGCGCGAACAGTGTCAATCGCACCAGCAGGTTACCCCCGTGCAGCCACATGGTCTGCGCGCGCGTCAGTCGTTCGGCGCCATCGATCTTCAGCGTCCAGCGTGGTATGAATCCGAATGCCAGAGACAGGCCGACCTTTTCGACCGCGAGCTGGTAGTGCTGCGCGATGAGGCCGCTGGCCAGTGTCGTGCACAGGCGCACCGTCAGAAAGACGAACACGAGGTACTGGACAAGCGTCGTGTCCAGATGCAGCCGCTGCAGGTCCTCCTGCACGAGGCCGAAGTGGTTCCACAGCAACCCGAGCGCCGCCAGCAGCAGCACAGGCACCGCATAGACGGCGTGCTGAAGCGGGCGCACCAACGGCAGCAGCAGCCGCAGCATCGGGCGCGGATCGAACAGCCCGAACATGCGGCGCGTGGTCCGCAGGTCCAGGCCTAGCGCATCCTGCACACCTGGCGGCAGCTCGGCGTCCACCGCCTGTGCGGGCGATCCCGCGGCAGCACCCGGCACTGCTGCCGGATCGGCGGCCTGGATCGCGGCCTGGATTGCCGGCTTCGGGACCGCCTTGCCATCCTGGACCGCATAGGCCGGCCGCATGAAGCGGCTGATCAGCGGATGCTCGCCGGCCTCGTCGACGAAGAGCTTGCGGTCGACGACCGAGGCGAGGAACTCGTCGAACTCGCCTCGGGTCAGCTCACGGTCGAAGCGGTCGCGGAAGGCGGCCTGGATCCGATCGAACCGGTCCAGACCCGGCAGGCTCTCGAGCAGGAAGAACTGCCAAGCGTCGAAGTCGTAGGTCTTGCCCTTGACCTTGTCGCGCAGCAGATAGCTCGTCTCCTCGCCCCTGACGATCCGGAAGGCCTCCAGGCGTCTGACCAGATAGCCTGGCAGGACGATCTTCTTGGTCGCTTCGCTCATCTGGCGGCCCTATCTCACACTCTCGGCGGCCGGGGTCGCAACCACGTGCGCCTGCCCTGTGGCCGGCCCGACGCCGCGATGACTTTCCTGTTCCGACATCCAGCCTCCGCCCATCGCCTTGTAGATGGCAACCAGCGCCAACATGCGGTCGCGCCGTCCCTCGGCCTGTTGCGCCCGAGCATCGGCGAGGTCGAGCTCTGCCGCGTAAAGATCGAGTCGACCGGACTGTCCGCCGGTTACGCGCGCGTCGGTCAACGCCTGCAGCTGCTCCAGCGCCTTCACGCGGCGGTCGATGGCCACCGACCTCTGGTCGGCGCGCACGCGCGCGGACAGCGCATCCTCGACCTCCAGCAATGCGGTCTGCACAACCTCGAGAAAAGTCGTCTCGGCCTGCGCACGCAACGCCTGTGCCTCGCGAACCTCGGCCTCGGTTCGGCCACCGTCGAACAGCGTCCCCGCCAGCGCCGCGGCAAGACTCCCCGTGCGTGCCGTCTCGGCAAACAACCAGCGAAGGTCGTCGGAGGCAAGCCCGATCGCCGCGCTCAGCGACAGCGACGGGAAGTAGGCACTCCGCGCAACGCCGATACGCGCGTTCGCCGACACCAGGGCCTGCTCGGCCGCGGCGATGTCGGGACGACGTGTCAACACATCCGCGGGAACGCCGTCGGGCATTCCGGGTAGCGTCAGCACGTCGAGCGCACCGCGCTCGATGGGCCCAGGAGCACGGCCGAGCAACGCGCACAAGGCAAGCTCGGCGCTCGCGATCTCGCGCTCGATGGCAGGCAGTTCCGCCGCCTGTTCCTCGGCCAGTGCCCGCAGGCGCTCGACCTCCAGCCGCGTCGACGATCCGCCCTTGCGCCGCTCGTCGACCAGCGCAAGCGCCTGACGCCGAAGCGCCAGCTTGTCGCGAGCGAGCACGAGCCGGCGATCGAGCTCGAGCAACTGCAGGTACCCACTCACCACGTCGGCAACCACGGTCAGCATGACGCCACGACGGGCCTCCTGCGTACCGAGCAGATCGGCCAATGCCGCCTCGTTCGACCGGCGTACACGACCCCAGAGGTCGAGTTCCCAGCTGACGGTGCCCCCGAGCTCGAAGTTCGACAGCGTCGGGCCGCGGCCAGGGCGTAAGCCGTTGGGACGCTCCTCGCTGCGCCGTTCGCGCGAGGGGGCAGCTCCGTAACCCACACTGGGATAGCGTGCAGCCTCGCTGCCTCGCAGCCTCGCCTCGTACTGCTGGACGCGCTGCGCGGCAAGACGAAGGTTCTTGTTCGACTCGATCGCCTCGTCCACCAGACGCTCGAGCATCGGGTCGCCGAAGCCCGCCCACCACGCGCCGTCGACGAGACCTGGCGCGGTATCCGTCTGCGGGGCCTGCCAGCGGGCGGGAAGTGGTACCTCGGGGCGACGGTAGTCGGGGCCCGTGCTGCAAGCCGCGACCAGCAGTGCAGCGAGCGCGACGCCCGATCGCCATCCGAACCGGTTCATCCGACCTGCTCCGAGCTTGCCAGCATCTCGAGCGCGTAGTCTTCGATCTCGCGCACGCGCCCGAGCCGGTTGTTCAGCTCGAGCAGGATGGCCTCGAACCAGCGGATCTGGTACTCGATCCTGCGCCGCTCCTCGACGACATCCTCCAGCGGCATGTTCTCCGGCGGCCGCCCGTGCTCGTCGAAGAGGAACTTGATGCCCTCGGCGAGATCGCGATTGATGTTGATGTGGTTGACGTTGCGCTCGATCCAGCGACGTGCCTTCTTCGCCTTGAAAGCATCGATCATCGCGCGCCGCAGCGCCTGCTGTCGCTCGTTGAGCGTCGCCGCGTCGGGTCGACCCGTCTCGGGGTTCGTGGCTGCGGGCGACAGCCGCTTGCGTTCGGGCGCCTCAGTCATAGCCGAACTCCTGCGCCAGCGCGATGACCTCCGGATACAGCCCCCGGCCGTCGGTGCGCCACGGTACCGGCTGCGCCAGCGGCGGGACCTTGGGCGTATGCGGGCGAAAGGTCGGCCCGGCGAGGAAGTTCGGGTCGTTGCCGAACAGTGCATTGACGGGTCCGAAGCACGCGTAGGGCGAGCGCTCCGGGTGCATCATCTCGTCGATCGCCTGCGGATCGTCTCGCAAGCCGGCCCAGCGCGCGATCTCCGCCAGCTTCGCCTGCGGCGCGGCCATGATGTCCTCGCCCCGCATGCGCAGCTGACGCTCGGGCGGCACCTCGCGCAGAAAGTCCAGGATGTTGGCGTTGATATCGTGCCAGGCGATCTGCGGCTCGATCATCGCGTAGTCGTCGCCGAGCTCGAAGGCCTCGATCTTGAGGCAGAAGGCACCGTCGTTGATCGCCATCAGCGACTTGCACTGCGCCACCGGATGGCGCACCAGGTGCAGGAAGCGCGCATCGGGAAATGCGCGGTGCATCGCCTGCATGCGCCGCACCGACATCGTGTAGGACGGACTCTTCTCGACCGCGACCAGCGGGTGGATACGGTCGACGATCTCCTGGTAGACCTCGGCGGTGGACAGATGCTCGCGCGCGGATGCCCAGGCGAAGGCCATGTTGACCGTGTTGGTGCGTTGCTCACCACCCCAGACCTCGGCCACCGCGCGCATCAGGCCATGGCGAACCATCGCCACGTTCTCCGCGATCTCGCCGGTGCTCCCCTGCCACAGCTCGACCAGCGTGTCGACGTTGAACAGGCACAACTCCGGCAGACCGTACATCTGCGGGTGCTGGCCCAGCATGGCGTTGACCAGCGAAGTGTAGGACCTCGGCGGCGCAAGCAGGAACAGCGGCGGCGCCATTGGTCAGAGCCTTCCCTCGACGAAGGGCACCTCGAAACACTTCTCGTGCATGATCGGCCCGTGGCCGAAGTAGCCTTCCTCGCCGAAGAGCTCGCCGTGGTCGGCGGTCACGATGAAGTGCGTGTTCGGCGGCGTCATCGCCATGAGGCGGCCGATCTGGGTATCGACATACTCGACGCAGCGCACCTGCTGCTGGCGCAGCATCTCCATCTGCGCGGGGTCGAATCCCTGCTGCGCCCGCGTGGCGACCTCGGCGTCGTCCATCGCCTTTAGCGCCCCGTGGACACCCGAGATGCGGGGCAGCTTGGAGCCGTCGAGCATATACGGGTAATGCGTCTCGCCCAGATTCAGGAAGTAGTAGTGCGGTTCGTCCGGAAACTCCATCTCGTCGACCATCGTCGCGAAGGCGTTGTGCGACCTCATCAGCTGATAGTCGTCGAAGTCGCGGCTGATCAGCGTGTTCCGGTTCAACACCGGCATCGAGACCCTGGCCACCGTACGGTAGCCCAGCTGGCGCAGCACCTTGGGCAGCGACAGGTCGGGCAGGAAGGCCTTGAATTCGATCGAGTCGCAGCCGGTGCGCGCTCGCCACTGCAAATACTCGTCCTTGTAGACCTCGGAGGCGAATAGGTCTCGCGGGCTCGAGTGCGGCATCAGCCCCATCACGAATGCGTGGTGAGAAGGCACGGTCCACGATGCGTAGGAGTAGCGTCTCTCGGCCGGACCCAGGCGGTCGATGTTCGGCGTGAACGCGGCGACGAAGCTGTCGTGGCGGCAGCTGTCCATCACGATGAAGACGATGTGGTTCAGTTCCATGGCCTGCTCCGCCACGCGTTGCACCGGGCGATACGACTGGCAACGGCAACCGAGTCCACATCGGCTCCCGGCCCGCTCGCGTCGAGGCTCACCAGCATCACTGCCCCGGCATGCGATGTGACTGGATCCACGCTCATGGCGATGCCCTGAAGCTGGCGGTGGCGCTGTTGTCGGCCGGACGCAACTCACCGGCGCCGGTGGCTGTCAACGTATTGCCGACCAGACCGCTAGTGCCCGCGACGACGGTAAACGGTACGCTGAAGCGCAGCGAGCCGCCCACCGGAAGCAGCGGCACGGTGAACTCGGTCCCGGCGATCGCGGGGCAGATTGCCCCGCCGAGCGCCTGCTGGCAGACGATCGGGCCGCTAGCCTGAAGCCCGGCGCTCAGGGTGTTGACCAGCACGAGTTCCAGTGCGTCTGCAGGGCCGGCATTTCGGACTTCCATCAGGAACTCACCCCCTTGGCCACCGGCCAGCGGGCCTTCCGGACCACTGGCACCGACCGACACATCGAACGCGTAGGCGTTGCCCACGGTAACGGCCACGGTCTCGGTGCGCATGCCGCCCGCGACCACGCTGGCCGTCGTCGTCATCACGATAGCCCCCTGAGTCGCCGGAGCCACGTTCGTCGCGATCTCGAAACCCAGCGTGCCGCCTACCGGCAGGCTGGCCACATCCGTGACGATGCCCACCGTCGCCGGGCATGCCGCGCCACCTGCGGCGGAGATGCACCGCACCCCTGTCACGGTCAGGTTGCCGCTGGCGTTCTGCAGCACCCTCACGTCGGCTGCAGGATCCGGGCCGCTGTTGCTCAAGGAGACGTTGAACAGCGCGGCCCCGCCTGAAGGCACGGGCATTGCGGGCGCCGTTCCCGCCAGTTCGAGACTGCTCCGCGCGGAGAACGCCGTGCCGACAGCGACGACGCTGTTGCCTGCCCCGCCGGCCAGGTTCTCGCCGACCACTTGCATCGTGTTGCTGATCGAGCCGTTGGTACCGATGGCAATGAATGCATCGACCAGAAAGCTCAAGCTGCCCCCTACCGGGAGGCTGTCGACCTCGCTGATGACGCCGACGCTGGCTGGACACACCGCGCCGCCATCCGCCGAGCAGGTCGCCCCCATGAAGCTGATGTTGCTGCCCACGTTCTGGCGGACCTCGACCCCAGTGGCCGGGTCCGGTCCGGTGTTGAGCACGGTCATCTCGAAGCGCGTCTGAGTGCCGCCGCTAACGATGTCGGCCGGGCCGCTGCCGCTCAGCGACAGCGTAGCGCGCGGAGTCCGTGCCGTCACGACCGCGGTCGCGCTGTTGTCGCTGGCCGTGGGGTCATTGGCTGCGCGGGCACTCATCGTATTCGTCAACAGGCCCGTGGCACCCGCGGCGACCACCGCGTCGACCTCGAACCGAAGCGTGCCGCCCACTGGCAGCATCGGCACGTTCATCAGCGGCCCGAGCTCTTCCGGGCAGTTCGCCCCAGCGTCGGCAGTGCAGCGAACCGCTGTCAGCAGCAGGCCGGCGCCGACGTCATCGAGGATCGTCAGGTCGACGCCCGCATCGGGTCCGGCATTGCCCACCGACATCGAAAAAGTCGCGGTAGCACCACCCGCCAGGGTATCGGTCGGCCCGACACCGGTAACGAACACGCCGGCCAGCGGCGTCACGACCGAGGCCTGGGCCGTGAAGCTGTTGTCCGCGCGGTCGCCGTCGGCGTCGGCGGTGGCCTGCATCGTGTTGGTCACGATGCCGTTGAGATTGGCGGCAACGGATCCAGAGACGGAAAAATCGAGCACACTGCCGACGGGCATGTCGCCAATGTCCATCAGGGCCGACGGCTCCGCGGGGCAGATGGCACCGGCGCTTGCAACGCAAGTGATGCCCGCGAGAATCACGCCGGAGCCGACGTCGTTGACGATTCGTACGCCCGTGGCCGGGTCAGGGCCCTCGTTGCGTACCTGCATCTGGAAGTCGACGTTCGCACCACCGGTCACGTTGCCTGCCGGGCCGCTGCCGCTGACGACCAGGTTGCTCAACTGCGTGGCGGCCGTCACGCGCGCACTGTTGTTCGTCGCGTCGGTCTCCGTCGTCGACGACTCCACCGACATGCGGTTGGACAAGGTCCCCCGCGCGCCCTCGTCGACACTCGCCGAGACCGAAAACCTCAGCACGCCGCCTGCGCGCAACGAGGCCAATTGCATCGACTCCGCAGTCGGGTCAGGGCATACAGCACCCGACTCGGCGCTGCAGCTGATCGCCACGAGCGTCATCGCCCCCGCAATCTCGTTCGTGATGCTCAGCTCCGTGGCCTCGACGTCCCCGGCGTTCGTGACGATCATCTCGAAGACGACCTCGGAGCCACCGGCCACAGCCACCGTCGGTCCCGTCCCGGTGACGCGCAGGTCGGTCCCCGCATAGCGGCCGCTACCGCCGCCACAGCCTGACGCCAGAAGCAGCGCCAGCGTTGCGGACACGAGACAGTGCACGTTCGGTCGCAATGGCATGAAAATTGCTTAACGCTTCAGTGGCTTCGACAAGTGCCGATGCTACTCAGTGCCCGACCCGAAACCAGGCCCCAGCGGGCCGCCACCGGTGCAGCCGCGGTAACAATGCGCACTCACCCGAGCTCCCCACGGGCCACGAAGTGCGGGTTCTCGAACCCGGGTTTCCCGTAGCGCAGCGGCAGGTCCTCGAGATCATGCACTGAGCCACCCGCGGCCGCCAGCACCGCATGCCCGGCGGCAATGTCCCACTCCATCGTCCGCCCCAGCCGCGGGTAGCAGTCGGCCTCGCCGGCGGCGACCAGGCACAGCTTGAGCGACGACCCGGCGCTGACCTGGCGCGCGACTCGCCGCCCGGCGAGAAAGGCCTCCAGCGCCGCCGCGTCGCCGTGCGACCGGCTGGCGACCACCGTCAGCCCCTCGGCCGGTGGCCGGCGCACCGCGATCGCGCGGCGCCGGCCGCCCTCCTCGACCCAGGCGCCCTGGCCGACGACGCCGGCGAACAGCCGCCCGAGTGCGGGCGCCAGCACGACGCCCAGCCGCGGCGCACCGTCCTCGACGAGCGCGATATTGACCGTGAACTCGCCGTTGCGGCTGATGAACTCCTTGGTGCCGTCGAGCGGGTCGACGAGCCAGAAGCGCCGTCCGACCTCGGGCACGCGCCCGGCCGCGACCGCTTCCTCGGCGACGACCGGCACGTCGGGCGCGAGGGCCTGCAGCGCCGGCACGATCAGCGCCTCGGCGCGCTCGTCGGCTTCGGTCACCGGCGACGCGTCGGCCTTGCCGCGCACGTCGAAGTCGGTCGCGTAGACCGCCATGATCTCGTCGCCGGCGCGGCGCGCGATCGCGGCCAGCGCCTGCATGTCGATCGTCTCCATCCTCAGTCCTTCACACAGTCGACGAAATATTCGCGCGCGCCGCCGGCGCCCTCCTCCTCGACCAGCCCGTGGACGTCGGTCGAGAAGCCGGGAAAGGCGGCGTTGAACCCGCGCGCGAACTGCAGGTAGCGCACGATGCGGCGGTTGAAGCGCTCGCCCGGCACCAGCAGCGGGATGCCCGGCGGGTAGGGCGTCAGCAGCGAGGTCGTGATCCGCCCCTCCAGCGCATCGATCGGCACGCGGTCGGTCTCTCGGTGCGCGATGCGCGCATACGCGTCGCTGGGCTTCATCGCCGGCTGCAGGTCCGACAGGTACATCTCGGTCGTCAGGCGCGCGATGTCGTCCTTGGCGTAGGCCTGGTGGATCGCCTGGCACAGGTCGCGCAGGCCCATGCGCTCGTAGGCCGGGTGCTCGGCGCAGAACTCGGGCAGGATGCGCCACATCGGCTGGTTGCGGTCGTAGTCGTCCTTGAACTGCTGCAGCGCGGTCAGCATCGTGTTCCAGCGGCCCTTGGTGATGCCGATCGTGAACATGATGAAGAGCGAATACAGCCCCGTCTTCTCGACCACCACGCCGTGCTCGGCGAGAAACTTGGTCAGGATCGACGCCGGGATGCCGGTCTTGGCGAAGCGCCCGCTGACGTCCAGCCCCGGCGTGATGATCGTGCACTTGATCGGGTCCAGCATGTTGAACCCGGTGGCCAGCGTGCCGAACCCGTGCCACTTCGCACGCGCGCCGAGGACCCAGTCGGCCTGCGTGCCGATGCCCTCGGCGGCCAGCTTGTCCGGCCCCCAGAGCTCGAACCACCAGTCGCCGGCGAAGTCCTTCGCGACCTTGCGCATCGCGCGCCGGAAGTCCAGCGCCTCCTTCAGGCTCTCCTCGACCAGCGCGGTGCCGCCGGGCGGCTCCATCATCGCCGCGGCGACGTCGCACGAGGCGATGATCGCGTATTGCGGCGACGTGCTGGTGTGCATCAGGTAGGCCTCGTTGAAGAGGTGGCGGTCCAGCCGCACCGTCTGCGAGTCCTGCACCAGCACCTGCGAGGCCTGGCTGAGCCCGGCGAGCAGCTTGTGCGTGCTTTGCGTCGCGTAGACCATCGCCTCCTTCGGCCGCGCGCGCTTCTTGCCCATCGCGTGGAAGCTGCCGTAGAAGGGGTGGAAGGCCGCGTGCGGCAGCCAGGCCTCGTCGAAGTGCAGCGTGCCGACGTAGCCGTCGAGCTTGTGCTTGATCGTCTCGGTGTTGTAGAGCACGCCGTCGTAGGTGCTCTGCGTCAGCGTCAGGATGCGCGGCCTGACCTTCTTCGGGTCGACGCCGGCCAGCAGCGGGTTGGCGGCGATCTTGCGCTCGATCGCCTCGCGCGAGAACTCGCGCTCCGGGATCGGGCCGATGATCCCGTAGTGGTTGCGCGTCGGCGTCAGGAAGACCGGCACCGCGCCGGTCATCACGATCGAGTGCAGGATGCTCTTGTGGCAGTTGCGGTCGACGACGACCACGTCGCCCGGCGCCACCGTGTGGTGCCAGACCATCTTGTTGCTGGTGCTGGTGCCGTTGGTGACGAAGAAGCAGTGGTCGGCGTTGAAGATGCGCGCCGCGTTGCGCTCGCTCTGTGCCACCGGGCCGGTGTGGTCGAGCAGCTGGCCGAGCTCCTCGACCGCGTTGCAGACGTCGGCGCGCAGCATGTTCTCGCCGAAGAACTGGTGGAACATCTGCCCCACCGGGCTCTTCAGGAACGCCACCCCGCCCGAGTGCCCCGGGCAGTGCCAGCTGTACGAACCGTCCTTCGCGTAGTCCATCAGCGCGCGGAAGAACGGCGGCGCCAGCCCGTCGAGGTAGCTCTTGGCCTCGCGGATGATGTGGCGGGCGACGAACTCCGGCGTGTCCTCGAACATGTGGATGAAGCCGTGCAGCTCGCGCAGCACGTCGTTCGGGATGTGCTCGGAGGTGCGCGTCTCGCCGTACAGGTAGATCGGGATCTCGGCGTTCTTGCGCCGGATCTCCTGGATGAAGCGGCGCAGCTCGACGATCGCCGGCGAGTCCGCGCCCTCGGGGCCGATCTCCTCGTCGTCGATCGACAGGATGAAGGCGCTGGCGCGGCTTTGCTGCTGCGCGAACTGGCTCAGGTCGCCGTAGCTCGTGGTGCCGGTGACCTCGAAGCCCTCGGCCTCGATCGCCTGCGCCAGCGCCCGGATGCCCAGGCCGGAGGCGTTCTCGCTGCGGAAGTCCTCGTCGATGATGACGATCGGGAAGTGGAAGCGCTGCATGGCTGGCCTCGGGAGGTGTCGATCGGGCGGCATGGCGGCCCGGCGGCGGGGCGGCCGCCGGCCGCGGCGGGCCGCGCAAAACGGCGCAGTGTAGAGGGACCGTGCGACGGTACCGCAGCCCAGCCGCGTGGCGGTGTCCGAGACCGCCTGCACGGCGCACGGGCGGCACCACGACGGCCAGCGCCGGCCGCGCGCTCGCTACACTGCCGCGCGACGCCCCGAAACCCGACCGCCCGAAAGACCGCATGGACTTCAGCGCCGCGACCCTCTGGTGGATCCTCGCCGGCGTGCTGGTGGCGGTCGAGCTGGCCACCGGCACCTTCTACCTGCTGATGCTGGCCATCGGCGCCGTCGCCGGCGCGCTGGCGGCGCATGCGGGGCTCTCGGCCAGCGCCGAGATCGTCGCCGCCGCGATCGTCGGCGGTGGCGCTACCGCAGTCTGGCACTGGCGGCGTGCGCGCGCTCCGCGCTCGGCGCCGGCGCAGTCCAACCGCGACGTGCTGCTCGATATCGGCGCCACCGTGCAGGTCGCGGCCTGGAGCGACCGCGGCACCGCGCGCGTGCAGCACCGCGGCGCCGAGTGGTCGGCGCGCTACGCCGGCGCCGGCCAGCCGGCACCCGGGCTGCACCGCATCGTCGCGATCGAGGGCAACGAGCTGCACCTCGCCCCCGCGCCCTGACGCCCGGGCCCGCCCCGTCGCCCTGCCCGCCGCACCGTCCCGCCCGGCTGCCCACGCCCCCTCCCCCACGGATCCCACGCCATGGAAATCGCCCTCGTCCTGCTCGTCATCGCGGTCATCTTCGTCGTCCGCACCTTCAAGATCGTCCCCCAGCAGGAGGCCTGGGTCGTCGAGCGGCTGGGCAAGTACGACCGCACGCTGACGCCGGGGCTGAAGTTCCTGATCCCCTTCATCGAGCGCGTCGCCTACAAGCACTCGCTCAAGGAGGTGCCGCTGGACGTGCCCAGCCAGGTCTGCATCACCAAGGACAACACCCAGCTGCAGGTCGACGGCATCCTGTACTTCCAGGTCACCGACCCGATGCGCGCCAGCTACGGCAGCAGCGACTACATCGTCGCCATCACGCAGCTGGCGCAGACCACGCTGCGCAGCGTCATCGGCCGCATGGAGCTGGACAAGACCTTCGAGGAACGCGAGCTGATCAACGCCAACGTCGTCAACGCGCTCGACGAGGCGGCGCTGAACTGGGGCGTGAAGGTGCTGCGATACGAGATCAAGGACCTGACGCCGCCAAGCGAGATCCTGCGCGCGATGCAGGCGCAGATCACCGCCGAGCGCGAGAAGCGCGCGCTGATCGCCGCCTCCGAGGGCCGGCGCCAGGAGCAGATCAATATCGCCACCGGCGAGCGCGAGGCCTTCATCGCGCGCTCCGAGGGCGAGAAGCAGGCCGAGATCAACAAGGCGCAAGGCGAGGCCGCCGCCATCGTCGCCGTCGCCGAGGCCACGGCGCAGGCGATCCGCCAGGTCGCCGACGCGATCCGCGCCCCCGGCGGCGAGCAGGCGGTGCAGCTCAAGGTCGCCGAACGCGCGGTCGAGGCCTACGGCCAGCTGGCGCAGACGAACAACACGATGATCGTGCCGGGCAACATGACCGAGGTCGCCGGGCTGATCGGCACCGCGATGGCGCTGATGAAGGGTGGCGGCGCGGGCACCGGCGCTCGCGCGTGAAGGCGGTTGCAGGCCGGCCCCGGGGTCGCGCGCGGCGGCCCACTTCGCACCCCGAGCCAAGCCCGCGCGGGTGCCGTGGCCACCGCATGCCCGCCGACCGGGATGCGTGACGACCCGCTCGCCGCGCCGCTGGCGCTGCCCTGCGGCGCCGTGCTCCCCAACCGGCTCGCCAAGGCGGCGATGACCGAAGGCCTGGCCGACGCCGGCCTGCGCGCCACCGACCGCCTGGCGCGCCTGTACCGGCGCTGGAGCGAAGGGGGCGCCGGGCTGCTCGTCACCGGCAACGTGCAGATCGACCGCTTCGTGCTCGAGCGGCCCGGCAACGTCGTGCTCGACAGCCGCTGGCTCCCCAGCGTCGACGCCACGGCGCGCGCGCGGCTGGCCGATTGGGCGCGTGCCGGCACCGTGGCCGGCAACCACCTTTGGATGCAGATCTCGCATGCCGGCCGGCAGAGCCCGCGCTACGTCTGCCGCGAGCCGCTCGCGCCGTCGGCGGTGCCGCTGCAGCTGATGGGCAACTACGCCACGCCGCGTGCGCTGCGCGACGACGAGATCGTCGCCCTGATCGGCCGCTTCGCCGACGCGGCGGCGATCGCGCGCGATTGCGGGTTCAGCGGCGTGCAGATCCACGCCGCGCACGGCTACCTGATCAGCAGCTTCCTGTCGCCCCTGACGAACCGTCGCACCGACGCCTGGGGCGGCGCGCTCGAACACCGCGCGCGGCTGCTGCTGGAGACGGTGCGCGCGGTGCGCGCCGCGGTCGGCCCCGACTTCGCCGTCGGCGTCAAGCTCAACTCGGACGACTTCCGCCAGGGCGGCTTCAGCCACGACGAGTGCCTGCGCGTCGTCGAATGGCTCGGCGACGCCGGCATCGACCTGCTGGAGATCTCGGGCGGCACCTACGAGCAGCCGCGCCTGCTCGGCGCCGCCGGGCGCGCCGAGGACGCGGTCGAGGTGCGGCCGAGCACGCGCGTGCGCGAGGCCTACTTCCTGCACTACGCCGAGGCGATCCGGCGCGTCGCGCGCATGCCGATGATGGTCACCGGGGGCTTTCGCACGCGCGCCGGGATGGAGGCCGCACTCGCCGGCGGCGATACCGACCTGATCGGCCTGGCGCGCCCGCTGTGCACCGACCCCGATGCGCCGCGGCGGCTGCTCGCGCGCGAGATCGACACCCTGCCGAGCCACGAGGCGCGGCTGCACCTGGCCGCGCGCGGCCGGCTGTCGCCGGCCAGCCCCTGGCTGGCGGCGAAGATGGTCAACGTGCTCGGAGCCCAGGGCTGGTACTACCGGCAGATCGAGCATCTGGGGGACGGCGAGGCGGCGGACCTGGGGCTGGGCGTACTGCCGGCCTTCGCCGGCTACATGGCGCGCGAGATCGGCCGCGCGGCGCGGCTGCGGCGCTGAGCGGCCTGCAGCGCGGCATCAGGCCGCGCGCGCGGGGTGTGGCCGATAGAATGGCGGCCGTCCCGCGGAGGGATGGATGAGTGGTTTAAGTCGCACGCCTGGAAAGCGTGTGTGGGTTAACAGCCCACCGCGGGTTCGAATCCCGCTCCCTCCGCCAACCCGAGGCCTTCCAGACCCGCCGGCGCCGGAGGTCGTGCTGCACGAGGACTTCGCACCGCCTCGGCCACCCCTTCAGGCCGCCTCCCGCGTCCTGATCGCTGCCAGCACCTCCGCCAGTTCGTCCTTCGCGACCGCCGCGTCGTGGTCGCGTTGCAGGCCGGTCCAGAACGTCTCGTCGAGCCCGAAGCAGCGCGACAGCCGCTGTCCGGTGTCGACCGTGATCGCCCGCTTGCCGGCGATGATCTCGCTGATGCGCATCTGCGGCACGCCGATGTCCTTGGCCAGCCGATACGCCGTGATGCCCATCGGTTCGAGGAACTCCTTCAGCAGGATCTCGCCGGGCGCGGGACAAGGCACGACTCGCCTGTTCAGGCCTGTCAGTGATCGTCGACGAAGCACGAGCAAATGTACGACGGGTCATCGATGCGTATGCTTTGGTGACCCTTGCAGTCGCCCCTCGACCGCCCGAGCCGGTTGCTCGGCAGCCACTGGAGTTCCCCCGTCCGCACGATCCGGTTCAACCCGCGGGCTGGCGCATCGCGATGGACCCGATCTTCCTGAACCGCGCCACGCGCCGTCCCATAGACTCCCTGCCCAACCTCCGCCCGAAAGCCTCCCATGCCCGACCACGCCTTCGAAAAGCAGCAGCTCATCCGCTTCCACCACTGCGACCCGGCGGGCATCGTCTTCTATCCGCAGTACCTGATCATCTTCGACGAGCTGATCGAGGACTGGTTCAACGAAGGCCTGGGGATCGACTTCGCGCAGTTCCACGCCACCCAGCGCATCGGCATCCCCGCCGCGCACCTGAGCTGCGACTTCCTCGCCCCGAGCAAGATCGGCGACGTGCTGACGCTGCGGCTCGAGGTGCTGAAGCTCGGCACGAGCTCGCTGCGGCTGCGCATCGAGGGCGTGTGCCGCGACCAGACCCGCATCCGCTGCGAGCAGGTGCGCGTGCTGGCGGCGCTGGACCGGCTGCGCAGCGTGCCGATCCCGGACGACCTGCGCCAGCGCCTGCAGCGCTACGCCGCGCCGGCCTGAGGGGACAGGCGCAACGGGCGGGCTGGCCGGCCCTTTGCGCTCAGCGCCGCCAGAACTGCGGCGTCAGCAGCACCAGCACCGCGAGCAACTCCAGCCGCCCGAGCATCATCGCCGCGCTGCAGACCCAGGTCTGGAAGTCGCTCAGGCCCTGGAAGTTTCCGGCCGGGCCGACGCTGCCCAGGCCCGGCCCGATGCTGTTGAGGCAGGCGACGATGGCGGTGAAGGCGCTGACCGGCTCCATGCCCGAGAACAGCAGCAGCAGCGTCAGCCCGACCAGCACCGCACCGTACATCATCATGAACGCGATCACGCTGTGCATGATGCGCTCCGAGACGACCGCGCCGGCGAAGGTGATCGGCCCGTAGACATGCGGGTGCACGATGCGCACCAGCTCCTTGCGCGCCTGCTTCAGCAGCAGCAGGAACCGGACCATCTTGATGCCGCCGCCCGTGGACCCGGCACAGGTCGCGAAACATCCCAGCAGCAGCATCAGCCAGGGGACGAAGCCCGGCCACAGCGCGTAGTCGGTGCTGGCGTAGCCGGTCGTGGTCGCGATCGAGACGACGTGGAACGCCGCGTACCGCAACGCGGTCCAGAAGGCCGGGTACTGGTCTTGCCCGAACAGATAGGCCGTGGCCACCGCGACGCCGGCCCCGATCACGATCCAGTAGCCGCGAAACTCGCCGTTGCGCCAAAGCCCCGATGGCGACCGCCGGTGCACGGCGACGAAGTACAAGGCCCAGCTCGCGCCGGCCAGCATCATGCCGACGATCGCCACCGCTTCCAGCCGCGGCGAGTTCCAGTAGCCGAAGCTGGCGTCGTGCGACGAGAAGCCGCCGGCGCTGACCGTCGTGCACATGTGCATGAAGGCGTCGGCCCAGCTCATCCCCGCGGCGCGGTAGGCCAGCGTCATCGCCACCGCGACGCCGAAGTAGATCAACCACAGCCCACGCGCGGTGTCGGCGATGCGCGGCGTGAGCTTCTGGTCCTTCAGCGGCCCGGCGGACTCGGCCTTGAACAGCTGCGTGCCGCCCACCCCCAGCAGCGGCAGGATCGCGATCGCCAGCACGATGATGCCCAGCCCGCCCACCAGCGACAGGAAGCAGCGCCAGACGTTGACCGACAGCGGCAGCGCGTCCAGCCCGGTGAGCACCGTCGCGCCGGTGGTCGTGAAGCCGGACATCGCCTCGAAGTAGGCGTCGGTCAGGCTCAGGCCCGGCAGCGCGAGCTTGAGCGGGATGGCGGCGAAGGCCGGCAGCAGCGACCAGGCCAGCGTGACCAGGATGAAGCCGTCGCGTGGCTGCAGCTCGCGCCGCGCGCGCCGCGTGGACCACGTCATCACCAGCCCGCAGGCCAGCGTCACGATCGCGCCGACGACGAAAGGCCACTCGGCCTCGTCGTGCCCGGCGACGGCGAACGCCAGCGGCACCCCCATCAGCAGCGCGAACAGCATCGTCAGCCGGCCGATCAGGCCGACGATGGGCAGGTAGTGGGTCAGCATCCGGCGTCCGGCTGGCGGGCGCGGCATCCGTGCAGCGCCACGGCCCTGGGCGGCGATTGTTGCACCGCCGCAGCGCCGGGTCCCGGCGTGTCCGAGACCGCGGCCGCGCAGGCGTCGTAGCCTACATCGGCTTCACGCGCTGCCGATGGTTGCCGACGTTGTCGCCCTGAATGCGGGACGAACGGGTTGCGCGGACTTCATCGACCTTGCGGTCGGACTCGGCGCCGGTCAGCGCCAGCACCTCGACCGCGGTCTCGTGTTCGTAGGCGTGCGACTTGTCGGTGTTGCGATAGTGGCGGTAGATGGCCCAGTAGAAGCCGGCGGCGCTGACCGGGCCCAGGGCCAGCAGGAGGAGGATGGCTTCGCTGTCCATGTCAGTGAGCGTGGGGGCGTGATGTCATCGCGCGATGATCCACAGCGCCAGCGCCTCGACCACCGTGCCGAGGCTCAGCGCCGCCAGAAGAAGCTTCCACGGCTGCACCGGCACGCTGCCCATGGTCTCGCCGGTGCGGCCGTTGACCGCGATGTAGTGCAGCAGGCCGCCGCCCGGCCCGGGCTGGTGGTACGCGTACAGCCACACCGGCAGGTACATCGACACCCAGCGCGTGCCCTTCAGGTCCATGCGCTCGCGCTCCCAGCGCACGCCGCGGTCGTAGCGCTGCACCGAGGGCTGCATCCGGGAGCGTGCGATCGCGAGCATCTGCTCCTGAACCCGCGGCATCAGGTGCTGCACGTCGCGGTCGCGCTTCTCCGAGCTGTAGCCGACGAGGTAGGAGGCGTTCCACTTGACCGCGTTCTTGGTGTCGAACGGCAGGATGGTGTTGATGACGTTGTGGGTGTTGCTGCGGGTGTCGAGCTTGCCTCGCTCGGCGCTGGATTCGAGCGCGAGGTCGTCCACCGTGAAGTCCACGTGGCGCTGCACGCGCCAGACGTCGGCGTCGTAGACGGTCTGCTTGTTCTTGCCCTCGCCCCGGGTGTAGCGGCGCGTCTCGATCTCGCCGACGCCCGTGGCGTCGGCGTTGCCACGTGCGTCCACCACCATGTACGGCAGGTAGACGCCCACCACGTTCTCGGGCGTGAACCCGTCCTTGAAGGCCTTCAGCGCGAACAGGCTGCGCTTGCCGACGAACTGGCGGATGCGCGCCACCGCATCGTCCTTCGTGATGTGGAACGGCAGCACCGCGTCGGGCACCGCGCCGTTGTCGATCTGCTCGTTGACGCCCAGCACGTGGCGGCACCAGTGACAGCGCGCGGTCATCGCGGTCTCGGTGTTGATCACCACCTCGGCGCCGCAGCCGCCGCACTTGTAGCTGCGCAGGCTCTTCGCATCGGCCGCGATGTCGCGCGCGCCGGACGCGACCTGCGTACCCCGCAGCTCCGCGATGCCCTCGCCCAGCCCGAAGGCCTCCTCGACCCGGGTGGCCGCCCATTCGTGGCGGCAGTAAAGACAGATCAGCCGGTCGGAGCCCGGCCGGTGCCGCACCTCGGTCGAGCCGCACCGGGGGCAGGGGTTCAGGCCGTCGCGCAGCTCCTTGGACGCGGTGTCGATCGCGGCCGGGTCGGGGGCCAGCAGTTCGTCGCGGATCGGCTGCGGCATCGTGCCCGGGTCCAGCGGATGCTGCCCCGGTGCGGGCGGCATGTCCTGCGGCGAGCCCGGCCCGGTGGGCGCGGTGGCGCGGCTGGGCGGACGGGACGCCATGCGCTGCGCCGGCCCTTACAGACCCAGCGCCTTGGCCTTGACCGCGTCGTAGTCGGCCTGGGTGATGAGGCCGGCGTCGAGCATCTGCTTGGCCTTGGTCAGGCGGACGATGGGGTCGTCGGCTGCGGGCGTCGCGGTCGCCGTCGACGCCTGCGGCGCTGGCGCGACAGCCGGCGCCGGCGCCACCGGCTGCTGCAGACCGGCCAGGCCCCCCACGCCGCCCGCGGCAATGCCCATGCCCATGATGCCGCCGACGCCGGCGTTCTCGCCGGCCGACTGGAAACCCGACGCCACCGACGCCTGCAGGTTGGCGTTGCCGCGCGCGCCGGTCAGCGCGTCGGCGCGCTGCACGGTCTTCAGCAGCTCCCGGGTGTGGGCGTCGTACTCGATGGAAACGATGGCGGTCTTGACGATGACGAGACCGCGGTCGGTCTTCCAGCGGTAGGCGCGCTCGACGGCCTCGGACAGGCTGGCGGCAAAGCCGAGGGCGTCCTGCTGGATGCGGGTGATGCGGTTGCCCTTGGCCGGGTCGTTGGTGTACAGGCTGAAGGCCGGCGCCAAGGAACCGACGACCTCGTTGAACAGCTGGCTGGCCGCCGCGTTGTCCAGATCGGTGAAGTCGAACACCCGGCCGGGCTGCAGGTAGCTGGCGGGCACGAAGCTCTTGACGAAGCGGATCGGGTCGACGATCTGCAGCGTGTAGCTGCCGCGCGTGATGGCACCGACCTGCGCGTTCAGGTAGCCGTCGTCCCAGTAGATCTCGGACTGGGTGCCGAAACGGTTGTCCGGCAGCTCCTTGAGCGAGACGAAGAACGCGGCCTGCTGCGCGCCGGGCATGCCGCCGAACTTGAAACGCTCCCAGCTCTGCAGCACCAGCGACTCGAACAGCCCGCCGCCGCTGAAGATGGACTTGGACTGCAGGTCGTCCGAGTTCCATTCGTAGGCGCCGGCCTCGGCCGCGAAGGCGGTGATGGCGCCGTCCTGCATCAGCAGCAGGCCGTAGCCCTCGGGCACGACGATGCGCGAGCCGTTGGTGATGATGTTCGACGAGCCCCGGGTGTTGGAGCCGCGCCCGGCGTTGGTGCCGCGCGGCACCGCGGCGAACAGCGCGGCCGTCGCCGGCAGGCCGTCGGGCACGGTGTAGAAATCCTTCCACTGGTCGGCCAGCGAGCCACCGATCGCTCCAACCGCTGCCTGGACGAGACCCATGATGCGTTCCTTTTGCGTGTGTGTGGCCGAGGATGGCGACGCCCGTGCGGGGCAGGCCGGCAAAAGCATATCCCACGCGGGCGCCGGCAGGCCGGGCGGCGCGCCGGCCCAGGCCGGCTTCCAGACCCCGGTCCGGGACAGGCAAGAAAAAAGCACCGGGCGGCTCCGCCAGGTGCTTGTCTTCCCTACCGAAAATCTGGTAGGCGCGATTGGACTCGAACCAACGACCCCCACCATGTCAAGGTGGTGCTCTAACCAGCTGAGCTACGCGCCTGGGTCAGCCGCGCATCATACACGAACGACGCGCGGCCGCCGGACCGGGGCCGCCTTCGTGCGGTACTCAACGCCGGCGCGCCATGCGCACGCCCGCCACGCCGCGCAGCGCCGCCAGCGCGCCTTGCAGCCGCGCAGCGTCGGGCGCCTCGACGGTGAAGTTCATGCGCGCGATGCGGCCGCGGCTGTCGACCGTGGCGTGGCTGTTGACCGCCGTGACGTGCATGCGCTCCTTGGCGAAGACCTCGCTCAGGTCGCGCAGCAGCCCGGGGCGGTCGGTGGCCTCGACCTGCACGTCCAGCGCGTAGGCCGCCTCGCGCCCCTGCGCCGGCGTACCCCAGTCGACCTCGACGACGCGCTCGGGGTGGCGCGCCGCCATGTGGGCGAAGTTGCTGCAGTCGGCCCGGTGCACCGCGACCCCCTTGCCGCGCGTGACGAAGCCGCCGATCGCATCCGGCGGCGCCGGGCGGCAGCAGCGCGCCAGGCTGGTCAGCAGCGAGTCGATGCCGACGACGAGCACGCCGCCGCGCGCGCTGCCGCTGCGCGCGCGCTGCAGCGCGACCGCGTCGTCGGCCGGCGGCGCGGGCTGGGCCGGCCGCAGCAGCTGCTCGACATGGCGCAGCGAGTACTCGTCCTTGCCGACGACCTCGAACAGCTTGTCGGCACGCGTGAAGCCCAGCTGCTCGGCCAGCCGCTCGAGCTTGACGGCGGTGCGGCCCTCGCGCTGCAGGAGCTTCTCGACCAGTTCGCGCCCGCGCGCGATCGTGGCCCGCTGCTGCTGCGCGTTGAACCACGCGCGCACCTTGGCACGTGCGCGCGGGCTGGCGAGCATGCCCGAATCGGCCTTGAGCCAGTCCAGCGACGGCCCGCCCTCCTTCGCGGCGGTGATCTCCACCGTCTGCCCGCTGGCCAGCGGCGTGTTCAGCGGCACCATCGCACCGTCGACGCGCGCGCCGCGGCAGCGGTGGCCGAGCTCGGTGTGCAGCGCGTACGCGAAGTCCAGCGGCGTCGCGCCGGCAGGCAGCTCCACGATCGTCGCCTGCGGCGTGAAGACGTACAGCCGGTCGTCGAAGCCGGCCCCACCGTCGCGCGCCAGCGGCGCGGCCAGGTCGCGCTCCCAGGCCAGCAGCTGGCGCAGCACCGCCTTGCGCGCGGCGGCGATGCGCTCCTCGAACGCGCCGGCGGCGCTGACCCCGGCGTAGCCACGCGTGCCGGCCTCCTTGTAGGCCCAGTGCGCGGCGACGCCGACCTCGGCGTCCTCGTGCATCCGGCGCGTGCGGATCTGCACCTCGACCGGCCGGCCGTCGTCGACCAGCACGACCGTGTGCAGCGAGCGGTAGCCGTTGGCCTTGGGCCGCGCGATGTAGTCGTCGAACTCGCCCGGCAGCGGCGCCCAGCGTGCGTGCACGCGCGCCAGCGCCGCGTAGCAGTCGTCGACGTCGTCGACGATGACGCGCAGCGCGCGCACGTCGAGCACCTGCGCGAAGTCCAGCCCCTTGCCCTGCATCTTCTTCCAGATGCTGTAGAGGTGCTTGGGGCGGCCCTGCACCTCGGCGCGGATGCCGGCGTCGGCCAGCAGCGCCGCGAGCTGCGCGCGCACCGCTGCCACGCGCGCCTCGCGCTCGGTGCGCTTCTCGTCGAGCTGGCGCGCGATGCGGTGGTAGGTCTCGGGCTGCAGGAAGCGCAGCGACAAGTCCTCGAGCTCCCACTTGACCTGCCAGATGCCGAGCCGGTTGGCCAGCGGCGCGAACACCTGCAAGGCCTCGTGCGCCAGCGGCGCCGGGCACGGCCGGTGCGCGGCGGCGAACCAGCGCAGCGTGCGCAGCCGCGACGCCAGCCGCAGCAGCACGACGCGCAGGTCGCGCGAGAAGGCCAGCAGCATCTTGCGCGCGCGCTCGAGCTGCGCCGCGCGCTCGGCCTGCTCGGTGCCGGCGAGCCCCTCGCGCGCCGCGCGCTGCACCTGCACCAGGCGGCGCGTGCCGGCGACCAGGCTCGCGTAGCTGGCGCCGAAGGCCTTGCCGACGACCTCCTCGGGGCGCGTCAGGACCTCGCCCGCATAGACCAGGTAGGCCGCGGCCTGCACCGCCGGCGCAGCGCCGATGTCGGCCAGCACCTGCGCCACGCCCTCGGCGTGGGCGAAGGCATCCTCGCCGGTGTCGAGCACCTGGCCGGCCAGGAGCGGCTCGGCGAAGGCGCGCGCGCGCGCCAGCGCGTCCGCTCCCGCGAGGTCGCCGCCGGCCGGCACCGGCGCAGTGGCGCCGGGAGGCCGCGCCGCCGCAGCCGGGGCCGCGACCGGCTCGACGTCCGCGATCGTCTCGGCTGCCGCCAGCCCGACGATGGGCGCCGCGGCATCGGGGGCGACGGCTCCGGTCCTCATCGCGGCAGCACGCGGGGCAGCGCTGGGCGTTCAGCCCGCGCGCAGGAACTCGCGCACCGCCGCGCGCTGGTCGGGTGCGACCAGCGTGGGGGCATGCCCGACGCCGGCGAACTCGACCAGCGTCGCGCGCGGGCCGCGCTGCGTCATCGCCTGCGCGGTCGCGTGCGACAGCAGGTCGGAGTCGGCGCCGCGCAGCAGCAGCGTCGGGCAGGCGAGCCGGTCGTACGACTGCCACAGCATGGCCTCGCCGGCGGCGGCCAGCTCGGGCGTGTAGGCACGGAACGGCAGCGCGATCGCCGGGTCGTAGTGCGGCTTGAAGCCCGCACCGTCGGCCACGAGCTGGGGCCGGGTCAGCGCCAGCCACTGCTCGCGTGTGTGCGGGCCGAAGCCTTGCGAGATCGACCACAGCGCGTCGGCGGCATCCTCCACGCTCGCCCAGTGCGCCGGCTGGCCCAGGTAGCTGCCGATGCGGGCCAGCGCCGACGCCTCGATCGCCGGACCGACATCGTTGAGCACCAGCCGCCGCACCAGCGGGCGCGGGGCTTGGTCGCCCGCAGGCCGCGCGCCGGCAGGCGGCGCGAATCCCAGGCTCGCCACCCCCAGCCCGATCAGTCCGCCCATCGAGGTGCCGATCCAGTCGACCTGCGGCACGTCCAGCCGCGCCAGCAGCACGACCATGTCGGCCACGTACTGCGGCACCGCGTAGCCCATCGGGTCCGCCAGCCAGTCGCTGCGGCCGCGGCCGACGACGTCGGGGCAGACGACGCGGCAGCCGTCGGCCGCGAGGTCGCGCGCCAGGGTGTCGAAGTCCCGCCCCTGGCGCGACAGGCCGTGCACGCAGACGACGACGCGCGCGCTGTCGGCGGCGCCCCATTCCCAATAGGCCATGCGGTGCAGCCCGCGCGCATCCAGGCAGGCGACGTGGCGCAGGCGCGGCTCGGTCGTGTCGGTCATCGTGTCATCCCCTTCTTCGATAATGATGCCAGTTCAACACGAAGGAGCCGCTTTCATGCTCAAGGGCAGGACCGCGCTGGTCACCGGGTCGACCAGCGGCATCGGGCTGGGGATCGCCAAGGCGCTGGCGGCGCAGGGGGCGAACGTGATGCTCAACGGCTTCGGCGATGTCGACGGCCCCAGGGCCGAGGTCGCGGCGCTGGGCGTCAGGGTCGGCTACCACGGCGCCGACATGAGCCAGCCGGCGCAGATCGAGGCCATGGTGCGCGCCTGCGAGGCCGAGTTCGGCGGCGTCGACATCCTGGTCAACAACGCCGGCATCCAGCATGTCGCGAGCCTCGAGGACTTCCCCGCCGAGCGCTGGGATGCGGTGATCGCGATCAACCTCAGCAGCGCCTTTCACACCATGCGCTGCGCGCTGCCGGGCATGAAGTCGCGCAACTGGGGCCGCATCGTCAATATCGCGTCGGTGCACGGGCTGGTGGCCTCGGTGCAGAAGTCGGCCTATGTCGCCGCCAAGCACGGCATCGTCGGCCTGACCAAGGTCGGCGCGCTGGAGACCGCGACCACCGGCGTCACCGTCAATGCGATCTGCCCGGGCTGGGTCCTGACCCCGCTGGTACAGAAGCAGGTCGACGCGCGCGCCGAGCGCGACGGTGTCGACGGCGACGAGGCCAAACGCCGGCTGCTGGGCGAGAAGCAGCCTTCGCTGCAGTTCGTCACCCCCGAGCAGCTCGGCGCGCTGGCGGTCTTCCTGTGCTCGCCGGCGGCCGACCAGGTGCGCGGCGTGGCCTGGGCCATGGACGGCGGCTGGGTCGCGCAGTAGCCATGCGCGCGGTGGACGGGCCTGCCGCATGAGACGGTCCGTCGCTGCCCCCGCCGAGACCGCCGCCGGGCTCGCCGACCGCGACACCCCGACCGCACGCGCCGACGAGACCGCCGGCGCGGTACGGCGGCGGCTGCGGCAGTTCCCGCCCGGCCGCTGGGCGCTGCTGTGCGTGCTCGACCAGGCCGGCTGCCTGCTCGGGACCTTGTCGGGCGACGAGCTGCTGGCGCTGCCGCCCGAGGCCCCGCTGGGCGATGCCGCGCGGCGTGACCGGCCGCAGGTGCCCGGCCGCACCGACCAGGAGCACATGGCGTCGATCGCGCTGCACCACGGCGTGGCGGCGCTGCCGGTGGTCGACGAGACGTCGCGGCTGATCGGCGTCGTCGGGCCGCACGCGATGATGGCGGTGCTGCGGCACGAGCATGTCGAGGACCTGCACCGGCTGGCCGGGATTTCGCGCGAGACCGCGCAGGCGCGGCGCGCGCTCGAGGCACCGCCGCTGCGTCGGCTGCGCCACCGGCTGCCGTGGCTGCTCGTGGGGCTGCTCGGCAGCGCGCTGGCGACCTGGGTCGTCAGCCGCTACGAGACCGCGATGGCGTCGCAGCCGGCGCTGGCCTTCTTCATCCCCGGGCTGGTCTACCTGGCGGGCGCGATCGCGACCCAGGCCGAGGCGGTGGCGGTGCGCGGGCTGTCGCTCAGCCGCGCGCCGCTCGCGCATCTGCTCGGCGGCGAGCTGCGCACCGGGCTGCTGATCGGCGCGGTGCTCGCGGCGCTGGCCTGGCCGCTGGTGTGGCTGGGCTTCGGCGACGCCCGGCTGGCGACGACGGTGACGGTGGCGCTGGCCGCCTCCAGCCTGGTCGCCTCCAGCCTGGGGCTGCTGCTGCCATGGCTGCTGGCGCAGCTCGGGTCCGACCCCGCCTACGGCAGCGGGCCGCTGGCGACGATCGTCCAGGACGTGCTGACCCTGGCGATCTACTTCGGGCTGGCGACGATGCTCGCCTGAGCTGCCGCCTCCTGCGGCCGGTGCCCGACCGCGTTCATGCGGGATCGCGTTCAAGCCTTCAACTTGCGCCCGCGGTCAAACGGCCGCGAGCGGTCCGTTGTCGCCACGCGTCGGGGCCTGTCTTTCGTTTGCGTGCCATGACCGAGCGGGCCGAGGCCAGCGGGTGCCCTTTCCCTCCATGTCCCCCGCCGTCGGCTTGCGGCGCCGGCTCCTCCTACTTCCGGGAACGGGCACCCGCTGTCCTCGGCGCGGTGCTGCAGTGGTGTTCGACCGTCGAAGACCAAGGCGGTGGCAGGCCAAGGTCGAACACCAGAAAAGGCGAAGAACCGACTTCGGCGATCGGCAGCAAGACGCCACGGCGGTCAATCGCCACCAACCCAGTGCTTGTCGATCGAACGCAAGCGCGTATCAGGCCCCGCCCCCGCTCGGGACCTTGTCCATCGTGTCGCGCACGACCGCCTCCTTCAGCAGGCGCAGGTTCCAGCCGGTCAGCCGGTGCTTGCCGATCAGCACCAGCGGCAGGCCGTGGCCCTGCGCCAGCGCGTAGGCCTCGCGCGCGGTGCCCGACCGCGACAGATCCAGCACCTCGACCTTCCAGCGCCGCTGGCGGAAGTACTTCTGCGCCTCGTCGCAGCTGCGGCAGCCCGGGGCGACGAACAGCACGTGCTGCCCGTGCCCGAGCGGCAGCTCGTCGACGCGCGGCTCCAGCACCGGCGTACGCGCCTCCTGCCAGCTGCGGCCCTGCGCCGCCTCCAGGATCGTCCGCCCCTGGCCGCGCAGGCGGTCGATGAAGCCGCGGAACGCGTCCTCGATCTCGCCGGCCTGCACCGGCGCGGCCAGCGCCGCGGCCAACGCCGTGACGGTGGCGATCAGCTTACGGGTTCGCATCGTGGTCTCCCTCTTCGCCTCTTCGGTGCGTCATGCCAGCGCGCGCATCCGGCGCGTCAGCGGTCACCGAAGCGCGGCGCGCGCCTGGCGAAGAAGGCCGCGACCCCTTCGGCGAAGTCGTTCGCGCGGCCGAGCTCGCGCTGCACCCGCGCCTCCATGTCGAGGGCGTCGGCCAAGCTCAGGGTCGACGTCGCGTCGATCGCGCGCCGGGTCTCGGCCAGCGCGCGCACCGGCATCGCCGCCAGCCGCCCGGCCAGCGCGATCGCCTCGTCGATCAGCGCAGCGTCGTCGACCGCCCGCCAGATCAGCCCGATGCGCTCGGCCTCGTCGGCCGGCAGCTTGTCGCCGGTCATCGCCAGCGCCAGCGCGCGGGCACGCCCGACCAGCCGCGGCAGCAGCCAGGTGCCGCCGCAATCGGGCACGAGGCCGATCTTCGAGAACGCCTGGACGAAGACCGCGCTGCGCGCCGCCAGCACGATGTCGCAGCCCAGCGCGAAGCTTGCCCCGGCGCCCGCCGCCACCCCGTTGACGGCCGCGATCACCGGCACCGGCATCGCCTGCACGCGCAGCGCCAAAGGGCGGTAATAGCGCTCGATGACGGCGCCGACATCGGGCGCGCCGGCCGCGCTGGCCCCCATCGCGGCATCGTTCAGATCCTGTCCGGCGCAGAACCCGCGCCCTGCCCCCGTCACGACGACCGCGCGCACCGGGTCGTCGGCGGCCGCCGCGTCCAGCGCCCCCAGCAGCTCGGCGTGCATCGCGGCAGTGAAGCTGTTCAGCGAGGCGGGGCGGTTCAGCGTGACGATGCGCACCGCGCCACGGGTGTCGACGAGGACGTGGGGTTCGGACATGGCGACACCGGCAGATCGGGAGGAGCCCATGCTACGCGATGCCGCCCGCGGCAGGCCGCCGGCCCAGGGGGCTGGTGCTGGCCAATGCGCCAGGCCAGGGCCGGCCGCGGCGCGCGAGGCGCGCCTGCTCCTCCCGTGCATCGTCGTCCACACCATTGAGCAAGATCAAGCGGGCGGGGTTGCGCGGCGCCGGTGCCATCCCGGCGCCTTTACACGACGGCAGCGGCTGGCCATAGTGGACTCGCGCGTCGGCAGCGGGCCGAGGTGCGGGGCCCGCGGTGCCGGCGCCCAGGCCGCACGCCGCACGCCGCACGCCGCGCGGCCGCCGGCGGCCCGTCGCCGACCCGGCCCGCCCGACCCGCGCCGCCCCGTGGAGACGATGCTGAACGCGACACCGACAGGCCCCGCCGTCTGGCAAGGCGCCAGCCGCCCGCCCTGGGATCCGCTCGGGCTGTGGTCCGACGCGGCGCTTCGCCTGGACATCTGGGCCGCGGCCGCGGGTGACGCCGAGTCGCTCGCACGCCGGCAGCAGGAGCGCCTGCGCGAGTTGCTGGACGCGGCGCGCTCGGGGTCGGCGCTGTATCGCGCAGCGCTCGCCGGCCACGACCTGGCGCGCGTCGAACTCGCGACGCTGCCGGTCTTCGACAAGCCGACATTGATGCGCCGCTTCGACGACTGGGTCACCGACCCGGCGCTGCGCCTGGACCTGGTTCGCGCCTTCGTCGCCGACCCCGGCCGCATCGCCGAGCCGCTGCTCGGCCGCTACACCGTGTGGGAGAGCTCGGGCAGCCGCGGCGTGCCGGGGATCTTCGTCCAGGACGAGCGTGCGCTGGCGGTCTACGACACGCTGGAGGCGACGCGGCGCGCGCCGGCCGACGCGCTGGCGCGCTGGATCGACCCCGGGATGATCGCCGAGCGCATCGCCTTCGTCGGCGCGGTCGACGGCCATTTCGCGACCCATGTGACGGTTCAGCGGCTGCGCCGGCTTCTGCCGTGGATCACGCGGCACTGGGCCAGCTTCTCGATCCTGCAGCCCACCGCGGCGCTGTGCGAGGCGCTGCAGCGCTTCGCACCGACGATCGTCGCCACCTACCCCACCGCGGCGGCCATGCTGGCGGCCGAGCAGGCGGCCGCGCGGCTGCGCATCGCGCCGCGCGAGATCTGGACCGGCGGCGAGACGCTGGGGCCGGCGGCGCGGCGTGCGATCGAGCAGGCCTTCGGCGCCACGCTGCGCGACAGCTACGGTGCGAGCGAATTCCTGCCGATCGCCTGGGAGTGCACGCACGGCGCGCTGCACGTCAACGCCGACTGGGTGATCCTGGAACCGGTCGATGCGCACCACCGGCCGGTGCCGCCGGGCACGCTGTCGCACACGACGCTGCTGACCAACCTGGCCAACCACGTGCAGCCGCTCGTCCGCTACGACCTGGGCGACCGCATCCGCATGCCGGGCACCCGCTGCGACTGCGGCAGCGCGCTGCCGGTGGTCGAGGTGGTCGGCCGTTGCGACGACGTCCTGCGGCTGCCCGGTCGCGGCGGCGAGCCGGTCGCGCTGCTGCCGCTGGCGCTGAGCACGGTGCTGGAGGACGACGCCGGCATCTTCGACTTCCGGCTCGAGCAGACCGGCGCGGCGAGCCTGCGGCTGACCGTCGTCGTGCCGGCGGGCGACGCCGGCGTCGCGCGGCGCGCGGGCGAGGTGCTGCGCGGCTTCGCCGCCCGCCAAGGGGTGGTCGGGCTGAAGCTCAGCGTCCAGGCTTGCGACGCGCTGCCCGCGTCGGTGCGCGGCCGCTCCGGCAAGCTGCAGCGCATCGTCGCGCGCGGCGGTGCGGCCGCCCGCAAGGGCCGCGCCACGGCGGATCACCGCATGCGGTCGCGCCGTGCTCAGCGCGCGGCGTAGCGGCGGCGCAAGTACGCCAGCAGCGTGCGCACCGTCTGCGCCTCGCCGCCCGCGGGGCGGCCGGGGCGCGCGTCCGGGTTCCACGCGTAAAGGTCGATGTGCAGCCACTCGATGCCCGCGGGCACGAAATCCTGCAGGAACAGCGCCGCCGTCACCGCGCCGGCCATGCCGCTCTTGCCGGTGTTGACGATGTCGGCGATCGGGCTTTCGATGTCGGCGTGGTAGTCGGCCCACAGCGGCATGTGCCACAGCGGGTCCCCGGTCTCCAGGCCGAGGTCCACCAGCTCGCGCGCCAGCGCCGTGCTGCGCGCGAACAGCGCCGGCAGCGCCGGCCCGAGCGCGGTGCGCGCCGCGCCGGTCAGCGTCGCCATGTCGATCAGCAGCTCGGGCCTGGCCTCGCCGGCGTAGGCCAGCGCGTCCGACAGGATCACGCGCCCTTCTGCGTCGGTGTTGCCGATCTCGACCTGCAGCCCGGCGCGCGTGGCGACGACGTCGCCCGGCCGGTAGGCGTTGCCGGCCACGGCGTTGTCGACCGCCGGGATCAGCAGCTGCAGCCGCACGGGCAGCCGCTCGGCCATCACCAGCCGCGCCAGCGCGAGCGCGTTGGCCGCACCGCCCATGTCCTTCTTCATCAGCCGCATGCCGGCCGAGGTCTTCAGGTCCAGCCCGCCGGTGTCGAAGCAGACCCCCTTGCCGACCAGCGCCAGCCGCGGGTGCTTGGGGTCGCCCCAGGTCAGCTCGATCAGCCGTGGTGCGCGCGCCGACGCGCGGCCGACCGCATGGATCGCCGGGAAGCGTTTCTTCAGCAGCGCGTCGCCCTCGATCTCGCCGACCTTCGCGCCATGCGTCCTGGCGACCGCACGCACCGCGTGCGCCAGCTCGGCGGGCCCCATGTGCTCGGCCGGCGTGTTGACGAGGTCGCGCGCCGCGGCGATCGCCTCGGCCACGCGCAGCCCGCGCCGCGCCGCCTCGCCGGCGGGCAGCGCCAGCGTCGTCGCGTCGTCCTTGCGGCTCGGCCGGTAGCGCGCGAAGCGGTAGCGGCCCAGTGTCCATGCCATCGCGGCGTCGGCCGGGTCGGGCTGCAGCCCCTCGGCCGCGATCGCGTAGCGCCCTTCGGGCAGCACGGCGGGCAGCGCCGCGAGCTGCCAGGGGTCGCGCGCGGCCACGCCGGCCCAGACCTCGGCCAGCGCGCCGTCGGCGCCGGGCACCAGCGCCTGCGTGTGCGGCTTGGCCTTGAAGCCGCTGGCCTGCAGCCAGCGGCGCGTGACCGCACCCGCCGACGCCAGCGCGTCGGGCAGGGCGTCGGCGGTGACGAGCCGGATCGGGGTGTCGCTGCGGGTGGGCTTGCGGAGCTGGACGGTCATCGGCGTTCGGCGTGGCGGTGCGAGGCGCGCATTGTCGCCAAGTGCACGCCTCGCTGCTGCGACCGGCGCCGGCGCCGGATCAGCCCGCCGGCGATGCCGCGGGGCCCACCGCTGGCTCCCCCGCGGAGCCGGCCGTGCCCGCCGCGGCCGCGGCACGGTCGCGCTCGACGCGCCAGTGCAGGAGCCGCCGCATGTGGCTGGACGAGATCCAGTGCGCGTGGATCAGCCCGAGCACGCCCTCGCGGTGCAGTGCCAGCACCTGCTCGTCGGTCAGCGCCTTGAAACGCTCCTCGTCGACCATGAAGAAGCCGTCGACACCGAGCTTGCGGCCGTCGGGGAGCGTGGCATCGAAGCGCCGCTCGCGCAGCAGGTCCAGCGCCGCCAGCCGCCGGCCGACCTGGCGCGTCTGCTCGACCTGGACCTCGATCTTCTCCAGCGTGGCCTGCATGCGCTGGGTGAATGCGGTCGGCTCGCCGGCGTCGTCGAACAGCCGCTCGCCCGGCCCCTCGGCGGCGACGCCGTCCCAGCTCTCGTCCAGGCACACGGCGTAGCGGTCCTCCTTCACGCGCGCGACGCACAGCGGGTACATCGCGAGCTGCGACGGCAGCCGCGTCGCGCGCCATTGCGCGCCGTCGACGTACAGGTTCTCGCCCTGCGCCATCCCGAGGACGGCGATCGGCGCATAGTCGGTCTGCCCCTTGTCGTCCTGCCCCGCCTTGATGAAGACGATCGGGTACTCGCTGGCGAGCGACGGGATCTCGGCCGCGCTGACGAAGATCGCATTCGTGCGCGCGATCGGCGCCCAGTCCTGCACCGGCACGCGCAGCACGGTCTTGCGGTGCTTCTCGCGGTCGATCGCCACCGGCTTGCGGTGCAGTTCAGGGATGATCATCCATCTTCTCCATCGTGGGGGGTTCGGGAAGGCGCGATACGAGCACCTTGTCGATGCGCTTGCCGTCCATGTCGACGACCTCGAAGCGCCAGCCGCCCCACTCGACGGTGTCGGTGGTCGCGGGCAGGCGGCCGAGCAGCAGCATGATCATCCCGGCCAGCGTGTTGTAGCGACCGCGGTCCTCGTCGGGCAGCCCACGGATCACGAGCCGGTCCTTCAGCTCGTGCGCCGGGATCATGCCGTCCATCAGCCAGCTGCTGTCGGCGCGCTGCACCGCCCAGGCCTCCTCCGCGCTCGCCTCGCCGAGCTCGCCGGCGATCGCCTCGAGCAGGTCGCGCTCGGTGATCAGCCCCTGCACCGCGCCGTACTCGTCGACGACGAAGACGAGGTCGGTATCGTTGCGCCGGAAATGCTCGACCAGCTCCATCCCGCTCAGCGTCTCGGGGACGAAGACGGGCGGCTCCAGCAGCTCGGTGAGCACCGGCGCGCGGCCCTGCGCCAGCGGCTCGAGCAGCCGGTTCGCCCCGACGACGCCGATGACGTCGTCCAGGCCGCCGCGGCACACCGGATAGCGCGTGCGGCCGAGCTCGACCATCTCGGCCAGCACGTCCTCGATCGCGTCGCCGGCGTCGACCCAGTCGATCTCGGCGCGCGGGATCATCATCGAGCCGATCTGGCGGTCGTCGAGACGGAAGACGTTGCGCACCATCTGGTGCTCGGCGGCCTCGATGACGCCGGCGTCCAGGCCCTCCTCCAGCTGGGCGGCGATCTCCTCCTCCGTCACGCTCGCGCCGGGAGGCGGGCCGGCGATGCCGAGCAGCTTCAGCGTCGCCTGCGTCGACGCCGAAAGCAGCCACACGAAAGGCTTGGTCGCCAGCGCCACGGCGGCCATCGGCCGCGCGACCAGTCGCGCGATCAGCTCCGGGTACATCTGCCCGACACGCTTGGGCACCAGCTCGCCGAAGACGATCGTCGCGTAGGTGATCAGGACCACGACGCCGGCGGTCGAGACCACGCTGGCCGCCCGCTCGCCCAGCCCCCAGCTCGACTCCATCCACTGCGCCAGCGGGGTGGCGAAGGCGGCCTCGCCGACGATGCCGTTGAGCAGCCCGATCGACGTGATGCCGATCTGCACCGTCGACAGCCAGCGCGTCGGGTCGTCGTGCAGCTTCATCGCGGCCTGGGCACCGCCCTGCCCCATCTCCGCCATCACCTGCAGCCGCGCCTTGCGCGCCGCGGTCAGCCCCATCTCCGCCATCGCGAAGGCACCGTTGAGCAGGATGAGCAAGACCAGCAAGGCTGTGTCCATCGGACCCCCGGCGCCGCCGGCCGGGTGCTGTGAAGGGGCCGGCAGGTTACCAGACGATGCGCCGGCGACCGTTGCCGCTGCGCGGCCGGTGCGGGCGACAATGCCACGCATGGACTGGCTGATCGGTGACGTGCAGGGCTGCGACGAGGCGCTCGGCGCGCTGCTGGACACGATCGGCTTCTCGCCGTCGCGCGACCACGTCGTCGTGCTCGGCGACCTCGTCAATCGCGGGCCGGCGTCGCTCGCGGCGCTGCGCCGGCTGCGCGCGCTGGAAGGTGCGGCGACCTGCCTGCTCGGCAACCACGACCTGCACCTGCTCGCGGTCGCGCACGGCGTGCGGCGCGCGCACCGCAGCGACACCCTGGACGAGATCCTCGCCGCGCCCGACCGCGCGGCGTGGCTGGACTGGGTGCGCACGCGGCCGCTGGCGGTGCGCAGCGCGGGCTGGCTGTGCGTGCACGCCGGCGTGCCGCCGCAGTGGGACGAGGCGCAGACGATGGCGCTGGCCGCCGAGGTCGGCGCGATGCTCGCCGGGCCCGAGGTCGGCGAGTTCCTGCAGGTGATGTACGGCAACGAGCCGGCGCGCTGGGACGAAGCGCTCGGCGGCGCCGACCGCTGGCGCTGCGCGATCAACGCCTTCACGCGCATGCGCTTCTGCCGCGACGACGGCACGATGGACTTCCACGCCAAGGGCGGGCCCGACACCGCGCCGCCCGGGCACCGGCCGTGGTTCGAGATCCCGGGCCGGCGCACCGAGGGCGTGCCGATGGCCTTCGGCCACTGGAGCACGCTCGGCCTGATCGTTCGCCCGGACCTGATGGCGCTGGACACCGGCTGCCTGTGGGGCCGGGAGCTGACGGCGGTGCGGGTCGACGGCGGGAGGCAGGAGGTGGTGCAGCTGCGTTGCGGGGCCGTGCTGCGGCCCCGGGAGGCTTGAGGGTCTGCTGGCGGCACAATTCGCTCTTGCGCAAGCGTGGCAGAGTGGTCGATTGCACCGGTCTTGTTCTGCGCCGCAGGCGCAGCGCCGAGGCTCATGTCGCGCAGCGACGTGAGCGTCGGCAAAACCGGCAGGCTGCGGCGGCACAATCCGCTCTTGCGGAAGCGTGGCAGAGTGGTCGATTGCACCGGTCTTGAAAACCGGCAACGGGCAACCGTTCGCGAGTTCGAATCTCGCCGCTTCCGCCAGCACCGGGCGGCACCACGCCCCCGCCCTCACCCCCCCGGCATCCTCCGCGGCGCCTCCTCGCGCGCCCCGCAGGCCTGGGCGTAGAGCGCCAGGTATTCGCGCGCAGGCCCCTCCCAGGACAGCTCCTGCTCCATCCCGGCGCGCATCAGTGCCTGCCAGCGCGCAGGGTCGCGCCAGGCCTGCAGCGCGCGCTCGAACGCGGCCTGCAGCGCCAGCGCGCTCGGCTCGTCGAACAGGAAACCGGTCCGGCCCTCGTCGACGGTGTCGGCCAGCCCGCCGACCCGGCGTACCAGCGGCACCGTGCCGTAGCGCAGCGCATACAGCTGCGTCAGCCCGCAGGGCTCGAAGCGCGACGGCACGAGCATGACGTCGGCACCGGCGATCACGCGGTGCGCGCGCGCCTCGTCGTAGCCCGGATAGACCGAGACCGACCGCGGCGACGTGCGCGCGGCCTCGACGAAGGCCTGCTCCAGCGCCGCGTCGCCGCTACCCTGCACGACCAGCTGCGCACCGTCGCGCAGCAGCGCCGGCAGCGCCGCCAGCACCAGGTCCAGCCCCTTCTGCCCGGTCAGCCGGCTGACGACCGCCAGCAGCGGCGCGCCCGCATCCTCGTCCAGTCCGCACTCGCGCTGCAGCGCCGCCTTGACGATCGCCTTGCCCGGCAGCGCGTCGCGGTCGTAGGGGGCGGCCAGCGCCGGGTCGCGTGCCGGGTCCCAGACCGCGGTATCGATGCCGTTGAGGATGCCGACGACGTCGCGGCCGCGGCCGCGGATGACGCCGTCCAGCCCGGCGCCGTACTCGGGTGTGGCGATCTCGCGCGCGTAGCCCGGGCTGACGGTGCTGACGCGGTCGGCGAACTTCAGCCCGGCCTTCATGAAGCAGATCTGGCCGTGGTACTCCAGCCCCTGCGGCGTCATGAAGCGCGACGGCAGGCCGAGCAGCGGCGCGTCCTCGTGCGGGAAGACGCCCTGGTAGGCCAGGTTGTGGATCGTGAAGACGCTGGCCACCGGGGTCGGCGGGTGGGCGGCGAGGTAGGCGCAGACCATCGCCGCGTGCCAGTCGTGCGCGTGCACGACCTGCGGCGTCCAGGCGACGTCGAGCTCGCCGAACGCCAGGTGCGCCGCGGCCCAGCCGAGCGCGGCGAATCGCGCCAGGTTGTCAGGCCACTCGTGCCCGCGCTCGTCGGCGTAGGGGCTGCCGCCGCGCCGGTACAGGTAGGGCAGGTCCAGCACGTAGACCGGCAGCGCGCTGCCGGGCATGCGCGCCAGCACCAGCGACCCGCGCGCGGCGCCGAAGATCGGCCCCAGCGGCAGCAGCGGCCGCGCGTCGTGCACCGCGTCGAGCACCGGCGGCAGCCCCGGCAGCAGCAGCCGCACATCGGCGCCCTGAGCCGCCAGCGCCGGCGGCAGCGCGGCGGCGACGTCGGCCAGCCCGCCGGTCTTGACGAGCGGGAAGATCTCGGCCGCGACGTGCAGCACGCGCAGCCCACGGGGCAGCGCGGCGTCGGCGCGGGTGGCGCGCTCAGACACGGGCCAGCATCTCCCGCGTCACCAGCGTGATGCCGGATTCCGTGCGATGGAAGTGCGCGGCATCGGCCGCCGCGTCCTCGCCGATGACCATGCCGTCGGGGATGCTGCAGCCGCGGTCGACGACGGTGCGGTGCAGCCTCGCGCCGCGCCCGACCTCGACCTTGGGCAGCAGCACCGACCAGCCGACATGCGCGTAGGAGTGCACCCGCGCCTGCGAGAACAGCACCGAGCGCTCGACCGTGCCGCTGACGATGCAGCCGCCCGAGACCAGCGACTCGATCGCGACCCCGCGCCGGTCGCCGAAGTTGTGCACGAACTTGGCCGGCGGCAGCTGCGGCTGGTAGGTCCAGATCGGCCAGCTGGAGTCGTACAGGTCGAGCTGCGGGACGGTGGCGGTGAGGTCGATGTTGGCGTCCCAGTAGGCGTCGATGGTGCCGACGTCGCGCCAGTAGGGCTCGGCGCCGTCGCGCTCGCCGACGCAGCTCAGGTCGAACGGGTGCGCGACCGCCTGCGCCTGGGCGACCACGCTCGGCACGATGTCCTTGCCGAAGTCGTGGCTGGAGCCCGGGTCGGCCATGTCGCGCTCGAGCGCCTCCCACAGGTAGCCGGCGTCGAAGATGTAGATGCCCATGCTGGCCAGCGCGCGGTCGGGCTTGCCCGGCATCGGCGGCGGCTCGGGCGGCTTCTCGACGAACGCGGTGATGTGGCGTTGCTCGTCGACCGCCATGACGCCGAAGGCACGCGCCTCGGCGCGCGGCACCTCGATGCAGCCGACGGTGCACGCGCGGCCGTGCACGACGTGGTCGGCCAGCATCATCGCGTAGTTCATCTTGTAGACGTGGTCGCCGGCGAGCACGAGGATGTAGTCGGCACCGTAGCCGGCGACGATGTCCTGGTTCTGGTAGACGGCGTCGGCGGTGCCGCGGTACCAGCTCTCCTCGCTGACGCGTTGCTGCGCCGGCAGCAGGTCGACGAACTCGCCGATCTCGGCGCGCAGGAAGCCCCAGCCGTGCTGCAGGTGGCGCAGCAGGCTGTGGCTCTTGTACTGGGTGATGACGCCGATGCGGCGGATGCCCGAGTTCAGGCAGTTCGACAGCGCGAAATCGACGATGCGGAACTTGCCGCCGAAGTAGACCGCCGGCTTGGCGCGGCGGTCGGTCAACTGCCTGAGGCGGCTGCCGCGCCCGCCGGCCAGGACCAGCGCCACCGTGCGCTTGGGCAGTTCGAGCTTGCGGGCCAGGTCTTCGGTGTTCATCGCCTCTCCGTGATGCAATACGCTGGGCGTGCGCGCCGGCCGCTTGCCGCGCGCGACGAAACGACGATAACAAGGAGTGCTTCCTGCCGTGAACGATAAACCCGACCGCGACGGCCTGCCCGCGGCCGCCCCGTCGGCGCCTGCGGGCGCGGAGCCGGTCGATCCCGCGCCCGGCTGCGCCGACGACGTCGCCCCGCATGTCGAGCGCCACCTGCTGGACATCGTCGGCGTGCGGCCGCAGGAGGCATCGGCCACCGAGCTGCTGCAGGCGCTGTCGTGGGTCGCGCGCGAGCGGCTGTCGCGGCGCTGGGTCGCCGGCGACAGCGCCGACCGCGGCGCACGCGCGCGCCGCGTCGCCTACCTGTCGATGGAGTTCCTGATCGGCCGCTCGCTGGGCAACGCGCTGGCGGCGCTGGGGATGGAGGGCGCGGCCGCGCAGGCGGCCTCGGCGCATGCGCGAACGCTCGAGGATCTGCAGGCGCACGAGCCCGACGCGGCGCTGGGCAACGGCGGCCTCGGCCGGTTGGCCGCGTGCTTCCTGGACTCGATGGCCACCCTCGGGCTGCCGAGCATCGGCTACGGCATCCGCTACGAGTTCGGCATGTTCGCGCAGACGATCCAGGGCGGGCGCCAGGTCGAGCACCCCGACCCGTGGCTGGAGAACGGCACGCCGTGGGAGTTTCCGCGTCCCGACATCGCCTGGCCGGTGCGCTTCGGCGGCTGGGTCGAGCCTCTCGGCGACGGCCGCGCCGTGTGGCACCACGCCGGCATGGTGCAGGCCAAGGCCTACGACATGGTCGTCCCGGGCCACGGCACCGAACGCGTCGCCACGCTGCGGCTGTGGCGCGCGGCCGCCCCCGCGCACATCGACCTGCACGCCTTCAACAGCGGCGACTATGCGCGTGCCGCCGAGTTCAAGAACGAGTACGAGAACATCTCCTGGGTGCTGTACCCGAACGACAGCACGCCCGCCGGGCGCGAGCTGCGGCTGCGCCAGGAGTACTTCTTCACCAGCGCGTCGCTGCAGGACGTGCTGGCGCGCCACCTGCGCGAGCACGGGCGGCTGGACACCCTGCACGAGGCGGTGGCGATCCACCTCAACGACACCCATCCGGCGATCGGCGTGGCCGAGCTGATGCGGCTGCTCGTCGACGAGCACCGCATGCCCTGGGAGCAGGCCTGGGCGATCACCGAGCGCAGCTTCAGCTACACCAACCACACGCTGATGCCCGAGGCGCTGGAGACCTGGCCGGTGGCGCTGATCGAGCAGGTGCTGCCGCGCCACATGGAGATCGTCTACCGCATCAACGAGCAGTTCCTGCTGCAGGCGGCGCGCCGCCGGCCGGGCGACGTGGACTTCCTCGGCCGGGTGTCGCTGATCGAGGAGAACGGCGATCGCCGCGTGCGCATGGCGCACCTGTCGGTGGTCGGCAGCCACAAGGTCAACGGCGTGTCGGCGCTGCACTCGAAGCTGCTCGTCGACACCGTCTTCCGCGACCTGGCCGAGGTCTGGCCCGAGCGCTTCGTCAACGTGACCAATGGCGTCACGCCGCGGCGCTGGCTGGCGCAGGCCAATCCCGGCCTGGCCTCGCTGATCGACGACGCGATCGGGACCGGCTGGCGACGCGACCTCGACGAACTCGAGCGGCTGCGGCCGCTGGCCGACGACACGGCGTTTCGCGAGCGCTTCCTCGCGGTCAAGCTTGCCAGCAAGCGGCGGCTGGCGCCGATGCTGCAGGCCAGCGCCGGTGTCGCGATCGACCCGGCGAGCCTGTTCGACGTCCAGGTCAAGCGCATCCACGAGTACAAGCGCCAGCTGCTCAACCTGCTGCACGTCGTCGGGCGCTATCTCGCGATCGCCGACGACCCGCAGCGGCCATGGCTGCCGCGCACCGTGGTCTTCGCCGGCAAGGCGGCGTCGGGTTACGCCGCGGCCAAGTCCGTCATCCGGCTGATCCACGACGTCGCCGCGGTCGTCAACCGCGACCTGCGCGTGGCCGGCCGGCTGGTCGTCGTCTTCGTACCCAACTACGGCGTGTCGGTCGCCGAGGCCTTGATGCCGGCGGCCGACCTGTCGGAGCAGATCTCCACCGCCGGCACCGAGGCCTCGGGCACCGGAAACATGAAGCTGGCGCTCAACGGCGCGATCACGATCGGCACCGACGACGGCGCCAACATCGAGATCCGGCACGCGGTCGGCGACGACAACGTGTTCGTCTTCGGCCGGCGCGCCGACGAGGTCGCGGCGATCCGCGCCGCCGGCTACCGTCCGGCGGAGATCGCCGACGCCGCGCCGCCGTTGAAGCGCGTGCTGGACGCGATCGGCGGCGGGATGTTCTCGCCCGACGAGCCCGGCCGCTACCGGGGCCTGGTCGACACGCTGCTGACGAGCGACCCCTACCTGCTGCTGGCCGACCACGCCGACTACGTCGCCACGCAGGCGCGCGTCGATGCGCTGTTCCGCGACCCGGCGGCCTGGGCGGGCAAGGCGATCCTCAACGTCGCCGGGATGGGGCCGTTCTCGGCCGACCGCACGATCGGCATCTACGCCAGCGAGATCTGGCGCGTCGCGCCGGCGCGCTGAACGCACGGTGCCCTGCTGCGCGGCCGCTGACGGCCCTGCGTCGAAGTCGCCTGGCCGATCAGCCGGCGCGCGCCGGATGGTGCAGCGGTGGGGCGCCCCAGCGCTCGTAGTGGCGCCAGCGCGCGCGGCCGTCCGCACGCGCGGCCTCGTCGGCGCCGACGACCTCGATCACGCGGTCGAAATCGTCCGCGCGCGGCGGCGGCGCCGCGCCGAGATTGACCAGCACGCGCGGGTGCTCGCCCGCCGGGATCGACTCGGCGAGCCAGATCGGCGTTCGCGCACACGACGCCGCGTCGGCGCCCGCAATGCGCAGATGCGGCACGAAAGCCTGCGCCTCGAAGGTCCACAGCGATGCGTCGAGCGCGGCGAGCGTGTCGGCCGGCGCCGTCACCAGCACCCGCGCGCGCGCCGCCCAGGCCTTGCGCAGCAGCCGGCACGCGAAGCCGACCGGGTCGGCGACGCCGGTATGGAACTCGACCTGCGCGGGCATCGCGGGGCGTCGTCGTCGCTCGGGCGGCGGGGCCGGGCTGCGGCCGGCGCCCGGCGCCGGCCGCGCCGATCCGTCAGGCGCCGGCGCGCGCGAGCAGGTAGTGCATCAGCAGCGCGACCGGGCGCCCGGTCGCCCCCTTGGCCTTGCCGGTGCGCCAGGCCGAGCCGGCGATGTCCAGGTGCGCCCAGGCCGCCTTGCCGGCGAAGCGCTGCAGGAACTTGGCCGCGGTGATCGCGCCGCCGGCACGGTCGGCGACGTTGGCGACGTCGGCGTAGCGGCTGTCCAGCCCCTTGGCGTAGTCGTCGTCCAGCGGCATGCGCCACGCCGGATCGCCGGCCGCCTCGCCGGCGGCGAGCAGCGCGCCCGCCAGCGCGTCGTCGGCGCTGAACAACCCGCTGCGGACGTGACCGAGCGCGATCACGCAGGCGCCGGTCAGCGTCGCCATGTCGATCACCGAGGCCGGCGCGAAGCGCTCGGCATAGGTCAGGGCGTCGCACAGGATCAGCCGCCCCTCGGCGTCGGTATTCAGGATCTCGACCGTCTGCCCCGACAGGCTGGTGACGACGTCGCCGGGCTTGACCGCGCGGCCGCTGGGCAGGTTCTCGCACGCCGGGATCAGCCCGACGACGTTGAGCCGCGGCTGCAGGTCGGCCAGCGCGCGGAAGACGCCGAGCACGCTCGCCGCGCCGCCCATGTCGAACTTCATCTCGTCCATCGCGGCCGCGGGCTTGATCGAGATGCCGCCGCTGTCAAAGGTGATCCCCTTGCCGACCAGCACGACCGGCGCCTCGGCCTTGGCTGCAGCCTGATAGCGCAGCACGATGAACTTGGGTGGCTCCTCCGACCCCCGCGCCACCGCGAGGAAGCAGCCCATGCCGAGCTTCTCGGCGTCCTTGCGCTCCAGCACCTCGACCTTGATGCGGCCGGCCCCGCGCGCGATCTCGCGCGCCCGCTCGGCCAGGTACGACGGCGTGCAGTGGTTGCCCGGCCGGTCCGCGCAATCGCGTGCCAGCGCGATGCCGGCGGCGATGCCGCGCCCGCGCGCCAGCGCCGCGTCGGCGGCCTCGCGCGCGCCGGCGTCGCACACCAGGCTCAGTCGCTGCAGCACCGGGGCGGGCCTGGCGCTCGGCTTGGTCGCGCGGTAGACGTAGGTCGCCTCGTCGGCCAGCGGCGGCAGCGCCGCGGCGAGCGCGGCGTCCGCGACCGCGGCACCGGCCGACGCCACGGCGAGGTGGCGCACGCCCAGCCTGTCGAGCAGCGCGAGCCCGGCGGCGATCGCCTTGCGCGCCGCCGCGAGCGACGCATCGGCCGCGCCGGCGAAGATCACGCGCGGTGCCTGCACACCGGCGACACGGGTCAGGTAGGCGGTGCGGCCGGCCTCGAGCGCGAAGTCGCCGTCGGCCAGCGCCTGGCGGCACGCGGCGGCGAGCGGCTTGCCCAGCGCCTGCTCGGCCACCGGCGCCAGCGCCTTCGCTTCCGCCGGCGCCTTCGCGGCCGCCTTGGCGGAGGCCGCGGCGTCGCGGCCGGTGGTCTTGCGCGGCCTGGCCACGTCCGTGTCGCCCACGGCCGGCTGCGCCGCGACGATCACCAGCAGCGCATCGGCCTGCACCGAGCCCAGTCCGCCGCGGCCGGGCAGCAGGGTGTCGAAGTCCATAATCGGTCCCGATTCCGAGGAAAGCCGGGCATGGTATTCGATTCGACGGTGCGTCGCGAGCTGGCGCGCGGCTTCGCGGCGACGCTGGTCGTGATCCTGACCATCGTCATCACGATGCTGCTGATCCGCACCGTCGGCCAGGCCGCCAAGGGGCAGATCGCGCCGCAGGACGTGGTGCTGCTGCTGGGCTACGTGACGCTGGGCTACCTGCCGCTGATGCTGGCGCTGTCGCTGTTCGTCGCCATCGTCGTCACGCTCGGGCGCATGTACCGCGACAGCGAGATGGTGATCTGGTTCGCCAGCGGCGTGCCGCTGACGCGCTTCGTGCGGCCGGTGCTGCGCGCGAGCTGGCCGCCGCTGCTGGTCGTGGTCGGCCTCGTTCTCGTCGCCTGGCCGTGGAGCAATCGCCACATCGCCGAGCTGCGCGAGCGCTACGCGCAGCGCTCGGACCTGTCGCGCGTGACGCCGGGGGTGTTCCAGTCCTCGTCCGACGGCAGCCGGGTGTTCTTCGTCGAGCGTCACGGTGATGCCGGCGGCGACGCGCGCAACGTCTTCGTGCTGGCGCGCGAGGGCGATGTCGAGTCGGTCACCTCGGCGCGCCAGGGCCGGCTCGAGACCGCGGGCGACACGCGCTGGCTGGTGCTGGCGTCGGGGCAGCGCAACGACGTCGACGCCGCCAGCGGCGAGCGCACGCTGGCGCGCTTCGAGGACTACCGGCTCGTCGCCGACGAGCGCGTCGCCGCGCGCGCCGGGGCGCAGGCGCCGCGCGCGCGGCCGAGCGCCGAATTGCTGGGCAGCGCAGGCGCCCCCGAGCGCGCCGAGCTGGCCTGGCGCCTCGGGCTGGCGCTGGGGGCGACCAACCTGGCGCTGCTGGGCATCGGCCTGTCGGCCGCCCACCCACGGCGCGCGACCAACTGGAACCTGCTGTTCGCGCTGCTGAGCTTCATCGTCTACTACAACCTGATCAACGTCTCGCAGGCCTGGATCGCCGGTGGGCGCGTGGGCATGGGGGCGTCGCTGCTGGCGCTGCACGGCACCGCGCTGGCGCTGGCGCTGGCGTTGATCGCCTGGCGCGACCACGCCACCGTCTGGCGCCTGCTGCCGCGCCGCCGAGCCGGCTGATCGCCGGCGCCGCCTGCGCATCGCCACCACCGCCACGACGCCGCGCGCGAGACCCCCGCGATGAGAACCGTCCGCCGCCTGCTGTACCGCGACATCGTCGGCTCGGTCGGATTCGTCGCCGCGGGCTTCCTGGCGTTGTTCTTCTTCATCGACCTGGTCGACAAGCTCGACAGCATCGGCCGGCGCGGTCGCACGACGACGACCGCGCTGCTCGAGGCGCTGTTCGAGCTGCCCGGGCGCGCCTACGAGCTGATGCCGATCGCGGTGCTGATCGGCGCCATCTTCTCGCTCGCGCGGCTGGCGCAGAACTCGGAGTTCACGATCCTGCGCACGGGCGGCCTGGGGCCGCGGCGCGCGCTCGTGCTGCTGGCCTGGCTGGGCATGGGCTTCGCGCTCGTGACCTTCGTGATCGGCGATGCCATCGTGCCCGCCGCCGAGCGTCAGGCGGTGCAGGTGCGCGCGGTCGCGGCCGGGGTGGTCGAGCCGGCGCGCGCCGGCGCCTGGCTGCGCGACCGGCGGCGCGAGGACGGGCGCGAGATCGCGGTCTCGGTCAACGTCGGATCGGCCGAGGTCGACGGCACGCTGCGCGACCTGCGCATCTTCGAGTTCGACGACACCGGCCGCCTCGTGCGCCGGATCGGCGCCGAGCGCGGGCGCGTCGGCGACGGCAGCTGGGAGCTGCAGGCTGCGCAGACGCTGGCCTGGCCGACGACGGCCGACGGCAGCCGTGTGCAACTCGAGCTGCGCCACGACGAGCATCTGGCGTGGCCGACCGGGCTGGGCGCCGGGGTCGTCGCCGCCGCGCTGATGCCCGACGAGACGATGACGACGCTGGCGCTGTGGCGCTACGCCAGCCACCTCGAGCAGCAGCAGCAGACCTCGCAGCGACAGCAGCAGATGTTCTGGCGCCGCGCGTTCTACCCGCTGTCGTGCATCGTGATGATGGCGCTGGCGCTGCCGTTCGCCTACCTGCACGCGCGCGCCGGCGGGGTCAGCCTCAAGGTCTTCGGCGGCATCATGCTGGGCATCGCGTTCGTGCTGCTGAACAATATCGCCGGCCACCTCGGCCTGCTGGCCGAGCTCGAACCCTGGCTCGTCTCGGCGGCGCCGGGGCTGCTGTTCCTCCTGCTTTCGCTGGGTGCCTTCGCCTGGCTGGTGCGCTACCGATGAAAACCGACCGCCCCCACCGCGGGCTCGTGCTGTTCGCGCACGGTGCACGCGACCCGCGCTGGGCCGCCCCGTTCGAGGCCGTGGCCGCGCGCGTTCGCGCGCACCGGCCCGGCGTCGAGGTGAGGCTGGCCTACCTGGACCTGATGCAGCCGGACCTGCCGACCGCCGGCGCCGAGCTCGCCGCCGCCGGCTGCGGCCACGTCGGCGTGCTGCCGCTGTTCCTGGGTGCCGGCGGCCACGTGCGCGAGGACCTGCCCCGGCTGCTGGACGCACTGCGCGCGGCCCACCCGGGCGTGCAATGGGTGCTGCACCCGCCGCTGGGCGAGCTGCCGGCCTTCGTCGACGCGATGGCGGTGGCGGCGCTGGATCTCATGGACGCAGGCCCTGCCGCATGAACCTGCAGCAGTTCCGCTTCGTCCGCGAGGCGGTGCGCCGGGGGCTGAACCTGACCGAGGCCGCGCGTGCGCTGCACACCTCGCAGCCCGGGGTCAGCAAGGCGATCCTCGAGCTCGAGGAGGAGCTCGGGGTCGACATCTTCGTGCGCCACGGCAAGCGGCTGCGCCGGCTGACGCCGCCGGGCGAGCACGTGCTGCGGTCGATCGAGCGCATCCTGATCGAGCTCGAGAACCTGCGCCGCATCGGGCAGGAGTTCTCGGCCCAGGACAGCGGCACGCTGGTCATCGCGACCACGCACACGCAGGCACGCTACGTGCTGCCGGCCGCGGTGGCGGCACTGCGCCAGCGTTTCCCGGCGGTGCGCGTCGTGCTGCACCAGGGCAACCCCGAGCAGGTCGCGCAGATGCTGCTGGACGGCAGCGCCGAGATCGGGCTGGCGACCGAGTCGCTGGACGACTACGACGAGCTGATCACGTTGCCGTGCTACGACTGGCAGCATGTCGTCGTCGTCCCCGAGGGCCATGCGCTGGCGGCGGTCGAGCGTCCGACGCTCGAGCAGCTCGCGGCCGAGCCGCTGGTCTCTTACCATCCCTCGTTCACCGGCCGGCGGCGCATCGACCAGGCCTTCGCGCAACGCCGGCTGGCGCCGACCTTCGTGCTCGAGGCGATCGACGCCGACGTCATCAAGACCTACGTGCGGCTCGGGCTGGGGGTGGGCATCGTCGCCGAGATGGCGATGCGGCCCGCGGCCGGCGGGGGCGCCGACGCGCAGGCCGACGCCGGGCTGGTCGGCCATCCGGCAGGCCACCTCTTCGGCCGCAACGTCTCGCGCGTGGCGTTCCGCCGCGGGGCCTACCTGCGCCACTACGTGCACGCCTTCGCCGAGCTGCTGTCCGACCGCCTGACGCGCCCCCTGATCGAGCGCGCGCTGGCCGGCGGGGGGTCGGACTACGAGCTCTGAGGCCACGACGATGCCGCTGCCCCCCTCCCCCCCACTGCCGAGCCGCCTGCCCGAGGTCGGCACCACGATCTTCAGCGTCATGTCCGCGCTGGCCGTGCGCGCCGGCGCGGTCAACCTCGGCCAGGGCTTTCCGGATTTCGGCTGCGACCCGCGGCTGGTCGCGCTCGTCGACGAGGCGATGCGCGCCGGCCACAACCAGTACCCGCCGATGGCCGGCCTGGCGGCGCTGCGCGAGGCGGTGGCAGCCAAGACCGAGGCGCTCGTCGGCACCCGCTACGACCCCGAGCGCGAGGTCACCGTCACCGCCGGCGCGACGCAGGCGATCTTCACGGCGCTGCTGGCCTGCGTCCACCCGGGCGACGAGGTCGTCGTCCTCGAACCCTGCTACGACAGCTACGTGCCCGGCATCGTGCTGGCCGGCGGCCACGTCGTGCGCGTGCCGCTGACGCCGGGGCACTTTCGCCCCGACTTCGACGCCATCGCCGCCGCGCTGACGCCTCGCACGCGCGCGATCGTCGTCAACACGCCGCACAACCCCACCGGCACCGTGTGGACGCGCGCCGAGTGGCAGCGGCTGGCCGAGCTGCTCGGCTCCACCGACGTGCTGGTGATCGCCGACGAGGTCTACGAGCACATGGTCTTCGACGGCGGCGTGCACGGCGGCGCGGCGGCGATCCCGGCGCTGGCGGCGCGCAGCTTCGTCGTCTCGAGCTTCGGCAAGACCTTTCACGTCACCGGCTGGAAGGTCGGCACCGTGTGCGCGCCGGCGCCGCTGACGGCCGAGTTCCGCAAGGTGCACCAGTTCAACGTCTTCACCGTCAACACGCCGATGCAGCACGCGCTGGCGGCCTACCTGGCCGACCCGGCACCCTACCTGGCCCTGGCCGACTTCTACCAGCGCAAGCGCGACCGCTTCCGTGCCGGGCTGGCGTCGACGCGGCTTCGGCTGCTGCCCTGCGAGGGGACCTACTTCCAGACCGTCGATTACCGCGCGCTGAGCGACCTGCCCGAGGCTGCCTTCTGCGAGTGGCTGACGACCGAGGTCGGCGTCGCCGCGATCCCGATCAGCGCTTTCTACGGTGCGCCGACCGAGCAGGGGCTGGCGCGGCTTTGCTTCGCCAAGCGCGACGAGACGCTGGATCTGGCGCTGCAGCGGCTGGCAGGCCTGTAGCGCTCAGCCGCGATCCGGATCGAGTCCGAGCGGCTGCGTCGGCGCGCCGTTCGGCGCCGCAGCGGCATCGTGCTCGAACAAGGCCGCCGGCCCCGTGTCCAGCGGCAGCAGCACGTCGACCATGCCGGCGCTGCCAGCATCGAGCGGGCCCGTCTCGTGCGCCTCGCGTGCGATCCCGTACAGGAAGAGCAGGTCGCGGTAGGCCTCGAGGTCGAACACCTCGCCGCCGCCGCGGCGGAACAGCAGCGCCTCGAGTTGCGCCATGGCGTCGATCGGGTTGGCCCACACGCGCTGCAACCCGGCAACGACGGTCGGGTAGTCAACGAGCGCGTGGCCGATGCGCTCGCGTGCGCGCCAGTCCGGTGCACGCGCGTTGAAACGCTGGTTGAAGCGCTGCTGCGTGCGCCGGTATGCGGCCTCGTCGCCGAGCCGATGGTAGATCTCCATCAGCTTCAGGTAGGGCAGCGGACTCGCGCCGGCGCTGTCGCGAAGGTGCGCCATCAGCAGGTCCACCGCGGCCTCGTCCTGGCCGAGGACGACGAAGAACTCCGCCTGCTGCTCGAGGTCGATCAGCTCCTCGGTCGACAAGGCCTGCGTCGCCAGTGTCGGCGATGCCGCGGGGTCCCTCTGGAAGGGCCGGGTGGCGTCGACCGACGCAACGGGATCGGACTCGACCGGGTGGGCCGGCGGACCGCTCGGCGACGCCGGCCATGCCGACGCAACCGGCTCGTGGACCGGAGCCAGCCCAGCACCGTGCACCCGACGCGGCTTCTCGGCCGTTGCGAGCACCGGAACCTGCGTGGCCGGCAGCGGCGCGCGGGTCAGCGCCGTGGCCTCGTGCGCTGCACGCGTCCACGCCTCACGGCCCTTGCGCTCGAGCATGCGCACGCGCCACCACAGCCATCCGGCCAACCCCAGCAGCAGCAGCACCGCGATCAGCAGCACCCCGCTCCAGCGCTGCCGTGTCTGCGCCTGCACCGCCAGCTGCCGCCACTCGTCGACCTGCGCGGCACGCGTGCTCGCCTGCGCCTGCAAGGTTTCGAGACGGTGCTCGAGCGCTGCCATCCGTGCCTGCGCGGCACGCAGCTCGGCCGCGGCCGCCAGCACCGCCAGATTGGCCTGCTCGACGAGCGCCAGCGTCTGCGGGCTCAGCGTCGACGCGAGCGGCGGCGCAGGCGCTTCGGCCGGTTCGGGCACCGGCCGTGCGGCTGCCGCGTGCGCGGGCGGCGGTGCCGGCCCATCCAGTCGCAAGCGTGCCCGCGCAGCCGGGCGTGGCGGAGACGCCCGTGCGTCTCCGCGCGTCGGCGGCGAAGACGCGTCGGCCCGCGCGGGGCGTACCGCCCGCTTGGCCGGCGGCGCGGGGGCGGGCGGCGACGCCGTCGAGTCCGGTCTCCAGCCCGCGGGGGGCAAGGTCCGCGCGCCCGCCGGTGGCGAGACGACCTTGCCCGCGGGCGATCCGGGTACCTGAGCCTTTCTTGCGCCCGCCCGATCGCTCGCCGCGGCGCCTGGGCCCGACGCGAGAGCCGGCGCCGGCTCGACCCGCGGCGGGTCGGCGAAGACGACATAGCGACGCGTCATCCGCGGCGGACAGCCGGCGTGCACGCTGAGCTCGACGACGGGCTCGTCGACCCTGACCGTCGTCTGCACGCGAAGCGTCGCGCGCAGCGCATCGTCCACGTCCGGGCGCAGATCACCGAGCCGGGTGCGCACCGCTTCGGCCGCGAGCGTCCGATCGCCGAGCACGACCTCGGCTCGCACGCACTGCGGATCGAGGGTTTCCCCGCGCGCCAGCGACACGCCGAGTTCGACGTCCAGCGGTGCGCCGAGTGCCACCGGTCCGATCGGCGCCTCGAGCGTGATCGCGTCCGCCGGCGCCGCCGCCAGCGCGAGCAGACCGCACAGCACGACTGCGTTCGTCGATCGAGTCGGAGTCCGATGGAAGGGCATGCGGGCAGGCGTTTCGGAATCCGGCTCTCGACGACTCTAGCATGGCGACCGCCCGAGACTGCCCATGCGCCGGAGCCCCCTGCGTGCATGCAAAAATCCGTCACAGTCGGTGCCGAACCCGAAAGCCCGAACAATGCCGCTGGACGAACGAACCGAAGGCGACCGGCCGCGCGCAACGCAACGGTGAAACACGGGTTCGCGCCGGCACCGACCGCTTAGCGCGGACGCACCCGCCGTCGCACCCGGCCCCCACGTCTTTCGCACCTCACCGACACCCACCCGCTGGACGACGACCGATGCCCTCCCAGATGCTCAGCGAGCGACGCGACGGCGCGCTCGTGCTGACCCTCAGCGATCCGGCGACGCGCAACAGCCTGTCGCCGCAGGCCTACGCCGCCGGGCTGGAGGCGATCGCGCATGCCGAGTCGGACCCCGAGATCCGCTGCGTCGTGCTGCGCGGCGACGGCGAGCATTTCTGCGGCGGCGGCAACCTGCAGCGGCTGCTCGCGGTGCGCGATCGCGGGCCCGACGAGCAGCTGGCGTCGATGGCCGCGCTGGCCGCCTTCGTCGAGGCGCTGCACGCCTGCCCCAAGCCGCTGGTCGCCGCCGTCGAGGGCTTCGCCGCCGGCGCGGGCTGCGCGCTGGTGATGGCGTGCGACCTCGTCGTCGCCGCCGAGGATGCGAAGTTCGTGCTCTCCTACGGCCGCATCGGTCTGTCGCCCGACGCCGGCAGCACCTGGCAACTCGCGCGCCGCGTGCCTCGCGCGCTCGCGCTGCAGATGCTGTGGCTGCCCGAGCCGATGCCGGCGCGCCAGTGGCAGGACTGGGGTCTGGTCAACGAGATCGTCGACCACGGCCACGCGCTGCCGGCCGCGCTCGCGCTGGCGGCACGGCTGGCGGCGATGGCGCCCAACGCCGTCGCCAGCGCCAAGGAACTGATGCGCGACGCCGAGGGCTCGACGCTGCCGGCGCAGCTCGACCGCGAGCGCGAGCACTTCGTGCGCAACCTGTTCCACCCCAACGCCGGCGAAGGGCTGCGCGCCTTCCTCGACAAGCGCGCGCCGCGCTTCGGACGCTGAGCCGGCCGCGGCATGCTGTCGCCCCCGGGACAAGCGATGATGGAGCCCGCGCTTACAGTCCACGAACGACGCAACATCGAGAACGGGCCTTGGTTCGCGAAGCTCTCGCCGCAATTGCAGCAGGACATTCTGGCGCGCTCGCACGTGCGGCGCTTGCGCGACGGCGAGCCGCTGACCGCGCGCGGCGCGCCGGCGGCCGAGTGGAGCGGCGTGGCGCGCGGCGCGGTGCGCGTCAGCACGACCTCGATGGCCGGCAAGCTCGTCACGCTGACCTATGTCGAGCCGGGAACCTGGTTCGGCGACATCGCGCTGTTCGACGGCCTGCCGCGCACGCACGACGCGGACGCGCATGGCGACACCACGCTGCTGGTCGTCCGCAAGGCCGACTTCAAGGAGCTGCTGGCACGCCACGTCGAGCTCTACGACGCGCTGCTGCGGCTCAACTGCCGCCGGCTGCGGCTGATGTTCGCGCACTTCGAGGAGCTCAACACGCTGCCGCTGCGCAGCCGTCTGGCGCGCCAGCTGCTGCTGCTGGCGCGCAGCTACGGGGTCGCGCAGGGCGACGCGGTGCGCATCGGGCTCGCGCTGGCGCAGGAGGACCTCGCGCAGCTGCTCGGTGCCTCGCGCCAGCGCGTCAACCAGGAGCTCAAGCGGCTCGAGCGCGACGGCGTGCTGCGCGTGGAGCCGGCGCGGCTCGTGCTGCTGTCGCGCCAGGCGCTGCAGGACATCGCCGAACGCTGAACCGGCGCGACCGGCGCCCGGCTCAGCCCGGCGCGGCCCGCGGCGGCGCCGCCGTTCGCGCCTGAGCCTGCGCGCGCACGAGGATCGGAACGCATGCAAGACTACACCGGCACCCAGCCCGTGCGCGCGCAGCACGCCGTCGACGTCGGCGCGCTGCAGCGCTGGCTCGCGCAGCACCTGGAGGGCTTCGCCGGCCCGCTCGAGGTCAGCCAGTTCAAGGGCGGCCAGTCCAACCCCACCTATCTGCTGACGACCCCTGGCGGGCGCTGGGTCATGCGCAGCAAGCCGGCTCCGGTGGCCAGGCTGCTGCCCTCGGCGCACGCGATCGAGCGCGAATACCGCGTCATGCGCGCCCTGGCCGACCACGGCGTGCCGGTGGCGCGCATGGCGCTGCTGTGCGAGGACGAGTCGGTCATCGGCCGCGCCTTCTACGTCATGGAGTACGTCGACGGCCGCGTGCTGTGGGAGCAGTCGCTGCCCGGCATGACGCCGGCCGAGCGCGGCGCGATCTACGACGAGATGAACCGCGTCATCGCCGCGCTGCACCGCGTCGATGTCGCCGCCGCGGGGCTGGCGGACTACGGCCGGCCGGGCAACTACTTCGACCGCCAGATCGGCCGCTGGAGCAAGCAGTACCGCGCCAGCGAAAACGAAGGCATCGAGGCGATGGACGCGCTGATCGCGTGGCTGCCGGCCAACGTCCCGGCCGGTGCGCGCGACGAGCGCGAGGTCGCCGTCGTGCACGGCGACTTCAGGCTCGACAACCTGATCTTCCACCCGAGCCAGCCGCGCGTGCTCGCGGTGCTCGACTGGGAGCTGTCGACGCTGGGCCACCCGCTGGCGGACTTCAGCTACCACTGCATGGCCTGGCACATCCCGCCGGGCGTCTTTCGCGGCATCGCCGGGCTGGACCTGGCGGCCCTGGGCATCCCGAGCGAGGCCGCGTACGTGCGCCGCTACTGCGAGCGCACCGGCCGCGCCGACGCCGACGCGGTGGTGGCCGACTGGAACTTCTACCTCGCCTACAACCTGTTCCGGCTGGCGTCGATCTGCCAGGGCATCGCCCGGCGCGCGCTGGACGGCATCGCCGCCAGCGCGCAGGCGCGCGCCACCGGCGAGGCGACGCGCTCGCTGGCCGAAATGGGCTGGCGCTTCGCGCAGGCGGCGCGCTGAAGCGACGCGCCGCCGGGCGCGCCACCGCCTCGTAACCGGCCGCCGCCGCGGCCCCGACCACCCCCTGCACCCGGAGACCGACCGCATGGACTTCAGCTACTCCCCCCGCACGCAGCAGCTTCGCGAACGCCTGATGGCGTTCATGGACGAGCACCTCTACCCGAACGAGGCGCGCTACTGGCAGGAGCTGGAGGCCAATACCCAGGCCGGCCGCCGCTGGACGCCGCTGCCGGTGATCGAGGAGCTCAAGCCGAGGGCGCGCGCCGCGGGGCTGTGGAACCTGTTCCTGCCCGAGAGCGAGTACGGCGCCGGGCTGAGCAACCAGGAGTACGCGCCGCTGGCCGAGATCATGGGCCGCGTGCTGTGGTCGAGCGAGGTCTTCAACTGCTCGGCCCCCGACACCGGCAACATGGAGGTGCTGGTGCGCTACGGCACGCGGGAGCAGAAGAAGCAGTGGCTCGAGCCGCTGCTGGCCGGCGAGATCCGCAGCGGCTTCGCGATGACCGAGCCGGCGGTGGCGTCGTCGGACGCCACCAACATCGAGGCGCGCATCGTGCGCGACGGCGACGCCTACGTCATCAACGGGCGCAAGTGGTGGACCAGCGGCGGCGGCGACCCGCGCTGCAAGGTCTTCATCTTCATGGGCAAGACCGACCCCGAGGCCGCACGCCACCAGCAGCAGTCGATGATCCTGGTGCCGCGCGACGCCCCCGGCGTGACGGTGGTGCGGGCGCTCAACGTCTTCGGCTACGACGACGCGCCGCACGGGCACATGGAGATCGACTTCGAGGACGTTCGCGTGCCGGCGACGAACATGCTGCTCGGCGAGGGGCGCGGCTTCGAGATCGCACAGGGGCGGCTCGGCCCCGGGCGCATCCACCACTGCATGCGGCTGATCGGGCTGGCCGAGCGCGGCCTGGAGCTGATGTGCAAGCGCGCCAGCGCGCGCGTGGCCTTCGGCAAGACGGTGGCGCAGCAGACGGTGACGCAGGAGCGCATCGCCGAGGCGCGCTGCATGATCGAGCAGGCGCGGCTGCTGACGCTGAAGGCGGCGTGGATGATGGACACCGTCGGCAACAAGGCGGCCAAGGGCGAGATCGCGATGATCAAGGTCGTCGCGCCGAACATGGCGTGCAAGGTGCTCGACTGGGCGATCCAGGCGCACGGCGGCGCCGGTGTCTGCAACGACTTCCCGCTCGCGTTCTATTACGCGCAGGCGCGCACGCTGCGCTTCGCCGACGGCCCGGACGAGGTGCACCGCAACTCGATCGCGAAGATCGAACTGGGGCGGCACGCGGCCTGACACAAGGCACGGGCGCCGAAGCCGAGACGGTCCGCCGCGTCGCGCCGGCGCGGTCCCACGGCCGCGGTACGCCGACGCGCGTCGGCCCTTGCCACGTTCAGCGCGCTTCGTCGGACGGCGGGTGGCCGGCCTCGGGGTGGTCGGCCGGTTCGGTCTGCCCGGACGGCCCGCCCTCCACACGGCTGCTGCCGGCCTCCCAGTCGCTGGCCTGCGTACTCGGTGGCGCGGCCGCGGTTTGCTCGGCGGCGCGGCGCAGCTCGCGCAACGCGGTGCCGAAGATCCGCAGCCAGGCGTCCAGCATCTCGGGCGTCGGCGCCTCCAGCGCGGTGCGCAGCGTCAATCGCCCGCGCGCCAGCGTCAGCACCAGGGGTTGCCCGGGTGCGCGCGGCGCATCGAGAAGCGCCGGCGCCAGCGCACCCTCGACCCAGCAGGCCATCCACGGCCGGCTCGACGACACGGCGGCGAAACCCTCGCGCAGGGCGCCGAGTTCGGTGCCCGAGGCCTTGTTCAGCATCACCAGCCAGCGCATCTCGGCCGGCGTCGACCGGTCGATGCGCGTCTGCACGCTGTCGACATACTGGTCGAAAACCGCCTGCTCCATCGCCGCCTGCAGCGTGCGGTCGAGCACCATCGCCTGCACGCCCGGCGCTGCGCCGGTCTCGGCGCGCAGGCGCAACTCGTGGCCGTCGATGTAGCTGCGCTGCGCCGGCCCCCATTCGAGTCGCCAAGGCAGCGCGCCGAAATAGCCTTCGACGACGAAGCCGTCGCCCTCCGGCAAGGGCCGGAAGGCGTGGCGCTCGCGCTCCGCCCAGACCAGCACCGGATCCCACGCCGTGGGCAGTGGCACGCGGCGCGAGAACAGTCGCTTCAGGCCGTCCAGCATCGTTTAGAGTGTGCGCGGATGGTGCGGCAACCGGCCGCCGAAGAGGGGACGCGAATGATCGAAGTGTATTCGTGGGCCACGCCCAACGGTCACAAGGTGCACATCATGCTCGAGGAGTGCGGCCTGCCCTACCGCGTGCACCCGGTCGACATCGGCGCCGGGCAGCAGTTCGAGCCCGACTTCCTCGCCATCAGCCCGAACAACAAGATCCCCGCGATCGTCGATCCCGACGGCCCCGACGGCGCGCCGATCTCGCTGTTCGAGTCCGGCGCGATCCTGCTGTACCTGGCCTCCAAGACCGGCCGCTTCCTGCCCGAGTCGACGCGCGGCAAGTACGAGGTGCTGCAGTGGCTGATGTTCCAGGTCGGCGGGGTCGGGCCGATGCTCGGGCAGGCACACCACTTCCGCGTCTACGCGCCGCAGAAGATCGACTACGCGGTCGACCGCTACACCAACGAGGCCAGGCGGCTGTACGGCGTGCTCAACCGCCGGCTCGCGAAATCCAGGTATGTCGGCGGCCCCGAGTACGGCATCGCCGACATCGCGACCTTCCCCTGGCTGCGGCCGTGGAAGAACCAGGGCATAGCCTGGAACGACTACCCGCACCTGAAGGGCTGGTTCGACGAGGTCGGCGCCCGCCCGGCGGTCAAGCGCGGCGTCGAGGTGCTGGATGCCGCGCGCAAGCCGCTGGTCGACGACAAGGCGCGCGAGACGCTGTTCGGGGCGACGCAGTACCGCGCGCGCTGAGCCCGGCATGCGCCCCGGCCTGGCCGTACCGAGTGCGCGCCGAAACCGTCCGCTGGCGGCGCGTCGTGCAACAGCAGCCGCTGCAGCCCGGCTTCTAAAATCGGCTTCGCTGCCCGTAGCTCAACTGGATAGAGCAGCGGCCTTCTAAGCCGCAGGTCGGGGGTTCGAGTCCCTCCGGGCAGGCCAGCACGGCGCGCTGCCTGGACACCAGGCTGCTGCGCACTCACCGCCCCGAGCCCCAGCCAAGCCCGCCCGACCGTGCGGAAGTCGCCCACGCAGCGACGCCATGCAGCGCGATCGCGCGCCGGTACTCCCGCTCGACCTCGTCGACGACCTCGTCCCAGTCCAGCCGCAGCGCGGTGCGCCGCGCCGCGCCACCCAGTCGCGCGGCGCGCGCCGGGTCCGCACCCAGCGACGCCGCGAGCCGCACGAAGCCCTCGCGGTCGCCCTCTGGCGCCAGCAGCCCGTCGACGCCGTGGCGGATCAGCATGCCGGCGGCGGCGCGGTCGTAGGCGACCACGGCCAGCCCGCTGGCCATCGCCTCGGGCACCACGTTGCCGTAGGTCTCGGTCGTGCTGGCGAACAGCAGGATGTCGGCCGACGCGACATGCGCGGCCAGCGCGTCGCCGCGCTGCACCCCCGCGAAGATCGCCTGCGGGCAGCGCCGCTGCAGGCGTGCGCGATCCGGGCCGTCGCCGACCAGCAGCAGGCGCGCGGGCGGCGTCGCAGCGTCCGGGCGCCCCTTCGCCGCGCGCTCGCGCAGCGCCTCGAAGGCCTCGACGACGAGGTCCAGGTTCTTCTCCGGCGCCAGCCGGCCGACGGCGAGCACGACCCGGGTGCGCGCACCCGCGCCCCAGGCGCGCCGCAAGGACTCGTCGCGCGCCACCGGGCTGAAGCGCAGCGCGTCGACCCCGCGGCCGACGACGCGCAGCCGCTCGAAGCCGAGCGCCTGCAGCGCGCGCCGCTGGGTGTCGGTCGGCACCATCGTGCACGCGGTCCCGTTGTGGAAGGCGCGCAGCGCATGGACGATCGCGCCGCGCAGCCAGCCGGCGCCGTAGTGCCGGCTGTAGTCGTGAAAGTTGGTGCGGAAGTCCGACACCACCGGCAGCCCGAGCGCGCGCGCCGCACGCCTTGCCGACCAGCCCAGCGGGCCCTCGGTGGCGACGTGGACGATGTCGGGCCGCCACGCGCGCCAGGCCTGCGCCAGCCGGCGCGGCGCCGGCCAGCCCATGCGCAGCCCGGGATAGCGCGGCAGCGGCAGCGCGCGCACCAGCAGCCCGCCCGCGGCGCATGGCGCCGATGCCGAGTCGCCCGCGCGCTGCCGCGGCCGCGCCAGGTGGATCGCATGACCGCGCGCGGCGAGCCGGTCGGCCATCTGCGCCAGCGTCGAGGCCACGCCGTTGACCTCGGGCGGCCAGGTCTCGCTGACGAGCGCGATGCGCAGCCGCCGCGGCTGCGGGCCACGGGCCGGGTCGGCGGGGTCGAGGGCGTCGGTCATGGCAGGGCGGGGTCGGACGCCGGCACCTCGGGGCGTGTCCCCGGCGCGGCCGGCGTCGTGGAGGCATCGTCGCGGCGGCGTGCAACAGGCGCGTGACAGCCGGCGCGCCGGTCGTCATCGTCCGGACACGCGCCGGCGCCAGCATCGCCGGGTGTCGAAACGATGCGCGCCACGCCCCCTGCGGTGACCCAGGTCGAGCTCGTCTACTTCAACGCCGGCGGCGGCCACCGCGCCGCGGCGCAGGCTCTGCAGGCGGTGCTCGCCGAGCGCCGGCCCGACTGGCAGGTGCGGCCGGTCGACCTGTTCCGCATCCTCGACCCGCAGGCGCGGCTGAAGCGGCTGACCGGGCTCGCGCCCGAGGATGTCTACAACAAGCGGCTCGCGCGCGGGCTGACGATCGGCATGGCGCAGGAGCTCGTGCTGCTGCAGGCGCTGATCCGCGTCGCGCACCCGCGGCTGGTCGCGCGGCTGCGTCCGCACTGGGAGGACGGCCGCCCCGACCTCGTCGTCTCGCTGGTGCCGAACTTCAACCGCGCGCTGGCCGAGAGCCTCGCCGCCGTGCGGCCGCGCACGCCCTTCGTCACCGTGATGACGGACCTCGCGGACCATCCGCCGCGGTTCTGGATCGAGCCGCGCCACACGCAGCACCTGGTCTGCGGCAGCGACCGCGCGCGAGCGCAGGCGCTGGCGCTCGGGATCCCGGCACCGCGCGTGCACCGCGTCTCGGGGATGCTGCTGCGGCCGGCCTTCTACGCCGATGCGGTCCCGGACCGCGCCGCCGAGCGGCGCGCGCTCGGCCTGGATCCGTCGCAGCCGGTCGGCATCGTGATGTTCGGCGGCCATGGCGCGGCGGCGATCGAGCGCATCGCCGCCGCGCTGCCCGGGCATGCGCTGATCCTGATGTGCGGCCATCACGCGAAGCTGGCCGCCCGGCTGCGCGCCACCGGCGCCCCCGGCGCGCCGCGCATCGTCGTCGGCTACACCGACGAGGTGCCGCGCTGGTTGCGGCTGGCGGACTATTTCATCGGCAAGCCCGGTCCCGGCAGCGTCAGCGAGGCGCTGCACTGCGGGCTTCCGGTGCTGACGCTGCGCAACGCCTGGACGCTGCCGCAGGAACGCTGGAACGCGCAGTGGCTGCAGGCGCAGGGGCTGGGGGTCGTGCTGCCCGGATGGCGCGGCGTGTGCGCCGGGGTCGACACGCTGCTCGCCCGGCTGCCGGCGCTGCGCGCGGCGGTCGCGCGGCTGCCCCCCAACCGGGCGCTGTTCGAGCTGCCGGAGATCCTCGGCCGCATCCTCGACGACAGCGCCGCGCCGCACGAACGGGCGCGCGTCGCATCCGCCGACGCGGCGGCGATGGCGCGGGCGTAGCCGGCGCTTCGGCGGCCGGCTGCGCCGGCGCGCTCAGCAGAGGCGCCGGAACGCCAGGTGCGTGATCAGCGGCTCGTCGCCCGACGCGCCGGCGGCCACCTGCCGCTCCTGGACGATCTCGACGCAGCCCTGTTGCGCGCGCTGCTTGATCTCGCGCGCGGTGGCGTCGTACACATAGTCGTTCTCCAGCCAGCTGCCGGCGCGCGGCAGCTCGACGGGCTGGCCGATGGGCGCGGTGGCGAACAGGCTGTCGGCGATCGTGGTCATGACCTTGGCTCCTGGAAGAAGCGGCTCACGGGTGCGCTCGGCGCCCAGGGCGAAGCGTGCCACGCCGCCTGGGAGCTTGCGATGAATTGTCCAAATCGGCCGCATTCGGACAATGATATGTTGCAATGCAGCATCGTATTCGTCGGAAGCCGGGCATCAGGTCTGCCCCGCCTCGCCGGGCATGGCGGCGGTGCTGGCGTCGGCGGGCTCGGCGGCCACGGCCGATGCCGCGGCGCGCGTTGTCCTGTCGCGCCGGGCACGCCCGCTGGATCCGGTCCGCTTGCGCGCCACCGGGCCGCGCGGCGGCGGATCGACCCTCATGTCGGCCTCGTCCTCGGCGGCGGCATCGCCGGCCTCGGCGGCAGGACGGGCCGAGGCGGCTGCGGCGCGGCGCGGCCGGCCACCGGCTGCCGAGTGGGCGGCGCCGCGCGCGGCGCGCTCGAAATCGGCCGCGTCGACCTCCGCCAGCGCCTCCTCGCGCGCCTCGGCCCACAGGTCGCCGACATGCTCGCGCGCCTGCGCCAGCAGCAAGGCCGCGTGCTCGACGCCGCGCGCGGCCTCGCGCGCGACCCGGCGCATCGTGCGCTGAGCCGCCTGCGGGTCGCGGCCGACGGCGATGCCGGCGGCAAACCCCGCCGCCGCGGCAGCGGCCAGCCCGAGCAGGCCGATCGCACCGAGCGCGAACGGGCTGGGGCGGGTCAAGTCCTCGATCTTCATGCAGGCTCCTCGATGGGTTGTGGTCGCACGGCCTCTGGCGCGGCCTCCGGCAGGGCGTCGTCGGCATCCAGCGTGGCCGCGCCGGCATCGGCATCGCCGGTGCCGAGCCGTTCGACGCGCAGGCTGTCCAGCAGCACCGCCCAGGCGAATCCATGGTGCAGCAGCGCGGTGGCCATCGGCGGCAGCCAACGCAGCGCCGAGGCCGTCATCAGCAGCGCATTGGCGGCGAGCGCCGCGCCCTGCTGCCCGCGCAGGCGTCGGTGCACGTGCTGCGCCAGGCGACGCGCGGTGATCAGGCTGTCCAGCGGGTCGCCCAGCAGGACGCCGTGCGAACCGACGCCGGCGCCGGCGGCCGCCGGTGTCAGGCTCAGGCTGCCGGGCGGGACGAGGTCGCGCAGCACGGTGTGCAGCAGCACCGCCGCGCCGCCGTCGTGCACGGCGTCGGCCAGCCAGCCGGCTCGCCCCGCCGCCTCGTCGGGCAATCGCTCGATACCTTCCAGGCGGCGCCAGACGGTGGGCGCGCCGCGTGCCGGCGTCATGCCGCCGTCCTCGTCCGCGGCCACCGCCACGCGCGTCAGGCCCAGCGCACGCAGCGCGGCCAGCCGCGCGGCGAGGCCGTCGCGCAAGGTGCTGGCCAGGGTCACCTGCGCCACCACGCGGCCGGCAGCCACGACGGCGAACCGGCGCCGCAGCACGCCGTCGCCGGCAGCGCGCGCGCGGCGCGACCCGGGCAGGGACAGGCCCCAGACCTCGCGCAGCCGGTGCGGTGTGGCCAAGTGCAGCTCGCGCTCGCCGCGCGGCAGCACGGCGCCGTGGCGTACCCAGGTCCGCACCTGCTCGTCGGTCAGCCCAGCGCCCGCCAGGGCCGCCTCGGGCAGGCCGGCCAGCGCGGCGAGCCAGCTTCGGACCTCGGCCGCGTGCCGAGCCGCCTGCGCCGCGTCGTCGCGTCCCTGCTCCGCCGCCGGCCGCAGGTCGATCGCCTCGACGGTCCAGCGTCCATCGGCCAGCACGCCGGACTCCTGCAGCACCAGCACGCGCGCGGTGGCCAGGCGCTCGATCGCCTCCAGCCCGGCGACGACCAGCCCGTGGCGCGCCATGGCGACCATCGCCGCCTCGCGTGCCACCGGCAGCGCCAGGTCCAGCCCCTGGCGCGGGTCGGCCTGCAGCATGGCGGCGGCGCGCGCGCGGTCGCCGGTCAGGCCGAAGACCAGCGCCGCGCCGGTCAGCGGCAGCGCCGTGAAGCGTTCGAGGTCGGGCGCGAGGCGGCCGACCGGGTCGCGCGCGCCGATCGCGTGCTCGATCTGCGCCTGCAGCCGCGCCAGCCTCGAGCCGGCGGCATCGCTGTGGGCGCGCAACTCGATCGCCCCGCGCAGCAGCCGCTCGCCGGCGACCACGCGATCGCCCGCCGCGGCCTCCCGGTCCGCGCCCGCGGGCGCGAGCGCGTGCAGGCGGGCCCGGCCTTCGGTGATGCAGCCGTCGACCGGGACGACGTCGCCCGCGTCGAGCCGAAGGCGGTCGCCGGCACGCACGCGCCGCAGCGGCCGCCACGGCCATGCCGAGGCATCGGCCGCCGCGCCGTCGTCGTCGCCGCGCCGCACGCGGTAGTGGTCGGCGAGCTCCGGCAGCACGTGCGCGAGCACGTCGTCGGTCTGGCGCAGCATGCGCGCCGACAGGCCCTCGGCCAGCAGCCGCAGCAGCACCGACGCCGACACCACCAGCGGCTGGCCGCTGACGGCCAGCGACGCGAGCGACGCCGCGTCCAGCCATACCGCGCTCGCATCCTGGCGCAGCCGCCGGCGCTGGGTCGCCACGCGCGCCGCGACGACGCCGAGGGCGGCCGCCGGACGCCAAGGCGCCGGCAGCAGCGGCAGCGCTGCGGCCAGCGCGCCAGCCACAGGGGTGGCAGCGCCGCCGGGCCGACGCCGCCCGCCGCCTGCGGCGCGTCGGATGCCAGCGCGCCCGGCGTCGCGTCCGTGCCGGCCGCGGCCTGGCGCCCGCGCGCGCCGCGGACCGGGCAGGCCGCGCCGCTCGCGCCAGCGCCGCGAGCACCGCCGCACGCGTCGCCGGGCGTCCGTCGTGCGCCACCGTCAGGCTGCGCAGGCGGCGGTTCAGCCGCACCGCGGCGACGTCGGGCAGCGCGGCCAGCCGCCGCTGCAGCGCATCCAGGTCGGCCGCCGCCGGGGCCTGCAGGCGCAGCCGCATGTGGGTCTCGTGCAGGATGGCGTCCGCGTTCACGCCCGCCGCTCCTTCAGCATCTCGCGCACCGCGAGCGGCAGTGCGGCCGTGGCGGCGATCACGGCCAGGTCGGCCAGGCCGATCGGCGCCGTTCGCAGCAGCCGGCGCGCCGCCGGCAGCAGCACGGTCCCCGCCTGCGCCGCCAGCGTCCAGCCGATCGCGCGCGTCAGCGCCGGATTCGGCTGCAGCCCGCCGGCGCGCAGCGGGCGCGCGCTGCGCACGCTCAGCGCATACAGCAGCTGCGACGCGGTCAGCGTCGTGAAGGCCAGCGTGCGCGCCTGCGGCCCGGCGCCGTAGCGCGCCAGCCCCCAGCCGAAGCTCGCCAGCGACGCCAGCGTCATCACGCCGGCGTCGGTGGCCACCGCGGCCCACTCGCGGCGGTCGAGCAGGCCGCCGCGCAGCGACACCGGCGGGCGCTCCAGGATGCCGGGCTCGACCGGCTCCAGGCCGAGCGCCACCGCCGGCCAGACGTCGGTGGCGATGTTGGTCCACAGCAGCTGCAGCGGGTCGAAGGGTTCGGGCGCGCCGGCGGCGACCGCGATCGCCGTGGCGGCGAGCTCGCTGAGGTTGGTCGCCACCAGGTAGCGCACCGACTTCTGGATATTGACGAAGGCGGTGCGGCCCTGCTCGATCGCCTGCAGCATCGCCGCCGGGTGGTCGTCGCGCAGCACGAGGTCGGACATCGCATGCGCGAAGTCGGTACCGGTCACGCCCATCGCGACGCCGACGTCCGCGGTCTTGAGCGCCGGGCCGTCGTTGATGCCGTCGCCCGTCATCGCCACCACGTGCCCGCGCTGCTGCAGCGCGCGCACGATCTCCAGCTTCATCGCCGGGCTGGTGCGGGCAAAGCCGCTGGCGTGCTCGGCGGCGTCGGCGACGGCGGCGGCGGTCTCGGGCAGGCGCGCGGCGTCGACCACCGGCTGGCCGCCGTCCAGGCCGATGCGGTCGGCCACCGCCTGCGCGGTGCCGATCTGGTCGCCGGTGATCATCAGCGGCCGGATGCCGGCGGCCTTGAAGCGCCGGATCATCTCCGGCAGCCCCGGCCGCAGCGGGTCGGCCAGCCCGACCAGGCCGAGCCAGGTCAGGCCGCCGGTGTCGCCGTATTGGCTGCCGTCGTGCTGGCGGAAGGCCAGCGCCAGCACGCGGTGGCCGCGCGCGGCCAGGGTGTCGTTCAGGGCCAGCAGGCGCGTGCGCACCGCGTCGTCCAGCGGCACCGTCTCGTCGCCGACCCACCAGCGCTCGCAGCGCGCCAGCACCTCGTCGGGCCGGCCCTTGACGGCGACCAGCAGCCCGGCGCTGGCCGAGTCGTGCAGCGTGACCATGTAGGGGTGGTGCTCGGAGCGGTGGCGTACCGCCAGCGGCGGGTGGCTGCGCCGCAGCGCCGCGACGTCCAGCCCCTGGGCCTGGGCGAACTCCAGCAGCGCGATCTCGGTCGACGAGCCCTGCCAGCGCGGGCCCGCCGCCGGGCCCGCCGCGTCCGGCCCGTCCACCCCATTCGTCCCATTCGCGCCCGGCCCGGCCTCGACGCTGTTGCACAGCGCGGCCACCCAGAGCCAGGCGGGCGGCAGCGCGGGCCGCGCGTCGGCCGCCTCGTCCAGCCAGATCGGCTCGGTGCCCCGCGTCAGCGACGCCACGCGCATGCGGTTCTCGGTCAGGGTGCCGGTCTTGTCGAAGCACACGGTATCGACCGCACCGAGGTTCTCGACCGCGTCGAGCCGGCGCGCGTAGACCTGGCGCGCCTGCAGCGCGCGGATGCCCTGCGCCAGCAGGCTGGTGGCCACCGTCGGCAAGCCCTCGGGGATCGCCGCCACGCCCAGCGAGACCGCGGTGCGCAGCAGCGGCAGCAGCGGCCGCCGGCGCAGCAGGCCCAGGCCGAAGACGCCGACGCACAGCAGCGCCGCCCCGATCGCCAGCCGGCGGCCGAGGGCGTCGAGCTCCTGCTGCAGCCGCGTGCGCGGCGCCTCGGTGGTCTGCGCCAACTGGCGGATGCGGCCCAGCGCGGTACGCTCGGCGGTGGCGACGACGACCGCGCGCCCGACCCCGCCCGACACCACGGTACCGAGGAAGACCATGTGGCGCCGCTCGCCCAGCGGCGTGTCGGTGGGCAGCCGGTCCAGCGGCTCCTTGCGCACCGGCAGGCTCTCGCCGGTCAGCGCCGCCTCGTTGGTCGCCAGGCGGTGCGCCTCGACCACGCGCGCGTCGGCGGCCACCGGGTCGCCGGGGCGCAGCATCAGCACGTCGCCGACGACGACCTCGCGCGCGTCGAGGGTCTGCACCTCGCCATCGCGCAGCACCAGCGCCTGGTGCGGGCGAAGCCGGCGCAGGCTCGAGACGGTCTCCTCGGCCCGGCGCTCGGTGACGAAGCCCAGCGTCGCGTTCGCCCCCAGCACGGCAGCGATCGCCGCGGCATCGGCGAAGGCGCGTGTCGACAGCGCCAGCCCCGCCGATCCGCCCAGCAGCGCCACCGGGACCGAGTCGAATTGCGACAGCAGGATCTCGCCCGCGCTGCGGCCGGTGACGTCCTCGATCTCGTTCGCACCGTCGCGCGCAAGACGCACGGCAGCCTCGGCCGCGGTCAGCCCGCGCTGCGGGTCCAGCGGCGCACCACCGCCGCCGCTGGCGGCCAGCAGCTCCGCCAGCGACTGCTCGCAGAACGGGCATCTGGCCTCGCGATCACGCCGGGCCGAGGCGACGGCGGGCCCCGCGTCCGCCGGCAAGGACGTGCTCTTGCCGTGACCACGCGCAGCCGCACGCGCGCCGGACGGTGGCGGCAATGCAGGCCCGGGGCCGCCCGGCCACGCCGCGATACGAGCGTCGAGCCAGCGCAACCAGTAGCCCTCGTCGCGCGCCGAGGCGAGCCGGACGCGAACCGATCCGGTGGCCACGGTCACGTGCACATGGCCCCTGCCGGCGCGCTTCAGTTCGTCGGCGAGGGCCGCGTTGCGCAGCAGGCCACGCACCCGCAACCGCGCCCAGCCGTCGGCACGGGTCACGACGACGGCGCTGGCGGTCGAGGACATGGATTCTCGTAGCCTAGGGTCGGCGCATGACAGTTGCGTGACAGTCGCGGCGGGCGCGCACGAAGCCGCGGCCCGCAGCCGCCGCGACGCGCGCAGGACAGCCGCCGGGTGTCGCCGCCCGCGATACACAGCGTCACCCGACCGTCGCGCCGCCGTCACGCCGGCGTCGCACCCGGTCGGCAGCATCGCCGGACATGCGACGCGATCTGCCCTGGCTGTCTGCGCCGTCGGCCGACGACGACGACGGGGGCGACCCGCCGCTGCGCGTGCGCACGGTGTGGATCTCGGACCTGCACCTCGGTACGCCCGGCTGCCAGGCACACCGGCTGCTCGACTTCCTGCGCGACGTCGAGTGCGAAACGCTGTACCTGGTCGGCGATATCGTCGACGGCTGGCAGCTGCGGCGCCAGTGGTACTGGCCGCAGGCGCACAACGATGTGGTGCAGAAGCTGCTGCGCAAGGCGCGCAAGGGCACGCGCGTCGTCTTCGTGCCCGGCAACCACGACGAGTTCGCGCGCCGCTACGTCGGCCACCAGTTCGGCGGCATCGACGTCGTCGACGACTGCCTGCACACCACCGCCGACGGCCGCCGCCTGTGGATCACGCACGGCGACCACTTCGACGCCGTCGTGCAGTGCGCGAAGTGGCTGGCGCACCTCGGCGACCGCGCCTACGAGACGGTTCTGCGGCTGAGCAACCATCTGAACTCGCTGCGCGCGCGGCTCGGACTGCCGTACTGGAGCCTGTCGCGCTATCTCAAGTTCAAGGTCAAGCGCGCGGTCAGCTATGTCGGCGACTTCGAGGCCGCGGTCGCGCGCGAGGCCCGCGAACGCGGCGCCGACGGCGTCGTCTGCGGCCACATCCACCACGCCGAACTGCGCGAGATCGACGGCGTGCTGTACGCCAACGACGGCGACTGGGTCGAGAGCCTGACCGCGCTCATCGAGCATGCCGACGGCAGGCTGGAGATCCTCGACTGGGCGGCGCGATCGCGCGCCGGCGGCGCAGCCGCCGGCGTCGCACCGGCTCGGGTGCCGGCCCCCGCGCAGCCCCAGGTGCAGGATGCGCCAGCCTGAACCGTCGACCGCCGCAGCGAACGAACCGCAGGTGGGCCCGTCACCGGCAGTCGAAGCAGCCGCGGCATGCGCGATCCCCACCCGCGGCCGCGGCCGCACCCGCGACCGCGCCCCCGCGGCAGCACGGCGCCGTCCCGCCACGCCGCCCGACACCGCCTCGCCCTGGGACGGCGCGACCTGCGAGGCACTGATCGCCGAGCTGCAGGCGCTGCGCGATGCGATGCACGCGCAGGCGGCGCGGATGGCGCCACTGCGCGACGCGGTGCACCCGCTGCAGGCGGCCAGCGCCGCCAACCTCGCGCACTACCTCGCGCTGCGCCGGCACGACCTGCGCGCGCTGCAGGCGCGGCTGGCCGCACTCGGGCTGTCCTCGCTCGGGCGCGCCGAGACGCATGGGCTGGCCAGCGTCGACAAGGTGCTGGGCATCGTGCACCGCCTCGCCGGCCGCGACTGGGCCGTGCCCGACGACGAGCCGGTCGGCGCCCGCAGCGGCCCGGCGCGACTGGCGGCGCAGGCGCAGTCGCTGTTCGGCGCGCCACCGCCGGCGCGCCGCGTGCGCACGATGGTCACGCTGCCCTCGTCGCTCGCCGCCGACGACGCGCTGGCGCGCTCGCTGGTCGACGCCGGCATGGACGTCGCGCGCATCAACTGCGCGCACGACGACGCCGCCGCCTGGGCCGCGATGGCCGCGCGGGTCCGGCGCGCCGCGCGCGAGGCCGGGCGCGAGCTGCGGGTGCTGATGGACCTGGGCGGGCCCAAGCTGCGCACCGGGCCGCTGCCGCCGGCAGCGCCCGTGCTCAAGCTGCACCCGCGACGCGATGCGTATGGCCGGGTCACCGAGCCGGCCCGGCTCGAGCTGCGCGCGCGCGGCGCGCCGCGTGTGCCGCCGGGCGCCGATGCGTGGGTCAGGGTCGACGCCGGCTGGCTGCGCGCGCTGGCGGTCGGCGACCGCATCGCGCTCGCCGACGCGCGCGGCGCGCGCGCCGCGAGCTGACCGTCGTCGAGCGCAGGCGCGGCGCGGTCGGCGTCGCGTGCGATCGCAGCGCCTACCTCGTCGAGTCGACCGTCCTGCGCCACCGGCGCGCGGGCGCGGCGCCGCGCGGGACGACGGTCAGCAACCTGCCGGTGCCCGCCGGCGAGCTGCGCCTGCAGCGCGGCGACCGGCTGCGCCTGCTCGCCGACGGCCCGGCGCACGCAGCCGAGCCAGCAGGGCCGGGGCGGCGCGCACGGCCGGCGGCGATCGGCTGCACGCTGCCGCAGGCGCTCGAGGCGCTGCGCCGCGGCGAGCAGGTGTGGTTCGACGATGGCCGCATCGGCGCCGTCGTGCGCCGGCGGCTGAAGGGCGCGGTCGAGGTCGAGGTCGTCCACGCTGCCGAGGGCGGTGCCATGCTGCGCGCGGACAAGGGCATCAACCTGCCCGATACGCGGCTCGATCTCCCCGCGCTGACGCCGCAGGACCTGCAGGACCTGGCCAGCGTCGTCGAGCACGCCGACCTGGTCGGCCTGTCGTTCGCGCAGTCGCCGGCGGACGTGATCGCGCTGCACGACGAGCTGCGCCGGCGCGGCCGGCCCGACATGCCGGTGGTGCTCAAGATCGAGACCCGGCGCGGCTTCGAGGCGCTGCCGGCGCTCCTGATGGCGGCGATGCGCGCCCCGGCTTACGGCGTGATGATCGCGCGCGGCGACCTCGCGGTGGAGTGCGGCTACGAGCGCATGGCCGAGGTGCAGGAGGAGATCCTGTGGGCCTGCGAGGCGGCGCACGCGCCGGCGGTCTGGGCCACGCAGGTGCTGGACTCGATGGCGCGCACCGGGTTGCCGTCGCGCGCCGAGATCACCGACGCCGCGATGGGCGAGCGCGCCGAGTGCGTGATGCTGAACAAGGGCGCGCATGTCGTCGAGGCCTTGCGCGCGCTGGACGACATCCTGCGCCGGATGCAGGCGCACCAGGCCAAGAAGCGCCCGCTGCTGCGCGCGCTGCGCGCCTGGGACGAGTCGCTGGACTGAGCACGCCGAGGACGGGCGCCCCGGCAGCCGGGTTTCGCGGGCCGTGCGCACGGCCCGCGCGCGCTCAAGCCAGCTCGGCCGGCCGCGCGCGGTTGACGACCCACACCAGCGACAGCATCACCGGCACCTCGACCAGCACGCCGACCACGGTGGCCAGCGCCGCGCCCGAGTGCAGCCCGAACAGCGAGATCGCGACCGCCACCGCGAGCTCGAAGAAGTTCGAGGTCCCGATCAGGCAGGCCGGCCCGGCGATATCGTGCGGCAGCCGCAGCCAGCGTGCGCCGGCCCATCCGAGCGCGAACACGCCGTAGGTCTGCAGCACCAGCGGCAGCGCGATCATCGCGATGACCAGCGGCTGCGCCACCAGCGTGCCGGCCTGGAAGCCGAACAGCAGCACGACGGTGCCGATCAGGCCGATCACCGACCACGGCTTGGCGCGCGCGCTGAAGTCCGCCAGCGCCCGCGGCGAGCGGCGCAGCAGCGCGCGGCGCGTGGCCAGCCCGGCCAGCAGCGGCAGCAGCACGTACAGCACCGTCGACAGCAGCAGCGTCTGCCATGGCACGGCGAGGTCGGTGACGCCGAGCAGGAAGGCGGCGATCGGCGCGAAGGCGAAGACCATGATCAGGTCGTTGACCGACACCTGCACCAGCGTGTAGCTGGCGTTGCCGCGCACGAGCTGGCTCCAGACGAAGACCATCGCCGTGCACGGCGCCACGCCGAGCAGGATCATGCCGGCGATGTACTCGCTGGCCGATCGCGGGTCGACCCAGGGCGCGAACAGGTGCTGGAAGAACAGCACGCCCAGCGCAGCCATCGTGAAGGGCTTGACCAGCCAGTTGACGACCAGCGTCAGCGCCAGCCCGCGCGGGCGGCGGCCGACGTCCTTGACCGCGGCCCAGTCGACCTGGACCATCATCGGGTAGATCATCACCCAGATGAGGACGGCGACGACGAGGTTGACATGCGCGACCTCCAGCGCCGCGACGGCCTGGAAGACGCCGGGCACGCCCAGCCCGAGCGCGACCCCGGCGAGGATGCCCAGGCCGACCCAGACGGTCAGGAAACGCTCGAACAGGCTCATCGACTCAGCGAGTGCCGATCTCGCGCAGTTCGCGCTGCAGGGCCATCCTGTCGAGCGCGGCCATCGGCAGCGACAGCATCAGCTCGATGCGTCGCTTCAACACCACCGCGGCGTCGTGGAAGGCGCGCCGTCGTGTCGCCTCGTCGCCCGATACTGCCGCCGGATCGGGCACGCCCCAGTGCGCCGTCATCGGCTGCCCTGGCCAGGCCGGGCAGGCCTCGCCGGCGGCCTTGTCGCACACCGTCAGCACGAAATCCTGCGCTGGCGCGCCGGGGCGGGCGAACTCGGCCCAGTCCTTGCTGCGTGCGCCCTCGGCCGGCACGCGAAGCTTGGCCAGCGTCTGCAGCGCCATCGGGTGCACCGCGCCGGCCGGGTGGCTGCCGGCCGACGCCGCCGCAAACCGGTCTGCGGCGAGGTGGTTCAGCAAGGCCTCGGCCATGATCGAGCGGGCCGAGTTCTGGGTGCAGATGAAGAGGACGCGGTAGAGGCGACCTGGGGTCGGTTCGGTCATGGGGGGCTCCGGCGGGAAGGACGCGAGACGGTCACGAGGACGGGCCGCGGCGCCGGCGGCGCGCAGGCCACCGCCGCGGCGGGAACGGTCACGCCGCAGGGCTGCCCCTGGCAGCAATGCGCCGTCAGGTAGGCCAGCAGCGCGTTCATGCGCGCCAGCGCCGGCCGGTAGATCAGGTGGCGGCCGTCGCGCTCCTGCGTCGCCAGCCCGGCCTGCGCCAGTTCCTTGAGGTGGAAGGACAGGGTCGACGCTGGCACGTCCAGCCGCGCCGACAAGTCCCCCGGCCGCAGCCCCGCCGGCCCGGCGCCGACCAGGGCGCGGAAGATGCGCAGCCGCGCAGGCTGCGCCAAGGCCCCCAGCGCGGCGATGGCGTGCGACTCGTCCATGCAGACCTCCCTCAGTGCGGCGCGGGCTGCAGCGCCGCGTCGCGCTGCACCGGCAGCGCGAGGGTGACGGCCCAGCACGCCACCAGCATCGCCGCCGACCCGGCCAGCGCGCCCACCAGCCCGAAGCCCTGGTAGAGCAGCCCCGACATCAGCGTGCCGAAGAAGCGGCCGAGCGCGTTGGCCGCGTAATAGAAGCCCACGTCCTCGGCCGCCTTCTCGCTGCCGGCGTAGGCCAGGATCAGGTAGGAGTGCACCGACGAGTTGACCGCGAAGGCGACGCCGAAGACCGCCAGCCCGCCGACGACGACCCACTCCAGCCGCGGCACCTCGGCCACGACCAGCGCGACGAGCAGCACCGGCACCGCCGCCAGCACCGCCGACCACGTTCGCGCGGCCGGCACTTCGCGGCTCAGCCCGTCGTCGCTGCGGCGCACGATCGCCGGCGCCAGCGCCTGCACCGCGCCGTAGCCGATCGTCCACGCGGCCAGGAAGCCGCCGACCATCGTGAAGGTCCAGCCCGAGGCATACAGGAAGACCGGCACGCCGACGACGAACCAGACGTCGCGCGCCCCGAACAGCATCACGCGCGCCGCCGCCAGCAGGTTGATGCCGCGGTTCTTGGCGAACAGCTCGCGCGCCGACTTCGACGCCTTGCTCCTGCCCATCAGCGGCGGCACGAAGGCCAGCACGCCGGCCAGCACCAGCGCCAGCAGCGCCGCCATCGTCCACAGCGCGTGCTGGAATCCCAGCGCCTGCAGCAGCAGCCCGCCGAGGAAGAAGCCGACCCCCTTCATCGCGTTCTTGCTGCCGGTGAAGAAGGCGACCCAGCGGAACAGCCTGCCGCTGGCGCTGCCGGCGGTGAGCTTGATGGCCGACTTGCTGGCGGTCTTGGTCAGGTCCTTGGCCACCCCGCAGATGCCCTGCGCGACGACCACCCACGCCACCGACAGCGCCGCCGACCAGTGCGGCGATAGCGCCGACAGCAGCAGGAAGCCGGTGATCTGGGTCGCCAGCCCGACCGCCAGCATGCGCGCGATGCCGAAGCGCGTCGCCAGCCAGCCGCCGACCAGGTTGGCCACCACCCCGGCGGCCTCGTACAGCAGGAACAGGAAGGCAAGCGTGAACGGCGAGTAGCCCAGCCGGTAGAAGTGCAGCAGCACCAGCATGCGCAGCGCGCCGTCGGTCAGCGTGAAGCCCCAGTAGGCGGCCGTCACCAGGGCGTAGTTGCGCGTGCCTGGGTTCATCGCTGTCCTGCCGGGACGGGTTGCCTCCCATCGCGCGCTTCCGCCGAGAACCTTTGACGACCGTGGCCGGCGATCGACGATGGCGCGTGGCAAGGACGGCGGGCGCCCTCCCGCTCCATGCCCGGGGACAGTGAGCGTGGGGGTTTCATGTCATCCGGCCAGCTGACGCATGTGGCACGCCAGGTCGACCATGCGGCAGGCGTAGCCCATCTCGTTGTCGTACCAGGCGTAGACCTTCAGCAGCGTGCCGTCGGTGACCAGGGTCGACGGCGCGTCGACGATGCTGCTGCGCGTGTCGCGCGCATAGTCGGCGCTGACCAGGGGGCGGCGCTCCAGGCCCAGGATGCCGGCCAGCGGCCCCGCCGCGGCGGCCTCGAACAGCGCGTTGACCTCGTAGGCGTTCGTCGCGCGCTGCAGCTCGAAGACGCAGTCGGTCAGCGACGCATTGAGCACCGGGGCGCGCACCGCGTGACCGTCGAGCTTGCCCTTGAGCTCGGGGTAGATCAGCGCGATCGCCGTCGCGCTGCCGGTCGTCGTCGGCGCCAGGCTCAGCAGCGCACTGCGCGCACGCCGCAGGTCCTTGTGCGCCGCATCGACGACGAGGTTGGTGTTGGTCGGGTCGTGGATCGTCGTGATCTGCCCGTGGCGGATGCCCAGCGCCTCGTGCACGACCTTGACCACCGGCGCCAGGCAGTTGGTCGTGCAGCTCGCGGCGGTGACGATGCGGTCGCGCGCCGGGTCGTAGCGATCGTGGTTGACGCCGACGACGATATTGAGCACGCCGCCCACCTTGACCGGCGCGGCGACGACGACGCGCCGGGCGCCGCGGTCGAGGTGGCCTTGCAGCGTCTCGGGCGTCAGGAACCTGCCCGTGCACTCCAGCACCAGGTCCACGCCCAGCTCGCCCCAGGGGATCTCGGCCGGGCTGGCGTGCGACGAGAAGCCCAGCCGGCGATCACCGATCCGCATCGCGTCGTCGCCGTCGGCGGCGATCGCCTCGCGCCAGCGACCCTGCACGCTGTCGAAGGCCAGCAGGTGCGCCGTTGCCGCGGCGCCGCCTCCGATCTCATTGAGGTGCACGACCTCGAGCCGGTTGCCGGCGCGCGGGTCGTCGTCCAGGCGCTCGGCGGCGCCGAAGGCGGCGCGCAGCGCCAGTCGGCCGATGCGGCCCATGCCATTGATGCCCACGCGCATGCTCGCCCTCGCTCGCGATTCGGGCCGCGGCCTTGGCGGCAAAGCGCGGCGGCGCGCGATGCGGCGGGGAACAGCGCGGCGACATTTTGATGAATATGGAAATGATAGCGGTCGCGTGTGATGCTTTCGTGACCGCCGCGCCAGCGCGCCGACGGTCGGCCGCAGGTCGAGGATCGGCGGCCCGCAGCGCAGGCGATCCGGCCCGCGGCTACAATGCGGGTTGCCGTCGCGGCCACCAGTCATCGCGACGCGGTCGATTCCGACACCCTCCCCTCATCGCGCCTTCCGACTGGTGCGCCCCCGATGCGGGGCGTCAGCAGGTCGCGATCCCGGCGCCCGCCGCGGGCCGCCTTCCCATCCGATGCAATTTACCGATCTCGGCCTGGCCGAGCCGTTGCTGCGCGCCGTTCGCGAGCAGGGCTACGACACCCCCACCCCGATCCAGCAGCAGGCGATCCCCGCCGTGCTCGCCGGCGGCGACCTGATGGCCGGCGCCCAGACCGGCACCGGCAAGACCGCCGGCTTCACGCTGCCGATGCTGCACCGCCTCGCGGCCGCCGGCCCGAAACGCGACGCCCGCGGGCGCATCGCGATCCGTGCCCTCATCCTGACGCCCACGCGCGAACTCGCAGCACAGGTCGAGGAGAGCGTGCGCACCTACGGCAAGTACCTGCCGCTCAAGAGCATGGTCATGTTCGGCGGCGTGGGCATGCAGCCGCAGATCGACCGCCTGCGCCAAGGCGTCGACATCCTGGTGGCCACGCCCGGCCGCCTGCTCGACCACCACGGCCAGCGCACGCTGGACCTGAGCCAGGTCGAGATCTTCGTCCTCGACGAGGCCGACCGCATGCTCGACATGGGCTTCATCCACGACATCAAGAAGGTGCTCGCGGTGCTGCCGGCCAAGAAGCAGAGCCTGCTGTTCAGCGCCACCTTCAGCGACGAGATCAAGGCGCTGGCGGACCGGCTGCTGAACCAGCCGGCACTGATCGAGGTCGCGCGCCGCAACTCGACCGTCGAAGCCATCGTGCAGAAGGTCCACCCGGTCGGCCGCGAGCGCAAGAAGGAGCTGCTGGCGCACCTGATCAAGCAGGGCGACTGGCACCAGGTGCTGGTCTTCACGCGCATGAAGCACGGCGCCAACCGGCTCGCCGAATACCTCAACGAGCACGGCATCAGCGCGATGGCGATCCACGGCAACAAGAGCCAGACCGCGCGCACCAAGGCGCTGGCCGACTTCAAGCGCGGCGAGCTGCAGGTGCTGGTGGCGACCGACATCGCCGCGCGCGGGATCGACATCGACCAGTTGCCGCACGTCGTCAACTTCGAGCTGCCCAACGTGCCCGAGGACTACGTGCACCGCATCGGCCGCACCGGCCGGGCCGGCGCGACCGGCGAGGCCATCTCGCTGGCCTGCGTCGACGAGGACATCTTCCTGCGCGACATCGAGCGCCTGATCAAGCGCAGCATCCCGCGCGAGCCGGTGCCCGGCTTCGAGCCTCCGGCCGGCGAGAAGGCCGAGCCGATCGTGCTCGGCCGCATGACGATCGGCGTCGGCGGCACGCGCCGCCACGGCAACGCGCCGGCCGGACGCGGCGGCGGTGGCGGCAGCCAGGGCCGCAGCGCCGGGCACGGTGGCGGCGGCCGCCCTGCCGCGCAGGGTGGTGGCGGCGGCCGTCCGGCGGCGCATCACGGCGGCGCAGGCGGCGGCGCCAACGGGGGCCGTTCTGCCAGCGGCGGTGGCAGCGGCGATGGCCGGCCGCGCCCGGCCCAGGGCGGCCCGCAGCGCCACGACGACCGCCCGCGCGCGCGCGGCCAGGCGGCGCGGCGCGACGGCGGCCCGCGGCGCTGACGCGGACTGGGGCGGCGCGCACCGCCGCCCTCCTGGTCACCCACCGATCTGCGCCCAGGCCTTCTCGAGCCGCCTGACGCTGACCGGCTGCGGTGTTCGCAGTTCCTGCGCGAACAGGCTCACGCGCAGCTCCTCGAGCAGCCAGCGGAATTCGTCCAGCCGCGCATCGGCGGTGCCGCGACGCTCGGCGACGCGGCGCGCCCAGCGCTGCTCGAGCGGGCGCAGCTCGGCCAGCCGCGCGGCATCGCGCGCCGGGTCGGCGCGCCACTTGTCCAGCCGCAGCACGATCGCCTTCAGGTAGCGCGGCAGCTGCTGCAGCGCCGTCCAAGGCGTGTCCTGCAGAAAGCGTTTGCCGACCAGCCTTTGCAGCTGCGCGGCGATATCGTCGGCCTGCTCCTTGGCCGGCCGCGCGTCCTTGAGCTTGCGCTGCGCGGCCTGGTAGTCGGCGAGCACGGCCGCCGCCTGGCGCGCGACCTCGTGCGCGATCAACGTCAGTCGCGCGCGCCCCTCGTCGATGCGGCGCCGGAACGAGTCCTCGTCGTGCGGCAGCGGGTCGGCGAGGAAGGCGCGGTCGAGCGCGACATCGACGATCTGCTGGCGCAGATCCTCGACCGTCCCGAGCGCCATGTACGCCGCGCCCATCTTCTGCAGCTCGGGGATATTCTTCTCGAGGTGCTTGAGCGGCTCGCGGATCTGCAGCGCGACCAGCCGCCGCAGCCCGGCGCGATGCCGCGCGGCGGCGACCTCGGGCTCGTCGAAGACCTCGATCTCGACATGCGTACCCTGGTCGGTCAGCGCCGGAAAGCCGATCAGCGTCTGCCCGCCCTGCTTAAGCTCCAACAGCTCGGGCAGTTCGCCGAAGGTCCAGGCGGTGTGATGGCCGCCCGCGGCGCTGCCGCTGGCCGGAACGGATCCAGGAGCCGGCGTCACCAGGGTGGACGGCGCGCGCGGCGAGGTCGGGGCCGTGCCGGCGGCCGCCGGCACGGCCCCGACCTTACCTCCGACCGGAACCTGCGTGGGCGAAGCGTCCGACACGGCACCCGCCGCCGGCACCTTCAACACCGCCAGCGCCTGGAATGCGCTGCGCGCCTGCGCGCCCCACTGCGCCTTCAGCGCCGGCAGGTGGCGGCCTGTCGCGAGCTGGCGTCCGTGCTCGTCGACGACGCGGAAGTTCATCAGCAGGTGCGGCGGCAGGGTCTCCAGCTTGAAGTCGTGGCGCTGCACCGGCAGCTGCGTGCGCTCGCGCACCTCGCGCAGCAGCGCGTCGAGCAGCGAACCGTCGCCGAAGCGCAGCGCCGCGGCGAGCGCCGCCGCCGTCTGCGGCAGCGGCAGCAGCCGCGATCGCGGGCGCTGCGGCAGGCTCTTGAGCAGCGCGAGCAGCTTGTCGTGCAGCATCCCCGGCACCAGCCAGTCGCAGCGCGCCTCGTCGACCTGGTTGAGCGCGTAGATCGGCAGCGTCACCGTGATGCCGTCGCGCGCGTCGCCGGGCTCGTGCAGGTAGCTCGCCGCACAGTCGATGCCGCCCAGGCGGACCGTGCGCGGGAAGGCGTCGGTCGTGATGCCGGCCGCCTCGTGCCGCATCAGCTCCTCGCGCGTCAGCTGCAGCAGCCGCGGCTGCGCCTTGGACGCCTGCCGGGCCCAGCGCTCCAGCGTCGCCACCGAGCACACGTCGGCCGGCAGCTGGGCGTCGTAGAAGGCGTGGATCAGCTCGTCGTCGACCAGCACGTCCTGGCGCCGCGCCTTGTGCTCCAGCGCCTCGACCTCGCGCACCATGCGCCGGTTGTGGGCGAGAAAGGGCAGCCGGCTGTCCAGGCTGTCCTCGCGCAGATGCGCCACGAGCCCGTCGCGGATGAAGATCTCGCGCGCGCCGGCGGCGTCGACGCGCGCATAGGCGACGCGCCTATCGCGGTAGATCACGATGCCGTACAGCGTCGCGCGCTCCAGCGCGATCACCTCGCCGGCCTTCTTCTCCCAGTGCGGGTCGAGCAGCTGGGTCTTGAGCAGCGCGCCGGCGACCGGCGGGATCCACTGCGGCTCGATCGCCGCAAGCCCGCGGCCGAACAGGCGCGTGGTCTCGACCAGCTCGGCCGCGACCAGCCAGCGCCCGGGCTTCTTGCTCAGGTGCGCGCCCGGGTGGCGCCAGAAGCGGATGCCGCGCGCGCCGAGATACCACTCGTCGTCGTCGGCCTTGCAGCCGATATTGCCGAGCAGCCCGGCGAGCATCGCCTGGTGGATCTGCTCGTAGGTCGCGGCACTGGCGTTGAGCCGCCAGCCCTGCTCGGCGACCACGGTGTGAAGCTGGCTGTGGATGTCGCGCCACTCGCGCACGCGGCGCGGGCTGACGAAGTGGTCGCGCAGCCGCTGCTCCTGCTGGCGGTTGGACAGCTTGTGCGTGTCGGTCGCCGCCTGCGGGCTGCCGGGGTGGCCGTGCACGCCGCGTCCCTGCTCGATCCAGCGCCACAGCTTGAGGTAGCCGAGAAACTCCGAACGCTCGTCGTCGAACAGCTTGTGCTTCTGGTCGGCCGCGGCCTGCTGATCCAGCGGCCGGTCGCGCGCGTCGGGCACGCTCAGCGCGGCGGCGATGATCAGCACCTCGTGCAGTGCCTGGCGGTCGCGCGCGGCCAGGATCATGCGGCCGATGCGCGGGTCCAGCGGCAGCCGCGCCAGCTCGCGGCCGACCGCGGTCAGCTCGTGGCCGTCGTCGACCGCGCCGAGCTCGGCCAGCAGCGCGTAGCCGTCGGCGATCGCCTTGCGCGGCGGCGGCTCGAGGAAGGGGAAATCCTCGACCGCGCCCAGCCGCAGCGCCTTCATGCGCAGGATCACCGCCGCCAGCGACGAGCGCAGGATCTCGGGGTCGGTGAAGCGCGGCCGGCCGGCGAAGTCGTCCTCGGCGTAGAGCCGGATGCACACGCCGTTGGCGACCCGCCCGCAGCGGCCGGCGCGCTGCGCCGCCGCGGCCTGGCTGATCGGTTCGACCTGGAGCTGCTCGACCTTGTTGCGGTAGCTGTAGCGCTTGACGCGCGCCACCCCGCTGTCGACGACGTAGCGGATCCCGGGCACCGTCAGCGAGGTCTCGGCGACGTTGGTCGCCAGCACGATGCGCCGCCCGTTGCCGGGCGCAAAGACGCGCTCCTGCTCGGCCTGCGACAGGCGGGCGAACAGCGGCAGGATCTCCGGCACCGGGCCACCGCGCTGCTGCGGCGCCAGGTGCCGGCGCAGGTGGTCGGCGGTCTCGCGGATCTCGCGCTCGCCGGGCAGGAAGACGAGCACGTCGCCGGCACCGCCGCCGCGCCAGAGCTCGTCGACCGCGTCGGCGATGGCATCGGCGAGCTCGGCGTCCTTGCGCGCCTCGAACGGCCGCCAGCGCTGCTCGACCGGGTACAGCCGCCCCGAGACCTGGATCACCGGCGCGGGAGCGCCCGCCGACGCGAAGTGCGCCGCGAAGCGCTCGGCGTCGATCGTCGCCGAGGTGACGACCAGCTTCAGGTCGGGCCGGCGCGGCAGCAGCTGCTTCAGGTAGCCGAGCAGGAAGTCGATGTTCAGGCTGCGCTCGTGCGCCTCGTCGACGATGATCGTGTCGTAGGCGCGCAGCAGCGGGTCGCCCTGGGTCTCGGCCAGCAGGATGCCGTCGGTCATCAGCTTGACGCTGGCGCCGCGCTGCAGCCGGTCCTGGAAGCGCACCTTGTAGCCGACGACCTCGCCCAGCGGCGAGCCGAGCTCCTCGGCGATGCGCCGCGCCACGCTGGTGGCGGCCAGTCGCCGCGGCTGCGTGTGGCCGATCAGCCCGCGCCCGCCGGCGCCCAGCCCGCGGCCGAGCTCGAGCGCGATCTTGGGCAGTTGAGTCGTCTTGCCGGAACCGGTCTCGCCGCAGACGACGACGACCGGGTGAGCCTGCAGCGCGCGCGCGATCTCGTCGCGGCGCGCCGAGACCGGCAGCGCCTCGGGGTAGCGGATCGGCGGGATCGGGTTGGCGGCCGGGACGGCGGCGTCCCGGCGCGGCGGCGGGGCGGTCGGCACGGGGACGCGATTATCCGGCCGCCGCGGCCGCGCGACGGCCAAGCGGGCGGCGGGCACGGCCACCCGCCGCGGCACAATCGGCGCCACGATGAACCTCGTCTTCCCGCACACCTTCGTCCCCTGGTTCCGCTCGGTGGCGCCGCATATCCATGCCTACCGCGGCAAGACCTTCGTCGTCGCGCTGGCCGGCGAGGCGATCGCCGCCGGCAAGCTCGACACCTTCGTGCAAGACCTGGCGATCCTGCATGCAATGGGGATCAAGCTCGTGCTGGTGCACGGCTTCAGGCCGCAGCTGACCGAGCAGCTCGCCGCCAAGGGCCACACCTCGCGCTTCAGCCATGGCATGCGCATCACCGACGCCGTCGCGCTGGACAGCGCGCAGGAGGCCGCTGGGCAGCTGCGCTTCCAGATCGAGGCCGCGTTCTCGCAGGGCCTGCCCAACACGCCGATGGCGAATGCGACCGTGCGCGTGGTCAGTGGCAACTTCCTGACCGCGCGCCCGGTGGGCATCGTCGACGGCGTCGACTTCATGCACAGCGGCGTCGTGCGCCGCGTCGACGGCGCGGCGATCCGGCGCGCGATCGACATCGGCGCGCTGGTGCTGCTGTCGCCGTTCGGCTTCTCGCCCACCGGCGAGGCGTTCAACCTGACGATGGAGGATGTGGCCACCGCCACCGCGACCGCACTGCAGGCCGACAAGCTGCTGTTCCTGACCGAGATCCCCGGACTGCACGAGAAGCCGGACGACCCCGACACCCCGATCGACACCGAGCTGTCCCTGGCCGAGGCGCGCCGGCTGCTGACCTCGCTGCCGGCCCCGCAGTCGGCCAGCGACGCCGCGTTCTACCTGCGCCACTGCGTCAAGGCCTGCGAGGGCGGGGTCGAGCGCTCGCACATCCTGCCGTTCGCCGTCGATGGTGCGCTGCTGATGGAGATCTTCACCCACGACGGCATCGGCACCATGGTCGTCGACGAGAAGCTGGAAAGCCTGCGCGAGGCGGTGCCGGACGATGTCGGCGGCATCCTGCAGCTGATCGAGCCCTACGAGCGCGACGGCACGATGGTGCGGCGCGGACGCAACGAGATCGAACGCGACATCGCCAACTACACGGTCATCGAGCACGACGGCGTCATCTTCGGCTGCGCGGCGTTATATCCCTATCCGGAGGCGCGCACCGGCGAGATGGTGGCGCTGACGGTTTCGCCCGATTCGCAAAGCCAGGGCGATGGCGAGCGGCTGCTCAAGCGCGTCGAGCAGCGCGCGCGTGCCTCCGGCCTGACGAGTATCTTCGTGCTGACGACACGCACCATGCACTGGTTCATCAAGCGCGGATTCGCCGAGGCCGACCCGGACTGGCTGCCGGAGGCGCGCAAGCGCAAGTACAACTGGGACCGGCGCTCCAAGGTGCTGGTCAAGACCCTGAGCTGAATCGACGAAAGGAGCTTGCCGATGACCCGCATGGTGCAGTGCATCTACCTGAAGAAGGAAGCCGAGGGGCTGGCGTTTCCGCCGTACCCGGGCGAGCTCGGCAAGCGCATCTACGAGCAGGTCAGCAAGGAGGCGTTCGAGATGTGGAAGCGCCACCAGACCATGCTCGTCAACGAAAACCGGCTCAATCTGGCCGACGCGCGCGCACGCCAGTACCTGGCGCGGCAGATGGAGCAGTTCTTCTTCGGCCAGGGGGCCGACAAGCCCGCGGGCTACGTGCCGCCCTCGGCCTGACGACGCCCGCCGCCGCCGGCCACCGTCGGCGGCGTTGCGGCGAGGCGACACGGCGTATCCCCTCTCCATCGAAGTCCGTTGAGGGCGAAAGCTCGAACGGTAGTCATTCGCGTTTGTATTACACTCCTGCCGTCCCTTCCACCGTTGCAGGAGTCGCTTCATGCGTCGTCGTCTCGCCCTGACTGCCGCCGTCGCGGCGCTGGCCACCACCCTGGCCGCCACCCCCACGCTCGCGCAGCAAGGCGGCGAGCAGGTCCTCAACCTCTACTCGGCCCGCCACTACCAGACCGACGAGGCCTTGTACGACGGGTTCACGCGCGCCACGGGCATCCGGATCAACCGCCTCGACGGAGACGACAACGGCATCCTGTCGCGCCTGAAGAGCGAAGGCGCGGCCAGCCCCGCCGACGTCGTGCTGCTCGTCGACGCCGCGCGGCTATGGCGCGCCGAGCAGGATGGCCTGTTCCAGCCGGTCAGAAGCGCGACGCTCGAGCAGCGCATCCCGAGCACGCTGCGCAGCGACGATGCGGGTCAGGGCCCGCAGTGGTTCGGCATCTCGACGCGCGCCCGCGTCATCGTCTACGACAAGGCGCGTCTGCAGCCAGCCCAGGTCGATACCTACGCCAAGCTCGCCGATCCGGCGCTCAAGGGCTTGCTATGCACCCGTAGCGGATCGCACCCTTACAACCTGTCGCTGTTCGGCTCGATGCTCGAGCGCAACGGTCCGGAGGTGACCGAGCAATGGCTGCGCGGGCTGGTCGCCAACATGGCGCGCCCGCCCAAGGGCGGCGACACCGACCAGATCCGCGCCGTGGCGAGCGGGGAATGCGGCGTCGCAATCACCAATTCGTACTACCTGGCGCGGCTGATGAGATCGTCCAAGCCTGAGGACAGGACTGTCGTCGAGCGTGTCGGCGTGGTTTTCCCGGATCAGGCCGGCGCCGGTACGCATGTCAACGTTGCCGGCATGGCGATGGCGCGGCATGCGAAGAACCGCGACGCCGCACTGCGTTTCATGGAATACTTGGCCGGCGATGCGGCACAGATTTATTTCGCCGATGGCAACAACGAATGGCCGGCGGTCCCGGCGGTGCAGACGAAGAATCCAGCATTGATGGCATTGGGTGATTTCCGCCGTGAGGCGGTTCCGGTGTCGGCGATCGGCCGCAACCAAGTCGCCGTCCAGCAGATGCTCGATCGCGTCGGCTACCGCTGATTCGTTTTTTGCGACAGCCGTCTCTGGAGGTTTGTCACCGAGTCCGGATCGAGTATATTGCGGCTCGTGACAAACCCTCCCGGAGACGGCATGGACAAACTCGCTGAACTGCTCGCGCAGAAGGCTGCCCTGGAGCAGCAGATCGTTGAGGCGCAACGCGCTCAGAAGGCCCAGGCGATCGCCCAGGTCAGGTCCCTGATGGCCGAGCATGGGCTGACGGTTGCGGACCTCGGGTCGCGCACCGTGTCCGCCCGACGCGGCGCAGGCGGCAAGGTCGCCGCCAAATTTCGGCACCCACAGACGAACCAGACTTGGTCCGGTCGTGGCCTGCAGCCGAACTGGCTCAAGCAGGCACTGGCCGGGGGAGCCCGCCTCGAGGATTTCAAGGTCTGACCGTGCCAGCGCTGCGAGCTGCGCGCAACTGCCGACCCTGCACCCAGGGGGATGCGCCTGCCGGCCGCTGCACTTAGCATGCTCCGATCGTCGGCCACACTTCGTCGAGGCAGGTCGTCCGGCGCTGGGGCCGGATTTGGCCTCGAGCGCAGCGCGGCCGGCCACAGCTGCCTCTCGACCGTATCCCGTTCATGACCGGCCAGCCCGAACCCGAGCGTGTCGTCGACACGGACGCCTTGTTGTTCGTGGCTCCCGGATCGTCGACACCGCGGCGCACGCGTCAGGCCCTGGAAACGGTGATGGCGATCGTCGTCGGACTGGCCGCGGGCGCGGTCGACAGCGCACTGTTGCGACTGCCCGAGCCGTTTGGCAGCCTTCTTGTCTGGTTGGGCGCCGGGATGGCGCTCGCGCTGGCGTTGCGCTGGGGGCTGCCGGGGGCGATCGGCACGCTCGCGGGATGGCTGGTCGGCGGCCTGGCACTGGGGACACCGGTGCTGCAAGCCGGCGGCCACACGCTTGCGCTCGGGATGGCGGTCGTCGCCGGCACCGCCGTGCTACGTCGAAGCGGCGGGAATGCCGACCTGGAGCGCGCGCGCGACGTTGGCCTGATGGTGCTTGCCTGCGTCTTCGTCGCCGCACCGCTGGCGGTGCTGGGTGCTGCCGCAGCCATGATGGTCCACCCGGCCAATCTGCCTGAGCTGCTGATCCCCGCAATCGTCGTGGCTTGGCCATGGCAGGCGTTGGCCCTGTTGACGGCGGCCGTGCCTGTGCTGGCCTTCACCCGCCCTTCGCGGCGTGCGTCGGTCGCAGCCGCGCGTGCTGTCCCCGGTGCACTTCTGGCCTTCGGGGTGATCGGCGGTACCGCGCTATGGTTCTTCGGCCCGCCGATCGGACTCGCGGGCGGCACCACGCTGGCCTGGTGGCCGCATGTGCTGCTGCTCGTGCTGCTGGCACGCGGAGGCTTCACGTTGCCGGCGGCCACCGCCGCCGGTGTCTCGACGCTGGCCACCGCGGCGACCGCGGTCGGCGCAGGCCCCTTCGGCGCGCTGCCGCCGATCGAGGCGGTTCAGGCGCTGTCGGGCTATGTCGGCTCGCTGGTCGCGATGCTGCTCGTGCTGCGCGCAGCCGGTCAGGAGTTGCGGCTGCGCGCCCGCCGCGCCGCCACGGCACTCGCCACGGCGCGGCTGGCGGTGGCGGAATGGCATCTGCAGCGCCCCGGCGAGGTTCACCTGTCGGAGGACTGGCGTGCGCTGACGCGCCAGACCGACCGCCGCCGCTGGGCACCCAGCGCCTGGCTCGCCGACGTCCACCCCGACGACCGACTGCGGCTGCAGCAGGCGCTCGAGGAGCTTGCCGCCGGCACGCAGCCGCTGCACGACCAGGAACTGCGCGTCCAGAGCCGCGATGGATGGCACTGGGTCGAGGTCCGCGTGCTGCCGTCCGAACGCGATCTGGCCGGCGCCCCGCTGCGGCTGCTGGCGACGATGACCGAGGTCGGCGAGCGCCACGAGGCACAGGAGCGCCAGCGCCTGTCGGCCAGCCTGTTCGAGCACCTGCACGAAGGACTGCTGATCGCCGACGCCGACCTGCGCGTGCTCGATGCCAACCCGGCGTACAGCGCGATCCTGGGCGTGCCGCTGGCCGAGCTGCTGGGCAGCGTGCCCTCGCTGCTTCGACCCAACCCGGCCGACCCGCTGGCGCGCCAGCAACGCGCGGCGATGTGGGCCGGGCTGCGCGAGCAGGGGCGCTGGCGCGGCGAGCTCGTCGAGCGTCGCCGCGACGGCCACTTGTGCACGCTGCAGGCGACGATCTCGCAGGTGCGCGGTCCGGAGGGCGATCTGCGCTACCACGTGCTGGCGATCTCGGACATCACCGAGCAACGCGTGCAGCGTGAGCGGCTGGAGCGCCAGGCGCACTACGACGAGCTGACCCGGCTGCCCAACCGCGCCCGGCTGACGCAGCTGCTGGTCGAGGCGATGCACGCGGCCGACCGCGACGACACGCTGCTCGCGGTGTGCTACCTCGACGTCGACCGCTTCAAGCCGGTCAACGACGCCTACGGCCACGAGGGTGGCGACCGCATCCTGGTCGAGCTCGCCGGCCGGCTGCGCGGCGCGCTGCGCGGGCGCGACCTGTGGGCCGACGCGGCAGCGCGGCTGGGCGGTGACGAGTTCGTGCTGCTGCTGCGCGCCGACACGCTCGACGAGGCGCGGCTCGCGGTCGAGCGCGTGTTGCGCGTCGTTTCGCAGCCCTACGTCGTCGACCCCGCGCGCGAGGCCGTCGTCGTCACCGCGAGCATCGGTGCCACCGTCTACCCGATCGACCGCAGCGACGCCGAGACGCTGCTGCGGCACGCGGATCACGCGATGTACGGCGCCAAGCAGTCCGGTCGCAACGGCTACATGTTCTTCGACCCCGAGCTGCGCCGCCGCACCGAGGAGCGCGTGATGGTGATCGGCCGCGTGCAGGAGGCACTGGACCGGGCCGAGTTCGTGCTGCACTACCAGCCTATCGTCGACATGCGCGCCGGCCGTGTCGTCGCGCTGGAGGCGCTGCTGCGCTGGGAGCACCCCGAGCGCGGGCTGATCGCGCCGCTGCACTTCCTGCCGCAGATCGACAACACGGGGCTGGCCGCGCGCATCGGCGACTGGGTGCTCGGGCAGGCGCTGGAACACCTGGCGCAGTGGCGGCGCGCCGGGCTGGAGATCGCGGTCAACGTCAACATCTCGGCGCGCCACCTGCAGGAGCCCGACTTCGTGCAGCGGCTGGCCGAGCTGCTGGCGCGCCACGACCTGCCGCTGGCGGACGCGCTCAAGCTCGAGATCGTCGAGTCGGCGGCACACGCCGACCTCGAGGCCAGCTCGGAGCTTCTCGCCCGCTGCAAGGCGCTGGGGGTGCGCGCGGCCCTTGACGACTTCGGCACCGGCTACTCGACGCTGACCCATCTGCAGCGGCTGCCGGTCGACGTGCTGAAGATCGACCGCAGCTTCGTCGCCCACATGCTCGACGACGCGCAGGACCGCGCGCTGGTCGAGGGTGTCATCGGGCTGGCGCGTACCTTCGGCTGCGCGGTCGTCGCCGAGGGCGTCGAGTCGCCGGCGCAGGCGCGGCTGCTGATGCAGCTGGGCTGCGACCTCGGCCAGGGCATCGGCATCGGCGCGCCGATGCCGGCGGGGCAGGTGGCGGCCTGGGTGCAGGGCTACCAGGGCATGTTCGCGCTCGCCGCGGCGTCGGCACCGCGCACGGGGGCGGCGATAGACTCCGCCGGGTGATCCCCCAAGGTTTCGTCCAGGACCTGCTGGCGCGCATCGACATCGCCGATGTCGTCGGCCGCCACGTCGAGCTGAAGAAGGCCGGGGTCAACCTCAAGGGCCTGTGCCCCTTCCACGGCGAGAAGACGCCGAGCTTCATCGTCAGCCCGTCGCGCCAGACCTACCACTGCTTCGGCTGCGGCGCGCACGGCGACGCGATCCGCTTCCTCGTCGAGCACACCGGGATGAGTTTTCCCGACGCCGTGCGCGACCTCGCGCAGCAGGCCGGCATCGCGGTCCCCGAGGACGACGCCGGCCCTGCCGAGCGCGCGCGCCAGCAGGCCGAGCGTGCGCAGCGGGCCTCGCTGGCCGAGCTGCTCGCGAAGGCCACCGCGCACTACCGCGCCCAGCTCAAGGCCAGCTCGCGCGCGATCGACTACCTGAAGGGACGCGGGCTGGACGGCCGCACCGCGGCGCGCTTCGCGCTCGGCTACGCCCCGCCGGGCTGGCACGCGCTGGCGAGCTGCTTCGCGCGCTACGACGACCCGGCGCTGGTCGAGGCCGGGCTCGTCATCGTCCACGGCGACGAGGCGGCCGAGCACAAGCGCTACGATCGCTTCCGCGACCGCATCATGTTCCCGATCCGCTCGGTCAAGGGCGAGGTGATCGGTTTCGGCGGCCGCGTCCTCGGCGACGGCGAGCCCAAGTACCTCAATTCACCCGAGACGCCGCTGTTCAGCAAGGGGCGCGAGCTGTACGGGCTGTACGAGGCGCGCCAGGCCTTGCGTGCGCGCGGCTGTGCGCTCGTCGTCGAGGGCTACATGGACGTCGTCGCGCTCGCGCAGGCAGGGCTGCCCAATGCGGTGGCCACCCTGGGCACCGCGTGCACCGCCGAGCATGTCGCCAAGCTGTTCCGCCACACCGACGATGTCGTCTTCGCCTTCGACGGCGACGCCGCCGGACGGCGCGCCGCCGGTCGGGCGATGGAGGCGGCGCTGCCGCACGCGGCCGACCTGCGCCGGGTGCGCTTCCTGTTCCTGCCGCCCGAGCACGACCCCGATTCCTACGTGCGTGCACACGGGCTGGAAGCGTTCGAGCAGCTCATCGCCGGCGCGGTGCCGCTGTCCCGCCAGCTGCTCGGGCACGCGGGAGAGGGTCTGGACCTGGCGACCGCCGAGGGCCGGGCAGCCCTGCTGGCGCGCGCACGGCCGCTGTGGGAGGCGCTGCCCGACGGTGCGTTGCGCGAGCAGGTGCTCGCGGATCTGGCCGAGCGTGCGCGCACGCCGCTGCCCGACCTCGCGGCACGCTGGGGCCTTCACCGCGACGACGCTGCCGGCGCGTCCCCGGTCGCGCGGCGCGACGCCCGAGGTGAAGCGCGCCACGACGCGCCATCCGCTCGCGGCAGGCGTTCGCCGCGGCGAGGCGCACGGCTGGCGGCGCCGCGCCCATGGGACCAGGTCGCACGCATCCTGCTGCAGGACGGCGAGCTGTGGTGGGGGCTCTCGGGCGAGCGGCATCACCGCATGGTGGAGCTCCCGGGCTGGCACGGCGCGCTGTTCGCGTGGATCGACCGCCAGCTCACCGAGCACGGCGCCCTGCCCTGGCCGGGTCTGCGCGCGCTGCTGGGCGACGAGCCGTGGGCCGACGCCGTACGCACGCTGATGGACGGCGCCGAAGTCCTGCCCGCCGCCAGCGCCGACGAGCTGCAGGCCGCGCTGGCGCAGGCCGATGCCGCCGAGCGCCGGCGAGAGGCCGACGCGCTACTCGGCAGGATCTGAGCCTCGCGGCCGGATGCGGCCCCATCGAGACCCGATCGGGGCCGCGCGCAACCCCGGTTTCTTTGACGCCCCGCGGCGGCTTTGTCATAATGCGCGGTTCGTTGCAGCGGCAAGAGTGACAGCAGCGCCTGCCGAGACCGGCCACCCTCGAAAAGGGATTCGATGCGGCCAACTTCCTCCGCCAGGGCTGCCCCTTCGGACACGTCCACGCGAGCTTGCCCGCCCGATCGCCCACGCGCCTGCCTGCGTTGCCAGTGGCAGGCCGCTGCATGGGCCGGTGACCGCCCCGATTTCAGCCGAGGAACCGCATGACCGCGAAGAAGACCGCCGCCACGCCCGCATCCGCCGCCAGGAAGGGCGCGCGCCCGTCAAGCCGCGCGGACAGCACCCGCAAGGCGGCCACGTCGGGCGCCGCCAGGCCGCAGGCTGGCAGCAAGCCGCGACCGGCACCGTCGCAGGCTGGTTCGGGCGCGGCCGGCAAGGCGAAATCCGCCTCCACGACCAAGTCCGCCGCCGGCAGCACGGCCAAGGGCAAGGGCGACAAGCCGGCGTCGCATGCGCCTACCAAGCAGGCCGCCGACGCCGTGACCACGGCGAAGGCCAGGGCCTCGTCCCCGAAGGCCGCCGACCCGGTCAAGGCCAGGGGCGCTGCGGCAGGCAAGCCGGCGCCCAAGACCGTGGCCGGCCGCGCGGCCGACGAGGCGGCGGCCAAGACCCGGGCCAGGCGGGACGACGAGCCTCGGGCAGGCAGCGCCGTTGAGGCCGCGCCCAAGCCCGTTATCAAGAGCGCCAAGCCCGCGGACAAGGGCGTCAAGCCCGCGGACACGAGCCCCAGGACTTCGGGCAAGGATGCCAAGCCCGCGAGCAAGAGCGCCAAGGCCACGGGCGCCAGCGCCAAGGCCGCGACGGCGACCGATCGCGACAAGCACGCCAAGCCGGGCAAGGACGCCGCCACCAAGGCCCCGGCGGGTACCGAGCCCGTAAAGCCGGGCAAGAAGCTCGCCGTGATCGAAGACGACGTCGAGACCGATTTCGACGCCGACGCGGACACCGAGACCGAGGCCGAGGCCGAGATCGACACCGAGGTCGATGCCGCCGCCGAAGAGGCCAGGGAGAAGGCCAAGCCGCTGCGCGTCAAGGTCAGCCGTGCCAAGGAGCGCGCGCTGATGCGCGAGTTCGGCCTCGACGAGACCGCGCTGACCGAGGAGGAGGCCAGCAAGCGCCGCGCCGAGCTCAAGACGCTCATCAAGATGGGCAAGACGCGCGGCTTCCTGACGCACCAGGAGATCAACGACCACCTGCCCGAGAAGCTGGTCAACGAGGAGATCCTGGAGGCGATCGTCTCCATGCTCAACGACATGGGCATCGCGGTCTACGAGCAGGCGCCGGACGCGGCGCAGCTGCTGATCGCCGGCGGCAGCACCTCGACCGCGACCGAGGAGGAGGCCGAGGAGGCCGCCGAGGCCGCGCTGTCGACCGTCGACAGCGAGTTCGGACGCACGACGGACCCGGTGCGCATGTACATGCGCGAGATGGGCACCGTCGAGCTGCTGACGCGCGAGGGCGAGATCGAGATCGCCAAGCGCATCGAAGGCGGGTTGCAGGCGATGATGCTGGCGATCAGCGCCAGCCCGACGACGATCGCCGAGATCCTGGCGATGGCCGACCGCATCGCCGACGGCTCGATGCAGATCTCCGAGGTCGTCGACGGCTTCGTCTCCGACGACGAGGCCGACGACTACGTCGCCGAGGAGGACTACGACGAGTTCGACGACGAGGATGACGACGACGGCAACGGCGGCTCGCGCGCGCTGACCAAGAAGCTCGAGGAGCTGAAGAACCAGGCGCTCGAGCGCTTCGCCGAGCTGCGGACGCACTTCGACCGCATGCGCCGGGCCTACGAGCGTGACGGCTACCGGACCTCGGCTTACGACAAGGCGCAGGCTTCGATCAGCGACACGCTGATGACGATCCGCTTCACCGTCAAGACGATCGAGCGGCTGTGCGACATCCTGCGCTCGCAGGTCGACGACGTGCGCCGCTTCGAGCGCGAGATCCGCAAGATCTGCGTCGACCGCTGCGGCATGCCGCAGGAGCACTTCGTGGCCACCTTCCCGCCGCACGCGCTGGACCTGCGCTGGGCCGAGAAGGAGGCCGCTGCCGGCAAGGCCTACAGCGACATCCTCGAGCGCAACCTGCCGGCGATCCAGGAGCTGCAGCAGAAGCTCGTCGACCTGCAGGCGCGCGCGGTCGTGCCGCTGGACGACCTCAAGCAGATCAACCGCCGCATGAGCGAGGGTGAGAAGGCCAGCCGCGACGCCAAGAAGGAGATGATCGAGGCCAACCTGCGGCTCGTGATCTCGATCGCCAAGAAGTACACCAACCGCGGCCTGCAGTTCCTGGACCTGATCCAGGAGGGCAACATCGGGCTGATGAAGGCGGTCGACAAGTTCGAATACCGACGCGGCTACAAGTTCTCGACCTACGCGACCTGGTGGATCCGGCAGGCGATCACGCGCTCGATCGCCGACCAGGCGCGCACGATCCGCATCCCGGTGCACATGATCGAGACGATCAACAAGATGAATCGCATCTCGCGCCAGCACCTGCAGGAGTTCGGCTACGAGCCCGACGCGCCGACGCTGGCCGAGAAGATGGAGATGCCCGAGGACAAGGTGCGCAAGATCATGAAGATCGCCAAGGAGCCGATCTCGATGGAGACGCCGATCGGCGACGACGACGACTCGCACCTGGGTGACTTCATCGAGGACACCAACAACGTCGCCCCGGTCGACGCCGCGATGCAGGCCGGGTTGCGCGACGTCGTCAAGGACATCCTCGACAGCCTCACCCCGCGCGAGGCCAAGGTGCTGCGCATGCGCTTCGGCATCGAGATGTCGACCGACCACACGCTGGAGGAGGTCGGCAAGCAGTTCGACGTCACGCGCGAGCGCATCCGCCAGATCGAGGCCAAGGCGATCCGCAAACTCAAGCACCCCAGCCGCTCGGACAAGCTGAGGACGTACCTGGACAATCTCTGAGTGGCCAGGTACGTGCGGCCGCAGGGCGCCGCCGCCCGCGAAGCGGGTGGCGCCGAAGCCTGCGCCGCAGGCACAAGCTGAGGACGTACCTGGACAATCTCTGAGTGGCCAGGTACGTGCGGCCGCAGGGCGCCGCCGCCCGCGAAGCGGGTGGCGCCGAAGCCTGCGCCGCAGGCACAAGCTGAGGACGTACCTGGACAACCATTGATCCGCCAGCCCGGTGCCGGCGGTCGCATCGACCCACCCGGCGGCCGGGCCGCGTGCAAACGCTAAACTTTGCACGTCCATGACCCGGATCTCCGACCGCACCGTTCTGTTCGCCGACCTGCGTGGCAGCACCGGGCTGTTCGAGACCCTGGGCAACGCCGAGGCGACTTCAGTGGTCACCCACTGCGTCGGCGCGATCGCGGCGCCGGTCGGCGAGGCCCGGGGCCAGGTCGTCAAGACGCTGGGCGACGGGCTGATGGCCTTGTTCGACCGCCCGACACAGGCGGTGCAGGCGGCTGCGCACATGCACGATCGGCTCTACGCCATGGTCCGCCGCGGCGACGAGCGCGGCGCGTCCAGCGGGCTGCGCGGGCTCAAGCTGCAGATCACGTTGGCGCGCGGCGAGATCGTCGAGATGGGCGGCGACGCCTTCGGCGACGCCGTCAATGTCGCGGCAAGGCTGCTCGACCATGCGGGCGACAACGAGACGCTGGCCACCGCCGAGGTCGTCGGCGCGTTGCCGGCCGCGCAGCGCACGCGCTGGCGCAGCCTGGATCGCATCGTGCTGCGCGGGCGCGCCGAGCCGGTGCAGGTACACGTCCTGGGGGGACGCCGCGGCAGCGACCAGGCGGCCACCCAGTTCGGCGATATCGGTGCCCTCGTCGACGAACCCGATGGGCTGCGGCTGCAGTGGTCGGGGCTGGAGCGCGTCTTCGCCAGCGAGAGCATGCCGATCGTCCTCGGGCGCAGCCCGCAGGCCTCTTTCTGCCTCGACGACTCGCGCGTATCGCGCTCGCACTGCCGCGTCGACTGGCACGGCGGTGCGTTCCAGCTCACCGACCTGAGCTTCAACGGCACCTACGTCCGTTTTGCCGACGGCGAGGTCGTCAGCCTGCGCCGCGGCAGTTGCACGCTGCACGGCAGCGGCAGCATCGGGCTGGGAGGGTCGCCGCGCGACGAACGTGCGCCCTGCGTCAGCTTCGAGGTGCTTCGCTTCGGTCAGATCCCGCCCGCGGCCGAGGACGCATGGCGCGCGAGCGGGAGCTGAGCGCCGGCACGCCGACGCGCGTGCTGTGCGTCGACGACGACCGTATCCATGGGCTGCTGCTCGGCGAGCTTTGCCGCGGCGCCGGTGCGGTCGAGCTGGCCATCGCCGAAACGGCCCAGGAGGCGCTGGCGCTGGCCGCGGGCTTCGCGCCGCAGCTGCTGCTGCTGGACATGAACCTGCCCGACGGTGACGGGCTGACGCTGCTGCCCCAGTTGCGCGCGCGCGTCGGCCACCCCTCCCTGCCCGCGGTGCTGTGCACCGCCGAGCTGCCGTGCGACGTCGCGCCTCAGGCCCGTGCCGCGGGATTCGACGAGGTCTGGGCCAAGCCGGTCGCGCTGCAGCCGCTGCGCGACGCGGTCGCGCGCGCGGCAACGCAGAGCGGCGCCGACGCGGCCTGATGCACGCCGACGGTGACGCGCCCGATGGCCTACCGCCCCGAACCCCCCTACCGCCACGGCAGCGCCGAGCGCGTCGCGCTGCTGCTGGTCAACCTGGGCACACCCGATGCGCCCACCCCGGCGGCGCTCAGGCGCTACCTGGGCGAGTTCCTCGCCGACCCGCGCGTGGTCGAGATCCCGCGACTGGCTTGGTGGCCGATCCTGCACGGGGTCATCCTGCGCGTGCGGCCCGCCAAGTCCGCCGCCAAGTACGCCAGCATCTGGACCGACGAGGGTTCGCCGCTGGCGGTGTGGACGTTTCGACAGGCGCAGGCGCTGCAGCAGGTGCTCGCCGGGCGCGGCCACGCGCTGCTCGTCCGCGCCGCGATGCGCTACGGCAGCCCCTCGATCCCGTCCGCACTCGACGCGCTGCGCGCCGACGGGGCCACTCGGGTGCTGGTGCTGCCGATGTACCCGCAATACGCGGCCGCGACCACCGCCAGTGTCGGCGACAGGGTCATGCAATGGGCGCAGCGAGCGCGCCGGGTACCCGAGCTGCGCTTCGTCGGCGCCTGGCACGACGACGCGGGTTACGTCGCGGCGCTGGCGTCGCGGGTACGCGAGCACTGGGCGGCGCACGGTCGCCCCGATCGGCTGGTGCTGAGCTTTCACGGCCTGCCGCACCGATCGCTCGAGCTCGGTGACCCGTACCACTGCCAGTGCCACAGGACCGCGCGATTGCTCGGCGAGGCGCTGGACCTGCCGGGCGGGATGCTTCAGGTCACCTTCCAGAGCCGGTTCGGCCGCGCCCGCTGGCTCGAGCCGTATACCGAGCCGACGCTGATCGCACTGGCGCGGCAGGGCATCGGGCGGGTCGACGTGATGTGCCCGGGTTTCACCGCCGACTGCCTCGAGACGCTGGAGGAGATCGCGCAGGAGGCACGCGAGGCCTTCCTCGGCGCCGGCGGGCGCGAATTCCGCTACATCGACTGCCTGAACGCGCGGACGGATTTCATCGACGCGCTCGCGACGCTGTCGCTGCGCCACCTGCACGGCTGGCCGACGGCGGCCCCGGCCGAAGCCGATGCCGTGGCGGCCGCAGCCGAGCGGGCGCGCCAGCGCGAGCTGGCACTGGCGATGGGGGCGAGCGACTGAGCCTGACCGCTGCGGGTGAGGAGCCGGTCCAGCCGGCGGTTGATGCCAAGTCTTCGACCGCCGAGGATGCGGGTGCCGTCCGTCGCCCGCCATGGCCCCATTGCCGACGGTCGTCGACGCCAGCGCCCGGGTCACTGTCCCCGGGCATGGAGGGAAAGGGCACGCGCTGGCCTCGGCACGCGCGGTCGTGGCAGGCAACCCGAGGAATGGCCTCGGCGAGTGGCAGCAGCCGGGCCGAACACGGCCGTCCCAGCGCAAACCCTGCTCGAGCGACCGAACGCCAGACCGCGTCAGGCGCGCCGCCGCCACGCCAGCAGCCGCGGCATCAGCAGCACCACGGCGACGCACACGAGCAGCGCGAGCGACATCGGCCGCTGCACGAAGACCGCGAAGCTGCCCTCGCCGATCGACAGTGCATTGCGCAGTTGCGCCTCGGCCAGCGGGCCCAGGATCAGGCCGACGATGACCGGCGCCGTCGGGAAGTCGAAGCGCCGCATGACGACGCCGAGCAGCCCGAGCGCCAGCATCAGGTACAGGTCGAAGGCGCTTTGCCGCATGCCGTAGACCCCCACGGTGGCGAAGATCAGGATCCCGGCATACAGCGGCGGGCGCGGGATCTCGAGCAGCTTGACCCACAACCCGACCAGCGGCAGGTTGAGCACCAGCAGCATCACGTTGCCGATGTACAGCGACGCGATCAGCGCCCACACCAGCGTGGTGTTGGTCTCGAACAGCTGCGGCCCGGCATTGATGCCGTAGTTCTGCAGCGCCGACAGCAGCACCGCGGCCGTCACCGAGGTCGGGATGCCCAGCGTCAGCAGCGGCACCAGGGTGGCCGTCACCGCCGCGTTGTTGGCCGCCTCGGGCCCGGCCACGCCTTCGATCGCACCGGTGGTGCCGAACTCGTGCTTGTGCGGGCTGAGCTTGCGCTCGGTGGCATAGCTCAGGAAGGTCGGGATCTCGGTCCCGCCGGCCGGGATGGTGCCGAACGGGAAGCCGAGCGCGGTGCCGCGCAGCCACGCCGGCCAGGAGCGCCGCCACTGCGCGCGGTCCATGTGCACGCTCGACAAACGGTTCATGTCCGACACGCTGCGGCCCTCGTACAGCGCGTTGTACAGGCACTCGCCGACCGCGAACAGCCCGACCGCGACCAGCACCACCTCGACGCCGTCGAAGAACTCGGGCACCCCGCCGGTGTAGCGCGCCTGCCCGGTGATCTGGTCGATGCCGACCAGCCCCATCGCCAGCCCGATGAACAGCGACGCGAGCCCGCGCAGCGTGCTCTGCCCGAGCACCGCACTGACGGTGGTGAACGCCAGCAGCATCAGGCAGAAGTATTCCGGTGGCCCGAGCCGCACCGCGTACTCGGCCAGCACCGGCGCGAACAGCGTCACCAGCACGGTGGCAATCGTTCCGGCGACGAAGCTGCCGATCGCCGAGGTCGCCAGTGCCGCGCCGGCGCGCCCGCTCTTGGCCATCCTGAAGCCCTCGAGCGCGGTCACCATGGTGCCGGTCTCGCCCGGGGTATTGAGCAGGATCGAGGTCGTCGAGCCGCCGTACATCGCGCCGTAGTAGATGCCGGCGAAGAAGATCATCGACGCGGTGGGCTCGACCTGCGCCGTGATCGGCAGCAGCATCGCCACCGTGACCGCCGGCCCCAGCCCCGGCAGCACGCCGATCGCGGTGCCCAGGGCGCAGCCGACGAAGGCCCACAGCAGGTTGACCGGCGTGGCCGCGGTGGCAAAGCCGGCGAGCAGCTGCGATCCGAGGTCCATCGCCGCCCGCCCGTCCCGCTCAGACCCAGCCTGTGCCGGTCAGCCCCGGCAGGTTGACGCCCAGCAGCTTGGAGAACAGCCAGTAGACCGGCGCCGCGATCACGATGCCGATCGCCAGGTCGAGCGCACCGCGACGCAGCGCCGCGCCACCCTGCCCCTCGCTGCGGCGCAATCCGCGCGCTGCCAGCGCGAAGCACAGCGCGCAGGCGAACACGAAGCCGATGCGCTCGATCAGCGCCGCGTTGGCCAGCACACCAGCGACGACCCAGGCGAGCGAGCCCCAGTCACCGCGTGCCGCCCCCGACGGCGCCGGCAGGCTGCGCAGCCCGCCGGTCGCCGCCTCGGCCAGCAGCCACAGGCCGAGCAGCGCCAGCGCCGCGGCGACGACCCAGGGCAGGAAATCGGGCCCGACGCCGGCGTAGCCCGCCGCCGACGGGATCGCGCGCGCACCCCAGGCCAGCCCGCCGGCCACCGCCAGCACGCCCGCGCCGACCAGCAGCTGCGCCCAGGCTGGCTTGCCCCGCGGCGCCGTCGATCCGGGCGGCACACGAGGTCCCTCAGACCATGCCGGCCTTGACCATGGTCGCGCGCAGCTCGGCGAAGCTCTCCTCGACGAAGGTCTCGAACGGCTTGCCGACGAGCAGCGCCGGCGTCCAGTTGTTCTTCGCCAGCGAATCGGCCCAGGCCTTGGTCCGGGTCGCCTTCGCGACACCCTCGGCGAGCGCCTTCTTCTGCGCCTCGTCGATCCCGGCCGCGCCGCACACGCCGCGCCAGTTGCCGAGCACGACGTCGAAACCCTGCTCCTTCATCGTCGGCACCGGGATGCCCTGGATGCGCGACTCGGAGGTGACGCCGATGGCCTTCATGCGGCCGCTGTCGATGTAGCTCTGGAACTCGCTGTAGCCGCTGCCGCCGACGCTGACGTTGCCGCCCAGGATCGCCGCCACCGCCTCGCCGCCGCCGCGGAACGGCACGTAGTTGATCCGGGTCGGGTCGACGCCGACCCGGCGCGCCAGCATCGCGATCGCGATGTGCTCGGTGGAGCCCGCCGAGCCGCCACCCCACTTGACGCTGCCCGGGTCCTTCTGCAGCTGCGCGACGACGTCGGCCATCGACTTGAACGGCGAGTTCGCCGGCAGCACGAAGACGTTGTACTCGGTCGTCAGCCGCGCGATCGGCGTGACCTGCATGACCGACACCGGCGGCTTGTTGCGGATCTCGCCGCCCAGCATCACCGCGCCCATCACCATCAGCGCATTCGGATCGCCACGGCTGGCGTTGAAGAACTGCGCCAGCCCGATCGCACCGGCAGCGCCGCCCTTGTTCTCGTAGGTGACCGAAGAAACGACGCCGGCCTCCTGCATCGCCGCGCCCAGCGCACGGCCGGTCGCGTCCCAGCCGCCACCGGGGTTGGCGGGAATCATCAGCTTCAGGTTGGTGGCCGCGCGTGCAGCCAGGGTCCAGTTGCCGGCCAGCGCCAGCGCGGCGGCGGACTTCAGGAAGGTATCGCGGCGCATCGTCTGTTCTCCTTCACGTGCCGGGGATGCCCAGGGCGTGATGATGCGCGCTGCGCGCCGCGTCTTCGGTGTCGACACCCTCGGGGAAAACGCCAATGCCGGTGATGCACGGATAATCGCCGCCCGATGGACCCATCCCCCGTGCCGACCTCGCCGGCGGCTGGCACCGTCGCGTGACCGAGCTTCCGCTGGTCGAGCGTCTGCGCCTGGACAAGTGGCTGTGGGCGACGCGGCTGTGCAAGACACGGTCGCTGGCGGCCGAGGAGATCGTGCGCGGACGCGTGCGCGTCGGCGGCCAGCCGGTCAAGCCGGCGCGCGAGGTCAAGGCCGGCGACCGCGTCGAGCTGAGGCAGCAGGGGTTCTGGCGCGAGCTCGTCGTGCAGGCCTGCAGCCCGGTGCGCGGGCCGGCGCCGCTGGCGCAGGCACTGTACGCCGAGACCCCGCAGAGCGTGCAGGCGCGTCAGCAGGACGAACAGGCGCGCCGGCTGGCGGCCGAGCCGGCGCGGGCGATCGAGCAGGGGCGGCCGACCAAGCGCGACCGCCGCGCGATCGACAGCGCGCGCGGCGGCTGGCGGCGCTGGAGTGCATCGATCGACGACGAGTGAGCCGGCCGGCCTCTTGAAACCCCGGCCCGCGGCCCCAACTGCTGCGAAACCCTGTCGACCGCATGGCCATGAATCCGAACGAACCCGTGACCAACCCCATCCCCGAAGCCGACCCGGCCGCCGATCCCACCCCCACACCCACGCCCCAGGCGCCCTCGCTGCCGGACGAGTTGGCGGCGCTGCAGGCCAAGCACGCCGAGGTCGCGGACGCCTACCTGCGCGCCAAGGCCGAGGCCGAGAATACGCGCCGACGCGCCGAGGAGGAGATGGCCAAGGCGCGCAAGTTCGCCGTCGAGGGATTCGCCGAGAGCCTGCTGCCGGTGATCGACAGCCTGGAAGCGGCGATCGCGATCGACAAGGCCACGCCCGAGCAGCTGCTCGAGGGCACGCACGCGACGCTGCGGCAGTTGCTGCAGGCACTGGAGCGCAACAAGGTCCTCCCGGTCGACCCGCCCGCGGGCACCAAGTTCGACCCCCACCGGCACCAGGCGATCAGCGTCGTGCCCGCCGACCAGGATGCGAACACCATCGTCGGCGTGCTGCAAAAGGGCTACCTGATCGCCGATCGCGTGCTGCGGCCGGCACTGGTCACGGTCGCCGCCCCGAAGTGACCGCGCGCGGGCCCTGCCGGGCTTGAAAGCGCGCGCACCAGCCATAACTCGACAGCAGCAAGCTATCCCCTGTTTCAGGAGCACATCGAATGGGCAAGATCATCGGCATCGACCTGGGCACGACCAACTCGTGCGTCGCCGTCATGGAGGGCAACACCCCCCGGGTCATCGAGAACAGCGAGGGCGCGCGCACGACGCCGTCGATCGTCGCCTACCAGGACGACGGCGAGATCCTGGTCGGCGCGTCGGCCAAGCGCCAGGCGGTGACGAACCCAAAGAACACGCTGTACGCGGTCAAGCGGCTGATCGGGCGCAAGTTCGGCGAGAAGGAGGTGCAGAAGGATATCGACCTGATGCCCTTCAGCATCGTCGCGGCCGACAACGGCGACGCCTGGGTCGAGGTGCGCGGCAAGAAGATGGCGCCGCCGCAGGTCAGCGCCGAGGTCCTGCGCAAGATGAAGAAGACCGCCGAGGACTACCTCGGCGAGCCGGTCACCGAGGCCGTGATCACGGTGCCCGCCTACTTCAACGACAGCCAGCGCCAGGCGACCAAGGACGCCGGCCGCATCGCCGGGCTCGAGGTCAAGCGCATCATCAACGAGCCCACCGCCGCCGCGCTCGCCTTCGGGCTGGACAAGCACGGCAAGGGCGACCGCAAGATCGCCGTCTTCGACCTCGGCGGCGGCACCTTCGACATCTCGATCATCGAGATCGCCGATGTCGACGGCGAGAAGCAGTTCGAGGTCCTGTCGACCAACGGCGACACCTTCCTCGGCGGCGAGGACTTCGACCAGCGCATCATCGACTACATCGTCACCGAGTTCAGGAAGGAGCAAGGGGTCGACCTCACGAAGGACGTGCTGGCGCTGCAACGGCTGAAGGAAGCGGCCGAGAAGGCCAAGATCGAGCTGTCCAACAGCACCCAGACCGACGTCAACCTGCCCTACATCACGGCCGACGCGTCGGGCCCGAAGCACCTGAACATCAAGCTCACGCGCGCCAAGCTGGAAAGCCTGGTCGACGAGCTGATCGAGCGCACGATCGAGCCCTGCCGGATCGCGATCAAGGATGCCGGCATCAAGGCCGGCGACATCGACGACGTGATCCTGGTCGGCGGCCAGACCCGCATGCCCAAGGTGCAGGACAAGGTCAAGGCCTTCTTCGGCAAGGAGCCGCGCAAGGACGTCAACCCCGACGAGGCGGTCGCGGTCGGCGCCGCGATCCAGGGCTCGGTGCTCGGCGGCGAGCGCAAGGACGTGCTGCTGCTCGACGTCACCCCGCTGTCGCTGGGCATCGAGACCCTGGGCGGCGTGATGACCAAGATGATCAAGAAGAACACGACGATCCCGACCAAGTTCAGCCAGGTGTTCTCGACCGCGGACGACAACCAGCCGGCGGTGACGATCAAGGTTTACCAGGGCGAGCGCGAGATGGCCGCCGGCAACAAGAGCCTCGGAGAGTTCAACCTCGAGGGCATCCCGCCGGCGCCGCGCGGGCTGCCGCAGATCGAGGTCACCTTCGACATCGACGCCAACGGCATCCTGCACGTCGGCGCCAAGGACAAGGCCACCGGCAAGGAGAACAAGATCACCATCAAGGCGAACTCGGGCCTGAACGAGGCCGAGATCGAGAAGATGGTCAAGGATGCCGAGGCGAACGCCGCCGAGGACCACCGCAAGTTCGAGCTCGTCACGGCGCGCAACCAGGCCGACGCGATGGTGCACACGGTGCGCAAGAGCCTGGCGGAGCTCGGCGACAAGCTCGATGCCGGCGAGAAGGAGAAGATCGAGGCCGCGCTGAAGGATGCCGAGGAGGCGATCAAGGGCGACGACAAGGCCGCGATCGAGGCCCGGACCGAGGCGCTGATGACGGCCAGCCAGAAGCTCGGCGAGAAGGCCTACGCCGAGGCGCAGTCGGCGCAGGCCGCGGCCGGCGAGGCCCCGGCGGGCGGCCAGGCCGCCGGTGCCGGGAAGGCGGCCGACGACAACGTGGTCGACGCGGAATTCAAGGAAGTCAAGAAGTGAGGTCGCGGGCAGGCCCACCAGGGCCTGCTGCCGGCGTTCTCGCCGCGTCCGCCGCCGCGGGGCCGAGTCCCGCGGCGCGGCGCGGCGGTTTCGCTTGATCGGTTGGGAGTGTCATGGCAAAGCGCGACTTTTACGAAGTCCTGGGCGTCGCGAAGAACGCCTCGGACGACGACATCAAGAAGGCCTACCGCAAGCTGGCCATGAAGCACCACCCTGACCGCAACCAGGGTGACGCGGCGGTCAAGGCGGAGGAGAGGTTCAAGGAGGCCAAGGAGGCCTACGAGATCCTGTCCGACCCGCAGAAGCGTGCCGCCTACGACCAGTTCGGCCACGCCGGGGTCGACCCGAGCATGGGCGGCGGGCGCGGCGGCCCCGGGCCGGAGGGCTTCGGCGGCTTCGCCGAGGCCTTCGGCGACATCTTCGGCGACATCTTCGGCGGCGGCGGCCGGCGCGGTGGAGGCGGCCAGCAGATCTACCGCGGCGCCGACCTGTCGTACGCGATGGAGATCACGCTCGAGGAGGCGGCGCAGGGCAAGGAGACGCAGATCCGCATCCCGAGCTGGGAGGCCTGCGAGACCTGCCACGGCAGCGGCGCCAAGCCCGGCACCAGCGCCAAGCCCTGCCCGACCTGCCACGGCTCGGGCCAGGTGCACCTGCGCCAGGGCTTCTTCAGCATCCAGCAGACCTGCCCGCAGTGCCGCGGCAGCGGCAAGATCATCCCCGAGCCCTGCAGCGCCTGCAACGGCGCCGGCCGCATCAAGCGCCAGAAGACGCTCGAGGTCAAGATCCCGGCCGGCATCAACGAGGGCATGCGGATCCGCTCGGCCGGCAACGGCGAGCCCGGCACCAACGGCGGCCCGCCGGGCGACCTCTACATCGAGATCCGCATCAGGCAGCACGAGGTCTTCGAGCGCGACGGCGACGACCTGCACTGCACGGTGCCGGTCGGGATGACGACCGCCGCGCTCGGCGGCACGGTCGAGGTGCCGACGCTGGGCGGCAAGGCCGAGATCGAGCTGCCCGAGGGCACGCAGCACGGCAAGACCTTCCGCCTGCGCGGCAAGGGCATCAAGGGCATCCGCTCGAGCTACCCCGGCGACCTGTACTGCCACGTCACGGTCGAAACGCCGGTCAAGATCACCGAGCACCAGCGCAAGCTGCTCAAGGAGCTCGACGAGAGCTTCCGCAAGGCCGGCGACCGGCACTCGCCGAATGCCAAGAGCTGGACCGACCGGGTCAAGGACCTGTTCAAGTAGGTACCTCAGTCGCGATCGGCCGGCATCGTCGCCGGCAGCACGGCGCCGCCCGACGCCGGTAACGCCACGGCGGCCGCCGCGGGCCGGCGCTCGCGCACGAGGTAGCTGTACAGCACCGGCACCACGACCAGCGTCAGCAGGGTCGAGGTCAGCAGCCCGCCGATGATCGCCCGCCCCATCGGCGCCTGGATCTCGCCGCCGTCGTTGAGCGCCAGCGCCAGCGGCAGCATGCCGAAGATCATCGCCGCGGTCGTCATGATGATCGGACGCATGCGGATCTGCCCCGCCTGCAGCAGCGCGTCCTCGACGCCGGCGCCGGCACGGCGCGCCTGGTTGGCGAAGTCGACGAGCAGGATCGCATTCTTCGTCACCAGTCCCATCAGCATCACCAGCCCGATCATCGAGAACACGTTGAGCGTGCTGTTCCACAGCAGCAGCGCCAGCATGACGCCGATCAGCGCCAGAGGCAGGCTGGCCATGATCGCGATCGGCTGCACGAAGCTGCCGAACTGGCTCGCCAGCACGATGTAGATGAAGATGACCGCCAGCGCCATCGCCGAGACCATCGCCGCGAAGGCCTCCTGCTGGTCGCGCGTCGCGCCGCCGACGTCGAAGCTGTAGCCCGGCGGCAGCGTGGTCGCCTCGACCAGCGCCTGCACCTCGTTGCCGACGTCGCCCGCAGGCCGCCCCTCGACGCCGGCGAAGACCGCCTCGCGGCGCTGCAGGTCCTGCCGGCGGACGACCTGCGGGTTGAAGACCGGCTCGAGCACGGCCACGCTGTCCAGCGCGACCGGCGTGCCGTCGGCGGCATACGCCACCGGCAGCGTGCGCAGCTGATCGACGCGCTGGCGCGCGTCCTCGGGCAGGCGCAGCACGACGTCGACCTGTTCGCCGTCTGGCGTCGTCCACGTGGTCGCGGCCTCGCCGTTGACGTAGGCACGCAGCGACGACGCGACTTGTGGCGCCGTCAGCCCGAGCTCGCGCACCGCACCCGGCTTCAGGCGCACGGCGTACGCGGGCACGCCCGGCTGCACCGAGGACTCGACGTCGACCACGCCCGGGATCGCGCGCAGCCGGTCCGCGAATTCGTTCGTCAGCCGCGCCAGCTCCTGCGCATCCGGGCCGAGCAGCGCGACGTAGATCGGCCGGTTGAACCCGACCGAGACCTCGACCCCGGGGATGCCCGCGATCGCGGCGCGGATCGCATCCTCGAGCTGCTTCTGCGATCGGGTCCGCTCGCGGCGCTCGACCAGCGCGATGTTGAGCCAGGCCTGGTTGCGCTGCCCGGCGCCGCCGACCCAGGTCGAGACGATGCGCACCTCGGGCATCTCGCGCACGATGGCCTCGATCTGGCGCACCTTGGCGTCGGTGCGGTCCAGGCTGGACCCCACCGGCATCCGCAGCGCGAGGCGCGTGAAGCCCTCGTCGGTCTGCGGCACGAACTCGCTGCCGACCACCGGCGTCAGCCCGAGGGCGACGACGAAGCTCAGCGCGCCCACCGCGAGCACGACGCCGCGCGGCGTGATGGTGGCCCAGCGCAGCCGCCGCGGCGCGTCCGGGTCGCGCCGGCCATCGGCACCAAAGGGCCGGGCGTAGGCCGGCAGCGCGACGATGCGCCAGCGCCGGCCGCTGAAGATCCATCGCACCAGCCGCGCGTAGAGCCGGTGCAGCGCCTCCAGCGCGCGGTCGGTGGCGCGGATCGCGTGCCCGAGCCCCGGCAGCGTCGCCAGCCTGGACGCGGGCGGGTCGCGCCAGATGCTGGACAGCATCGGGTCGAGCGTGAAGCTGACGAACAGGCTGACCAGCACCGCCACCACCACGGTAACGCCGAAGGGGTAGAAGAACTTGCCGACGATCCCGCCCATGAAGGCCACCGGCACGAAGACCGCGCAGATCGCGAAGGTGGTCGCCAGCACCGCCAGCCCGATCTCGTCGGTGCCCTCGCGCGCGGCCGTGTGGTGGTCCTTGCCCATGCCGACGTGGCGCACGATGTTCTCGCGCACGACGATGGCGTCGTCGATCAGCAGCCCGATGCAAAGGCTCAGCGCCATCATCGTCATGAAGTTCAGCGTGAAGCCGAAGGCGTAGACCGCGATGAAGCTCGAGATGACCGCGATCGGCAGCGTCAGCCCGGTGATCACGGTGCTGCGCCAGCTGTGCAGGAACAGGAAGACGATGACGACGGTCAGGATCGCGCCCTCGATCAGCGTATTCTGCAGGCCGCGCAGCGAGCCCTTGACCCAGTCGCTGCTGGCGTAGATCAGCTCCAGCCGGACGTCCGGCGGCAGTTGCTCGCGCAGTTCCTCCATCGCCTCCTTCACCGCCTCGCCGACGGCGACGATGTTGGCGTCCTGCTGCTTGTGGACCTCGACGTTGATCGCGCGCTGGCCGTCGATGCGGGCGACGGAGTCGGGCTCGCGCTCGCGGTCGACGACGCGCCCCAGGTCGCCCAGCGTCAGCGGCAGCGTGCCCTGGCGGGCGACGACGATGTCGGCGAAGTCGCGCGGGTCGCCCACCCGCCCCTCGACGCGCAGGATCGCATCCTGCAGCCGGTCGCTGACCACGCCGACCGGCTGGTCGGCGTTCGCCGCCGCCAGCGCCTGCGCGATCTGCGCCGGCGTGACGCCGTAGGCGCGCAGCCGCGTCGGGTCGAGATCGACCCGGATCTCGCGCGAGGCCAGGCCGCTCATGTCGACGCGCGCCACGCCGGCCACGCGCTGCAGCCGCTTGTCGAGCTGCTGCTCGGCGAACAGCGAAAGCTCGCGCTGGCTGCGCGTCGGCGAGACCAGCGCCATGACGACCACCGGCTGCTCGTTTTCGCTGTCGAAACGCGCGATCGTCGGCGCCTCGACATCACGCGGCAGCGTGGCCTGGACGGCCGAGATGCGGTCGCGCAGGTCCTGCATCGCGCGGTCCATGTCGGCGTCGAGCCCGAACTCGGCGCTGATCCCGGTGCGACCTTCCTGGCTGCGCGACATGATGCGACGCACGCCGGCGATGCTGTTGATCGCCTCCTCGATCGGGCGCGCGACCTCGCGCTCGACCGCCTCGGGCGACGCGCCCGGGTAGACGACCTGCACGTAGGCGCCCGGGAACGCGATGTCGGGCATCTGCTCGACGCCCAGGCGCTGGTACGAGAACAACCCGAGCACGCACAGCGCGACCATCACCATGGTGGCGAAGACCGGATTGGCGATCGAGGTGCGGGTGATCCACATGGGCGTGCTCGAAGCGTGGGGGCGGGTCGGCCGGTCGTGCGGGCTCTGCGGTGTCGGCTGGCGATGGGCGGCAGGGCCTGCGGCTCGGGTGCGGTCGGCTCGCGCCAGGTCGCCGTCGACCCGTCGTCGCCCGCGGCCGCCCGCCTCGCCCCTGGCGCCCGGTCAGTTGGTCGCGGCCGGCGTCGAGGGCGTCGCCGCCAGCGCCGCGCCGGAGCCGCCCGCGATCGTCGCCTTCGCGCCCTCGCGCAAGTTTTCGAACCGCGCCGCCAGCACCGCGCTGGCCGGCGTCACGCCCGACAGGATCTCGACGCGCCCGCTGTGCGCATCGCGCTGGCCGATCGAGACGACGCGGCGCGCGAGCACGCCGTCCTCGATCAGCCAGACGTAGGACTGGCCGCCGCTGGCGACCAGCGCGCTGGCCGGCAGCGTCAGCCGCTCGGTCGGGTCGTCGATCGTCACCTGCGCGAGCGCGAACTGGCCGGCGCGCAGCCGCTCACCGGGGTTCGGCAGCGCGACCGCGACCCCGATCGAGCGCGTCCCGGGCTCGGCTGCCGGCGCGATGCGGGCGATGCGCCCCGGCACCGCGCGGTCCAGCCCCTCCACCCGCACCTGCACCGTCATCCCGGGCACCAGCCGCGAGACCTCGTGCGTACCGACACGCCCGGCCAGCTCGAGCTCGCGCAGGTCGACGATCGTCAGCACCGGCTGCTCCGGGCTGACCTTCTCGCCCGGCAAGGCCTTGCGTTCGGCGACGATGCCGTCGATCGGTGCCGTCAGCGCGCCGTCGCGCAGCACCAGCCGCGCGGTGCGCAGCGCCGCCTGCGCCGCATCGAGCTGGGCGCGCGCGGTATCCAGCGCCGCGCGCGACTGATCCAGCGCCACCGGCGAGATGAACTGCTGCGCCGCCAGCCGCTCGTTGGACGCATGGGTGCGATCGGCCTGCGCCAGCGCGGCACGCGCGGCGCCGAGCTGCGCCGCGCGCTCCGCCGCCCGGCTGTCGGCCTCGGCGACGTCGATGCGGCCGACGAGCTCGCCGGCACGGACGCGGTCACCCTCGCGCACCGTCAGCGCCAGCAGCGTGCCACCGGCCTTGGCGCGCAGGACCGCGCTGGCCGGCGCGACCAGCGCGCCAGAGAACTCCAGGCGCTGCGGCATCGTCGCGTGGCGCGGCCGCACCACCTCCTCGGCGCCGAACGCGAGCGCGACCTCGGACTTGTTGTCGTCCTGGTCGGCGGCACGCCCGGGCAGCGGCAGGACGCCGGCGATGAAGCCGGCGCCGACGCCGAGCAAGGTCGCGAGGACGAGGGCGGTGCCGATCAGGCGTGGGCGGGTCATGGTGTCAGCGGGGGTGCGTGGCCTGCTCCAGGCCGGGGCCGGGATCGATCCGGTTCCCGCGAACGAGCAGCGGCCCGCAGTGTAGGCGTGGCGCGGCGGCCGCGCGATCCCCATGCGACGAAGTGCCGCCCGGGCCGACCGGATGCACCCGCGGGCGACCGACGGGCTTGCGTCAGGCGTTCAGCGGCGACGCGCTTCGGCAGGCGCTGCCCAGGCTGCGCGGCATGCATTCGCCGCTGCGGATCCGGCGCGTCAGCGCGCTGGCGTCGATCGGCCCGCACAGCAGCGGCCCCTGCGCCAGCGTGCAGCCCAGCGTGCGCAGCATCTCGAGCTGCGCCGGCGTCTGTACGCCCGAGGCCACCAGCGGCAGCCCGAGCGAAGCCGCCACGCGCAGCGTCGACTCCAGCACCAGGCGCGCGGCACTGCCCTCCTCGGCGCGCCGGACGATGCCCGGATCGACCTGGACGAGATCGATCGGCAGCTGCCGCAAACCCGCCAGCGACGACGAGCCGGTGCCGAAGCCCTTCAGCGTGACCGCCACGCCCGCCTCGCGCAGGCGCTGCAGCGCGCGCTGCAGCGTGTCGTCGGCCACCAGTGCCGCCGTCGGCAGCGCGATCTGCAGCGCGCGCGGCGGCAGGTCGTGGGCGCGCGCCGCCTCCTCCAGGCGCGCGTGCAACGCCGGGTCCAGGCATCGGGCCGGCGTCAGCCCGACCGAGACCTGGCGCGGCGCGGCATCGCCCAGCAACTGCCGCCAGCGCGCCATCTGCCGGCACGCCGAGCCGATCAGCCACTCGCCCAGGCGCGGTCCCAGCCCGAGGCGCTCGGCGACGTCGGCAAGATCCTGCGCCGGCAACCGTGCCTGCAACGCACGCGGCGCGCGCAGCAGCATGTCGACCGCTTGCACCTGCCGTGTCGCCAGCTCGAAGACGGGCTCGTACACCACTGCCAGCTCGTGCGCGTCGATCGCGGCGCGCAGGGCATCGGCCACCTCGTCGGGCACCCGATCGACTGCCGGATCGGGTGCCTGATCCGCGGCCGTCGTGGCATGGCCGGAAGCCGGTGACGAGGCATCGCCAGGCCCCGCGGTGCCATCGTCACCCGGCACCACCCACGCCAGTGCCGGATCGGGCGCAACTTGGTGGCGATCGCTCGCGAACGGCGCATCGGTACCAGGGTCGACCTCGTCGACCGCTGTGGCGTGGGTCGCGATCCCAACCGGCGCGGCCAGCCCCTCGACGGGCCGATCGTCCGGCGCTTCGACGGGCTCAGGCCCCGCCTCGGCGATGTCCATCGGCAGCGTGCTCGGGTCGGGCTTGCGTGTCGGCTGCCTGCGCAGCCCCGCCTCGCCCAGCGCGGCCGCCAGCGTGGCGAGCAACGCGGCGCCGATCCAGGCGGGCACGGCGGCGAGCATGCCCACCCACGCCGCATGGGCCAGCGCGCCGGCCCCCGCGGCGGCACCGATGGAGGTCCACCACGCCGCGCGCAGGCGGCGCGGGTCGGTCGCTGGCAACCTGCGCATGCCAGCGTATCGGCGCTCGGCGAGCCCGCTTGAGCAGCCGTGCCGTCGCGGGGCGGCAACGGCAGCGCACGCCCGTGCACGCCCGTGGACGGCCGTGACAAAGCACCGAGGGGCGGCGGCGGCGAGCGTATCCCTGCCGGCCGCGCAAGCCTGGCCGCGGCGCCATCCGCCGCGTCGGTGGCCCCCGTGCGACGAGGCCCCGATCAGCGGTCGTCCGGGTGACCCGGCGCACGGCCGGCGATCGCCGGCCGCGCGTGCCGAACGTCGGCGCACAGCGCGCGGTGGCGCAGCACGTGGTCCATCAGCACCAGCGCCAGCAGCGCCTCGGCGATCGGCGCGGCGCGGATGCCGACGCAAGGGTCGTGCCGGCCGTGCGTCTGCAGCACGACCGGGTTGCCCGCGCGGTCGATCGACGCCTTGGGCAGGCGGATCGAGCTCGTCGGCTTGAGCGCCAGCCGCACGACCAGGTCCTGCCCGGTCGAAATGCCGCCCAGCACGCCGCCTGCGTGGTTGCTCATGAAACCCTCGGGCGTGAGCTCGTCGCCGTGCAAGCTGCCTCCTTGGGTGACGACGCCGAAACCGTCGCCGATCTCGACCCCCTTGACCGCGTTCAACCCCATCATCGCCCACGCGATATCGGCGTCGAGCTTGTCGTAAAGCGGCTCGCCCAGCCCGACCGGCACGTCGCGCGCGCGCAGCTCGATGCGCGCGCCGCACGAGTCGCCGGACTTGCGCAGCGCGTCCATATAGTCCTCCATCTTCGGCAGCAGCGAGGCGTTGGGCGCGAAGAAGGGGTTGGTATCGATCAGCGACTCATCCTCGAAAGGGATCTCGATCTCGCCCAGCGCGCCGAGCCAGGCGCGCACCGTGGTGCCATAGGCCTGGCGCAGCCACTTGCGCGCGACCGCGCCGGCGGCCACTGTCGGCGCGGTCAGCCGCGCCGACGAGCGCCCGCCGCCGCGCGGGTCGCGATGCCCGTACTTGCGCCAGTAGGTGTAGTCGGCGTGGCCGGGGCGGAAGGTGTCGAGCAGGTTGGCGTAGTCGCCGCTGCGCTGGTCGGTGTTGGCGATCAGCAGCGCGATCGGCGTGCCGGTGGTCAGGCCTTCGAACACGCCGGACAGGATCTGCACCCGGTCGGCCTCGCGACGCTGCGTCACGTGACGGCTGGTGCCGGGTCGGCGGCGGTCCAGGTCGGGTTGGATGTCGGACTCCGCCAGCGCCATCCCGGGCGGACAACCATCGATCACGCAGCCGATCGCCGGACCGTGGCTCTCGCCGAAGTTGGTGACGCGAAGGATGTCGCCGAAGCCCGAGCCCGCCATGGATCGGATTATCCCGGATCGCGGTGGCCGTCGAGCAAAGCGGATCGGTCCAGCCCGCGACCGTCCAGACCCGATCCCGCCGCCCGGGGTCCTCGCACCTCGCCTCGGAGCGCGGGGGCGGCGACGGGTGGCGTCAGAGGCCCGCCACCAGCTGCAGCCCCGGCCTGGCCAGCCTAACCCGGTCGCGCCCGGCGCGCTTGGCTTCGTAGCATGCGGCATCGGCCTGCGACAGCCACTGGGCAGGGTCGGCATGCTGGTCACCGAGCTCGGCGACACCCAGGCTGGCGCCGACGCGCAGCTTGCGCCCGCCCCAGTCCACCGCCATTGCCGCAATCGCCTCGCGAACCTTCTCCGCCACCACCATGGCGCGGGCGTGATCGCAACCCGGCAGCAGCAGCGCGAACTCGTCCCCGCCAAGCCTCACCGCCAGGTCGGAGCCGCGCACGCGGCTCTTGATCGCCTGCGCGACCGCGACCAGCACGGCGTCCCCCGCCGCGTGGCCGGCGCTGTCGTTGATCGGCTTGAAGTGGTCGAGGTCGATCATCACCAGCGCCGCAGGCCGCGCCGCCGGCCCGGCCCCTTGCAGCCGATGCAACGCCTGCTCGAAACCCTGGCGGTTGACCAGCCCGGTCAGCACGTCATGATGGGCGGCGTGCTGCAGCGCGTCACGTGCCGAGACCTGTTCGCTGACATCGGCCACGCTCCAGATCGTCCCCGCAGCCGGTTCGGCGGGGCGCACGGGACGGGCGCGCAGGTTTCCCCACAGGCGTGTGCCGTCCGCGCGCTGAAGCCGCCACTCCCCCTCGTAGGCCTGGCCGCGGTCAAACGAGGCGGCTACCTCTTCACCGAGCCCCCTCCAGTCGTCATCGGCAGCAAAGATCGATCGCGTCGATTTCCCGAGCAACGCGCCCGGCGCATACCCCAGCAGCCGGCACAGCTCGTCGCCAACGAGCTCGAAGCGCCCATCGCGCGTGAACGCCAGTCCCACCGGGGCCGCGGCCATGACCGAGCCGAGCTTGCCCAGGACTTCGGCGTTGAAGGTCTCGATCTGCGTGCGCTCGGCCCACACGTGGCGCAGCGTGCGCGCCAGGCGGCCGATCTCACCGCTGCCCTCGGGCCAGTCGGCGCCAGCGCGACCACTGAGCAGGTCCGCGGCACGGAGTTCGAGCTGCTTCAGCGGCCTCAGCTGCCAGGCCAGGAACGCCATCAGCCCCGCCGCGGCCAGGGCCGCGAGCAGCACCGCATCGCGCAGCGTCCGGCTGCGCGCCGACTGCAAACCCGCCAGCAGTTGCTCGCGGGGCACGGCACGCCACACCCACCAACCACTGACAGGGTCGCGCGCGCTCGTCACCACGTCGTCGTAGGGGTCGTGCGCCGCCCGGCCGAGTGCCTGGCCCTCGCCCGCCAGCCTTGCTCGGTATGCCGCCGAGAACCGCGGTTCGTCGGCCAGACGGGTCAGCAGCCGTTCGCGCAGGGGGTGGGACAGGATACGCCCCGAGGCGTCGGCGAGCACGACCAGCGCGCGCGCACCGGAGTCGGGCTCGCCCAGCCCAGTCGGCGCTTTCACGGCCAACGCGCGACCACGCGCAACGGGGCCCTCTTCGTCTGTCGCCCGATCGCGGTTGGCGACAGCAACCTCGCTCGCCGGCGGCTCGGCACCTCCTGCCAGCGACAGCAGCCCGGCTGCGGGCTCCGCCCGCGCCCCGGCTGCATCGGTGTAGGGCATCCCCGCCAGCATCCTCAGCAAGTCCTGGCTGGCCAGATGCAGCGCGCCACCGAGCACCGCGAGGCCGGCGTCGGCCAGCTCGACCGGTTGCGCGAGGACGATGGCCGGTTGGTCGGACACTTGGGCAGCGATCGCGCCCGAGAGCACCGGCCGGCGCTCGGCCACGGCGCGTCGGAACCAGTCGCGGTCAGCAACAGAGACCGCCGGCAACCGCGCGTTGCCGCCCTCGAGCAGGAGCCGTAGCTGCCCGGCCGAGTCGGCCAGAAAGACGGCCGAGAACAGCTCCCGCAGCGCAGCTTGCCCCGGCAGCGGCGCCTCGAGGTGCGGGTCATCGAGGCGAGCTGGCCCTTGCAGCTTGCCAGCGGCCAGTGCCAGCGTGCGCTGCATCGTCTGCAGCCGCGCACCGACCGCCGCGGCAGCGATCGTCGCCTCGCGTTGTTCGTGCAGCCGGACCTGGGCCAGCAGTTCATGCTGGGCGCGCTCGCCGAACTGCCACAGCGTCGCCGCCATCGTCGCCAGCAGCCCAGCCAGGCTGCCCAGCGCCAGTCTGAACTTCAGCGTGCCCAGCGCCGGTGCGAGCCGCTCGTGCATCCAGGTCCGGGCACGCGCGGGCCACCGGCCCGCAGGCGCAGCGTCGACGGCGAAGAGATCAGCCTCCATGCTGCGGCGATTTCGGCGCCATACGCGCCGGCTTGAGAGCTGGGATGTGGAAGTGGGGCCCATCCTTGCTCGGCGACGCCGGATTGGACGGCCCGCAGACACAGGATTGCGCTGGCAGCGACCCGCCGCCGACGGCGCTTGAGCGTTGCGGCCGTTGCCGCGATGGAAGCAGCAGCCGTTGAGCGTGGCCGGGAGTCCGGCCGGGCGGGCACCGGCCGATGAGAGCAATGCGCCGACCGCGCCGGGTGCAGGGGCTCCGCGCGGCGCGTGCCCGTCGCCGGCGACTTGCCAAACTTTGCCATCGGCGCTAGCCTGCGGCCATGAGCACGATGAACATCTCCCTGCCCGAGGAGCTCAAGGCCTTCGTCGACCAGCAGGTCGGCAGCCGCGGCTACAGCAGCAGCAGCGAGTACGTGCGCGAGCTGATCCGGCGCGAGCAGGACCGCGAGCAGCTGCGCGCGCTGATCCTCGACGGCGCGGCGTCGCCGCTGTCGGCGGTGGTGGCCGACAAGGCCTACTTCGACGGCTTGCGCGCACGGGCGCGTGGCTGGGCCGGCGCGGCCCAGGCCGCCGAGGCGGGCGTGGGCAGGCCGGCGCGCGCCGGCAAGAAGGCCGCCGGGCGCTGAAGCGCCATGCCCGGCACCAAGGCGATGCGGTTCCGCGAAGCGGCGCTCGCCGACGTGGAGGCCGCGGTGCGGCGGTACGCCGAGAACGCGGGCGCGCCGACGGCGGACGCGTTTCTGGATGCGCTCGACGGCGCCACCGCGCACATGGTGCGCCATCCTTCCACCGGCTCGCCGCGCTGGGCTCAAGCCTTGAACGTCGACGGCCTGCGAAGCTGGAAGCTGGGCCGATTTGCGCATCTGGTCTTCTATGTCGAGCGCGAGGACCGGGTCGAGGTCTGGCGCGTGCTGCACGGCGCGCGCGACATCCCGGCGTCGCTGGCCGAACCCGACCCCGCAGGCGATTGACCCGGCCATGATGCCCGCCGCGATCAGCGAGGACGACGTCGAGCAGGCGGCGCTGCGATGGCTGGCAGGCCTGGGCTGGGGCGTGGCCCACGGGCCCGACATCTCACCGCCTGCGCCCGGCACGCCCGGCACCGAGCGCGACACCTACCGTAACGTCGCGCTGCGCCACCGGCTGGCCGCCGCCGTCGCCTACCGTTTCCCGGGCTGCCAACGGCATCCCGCGGCCTGTTCGTTCGCGGTGACCACAGTATCAAGCGTACCCAGGCAGGAGGTAAACGCCAAAGGGGGGGTGCCCCGGGGGTGGGAGTCGGCAGCGGGCGCTTCGACACCCCCTACTCGCCCGAGAAGTCCGCGCCGCGCTCCGGCGCAGTCGCGAAACGGGCACGGAACAGGCACCAGCACCGGAGGCGGCCCCGCAAAGACAAAACGGGTCAGCCCCTCGTGAGAGCCAACCCGTTGTCGATCAATGGTCGGGGCGGCGGGATTCGAACTCGCGACCCCTTGCACCCCATGCAAGTGCGCTACCAGGCTGCGCTACGCCCCGACGAAGCGCGCAGTATAGCCTGCGACGCCCTGCTGCCCCCCCCCCTGCGGGGACGCCACCGGGAGGCGCGGACGAAGGCCGACGCGTGCCGCGCTCAACCGGTCAGCAGTTCGCGGATCGCGCGCAGCTCGGCCCGCAGCGCTCCGAGCTCGACGCTCCCGTCCGCCCTCGCCGGGGCCGCCTCCATGGCGGCGCCGGCACGCTCGGCCGGCGCGACGACCGGATCCTCCAGCGCATCGCCGCGGCCGTTCCCGCCTTGTGGCACCGTCTCCGCGTCCCGCCGTGCCTCGCCGCGCGCATGGCGCGCGCCGGCGTGCTCCGCCAGCCGGTTGCGCGCGCCGCTGATCGTGAAGCCCTGGTCGTACAGCAGCTCGCGGATGCGACGCACCAGCAGCACCTCGTGGTGCTGGTAGTAGCGGCGGTTGCCGCGCCGCTTCATCGGCTTGAGCTGGGTGAATTCCTGCTCCCAGTAGCGCAGCACGTACGGCTTGACGCCGCACAGCTCACTGACCTCGCCGATCGTGAAGTAGCGCTTGGCGGGGATCGGTGGGAGTTCTTTCTCCATTCAAATCAAGGAGATCGGCAGGATTCTCCAGACTCTACTCGAACTCCTCCCGGGCACCCGTGTCGCCTTGCACGATTGACTTCAGTTTGTGACTGGCGTGAAACGTCACGACCTGGCGTGCCTTGATCGGGATCGCCTCGCCGGTGCGCGGGTTGCGCCCCGGCCGCGGCGCCTTGTGCCGGATCTGGAAGTTGCCGAACCCCGACAGCTTGACGTCCTGCCCGGCGACCAGCGTCGCGTGCACGATCTCGAAGAAGGCCTCGACCATGTCCTTGGACTCGCGCTTGTTCAGCCCCAGGCGCTCGAACAGCAGCTCGGCCAGCTCGGCCTTGGTCAGCGTCGGCGTCGCCAGGCTGGGCAGGATGACGCTGGCAGCTGCCGGCTTGTCGGGGCGGTCGGACTCGCTCATCGAAGGTCTCCGGTGTCGGGGGTGCGGCCTCGGCTGCCGCCTTCAGCCACGCAGCCGCGCGCCGACCGCCTGCGCCGCGCGCGCGACGGCGGCGGCGACCGCGGCGTCGATGCGCGCGTCGGTCGGCGTGGCCGCCGGGTCGAGCAGTTCCAGCCGCAGCGCCATGCTGCGCTCACCCGCGGCCAGCCCCGGCTGCGGCTGCACCGGCCGGTAGATGTCGAACAGCGTGACGCGCTGGACCAGCCCCTCGGGATCGTCCTGGATCGCCGCGACCAGCGCGTCGTGCGCGACGCCTTCGGCCACCACCAGCGCGATGTCGCGCGTCACCGCCTGCTGGCGCGGCAGCGGCTGCGGCGCGGGCAGCGGGCGCTGCAGCACGGCGTCCAGGTCGAGCTCGAACAGGACCGGCGCCGACGGCAGCTCGTAGGCCTGGCGCCAGCGCGGGTGCAGCTCGCCGACGAAGCCGATCGCTCGGCCGTCGAGCTCGACGCGCGCGCAGCGCCCCGGGTGCAGCGCCGGGTGGGTGTCGGCCACGAAGCATGCGGCGCGCGGCGCCAGCAGCGCCTCGACGTCGCCCTTGATGTCGTAGAAGTCGACCGGCCGCTCGCTGCATCCCCATTGCAGCGGGTCGGCCGGGCCCCAGGCCAGCCCCGCGACGCGGCGCGGCTGGGCGATGCCCGCCACCGCGCGCTCGCCGTCCTCGACCGCGTCGTCGCGCATGAAGACGCGCCCGGTCTCGGCCACGCGCACGCGCGGCGCCTTGCGCGCCAGGTTGTGGCGCAGCACCTGGACCAGGCTGCCGATCAGGCTGGATCGCATCACCGCCAGCGGCGCGGCGATCGGGTTGAGGACCCGGATCGGGTCGGCGTTGCCGTGCAGCTCGCTCTCCCAGCGCGCCTCGACGAAGCTGAAGTTGATCGTCTCCTGCCAGTCCAGCGCCGCCAGCCGGTGCTTGATCGCGTGCAGGCTGGCGCGCGTCTCGGGCGGCACGTGCGGCACCACCGGCGCCAGCGGCGGCGCGTCGGGGAGCTGGTCGTAGCCGACGATGCGCGCGACCTCCTCGATCAGGTCCTCCTCGATCCTGAGGTCGAAGCGCCAGCTCGGCGGCGTGACGGTGACCGTGCCCTCGCCTTCGGCCACCGCGAAGCCCAGGCGGCGGAAGACCTCGGCGCAGCGCAGCTGCGCGACCGGCATGCCGATGACCTTGGCGGCGCGCGCCACGCGCAGCGTCACCGGGTCGCGCTCGGGCAGGCGCAGCACCTGGTCGTCCATCGGGCCGGCCTCGCCGCCGCAGATCTCGAGGATCAGCGCGGTGATGCGCTCGATGTGCTCGACGGTGCCGGCGGGGTCGACGCCGCGCTCGAATCGGTGCCCGGCGTCGGTGGCGAAGTTGTAGCGCCGCGAGCGCCCCTGCACCGCCTCGGGCCACCAGAACGCGGCCTCGACGTAGACGTTGCGCGTGGCGTCGGACACCGCGGTGGCCTCGCCGCCCATGATGCCGGCCAGCGACTCGACCTGGCGATCGTCGGCGATCACGCCGACCGCCCCGTCGACCTCGACCGTCGAGCCGTTGAGCAGCTCGAGCCGTTCGCCCGGGCGGCCCCAGCGAACGATCAGGCCGCCGTGGATCTTGTCGAGGTCGAAGATGTGCGACGGCCGGCCGAACTCGAACATCACGTAGTTCGAGATGTCGACCAGCGCCGAGACCGACCGCTGGCCGCAGCGCGCCAGCCGGTCGACCATCCACGCCGGGGTCCTGGCCTGCGTATTCACGCCGCGCACGATGCGGCCGGAGAAGCGGCCGCACAGGTCGGGCGCCTCGACGCGCACCGGCAGCTTCGCGGCGTGGGTCGGCGGCACCGCCGCGATCGCCGGTGCCTTCAGCGGCGCGCCGGTGAGGGCGGCGACCTCGCGCGCGATGCCGTAGACGCTCAGCGCGTGCGCCAGGTTGGGCGTGAGCTTGAGCGTGAAGAGGGTGTCGTCCAGCGCCATCGCGTCGCGCAGCGGCGTGCCCACCGGCGCGTCGGCGCCCAGCTCCAGCAGGCCGCCGTGGTCCTCGGACAGGCCGAGCTCGCGCGCCGAGCACAACATGCCGTGGCTTTCGATGCCGCGCAGCTTGCCGACCCCGATCCGAAACGGCTTGCCGTCGGCCCCCGGCGGCAGCTCGGCCCCGACCGTGGCCAGCGGCGCCTTCAGCCCGGCGCGCGCATTGGGCGCGCCGCAGACGACCTGCAGCGGCGTCGCGCCGCCGGCGTCGACCTTGCAGACCTTCAGCCGGTCGGCCTGCGGGTGCGGGTGCGCCTCGAGGATCTCGGCGACGACGACGCCGGTGAACGGCGGCGCGACCGGGCGCGTCTCCTCGACCTCGAGCCCGGCCATGGTCAGCAGCTGCGCCAGGCCCTGCGTGTCGACGGGGGGGTTGCAGAACTCGCGCAACCAGGATTCGGGGAACTGCATCGTGGAACTCGGTTCGTGGATCGCCGGCGGCGGCGTGCGTTGCGGATGGCTCGGGCAGCGTGCGGCGGCAGGCCTCGGCAGGCGCAGGGGTCGCGGGCCGCCGGCCTCGTCAGCGAAACTGGCTCAGGAAGCGCAGGTCGCCGTCGAAGAACAACCGCAGGTCGGCCACCCCGTAGCGCAGCATCGTCAGCCGGTCCGGACCCATGCCGAAGGCAAAGCCGATGTAGCGCTCGGGGTCGAGGCCGAAGTTGCGGACGACGTTGGGGTGCACCTGCCCGGCGCCGGAGACCTCCAGCCAGCTTCCCTTCAGCGGGCCGTCGGCGAACGCGATGTCGATCTCGGCCGAGGGTTCGGTGAACGGGAAGAAGCTGGGCCGGAAGCGCAGCTGCAGCTCGTCGGTCTCGAAGAAGCGGCGGCAGAAGGCCGAGAACACGGCCTTCAGGTCCTTGAAGCTGACGTTCTCGCCGATCCACAGCCCCTCGCACTGGTGGAACATGGGCGAGTGCGTGGCGTCGCTGTCGACGCGGTAGGTGCGCCCCGGCGCGATGACGCGGATCTCGGGCATGGGCTCGCCGCGCGCCATCGCCGCCGCGTGGCGCGCGACGTGGGCGCGCGCATAGCGCACCTGCATCGGGCTGGTGTGCGTGCGCAGGTTCAGCCAGCGGCCTTCGGCGTCCTTCATGTCGACGTAGAAGGTGTCCTGCATCGACCGCGCCGGGTGGTTCTCCGGGCTGTTGAGCGCGGTGAAGTTGTACCAGTCGGTCTCGATCTCCGGGCCGTCGGCGACGTCGAAGCCCATGGACCCGAAGATCGCCTCGATGCGCTCCATCGTGCGGCTGACCGGGTGCAGCCCGCCGGTGCCACGCCGGCGCCCCGGCAGCGTGACGTCCAGGGCCTCGGCGTGCAGCTGGCGCTCGAGTTCGGCCTGACCGAGCTGGTCGCGGCGCTCGGCCAGCAGCGTCTCGATACGCTGCTTGGCCTGGTTGATCTCGGCACCTTGCGCCTTCTTCGCGTCGGGTGGCAGCGCGGCCAGGCCCTTGAGGAGCTCGGTCACGCGTCCGGTCTTGCCGAGGAAGCGGGCCTTGGCGTTCTCCAGCTCGGCCGGCTGGCCGGCGGCGGCGAAGTCGGCACGCGCGGACTCGACCAGTTGTTCGAGGGCGTTCATGATGGTCGCGGGGAAAACGAAAAGGCCGCCCCTCACGGTGACGGCCTGCGGGCGCTTGCGGCGGCGCCGGCCCGCACGGGGCCGGCAACGCCGGACTTCAAGCGAGCTGGGCCTTCACCTTCTCCACGACGGCGCCGAAGGCCGCCGGATCGTTGACGGCCATGTCGGCCAGGACCTTGCGGTCCAGGCCGATCTCGGCCTTCTTGAGCCCGGCCATGAAGGCACTGTAGGTCAGGCCGAGCTCGCGCGACGCCGCATTGATGCGGGCGATCCAGAGCTGGCGGAAGACGCGCTTGCGGGTGCGGCGGTCGCGGTAGGCGTACTGGCCGGCGCGCATCACCGCCTGCTTGGCGACGCGGTAGACGTTCTTGCGGCGGCCGCGGAAGCCCTTGGCCAGCGCGAGGATCTTCTTGTGACGTGCGTGGGCGGTGACGCCGCGTTTGACGCGAGGCATGGTCTTTCTCCTTGTCCGTCAGAAGCTCAAAGGCCGGCGAAGGGCATCATCTTGGCGATGGAGCCGACGTCGCGCTCGTTGACATTGGCCGCACCGCGCAGCTGGCGCTTCACCTTGGTCGACTTCTTGGTCAGGATGTGGCGCTTGAACGCCTGACCGCGCTTGACGGTCCCTCCGGGACGGACGCGAAAACGCTTCTTCGCGCTGCTCTTGGTCTTCATCTTGGGCATGGTGGCTCCTTGTAGGCTGCCCCCCTCAGGCGACCGCGGCAGCTGCCGCGGTGCTTGGCCGGCCTGGGGCGGCTGGTTGTCGCCGACGCGCAAGCCCTGGCGCGGCGGCGAAAAGCTAACGATTATCGCAGCCGGCGGCGCCGGCACCGGCCCATCACTTGCGCTTGGGCGCCAGGATCATCACCATCTGCCGCCCCTCGAGGCGCGGCATGTGCTCGACGACGGCGACATCGGCGAGTTCGTCGCGGATCCGCTCCAGCAGCCGCATGCCGATGTCCTGGTGGGTGATCTCGCGCCCCCGGAACCTCAGCGTGACCTTGCCCTTGTCGCCGTCCTCGGCGATGAAGCGGCGCAGGTTGCGCATCTTGACCGCGTAGTCGCCTTCGTCGGTACCGGGACGGAACTTGACCTCCTTGATCTCGATGACCTTCTGCTTGGCTTTCGCCTCGGCGGCCTTCTTCTGTTCCTGGTACTTGAACTTGCCGTAGTCCATCAGCCGGCACACCGGCGGCGTGGCCGTCGGCGCGATCTCGACCAGATCGACGTCCAGTTCCCCCGCCATGCGGAGCGCATCGGGTGTCGCGACGATGCCCAGCGGCTCGTTCTCGACCCCATTGAGCCGCACCTGCGGCACCATGATTTCCCGGTTCAACCGGTGCTTGCGCTCCGCGTTGGGCACGCGGCGTTCCATGAAGCTGGTAGCGATGGCTTAGACCCCTCTAGGCAGCCCCAGGCTGTCGGGACCGCGAAAACGAAACAAGGCGCGCCGGCCGCGTTCAGACCTTGCGGGCGATGTCCTCGGCGAGCTTCCTGGCGAAGTCGTCGAGCGGCATCGCGCCCAGATCCTTGTTGCCGCGTGCGCGCACCGAAACGGTCCCGCCAGCCTTCTCCTTGTCGCCGACGACGAGGATGTACGGAACCTTCTGCAACGAATGCTCGCGGATTTTATACGTGATCTTCTGGTTGCGCAAATCAGCCGCCGCCCTAACTCCTTGTTTTTGCAGCGTTTTCACGACAGCCTCGGCATAGTCGGCCTGCTCGTCGGTGATGCAGGCCACGAGCACCTGCTGCGGCGCCAGCCACACCGGCAGCGCACCGGCATGCTGCTCGATCAGGATGCCGATGAAGCGCTCGAGGCTGCCGACGATCGCGCGGTGCAGCATGACCGGGTGGCGGCGGCTGCCGTCCTCGGCGACATACTCGGCGTCCAGCCGCTCGGGCATCGAGAAATCGACCTGGATCGTCCCGCACTGCCACTCGCGGCCGAGCGCGTCCTGCAGCGTGTACTCGATCTTCGGGCCGTAGAACGCGCCCTCGCCGGGCGAGACGGCGAAGTCGACGCCGGCGCCCCGCAAGCTTTCCATCAGCGCCTGCTCGGCCTTGTCCCAGATCGCGTCGGAGCCGATCCGCGCGTCGGGCCGGGTGGCGACCTTGTACAGGATCTCGTGGAAGCCGAAGTCGGCGTAGACCCGGCGCAGCAGCGCGGTGAAGGCCACGCACTCGGCCTGGATCATGTCCTCGGTGCAGAAGATGTGGCCGTCGTCCTGCGTGAAGCCGCGCACGCGCATGATGCCGTGCAGGCCGCCGCTGGGCTCGTTGCGGTGGCACTGGCCGAACTCGCCGTAGCGCAGCGGCAGGTCGCGGTAGCTCTTGATGCCCTGCTTGTAGATCAGGATGTGGCCGGGGCAGTTCATCGGCTTGAGCGCGTAGTCGCGCTTCTCCGACTCGGTCGTGAACATGTGCTCGCGGTACTTGTCCCAGTGGCCGGTCTTCTCCCACAGCGTCCTTTCCAGGATTTGCGGGCCCTTGACCTCCTGGTAGCCGTTGTCGCGGTAGACCGCGCGCATGTACTGCTCGACCTGCTGCCACAGCAGCCAGCCCCTGGGGTGCCAGAAGACGAGCCCCGGCGCGTGCTCGTCGAGGTGGAACAGGTCGAGCTCGCGGCCGAGCCTGCGGTGGTCGCGCCGCTCGGCCTCCTCGAGCATGTGCAGGTATTTCTGCAGATCGTCCTTGCTCGCCCAGGCCGTGCCGTAGATGCGTTGCAGCATCTCGTTGCGGTGGTCGCCGCGCCAGTAGGCGCCGGCGACCTTCATCAGCTTGAAGTGCTTCAGGCGCCCGGTGGACGGCACGTGCGGACCGCGGCACAGGTCCTCGAACCCGCCCTCGCGGTACAGGCTGACATCCTCGCCGGCCGGGATGCTGGCGATGATCTCGGCCTTGTAGAACTCGCCCTGATGCTTGAAGTGCTCGATCGCCTCGTCGCGCGGCAGCACGCGGCGCTCGACGCGCTCGTCCTTCCTCGCCAGCTCGGCCATGCGCTGCTCGATCGCGGCGAGGTCCTCGGGCGTGAACGGGCGCTTGTACGCGAAGTCGTAGTAGAAGCCGTTGTCGATCACCGGGCCGATCGTGACCTGCGCGTCGGGGAACAGCTCCTTGACCGCGTAGGCCAGCAGGTGCGCCGTCGAGTGGCGGATCAGCTCCAGCCCCTCGGGGTCCTTGTCGGTCACGATCGCCAGCCGCGCATCGGCGGCGATGCGGTGGCTGGTGTCGACGAGCCGGTCGTCGACCTTGCCGGCCAGCGCGGCCTTGGCCAGGCCCGCGCCGATCGACGCCGCGACCTCGGCGACGGTGACGGGATGGTCGTAACGGCGCGCCGAGCCGTCGGGCAATGTGATCTGGATCATCGGGAGCTCCTGCGTGGTGGCCGTGTCCAGGCCATCGAGGCAACAAAAAAGCGCGGTGGCGGACCGCGCTTTTCGTCTCGGGGTGACAGCGGATGTCTGGGCGTGACGGCGCGGCCGGGGTCTTCAGAACCCGGTGGAGGTGATGCGCGACGTCCGCGGTGTCATAACCCGTGCTGCCTTTCCGTGCTCTTGTCGGGAGTGGTCGGGAGCCCCGATTCTAGTCAAAGCCGGATCAGCCGGTCGCCCTCGATGCGAACGCGGTCGCCGACCCGCAGCCCGCCCGGGTCGCGGACCTCGAACTGGCGCGTGCCGCCGCGGTCGACCGCGACCGTGATGCGGACGCGGTCGCGCGCGCCGGTCTGGTCCTTCTCGATCTCGTGCCCGATCAGCGCGCCGGCCAGGGCGCCGAAGACCGTGCCGCGGTCCCTGCCGCCGCTGGAGCCGCCGAACTGGCGGCCGATGACGGCGCCGGCCACACCGCCGACCACCGCGCCCGCCCCGCTGGCCGAGCCGCGGCCGGCAATCGATTCCATCGCGGTCACGCGCCCATGCTGCACGTACACGCTGGGCGCGGCGTCGTAGCGTGGCATGCGCTCGACCGTGGCCTGGTTCGTGGCGCAGCCGGCGAGCAGCGCGGCGGCGGCCGCCAGCGGCAGGACGATTCGTCGGGACATGGGGTCTTCTCCTCGGTCGCCGCGACGGCTGCGGCATCGGGGAGATAACGCGCGAGGTGGCCGATCGGTTGATCGACGCGGGCCGCCGCCGCGGCGGGGATCAGGGCAGCGGGAGTGCCTGCACCGAATCCTGGCGTGCGAGCCGGTCGAAATCCTCCGCCAGCCGCTGGCTCTGGGCCAGTGCGGCGCGCCAGGCCCGCTGGCGCCCGGCCTCGTCGTCGCCATAGGCCTCGAAGTCGCCGCGGTCGGGCAGCTTGCCGCCCGGCAGCGTCCGCACCCAGTCCGGGTGCGGGGCGAGCACGACGAGGTTGTCCAGCCATCGGCTGGCGCGGTGGCGGCGCGTCCAGGGCTTGTCGAGCCAGCCCGGGACGATGCGCGGCTGGAAGTGCGGGTACAGCACGATGCCGTCGGCGATCGCCGCGTAGTCCAGGTGCAGGTGGTAGTCGGTGATGCCGCCGTCCCAATAGGCGCCGCGCGGACCGCCCGGGATGTCGTGCACGGCATCGAGCCAGAACGGGATCGAGCAGCTCGCCAGCACCGCCGGCTGCAGGTTGGCCGTGCTCAGCGCGACCTGCCGCCCGCGCAGGTCCGCCAGCGGCAGCGGCAGCGCATCGCGCGGGTCGGAGAAGACCACGCGCTCGAGCCAGCCACCGAGCGCGCGCCGGTGCAGCGCATTGCCGAAGAACGCGCCCGCGTAGCCCAGCGGCGTGCGCCAGCGCCCCTGGCGCGCGAGCAGGTGCCGGCCATGGCTGGTGAAGACATGCAGCCGCCAGCGCGGGTGGCGCAGGATTTCGTGCTCGCGGCCGCCGAAATGCTCGGCGAGCTTGGCGCCGAAGACGGCCGACACGTGCGAGGCCTGCGGCGGCCTGCCGGGCTCGTGCTCGTAGGTCTGGGTGATGTAGTCCTCGGCCAGTCGCGCCAGCGCGACATCGGCATCCCCCAGGCAGGCCGAGGCCATCCGCCAGGCGCCGATCGACGCGCCCAGAAGGTGCACAATCCCGCCCGCGCGGTGCAGCCAGTGCCCGAAGAGCAGCCGGTCCAGCGGGATGAGGACCAGCCCCTTCGGCCCGCCGGCCGCCGCGGGGACGGCCCGCACATCGTCCGCACGCAGCCCGGCTTCCAGGAGCCGGGCGCGCGCGCGGGGGCCGGCGAACACTTGCATCGATCGCATGGATGGGGATGCTACCGGCGGCGCGCGAGCCGTCGGCACCCGGCTCGCTGGAGGGCCGGCGCCATCGGCTCCGCTGGAGCCTCGAGACCCGCGCCCGTGAGGGCGCTGGCCCGTCGGCCGGGTAACGGCTGGCAACGTTCCTGCCCGCATCGAAACCGGCGCGCCCGCGCGCGCTTCCAAGGCGCATCATGCGTTCGATCACCCATGCCCTCCTGGCAGCGGCCGGCGCACTGGCGTACGCCGGTGCCGCCGCGTTCGGCCTCGACGACGTCGCCACCGAGGCCCGCGCGCTCGCCCGGCAAGCGTGGCAGCCCGCGCCCGAGGCATCCGCCGCCGACAGCTACGACGCCTGGCGCGACCTGCGATTCCGCCCCGAGCGGGCGCTGTGGCGCGCCGAGGGCCTGCCCTTCCAGGCCCAGTTCTTCCCCACCGGCAGCTACCACCGCCGGGCGGTCGAGATGTTCGAGATCGTCGACGGCCACGCGCGCCCGCTCGTGCTCACGCAGGGGCACTTTCAGCGCGGCCAGGAGCCACCCACCGACGACGCCACTCCCAAGCCCGTGGCTGGCTTCCGGCTGCACCACCCGATGAACCGCGCCGACGTGTTCGACGAGGTCGTCGCCTTCCTCGGCGCCAGCTACTTCCGCGCCATCGGCCAGGACCAGTGGTACGGTTCGTCGGCACGCGGCCTGGCCATCGATACCACCGGCGGACCGCCGGGCCAGGCCGAGGAATTCCCGGCCTTCACCCGCTTCTGGCTCGAGCGGCCAGCGCCCGATGCCACACGCGCGGTCGTCCACGCGCTGCTCGACAGCCCGCGCGCGACCGGCGCCTACCGCTTCGAGATCGTGCCCGGCCCGATGACCGAGGTTCGCATCCAGGCGCGCCTGTTCCTGCGCGCACCGGTGGCGACCTTCGGCCTCGCGCCGCTGACGAGCATGTTCTTCGGCGGCGAGAACCAGCCGCCCGCCGGCCCGGGTGGGGCCGACTTCCGCCCCGAGATCCACGACGCCGACGGCCTGCAGGTGGCGAGCGCCAGCGGCGAGTGGCTGTGGCGCCCGCTGACGCGGCCGGCGCGACCGTTCGTGACCTCGTTCGCCCTGCCCGGCCTGCGCGGCTTCGGGCTGATGCAGCGCGACCGGCGCTTCGAGAGCTACGAGGATCTGGAGGCCCACTACCAGCGCCGCCCCAGCATGTGGGTCGAACCGATCGGCGACTGGGGCCCCGGCCGGGTCGAACTGCTGCAGCTGCCGGCGGCCAGCGAGGCGGACGACAACATCGCCGCGTTCTGGGTGCCGGCCCAGCCGCCGGCACCGGGGCAGCCGCTGGAGATCGCCTGGCGCATCCTGTGGGCCGGCGACGAACCGCCGGGCCCGCCCGCGGCACGCGTCGTGCAGACGCGGATCGGCCACGGCTTCCGCAAGATGCCGCCACCGCCCGAGCGCCTGCAGTTCCACGTCGACTTCGCCGGCCCGGCATTGGCCGCGTTGCCGCCCGACGCAGCGGTCGAGGCGGTGGCCAGCAGCCAGGACGACTCGCGCATCGTCGCCGTGCGTACCGAGCATCACCCCGCCCTGGCCGGTTGGCGCATGACGCTGGACGTCGAGCGCCGCCTCGACCGGGCGGTCGAATTGCGCGCCTTCCTGCGCCATGGCGACGACACCCTCACCGAAACCTGGACCTACGCCCTGCCCCCGCAGCCATGAACACCCACACCGCCCCCGACATCGTTCGCGCGCCGATGCGCGCCCGCCCCTGGTTCGGCCTGCGGCGAGGCCTGATGCTGGCTGCCTGGCCCGGCCTGCGCTGGGGCCCGGCTGAGCCCGCGGAGCCGGCACCGGCCTGGATGGCCGCTGCGCGCCAGCGCCGCCGCGTGCTGCTGGCCGCACTGCTGGCACTGGCCACGGGGGCCGCGGGGCTCGGACAAGCGGCGGGCCTGGCCGGGGTGCCGCTGGTCCTGACCACGCTGCTGCTGGCCTGGATCGGCATCGGGCTGGTGACGGCGTCGATGGGCGCCTGGGTCATGCTGCGCGGCGACCCGCATGCGCCCGTGGCCCCCGAGGCCGGAACGCCGATCGCCCGCAGCGCGCGCACCGCGGTGATCATGCCGATCTGCAACGAGGACATCGCCACCGTGTTCGGCGGCCTGCGCGCGACCGCGCAGTCGCTGGCAGCCACCGGTGCGCTGCCCTTGTTCGACTTCTACATCCTGTCGGACACGCCCGACCCGGCGCTGCGCCGCGCCGAGCTTGCCGCCTGGCACGCGCTGCGCGAATCGCTGGGCGATGCCGACGCGCAGGGCCCGGGCGCCCCGGGAGGCCGGATCTTCTACCGCGTGCGCCGCCGGCGCAGCGAGCGCAAGGCCGGCAACGTGTCCGACTTCTGCCGCCGCTGGGGCCGCAATTACCGCTACATGGTGGTGCTCGACGCCGACAGCACGATGCAGGGCGAGACGCTGGTCAGCCTGGTGCGGACGATGGAGGCCAACCCGCGTGCCGGCATCATGCAGACACTGCCCCAGTCGGTCGGCCACGACACGCTGCACGCGCGCGCGCAGCAGTTCGCCAGCCGCGTGACCGGTCGCCTGCTCTCGCTCGGCATGGCGTACTGGCAGCTCGGGGACTCCCACTACTGGGGTCACAACGCGATCCTGCGCGTCGCACCCTTCATGGCGCACTGCCGCATGGCGCCTCTTCCGGGCCGGGGCGGGCTGGCGGGGCCGATCCTGTCGCACGACTTCGTCGAGGCGGCGATGATGCGGCGCGCCGGCTACGAGGTCTGGGTGTTGCCGACACTGGGCGGGAGCTGGGAGCAGACGCCGCCCAACCTGCTCGACGAGCTGCAGCGCGACCGCCGCTGGTGCCAGGGCAACCTGCAGAACGCGAGGTTGATCGCCGAGCCGGGCTGGCAGCCGGCCCACCGGGCGATGTTCTTCACCGGCGCGATGTCCTACGTCTCGGCGCCGCTGTGGCTGGCACTTCTGGCCAGCGGCTGGCTGTGGGCGCGCGACGCCGCGACCGCGTCCTGGGCCGGCCCGCTGCTGTGGATGCTGACGCTGACCGTGCTGCTGCTGCCGCGCGCCCTGGGTGTGGCCGCGGTCTTGCTTCGCGGCGAGCAGTCCGCGCACGGCGGCATGCGCATGCTGCTGGCCGGCAGCGCGCTGGAAGCGCTGCTGGCCGCGCTTCAGGCACCGGTGCGCATGCTGGCGCACAGCGCGTTCGTGCTGGGTGCCCTCACCGGGCTGAAGCTGGAGTGGCGCTCGCCGCCGCGCGACGCCCAGGCCGTGTCGTGGCGCGATGCGCTGGCGCGCGTCGGGCTGCTGGCGCTGCCGGCCGGTGCGCTGCTGATGGTGGGCGTGCCCGAGCGCGCGGAGACGGCGCCACGCTGGGACCTCACCGGTCTGGCGATCGGGCTGCCGCTGCTTCTTGCCGTCCCGCTGGTGATGCTCAGCGGCCGCAACGACCTGGGCCGCGCGCTGCGCCGGCGCACCTGGCTGGCCGTGCGCGAGGAGCTGCAGCCGCCGCATACCCTGCGTCAGGCGTCGCACGCTGCGGACTTCGCCGCGTTGCAGGCCTCGGCAATCCCGCACCCTGCCGCCGCGCCATCTGCGCGCGGGTCGACCGGCGCCGCCTGGCCGCGAGGCGCGTGGTCGGCCGGTGCCGCAGCCATCCTGGCGGTGGCGCTGCTGACCCCGCGACCCACCATCGGACCCATCGGACCGAACGCCGACATCGGCCCCTGGGCATCGCCCCCCTCGTCGGCCCACAGCCAGGTCGCGGTCGCGGCCAAGCCCACGCGCCCCACCTCGATTGCGCGCCGCGGCAGCCCGGAACGGCGACAGGCTCGCATGCCACGGCCTGACCGCCCCGCCCGCTACATCGACGACGCCGTACGCGAGCGCGCGCTGCGCGCCGTTCGAGGCGGTGTCGACGAGCCCGCCCCGTTCGGGCCGACGACTGCGCTCTGACGAGGCACGCCAGCGCGATGCGTCAGCGGCTCGACTGCAGCTTCGCGAAGGCCGCCGCCATCGCCCCTTGCGACGCCGGCTCGCGCCGTGTCGGGGCGCGCTGGCCGCGATCCGCCGGGCGGTGGCGGTTGTCGCCCGCCGCGCCCGCTTGCGCAGAGGCCTCGGACGCGCCCGTCTTCATCGTCAGCGCGATGCGCCTGCGCGCGAGGTCGACCTCCAGCACGCGCACCTCGACGACATCGCCCGTCTTGACGACCTCGCGCGCGTCGCGCACGAAGCGGTCGGCGAGCTGGCTGACGTGCACCAGCCCGTCCTGGTGCACACCGAGGTCGACGAAGGCGCCGAACTGCGCGACGTTGGTGACGGTGCCCTGCAACCGCATGCCGGGCTGCAGGTCGGCGAGATCCTCGACGCCGTCGTTGAAGCGCGCGACGACGAAGTCCGGCCGCGGGTCGCGCCCGGGCTTCTCCAGCTCGGCCAGGATGTCGCCGACCGTGATGGCGCCGAAGCGGGCATCGGCATAGCGCCCGGGATCCAGCGTCTTCAGCAGATCCGGACGCCCCATCAGCGCCTGGATCGGGCGGCCTGTGTCGGCCAGGATGCGCTGCACCAGCGGGTAGGTCTCCGGATGCACGCCGGTCATGTCCAGCGGGTCGTCGCCGTCGCGGATGCGCAGGAATCCCGCCGCCTGCTCGAAGGTCCGCGGGCCCAGGCCGGTCACCTCGAGCAGCTGGCGGCGCGATCGGAACGCACCCTGCGCGTCGCGCCAGCGAACGATCGCCGCCGCGACCCCGGGGCCCAGCCCCGAGACGCGCGCCAGCAGCGGCGCCGAGGCGGTGTTGAGGTCGACCCCGACCCTGTTGACCGCATCCTCGACCACCGTGTCCAGCGTTCGCGCCAGCGCGCGCTGGTCGACATCGTGCTGGTACTGGCCGACGCCGATGCTCTTGGGGTCGATCTTGACCAGCTCCGCGAGCGGATCCTGCACCCGGCGCGCGATGCTGACCGCGCCACGCAGGCTGACGTCGAGATCGGGCAGCTCCTGGCTCGCGTATTCGCTCGCCGAGTAGACCGAGGCCCCGGCCTCGCTGACGACCAGCCGGTCGAGACGCATGTCGGGCGCGAGCCGCTGCACGCGCGCGACGAGCTCGGCGGCGAGCCGGTCGGTCTCGCGGCTGGCGGTGCCGTTGCCGATCGCGACCAGCCCGACGCCGTGCGCGGCGACCAGCCGGCCCAGCGTGTGCAGCGCACCCTCCCAGTCCTTCCTCGGCTCGTGCGGGTAGACGGTCGCGGTGTCGAGCACCTTGCCGGTGGCGCCGACGACGGCGACCTTGACGCCGGTGCGGATGCCCGGATCCAGCCCCATCACCGCGCGCGCGCCGGCCGGCGCGGCCAGCAGCAGGTCGCGCAGGTTGTCGGCGAAGACCTTGATCGCCACCGCCTCGGCCGATTCGCGCAGGCGGGCGAAGAGGTCGCGCTCCAGGCTCAGGCTCAGCTTGACCTTCCAGGTCCAGGCGATGGTCTTGCGGATCAGCTCGTCGCCCGGCCGGCGCCGATGGCTCCAGCCGAGGTGGCGCGCGATGCGGCCCTCGGCCAGCGAGACCGTCGGCCCCGCTGCCCCAGGAGCCGTCAGGGCTGCCGTGGCCGCAGGCGCCGCGGGCAACTCCGGCGCCAGCGCATCGGCCGTCACCAGCTTCGCGTCCAGCCACGCCTGCGCGCGGCCGCGCAGCACCGCGAGCGCTCTGTGGCTCGGGACGCGGTGGATCGGCTCCGCATAGTCGAAGTAGCCGCGGAACTTGGCAGCGTCCGGGTGGCTGCCGTCCTTGCCCGGCGCCAGCGTGCTGCGCAGCATGCCCTCGACCCACAGCCACTCGCGCAGCGGGCCGACCAGCGTCGCGTCCTCGGCCCAGCGCTCGGCGAGCAGGTCGCGCACGCCGTCGAGCACCGCCTGCGCGTCGGCAAAGCCGGCATCGGCGCTGACGAAGGCGGCGGCTTCGGCCAGCGGGTCCAGCATCGGGTCGGCGAAGAGCCGGTCGGCCAGCGGCTCGAGCCCCGCCTCGCGCGCGATCTGACCCTTGGTGCGGCGCCGCGGCTTGTACGGCAGGTACAGGTCTTCCAGCTCCTGCTTGGTCGGCGCGGCCTCGACGGCAGCCTCGAGCTCGGGGCTGAGCTTGCCCTGCTCGGCGATGCTCTTCAGCACCGCGGCGCGGCGGTCTTCCAGCTCGCGCAGGTAGGCCAGTCGCGTTTCGAGCGTGCGCAGCTGGGTGTCGTCGAGGCCGTCGGTGGCCTCCTTGCGGTAGCGGGCGATGAAGGGCACGGTGGCGCCGCCGTCGAGCAGCTCGACGGCGGCGCGCACTTGCGCGGGTCGCGCGCCGAGTTCGGCGGCGATCTGTTGCGGGATCTTGTCCAAGGCGAAGGGGTCGGTGGAAAGAAATGGGGGCGCAGTGTGCCACGCCCCCTTCGGCCTTCGCCCTCGCAGCCGCAACGCGCGCCCCGCCACAGGGCGAGGGCGCGATCGGGCCTGCGCGCCTACTTGGTCTTCTTCGACGCCGGGGTCGAACCGCCCTGCACGCCCAGCCGGCCGCCGGTGCCCAGCCCGCCCTTGACCTCCTGCGCCTTGTAGTTGCGCAGCGCCTGCACCATCTGGTTGTAGGAGTCGGCGAAGGCGGTGACGATGACCTTGCCCTGCGGCGTGTTCGCGTAGCCGCCGCCGCCGACGCCCAGGCCGCTGGTGAAGCCGGCACCGAAGAATCCGAAATCGAAATTCTTCGCGCTGCCCTCGGCGGCCGAGATCTGGACGCCGGAACGGTTGTCGATCAGCAGCAGCGTCGTCGACGCCTCGTTGGTGCTCATGCTGCCGGCCAAGGCGCCGATCAGTCCGAGCCGGCCGCCGAGTCCGGCACCGATATTGCCTGTACGACCGGAGAACTGGATCTCCGGGCTGAGCGTGTAGTCGGCCGCGGCCATCTGGCCCTTGCCGAAATTGCTGCCGCCGCGCATCTCGCCGCTTTGCATCAGCTCGCGCTCGCGCATCATGTTCTGCATCGCGCGCCCGCGCTCGACGACGACGAAGCAGTTGCTCTGCTGCACCATCAGCCGCAGCACCGGGATCGTCGACCCCAGGTTGCGCTGGCGCAGCTCGGCCCACCAGGGGGCCGCCTGGTCCTCGACCAGCGCCAGCGTGCCCAGCGGTGCGTCGCAGCGTGCGAGTTGAGTGTTCTGGCCCTCGGCGCTCGCACCGCCAGCAGCGCCGGTGACCGTGCCCTTCGCCTCGCCCATCTTGGGCGCGGTCGCGACGCAACCTGCCATCGCCATCGCCGCCGCCGCGACCGCCGCGATGCGCAGTGCCGCCGCGCCCGCCCCAGTCAAGTCCCACGTCTTCGTCGTCATCGTCCTCATCGAAATAACCTTCCTGGTTGCCGCCCGCCCGGGCGCATGTTGGTCCGACACGGCTGCGCATGGCGCTGCGCCGGCCGACCGATCCTATGCGCATTCGCGGCGGGAGACGCTTCGCACCCCCATGAACGAGGGACGAGAATATCGGGAATAACCCTTCGTCAGGACGATGAGACGCCGAGCCAGCGGCATGCGCCGCGACCGGCCGCCGCGCCAGTGGACAGGCAGGCAGTCAGCAGGTAGCCGCCGGTCGGCGCCTCCCAGTCGAGCATCTCGCCGGCGCAGAACACACCCGGCCGCGCGCGCAGCATCAGCGACTCGTCGAGCGCCTCGAAGGGGACGCCGCCCGCGCTGCTGATCGCCTCGGCCAGCGGCCGCGGCGCGAACAGCTTGACCGGCAGCGACTTGATCGCGGCGGCGAGCTGCACGGGGTCGGCGAGCAGTGTGCGCGGCAGCAGCTCGTGCAGCAGCGCCACCTTCACGCCCGACAGCCCGAGTTGCGAGCGCAAGTACGACGCCAGCGAGCGCCGGCCGCGCCCGGCCAGCGCGTGCGCGAGATCGGCCTCGTCGCGCGCCGGCAGCAAGTCGATCCAGCAGCGCGCCACGCCCTCGCGCTCGATCGCGTCGCGCAGCGCGGCCGACGCGGCGTAGACGAGGCTGCCTTCGAGCCCGTAATCGCTCAGCACGCACTCGCCGCGCCGCACGACGCGCTGCGGCGCGACGTCGTCGCGTGCCGCCGTGGCGGACGGCGGCGGGCGTTCGTCCCAGGCCAGCGCGATGCCCTTCAGCGGCGCGCCGGCATGACGGCTGCGCAGGTGCGCGCTCCAGGGCCGCTCGAACCCGCAGTTCGCGCTGCGCAGCGCGCGCACCGGCACCCCGATCGCCTGCAGCCGCGGCACCCAGGCACCGTCGGACCCGAGATGCGGCCAGCTCGCGCCGCCGAGCGCGAGCAGCATCGCCCGCGCCGGCGCGGCGACGCGGCCGGCCGGGGTCTCGAAGACCGGCACGCCGGAATCGTCCCAGCCGGCCCAGCGATGCCGCATGTGCAACCGCACGCCGCGCGCGCGCAGCCGGTGCAGCCAGGCGCGCAGCAGCGGCGCGGCCTTGAAGTCGAGCGGGAAGACACGGCCCGAGCTGCCGACGAAGGTCTCGATGCCTAGATCGCCGGCCCACGCGCGGACCTGCGCTGGTCCGAACGCCAGCAGCCAGGGCGCGAGCACGTCCGCGCGCTCGCGGTAGCGGCCGACGAAATCGGCCAAGGGCTCGGCGTGCGTCAGGTTGAGCCCGCCCTTGCCGGCGAGCAGAAACTTGCGCCCGGCCGACGGCATGGCATCGAAGACGTCGACCGCGAGCCCGGCCGCACTGGCGACCTCGGCCGCCATCAATCCCGCCGGCCCGGCGCCGACGACGGCGAGGTCGCGGATCAAGCTTCGCCGCGCAACTGCCGGCGCAGCCGCTGGCCGATCTCCGGCCGCTCGGCGAAGGGGTCGGTCGGGTTGCGCGGCAGCACCTGGTCCTCCATCCGCGTGCGCACGCCGGCCAGCGCCTGCGGGTGGCTGTAGACGTAGAAGCGGTCCTCGGCCATGGCGTCGAAGACGAGCTGCGCGACCTGCGCCGCGCTGACGCGGCCGCTGGTGACCGCCTTCTCGCTCATCGCCGCGGCGATCATCTGGCTGCGCGTCGGCCCGGCGCCAGCCTCGCGCAGCTCGGCCGGGCGGTTGCGCTCGCTGAGGTGGATCGCGGTCGGCACGAAATACGGGCACAGCAGGTGCGCGCGCACGCGGTCGGTGACGAGCGACAGGTCGTGGTACAGCGTCTCGGTCAGCGACACGACGGCGGCCTTGCTCGCGTTGTAGACGCCCATGTTCGGCGGCGCGAGCAGCCCGGCCATCGACGCCGTGTTGACGAGGTGCCCCACGTACGACGGGTCGGCCTCGGCCGCCGCCAGCATCATCGGCGTGAACGCGCGCACGCCGTGCGCGACGCCGAGCAGGTTGACGCCGAAGACCCAGTCCCAGTCCTTGGCCGTGTGCTCCCACAGCAGCCCGCCGGCACCCACGCCCGCGTTGTTGAAGACGAAGTGCGGCGCGCCGAAGCGATCGCGCACCGCGGCCGCCAGCGCATCGAGCTCCTGCGCGCGCGAGACGTCGAGCCGGTACGGCATGACCTCGGCGCCGATCGCGCCGACGTCGTGCGCCGACAGCTCCAGCGCGTCCGGCTGGACGTCGGCCATCACGACCTTCATCCCGCGTCGCGCGGCGATGCGCGCGGCCTCCAGGCCGAAGCCGCTCGCGGCGCCGGTGATCACGGCCACGCGGCCCTCGGTGTGCTTCATGCGTCCTCCTCGTTTCGCGCCGCTCGATGGTTCATCGGCAGGCCGCGGGCCGGCCGTTCACGCGACCTGCCACGGCCTGAGCATCTCGATATGCGGGATGCCGTCCTCGTCGTACTCCCCGCCCAGCGGCTCCCAGCCATGGCCGCGGTAGAAGCGCTGCAGCCGCGCCTGCGCGCCGATCCGGTTCGCGCGCCCGGGCCAGACCGCGGCGCAGCGCGCCAGACCCTCGCGCACCAGCACGTGGCCCAGGCCCGTGCCGCGCACCTCGGGCGCGGTGACGACGCGGCCGATCGACGGCTCGTCGTACTTGACGCCCGGGTCGACGACGCGCAGGTAGGCGACGAGTGCGCCGGCGCGATCCCGGCCGAGCAGGTGCCATGCATCGCGGTCGACGCCGTCCGGGTCGAGGTAGGGCACCTGCTCGACGATGAAGACCCGGCAGCGCAGCGCGAGCGCGTCGTACAGGTCGTCGACGCCGAGCTCGCCGAAGCGCGACCAGCGCCAGCTCAGCATCGCCGGCCGCCCCGTCGGCGCAGCCCCCCGAAGCTCACGCCAGCTTCACCAACTGCTTGCCGAAGTTGCGCCCCTCGAGCAGCCCGAGGAAAGCCTCGGGCGCCGACGCGATGCCGTCGGCGATCGACTCGCGGTAGCGGATGCTCCCGCCGGCGACCCCCTGGCCGAGCTCCTGCAGCGCCTGCGGCCACAGCGCCATGTGCTCGCTGACGATGAAGCCCTGCACCTTCAGCCGCGACACCAGGATCAGCGACGGGTTGGCCATCGGGATCGGCTCGCCGTTGTAGCCGCTGATCATCCCGCACATCGCGATGCGGCCGAAGGCGTTCATGCGCAGCATCACCGCATCCAGGATCGTCCCGCCGACGTTCTCGAAGTAGCCGTCGATGCCGTCCGGGCAGGCGGCCTTGAGCGCCTGCGCGAGCGACTTCAGGTCGCGCTGCGCCTTGTAGTCGATGCAGGCGTCGAAGCCGAGTTCGCCGGTGACGTAGCCGCATTTGTCGGGCCCGCCGGCGATGCCGACCGCGCGGCAGCCGCGCGCCTTCGCGAGCTGGCCGACGACGCTGCCGACCGCCCCGCTGGCCGCACTCACCACCACCGTCTCGCCGGCCTTGGGCTCGATGATCTGCGTCAGCCCGTACCAGCCGGTCACCCCGGGCATGCCGACCGGGCCGAGGTAGGCCGACAGCGGCACCCGCGACGTGTCGACCTTCTGCAGCACGCCGCGCTGGTCGGCCGAGACGATCGCGTACTCCTGCCAGCCGCCCATGCCGACGACCTTGTCGCCGACCGCGAACTGCGGGTTGCGCGACGCGACGACCTCGCCGGCGGTGCCGCCGATCATGACCTCGCCCAGCGGCTGCGGCTGCGCATAGCTCTTGCCCTCGTTCATGCGCCCGCGCATGTAGGGGTCCAGGCTCAGCCAGTGGTGCCTGACCAGCACCTGGCCGTCGGCCAGCTCGGGCACCGGTGTCTCGACGAGCAGGAAGTTGTCCACGCCCGGCTTGCCCGCGGGGCGCGATTGCAGGAGGATCCGGCGGTTGGTCAGGCTCATGTCGCATCTCCGGTTCGGCGCTGCAGCGCCTTGGTGTGGCGGCCGCGGGTGGGCAGCGCGCGCAGATACTTGAAGGTGCCGCTGGCGCTGGCGCACAGCTCGCCCTGCTCGTCGAGCACGCGGCCCTCGCAGAAGGCGAGCGACGCCGTGCGGTGCAGCAGCGTGCCGAGCGCGCGCAGCCGGCCCTCGGCCGGGCGCATGAAGCTGGTCTTCATCTCGATCGTCGCCACCCCCGGGCCGCCCTGCGGCTCGTGCCGCTGGTGGCTGCGCGCGGCGTGCGCCATCGCGACGTCGAGCATCGTCATCAGCACGCCACCGTGCGCCACCGCCCAGCTGTTGAGGTGCAGCGCGGCCAGGTCGACGCGCAGCTCGGCCTGGCCGTCGCCGAAGCCGCACAGCTCGAGCCCCAGCGCCTCGACGAAGGGGATGTGGACCGGGAAGGCGATGCGGGTCATCGGAGGTCGCGCGGGCCGATCGTCGCGCCGGGCTCAGGCCCCGTGCACCGCCGACACCCCGCCGTCGACGGCGAGGATCTGCCCGGTGATGTGCTTGCCCGCCGCGCTCGCCAGCAGCAGCGCCGCGCCCTTGAGGTCGTCGTCGTCACCCAGGCGACCCAGCGGCGCCATCGCCGCGAGCGTGTCGGCGCCGACGGTGTCGAGCGTCCCGCGCGTCATCCGGCTCGGGAAGAATCCCGGCGCGAGCGCGTTGACGTTGATGCCGTAGCGCCCCCATTCGCCGGCCAGCGTGCGCGTGAAGCTGACGACCGCGCCCTTGCTGGTGCCGTAGGCGACGACCTTCATCGTCAACGACCCCGCCAGGCCCGCGATCGACGCCACGTTGACGATCCGCCCGCTGCGGTTCGGGATCATGCTCGCCCGGCCCGCCGCCTGCGAGAACAGGAACATGCTGCGCACGTTCAGGTTCATGACCTTGTCCCAGGCCTCCAGCGGGTGGTCCTCGGCCGGTGCACCCCAGGTCGCGCCGGCGTTGTTGACGAGGATGTCGATGCGCCCCAGCCGCTGCATCGCCTCGTCGACGACCTTGCCGACCTGCGCGGGGTCGCTGGCGTCGGCCGCGGCCCAGCGCGCGTCGATCCCCTTGGCCTGCAGGTCGGCCGCCGCCTCCTCGAGGTCGGCCGCCTTGCGCGAGCTCAGCAGGATCTTGGCACCCGCCTCGCCCAGCGCCTCGGCGATCTGCAGCCCCAGGCCGCGCGAGCCGCCGGTGACCAGCGCGGTCTTGCCGGAGAGGTCGAAGAGTTGCATCACGGGGGTGCTCATGGGTTTCCTTCTCGTTGCAGGTGGAGAACCACCATCGCGTGACGGGCGCCGCCGTGGCAGCGTTCAGAACCACTCGGGCCGCATCGCGCGGCAGACCGCCTCGCGCCGCGCGACGACGCCGAGCCAGACGTCGATCTTCGGGAGTTCGTAGGCGAAGAAGTAGCGCTGCGCGGCCCGCTTGCCGAGCGCGAAGGCATCGTCGCGGCCGGCCAGCGCGAGCGCGAGCGCGAGCTCGAGCCAGATCCAGGCCAGCACGACATGGCCGAAGGCCTGCAGGTAGGGCGTGGCATTGGCCAGCGCCTCCTCGGGCACGCCGGTGGCCCAGGCGGAGCGGGTCGCCGCGCCCAGGCGCTGCAGCGCCGCCGCGAGCGCGTTGGCGGACTCGGCCAGCGACGCGTCCTGCAGCGCGCGCTCGATCGTCGCCTGCACCCGTGCGGCGAGCAGCTTCAGCCCGGCGCCGCCTTCCATCACCACCTTGCGCCCCAGCAGGTCCAGCGCCTGGATGCCGTGCGTGCCCTCGTGGATCATGTTCAGGCGGTTGTCGCGCCAGTACTGCTCCACGGGGAAGTCGCGCGTGTAGCCGTAACCGCCCAGCACCTGGATCGCGAGCGAGTTGGCCTCCAGGCACCACTCGCTGGGCCAGCTCTTGGCGACCGGCGTCAGCACCTCCAGCAGCAGCGCGGCCTCCTTCGCTGCCGCCGGCTCGCCGGTATGCTGCTCGTCGACGAGGCGCGCGCAATACAGCTCGAGCGCGAGCGCGCCCTCGGCGTAGGCCTTCTGCGCCAGCAGCATGCGCTTCACATCCGCATGCTCGACGATCGCGACCTGCGGCTGCGTCGGGTCCTTGCCGGCGCCGGTGATCGGCCTTCCCTGGGGCCGCTGTCTCGCATAATCGAGCGAGGCCTCGTAGCCCGCCATGCCGAGCATCGCCGCCGCCATGCCGATCGCGATGCGCGCCTCGTTCATCATGTGGAACATGCAGCGCAGCCCCTCGCCGGGCGCGCCGACGAGGTAGCCGACCGCGCCGGCGCGGCCGCCGGGCCTGTGGCGGCCTTCGCCGAAGTTGAGCAGCGTATTCGTCGTGCCGCGCCAGCCGCACTTGTGGTTCAGTCCGGCCAGCGCGACGTCGTTGCGCTCGCCGGTCAGCGCGCCGTCGGCGCCGACCATGCGCTTCGGCACGATGAACAGCGAGATGCCGCGCGTGCCCGGCACCAGCCGGCCGTCGGCATCCGGGATCTTGGCCAGCACCAGGTGGACGATATTCTCGGTCAGCTCGTGCTCGCCGGCCGAGATCCACATCTTGTGGCCGCGCAGCCGGTAGCGCGGGCCGAGCGGATCGGCCTCGAAACCCTCGCCGTCGGGCTCCGCCCGGGTGGCGATGTCCGACAGGCTGGAGCCGGCCTGCGGCTCGCTCAGGCACATCGTGCCGGCCCAGCGGCCGGCGAACTCGGCGTGCGCGAAGACCTGCTGCTGGCGCGGCGTGCCGTGCGCCATCAGCAGGTTGGCGTTGCCGGTGGTCAGCATGCCGGCGCCGATGCTGACGCTGGCCTTGGCGAAGAAAGCGTTCGCCGCCGCCTCGACCGCATACGGCAGCTGCATGCCGCCGAGCTCGAAGTCCTGCGCCGCCGCGAGCATGCCCGACTCGGCATAGGCCCGCCAGGCCTCGTGCGTCGCCTGCGGCAGGACGACGCGCTCGCCGCCCTCGTCGGAGACCAGGCGCGGCTCCTCGGTATCGACCAGCCGGTTGAACGGCGCGTACTTGTCGCGCGCGATGCGCTCGCAGGTGTCGAGCACCTGGGCGAAGGTCTCGCGCGAGTGGTCGGCGAAGCGCTCGCGCGCGGTCAGCTGCTCGACGCGCAACCAGTCGTGCAGCAGGAAGTCGACCGTCGCGCGCATCGCCGCCGCCCCGCGCAAGGCTCAGAGCACCTCGAACACGCCGGCAGCCCCCATGCCGCCGCCGACGCACATCGTCACGCAAACCTTCTTCGCGCCGCGGCGACGGCCCTCGATCAATGCATGGCCGGTCAGGCGCTGGCCCGACACGCCGTAGGGGTGGCCGACCGCGATCGCGCCGCCGTTGACGTTGAGCCGCTCCATCGGGATGCCGAGCCTATCGGCGCAGTACAGCACCTGCACCGCGAAGGCCTCGTTGAGCTCCCACAGGTCGATATCGCCGACCTTCAGCCCCAGCCGCTGCAGCACCTTGGGCACCGCGAACACCGGGCCGATGCCCATCTCGTCGGGCTCGCAGCCGGCGACCGCGAAACCGAGGAAGCGGCCCAGCGGCTTCAGCCCCTTCTTCTCGGCATAGGCCTCGTCGACGACGACGCAGGCGCCGGCGCCGTCGCTGAACTGGCTCGCATTGCCGGCGGTGACGACGCCGCCGGGCAGCGCCGGGCGGATGTCCTTGATGCCGTCGACGGTGGTTCCGGGGCGCAGCCCCTCGTCGGCCTTGACCGTGACCTCCTTGCTGCGCAGCCCGAGCACCGGGTCGGCCACGCCGGCGGTCACCGTGACCGGGATCATCTCGGCGTCGAACAGGCCGGCCTCCTGCGCCGCGCAGGCCTTTTGCTGGCTCGCGGCGCCGTACTCGTCCATGCGCGGCTTGGCGACGCCGTAGCGCCTGGCGACGTTCTCCGCCGTCTGCAGCATGCTCCAGTAGATCTCGGGCTTGTGCTCGACCAGCCAGGGGTCGGTGATCATGTGGCGGTTGGCCTCGTTCTGCACGCAGCTGATGCTCTCGACGCCGCCGGCGACATAGACCTCGCCCTCGCCGGCGATCACGCGCTGCGCCGCCATCGCGATCGTCTGCAGTCCGCTGGAGCAGAAGCGGTTGACCGTGACGCCGCCGGTCGTCACCGGAAGCCCGGCGCGCAGCGCGATCTGGCGCGCGATATTGCTGCCGGTCGCGCCCTCGGGCGTGGCGCAGCCCATCAGCAGGTCCTCGACCGCGCCCGGCTCGACGCCGGCGCGCGCGATCGCGGCCTCGACGACGAAGCCGCCCAACGTCGCCCCGTGGGTCATGTTGAAGGCCCCCTTCCAGCTCTTGGCCAGCGGGGTGCGGGCGGTGGACACAATGACGGCACGGCTCATGGCAGGGGTCCTCAGGCGGGGGTTCGGAAGGTCGGGCTCAGGATGCCGTCTGCGTGAGCAGGCGGTGGTAGAAGCGGACCATGTCGGCCAGCTGCTCGACGCTGATGCGCTCGTCGGTGCCGTGCACGCGGGCCAGGTCCTCGGATCGGAAGCGGATCGGCATGAAACGGTAGCTGTGCTCGGCGATGGGGTCGAAGTGGCGCGCGTCCGACGCCGCCAGCATCAGCCCCGGCGCCACGATCGCATCGGGGAAGACCTCACGCGCGACGCGCTCGATGCGCTTGAACGGCTCGGCCTGCGCCGACGACAGCTTGGACGGCTCGAAGGCCACGCCCATCGGCTCCACCGTGATGCGCGGGTCGGCGATGACGCGCTCGACGTGCGCCTGGACCGACGCCGGGGTGTCGCCGGGCAGGATGCGGAAGTTGACCACCGCCTCGGCACGCCCGGGAAGCACGTTCTCCTTGTTGCCGGCGTTGACGATGGTCATCGCCGTCGTCGTGCGCAGCATCGCGTTGGTGGCGCCGCCGCGGCCCAGCATGCGCTCGACGAGGGGCCGCGTGAGCCACAGGTTGCTCAGCGCCAGCCGCTGGCCGAAGGGCATCTCCGGCGCCACCGCCTGGAACATCTCGGCCGCCGCACCCTGGATGCCGCCCGGCATCGGGTTCTGGTCCAGCCGCACCAGCGCCGCGCTGAGCATGCCGATGGCGCTGCTTCCGGCCGCCGGCGGCATCGACGAGTGCCCGGGCGCGGCGGTGGCCGTGAGCTCGAGCGTCACCGAGCCCTTCTCGGCCAGCGCGATCAGCGCCAGCGGGCTCGCCACGCCCGGCAGCACGCCCTCGGTGACGGCCAGGCCCTCGTCGAGCACGAAGTCCAGCCGCACGCCGCGCTGCTGCAGAAGCGCCACCGCCGCGACGGCGCCATCGCGGCCACCGACCTCCTCGTCGTGGCCGTAGAACAGGTAGACCGTGCGGCGCGGCTGGAAGCCCGACGCCAGCAGCATCTCCACCGCCTCGAGCTGCGTGACGAGGTTGCTCTTGTTGTCCAGCGTGCCGCGGCCCCAGACATGGCCGTCGGCGACCACGCCGTCGAACGGCGGCCGCTTCCAGAGCGCCTGCGTGCCCGGAGCGATCGGCACCACGTCTTGGTGCGCCAGCAGCGCGATCGGCCGCGCCGCCGCATCGCTGCCGCGCCAGGTGAACAGCAGGCTGTGCGCGCCGATCACCTCGCGCTCGAGCGCGGCGTGCACGCGCGGGTAGCGCTGCGCCAGGTGCGCGTGCAGGGCGTCGAAGGCGGCCGCGGTGCCGGCCGGGTCGATCAGGCCGCTGACGGTGCGGGCGCGCACCGCCTCGGCCATCGACGCCGCCACGGCGTCGGCATCGACGGCGAGCCTGGCCAGCGGCGGCACGTCGAGCTGGCGCGATCCCTGGCGAAAGGTGTTGCCGACCACGGCCAGCGCGAGCGCCGCGACGAGCAGCAGGAGAAAAACCATTGCGCGCTTGATCATTGCTGGACTCCGGGTCGGCAATCGTCGGTCGACGGCATCCGTCGCACCGTGTCAGGGGTTGAAGGACCCGCCCTCGGCGGCCAGCTTCGCCAGCAGCGGCGCCGGCTGCCAGAAGTCGGCATCGTCGTGCGGGTTGGCGGCGAAGCGCTTCATCGCGTGCACGACGTTGAACAGCCCCACCGTATCCGCATAGCACATCGGCCCGCCGCGCCAGAGCGGGAATCCGTAACCGGTCAGGTAGACCATGTCGATGTCGCTCGCCTTGCTCGCGATCCCCTCCTCGAGGATCTTCGCGCCCTCGTTGACGAGCGAGAAGACGAGCCGCTGCACGATCTCGTCGTCCGAGATCCTGCGCGGCGCGATGCCGAGCTCGGCACGGTGCTTCGCGATCATCTCGACGACGACCGGCGACGGGATCGCCTTGCGCTGGCCGGGCGCGTAGTCGTACCAGCCGGCGCCGGTCTTCTGCCCGAAGCGGCCCATCTCGCACAGCAGGTCGGCGGTCTTGCTGTAGCGCAGGCCGGGCTTCTCGACATAGCGGCGCTTGCGGATCGCCCAGCCGATATCGTTGCCGGCGAGGTCGCCCATGCGAAACGGGCCCATCGCGAAGCCGAACTTCTCGATCGCGCGGTCGACCTGCTCGGGCGTGCAGCCCTCCTCCAGCAGGAATCCGGCCTGGCGGCCGTACTGCTCGATCATGCGGTTGCCGATGAAGCCGTCGCACACGCCGGAGACGACCGCGGTCTTGCGGATGATCTTGGCCACCGCCATCACGGTGGCCAGCACGTCCTTGGCGGTGGCCTTGCCGCGCACCACCTCGAGCAGCTTCATCACATTGGCCGGGCTGAAGAAGTGCATCCCGACCACGTCCTGCGGACGCTGCGTGAACGCGGCGATCCGGTCGACGTCGAGCGTGCTGGTGTTGCTGGCCAGGATCGCGCCGGGCCTGGCGATTTCGTCGAGCTTCCTGAAGACGGCCTCCTTGACGCCCATCTCCTCGAACACCGCCTCGATGATCAGGTCGGCGTCCTTCAGGTCGTCGTACGACAGGCTGGTCGACAGCAGCGCCATGCGCTGCTCGAACCTGTCGGCCTTGAGCTTGCCCTTCTTCACCTGCGACTCGTAGTTCCTGCGGATCGTCGCCACGCCGCGGTCCAGCGCCTCCTGCTTCGTCTCCAGCACGGTCACCGGGATGCCGGCGTTGAGGAAGTTCATCGTGATGCCGCCGCCCATCGTGCCGGCGCCGATGACGCCGACCTTGGCGATCTTGCGCGCGGCGGTGTCCTCGGGCACGTCGGGGATCTTGCTCGCGGCGCGCTCGGCGAAGAAGGCGTGGCGCAGCGCCTTGGACTCCGGCGTCACCATCAGCGCGGCGAAGGCCTCGCGCTCGTAGCGCAGGCCCTCGTCGAAGGCCTTGCGCCCGGCGCACTCGACCGCCTTGGCCACGCAGTCGACGCAGCGCAGCGGCGCCGGGAAGTTCGGCGCCATCGCGCGCACCGTATTGCGCGCGAACTGGAAGTAGGCGTCGGCGTTCGGATGCGCCAGCGGCAGGTCGCGCACGCGCGGCAGCGGCTGGCCGCCGGCGTGCGCGGCCGCGACCTCGTTGGCGAAGGCGACCGCGCCGGCAACCAGGTCGCCGTCGACGATCTTGGCGAACAGCTTCTGCCCCGGCAGCGCGGCCAGCAGCTCGCTCTTCACCGGGTCGCCCTTGACGATCATGTTCAGCGCCGTCTCGACGCCGACCACGCGCGGCAGCCGCTGCGTGCCGCCGGCGCCGGGAAGCAGGCCGAGCTTGACCTCGGGCAGCGCGACGTTGGTGCCGGGCGCGGCGACGCGGTAATGCGTGCTCAGCGCCAGTTCCAGCCCGCCGCCCATCACGGTGCCGTGGACCGCGGCGACGACCGGCTTGGTCGCGTCGTCGAGCAGCTTGATCACCGACAGCAGGTTGGGCTCGGCGATCGCCTTCGGGGTGCCGAACTCGCGGATGTCGGCGCCGCCGGAGAAGGCGCGTCCGGCACCGGTCAGGACGATCGCCCGCACCGCCGGGTCGGCCAGCGCGCGGTCGACGCCGTCGGCGATGCCGCGCCGGGTCGCATAGCCCAGCCCGTTGACCGGCGGGTTGTTCAGCATGATGACGGCCACGCCGTCGCGCACTTCGTAGCTGGCGCTCATCGCGTCTCCTCGGATCGATGCAGGGGTCTGAAAACGAACGATCGTTCGATTCTAGGCAGTCCCGGTCCGTAGCCCGTGTCGCTGGCGGGACAAGTCCGCGCTGGGCGCACGCCGGCAAACCCGTCGATCACGGTGTTGATGCAGGAAGATTGTCGGCTTCGAAGAAGGCCCGGTTCGGCTGGAAAGAAGTCCGGTTGGGGACCGCCGTCGATCGCTCGAGCACAGCGAACCTCATGCGCGGCCGCATTCGGCTCGTCGCCAACGTTTGTCGAAGTGCGCCGAAGTTGATCGAACTCAGTCCTTCGTTTGATCTGGCGTTCAACGTGCCAGCGTGCCAAGGTCGGCGGGCACCCTCCCACTCCATGTCCCCCGCCGTCGGCTACGCCGCCGGCTCCTCCTTTACTTACGTGGGAGGGTACCCGCCGACCTTGGCCTGCCACTGCCTTGGTATTCGACGATCGAACACCCCTGCCGCTGCCTGCCGAGGACAGCGGGTGCCCTTCCGCGGAAGTCAAGGAGGAGCCAGCGGCCGAAGGCCGATGGCGGGGGGCATGGAGCGGAAGGGCTCCCGCTGGCCTCGGCTCGCGCCGGTCGTCGAACGCTGCAGAGCCGACCATCAAGGACGCCAACGTGCCGCCAACGGATGGCTGCAGATGCGCCCGGAGTCCGGCGACCGGACGCGAATTCCCACCCAGCAAGGCGTCCAGTTCGATCGCCGCCCATCTCTCCAGCGAGCACGCGGGGGTCTCACAAAGCACGGCGACCCCTAGACCTCCAGCCACTCCTTGCGCACCCCGGCATCCGCGCGCAGCGCGTCGGGCGTGCCCTCGAAGACGATCTCGCCGTGCCCCATCACCAGGCAGCGGTCGGCGACCTCGAGCGCGATCGTCAGCTTCTGCTCGACCAGCAGCACCGAGATGCCGCGCTCGCGCAGCTCGTGCAGGTACCGGGCGACGAGCTCGACGATCATCGGCGCCAGCCCCTCGGTCGGCTCGTCGATCATGATCAGGTCCGGGTCGCCCATCAGCGTGCGGCACAGCGTCAGCATCTGCTGCTCGCCGCCCGACAGCACGCCGGCAGCGGTGTGCTGGCGCTCCCTCAGGCGCGGGAACAGCCGGTACATGTCGTCGAAGCCGAACCGCGGCTCGCGCCCTGCCGCCTGCCCACGGCCGCGCTTCTCGCCCAGCATCAGGTTCTGGTGCACCGTCAGGTCGGGGAAGATCTCGCGGTTCTCGGGCACGTAGCCGATCCCCAGCCGCGCGATCTCGAACGGCTTGCGCCCGAGGACGTCCTGCCCGCGCCAGCGGATCCGGCCCCTGCCCTCGACCAGCCCCATGATCGCCTTGACCGTCGTCGATCGCCCCGATCCGTTGCGCCCGAGCAGGCTGACGATCTCGCCCGGGCGCACGCCGAACCGCACCCCGTGCAGCACGTGGCTCTTGCCGTAGAAGGCGTGGACGTCGTGCAGCTCCAGCATCGTCAGTGCCCTGCCCCGCCGGCCGCCTGCTCGGCCAGCACCGAGCCCAGGTAGGCCTCCTGCACGCGCGGGTCGGCGCGCACCTTCTCGGGCGTGTCGAAGGCGATCACCTCGCCGTAGACGACGACCGCGATGCGGTCCGCGAGCCCGAACACCACGCCCATGTCGTGCTCCACCGTCAGCAGCGTCTTGCCGACCGTGATCTCGCGGATCAGCTCGACGAAGCGCGCGGTCTCGCTGCGGCTCATGCCGGCGGTGGGCTCGTCGAGCAGGATGACGTCGGCGCCGCCGGCGATCGTGACGCCGATCTCGAGCGCGCGTTGCTCGGCGTAGGTCAGGCTCGCGGCCGGCACGTCGCGCCGGCGCTCGAGCCGCACCATGCGCAGCACCTCCTCGGCGCGCGCGTTGGCGTCGTGCGCGCCGGCCAGGAAGCGCCAGAACGCGTAGCGGTAGCCCAGGTGCCACAGCACCGCGCAGCGCAGGTTCTCGAGCGCCGACAGGCGGCCGAAAAGGTTGGAGACCTGGAAGCTGCGCGCCAGGCCCAGGCGGCTGACGCGGTACGGCGGCAGGCCGTCGATGCGCCGGCCGTTGAGCAGCACCTGGCCCGCGCTGGGCGCGAAGCGGCCGCTGATCAGGTTGAACAGCGTGCTCTTGCCGGCGCCGTTGGGGCCGATGATCGCCACCCGCTCGCCGCGTTCGACCCGCATCGACGCGCCGCGGATGATCGCGGTGCGGCCGAAGCTCTTGTGCAGGTCGACGAGTTCGAGCGCCGCAGTCATCGCAGGTCCTGCGGTCGCGGCCGGCATCCGCGGTTGGATCGGACGCCGTCTTCACCCGGGTCGGCGGCGCCTGTCACCCGGACCGCACGCAGCGCGGGCGCCGCGGTTCGACGGGCCGTGCCTGCGGCGCTCGCAACGCTCGCTGGATGAGGTCGCCGCTCGCGGCGAGGAGATCTGTCCTCGGTCCCGAGCCCGTGACGTCCAGACGGCCTCATGCCTGCCGCTCCCGCAGCGCGATCAGCTGCTCGATCTCCGTCTGCGCCTGCCCCCAGCGCTGCGCGAAGCGCCGCCGTGCCAACTCGAACAGCACCACGCCGACGGCCAGGACCGCGGCCGCGCCGGCCCACGACGACGCGGCCGAGGTGTCCAGCGGCGCGCCGAGGAAGCTCGTCGCCGGCCCGAGCGCGGCGTTGAGCTGCCGGTGGTAGACCATCTCGATGATCGCGCCGCTGCCGGCGAAGAGCACCAGGCCGGCCAGCGCCAGCAGCGCGTACGGCACGGCCAGCCCAGGCAGCTTGCCGTGCGCCGCCATGCGCAGGTTCATCATCACCAGGCTGGCGATCCCGCCCGGGGCGTACATCACCATCAGGACGAAGACCAGCCCCAGGTAGAGCAGCCAGGCCTGGGTCAGCTCCGACAGCATCACCAGCGCCAGCACCATCAGCACCGCGCCGATGATCGGCCCGAAGAAGAAGCCCGCCCCGCCGACGAAGGTGAACAGCAGGTAGGCCCCGGATCGCGCCGCGCCGACGACCTCGGCGGTGGCGATCTCGAAATTCATCGTCCCAAGCCCGCCGGCGATGCCCATGAAGAAGCCCGAGATCATGAACGCCACGTAGCGGACCATCTGCGTGCGGTAGCCGAGAAACTCGACCCGCTCGGGGTTGTCGCGCACGGCGTTGAGGATGCGCCCCAGCGGCGTTCGCGTCAGCGCGTACATCGCCACCGTGCTGACGAAGCAGTAGACCGCGATCAGGTAGTAGACCTGGATCTGCGGGGCGTAGCTGATGCCCAGCACCGGCTCGCCGACGACGCGGTCGGTCGTGATCCCGGCCTCGCCGCCGAAGAACTCCGGCAGCATCAGCGACATCGACCACACCAGCTCGCCGACGCCCAGCGTGATCATCGCGAAGGTGGTCCCCGCCTTGCGCGTCGTGACATAGCCCAGCAGCGCGGCGAAGAACAGCCCGGCCAGGCCGCCGACGAGCGGGATCAGGCTGACCGGCAGCGCGATGCGACCGTCGCCGACCATGTTCAGCGTGTGGATCGCGAGGTAGGCCCCCAGCCCGCTGTACACCGCGTGGCCGAAGCTGAGCATGCCGCCCTGGCCGAAGATGACGTTGTAGGCCAGGCAGGCGACGATCGCGATGCCGACCTGCGACAGCATCGTCAGCGCCAGGCTGCTGGTCCAGACCATCGGCGCGGCGACCAGCACCGCGGCGTAGGCCAGCCAGATCATCCACGCGCGCATGCCCTCAGCCCTCCCGCGTGCCGAGCAGGCCCCTGGGCCGGAAGATCAGGATCAGCACCAGCAGCAGGTAGGGCAGGATGGGCGCGGCCTGCGCGAGCGTGATCTTGGCCACCGGATAGAGCAGGCTGTCGGGGCCCAGCGGGGTGCCGAGCGACTCGGCCAGGTGCAGCAGCGACTTGTCGACCGTCAGCGGCAGCGTCTGCAGCAGGCCGACGAGCAGCGACCCGACGAAGGCGCCCGGCAGCGAGCCCATGCCGCCGATGACGATGACGGCGAAGATGATCGGGCCGACGTTGGACATGCTCGGCTCGGTGACGAAGGTGATGCCGCCGACCACGCCCGCCAGCCCCGCCATCGCGCAGCCGGCGCCGAAGACCAGCATGAACACGCGCGGCACGTCGTGGCCCAGCGCCTCCACCATCCCGGGGTGGGTCAAGGCAGCGCGGATCACGAGCCCGACGCGCGTGCGCGTCAGCAGCAGCCACAGTGCCAGCAGCATCGCGACCGCGACGAAGGCGAGGAAGACCCGGTTCATCGGGTAGCGCGTGCAGGCGACGAAGACCTCGGCGCTGCGCTGGCATATCGCCTCCGGCGCGACGCCGAGCACGAAGCGCATCGGCTCGGCCGACGACGACACCAGCGTGAACGCGGTGCCGGCCAGCGCCGGCGGCGGGCTGAACGGCACCGAGGTGCGGCCCCAGACCAGTTGCACCAGCTCCAGCATCACGTACGACAGGCCGAAGGTCACGAGCAGCTCGGCCACGTGCCCGGCGCGGTGCACGCGCCGCAGCACGCTGCGCTCGAACAGCGCGCCGACCGCACCCACGAGCAGCGGCGCCAGCACGAGCGCGGCCCAGAAGCCGACGACGGTGCCGATCGTGTAGGCGAAATACGCCCCCAGCATGTAGAAGCTCGCGTGCGCGAAATTGAGCACGCCCATCATGCTGAAGATCAGCGTCAGCCCGGCGCTGAGCATGAACAGCAGCAGCCCGGAGCTGATGCCGTTGAGCAGATTGATCAGGACCTGGTCCAAGGCGCTGCGGTCTCGAAAAAGTCAGGCCCGTCGGAGCCTTCCCCGGCGGGCCCGAGCGGGCGCAAGGGCCCGCGGCGAGGCGGACGATCGCGCTGCGTCAGCCGACGGCCGTCAGCCGGTCAGCCCGGGCGCTTCATCTGGCACGAGGTCGGCGTGCTCGACACGTAGGGCTCGAACACCCGCTCCTGCACCCAGGTGAACCCCGTGCCCTCGACGTTGTACTGCTTGCCCGGGTCCGTGATCTTGCGCCAGGTGGCGATATACAGGGGCTGCTGCAGCTGATGATCCTGCCTGCGCATCGTCACCTCGCCCGAGAAGCTCTTGACCGACAGGCCCGACAGCGCCTGCGCCACCTTGACCGGATCGGTGCTCTTCGCCTGCGCCATCGCCTGCGCGAGCATCGGCAGCACGTGCACTGTCGACAGCAGCGACAAGTCGTCGTTGAAGCGCTGCCGGTACTCCTTCATCCACGGGGCGAGCGCGGGGATGTTCGAGTGGCCGATGTAGACGAACTTGACCTTCCCGTCCATCGTCGGCCCGATCGCCGACGGCGACCCGTTGGCGCCGCCGTAGTAGGTGTACCAGTTGGCGTCCAGGCCGGCGTCCTTGGCCGCCTTGATCAGCAGCGACAGGTCCGAGCCCCAGTTGCCGGTGACGATGCTGTCGGCCCCCGAGGCCTTGATCTTGGCGACGTAGGGCGCGAAGTCCTTGACCTGCGCCAGCGGGTGCAGGTCCTCGCCGACGACCTGGACGTCAGGCCGCTTGCGCGCCAAGGCCTCCTTGAAGAACTTCGCGACCTGGTGGCCGTGCGAGTAGTTCTGGTTGATCAGGTAGACCTTCTTGACGTTCTTCTCGTCCTTCAGGTAGGACGTCAGCGCCTCCATCTTCATCGACGTGTCGGCGTCGAAGCGGAAGTGCCAGAAGCTGCACTTGCTGTTGGTGAAGTCGGGGTCGACCGCGGCGTTGTTCAGGAACACGATCTCCTTGCCGGGGTTGCGCGCGTTGTGCTTGTTGATCGCGTCGATCAGCGCCCCGGCCACCGAACTGCCGTTGCCCTGGGTCACGTAGCGGATGCCCTGGTCGGTCGCGGCCTTCAACGCAGTCAGGCTTTCCTGCGGCGAGAGCTTGTTGTCGAACGAGACGATCTCGAACTTCACCCCCGCCGGGTTGTCGGCGCTGACCTTCTCGGCCATGTACTGGAAGGTCTTGAGGCTGTTCTGGCCGATATTGGCCAGCATGCCGGACAGCGGGTCCAGCCAGGCGATCTTGACCGTCTGGCCGGACTGGGCGTGCGCGTGCCCCGCAGCAAGCGCTGCGACGGCCAGGGTCGAGAGGGCGAAAAGGCGGCGGGTCAGTTTCATGCGCGTGGCTCCAGCAGTCATTCGGAGGGAACTGCAGGATGGGACGGTAGCGGAATCGACCCGGGCCTGCGCTCAGGGACTACCCCGAACGCGTGTCGCGCACGGGACAGCTGCGACCGCGCCTGCCGCCAGGACCTCGATTGACCCTGCGGTCTCCGCACGTTGCGCCCCGGCGGACAATCCATGCCTCGCTGGCCCCGCGTGCGCCGGCGCATGCCCGCAACCGCCGATGAAGATGCCACACGACCACGACGACCCGCGCTACCTCGTGCGCAAGAGCGACGCGCAATGGCGCGAACAGCTCGATCCGATGCAGTACCGGGTGGCGCGTCACGCCGATACCGAGCGCGCTTTCAGCGGCAAGTACTGGGATCACTTCGAGCCCGGCCGTTACCGCTGCGTCGGCTGCGGCGAGCCGCTGTTCGGCTCCGACACCAAGTTCGACGCCGGCTGCGGCTGGCCCAGCTACTGGCAGCCGCTGGACGACGCCGCGGTCGAGCGCGTGACCGACCGCAGCCACGGCATGGTCCGCGTCGAGGTGCGTTGCCGCCGCTGCGGGACGCACCTGGGCCACGTGTTCGACGACGGGCCGGCTCCCACTGGCGAGCGCTACTGCATCAATTCCGCCGCCATCGACTTCGAACCCCGCCAGCCATGATCAGCGCCGAACAGATCGACGCAGCCCTGCGCCGCGCGCTGCAGCCCGAGTCGCTTCAGGTCATCGACGACAGCCACCTGCACGTCGGCCACGCGGGCGCGCGCGAGGGCCGTCACTTCACGGTGCGGGTGAGCTGCGCCGCCTTCGCCGGCAAGCCGCGCGTGGCGCGACACCGGCTTGTGTATGATGCCTTGTCGTCCCTGATCCCCCAGGGCATCCACGCGCTGGCGATCGACGCCCGTGCCCCCGGCGAGCCCGGCTCGTCGCCCCCTCCCCCCGACCGATCCGCATGAACAAGACCCCCGTGGCCTGGCGTGCCGCCGCCCCCGTGGCGCTCGCCGCCGCCCTGCTCGCCGCCCCCGCACTGGCGCAAAACCTGGCCGTCGTCAACGGCAAGCCGGTGCCGAAGGCGCGCGTCGACGCGCTGCTCGCGCAGGCGCAACGCGCCGGCCAGCCGATGTCCCCCGAGCTCGAGGCGCAGGCACGCGACCAGGTCGTGCTGCGCGAGATCTTCGTCCAGGAGGCCGAGCGGCGCGGCCTCGCGCAGCGCCCGGCCTACCGCGAGCAGATGGAGCTCGCGCGCCAGGGCGTGCTGATCCGCGAACTGTTCGAGGACCAGCGGGCGAAGAGCCCGGTCACCGACGCGCAGGCGCAGGCCGAGTACGACAAGATCAAGTCCGCCAACAGCGGGCAGGAATACCGCGCGCGCCACATCCTGGTCGAGACCGAGGACGAGGCGAAGAAGCTGATCGCGCAGGTCAAGGGCGGCGCGAGCTTCGAGGATCTGGCCAAGCAGCACTCGAAGGACACCGGCTCCGGCGCCAACGGCGGCGACCTGGACTTCGCCAAGCCCGACGCCTACGTGCCCGAGTTCGGCAGCGCGATGAAGGCGCTGGCCAAGGGCCAGATGACCGACGCGCCGGTCAAGAGCAACTTCGGCTGGCACATCATCCGGCTGGAGGACGTGCGCGAGGCGAGCTTCCCGGCCTTCGCCGAGGTCAAGGACCAGATCAAGCAGCGCGTCGAGCAGCAGCGCATGCAGGCCTTCCAGGAGGAACTCCGCGCCAAGGCCCGCACCGACTACAAGTTCGGCGGCCAATAGGGCCCGCCTGGCGCCATCGGAGGTACCCGCGGCGACCGCGCCGACGACGCGCAGGCCGCCCCTGCGGGCAACGCTTTCCCGACCTCAGGCGAGCTTCAGCAGTTCGGTCGCCAGGTCCTGAGGAAGATCGACCATGACGTCGTGGCTCGACGGCAGCTTGACCAGGCGCCAGCCCGGCTGGCCCTCGAGCCGGGCGGCGAAATGTCGGAACGGGCTCGGGTCCCAGCCGTCGGCGAGCATGTAGACACGTTCGCGCGGCGCCGCACCGCCGGACAGCAGCACCGGCGTCGTGAAGGTCGCGAGCGACTGCGGCACGCAGCGGCGGTCGACCCAGGCGCGGTTCTCGGGCTTGATGCCGAAGGCCTCGGCCGGGATCGGCGCCATCAGCCCAGCCTCGCGCGCGCTGTCGTGGAAGGCACCGATGAAGCCCGCCGCGACCTCGGCGGGCAGCGTGACCTTGACCAGGTCGATCAGGCTCTGACCGCTTTCCGGGACGAAGGCATCCAGGTAGACGAGCGAACGCACGCGCGCGCCGAGCCGGTCGGCGACGCCGGTGATCACCATGCCACCGTAGCTGTGGCCGACGAGGACGATGTCCTGCAGCTCCTCGGCCTCGATGGCGGCGATCACGTCGCTGATGTGCGTCTGCAGCGTGACGTCGGCGCCGCCCTGGTGCGCACGGTCGCCGACGCCGGTGTGCGTCGGCGTGGCGACCGTGTGGCCGGCGGCACGCAGCGCGGCGGCGACGTCGCGCCAGCACCATCCGCCGTGCCAGGCGCCATGGACGAGAACGTAGTGGGCCATCGGGTGTCTCCTCTTGGTGGTTCGGGGTCGCGCACACTACGTGCAATCGCCCGCGGGCGTCAAGCTGCCGCCTCGCCCGGTCGCCGCGGACACGGCGGGGTCGCGACCCGCCTCGCAGACATCGACGGCCGGCACGGACTCAGGACGCGGGTCGCCGCCATCGACCAGCCGCCCCGCCTCCAGCCGCAGCTGGCGGTCGCAACGGGCGGCGATCGCGCGGTCGTGCGTGACCAGCACCAGCGTCGTGCCCGCCTCACGGTTGAGGTCGAACATCAGCTGCATCACCGTCTCGCCGGTGGCGAAGTCCAGGCTGCCCGTCGGTTCGTCGGCCAGCAGCACCGCCGGCCGCACGACGAAGGCGCGCGCCAGCGCCACCCGCTGCTGCTCGCCCCCGGACAGCACGCGCGGGTAGTGCCCCAGCCGCTCGGCGAGGCCGACGTGGCGCAGCATCTCGGTGGCCTGGGTGTGCGCATCGGCGCGACCCTGCAGTTCCAGCGGCAGCATCACGTTCTCCAGCGCGGTCAGGTTGGCCAGCAACTGGAAGCTCTGGAATACGAACCCGATCTTGCGCGCTCGCCACTCGGCGCGTGCATCCTCGTCGAGCGCGAACAGGTCGGTACCGGCCAGCCTGACGGTGCCGCGCGTAGGTGTATCGAGCCCGGCGATGATCGACAGCAGCGTGCTCTTGCCGGAGCCGGAGGCGCCGACGATCGCCGCCGACTGGCGCTCGGCGAGCGTGAAACCGATCTCGTGCAGTATGGTCAGACGGCCGGTGGAATCGCTCACCTCCTTGGTGACGCCTAGCACTTCGATGAGGGGAGAGGACATGAACGACGGTCGCGCCGCGCGCGTCAGCCGACGCGCACTGCTGGGATGGATGGCCGCGCACTGTAGCGCGTCGGCGCTCGCGGCGAAGGGGGCGGCTGCAGCGCCCCCTCGCGCCAGCGGGACGGCGTCGGTCGTGCTGGTCGTCGGCGACAGCCTGTCGGCCGAATACGGGCTGCCGCGCGGCAGCGGCTGGGTCGCGCTGCTCGAGCGGCGGCTGGCCGCGCAGGGGATCGCGGCCGAGGTCGTCAACGCCAGCGTCAGCGGCGACACCACCGCCGGCGGGCGAAACCGGCTTGCCGCGCTGCTGCAGCGCCACCAGCCGACGCACGTCGTGCTGGAGCTCGGCGGCAACGATGCGCTGCGCGGGCTGCCGCTGACGAGCACCGAGGCCAACCTGGTCGCGATGACGCGCGCGTCCAGGGCGGTCGGCGCGCGCGTCGTCATCACCGGCATGCAGGTGCCGCCGAACTACGGCCGCCGCTATGCCGAGGACTTCGCGGCGCTGTTCGGCCGCGTCGCCCAGGCCGAGGGCGCGGCCCTGGTGCCCTTCCTGCTCGCCGGTGTCGCCGACGTCCCCGACGCCGCCGACTGGTTCCAGAGCGACCGCATCCACCCGAATGAGCGCGCGCACCCGCGCATCCTCGACAACGTCTGGCCCGTGCTGAGGCCGCTGCTGGGCTGACGACACGGGCAGGCGGCGCCGGCCCCAGGCCCTTGCCCGCCCGGACCCCGTCCCGCGTGGCGCGGGCCCGCACCATCGAGCGGCTCGGTCAGCGAAGCGCCGCGGCGTTGCGGGCCGCGCCCGGCCTCTCGCGCGGCGGCGTTGGCCGCGCACCGTCGCTCGCCTCGGGAGATGGTCGCTCGAACCTCGGTTCCTCGGACGCCCAGGCCCCGCCGCCCCTCGGGTCCCGCTCTGGGTCCTCGGGGCCTCGCGCCTCGGGGCGTCGTGCTTCGGGTCGTCGTTCCTCGCCTCGTCGTTCCTCCGACCCGCGTGCCTGCGGTCTCGCGGCCTCGCCCCCTGCTGCGTCTTCCGTTGCCACCTTGCGGCGGTCCGCGTCGACGCCGCGCAGCTCGGGCTCGCGTTCGCTCGACCGATTGGCTTCGCGTCGCCCGTCGTCGTCACGCACCGACCACCCCTGCGTGTCGGGCCGCTGCGCGCGCGGCGGGCCGGACTCCCGCGACGCCTCGCGCACCGGCGCGCTCGGCGACGCCACGGCCTGCCTGGCGTAAGGCGGTGGCAAGGAATGCACCTGCCGTGGCGGCGGCACCGGGTACACATGCCGCGGTGGCGGCCCGGCGTGCCTCGGCGGCGGACGATGCGGAGGCGGCAAGGCTCGCCGCGGCGGCGGCCGGACGATAGGCACATGGACCTGGCCGGGGGCCAGCGGCACCCAGGCACGCGGGGGCGGTGGCACCCCGCCCGCCCCGATCGAGATGCCGAACGACACCCCCGCGCCACCGACCCAGGCGACGAGCGCAGGCTGGAAGACCGGCGACGCGGCGCGCGGGCCCGGCCACCAGACCCAGCGCCCGCCCCATCGCAGCCAGCGCCCGTAGTGGGAGGGTGCGAATCCCCAGGGCATCGCATCGACCCAGGTCCATCCCCAGGGCCGCACCCAGACCCAGCGTCCGTGCGCGAACGGCGCCCAGCCCGCCGGCAGCGCGTGCGGCAGCCAGACGGCCCCGTACTCGGGATGGCGGTCCCAGCGGCCGTGGCGGTCGAGGTCCTCGCTGCCGGGGACGTCCGGCGACACGTGACGCCAGGAGCCCGACTCGTGCGGCGCCGAGGCGCGCCGCGCCCAGGCGTCGAGTTCGTCGCGCGGCATCGCGACGCGGCGCGTCCGGACGTCGCGGCCGTGGCCGTAGGCGCGCAGCTCGACGCGCTCGCCGGTGTCGAGCTGCAGCAGGTTGCCGCCGCCGACGAACTCCAGCCGCCCGTGCCAGACCGCGGCCCAGGTCGGCCCGTCGTCGCCGCGGTCGATGCGGTAATGGCCCTCGGCCAGCGGACGCAGGCTGCCCTCGCGGGTGCGGACTTCGGCCTGCCGCGCCAGCGCCGTGCTGCCCAGCCTCCAGGCCAGCGCGCCGCGGTGCAGCTCGACGACGATGCGCGCATCGTCCAGCGCCAGCACTTCGAGCTCGCTGTCGGCGCCCAGGCGCAGCTCGCTGCGCCCGATGCGAAGCTCGGCACGGTCACCGGCGCCGACGGCGAATCGGTCGCCCTCGGCGACCGGGCGGTTGCGCCACGCCGTCACCCACTCGCGCTGGTCGCCGTCCCAGGCCCACAGCGTTCCCTGGACATCGGCGACACGGCCCACGCGCGTGGCGACGCGGTCCTCGTGCGCCGCGACCACCGGCGCCAGCCCGACCCCCGCGAGACCCAGGACGAGGGACAGAAGACGGATCCATCGATGCGCGGCCATGGCGGGCAACTCCTGCAGCGGATTCCACGCGACCCGCCCCAGACCCCCAACGGGCCAGGGCGGCGCCCGGTTGTCAGCGCCCGGCGCAGGGGCTGCCCCGGGATCGCCCTGGCAGCCGGCACATCGCGTGATCAGTCCGGGGGCTCGCCCTTCATGTCCGGAAACAGCACGCTGGTAAACCCGAGCTTGCTCAAGTCGGTCATCCGCGTCGGGTACAGCCGCCCGATCAGGTGGTCGCACTCGTGCTGCACGACGCGGGCGTGGAAGCCCTCGGCCTCGCGCTCGATCGGCCGCCCCCGGGGGTCGAATCCGCGGTAGCGGATGCGCGCGAAGCGCGGGACGATGCCGCGCAGCCCCGGCACCGACAGGCAGCCCTCCCAGCCCTCCTCGATGGCATCGCCGACCGGCTCGATCACCGGGTTGGCGAGCACCGTCCTCGGCACCGGCGCGGCGTCCGGGTAGCGCGGGTTGCGGTCGAACCCGAAGATGACGAGCTGCAGGTCGACCCCGATCTGCGGCGCCGCCAGCCCGGCGCCGTCGGCCGCCTCCATGGTGTCGGCCATGTCGGCCACCAGCGCGTGCAGCGCGGCGGTGTCGAAGGCCGTCACCGGCGCGGCGACGCGCAGCAGGCGCGCATCGCCCATCTTCAGGATCTCTCGCACGGCCATGGTCCGGCTCCTGCGTGGGTTGGGGGTCGGGGTCAGGCGCGCCACGCCAGCCAGGCGGCGGCGATTGTCAGCGTCGCCAGCGTCACCGGCACGCCGGCGCGCGCGTGGCGCTTCCAGTCGATCGCGATGCCCTCGCGGCGCGCCGCGTCGACGACGATGATGTTGGCGATCGAGCCGACGATCAGCAGGTTGCCGGCCAGCGTGCTGACCAGCGCCAGCACCAGGCCGACGCCGGCCGGGTCGGCGGCGCCACCGGCCATCGGCAGCAGCAGCATCACCGCCGGCACGTTGGACACCAGGTTGGACAGCGCCAGCGTGGCGCCGAATAGTGGCCCGGTCGCTTCCAGGTCCAGCCCCTGGGTGCGCAGCGCGGCCACTGCCTGCGCGGTGACGCCCGTATGCGCCAGCGCGTGGTTGACGACGAACAGGCTCATGAAGAGCACCAGCAGGTCCCAGTCGATCAGCGCCGTCACCTGCCGGGTGTGGAAGCGTGCGCTCAGCAGCAGCAACCCGGCGCCGACCAGCGCGGCGACGTCGCGTGGCCAGTCGGTGGCGAGGAAGACGACCAGCAGCGCCACCGCCACCGCGAGGCCCTTGCCGCTTTGCCAGGCATCGAACGGCGGATCCCGCCCGGCCGTCGCCACCGGCACCGGCGCGTCCAGCGCCCGCAGTGTCGGCCTCAGCAGCAGCCACAGCGCCGCCAGGCCGAGCAGCACCGGCACCATCGCATCGCGCAGGTAGCCGCCGAAGGACAGGCCGAGCACCTCGCCGATCAGCATGTTCTGCGGGTTGCCGATCAGCGTCGCCGCCGACCCGATGTTGGCCGCGCAGGCCAGCGCCAGCAGGTAGGGTACCGGGTCCAGCCGGCGCGCGATGCAGGCCTGCGCCAGCACCGGTGCCATCGCCAGGCAGACGATATCGTTGGAGAACACTGCCGAGAGCGCCGCCGCGGCGCCGACGATCCATGCCAGCAGCGCCGCCGGCGAGACCGGCAGCGCGACGATGCGCCGCGTCACCGCGGCGTAGAAGCCGCCCAGCCGCATCTGCGCCGAGATCACCATGAAGGCGAACAGCAGCAGGATGGTCGGCAGGTGGATGGCGCGTGCCGCCGCCTCGGGCGTCAGGTCGCCCAGGCCGACGATCGCGATCGCGCCCAGCAGCGCGACGCCGGTGCGGTCGAGCTTCAGGCGCGGCAGACCACCCAGGATCATGCCCAAGTAAACGACGGCGAAGATCGCCACCACGACCGCGGTGGCGGTGCTCACCGCAGCCCCTGCGCGCCGCCCGGCGCCGCGGTCGATCGCATGGTCGCGCTAGGCGGCATCCGCCGTCCCGCTGCCGGCCGCCACCGCCGGCGGCGGCGACCCGGCCAGCCAGGCGCGCAGCGCCGCCTCGTCGAGCACCGGGACGCCGAGCGCGCGCGCCTTGTCGAGCTTGCTGCCGGCCTCCTCGCCGGCGACGACGGCGGTCGTCTTCTTCGACACCGACCCCGCGACCTTGGCACCGGCGGCCTCGAGCATCGCCTTGGCCTCGTCGCGCGTCAGCGCCGGCAGCGTGCCGGTCAACACCACGGTGCAGCCGGCCAGCGGCAGCGCGGCCGCCGGCGGGGCGCCGTCGTGCTCGTCCCAGGCGATGCCGGCGGCACGCAGCGCGTCGACGACCTCGCGGTTGTGCGGCTGCTCGAAGAAGACGCGGATGCTGGCCGCGACCACCGGGCCGACGTCGGGCACCGCCTGCAGATCCTCGACCGAGGCGTCCATCACGCGGTCGAGCGCGCCGAAGTGGCGCGCCAGCGACTTGGCGGTGGCCTCGCCGACATGGCGGATCCCGAGCGCGTACAGAAACCTCGCCAGCGTCGTGCGCTTGCGATGCCCGAGTGCGGCGACCAGATTCGCCGCGCTCTTGTCGGCCATGCGGTCCAGCGCCGCGAGCTCGGCCGCGTCGAGCCGGTACAGGTCGGGCAGCGCGCGGATCAGGCCGCCGTCGACGAGCTGGTCGACGAGCTTGTCGCCCAGGCCCTCGATGTCCATCGCACGCCGGCTCGCGAAGTGCAGCAGTGCCTGCTTGCGCTGCGCGGCGCAGAACAGGCCGCCGGTGCAACGGTGCTCGACGCTGCCGCGGTCGCGCCGCACCGCGCTGCCGCACACCGGGCAGGCGCGCGGCATGCGGAAGTTCGGCACGTAGCCCGCGCGCGGTTCGCCGATGCGGCCGACGACCTCGGGGATGACGTCGCCGGCGCGGCGCACGATCACCATGTCGCCGACGCGGACGCGCTTGCGGCGCAGCTCGAACAGGTTGTGCAGCGTCGCGTTGCCGACCGTCGTGCCGCCGACGAAGACCGGCTCGAGCCGCGCCACCGGCGTCAGCTTGCCGGTGCGGCCGACCTGGACGTCGATGCCGAGCAGCCGCGTCGTGCGCTCCTGGGCCGGATACTTGTGCGCGACCGCCCAGCGCGGCTCGCGCGTCAGGAAGCCCAGCCGCTGCTGCAACGCGCGATCGTCGACCTTGTAGACCACGCCGTCGATGTCGAACGCCAGCGCGTCGCGCCGCGCCTCGATCTCGGCGTGGAAGGCGACCAGCCCTTCGGCGCCGCGGACGACGCGGCGGTCCGCGCACACGGGCAGGCCGAAGGCCTCGATCGCGTCCAGCGTCGCCGCGTGCGTCGGCGGCGGCTCCCAGCCGGCGACTTCGCCCAGCCCGTAGGCAAAGAAGCTCAAGGGGCGCTCGGCGGCGACCGCCGGGTCGAGCTGGCGCACCGCGCCGGCGGCGGCGTTGCGCGGGTTGACGAAGGTCTTGCCGCCCGCCTCGCGCTGGCGCTCGTTGAGGCGCTCGAAATCGTCGCGCCGCAGGTAGACCTCGCCGCGCACCTCCAGCACCGCGGGTGCATCGGCATCGTCGGCCTGCAGGCGCAGCGGGATCGGCCTGATCGTGCGGATGTTGGCCGTCACGTCCTCGCCGGTCTCGCCGTCGCCGCGCGTGGCGGCCTGCACCAGGACGCCCGCCTCGTAGCGCAGGTTGATCGCCAGGCCGTCGAACTTCAGCTCGCACGCGTAACCGATCGCCGGGTCGCCGACGCCCAGGCCGAGCTCGCGCCGCACGCGCGCGTCGAAGGCGCGCGCGCCGTCCGCGGTGGTGTCGGTCTCGGTGCGGATGCTCAGCATCGGCACGCGATGGCGCACCGGCGCGAAGCTGTCGAGCACCGTGCCACCGACGCGCTGGGTCGGCGAGTCGGGCGTGCGCAGCGCCGGATGGGCGGCCTCGATCGCCTGCAGTTCCTGGAACAGGCGGTCGTACTCGGCGTCCGGGATCTCCGGGTCGTCGAGCACGTAGTAGCGCCGGTCGTGGTAGCGGATCAGTTCGCGCAGCGCGCCGGCACGCCGCGCGGCGGCGTCTTCGGGCTTGGGGTCCATCGGGGGCCTCGATGTGGACGCTGGCCTCGGCGGCGCGCGGCCGGTCGCGATGCCGATCAGCCGCTGAACAGCCGCCGCGCCGCCGTGCTCCCGGCCGGCAGGCCGCGCGCGTCGAGCTGCGCGTACAGCTGGTCCAGCTCCTTGCCGATGGCGGCAAACGCGTGCACGGTGATCGGCTCGCCATAGTCGTCGACGACGCTGGCGGCCAGGTCGTCGGCGAGCTTGCGCGCCAGCCGGTGCCAGGCCCCGAAGGGCTCGGTGGCCGCCGGCGTCTGCGGTACGTCCAGGCACAGCTGGCACTCGCGCACCGCGGCCTTCGCCGGGTCCTCGGCCAGCGCGGCCTGGGCGTCGAAGACCAGCGACAGCACCGGCGGCGCCGTCTCGTCGTCGGCCGGCAGCACCCAGCGCCCCGGCAGTGGCCCGGCCACGAAGCCGTGCCGCGCCACGCATTGCTGCAGGAAGCCGACCGACCAGGCGACCGCGTCGCTGCGCAGCGTCAGCGCCAGCTGGGCGTCGCGCGGGTTGGCGAAGGCGTCGAGCTCGCGCGCGCGCGCGACGACGTCGAGCATGTCGGGAAAATCGGGTGCGGCACCCAGCGCATCGGCGAAGCCCTGCACCTGCTGGACGAACTCGGAATACTCGATCTCGTTGAGCGGCCCGCTGCGGTTGGCGAGCTGCACGCCCGCCTGCAGCTCGGTGTAGCGGCGCCCGGGCTGCGGCGGCTCCCAGCTGCCGGCGTCGGCATCGAGCCCCTCGATCGCGAACGGCTTGGCGCCGGCACGGCGCGTGGCCGGCAGGTGCGCGAGCACCAGCTCGCCGGCCACCGGCGCGTCCAGCACCAGCGGCACCAGGGCGTCGATCAGCGCGTCCAGCGGCGGCGCGCGCCGCGCGGCGGCGGCGAAGCGCCGCGGCACGCCGGTGTCGCCGAGCAGGGGCTCGGTCGGCGGGCCCTCGTCGCGAGCGACCCCAGGTGCCTCGACCCGCGCTGCCCCGGGCGCATCCGCGAGCGGCTCGGGCAGCGCCTCGCCGAGCGACGGCTCGGTGCGCGCCGCCTCGTCCAGCGGTGCGCGCAGCGGCCGCACGCTGCGGCGCGCGCGCCGGGTCGTCCACCACCCGTGCACCGCCAGCGCCGCCAGCACCGCGACGGCGAGCGCGATCAGGGCGGCGGTCAGCGACATGGCGGGGTTGACGGGGGTCCGGCCCGATGCGAGGCGGCGCGGCGGCGACGGGGCCCGTCTCAGGCGGCCTCGGCCATCGTCGCGGCCGCGGCCATGTCGACGGCGACGATGCGCGACACGCCCTGCTCCTGCATCGTGACGCCGATCAGCTGTTCGGCCATCTCCATCGAGATCTTGTTGTGGCTGATGAAGAGGAACTGGGTGCCGGCGCTCATCTCGGTGACGAGTTTGGCATAGCGCTCGGTGTTCGCGTCGTCCAGCGGCGCGTCGACCTCGTCGAGCAGGCAGAACGGCGCCGGGTTGAGCTGGAAGATCGCGAACACGAGCGCGATCGCGGTCAGCGCCTTCTCGCCGCCGGACAGCAGGTGGATCGTGCTGTTCTTCTTGCCCGGCGGCTGCGCCATCACCTGCACGCCGGCGTCGAGGATCTCCTCGCCCGTCATCACGAGCCGCGCGTGGCCGCCGCCGAACAGGCTCGGGAACATGCGCCCGAAGTGCTCGTTGACCTGGTCGAAGGTCTGCGCGAGCAGCGCGCGCGTCTCGAGGTCGATCTTGTGGATCGCATCCTCGAGCGTGCGGATCGCCTCCAGCAGGTCGGCCTGCTGCGCATCGAGGAAGGTCTTGCGCTCGCGCGACGACGTCAGCTCGTCGAGCGCGGCCAGGTTGACCGCACCGAGCGCGGCGATCTCGCGGTTGATGCGGTCGATCTCGCCCTGCAGCCCCCAGAGCTTGACGCCGCCGGCCTCGATGCCGCCCGCCAGCGCGCCGAGGTCGACCTCGGCCGCGGCGAGCTGCTCGAGGTACTGCGCACCGCCGAGCTGCGCCGCCTGCAGCTCGAGCTGCAGCCTGGCGAGCCGCTCGCGCAGCGGGTCCAGCGCGCGCTCGACCGTCAGGCGCTGCTCGTCGGCCTGGCGCAGCCGGGCGCTCAGGTCGTCGTAACCGCTGCGCGCGGCGGCCAGCGCCTGCTCGCGCGCGACGCGCAGCGCCAGCGCCTCCTGCAGCCCGGCCTGCGCGGCAGCGTCGTCGAGCTGCGCCAGCTCGGCACCGGCCTGCTCGGCGGCGCGCGCGCCGGTGTCGATCTGCTGCGCTGCCGTCTCGGCCGCCCGCTGCAGCTCGCCGCGCCGCGCCGCCAGCGCGCGCAGCTCGAACTGCGCCTCCTGCGCCTGGCGCTCGAGCGCGCGCAGCTGCTCGCGCGCGTCGCCCAGCTCGCGCTCGGCGGCGATCACCGTGTCGTCGAGCTCGGCGTGACGCTCCTGCGCCTGCGCGAGCTGCAGGTCCAGCTCCTCGAAGCGGCCCTCGCCCACCGCGCGCTGCTCGCGCAGCGACTCGGCCTGGGCGTCGATCTCGGCCAGCTCGCCGCCGAGCTGGTCGCGCCGTGCCTGCGTCGCCTCGGCCTGCTGCGTCAGCCGCAGCAACTCGACCTGGAGCTGGTGCGCGCGCGTCTGCGCGTCGGCCGCCTCGCGTCGCAGCGCCGCCAGGCGCTGCGCGGCGTCGGCGTACGAGGCCTCTGCCCGCACCGACACCGCGCGCGTCTCGTCGGCGATCAGCGACTGCGCGCGCTGCTGGCGCTGCAGGTTCTCGATCTCCTGCGCGCGCGCGAGCATCCCCGCCTGCTCCGCGTCCGGCGCGTAGAAGCTGACCGCGAACGCCGACACCGCGTGCCCCTCGCGCGTCATCACGATCTCGCCGTGCGTCAGCCGGTCGCGCGCGGCGAGCGCCTCGTCGAGGCTGGCGGCGGTGTAGACGCCTTCCAGCCAGTCGCCCAGCAGCGCCTTCAGCCCGGCGTCGTCGAGCCGCAGCTTCTCCGCCAGCCGCGGCAGCGTGCGATGGCGGTCCTCGCCGGCGGCCGCCGGCGCGGCATAGAAGGCCAGCCGCGCCGGCGGCGCGTCGGCGGCGAACGCACGCACCGTCTCCAGCCGGCCGACGGCCAGCGCATTGAGCCGCTCGCGCAACGCCGACTCCAGCGCCGTCTCCCAACCGGGCTCGATGTGGACCTGCGTCCACAGTGCCGGCAGCCCCTGCAGACCGTGGCGTTGCAGCCAGGGCTCGAGCTTGCCGCCGGTGCGGACCTTCTCCTGCAAGGCGCGCAAGGCCTCGAGCCGGGCCGAGAGATCGGCCAGCCGGCCGGCCTCGGTGGCGACGGCCGCGGCGGCCTCGCCGCGCCGGTCGTCGAGCCGGGGCAGCTCGTCCTGCAGCGCATGAAGACGTGCGTCGGCGGCCTCGCGCGACTCGTCGGCCAGCGCCGACTGCTGCTGCAGCGCGGCCAGCCGGTCGGCGTCGGGCGCGGCCAGCCCGCGCTGCTCGCCGGCGAGCCGCTCGCGCCGCAGCTGCAGCTGCTTCAACTGCTCGTCGACGCCGCGGCCCTCGGCCGCGAGCACCTGGATCTGCTGCTGCACCTGCGCGACCGCCGCGCGCTGCTCGCCGCTGCGTGCCTGCGCCGCACGCAGCGCATCGTCCAGCGCCGGCAGCCGGGCCGCGTGCTCGTCGAGCTGCGCCGCGTGCAGCGCGACCTGCTCGTCGGCGCCGGCGATCTGTGCCGCGACCTGCTCCAGCTCGGCCTCGGCCTGCGCGCGGCGCTGGCCCCATTGCTCGGAGGCCGCATGCAGCTCGGCCAGCCGCTGCTGCATGCGCTGGCGGCTGTCGACGACGTAGCGGATGCGCTCCTCGAGCCGGCTGACCTCGAGCGCGGCCTCGGCCAGCTCGCCCTGGCGGCCGTGCAGCGCATCGCTGGCGGCGTAGTGCGCCAGGCGGATCGTCTCGAGATCGGCCTCGACATGGCGCAGCCCGGCCAGCCGGGCGTCGAGCTCGGTCTGCGCCTGCGCTGCCGCCTGGGCGACGCGGGCCTCCTCGCTGGCGGCGTCGCGGTGCTTGAGAAACCACAGCTGGTGCAGCTTGAGCGTGCCGTCGCGCTGCAGCTGCTGGTAGCGCTGCGCGACCTCGGCCTGCTGCTCGAGCCGGTCGAGGTTGGCGCCGAGCTCGCGCAGGATGTCGTCGACCCGCGTCAGGTTCTCGCGCGTGTCCTTGAGCCGGTTCTCGGTCTCGCGCCGGCGCTCCTTGTACTTGGACACGCCGGCGGCCTCCTCGAGGAACAGCCGCAGCTCCTCGGGGCGGCTCTCGATGATGCGGCTGATCGTGCCCTGGCCGATGATCGCGTAGGCGCGCGGGCCCAGCCCGGTGCCCAGGAAGACATCGTGCACGTCGCGCCGGCGCACCGGCTGGCCGTTGATGAAGTAGCTGCTGCTGCCGTCGCGCGTCAGCACGCGCCGCACCGCGATCTCGCCGAAGGCATTCCACTGCCCGCCGGCGCGCGCGTCGCTGTTGTCGAAGACGAGCTCGACGCTGGCGCGCCCGGCCGGCTTGCGCGTGCCCGAGCCGTTGAAGATCACGTCCTGCATCGACTCGCCGCGCAGCTCGCTGGCCTTGCTCTCGCCCAGCACCCAGCGCACGGCGTCGATGATGTTGGACTTGCCGCAGCCGTTGGGGCCGACGACGCCGACGCGCTGACCGGGCAGCTGGAAGGTCGTCGGCTCGGCGAAGGACTTGAAGCCGGAGAGCTTGATCTGGTTCAGGCGCATCCGCCGTCGGGGCGCGATCGCGCGCCGCAAGTCTTTGATTTACCTAACAAAAAACGCCCCTGACCGGAGCGCCGTGGTGGTCGGATGATAGCATCGCGCCGGCGCCGCCATCCCTTGTCCCGCTGTCCCGACCGCCACCCGCCGATGCCGAGCCCGACTTCCCGCACGCAGCCGCCGCGCCGCGCCACCACCGCCCCGACGCCCCGCCAGCGCATCGCGCCGGCGACGCCGCCGAGCGCGCCCAGCCGCGACCTGCAGGTCTTCCCCAACCCCGCACCGCAGCGCGACTACGTGCTGCGCTTCGACATCCCGGAGTTCACCTGCCTGTGCCCGCTGACCGGGCAGCCGGACTTCGCGCGCTTCACGATCGAGGTCGTCCCCGACCGGCTTTGCGTCGAGCTCAAGAGCCTGAAGATGTACTTCTGGAGCTTCCGCGACGAGGGCGCGTTCCACGAGAAGGTCACGAATGCGATCGTCGACGACCTCGTCGCCGCGATCCGGCCGCGCTTCGTGCGCGTGCACGCCGACTGGTTCGTGCGCGGCGGCATCCGCACGCGCATCACCGTCGAGCATCGGATGAAGCGCTGGAGACCGGCCGAGGCCGTGCTGCTGCCGGGTGCGGGCGCCGAAGGCGGCGCCGGCGACCCGGACGCAGGCCCTTGACCGCCGACCGGGGCCACGCGCCCGAGACCGCGGCCACGCCCGCCACCCGCTGGGCCGCGGTCGCCGCGGTCATGGCCGCCGGGCTGGCGATCGCGCTCAATGTGGGCAAGGTGCCGGTGGCGCTGCCCGCGCTGCGTGCCGAGTTCGGGCTGACGCTGGTCCAGGCGGGCTGGATCTCGTCGATGCTGACCACCGTGGCGCTGGTGCTGGCCGCGACCGTGGGCATGTGGGTCGGCCGCCTGGGCGCGCTGCGCATGGTGCTGGCCGGACTGGTGATCGGCGCGCTGGCGTCGCTGGCAGCGCTGGCGGCGTCCGACTACGCCGCGCTGCTGGCGGCGCGGCTGGCCGAGGGGCTGGGGTTCATGATCGTCGCCGTGGCCTGCCCGGCGTTGGTGACGGCGGCCACGGCGGGTGCCGACCGCCGCTTCGCGCTCGGCATGTGGAGCGCGTACATGCCCGCCGGTGCCAGCCTGGCGATGGCCAGCGCCCCGTGGCTGCTGCCGCGCACCGGGTGGCACGGGATGTGGGTGGGCACCGCGCTGGCGCTGCTGCTGGCGGCGGCGGCGCTGTGGACGCTGCGCGCGCGCTTCGACGCCACCGCGCGCCCGGGCCACGCGGTGGCGGCCGACGGCGGGTCGGGCGGATCCTTCCTCGGCCCGGTGCGCGCCGCCTTGGCGCAGCCGCTGCCGTGGCTGCTCGCGCTGGCCTTCGGGATGTGGGCGACGCAGCACTTCGCGCTCATCGTCTGGATGCCGACCTACCTGCTGGAGGAGCGCGGGCTGACGCCGGGGCCGGTGGCGTTGCTGACCGGCGGCATGCTGGTGGCCTGCGTGCCCGGCAACCTGCTGGGCGGCTGGCTGGTGCAGCAGGGGGTGCGACGCGGCCGCATGATCGCGCTGGCGCAACTGCTGACCGGGCTGCAGGCGGTCGGCTATTCGACCGAGGTGTTGCCCGATGGCCTGCGCTATGCGCTGGCGGTCGGCGTCTCGTTCACCGGCGGCGTGATCCCGGCGGCGGTGATGGCCTCGTCGACGGTGCTGGCACGCACGCCGCAGCAGATCGGCACGCTGCAGGGGCTGTTCATGCAGGGGGCGCAGATCGGCCAGTTTCTCGGCACGCCGCTGGTCGCCGCCGTCGTCGCCGCCAGCGGGCGCTGGTCGCACGCGCTGGCCGTCAGCGGCAGCGCGGCGCTGATCGGCGTCGCGCTCGGCCTGGCCGCGCAGCGGCTCGAGGACCGGCTGGCAGCGCGGGGCGCACCCGCGGCCGGAAGTGCCGCGGCACGACCCGGCTGATCGGGCGATCGCCGGCGTCACGGCCTGCGACGATGCGGCATCGAGGGACGGGACCGCATGTCGGCCCGTGAGGCCGGCCCGCCACGCCCCCGCCGCTTGTCCGCGCGTTGCCCGCGCCCGAGGGATGCACCGATAGCGCCCCGGGACGGGTGGCGCGCACCCCGATCCTGCCGTGGCATCCCGCCCGGGGCCTGTGTTCCGTCGACACCGGCTGCCCGGACGTGGACCACGCCCCACGCTGTCGGCGCCCGGGCCACGGTGCGGATCCCCACCGCGCCTCGCTTCAGCTCGAAGCGCCTGTCGGGTCCTGGACCGGAACGGCGACCGCCCTGCCCTCAAGCGCGGCACGGGCAGGGCCGATAACAGGCCATCTGCCACGACACCGCTGCACGCCCGCCATGTTCAGCCCGCAGTTCGCCGCCGGCCCGGCACGAGCCCATGCTTTCGCCGCCGCGTACCACCAGGTCGGTGTGCAGACCGCCGTCAGCGGTGCCGACCCGCACCGCCTCGTCGCGCTGCTGTTCGACGGCTGCCTGGAGGCCCTCGCGCAGGCCCGCGGGGCGATGCGCGCCGGCCAGGTCGAGGCCAAGGGGCGTGCGATCGGCCGTGCTGCGCGCATCGTCGAGGAGGGGCTGCGCGCCGCGCTCGATCTGCGCGAAGGCGGCAGCCTGGCGGCCGACCTCGACGCCTTGTACGGCTACCTGACGCTGCGCCTGATGCACGCGAACAGGCACAACGACGAGGCCGCACTGGCCGAGTGCGAGCGTTTGATCGAACCGCTGCGCGAGGCCTGGCAGGCCATCGCGCCCTCGGCCACCACGCGATGACGCCATCCGCTCCCCCCATGGACCACCGACTGCTGAGCTATTACGAGGCGATCGAGCGCGCCAGTGCCGACATGCTCGCCGCCGCCAAGGCCGGCGACTGGGACCAGGTGGTCAAGCTCGAGGGTGCCTGCGTGCTGCTGATCAGCCAGCTCAAGCACGCTGCGCGCGATGCCAGGCTCGGCACCGACGAAGCCAGGGCCAAGTCGCGCATCATGCAACGCATCCTCGTCAACGACGCCGAGATCCGGCAGCTCGCCGAGCCCTGGCTGGCCGACCTGGACGGCATGCTCGCTGGCCGGCGGCGGACGCTGCACTGACGACACCGGCGCGCGACCCGTCGACCGCCCTCACACCGGCCACGCCCATGTTTCTGGACACCCGTCCGGCCGAGCTCGACGCCGCGGGCGACGAGGATCCCTGGCACGAGTTCCGCGTCGGCCACCCGGCGGAGGTGCTGGCGTTGCTGCGGCGGCTGCGTGACGGCGCGCACCCGGTCAACCTCAACGGGCCCGGTGGCCAGATGCTCGGCACCGTGCTGTGGTCGCTCGACGAGGCGCGAGGGCGGCTGAACTTCAGCGTGGAGCCCGAGCGACCCGAGCTGCCGGGCCTGATCGAGACCGGGGAGGCGGTCGGCGTCGCCTACCTCGACAGCATCAAGCTGCAGTTCGAGCTGCAGCAGTTGCTGCTGGTGCGCGCCGCGCGCGGTGCCGTGCTTCAAAGCGAGCTGCCGCCGGTGCTCTACCGCTTCCAGCGCCGGCAGTCCTACCGTGTCCGCATCCCCGGCGGCGCGCTGGCCTGTGTGCGGATGCGCCACCCGTCGCTGCCGGACATGACGCTGACGCTGCGCATCCTGGATGTCAGCATCGGCGGCTGCGCGCTGTTCGTCCCACAGGATGTCCCCGCTCTGCAACCCGGCACGCATGTGGCGAGCGTGCTCGTAACCCTCGACGCCGACACCCGGCTAGAGACCGGGCTGGCGCTTCAGCATGCGAGTTCGATCCAGCCCGAGCAGCGTGGACTGCGGGTCGGATGCGCCTGGATCGGCCTGAGCCCCGGTGCCGAGCGCGCGCTTCAGCACTATATCGACCAGACGCAGAAGCGGCGGCGCCTGCTGACGCTGTCTCGAGACCGGGCCACCCGGCCATGATGCCCCTGCAGACCACCGCGGTCGGCGCCGGGAGCGCGCGCCGGCTCGTCGCGCCCGGAGCCAGCGGTCGGCGCGGCTTCACGCTGGTCGAGTTGCTCGTCGTCATGGCCGCCGCAGGCGTGCTCGCCGCAATCGCCTGGCCCTCGTTCGCGTCGCAGCTGACCAAGGCGCGCCGGGCCGACGCCACGAGCGCGCTGCAGCAGCTGGACTCAGCGCAGGCGCGCCACCATGCGCTGCACGGTCGCTACGCCACGGACGCGGGTGCACTCGGTACCGTGGGCAGCCCGCTGAGCCCGCAAGGCCTGTACCGGATCGAGCTGCAACCCGGCCCCGGCGACGGCTTCACGGCCATCGCCCGCGCGCGTGCCGATGGCGCGCAGGCGGCCGACCGCGAGTGCACCGCGATCACGCTGCGTGTGGAGCAGGGTTTCGCGCAGCGCGGGCCGAGCGCAGCCTGCTGGGAGCGCTAATGCGCGCCATCGCAGCGAAGACGCGCGGCCGCCGCCGGCAAGGGCTGACCACGGTCGAGCTGGTGATCGCGCTGGCGGCGCTGGCGGTGCTGGCGACCATCGCGCTGCCGAGCTTCGGCTCGTTGCTGGGCAGGCATCGGCTCGTCGCCGCCGCCGAAATGCTGGCGGCCGACCTTTCGCTGGCGCGACTCCAGTCGGCGCAATCGGGTCACGCGCTGCACGTTGTTCTGCAGCCCGGCGACGACTGGTGCTGGGCCGTCGCACGGACGCCCGGCTGCGACTGCAGGGCCCAAGCCGTACCGGCCTGCGCGCTCAAGACCGTCGGTGCCGTCGAGCTGCCGGGCGTGAGGCTTCAGGCCGACGGCGACGCCCACTTCGCGCCGGATGCGCGGCCCCAGTCCCGGGTGGAGGCCGTGCTCGCGACCCGCGACGGCGACCAGACACTGCAGGTGCGGCTGTCCCCGCTCGGCCGTGCGAGCATCTGCAGCCCGACATCCGTGCGTGGCTACCCCCACTGCTGAAGGCCGCTCGCGGCCCGTTCGCGCGCAGGGGCCCGCCCAGCAGCCAGGCCGGCGTCAGACCTGCATGTTCATGATCTCGGTGTAGGCCTGCACCAGCCGATTGCGGACGCTGACCGCCGCGGTGAAGCCGAGCTTGGCCTTCTCGCTGGCGATCATCACCGACTCGAGCGATACCGCCGGGTTTTCGAGGCTGAACTCGCGCTGCAGCCGTGAGGCCTCGACCTGGGCGTCGCTGACGCCGCCCAGCGCCTTGACCATCGCATCACGGAAGCTCGCCCCGGCGCTCGCCGTGCCACGCGCCGGCGACGTTCCGGGTGCGCCGGACACGCCGTCCAGCCGCAGCCCGGCGCGGGCCACGGCCTGCTGGAAGTCGAAGGGTTTGAGCTCGAGCTTCATCGTCGACGGGCGATCGGGTGAAAGACGGGCACGGCTTGCCGAACCGTGTGGATGCCACTGTAGCCGCGGGCCGCGGCAGTCGCGGCGGCGAAGTGCGATGCGAAGCCCGGGCTTCTTGCCGCAACGTCCGCGGCACCGGCGCCGAACAATGCCCTCCGACGCGGGACCTGCGCCTCGGCGAGCCCGCGAACCGCGGCGCCCGTTGCCGCCTCACCCGGACCCAGGCCCACGCTGCTGCCGTCAGAAGACCGAACATGGATCCCGTCGCCAACACCGCCAAGCCCGGCGCCACCCCGTCTGCCGTCCTCGTCCCCGCACCCCGCAGCGCGCTGTCCCGTCTGACGGCGCTTCCGCCGGCGACGCGGCTGCGACTGGGGCTGGGTGTCGCGGCGCTGGTCGCGGTGCTGGTCGCGCTGGCCTTGAGTGCCCGCCAAGGGGACTACCGCGTCCTGTTCGCCAACCTTTCGGAGAAGGACGGCGGGCTGGTGATCGAGCGGCTCCAACAGATGCAGGTGCCGTACCGCTTCGGCGACGGCAGCGGCGCCATCCTGGTACCGGCCGATCGCGTCTACGAGCTGCGCATGAAACTGACCTCGGCCGGGCTACCCAAGGGTGGCGCCGGGGGTTACGAGACACTGGACCAGTCCTCGCCCTTCGGTGTCACTGCGCGCCGCGAGTCGATGAACCTGCAGCGCGCCCGCGAGGGCGAGCTGATCCGCACGATCACGACGCTGGACTCGGTGGCCGATGCCCGCGTCCACCTGGCGATCCCGAACGCCAACGGCTTCTTTCGCCAGCAGGAAAAGCCCTCGGCGTCGGTGGTGCTGACGCTGCATCCGGGACATGCGCTGGACCGCGCGCAGATCGCCGGCATCGTGCATCTCGTCTCGCGCAGCGTCCCCGAGCTGTCGCCGGGCGACGTCAGCGTCATCGACCAGAGCGGATCGCTGCTCAACCCGTCGGAGTCGGTCGCCGGGCTGGACGCGATGCAACTCGAATACCGACGCCAGGTCGAATCGGCGCACGCGCAGCGCGTGCTGGCGCTGATCGAGCCCGTCGTCGGCCGCGACAACCTGCGCGCCACGGTCAGCGCCGAGATCGATTTTTCACAGGTCGAGTCGACGGCCGAGGAGTTCAAGCCGAACCAGGGCGGCGCCCCGGCGACGGTGCGCGCGCTGCGCACCGAGGAATCGCTCGACCCCGGCGCCAGCCTCCCCGCCGGCGTCCCCGGCGCCGCGACCAATCAGCCCGCGGTCCCGGCGAACGCGCCGCTGCAAGGAGCGGCCACACCGCTGCAGGCAGCCGGCGGCGCAACCTCCGCCGCCGGGGGACGACGCGAGGCCGAGACGCGCTTCGAGGTCGACCGCACCGTACGCGTCACGCGTGCGGCCACCGGCAGCGTGCGCCGGCTCGATGCTGCCGTCGTCGTCAACCACCGCACGACGGTGGACGCCCGCGGCAAGCGATCGACCGTTGCGCTGACCCCTGAGGAGGTCGACAAGCTGACCGCGCTCGTGCGCCAGGCCATCGGCTTCGACGCCGCGCGCGGTGACACGGTGCAGGTGATCAACGTTCCCTTCCACAGCGAGCCGGTACCCGACATCGAGCCGACGCCGCTGTGGCAGCAGCCCTGGCTGCTGGACCTGCTGCGCGGCGCGGCGGCCCCGGTGGCGCTCACGCTGGTGGCGCTGCTGGCGCTGCTGGGCTTCGTGCGGCCGGCGCTGAAGGCCGCGCTCGCCCCGCCGCCGCCGGGCAGCCGCGTCGACACCGTCGTCGGCGACCCGCAGGCGCTGCCGGCGAGCACCGGCCCCGTCGCGATCCCGGCGCCGGCGCAGTCGGATGCCCAGCTGCGCGTCCAGGCCGCGCGCGACCTGGCGCGCCAGAACCCGGCCGCGGTCGCCGGGATCATGCGCGGCTGGGTCAGCGGCAACGCCGCGGCCTGAGCGGCGATCCTCCCCCGCCCGCCAGCCCCGAATCCGCCGCCCGCCACACGCATGGCCAGCAACCTCGACGACAAGGGCCTGGAGGACGCCGCGATCCTGCTGATGACGCTCGGCGAGGAGGAGGCGGCCGAGGTCTTCAAGCACCTGACACCCCGCGAGGTGCAGCGCCTGGGCGAGACGATCGCGCGCATGAAGGCCGTACCGCGCGACCGCTGCGAGGCGGTCCTGGCGCGCTTCGAGGCCGAGGCCTCCGACCCCAGTGTCGTGCTGCCCGACAGCGACGACTACGTGCGCTCGGTGCTGCGCCGCGCGCTGGGGGACGACAAGGCGGCGATGCTCATCGACCGCATCCTCGCCGGCAAGGACAACAGCGGCATCGAGAGCCTGAAGTGGCTGGATCCCGCCTCGGTGGCGGAGCTGCTGCGCAACGAGCATCCGCAAATCGTCGCGGCGATCCTCGTGCATCTGGATGCCGACCAAGCCGCCGACGTGCTGCGCCTACTCAGCGAGCGCCACCGCAACGAGGTCATGGTGCGCGTGGCCACGCTCGACGGCATCCAGCCGGCTGCGCTGAAGGATCTCAACGAAGTGCTCAGCCGGCTGCTGGCCGGCGGCGAGCGCACGCGCAAGTCGCGCCTGGGCGGTGTCAAGGCCGCCGCCGAGATCCTGAACCTGCTCGGCGGTGCGGCCGAGACCTCGGTGCTGGACTTCGTTCGCGAGGCCGACCACGAACTGGCTCAGCAGATCATGGACAACATGTTCACCTTCGACGACCTCGCCGGCCTGGACGACAAGGCCGTGCAGGCCCTGCTGCGCGAGGTGCAGTCGGAGTCGCTGGTGATCGCACTCAAGGGCGCGAGCCCGGAGCTGCGCGAGCGGATTCTGAAGAACATGTCGGCGCGTGCCGCCGAGGCCTTGCGCGAGGACCTCGACTCGCGCGGACCGGTTCGCCTGTCCGAGGTCGAGGCCGAGCAGAAGGAGATGCTCAAGGTCGTCCGCCGTCTGGCCGACGAAGGACAGATCACGCTGGGGGGCGGCGGTGACGAGCAGTTCGTCTAAGGCTCGCGAGGGCCCGCTGCCGGGGGGATCGCGTTCGGCCAGTCCGTACGCGCGCTTCATCCCGCGCGAGGAGCTCCAAGGCTTCGCCGCCTGGGCACCCGAATCGCTGGTCGGCGACACCCCAGGCGCCGGGCCTGCCACACCCGGGGCGGATCCCTCGACCCTGCCCGCCGATGCCGAGGCACGGCTGGTCGAGGCGCGCGCGGCCGGCTATCGTGAAGGCTACCGTGACGGTCTGGTCGCGCTGGACGAGGCCAAGAGAGCGCACGAGGCTCGCGTGTCGGCGCACGCCGCGGACCTGCTGCGAAGCGTCGACGAAGGTCTGCAGGCCCTCGAAGTCCAGCTCGCCGAAGCGATGGTCGACACCGCGGTGGCGCTCGCGCGCCAGGTCTTGCGCACCGAGCTGGCGTGTCGGCCCGAGCTGGTCGGGCGCGTCGCCGCGGAGGCCGTCTCCACGGTGCTGGCATCGGCACGTCGCATCGAGTTGCACCTGCACCCGCAGGATCTGCCGCTCGTTGCCGGATCCTCCTGCGACATCGAGGCGATCGAAGCGCGCGGCACCCGGGTGGTCGCCGACCCGAGCATCTCGCGCGGGGGCTGCCGCGTGGAATCCGACCTCGGCCGAGTCGACGCACGCATCGAAGCGCGCTGGACGCTCGCGGCCGCCGCCCTCGGCGTGGCGCTGCCCTGGCTCGACCCTGCGGACCTCCCATGAAACCGCCCGCCTCCACCCACTGGCAGTGGCCGACCGTCGACGCGGGCGTTCGTGACGACCGCTGGGCACGCTTTCTCGGCGACCTGAAGACCTTCGCGTCGCTGCCGCAACCACTGCAGACCGAAGGCACGCTGGTTCGCGTGACCGGACTCGTCCTCGAGGCCACCGGTCTTCGACTCCCGGTCGGGTCGGTATGCGACGTGATCGGGACCGACGCGCAGCCGGTGCAGGCCGAGGTCGTCGGCTTTCACGGCGACCGGTGCTTCCTGATGCCGACCGGCGAGATCATCGGGCTGGCCAGCGGCGCGCGCGTCGTGCCGCGACCGGTCCCCCAGCTCGCGCCGCGCTTCGGCCATGAGAACCGGCCATGGCGTCGCAGTGAGGACCGCGGGCTTCACCTGCCGATGGGCGAGGGATTGCTCGGCCGTGTCGTCGACGCCCACGGTCGGCCGCTCGACCCACCGGGGGCGATGGCCGACGTGCGCCAAGAGCCCCTGGTGAGGCGACCGATCAACGCCATGGACCGCGATCCGGTTCGCGAGCCGCTCGACACCGGGGTGCGCGCCATCGACACCTTGCTGACGGTCGGCCGTGGCCAGCGCCTGGGCTTGTTCGCAGGAACCGGTGTCGGCAAGTCCGTGCTGCTGGGCATGATGGCGCGCTACACCGCGGCCGATGTCATCGTCGTCGGCCTGATCGGCGAACGCGGCCGCGAGGTCAAGGAGTTCATCGAGGACATCCTCGGTACGGAAGGCCGCCAGCGCAGCGTCGTCGTCGCCGCACCGGCCGACGCGCCGCCGCTGGTCCGGCTGCAGGGAGCCTACTACGCGACCGCGATCGCCGAGCACTTCCGCGATCGCGGGCGACACGTGCTGCTGCTGATGGACAGTCTGACGCGCTTCGCGATGGCGCAGCGCGAGATCGCCTTGGCGATCGGCGAGCCACCAGCCACCAAGGGCTATCCGCCGAGCGTCTTCGCCCGACTGCCGGCGTTGGTCGAGCGCAGCGGCAACGGCACAAGGGGACAGGGTTCGATCACCGCTTTCTACACCGTGCTGACCGAGGGCGACGACCCGCAGGACCCGATCGCGGACGCCGCGCGCGGGATCCTGGACGGCCATGTCGTGCTCGCGCGCGAACTCGCCGAAGCCGGGCACTACCCGGCGATCGACGTCGAACGCTCGATCTCGCGCGTGATGACCGCGGTCGCCTCGCGCGAGCATGTCGTCGCCGCGCGACTCGCTCGCAAGCTTCTGGCGCGCGCGAGCCAGGCACGCGACCTGGTTCAGCTCGGCGCCTATGCGCCCGGTCACGACGCCGAACTCGACCTCGCCCTGCGTCTGCAACCGCGGCTCGCCGCACTGCTGCAGCAAGACATGAGCGAAGGGGCGGCCGCCGCGGACAGCGTGCGCCGCCTGCTCCAGACACTGGCCGCATGAGCCCCGCATCGGGCCAACCGGCCCTTTGACCGCCACCCGAAACCCGGCCCCGCGATTCGTCACCGCCGTGCAACCGACTCTCGATCTGCCCCGCCTCCCCGCCGCGCTGCGCCCCCTGCGGACGCTGGTCGCGCTGACCGAGCGCGAGCGCGACCAGGCGCTGGACGCACTGCGGCGCGCCGAAGCCGACAGCCAGGCCGCAAGGCGGCAGGATGACGTGCTGGCAGAGTACGCGCGAGAGCTCGATGACCGCTGGGGTGCGCGACCCGGCGTCACCGGCAGCACGGCCCCACTGGAGCTGGCGCACCGCTTCAGCTGTCGCATCGACCAGGCGCGCCAGCAGCAACGCGCGAATCTGGCGTCACTCGACGAGCGCGCAGACCGTGCCCGTGCGCACTGGCGTGCGTGCGAGCAGCGGCTTGCGATGGTGCGCAAGCTCGTCGAGCGAAGGTTGCGGGCACTTGCTGCCGAGCTGTCGCGTCGCGACCAGCGCGAGACCGACGAGGCCGCGTCGCGCGTCGCCTATGCCGGGTCGATCGCACACGCCGCCGACCCCGCGCCCGGTGCGTGACCGCGACCTGCTCGCATCGATCCGGCCCGTGGCCATCTCGTACCGCGCGCCCCGGCCCCCTTTCGATCCCGATCCTGACAAGCGGAACCTCGATGAACACCCTGCCCGCCTCGATCAACCTCGACGCCAGCGTCGACCGCTCCGGTGGCCCAGGCAACAGGCCGCTCGCCAGGCCACCTGGCGCGCCCGACCACGCTTTCGGCGACCTCCTCGATCGCGCGACACCGCAAGTCCCGCAAGGACCTGCCTCGGCCAAACTCCCGCAAGCCCCACAGGCACCGCGCGTCAAGTCGCCGCAGGACGACGCAAGCACGACGAGCGAGCCGCAGTCGGACGCTCCCGACAGCGCCAGGCTCGGCGCTTCGCCGGCCACGACGCGGCCGCAGGAGGACACGACGACGCCGACATTCGGCCCCACACGCCCGCGCGGGCATGCCGTCGAGGCGCCGCTGGACTCGGCGGTCGTGCCTCCGATCGCGTCGACCACGAGCGGCAGGGCAATCGCACCGGCCGAGACCGCGGTGACGGGCGATGTCGCCGTCGATGCCGTCGGCACCGTGTCCGCCGCTGGGCCGACCCGGCGACTGGATCGCCCCCCGATCGCGACCGGGCAGGCCGAGGCGGCACGCACCGGGAAGGTCACGGCGTCGGACGCGTCGATCGATCCCGGTGACGCCGCAGCGTCCGCGCCTGCCGACGCGCTTTGCGCCGATGTCGCGCCGCAGGCCGAGCGGGCCCAGCGAGCCGTCGCCGCACACGCCGCAGCCGCGGTGCCGCCGGCCGACGCCGCTGCCAGCGCGGCCGCACCGTCGGCCTCCGCGGCCGGCTCGGCCCTGGCGGCCCGCGGCGATCTCCTCGCCAGCGCCGCCGGTGTCTCGACCGCCCCGACGGTCGAGATTGCGGGCAGTGCCATGGCGACCGTCACAGTCGAGCCCGACCTGCACAGCCCGGCATTCGCCCCGGCAATCGGTGCGCGTGTCGCGGTGTTGGTGCGCGAAGGCGTCCGAGAAGCACGGATGCAGGTCAATCCGGCCGGACTCGGTCCGGTGGATGTCCGGATCGAGGTCGATCGCCATCTCGCGGCGCGCGTCGAACTGGTCGCCGAGCAGGCGCCGACCCGTGCCGCGCTGGAACAGGCACTGCCGGCGCTGGCCGCCGCGCTTCGGGATTCCGGCATGACCCTGGCCGGTGGCGGGGTCTTCGGCGCCGCGCGCGACGCCGGCACGCACGATGGCGGTTACCGCCCCGGGGCGCACACCCAGCAGCCCGGCACCGCCGACGCCGCCGGCGGGGACGACGGACTCGCACCCGACACGGTGCGCATAGCTGCCGGCGCCGCGGCGGCACGCGGACTCGTCGACCTCTACGCGTGACGCGGCTCGCGCGAGCGCGGCGGCACCAGCCGTTGCGCATGGCCGGCACGATCGGCGAACCGGGGCCCGCAGCAGGTCGGCAAAGCTGGCCCTATTCGCACCATCGCGGCGCCTCCCCCTCCGAATAATGAGCGACAGCCCCGTCCCGCCACGCGCGGCCCACGGCGGTCGCGCAGTCGACCGCAGCGCCGCATTGCATGCCACCGACGCGGCCGAGTCCACGAGGAGAGCGCATGTCCACCGCCGCCGTCGATGCCGGGATCGCCCCGCCAGCCAAGGGCAAGAAGAAGCTGATCCTGATCGCGGCCGCGGCGCTCGTCCTGCTGGCCGCGATCGTTGCCGCGCTGGTGCTGCTGAAGTCGCGCACCGATGTCGAGGAGGGCGACCCGGCCGAGCCTCCCCCCAGCGCTCAGCATGAGCCGATGACCGCCGCCCAGGCACCCACATACGTGCCGCTGGAGGCCTTCACCATCAATCTTGCCGACCGCGAGGCCGACCGCTACGCACAGATCGCGGTCGTGCTCGAGCTCGACGATGCCGCGCACGCGGAGGCGATCAAGGCCTTCATGCCCGCGGTTCGCAACAACATCCTGATGCTGCTGGCCCACAAGACCGCGGGTGAGCTGATGGAGCGCGAGGGCAAGCGGCGTCTGGCGCAGGAGATTCGCGTCGAAACAGGGCGCGCGCTGGGCATGCCGGCGACGAACGAGTCGGTCGACCCGGCGGCCGACGGCGGCCGGCGCGCGCCGGCACGCAAGCCGGAGCCTGCGCTGCCGGTGCGGGCGGTGCATTTCGCGACCTTCATCATCCAGTGAGTTCGCGGCACCGCGCGTCATGAGCCAGCAGATTCTGTCGCAGGACGAGGTCGATGCCCTGCTGCAAGGCATCACCGGGGAGTCCCAGGCGCCCGAGGAGCCGGAGGTCGAGCCCGGTGGCGTGCGTCGATACGACCTGGCGAGCCAGGAACGCATCGTCCGCGGACGCATGCCCACGCTCGAGGTCATCCACGAGCGCTTCGCCCGCAACATCCGCGTCGGGCTGTTCAACCTGATCCGCCGCTCGCCCGAGGTCGTGACCGGCGGCATCAAGGTGCACAAGTTCAGTGCCTTCCTGCGCGAGATCGTCGTGCCGACCAACTTCAATCTGGTCGCCGTCAAGCCTCTGCGCGGATCCGGCCTGATCGTGTGCGAGCCCAACCTGGTGTTCGCGGTCATCGACGGTCTGTTCGGGGGATCGGGGAAGTTCCACACCCGGATCGAGGGCCGCGACTTCTCGCCCACGGAGCAACGGGTGATCCAGCGGTTGGTGGCCACGATCATCGAGGAGTACCGCAGGGCGTGGTCCAGCATCTATCCACTCGAGCTGGAGTACCAGCGCTCGGAGATGCAGCCCTTGTTCGCGAACATCGCGACACCGTCCGAAGTCGTCGTCTCGAGCACGTTCACGCTCGAGCTGGGCGAGACCAGCGGCCAGCTGCACCTGTGCATCCCCTATTCGACCCTGGAGCCGATCCGGGACATCCTGTACTCGAACCTGCAGGGCGATCACGGCGGACCCGACCGCCGCTGGGTCCAACTGCTGCAGAGCCAGATCCAGTCTGCCGAGGTCGAGCTGGTCACCGAACTGGCGCATGCACCGGCGACGGTCGAGCAATTGCTCGCCTTCAAGCCCGGCGACTTCGTCGAACTCGACCTGCCGCAGCGCATCCAGGCCAAGGTCGACGGCGTGCCCGTCTTCGAGTGCCAGTACGGCACCTCCAGCGGCCGCTATGCGATCCGGGTCGAGCAGACGCTGACCACCGGCCAGCACCAGGGCTGGCATGCGGAGAAGAGCGATGGGCATTGAAACCGAGGACGGGGCCACCATGAGCGACGAGGACCGCATGGCGGCCGAATGGGCAGCCGCCCTGGCGGAGACGAAGGACGTCGACGACACGAGCGGACCGTCCGCAGGCCGCGGCCCGGCGCCGGCCTTCGGGCCGCCGGTCGAGACCGTCGCACCTGCGTCGTTCGCCCAGCTGGCCCCGACCGGCGCGGGCAACGGTGGCAACGACATCCAGATGATCCTGGACATCCCGGTCCAGCTCACGGTCGAGCTGGGCCGCACCCGTATCCCGATCAAGAATATCCTGCAGCTCGCGCAGGGCTCGGTGATCGAGCTCGACACGCTGGCCGGAGAACCGATGGACGTGCTCGTCAACGGTTTCCTGATCGCGCAGGGCGAGGTCGTCGTCGTCAACGACAAGTTCGGCATCCGCTTGACCGACATCGTCACCCCCAGCGAGCGCATGCGCCGTCTGGCCAAGACCTGAGGCGGCGTCGCACGCGACGAGGGCAAGGACCGTGATGACCGAAACACCCTGGGTACCGGTGCTGTGGTTCGTGGCCATCGTCGCACTGATCCCCGTCGCGCTGTGGTTGCTGCGGCGCAGCCCGGTCGGTGGCACGATGGCCGCGTCGGGTCTGCGCACCGTGGGCCAGCTGCCGTTGTCGGCATCTCAACGTGTCGTCACGATCGAGATCGGCAGCGGCGACGACCGAACCTGGCTCGTTCTCGGGGTCACGCCCCAGCAGATCCGCACCCTGCACACGATGCGGCCGCAGCCCGGCTCGGCAACGGCCGCGCCGGCCGGGGCCGGCAGCGGTTTCGCGCAGGTCCTCGGCCGGCTTCGCGACGGAGGCGGGGGCACGCATGCCCGCTGAAGCGACGTGGAGCCGGTCGGCACGCACGCTGCCGGCAGAACCCCTGCGTCGCGGCGCTGCAGCCCGGCGGGTGCTGGCCTTACTGGCGTTGCTCGCCGCTGGCGGCAATGCCTGGGCCCAGTCGGGCGGCAGCAGCCTGCCCCTGGTCGTCGCCGAGACCGCCGCCGGCACGAGCTACTCGGTGCCGATCCAGACCCTGCTGGTCTTCACCGCCCTGTCCTTCCTGCCGGCGCTGCTGCTGCTGATGACGGGATTCACCCGCATCGTCATCGTGCTGTCGCTGCTGCGCCAGGCGCTGGGCACGCCGACCGCGCCGCCGAACCAGGTCGTCATCGGGCTGAGCCTGTTCCTGACCTTCTTCGTCATGTCGCCGACGCTGGACCGCGTCTACGAGCAGGCCTACGCGCCGCTGGCGGCCAACGAGATCGGCTTCCAGGAGGCGCTGGCGCGCGGCGAGGGACCGATGCGCGACTTCATGCTGCGCCAGACCCGGCAGGCCGATGTCGAGCTGTTCTCGCGCATGGCTCGACTGCCCGAGGGCACGCCCGGCGCCGAGGTCCCGATGCGGGTGCTGGTGCCGGCGTTCGTGACCAGCGAGCTCAAGAGCGCGTTCCAGATCGGCTTCCTGGTCTTCGTGCCGTTCCTGATCATCGACCTCGTCGTCGCCAGCGTGCTGATGAGCCTGGGGATGATGATGCTGTCGCCGGTGCTGGTGGCGCTGCCGTTCAAGCTGATGCTGTTCGTGCTCGCCGACGGTTGGAACCTGCTGATGGGATCGCTGGCGGCGTCCTTCGGCGGCTGATCCGCACCGCACGATCGGAAAACTCGACGATGGATGCCGAACAGATCTTCACCACCGGCCAGCAGGCGCTGATGCTTCTGCTCCTCGTGTCCGCCCCGGTGCTCGTGACGGTGCTGGTGATCGGCCTGGTCGTCAGCGTTTTCCAGGCCGCGACCCAGCTCAACGAGGCGACGCTGAGCTTCGTCCCCAAGATCGTCGGGGCGATCGCTGTACTCGCCGTGGCGGGGCCGTGGATGCTCAGCACACTGGTCGAGTTCGTGCGCGAGTCGCTGATGTCGATCCCGGGCGCGGTCGGCTAGCACCCTGCACTCGCGCCCGCTGCCCTGCCGCGCCGATTGCCTCGGTCGCCTGCCGTGGTTTCCGTCACCGAAGCGCAGCTGCTGGCGTGGACCGTGCCGCTGCTGTGGCCCTTCCTGCGCCTGCTCGCGCTGCTGTCGGCGCTGCCGGTGCTGGGCACCCGCACGGTCCCGATGCGCGTGCGCATCGCGCTGGCAGGCTTCGTCGCCCTGGCGGCGCAGCCGGCACTGCCGCCGATGCCGGTGGTCGCGCTGGACACACCGGTGGCCTTCGCGCTGGTCGCGCAGCAGGTGCTCGTCGGGCTGGCGATCGGCTTCGCGGTGCGCGTCGTCTTCGCCGCTGTGGAATACGCCGGCGAGTTCGTCGGCCTGCAGATGGGGCTGAACTTCGCCGGCTTCTTCGACCCCGTCTCCGCCGCCGCCGGCACCGCGACCGGTCGCCTGTACGGGACCATGGTGGCGTGGCTGTTCGTCGTCGTCGACGGCCACCTGCTCGTCATCGCCGCGCTGGTGCAAAGCTTCGAGGCCTTCCCGGCGGGCCCGCAGCCGTTCGACTTCCTGCGCCAGACGCTACCGCACCAGTGGGGCGCCGAGCTGTTCCAGGTCGGGCTGTGGGTGGCGTTGCCGGTGCTGACGATGCTGCTGTTCGTCAACCTGGTGTTGGGCCTGGTCTCGCGCGTGGCGCCGCAGATCAACATCTTCGCGATCGGCTTCCCGGTCACGCTGGGCATCGGGTTGCTGGGCATGCTCGCGACGCTGCCGCTGCTGGCGCAGCCGTTCACGCTGACGCTGCAGCGCCTGCTCGAGCAATTGCGCTGAGGATCGCCCCCCGGCGCCGCGTGTTGGGGTTTTCCGCCCCCGCTGGCGGGTGATGCCCCGGTCCGGCGGGGCCGCCACAGGAGCTATCATCGCCGCCTTTCGCGGCAGCCCTCGGGGACTGCCATCAGACGGAATCCGCCGGCCCGCAAGGTCCCGCGATCGCATGCGGGCCGTGCGCTCGGTGGCGTCTGGAGGTGAGGATTTGAACTACGCCGAACAACAAGGCAGGCCGGGCAAACACGCGATCGGCTTCGGAATCGTCGTGCTGATGCACCTGCTGATCGGCTGGGCGCTGGTCAGCGGCCTGGCACGCAAGGTCGTCGAGGTCATCAAGGCGCCGATCGAGACCAAGATCATCGAGGAGGTCAAGCCGCCGCCTCCGCCGCCGCCCGAGAACCTGCCGCCGCCGCCGAAATTCGCGCCGCCGCCGCCTTCGTTCGTGCCGCCGCCGGAGATCGTCGTGCGCAACCCGCCGCCGGCGCCGGCGATCACGGTCACGCGCGACGTGCCGCCGCCCGCACCGCCGGTGTCGATCGCACCGCCGCCCGCGCCCGAGGCTCCGCCGGCCCCGCCGGCCCCGCCGGTGCGCGTCGCGCGGCCGGCGATCGCCAACGTCGCCGCCTGCGCGCCGACGGCGGCCGACTACCCGTCCGCGGCGCTGCGCGCCGAGGCCACCGGGACGACGCGGATCCGCTTCACCGTCGGCGCCGACGGCAAGCTCGCCAACGCCGAGGTGATCGGCCGCTCGGGCAGCTCGCGCGAGCACCGCGCGCTGGACCGCGTCGCGCTGGACAAGCTCAGCGAGTGCACGTTCCGTCCCGGCGTCGACGCCCAGGGCCGCCCGACCGGCGGCACCTTCGAGGTCGAGTACGTCTGGAAGATCCAGTAGCCCAGCCCCGAGTCGACCGCCGCGCACGACGTCCGGCGGCCGCTCATCCCCTTCGAACCGCAACACCCCTGCGAACGACGCGCGCCGCCACCCGCGACGCCCCCTCCCCGGAGCCAACCCCCATGTCCCTGACCCGCATGCTGCGCACCGCCCTGGGCGCCACCCTGATCGCCTCCCTGCTGCTGCCGGCTGCCGTCACGGCGCAGACCGCGCCGGCCGAGCCCGCCGCCGCGCCGGTGGCCCCTGCAGCCGCCGACGCGGCATCGACGGTGCCCGCCGCACCGGCCGAGCCCCCTGCCGCACCTGCGGCCGAGCCCCCCGCCCCGCCCGAGCTCTCGCCGCTGGTCGAGAAGGTCGCGGTCGACAACCCCTACGGCCTGAAGGCGCTGTGGGAGCAGGGCGACATGGTCGCCAAGGCGACGCTGATCATCCTGCTGATCATGTCGATGGGCAGCTGGTACATCATCTTCGTCAAGCTGTGGGAGCAGCGCCAGTTGATGAAGAGCGGCGACGCGGCGGCGAAGGACTTCTGGACCACCGGCTCGGTCAAGTCGGGCATCGCCGCGCTCAAGGAGGGCAGCGCCTTCCGCTACATCGCCGAGACCGGCGTCAACGCGAGCGAACACCACGAGGGCACGCTGGTCGAGCAGATCGACCTGCACACCTGGGTCTCGATGTCGGTGCAGCGCGCGATCGACAGCATCGGCAGCCGGCTGCAGAACGGGCTGGCCTTCCTCGCCACGGTCGGCTCCACCGCGCCCTTCGTCGGCCTGTTCGGCACCGTCTGGGGCATCTACCACGCGCTGGTCGCGATCGGCGTGTCGGGCCAGGCGTCGATCGACAAGGTCGCCGGGCCGGTCGGCGAGGCGCTGATCATGACGGCGATCGGCCTGGCGGTCGCGGTGCCCGCGGTGATGGGCTACAACTGGCTCGTGCGCCGCAACAAGCTGGCGATGGAGAAGGTGCGCACCTTCGGCTCCGACGTCCACAACGTCCTGCTGGCCGGCAAGCGCTGAGCGGCTGAGCACGCGCGGCACGCCGCACGTCCCCGAACGCACACCAAGGAGTCGCCATGGCGATGACTGTCGGCGCCCCCGACGGCGACGAGGACCAGTTCAACACCACCATCAACACCACCCCGCTGGTGGACGTGATGCTGGTGCTGCTGATCATCTTCCTGATCACGATCCCGGTCGTCACCGCCTCGGTGCCGCTGGAGCTGCCCAGGGAGCGCAACATCCCGACCGAGACCAAGCCCGAGAATATCGTCATCGCGGTCAACGCCGACGGCGACGTGTTCTGGGGCCTGGAGTACGTGCCGTCGATCGAGGCCCTGGTCGACCGGCTCAAGATCGAGGCGGTCAAGGAGCCGCAGCCCGAGGTCCACATCCGCGGCGACCTGAAAGTGCGCTACGAGTCGGTCGGCCGGGTCGTCGTCGCCTGCCAGCGCGCCGGCATCGCCAAGGTCGGCTTCATCACCGAGCCGCCGGCCGGTGTCGTCACCCGATAGAGGAGCCCCGCGATGGCGATGAACGTCGGGTCGTCGAGCGACGACGACATGATGGTCGATATCAACACCACGCCGCTGATCGACGTGATGCTGGTGCTGCTGATCATGTTCATCATCACGATCCCGGTGCAGACGCACGCGGTCAAGATGAACATGCCGATCGGCCCGGCGAGCACGCCGCCGGTGCCGCCGGAGATCATCCGCATCGACGTCGACTTCGACGGCCAGATCGGCTGGAACGGCGAGCTGGTCGCCGGCCGCGGCGACCTCGAGTCGCGCCTGTCGGCGGTCGCCCAGCGCGCCGACCAGCCCGAGGTGCACCTGCGGCCGAACAAGCTGGTCGAGTACGAGGTCGTGGCGATGATCATGGCCTCGGCGCAGCGCCTGGGCGTGACCAAGATCGGGCTGATCGGCAACGAGCAGTTTCTCGACTGAACCCGGTGCGGTGCGCGGGGTCTCTCCCCTGGTGCACCGGCCGGCGGCGCGGGCCGTTGTGCTCCTGGGCCCGGCCGGCGTCGTGCCGGCCAGGCGCCGCCGGCGCAACGCCCCGACCGCCCCCGATCGCCCCCGACCGCGAAAGGATCCGAACCCCATGACCAAGACCCTGCGCACGCTCACCCTCGCCCTCGCCGCCGCCGGCTGCCTCGGGATCGTGCAGGCGCAGGGACTGCGCCCCGAGATCGGCACGCCGCTGCAGCAGGCCAGCAAGCTGCTGCAGGCCGGCAAGGCCGGCGCGGCGCTGGCCGAGGTCCGCAAGGCCGAGGCCGTCGGCAACCGCACGGCCGCCGAGCAGCTGACGATCGACCGCATGAAGGCCGCCGCCGCCCAGCGCGCGGGCGACCACGGTACCGCCGTGCAGGCCCTCAATGCCGTCTTCGGCCGCGTCGGCGGCGCCGAGCAGGCGCAGACCGCCGAGCAGCTCGCGTTCTCCTACTCGCAGTTGCGCGACTGGGGCCGCTCGCGCGAGTGGATCGGCAAGGCGCGCTCGCTGGGGCGCGACACACCGCAGATGCGCCAGCTCGAGCAGTACCTGCTGTCGCAAAGCGGCGACTATGCCGCGATCGCGCGCGACGCCGCCGCCGCCGTCGCCGCCGCCGAGAAGGCGCGGCGCGCCCCCGACGAGGGTGACCTGCTGCGGCTGGCGGACGCGCGCCAGCGGCTGAACGACAGCGCCGGCTATATCGCCACGCTAGAGAAACTCGTCGCCTACCACCCGAAGAAGGACTACTGGGCCGCCTACCTCGCGCGGCTGCCGCGCAAGAGCGGGTTCTCGCCTCGGCTCGGGCTGGACGTGATGCGGCTGCGGCTGGCCACCGGCACGCTCGAGACGACCGAGGAGTTCTTCGAGATGGCGCAGCTCGCGATCCAGGCCGGATTGCCGGCCGAGGGCGTGCGGATCATCGACAAGGGCTTTGCCGAGGGCAAGCTCGGCACCGGCGCCGAGGCCGGCCGGCACCAGCGACTGCGCGACCTGGCCGCCAGGCGCGACGCCGAGCGCCGCGCCAGCCTGGCGGCCGACACCGCCGCCGCGGTGTCGGCCGGCAATGCCGATGCGCTGGTCGAACTGGGCAATGTCCACGTCTCGATCGGCGAGACCGCGCGCGGCATCGCGCTGATCGAGCAGGGGATCGCCAAGGGCGGCCTCAAGCGGCCCGAGGACGCGCAGCTTCGCCTCGGGCTGGCGCAGCTGCAGTCGCCGGCGCACAAGGCACAGGGCGCCAAGACGCTGCGGTCGATCAAGGGCGGCGACGGGGTGGCCGAGATCGGCCGGCTGTGGGCTGTCGCGGCGCGGTGAGCGCGACGCTGCCCGATTGGGCGACCGACTGCGGCGGCGGCGTCTTCGCCGTCGACACCGGCTTTCACCGCCCGCGCTTCGACGCCGCCTACGTGCTGGTCGGCGACGGCGGCGCGGCGGTCGTCGATACCGGCCCCAACGCCGGCGTGCCGCGCATCCTGGCGTTGCTGGACGCGCTGGGGATCGCGCGCGATGCGGTCCGGGCCGTGATCCCGACCCACGTCCACCTCGACCACGCGGGCGGTGCCGGCGCGCTGATGCAGGCGCTGCCGCGGGCGACGATGTGGGTGCATCCACGCGGCGCGCCACACATGATCGACCCGTCGAAGCTCTACGCCGGCTCGCTCGCGGTCTACGGCCAGACCGAGATGGACCGTTCGTACGGGACGCTCGTGCCGGTGCAGGCCGAGCGCGTCCGAACGACCGAGGACGGCATGACGCTCGCGCTCGCCGGGCGCTCGCTGCGCTTCGCCGACACGCCCGGGCATGCGCTGCACCACCATTGCGTGTGGGACGAGGCGACGCGCGGCTGGTTCACCGGCGATACCTTCGGGCTGAGCTACCGCGAGTTCGACACCGTGCGCGGGGCCTGGATCCTGCCGAGCTGCACCCCGGTGCAGTTCGACCCCGAGGCCTATGTCGCCTCGGTGCGCCGGCTGCTGGCGGCTGGGCCGTTGTGCATGTACCCGACACACTTCGGCCGCATCGGCAACGGCGCGGCCGATGTCGCGCGCCTGGGCGAGCTGCTGATCGGGCTGATCGAGTCCTTCGCCGCACTCGGCCGCGCGCACGCCGCCGCGCCGGACCGCCACGCGCGGCTGCGCGAGGGCATGCTCGCGATCTGCCGCGCGAGCCTGGCCGCGCATGGCTGCACGCTGTCGCGCGACGAGATCGACGCGTTGCTCGCGCTCGACGCCGAACTCGATGCCCAGGGCATCGCGGTCTGGCTCGACCGGCAGGCACGCCGCGGCGCCGGGGCCGGCGCAGGAGCATGACGATGGACGAGACCCGCCGCATCCGCTTCGGCCACGACGGCCGCGTGGCCGTCGTCACCGGCGCCGCGCAAGGCATCGGTGCGGCCTGCGTGCGCCGGCTCGCCGCCGACGGGGCGCATGTCGCGCTGTGGGACGTCGCCGACGACGCCGGGCGCGCGCTCGCGGCCGAGCTCGCGGCCGCCGGCGCACGCGCCGCGTATGTCCACTGCGACGTCTCGCGCAAGGCCGAGGTCGATGCCGCGCTGACGGCCACGCTCGCCGACTTCGGCCGCGTCGACCTGCTCGTCAGCAACGCCGGCATCTTCCGTGCTGCCGACTTCCTCGACGTCGCCGAGGCCGACTGGGACGCCGTCATCGGCGTCAACCTGAAGGGCGCCTTCCTCGTCGGGCAGGCGGTCGCGCGCCAGATGGTCGCGCAAGGTGGCGGCGGCGCGATCGTGCAGATGAGCTCGGTCAACGGCGTGATGGCGATCCCGACCATCGCCAGCTACAACGCGAGCAAGGGCGGGATCAACCAGCTCACGCGCGCGATGGCGCTGGCGCTGGCCGACCACCGCATCCGCGTCAACGCGGTCGCGCCCGGCACGATCGCCACCGAGCTCGCGCGCCAGGCCGTGCTGACCAGCGACGAGGCGCGGCTGCGCATCCTCGGGCGCACGCCGATGAAGCGGCTGGGCGAGCCGGGCGAGGTCGCCGACGTCGTCGCCTGGCTGCTGTCGGACGCCGCGAGCTACGTCACGGGCGAGATCGTCACCGTCGACGGCGGCCGGCTGGCGCTGAACTACACCGTGCCGGTCTGAGCGCGGCGCGGCGCGGCGAGTCGAGGTCCGGCTGCGGCGCGCGTGTGGTGCGTCGCGGCCTGCGCCGTGGCGGCCGAGGCTTGCAAATCCCTGCCGCGGCCCTATCTTGCGAGGATTCGCCGTTCAACTTCGTACCGCGGACCTCCACGCCATGAGCCCGACCCCCGCCAGCGCCTTCAGCATCGACGTCAGCGACGCCGACTTCGAGACCTCCGTCCTGCAGCGTTCGCTCGACGTGCCGGTGCTGCTGGACTGCTGGGCCACCTGGTGCGGCCCCTGCCGCTCGCTCAAGCCGGTGCTGGAGAAGCTCGCCGACGCGTACGAGGGCCGCTTCGTGCTGGCCAAGCTCGACACCGACGCCAACCCGCAGGTCGCCGCCTTGCTGGGCCTGCGCAGCATCCCGCTGGTCGTCCTGTTCAAGGACGGCAGGCCGGTCGACCAGTTCATGGGCGCGCTGCCCGAGGGTCAGGTGCGCGCCTTCCTCGATGCCCACCTGCAGCCCCCGACCGAGGCCGAGCAGGCGCGCCGCGCTGCACTGCAGGCCGCGCCCGACGAGGCCGAGCCGCTGCTGCGGCGGGCGCTGGAGCTCGCGCCCGACGATGCCGAGCTGCTGACCGCCCTGGCCGAATGCCTGGAGGCGAGCCGGCCCGACGAGGCCCGCGCGCTGGTCGAGCGCATCCCGGAGCCGCTGCGCGACGACGCGCAGCGCGCGCTGCTGGCGCGGCTCGACCTGGCCGCACAGCGCCCGCAGGGCGACGAGGCGGCGCTGCGCGCGCGGCTGGCCGCCGACGCGCGCGATCATGCCGCGCGCTTCGACCTCGCCGCACTGCTCGCGCACCGCGGCGACTTCGCCGCCGCCTTCGACGAACTGCTCGAGGTCGTGCTGCGCGACAAGGGCGAGCCGCGCGAGGCCGCACGGGCGCGCATGGTCGAGTGGTTCGGCCTGTGCCGCGACGCCGAGGTCGTCGACCGGGCGCGTCGGCGGCTGTCGATGTACCTGAACTGACTTCGTGGGCACGTCGCCGCGGTTACGATCCGCGCATGAGAATCCTGCACACCATGCTTCGCGTCGGCGACCTGCAGCGGTCGATCGACTTCTACACCCGGGTCATGGGCATGACGTTGTTGCGCACGAGCGAGAATCCGTCGCAGGGCTACTCGCTGGCCTTCCTCGGTTACGGCCGCAACCCCGAGCACGCCGAGCTCGAGCTGACCTACAACCACGGCGTCTCGTCCTACGAGATGGGCGGCGCCTACGGCCACATCGCGATCGGCGTGCCCGATGCCTACGCGGCCTGCGACAGGATCCGTGCTGCCGGCGGCCAGGTCACGCGCGAGCCCGGCCCGGTCAAGGGCGGCACGACCGTGATCGCCTTCGTCACCGACCCCGACGGCTACAAGGTCGAGCTGATCCAGCGCGCCGAGGACCAGACGGTCGCGCTGCGCTGAGACGCCGCGCACCGGTGCGCTGCGCTCAGCCGCCGGCCCGGCGTGGTGCGGCTGTCGCCGCATCGAGGCGGCGCTGGACGCGCGCCGCCTCGGCCGCGTCGCCGCGCTGCTCGGCCATGCGTCGCTGCACGCCCAGCCATGCCAGCAGCGCGCGCCGCCAGCCGCGCTCGCTGGCGGTCTCGACCGCCAGCGCCACCGTCCCCGGCCCGGCGCGCCCCTGTTGCAGCAGCGTCGCCGCGGCCACCAGGCGCGCCAGCGGATCGTCCACACCCGCCAGCGCCGCCTCGCCGCGGCGCTGCACCGCCTGGTGGTGCGCCGGCAGCAGAGCCACCGCGGCCGCGTCCGCGCGCCCGAGCAGATGGTCCGCGTAGGCGCGGTCGGCCGCGTCGGCGTCGATCCGCAGCGACTCGAACCCCGGGCAGGGTCCCAGGTCGAGACGCGCCACGTGCGCCGCGCAGCGCATCAGCTCGGCACGCGCGAGCAGCCCGGGCCGGCCGGTGCGCGACAGCTGGGCCCGCGCGCGCTCGAACTCGGCCGCCTCGACCCGCGCGTCGCCCTGCAGCGCCGCGTCGAGCGTGCGCGCCATCGCACCGTGCGCCTCCAGCGCCCAGTCCGGCGGCGGGGTGCCGGCGCATCCGGCCAGCAGCGCCAGCGCCGACAAACCGAACCTCGAGCCGGTCCGTTTCCTCATGGCAGCTTCAGCTCCGTCTCGCGCGCGAACGGCCAGCGGCGGTTGACCTCGGCGATCAGGTGGTCGATCCGCCGCAGGCTGGACTCGACCTCGGCGCGCAGCAGGTCCAGGTCGCCCGTCGCGCCGCGGACGTCACCGGCGATGCCGCGCAGCTCGTCGAGCAGGCCGTCCAGCCGCTCGACGCTGCCGCGCGTATCGGCCAGCAGCGCGCGCAGGTCGGCGACACCGCCTTGCACGTCGCGCAGCACGCCATCCGGTCCCAGCACGCGCGCGTCGGTGCGCGCGACGACGCCGTCCATCCGCGCCAGCAGCGCCTCGGCGCGCGCGATCGTGCCCTCGACCCCTGCGGCCAGGCGCTGGGCACCGGCCTCGTCGCCCAGCGCCGCGCCGACCGCCCCGCCCGGCCCGTTGAGCCGTCCGGCGAAGCGCCGCAGTTCGGCCAGCGCGAGCGCGAGGTCGGCATCGGGCCGCGTCAGCGCGCCGAGCTGGTCGAGCAGCTCGCGCGCGCTGGCGACGAGCTGCGGCAGCTCGCTCGTCGCATCGCCGGCCAGCACGCGGCGCTCGGCGCCGGGGGGCAGCGGCGGGTCGTCGAGCACGCCGCTGTACGCGCGCAGCGAGGTGCCGCCGACCAGCCCGCGCGAGAGCACGAAGATGCTCGATTCGCGCAGCCAGCGCGCATCCTCGACCGGCACGTCGATGTGGATGCGCGCGCTGCCGTCCTCGCCCAGCGTGATGCGGCGCACGCGCCCGACCGGAAACCCCGCGAAGCTCAGGTCCATGCCGACGCGCACGCCCTCGGAGTCCTCGGCCACCAGCACCAGCGGCTGCGTCTGCTCGAAGGCGCCACGCGCGTAGAGCAGGTAGACGACCGCACCGACGAGCAGCGCGCCCAGCAGCGCCGTCAACAGCAGCGCCCGCAGCGCCAGCCCGGGCGGCAGATCCGGCGGCGGCGGCCCGGGATCGGGCAGCCTCGTCGCGTCGCCGGCGGCGGCCGGGGACGGTGGATCGGGGGTCGAGGGCGAGGTCATGGGCGGCTGTCGGTGGCGCGGCGTCGGTTCCAGCCTAGTAGTAGTTGCCGACCAGCGAGGCCGCCTCGATCAGCAGCAGCAGCGTGAACATGCGCACCAGCGCCCGCAGCTCGACGCGCGTGCGCGAACTGCCCGGCGGCGCATCGTGCACCGCCGAGGCCACCGGGATCAGCGCGACGATCACGCTGAAGGCCAGCGTCTTGAGGACGAAGATCAGCGTCACGACCGGGCCGAAGATCTGCCCGACGGTGCGGGTGTAGCCCGCCAGCGCCCAGGGCGTGAAGCCGTGCACCGAGACGTAGGCCAGCACCAGCGCCAGCGCGCAGCTGAGCAGCGCCAGCAGGACGACCGCGAACATGCCGGCCAGCACGCGCGGCAACAGCTCGCCGGCGAGCACGGCCGGCGTGTGCATCGCCGCCGCGTCCAGCCCGGCGCGCCGGCGCAGCATCACCAGCTCGGCCCCTGCCGGCAGGCTGACGCGCAACGCGACGAACAGCGCGGCAGCCAGCGGGATCAGCTCGAGCACCAGCACCCGAACGACCATCTCGAGCGCGTACTGCGTCAGCCCGTAGCTGACCGCGGTGACGATGACGATGCGGATCAGCACCAGGCTCAGGAACGCCGACAGCAGCGTGAACCACAGCAGCGTCGGCCCCGCATCCTGCGTCAGCTGCCGCGCCAGCGCGGCGCGGTGCGCGCGCGCGAAGCTCGACGGCGACAGCGACAGTGCCAGCAGCAGCATGCCCAGCCGCAGCACCCGCCACCAGCCGAGCAGCCACGCGAGCGGCCCCACGCGCGCGCCAGCCGGCGTCGCCCGGCTCGTGCGCCTGGCCGCCGGGGCCGCGCGCGCCGCAGGGTTCACGGGGACCGCCATGGCGGGATGATAGGCAAGCCCTGCGGGCCTCGCTGCGGCGGCCCGTCATGCCCCGGCCGCCGCGGCCCCGTGTGGGCGGGCGTCGCCCCGCCGCTGTTGCGGCGTCGACGCCCGCTACGCTTGGGGTGCGTGAACCGAGCCGACCCATGAGCCAACATCGCCGATACCGACCGCCCCGGCCAGCGGCCGGTGCGCCCAACCTGCCCACCCTGCGCGCCACGCCGCCCGCCGACGAACACGGCCCCGACGCGATGTTGCGGCGCCTGCAGGGGATGCCCGGCCACGACGGCGAGGTCTGGGTCTTCGGCTACGCGTCGCTGATCTGGCGCCCAGAATTCCACGTACGCGAGCGCCACGCCGCACGCATCCACGGCTGGCACCGCGCGCTGCGGCTGCGTTCGGTCGTCAACCGCGGAACGCCCGACCGGCCGGGTCTCGTCTTCGCGCTGCTGCCCGGCGGGGCCTGCCGCGGCGAGATCTTCCGGCTGGACCGCGCATCCGCAGCCGAAGAACTGCAGCGCCTGTGGGCGCGCGAGATGCCGATCGCCGGCATCTACTGCCCGCGCTGGCTGCCTTGCCGCACGCCGCACGGCGTGCGGCTGGCTCTCGCGTTCACGCTCGCACGTCGCCATCCGTCCTGCGCGCCGAGGCTGCCCGACGCCGCGATGCTCGACATCCTGCGCCACGCGCGCGGCCGCTACGGAACGACCTTGGACTACCTGGCGCACACCGCCGAGGCGCTGCGCACGCGCGGCATCCGTGACCGCGAGATCGAGCGCCTGCTCGCGCTGGCCGAGCGTGCCGGGCTGCACGGTGCACCGAACGCTTGAGACCGTGGCTCGCGGTCGGAATCGAGCTCTGACAGCGGCTCAGAGCCTGCGAAGATACGAATCGCGGGTGCGATCCACATCTTCACAGGCTCTCAGGCCGCGTCGGCCAGCGCGGCACGCGCCCGCGTCATGCCCTCGTCCGAGCTCGCATCGATCAGCACGCCGGGATCGTCGACCTCGACCGCCGCCGCCGGGTAGCGTGCCGCGAGCCGGCGCGGCGCAGCGTCGCCGTCGAGCCGCATCAGCTCGGAGAACAGCTCGGCTGCATACGCGGTCGGCTCGCCGCGCTGCCCGTCGTGCTGCGCATACGCCACCGCGTGGTTGGCCAGCGCGCCGCCGACCGCGCGCAGCGTGGCCGGGCGCACCAGCGGGCACTCGGCCGGCAGCACGACCCAGCCGTCGGCATCCGCGCGCGCGGCCACGCCGGCCGCCAGCGCACGACCACGCCCGCGCGCCAGCTCGGCGGGCTCGAGCACGACGATGTCGCGTGTCGCGACCCAGCGCGACGCCCTGCCGGCCAGCGACGCGGTCGTCACGACGACCAGCGGCGATTCGGTCGCCAACGCGTGGCGCAGTGTCGTCCCGAACACGGTCGATCGCCGCAGCGGCTGCTCCAGGATCGCGCTGCACGCGGCGCCGCCGGCCCTGTCCGTGGCCAGCACGACGATCGCCGTGCGCGCGCTCATCGTTCGGTCTTCCTTCCCTCGGTTTCGGTTGGCCGCGCCTGCTGGCCTGCGACGTCGCGCGCGGGTCGGCGAGCGCGCCAAGTCGGTGCCGAGGCAGGGCTACAGCATGGCCAAGGTCGCGGCCAAAGGCCAAGGGGGGCTTCACTTACGGTCTTGTCCGTAAGGGATGATCCGCCCCCTAGTCTGTCGGGCTTCGCCGCGGTGCCAGCCCGACGAGTGCGGGACGCAGGCTTCCTATACTGCGCGCATGGATCTGGCTGCCCTGCGCAAGAGCTACGAACGCGACGCCCTGGACGAGCGTGCCGCCGACCCCGACCCTTTGCGCCAGTTCCAGCATTGGATGCGGCAGGCAATCGAAGGCCAACTGCCCGAGCCGACCGCGATGACGCTGGCCACGGTCGGCGCCGACGGGCGGCCGTCGACGCGCGTCGTGCTGGTCAAGGGCATCGACGAGCGCGGCCTGGTCTGGTACACGAACTACGACAGCCGCAAGGGCCGCGAGCTGGCCGCGCATCCCTTCGCCGCGCTGCAGTTCCACTGGGTCGAGCTCGAGCGCGTCGTGCGCATCGAGGGGCGCGTCGAGCGCACCAGCGAGGCGGAATCCGACGCCTATTTCGCCAGCCGCCCGCTGGACTCCCGCCTGGGCGCCTGGGCATCGCCGCAAAGCCAGGTCATCGCCTCGCGCGCGGTGCTGGTGGCCAACGCCGCCAAGGCCTCGGCGCGCTTCGTGCTCGACCCGCCGCGGCCGCCGCACTGGGGCGGATTCCGGCTCGTGCCCGATCGCTGGGAATTCTGGCAAGGGCGCAAGAGCCGGCTGCACGACCGGCTGCGCTACCGGCATCCGGCCGACGGCGAGGCCGCCGGCCCGGCGGGTTGGGTGCGCGAGCGGCTGGCGCCCTGAGCGTCGGCGGGGACGGCGCCGCCACGTGCGGCACCGGCGGTAGCTCCGGGCTGACCTCGGTGCGGCCGCAGCCGGTCAGTCCGCGCGCACGCGCTGCCTGAAGGTGCGGCGGAATTTCTCGACTTTGGGGGCGACCACCGCGGCGCAATAGCCCTGGTGCGGGTTGCGGTCGAAATAGCGCTGGTGGAAGTCCTCGGCGCGCCAGTAGTTGCGCACCGGTTCGACCTGCGTGACGACGCGCCCGCCGGTGGCGGCGTCGACCTCGGCCATCACGGCGTCGATCACGCCGCGCTGAAGCTCGTCGTGCCAGAAGATCGCCGAGCGATACTGCGGGCCGAGATCGTGCCCCTGGCGGTCGCGCGTGGTCGGGTCGTGGATCGCGAAGAAGATCTCCAGCAGGTCTTGCAGCGCGATGCGCGCCGGGTCGAACACGACGCGAACCGCCTCGGCATGGCCGGTCCGGCCGCCGCAGACCTGCTCGTAGGTCGGGCGCTCGACGTGGCCGTTGCTGTAGCCGGACTCGACCGCGACGACACCGTCGACGCGCTCGTAGACCGCCTCCAGGCACCAGAAGCAGCCACCGGCCAGGGTGATCGTCTCGGTCGCCAGCTGGTTCGTCATGCACGGGCCTTCTTACACTCGGGCCTTCATTATCGAGGCCGTGCCGAGTCCGCGACAGCGGCGCAGGATGCCCGGCTCGCCCACCCCACCGCCGACAACCTCGCGGCCGCGCCGAGCGGAAGCATCAACACGCATGAACGATATCGTCGCCTCGCTCGGGCTCGAGGGCCTGAAGCCGCTCGCCGACGCGCTGCTGCTGCCGCCGCTGCCGCTGATCGCGCTCGTCCTGGTCGCGGCCTGGCTGCTGCCGCGGCGACGCGTGCTGGGCTGGTCGCTGGTGCTGCTCGCCTGCACCGGGCTGTGGCTGAGCGCCACCGAGGCCGCCGGGCGCGCGATGCGCGCCAGCGTGCACCCGGTCCCGCCGGCCCTGGCGGCCCCGGCCGTCGAGGCGCTGGCGCGCGAGGCCGCCGACGCACGTCGCGCGCGCCGCAAGCCGACGACCGCGATCGTCGTCGTCGGCGGCGGGCTGCGCGAGCTGGCCCCCGAGTACGGCATGACCAGCTTGAGCTCGACCTCGATCGAACGCCTGCGCTACGGGATGTGGCTGGCGCGCGAGACCGGGCTGCCGGTGGTCTACAGCGGCGGCGTCGGCCACGGCGACCGCGCGCGCCACGGGCCGGTCGCCAGCGAGGCCGAGGTCGCCACCCGCATCGCCGAGCGCGAATTCCGGCTGCCGCTGCGCTGGGCCGAAGGCCGCTCGCGCGATACGGTCGAGAACGGACTGCTGACGGTGCCGATGCTGGCTGCCGACGGCATCACGAAGGTGATCCTGGTGACGCACGACTACCACCAGCGGCGCGCGCTGCGTGCCTTCGAGCTCGGCGCGCGGCGCGCCGGCGTGCCGCTGGAGATCGTCCCGGCGCCGGTCGGGCTGGCGGCGCCGGGGCCGTGGCAGGCAGGCGACTTCCTGCCCACCGCGAGCGGGCTGTTCGACACCCGGCGCATGCTGCATGAATACGTGGGCTGGCTGGCGGGGGCCTGAGCGCCGCCTGGTCGTCGCGACCGGCGCTCAGAACACCAGCGCGACGACGAAGACGCCGACCATCACGAAGGCCAGCACCACCTTGGCGACCATGCCGACGATCATCCCGATCCAGGTCGCGGTGCCCACGCGCATCGCGCCGCCGTGGTCGCGACGCGCGAGGTATTCGCCCGCGACCGCGCCGACGAAGGGCATGAACAGCACCCCCACCAGCCCCATGAAGATGCCGGCCACGGTGCCCAGCGCGGCCCCGATCAGCGCCTCGCGGCTGGCGCCTGCGCGCTGCGCCCCGAGCAACCCGGCGACATAGTCGAGCACCCACGCCAGCACGGCGATCACCGTGACCACCACCAACGTGGTCGTGCCGACTCGCGTGAAGTCGTCGATCCACGCGCCGAGCACGATCCCCGCGAGCACGAAGACGGTGCCCGGCAGCGCCGGCAGCACCGCGCCCGCGATCCCGATCACGATCAGCAGCACGCTGAGCACCCAAAGCGAAACGGTCAAGGCCATCGGCAGTTCGTCCTCGTAAAACCCGGTTGCGGTGCGGCCGGCACCGACTTGTCCACCGCGCCGACGCCTCGGCCCCGCGATGCACGCTGGCGCGACGACGCCGAGCATAAGGCGGCGGCGACAATCCGCGCCGCCGATGTCCGCCCCGCACCCTGCTCCCCCGATCGCCGCCGGCGCCCCGCTGCGCGCCCACACCGGCTTCATGCGGCTGTGGTGGTCGCGGCTGGCCGGCGTCGGCGCGGCGCAGATGCTCATGGTGGCGTTGAGCTGGCAGCTCTACGCGCTGACCGGGTCGGCCTGGGACCTGGGCCTGGTCGGGTTGCTGCAATTTGCCCCGGCGGCGCTGCTGGCGCTGCCGGCCGGGCAGCTGATCGACCGCTGGCATCGCGCGCGCATCGCCGCCGCCTGCATGGCGGTGCTGGGCGCGGCGGCGGCCATCCTGTGCGCCGCCAGCGCCGGCGGCTGGGCCTCGCGCGCGCTGCTGCTGGCGCTGGCCGTGCTGCTCGGGGCGGTGCGCGCCTTCCAGCTCCCGGCCACGCAGGCGCTGACGCCGCTGCTGGTGCCCGCCGTGGTGTTGCCGCGCGCGCTCGCGTTCAGCTCCGGCGGGCTGCAGATCGCGATCGTCGCCGGGCCGGCGGTCGGCGGCCTGCTCTACGGCCTGGGTGCCGCCACCGTCTATGCGCTGTGCACAGCGCTGTTCGCGCTCGCGGCCGCGCTGACGCTGGCGATCCGCTACGAGCACGCGCCGCCGCCGCGCGCGCCGGTGACGCTGGCCACCTTGCTGGCCGGGGTGCGCTTCCTGCGCCACCAGACGGTGCTGCTGGGCGCGATCTCGCTGGACCTGTTCGCGGTGCTGATCGGCGGCGCCACGGCGCTGCTGCCGATCTACGCGCGCGACGTGCTGCACACCGGACCCTGGGGCCTGGGGCTGCTGCGCGCGGCGCCGGCGGTCGGTGCGCTGGCGATGTCGCTGGTGCTGGCGCGACGCCCCATCGACCGCCGCGCCGGTCCGCGGCTGCTGGCGGCGGTCGCCGTGTACGGTGCGGCGACGCTGGTGTTCGGCGTCTCGACCGCACTCTGGCTGTCACTGCTGGCGCTGGCGGTCGCCGGGGCGGCCGACATGGTCAGCGTCGTCGTGCGGCAGACGCTGGTGCAGCTCGAGACGCCGGACGCGATGCGCGGCCGCGTCAGCGCGGTCAACGCGCTATTCATCGGGGCGTCGAACCAGCTCGGCGAGTTTCGCGCCGGCGCGATGGCCGCCGGCATCGGCGCCGTCGGCTCGGTGCTGGCGGGAGGGGCCGGGACGCTGCTCGTGGTCGCGCTGTGGCAGCGCCTGTTTCCGGCCCTGGCGCGGCGCGATGCGCTGGTCGCCCCGTCGCGCGGCTGAACCGCGCGAGGGACGATCCGGGCCGCCGGCCCCGGCGCGCGTCCACGCCGCCCGACGGGGCGGAAGCCGCTCAGCCGAAGAGCTTGCCCGCGGTCTCGGCGATCAGGCGGCCCTGGTGGCGCGCGCCTTCCAGGTCGATCGCGCTGGGCTGGCGCTGGCCCTGGCCGCCGGCGATCGTCGTCGCGCCGTAGGGGCTGCCGCCGACGATCTCGTCCAGCGTCATCTGGCCCTGGTGGCTGTACGGCAGGCCGACGATGACCATGCCGAAGTGGAGCAGGTTGGTGATGATCGAGAACAGCGTCACCTCCTGCCCGCCATGCTGGGTCGCGGTCGAGGTGAAGGCGCCGCCGACCTTGCCGTTCAGCGCTCCCTTGGCCCACAGCCCGCCGGCCTGGTCGAGGAAGGCCGCCATCTGCGACGGCATGCGGCCGAAGCGCGTCGGCGCGCCGATGACGATGGCGTCGTAGTCGGCGAGCTCGTCGACGCGCGCCACCGGCGCGGCCTGGTCGAGCTTGAAGTGCGCAGCCTTGGCGACGGCCTCGGGTGCGGTCTCGGGCACGCGCTTGACGTCGACGCGGGCGCCGCCCGCGCGCGCGCCTTCGGCGACGGCCTGGGCCATGGTCTCGAGGTGGCCGTAGCTGGAGTAGTAGAGGACGAGGACCTTGGGCATGGTGGCTCCTGGGAAGCGGTGGGGTGGAAAGGGGAACAGGGGCGCGGGTCAGGGCGCGAGGTCGAAGACCAGCACCTCGGCGTCGCGGCCGGCGCGCAGCCGCAGCGCGCGCTCGTCGGCCAGCGTCAGCGCGTCGCCGGCGTCCAGGCGCTGGCCGTTGGCCTGCACGCTGCCGCGCGCGACGTGGACGTAGGCCAGCCGGCCTGGCGCGATCGGCAGCTCGGCCGATTCGTCGCCGTCGAACAGCCCGGCGCGGATCGACGCGTCGGCGTGGATCGTCACCGAGCCGTCGCGGCCATCCGGCGACGCGATCAGCGCCAGCCGGCCGCGCCTGGCATCGGCGTCGAAGTGCTTCTGCTCGTAGCCCGGATCGATACCGGTCGTGCGCGGCAGGATCCAGATCTGCAGGAAATGCGTCGGCTGCTCCTGGGAGTGGTTGAACTCGCTGTGCCTCACGCCGCGGCCGGCGCTCATGCGCTGCACGTCGCCGGGGCGGATGACGCCCGCGTGCGCGCCGCCGGGAGCGCCGTTGCCCATGCTGTCCTGGTGCGCCAGCTCGCCGCTGAGGACATAGCTGACGATTTCCATGTCGCGGTGGCCGTGGGTGCCGAATCCGGTGCCGGGCGCGATGCGGTCCTCGTTGATCACGCGCAGGTTGCCCACGCCCATGTGGCGCGGGTCGTGGTAGTCGGCGAACGAGAAGCTGTGGTAGCTGTCGAGCCAGCCGTGGTCGGCGTGGCCGCGGTCGGCGGACTTGCGCAGGGTGATCATCGCTTGGATCCGTTGGTGGCGGGTTGACGATGGAGAGATGTTGGGCCCGGCGCGCGGCGCGATCGGGCACCCGCGCTTGACGAGGCCGTTCAAGCCTTTCGAACGACCGGCGGCGGCGCGCGACAATCGCCGCATGCCCCAGCGCCGCAACGTCCTGACCCCCGAGGCGCTGGCGATGATCGACGCCATCGCCCGCACCGGCAGCTTCGCCGCCGCCGCGCGCGAGGCCGGCAAGGTGCCGTCGGCGCTGACCTACGCGGTACGCCAGCTCGAGGACGCCCTGGACGTGCTGCTGTTCGACCGCAGCTCGCGCCAGGCGCGGCTGACCGCCGCCGGCCAGGAGTTGCTGGTCGAGGGCCGGCGGCTGCTGCAGGAGATGGACGCGGTGGCCAACCGCGTGCGGCGCGTGGCCAGCGGCTGGGAGACCGAGCTGGCGATCAGCGTCGAGGACATCGTCTCGCAGACGACGGTCTTCGAGCTCGTCGAAGCCTTCTGCGGCGTCTGCGGCGTCGACGCTGCCACCGCCGGGGGCAGCGGCAATGGCCCGGCGACGCGTCTGCGGCTGCGCAGCGACGTGCTCGCCGGCACCTGGGAGGCGCTGGTGTCGGGGCAGGTCGACCTGGCGATCGGCGTCGGCGCCGATTTCGCGCAGGTCGCGGGCATCGAGCTGCGGCCGCTGGGGCGCATGCGCTTCGTCTTCTGCGTCGCGCCGCACCACCCGCTGGCGCGCGGCGGCCGCGACGACGACCGCGACGACGACGAGACGCTGGCCGACGCCGAGCTGGTGCACCACCGCGCGGTGGCGGTCGCCGACACCGCGCAGCGACTGCACCGCATCAGCGTCAACCTGCTGCCCGGGCAGGACGTGCTGACGGTGCCGACGATGCGCGCCAAGCTCGAGGCGCTGTTGCGCGGGCTCGGATGCGGCTACCTGCCCGAGCCCTGGGCGCGGCCGCACCTGCAGTCCGGTCGCCTGGTCCGGCGCGCGACCGCGCGCGGCGAGCGCCCGGCGATGCTGCACTATGCCTGGCGGGCCGAGCACGGCCAGGCCGGCCTCGGGCGCGCGCTGCAGTGGTGGCTGGCGCAGCTCGAGCGCCCGGCGACGCGCAAGGCACTGATCGAGCGCCAGGCGGGGACGCTGGCCTGATCCGGCCCGTGGCAGCGCCGCATTCCCCGAGCAGGCCTGCCTGCGCCACGGCCGCGGCGGCTGGCGCGAAGCCGGCCGACGCGCGGCGCTACACGGGCCGCTTCGCGCCCTCGCCCACCGGGCCGCTGCACGCGGGGTCGCTGGTCGCCGCGCTCGCGAGCTGGCTCGACGCGCGCGCGCACGGCGGGCGCTGGCTGCTTCGCATCGAGGATGTCGACACCCCGCGCTGCGCGCCGGGGATGGCCAGCTTCATCGCCGCCCAGCTCGCTGCCTGCGGCATGCACCCGGACGAGCCGCCGTGGCAGCAATCGACACGCGGCGACGCCTACGCCGCGGCGCTGCGGCGGCTGGCCGATGCCGGCCTGGCCTACCGCTGCGACTGCACGCGGCGCGAGATCGACGCCGCGCTCGCGGCGCGCGGCATCGTCCACGAGCGATTCGCCGAGCGCATCTATCCGGGGACCTGCCGGCCACGCCCGGACGGCCGCGGCGGGCCGCGCGGGCGGCCGCGGCGTGCCTGGCGCTTTCGCGCCGAGGGCGTCGTGCATTGGACCGACCGCCGGCTCGGCGCGCAGGTGCAGGACGTGGCGGCCGAGGTCGGCGACTTCGTGCTGCGGCGCGCCGACGGCGTCTGGGCCTACCAGCTCGCGGTCGTCGTCGACGACGCGGCGCAGGGCATCACCGATGTCGTGCGCGGATCGGACCTGGCCGACAACACCGCGCGCCAGATCCTGCTGCAGCGCGCGCTCGGGCTGCCGACGCCGCGCCATCTGCACACGCCGCTGGTGCTAGGTGCCGACGGCCACAAGCTGTCGAAGCAGAATGGCGCCGCGCCGTTGGACCTGGCGCGCCCGCTGGCCGCGCTGCAGGCCGCAGGCGCGGTGCTGGGCCTGCCGCCGATCGACGCCGCCGACCCGGCGACATGGCTGCTGCGCGCGCTGCCAGCCTGGGCTGGCATGATCGCGGCCCTTGGCAACCCATGAACCCCCGACCGGAGCCCCGATGATCACGACCGCCAGCGGACTGCAATACGAGGACACCACCCCCGGCAGCGGCGCTGCCGCCAGTGCCGGCCAGCACGTGACCGTGCACTACACCGGCTGGCTGCACGACCCGTCGGCGGCCGACGGCCGCGGGCGCAAGTTCGACTCCAGCAAGGACCGCGGCCAGCCCTTCGCCTTCCCGCTCGGCGCCGGCCACGTGATCGGCGGCTGGGACGAGGGCGTGCAAGGGATGCAGGTCGGCGGTACGCGCGTGCTGCTGATCCCGCCCGGGCTGGGCTACGGCGCGCGCGGCGCCGGCGGCGTCATCCCGCCGAACGCGACGCTGGTGTTCGAGGTCGAGCTGCTGGCGGTCTGACCCGCTACCGCCCGCCCCCGACCGGACGACCGCGCCGATGCTCGAAGCCCTCGCCACGCTGCTCGCCTTCCAGCTCCTGGGTGAGGCGGTCACGCACCTGGTCGGCTGGCCGGTGCCGGGGCCGGTGGTCGGGATGGCGCTGCTCTTCCTCGCCTGGCCGATGCTGCCGCGGCTGCACGCGCGCGCGGCGGCGGTCGCCGAGTCGCTGCTGGCCAACTTCGGTTTGCTGTTCGTGCCGGCCGGCGTCGGCGTCATGCTGCACGCCTCGCTGCTGGCCGACTGGTGGGCGCCGCTGCTGCTGGCGGTGGTCGCGAGCACCGCGGCGACGATGGCGCTCGCCGCCGGGCTGTTCGTCGCGCTGCGCAGGCGCTCCGGCGGCAGCCCGCCGTCCCGCGGCGGCGATGCCGAGCCGCTCGCGCAGGACGCCGCGACTCGCCGCGAGTCGGCCGGCGCGGACGGCATCGCCGCCGTCGGCGCGCCGCGCGACGACGCCGCGGCGCGCGCCAGCGGCGCGGATTCACCGCAGGGGCGCGGCTGATGGACCCGGTCGCGCCGGTGCGGTCGCTGTGGGTCTACCTCGGCGCCAGCCCGCTGCTTTGGCTGTTGCTGACGCTGGGCGTCTACGTGCTCGCGCTGCGCGTGCAGAAGCGCCTTGGCGGATCGCCCTGGGCCAACCCGGTGCTGCTGTCGGTGGCGGCGCTGGTGGCGGTGCTCGCGGCCACCGGCACGCCGTATGCGACCTATTTCGACGGCGCGCAGTTCGTCCACTTCCTGCTCGGCACCGCGACGGTCGCGCTGGCGGTGCCGCTGCGCCGCCAGTGGTCCCAGGTGCGCGCGGTGCTGGCGCCGGCGACGCTGACGCTGCTGGCGGGCAACATCGCCGGCGCGGCCAGCGCGATGGCGGTACTGGCGTTGTGGGGTGCACCGGCGACCCTCGTGGCTTCGATCGCGCCCAAGGGCGTGACCGCGCCGGTGGCGATGGCGGTCGCCGAGCGCGTCGGCGGGCTACCGTCGTTGACGGCGGTGCTGGTGATCGCCAGCGGCATCCTCGGCGCGACGATGGCCACCCCGCTGCTCGACACGCTGCACGTGCGCGACCGGGCCGCGCGCGGGCTGGCGGTCGGCATCGCGGCGCACGGCATCGGCACCGCGCGCGCGTTCCAGGTCGACGCGGTGGCGGGTACCTTCGCCGGCGTCGCGATGGCGGTCTCCACCGTGATGACCTCGGTGCTCGTGCCCTGGCTGGTGCCGCTGTTCGTCTGAACGCGCGCCGCGCCAGGCACCAGCCGGCGCGCGCGGCTCGCCACGCGGGGCACGCCACGGCTCGGCTGCCCAGCCGGCGCGCACGCCGTCGCGGGCCGGGCGTCCCGGTGCGGCGCGGCCACCCGCGCCGCCGTGCCATCCCGGCCTGGCAGCGGGGCGCGCGTCACGCGACCGGTCCATCGTCGGCGCCGGCCGGCGTGGCTCCAGCCCCTCGATGACGCCGGCCGGGATGGCCTGCGTCGTGAAGCGCTGGATGCGATGGATCATGCTGGCGTCGCGCCGCTCGGCCAGCGTCAGCGCCAGCCCGGCGCGCCCGGCGCGGCCGGTGCGGCCGATGCGGTGCACATAGTCCTCGGCCTTCATCGGCAGGCCGTAGTTGACGACGTGGCTGATCGTCGGCACGTCGATGCCGCGCGCGGCGACGTCGGTGGCCACGAGCACGCGCAGGTCGCGCGTTCGCAGCCCGTGCAGCACGCGGTTGCGCCGCCCCTGCGGCATGCCGCCGTGCAGCGCGGCGACGCGGTGGCCGATCGCGTCCAGCCGCGCGGCGAGCGCATCGGCATCGCGCTGCGTGCTCGTGAAGACCAGCGCCTGGTCGACCTCGCGCCCGGCGAGGATGTGGTCGAGCAGCGCGTCCTTGTGTACGGCGTCGTCGGCCCAGTGCAGCCGCTGCTCGATATCGGCATGCGCCTCGGTGTGCGACGCGACGGCGACGCGCTCGGGGTCGCGCAGCAGCGCCTGCGCCAGCCGCCCGGCGTGGCCGTCGAAGGTGGCGCTGAACATCAGCGTCTGGCGCACCGCCGGCAGCGCGGCGGCGATATGGTGGATATCGTCGATGAAGCCCATGTCGAGCATGCGGTCGGCCTCGTCGAGGACCAGCATCTCGACGCCGGCGAGCACCGCCTTGCCGCTGGCCATGTGGTCCATCAGCCGGCCGGGGGTCGCGATCAGGATGTCCAGCGCGCCGGCCAGCGCGCGCAGCTGCGCGCCGTAGGGCACGCCGCCGACCACGGTGGCCACGCGCAGCCCCGGGACATGGCGCCCGTAGTCCGATGCCGCACGCGCGACCTGCAGCGCCAGCTCGCGCGTCGGCGCGAGCACCAGCACGCGCGGGCCGGTCGGCGCGAAGGCGGCGCGCGCATGGCCGCGGCGCGGCCCGCGCGGCGGCGCGCCGTCGTGCACGGAGGCCGACGGCAGCCGCGGCCGGGCGCGCGCGGCGAGCACCCGCATCAGCGCCGGCAGCACGAAGGCGGCGGTCTTGCCGCTGCCGGTGCTGGACGACACCATCAGGTCGCGCCCGGCCAGCGCCGGCGGGATCGCGCGCCGCTGCACCTCGGTCGGTTCGGCGTAGCCGGCGGTGGCCAGCGCGCGTTGCAGCGCCGGGTCCAGGTTCAGGGTCTCGAAGCTCATGTCGTCTTTCGGTCGTCGCGCGCCCGGCAAGCGCACGGGCGCACCGGCCGTGCCTGCACCATGCAGACACTGCCAGAGGGTGAAGTCGCTGGATGACGGGGTCAGGGCGACGGCATCGCCGCCGACCGCCTCGGCGCGCGGGACCCGCGGCCGGTGGGCGCTTCACGCCGGCCGACGAAGGGCGACGTGGTCAGAGGGGATGGGGATCTTGCTGGCCGCGGATGGTTACTACCGACCGCGACGCGAGCAACATAGAAAGTTTAACACGGATACGGGTATTCCCGACCGTCAGACCGCCAGCAAATGCTGCCGGTAGTGCAGCAGCTCGTCGATCGACTCGTGGATGTCGGCCAGCGCGGTGTGGTTCTGCGCCTTCTTGAAGCCTTCCAGCGCCGCCGGCTTCCAGCGCCGTGCCAGCTCCTTGAGCGTGCTCACGTCCAGGTTGCGGTAGTGGAAGAAGGCCTCCAGCACCGGCATGTCCTTGGCCAGGAAGCGCCGGTCCTGACACACCGAGTTGCCGCACATCGGGCTCTTGCCCTTGGGCACGTAGCGCTGCAGGAAGGCCAGCACCTGCTGCTCGGCGGTGGCCTCGTCGACGGTCGACGCGCGCACGCGCTCGGTCAGCCCGCTCTTGCCGTGCGTACCCTTGTTCCAGGCGTCCATCGCGTCGAGCACGGCGTCGTCCTGGTGGATCGCGATCACCGGGCCCTGGACGCGCTGCGTGACCTGGGCGTCGGTGACGACGACCGCGATCTCGATGATGCGCTCCTTGACCGGGTCCAGCCCCGTCATCTCGAGGTCGATCCAGACCAGGTTGTGCTCGCTGAGAGGCAGCGTCGTCTCGCTCATGGGGTCGACCTCGGGCAAAGCGCGGGATTTTCGCCCAAGCCTACACTCGCGCCCGATGCAAGCCTCCACCGTCTCCTGGGTCTTCGCCGCGCTCGTGCTGGCGTCGCTCGCGACCCGGCTCTGGCTGGCGACGCGCCAGATGCGCCATGTCGCCGCGCACCGCGACCGGGTGCCGGAGCCGTTCGCCGGCAGCGTCGGCCTGGACGTGCACCGCAAAGCGGCCGACTACACGCTGGCCAAGGGCCGGCTCGGCCTGGTCGGCACCGCCGTCGGCACCGCGGTGCTGCTGGGCTGGACGCTCCTCGGCGGGCTGGATGCGCTGAACGCCGCGCTGCTGGACAGCGTGCGTCCGCGCCTCGGCGACATGGCGTACCAGCTCGCGCTGCTGGCGGCCTTCGTGCTGATCGGCACGCTGATCGAGCTGCCGCTCGAATGGTTCTCGGTTTTCCGCCTCGAGCAACGCCACGGCTTCAACCGCACCACGCCGGCGCTGTTCGCCACCGACCAGGTCAAGGGGCTGGTCGTCGCCGCGGTGCTCGGGCTGCCGCTGGCCGCACTCGTGCTGGGGCTGATGGGATCGGCCGGCGCGCACTGGTGGCTGTGGGCCTGGGCGGCCTGGGTCGGCTTCATGCTGCTGATGATGGTCGTCTTCCCGACCGTGATCGCACCCTGGTTCAACCGCTTCGAGCCGCTGGCCGACGCCGAGCTGGCGGCGCGCGTGCGCGCGCTGATGACGCGCTGCGGGTTCGCTGCGCGCGGGCTGTACGTGATGGACGGCAGCCGCCGCTCGGCGCACGGCAACGCCTACTTCACCGGCCTGGGGCGCGCCAAGCGCGTCGTCTTCTTCGACACGCTGTTGCAGCGTCTGGCACCGTCCGAGGTGGAGGCGGTGCTCGCGCACGAACTGGGCCACTACCGGCTGCGCCATGTGCCGCAGCGCCTGGCCATGATGGTCGGCGTCAGCGGCGTCGCGCTGGCCACGCTCGGCTGGCTCGCGCAGCAGCCGGCGTTCTACCTCGGCCTGGGCGTGCAGCCTAGCCTGGCGGCGCCCAACGATGCGCTCGCGCTGATCCTGTTCATGCTCGCGCTGCCGCCGCTGGCCTTCTTCGCCACCCCACTGGGGGCGCTGCTGTCGCGCCGGCACGAGTTCCAGGCCGACGCCTACGCCTGCGCGCAGGCCGACGGCGCGGCGCTGGCCAGCGCGCTGCTGCGGCTGCACGAGGACAACGCGTCGACGCTGACGCCGGACCCGCTGTACGCGCGCTTCTACTACTCGCACCCGCCGGCGGTCGAGCGCCTGGCGGCGCTGCCGGCACCCGCGGTGGCAGCCGGGACCCTCGGCTGCATCCCGGACCCGGTTGCCACCTGAAGAGCAAGCCCACCCTCGCACCGATGCCCCCCGACACCCCCGCCCCCCTGCACACGCTGACCGCCTTGCTCGCCCGGTGTTGCCAGCCGCTGGACGGCCAGGACGCGATGAGCGCCGGCGAGGTCGCCGCGCAGCTTGCCGCCCTGCCCGGCTGGCAGGCGATAGCCGCGGGCACGCCGCGGGCTGCGATCGAGAAACGCTTCGGATTTCCCGACTTCCACCGCACCATGGCCTTCGTCAACGCCGTGGCCTGGATCGCGCACGCGGAAGACCACCACCCCGACCTCGAGCTCGGCTACGCCCACTGCACGGTGCGCTACCGCACGCATGCGGTCGGCGGGGTGTCGATCAACGACCTGATCTGCGCCGCCAAGGTCGACGCGCTGCTGCCTTGAGTCCGGCGCCGCGCTCCGGTCTGGTCGTCGGCTCGCACGGGCGGCACCTGGTCGTGCGCACGGCCGACGGCACGCGCGTGCGCTGCCACGTGCGCGGCAAGCGCAGCGAGGCCGTCGTCGGCGACCGCGTGCAGTGGGCGCCGGCCGGCGACGAGGGCGTGATCGAGCGCATCGAGCCACGGCGCAACCTGCTGTACCGGCAGGACGAGTGGCGCAGCAAGTCCTTCGCCGCCAACCTCGACGCCGTGCTGCTGCTGCTGGCGGTCGAGCCGGTGTTCAGCGACCGCCTGCTCGGGCGCGCGCTGGTGGCCGCCGCGCACGCCGGCATCCCGGCCTGGGTCGCGCTCAACAAGGTCGACTTGCCCGGCACCGACGCCGCGCGCGCGCGGCTGGCGCCGCACGCGGCGATGGGCACCGAGCTCGTCGAGCTGTCGCTGCGCCGCGACCCGCAAGCCGCCGTCGCGGCGCTGGCGCCGCGGCTGCGCGGGCGCACGACGCTGGTGCTCGGCCCCAGCGGCAGCGGCAAGAGTACGCTGATCAACCTCGTCGTCCCCGGTGCCGGGGCGCAGGTCGGCGAGATCTCGCGCGCGCTCGCCAGCGGCCGCCACACGACGACGACGACGACCTGGTACGCGCTCGGCGACGCGCCCGACGCGGGCGCGATCATCGACTCGCCGGGCTTCCAGCAGTTCGGGCTGGCGCAGGTCGAGCCGCAGCAGCTCGCGGCACTGATGCCCGACCTCGCACCTCACCTGGGCGGCTGCCGCTTCCACAACTGCACGCACCGCCACGAGCCCGGCTGCGCGCTGCGCGCCGCCGCCGAGCGCGGCGAGATCGACCCCGCGCGCTGGCGGCTGTACGCCGAACTGCATGATGATCTGAACGCGCCTCCACGGTACTGAGGCTTTTCCGCAAGAGGCCCGCATGAGGCGGTGAGGCTCGGACTGGCTACCCCACCAGGTTCGCCAGCGTCAGCAGCGCCAGCAGCAGCATCCACAGCACGACCGAGCGCCAGACCAGCGCGACGATCGACTGCAGGTGCGCGAGCTGCGGCGGCACGCCGGTGGTGCTGCCGCGCGCCTCGGCGCGGTCGGTCTCCAGACCGCTGGTGAAGGTCTTGGAGCGGTCCGGCGTGACGCCGGGGGCGGCGACCCCGCCGAGCTGCACGCCGACCGCGCCCGCGGCGGCGGCCAGGATCACGCCCTCGTTCGGGTGCGCCCACAGCGCCGCGTCGCGTCGCCATCCCGCCACCGCCTCCTCGAAGTTGCCGACCACGGCGAAGCCGAAGGCGGTCAGGCGTGCCGGCACGTGGTCGATGACCTCGAACGCGCGCTGCGCGGCACGCAGCAGTGCCGGGTTGGCCGGCGCGTCGAGCGCGCGTGACCGGTAGCCCCAGTAGCGGCTGGCGAATTCGGCCATGCGGTACAGCACCGCGCCCAGCGGCCCGAGGCCCAGCGCTGCCAGCACGACGAACCAGAAGAAGACGCCGAACACATGCCGGTGCGCCGCCAGCAGCGCGTGCTCGATGACGTGGCGCAGCAACTCGGCGCGCGGCAGCGCGCTGGCGTCGAGGTGCCGCCACTCGGTGAGGATCGCGCGCGCCCGCGACTCGTCGCCCTCGGCCAGCGCGTCGCGGATGCGCGTGTAGAAGTGGCTGAACTGGCGGAATCCCAGCGTCAGGTACAGCAGCACCACGTTCATCGCCAGCGCGCCGAGCAGCGTGTACTGGCGCAGGACGACCCAGGCCAGCGCGGTCAGCAGCGCCGGCGCGAGCACGCCGATGCCCCAGACGATCCACGCGTGGCGCGCGCCGCCGGCGTCGAAGCTGCGCCCGGTCCAGGCGACCCAGGCCACCAGCATGTGGTGCACCGGGTTGTCGCGCGGCAGCGGCTTGAGTTGCTCGACCAGCAGCGCCAGCAGGACGGCGAGGAAGCTCATCGCGGCCGATGATAGAGGCCCGCCGCGGTGCCTCGCCCGCGCGTCAGCGCATCAGGAAGCGGTACAGGTTGCGCAGCATCGCCGCCGTCGCGCCCCAGATGAAGTATTCGCGCGGCGTCGCGGCGGCATCGGGCGCGCCGTGCCAGGGCATCGACAGGAAACGCCGCGGCAGGCCGTTGAACTCGAACTCGTGCCGCCGGTGGTGCGCAGGCGTCATCAGGAACTCCAGCGGCACCTCGAAGGCCTCGGCGACCTCGAACGCGTCCAGCGTCAGCACCGAAGGCGGCTCCACGAGTGCCACCACCGGCGTGACCTGGAAGTTGGTGACGGTGGCGTAGACCGGCAGCTCGCCGAGGACCTCGACCTGCCGGCGCGCCAGCCCGATCTCCTCCTCGGCCTCGCGCAGCGCAGTGTCGACCGCGTGCGCGTCGCCGGGGTCGACGCGGCCACCGGGAAAGCTGACCTGGCCAGCGTGGTCGCGCAGGTGCGCGGTGCGCTCGGTCAGCAGCACGCGAAGGCCCTCGGGCCGCTGCACGAGCGGCACCAGCACCGCGGCCGGGGTCGGGCCGCGGGCGATGTCCAGGCGCGCGTTGTCGCCCGGCCACTCCGGGGTCCACGGCGAGCGGTCGGCGAAGCGCCGGCGCAGCGGGTCGGGCTGCAGCCGCTCGGCCGGCACCGCCGGCAAGTGGGCGTCGGTTCCCGCGACCGGGATCGCGCGCGGGTCGAAGCCGAGCCGGGTCGCGCTCAGGCGAGCTTTTCCTTGATGCGCGCCGACTTGCCGCTGCGCTCGCGCAGGTAGTAGAGCTTGGCGCGGCGGACGTCGCCGCGGCGCTTGACCTCGATCTTGGCGATCAGCGGGCTGTAGAGCTGGAAGGTCCGCTCCACGCCCTCGCCACTGGAGACCTTGCGCACGATGAAGCTGCTGTTCAGCCCGCGGTTGCGCTTGGCGATGACGACGCCTTCATAGGCCTGCACGCGCTTGCGGCTGCCTTCGACGACGTTGACGCTGACGATCACGGTGTCGCCGGGGGCGAAGGACGGGATGTCCTTGTTCAGGCGCGCGATCTCTTCGTTCTCGAGGGTGGCGATGAGGTCCACGTGGGTCTCCGGGTCGATCGTGCCGGCGGGTGGGTTGGAGGTGTCGCGGCAGCATCGCGGCCTTGCGGCGCGGCGTGCGGCATGGTTCCCCGGCAGAGGATCGCAAAGCTTTTCATTATAGCCCGCCCTCGGCGTCATCCCCGCGCCGCCCCAGCTGCGCGAGGAAGGCCTCGTCCTGCGCCGTCAGCCGCCCGGCGGCGCGCGCGGCCGCGATCAGGTCCGGCCGCCGGCGCGCGGTCAGCGCCAGCGACTGCTCGCGCCGCCAGCGCGCGATGCGCCCGTGGTGCCCCGACAGCAACACCGGCGGCACCGCGAGCGGACCCTCGGGGGTGGCGAGCACTTCCGGGCGGCTGTAGGCGGGACCCTCCAGCAGGCCGTCGGAGAAGCTGTCCTGCTCGTGCGAGGGCGCGGCCAGCACCCCGGGCTGCAGGCGGGCGACGGCGTCGAGCAGCACCAGCGCCGCCAGCTCGCCGCCCGAGAGGACGTAGTCGCCCAGGCTGATCTCGTGCGTGACATGGCGCTCGATGACGCGCTGGTCGACGCCCTCGTAGCGCCCGCACAGCAGCAGCGCGCCCTGTCCGGCGGCAAATTCGGCCACCAGCGACTGGTCCAGCCGCCGACCGGCCGGGGTGAAGTGCACGACCGGCACCGGTACACCTTGCGAGCCGCGAGGGCCAGCCGGCTCGCCCGCCTCGTTCGGCTCGTGCGCGCCGTCGCCACCGCGGGCGCCGTCCACGGCGCGGTCGGCGCGCACGGCAGCGATCGCCGCCTCGAGCGGCTCGGCCAGCATCACCATCCCGGGGCCGCCGCCGAAGGGCCGGTCGTCGACGCGGCGGTAGGTATCGTTCGCGAAATCGCGCAACGGCCAAAGCCTTACCCTGACCTGGCCCGACTCGAACGCGCGCCGCGTGATGCCGCTCGCCAGGTGCGGCGCGAACAGCTCCGGGAACAGCGTGACGATGTCGAATCGCATGCGTGCAGGCGCCGGACGTGGTGGCGGGTGGTCAGTCGTCCTCGCCCCAGTCGACCTCGATCACGCCGTGCTCGCGGTCGACGCGGTCGACGTAGGCATCGACGAAGGGGATCAGCGTCGGCCGGCGGGCCGGGTCTTCGCCGCGCAGCGACAGCACGCAGTGCGGGCCGGTCTCGATCAGCCCGTCGACCGTGCCCAGGACCCGGTGCTGGCGGTTGACGACGCGCAGCCCGATCAGGTCGACCCAGTAGAACTCGCCCTCGCCCGGGGTCGGGAAGCTGGCGCGCGAGACGAAGATGCGCGCCCCCTTCATCGCCTCGGCGGCGTCGCGGTCGGGCAGTTCCTGCGCGGTGGCGACGATCGCGTCGCCCTGCTCGCGCGCCTGCACGATGCGCAGCAGGCGTGGCAAGGCCACGCCGGGCGCACCGGCTGGTCTCGGCGTCGCCGCCGGGGCGACGAACCAGCGCTTGGTGCCGAACAGCGCCTGCGGGTCGGCGGCGAAGGGCTTGACGCGGATCGCCCCCTGGATGCCCCAGGCGCCCAGCACGCGGGCGACCTCGACCGCGTCCTGCGGCCACGCGGGCCCGTCGCCGGCGCCTGCTGCCGGCAGCGCCGGCGGGGCCGTGCGCGCCACCGGCGGCCTGCGATCAGGCCGCGGCCTTGGCCTGCTCGACCAGGCGCGCGACCGCGGGCGACACCTGCGCGCCGACCCCGGTCCAGTAGCCGACGCGGTCCATCGCGACGCGCAACTGCTCGGCCGCCCCCGAGGCCATCGGATCGTAGAAGCCGACACGCTCGATGAAGCGCCCGTCGCGGCGGTTGCGCCGGTCGGCGACGACGATGTTGTAGAAGGGGCGCTTCTTGGCGCCGCCCCGAGCCAGTCGAATCACGACCATGTGTTGTCCTATCGATGCAGGCAGGACGAGCGCCCCAGGAGACACGTGACTGGAGCACATCGATCCGATGATGCGAACCGCCCCGCGCGCTGCCGGCCATCCTCGCGGAAGCCAGCGGTGCGCACGGGCCGAGCGGCCGCGCCCTTCGACGCCGTAGATACGCCACGCCCGGCTTCGGCCCCCGTCGCGGCGGGCCCTGCGGCATGCGCCGTGGCCCCGCCTGCGCCGCGAACGCCGTGCTCGCCCTCGGGCCAGTTGCGGCAACGCGACGACGATGGCCGGCCCCGGTCGGGCCGTCGTCGAAAACTGCGCATTATAGACTTGCCGTCCCGCCCAGGCCCCGAACACCCTCGTGCTCATCCGCCCCTGCACCGACGCCGACCTGCAAGCCGTCGCCGCGATCTACGCGCACCACGTCCACCACGGCACCGGCACCTTCGAGCTCGACGCGCCCGACGTCGCCGAGATCGCGCGCCGCCACGCCGAGGTGCGCTCGCGCGGCCTGCCCTGGCTGATCGCGCAGGCTGACGCCGGCATCGCCGGCTTCGCCTACGCCAACTGGTTCCGGCCACGCCCGGCCTACCGCTACTTCGTCGAGGACTCGGTCTACCTGGACCCGGCCGCGCAGCGCCGCGGCATCGGCCGGCTGCTGCTGGCCGAGCTGATCGCGCGCTGCGAGGACGCCGGCGCGCGGCAGATGGTGGCGGTGATCGGCGACGCCGACAACGCCGGCTCGATCGGGTTGCACGCCGCGCTCGGGTTCGCGCACACCGGCGTGCTGCGTGCCTCGGGCTGGAAGTTCGGCCGCTGGCTGGACGTGGTGCTGATGCAGCGCGCGCTCGCCGAGGGCGCGTGCTGCGCGCCGCACGACGCCCCCTCCGATGCGGCGTGACAAGACGGTCGCCACCTGGCTCGCGGTGCTCGGTGGCGCGCTCGGGCTGCACCGCTTCTACCTGCACGGGCCGCGCGACTGGGTCGGCTGGCTGCACCCGCTGCCGACGCTGGCCGGGCTGGCCGGCGTCGTGCGCATGGACAACCTGGGGCAGGACGACCGCATCGCCTGGCTGCTGATCCCGCTGCTCGGGCTGTCGATCTCGGCGGCGATGCTGGCTGCGATCGTCTACGCGCTGACGCCCGACGAGCGCTGGGCGACGCACCACGGCCAACCGTCGCGCGCGACGCGCTGGGGCCCGGTACTGGGCGCCGTCACGGCGCTGTTCCTGGGGGCGGGGGTGCTGATGGCGACGATCGCGTTCGGGGTACAGAAATTCTTCGAGTGGCAGCTCGACCCGGCACGCGGCGCGGCGGCGGCCGGGCCGTCCACCGTCGCCGATCAGGACGCCATCCGCTCGACGACCTGATCGGCCGCTGCCGCGCGCCAGGGCGCCAGCGCACCGAGCCCGGGCAGGACCAGCGCGGGCGCGATCTCGGCCAGCGGCTCGAGCACGAAGGCGCGCAGGTGCAGCCGCGGGTGCGGCAGCGTCAGCGCCGGCGTGGCCGCAATGCGATCGCCCCATAGCAGCAGGTCCAGGTCGAGCGTGCGCGGCGCATGCCGATACGGCCGTTCGCGCCCCTGCGCATGCTCGAGCGCCTGCAGCGCCGCGAGCAGCGCCTCGGCGGCCAGCGTCGTGTCCAGCGCGACGACGGCGTTGACGAAGTCCGGGCCCTGGGCGTCGACCGGCGCGCTGCGCCACAGCGACGATCGCGCGACGACCCTCGTGCCGGGAAGCCGGTCGAGCGCATCGATCGCGCCCCGCACCGCGCCGCGCGCATCACCCAGGTTGGCGCCCAGGCCGACATAGGCCCTGACCCGGCCGCCATCCCCGGCGTGCCGCCCGGCCGCATCCGCGGCGCCGGGCAGCGTCACGCGCCGGCGCCCGGAAGGTCGGGCCCCGGCGCCGGCGCCTCGCCGGACTCGGCGGCACCCTGTCCCGCAGCCGCCTCGCCAGCCGGCTTGCGGCGGCGCCGGCGCCGCTTGCGGGGCTTGGGCGCGGCCTGCGCCTGGCCGCCTGCCTCGTCGTCACCGCTTTCGTCACCGCTTTCGTCGCCGCTTTCGCCGGCGCCCGCACCCGCCTCGCCGGGTCCGGGCCCGCCCGCAACGGCCTGGGCAGCGGCTCCGTCCGGGGGATGGCTGGCGGCCGTCTTGCCCGGTGCACCCTTGCGCCGGCGCCCAGGCTTGTCGGCGCCGGTGCCGCGACGTCCCTGCTGCGATTCGCGCGCCGCCTCGATCATCGCCTCGCGGTCCTCGTCCGACCCGAGCGCGAAGTCCTCCCACCACTCGACCAGCGCGGCGTCGACCTCGCCCGCGTCGGCGCGCAGGCGCAGGAAGTCCCAGCCCGCGCGGTAGCGCGGGCCCTCGACCAGCGAGTACGGCCCGCGGCCGAAGCGCCGCTCGAACCGCGGCTGCATCATCCAGATCTCGCGCATGTCGGCGCCGAGCTTGCCGCGTCCGGAGATGTCGCCGATGCGGGCATCGAACACGGCGTCGACCGCCTGCTGCAGCGCCGGCAGCGGCGCCTCGCCGCCGGCGCGCAGCGCCTGCCAGCGCGCCTGCACCTCGTGCCACAGCAGGCAGGCGAGCATGAAGCTCGGCGCCACCGGCTTGCCCTCGGCGACGCGGCGATCGGTATCGGCGAGCGCGAGCTGCACGAAACGGTCGGCGCCGTCGCCGCGCCCGGTCTGCGCGAGGACCAGGTCGAGGATCGGGAACACGCCCCGCGGCAGCTTCACCTCGCGCAGCTGCGCCAGGCTGGCGATCGCATGCCCGGTCTGCAGCAGCTTGACCATCTCGTCGAACAGGCGCGAGACCGGCACGTTCGCCAGCAGCGGCGCCAAGGCGTCGATCGGCGCGCGCGTCGCGGGGTCGATCGCGAACCCGAGCTTGGCGGCGAAGCGCACCACGCGCACGATGCGCACCGGGTCCTCGCGGTAGCGCGTCGCCGGGTCGCCGATCATGCGCAGCACGCGCTCGCGTGCGTCGGCGAGCCCGCCGTGGTAGTCGACCAGCGTATGCGTCAGCGGGTCGTAGTACATCGCGTTGATCGTGAAGTCGCGCCGCGCGGCGTCCTCGACCTGCGGCCCCCAGACGTTGTCGCGCAGCACGCGGCCGCTGGCGTCGACCGCCCGGCTCTTGCCCTGCAGCTCGGCACGCGAGGTCTTCTCGTTGCCGGGCACGGCGTCGGCGGCGTCGGGGTCGAGGTAGGCGCGGAAGGTCGAGACCTCGATCACCTCGTGCTCGCGCCCGCGGCCGAAGATGACGTGCACGAGACGGAAGCGCCGTCCGATGATGAACGCGCGGCGGAAGCACTGCTTGACCTGCTCGGGCGTGGCGTCGGTGGCGACGTCGAAGTCCTTGGGCTTCATCCCGACGAGCAGGTCGCGCACCGCGCCGCCGACGATGTAGGCCTCGTAGCCGGCTTCCTTCAGCGTGCGCACGACGCGTACGGCGTTGGCGTCCAGCAGCGAGGCGTCGATACCGTGCTCGCCGGCCGCGATCTCGACGCGCCGGCCCAGCGGCGGCGCGGCGGGCGTGGGCGGATCGTCGGCCGGCCCGGTGCGGGACCGGCCCAGCAGCTTGCCGATGAATTTGCGGATCATGCTTGGTCGAAGAGTCGGAGGACGGGCCAGCCGCGCGCGGCGGCGATCTCGGCCAGCCGCGGCACCGGGTTGGTGGCCACCGGGTGGCTGACGCGCTCGAGCAGCGGCAGGTCGTTGGGGGAGTCGCTGTAGAAGCTGCTGCGCTCGACATCGTCCCAGGCCAGGCCGCGCGCCGCCAGCCAGGCCTCGACGCGCGCGATCTTGCCAGCCTGGAACGCCGGCACGCCGCGGATCGCGCCCGTGATGCGGCCGGCGCCGTCGCGCTCGAGCTCGGTGGCGATCAGCTCGTCGATGCCGAACAGGCGCGCGATCGGGCGCGTGACGAATTCGTTGGTCGCGGTGACGATCGCCAGCAGGTCGCCGGCATCGCGGTGCCGTTGCACCAGCTCCAGCGCCGCCGGGTGCAGCGCCGGGCGCGCGACCTCGGCCAGGAAGCGCTCGGTCGCCGCCGCAAGCTCGGCCTCGCCACGGCCGCGCCAGGGTGCGGTGGCGAAGTCGACATAGGCCGCCATGTCCAGCGTGCCGGCAAGGTAGTCGGCGTAGAAGCGGTCGTTGCCGCGCCGGTGGCTGGCTTCGTCGGCCCATCCGATACGAACCAGGAACTCGCCGAAGGCGTGATCCGAATCGGTCGGCAGCAGCGTGCCATCGAGGTCGAACAGCGCCAGCCGCACGCCCTGCCTCGCGCGCCTCACCATGCGCCGTCCTCGTCGGCCAGCATCGCGCGCAGCAGTGGCACCGTCGGGCGCCTCGCGCGCGCCATCGCATAGCGGTCCAGCCGCTCCAGCATGCGCATCAGCGACGCGAGGTCGCGCGCGAAGCGCGTCAGCAGGTGCTGGACCAGCTCGTCGGGCAGCGCCAGCCCGCGGCGCGACGCCTCGCGTCGCAGCGCCGCGACCAGCTCGGGCTCGGCCAGCGGCTGCAGCGCGAACACCAGGCCCCAGGCCAGCCGGGTCCGCAGGTCCTCGCGCACCGGCAGGTCGACCGGCGGCACGCGGCCGGCGGCGACGATGCGGCCGCCCTGCGCCGCCGCGGCGACGAAGGCGCTGAAGGCGCGGGCCTGGGCCGCGGCGTCGAGCGCGTCGCAGTCGTCGATCAGCACCAGCGCCGACTCGGCGGTCGGGTCTGCCGACGTCGCCGCAGGTTCGCACAGGGTCAGCTCGCGCGTCGGCCATCCCTGCGATCCGGCGTCGTCGCGCAGCGCCCGCAGCAGGTGCGTCTTGCCGCTGCCCGACGGCCCCCACAGGTAGATCGGCGGCCCGGCACGGCCCAGCGTGCGCAGCTGCACCAGCACCGCGGCGTTGGCGCCGGCGACGAAGTCGTCGAAGCCGCGCGCGGTGGCCGGCGCCAGCGCGAGCGGCAGTTGGCGCGTCGGGGCGGAGGCGGTGCTCACGCGAGAAGGCGGGCGAGCGGGCGAGCCGGGTCAGTGCAGCGCCGGCGGCGGCACCGCCCGCCAGCGCGCGAGCCGGCGCCGCAACGCCGGGGCGTCGGGCGCTCGCCGCGCCTGCGCCAGGTAGGCCTCGACATCCTCGCACGCACGCGCCATGCAGCCGAGCGCGGCCAGGGTCAGGCCGCGCTCGCGCCGCTCGGCGGGCTCGCCGGGCAGCAGCACGACCAGCCGCTCCTGCACCTGCAGCAGCGCGCGCCGGTCGCCGCAAGCGCGGTGGATCGCCTCCAGGTTGCGCAGCATGCGCTCGAGGATCCCGCGCGGCGTGGCCGATTGCAGGTACAGCCCGAGCGGGATCTCCTCGTCGCCCTGCAGCCCCAGCGCGCGCCGCACCGGGACCAGGCGCTGCTCGAGCTGCGCGCGCGACAGCGACTGGCCGCTGAAGGGGTCGATCACGACCTCGCCCTGCGGAAGCCGCAGCTTGACCAGGAAGTGCCCGGGAAACGAGATGCCCGAGGCCTTGAGCCCCGCCTGGGTGGCCAACTCGACATACAGCAGCGCCAGCGTGATCGGAATGCCGCGCCGGCGTGCCAGGACCTGCGCCAGATCACTGTGGCGCGGGTCGTCGAAGGCGTCGTCGTTGCCGCTGAACCCCAGCTCGCCGAAGAAGTAGCGGTTGAGCAGGCGCAGCCGCTGCAGCGGCCCGGCGTCGGCCGGCAGCCGACGCCGCAGCGTGGCCGCCAGCCCGTCGACCTCCGCCAGCACGCCCTGCACGTCGACCCCCGGGTCGGCCGCCTGCGCGATCGCCGCCGCCGCCTCGAGCAGCGGCAGCGAGGCATCGTCGGCCACCAGCGTGGCGAAATACTGCAGCGGGTCCGGCGACTCGAAGAGAAGCGCGCGCGTCATCGGCGTCGAGTGTAGGCGAGGCGTCGTCGAGCCGGGTCGCGCACCGGGCCGCGCCGGATCAGCCACGGCGCACGAACTGACGCGGCCGCAGCCCGGCGGCAAACAGCAACGCGAAATACATCAGCGCCACCCCCGACAGCACCGCGGCCATCCAGCCCGCGCGCGCGAACGGCTCGGCCTGCAGCGCGATCCAGTCCAGCCGGCGCGCGGCGACGGCCAGCGCGACGCCGAGCGCGGCGCTGGCCAGCCCGACGCGCAGCGCGAAGCCACCCCAGCCCGGCGCCGCCCGGTACAGCCCGCGCCGGCGCAGCAGCACGAACAGGGTGCCGGCGTTGAACAGCGCCGCCAGCCCGATCGACATCGCCAGCCCCGCATGCCCGAGCCAGGGGACGAAGACGAGGTTCATCGTCTGCGTCAGCACCAGCGCCGCGACCGCGACCCGCATCGGCGTCCTGACGTCCTCGCGCGCGTAGAAGGCCGGCGCCAGGATCTTGATCGCCACCAGCCCCATCAGCCCCAGCCCGTAGCCCATCAGCGCGCGCTCGGTCTGCGCCACGTCGGCGGCCGCGAAGGCGCCGTAGTGGAACAGCACCGCCACCAGCGCCTGCGGGAAGACGACGAGCGCGACCGCGCAGGGCAGCGCCAACATCAGCACCAGCCGCAGCCCCCAGTCGAGCAGCTCCGAGTAGCCCCGGGCATCGTCGCGCCCGCGTGCCGCCGCGAGCTGCGGCAGCAGCACCACCCCCAGTGCGACGCCCAGCAGCGCGGTCGGGAATTCCATCAGCCGGTCGGCGTAGGTCAGCCAGGACACCGCGCCGACGCCGATGTGCGACGCGATCTGGGTGTTGATCAGCAGCGAGATCTGCGCCACCGACACCCCCATCAGCGCCGGCGCCATCTGGCGCAGCACGCGCCGCACGCCTGGGTGGGCGAGCGCCGCGGCGACCGCGCGCGGCGCGGCCGCCACGCGCGGCAGCGCGCCGATCGCGCGCAGCGCCGGCCACTGCACCGCGAGCTGCAGCACGCCGCCGGCCATCACGCCGGCGGCCAGCGCGAGGATCGGGTCCCAGCCGCGCGCCGCGAACGCCGGCGCCCCCAGCCAGGCGGCGGCGATGAAGCACAGGTTGAGCAGCACCGGGGTGGCCGCGGGCACCGCGAAACGCTTCCAGGTGTTGAGGATGCCGGCGGCCAGGGCCACGAGCGACATGAAGCCGATGTACGGGAACATCAGCCTCGTCAGCAGCACCGCGGTGTCGAAGCGCGCCAGCCCGGCGCCGATCAGCAAGACCAGCAGCGGCGCGGCGACCACACCCAGCACGCACACCGCCACCAGGGTCCAGGTCAGCACGGTGGCCACGGCGTCGATCAGCGAGCGCGTGGCGGCGTCGCCCTCGGCCTCGCGGGTGGCCGCCAGCACCGGCACGAAGGCCTGCGAGAACGCGCCTTCGGCGAACAGGCGCCTGAACAGGTTGGGGATGCGGAAGGCGACGTTGAAGGCGTCGGTCGCGGCGCTGGCACCGAAGGTGGCGGCGACGAGTTGTTCGCGCACCAGCCCGGTCACGCGCGACGCCAGGGTCAGCAACGAGACGGTGGAGGCGGACTTCAGCAGGTTCATCGGCGGGCGGCGGATTGTAGGCTCGGCCCCGGCGCGCCCCTTGGCCCGAAGCCCGGGCATGCTATAGTTCGCGGTCTTTGCTCGGCGGGATGCCGACTGCCTCGGGGCGAGCTGCGGGCCATGTCCCGGTGCCTCCCCCGGTCGAATCCCGCCCCGGCACGCAACGCCAGAACCTCACGCTACACACGCATGGCCACCTCGTCCAAAGCCAAGAAGAAGACCGTACGCATCGCCTCCGGGCGCAAGCGGGCGCGTCAGAACGTCGCCCTCAACGCGCAGAACACCTCGCTGCGTTCGCGCTTCCGTACCGCCATCAAAGGGGTGCAGAAGGCGGTCAGCGCCGGCGATGCGGCCCAGGCGGGCACGCTGTTCAAGGATGCACAGCGCGTGATCGACTCGGTCGCCGACAAGGGCATCTTCCACAAGAACAAGGCCGCGCGCCACAAGAGCCGGCTGGCCGCCAAGATCAAGGCGCTGGCGACGGCGCAGCAGCCCGCGGCCTGACGCCGCCCGGCTTGGCTTGCGGCGCCGCACGATCCTGCGCCGCGAAGCGATCACCAGGGCCTGCCGTGCAGGCCCTCTCGCCTTGATGGCCCGCCGATTCGCCGCCGGCACGCCCGTTCAGGGCTCGGCGTCCGTGGGCTCGACGCCGAGTTCGTTGTCGCGCGCGAAACCCATGACGAAGTCCCAGGCCTTGGGCTCGACCTCGCGCACGGCCTCGTCGACGACCACGCACTTGACGCCGCCGATCACACGCGGCACGCAATACGGCGAGTAGCCCGGCTGAGGGCCGCTGCTCACGCCCTCCGGACGAAAGCACGCCATGGCGCCGGCGAGCCGCTCGGGCCAGTCGCTCGGACGAAACGTGCGCCCGTCGCGGGTCACGCCCCGGATCACGTATCTGCGCGGCGGCGGGTTCATGGGGCTCGGTCGGTTCGGCGTCCAGCCCCGATTGTGCCGCGTTGTTGCTGCATTGCAGCAACAGCCGCATCGACCGGGGCGGACTCGGTCGGGGCGGCCTGCTAGAGTCCGCGCTCCTCCACGACGTCGAGGCACGACGATGAACGCCCCGCAGATCCCGCCGTCGCGGCCGATGCCGCATGTGCTGAACACCTACGGCCGGCTGCCGATCGCGCTCGCGCACGGCCGAGGCTGCTGGGTCTGGGACACGGACGGCAAGCGCTACCTCGACGCGCTGGGCGGCATCGCGGTCAACACCCTCGGTCACGCTCACCCGTTGCTGGTGCCGGCGCTGCAGGACCAGGTCGCGCGCCTGATCCACTGCTCGAACTACTACGAGGTGCCGTTGCAGGAGCAACTCGCCGCCAGGCTGTGCGAGCTGTCGGGGCTGGCGGGCGCCTTCTTCTGCTCGACCGGGCTCGAGGCCAACGAGGCGGCGCTGAAGATCGCGCGCAAGGCCGGGCACGACCGCGGCATCGACCGGCCCGAGATCGTCGTCTACGAGGGCGCCTTCCACGGCCGCTCGCTGGCCACGCTGTCGGCCACCGCCAACCCCAAGATCCAGGCCGGATTCGGCCCGCTGGTCGAGGGCTTCGTGCGCGTGCCGCGCAACGATCTCGCGGCGCTGGAGCGCGTCGCGGCCGAGCGGCCCAATGTGGTTGCCGTCTTCTTGGAAACGATCCAGGGCGAAGGCGGCATCCACCCGGCGACCGTCGCCTACCTGAAGGACCTGCGCGCGCTGTGCGACGCGCGCGGCTGGCTGCTGATGCTCGACGAGGTGCAGTGCGGCATCGGGCGCACGGGCAAGTGGTTCGCGCACCAGTGGGCCGGCATCCTTCCGGACGTGATGCCGCTGGCCAAGGGGCTGGGGTCGGGGGTGCCGGTCGGCGCCGTCGTCTGCGGGTCGCACGCGGTCGACGTGCTCGGCCCGGGCAACCACGGCAGCACCTTCGGCGGCAACCCGCTGGCGATGCGCGCCGGCGTCGAGACGCTGCGGATCATGGAAGCCGAAGGCCTGCTGGCCAACGCCGCGAACGTCGGCGCACGGCTGATGGCCGAGCTGAAGCAGGCTTTCGACGGCGTGGCCGGCGTGGTCGAGGTGCGCGGCCAGGGGTTGATGATCGGCATCGAGCTCGACCGCCCCTGCGGCGCGCTGCTGCAGCGCGCCGCCGACGCCGGGCTGATGATCAGCGTCACCGCCGATCGCGTGATCCGCATCGTGCCGCCGCTGATCATCTCGGCCGACGAGGCACGCCAGGTCGTCGCGATCCTGGCGCCGCTGGTGCGGCAGTTCCTGTCCGAGTCATGAAGCCCGGCGACAGCCTGATGAGACACTACCTGCAGTTCAGGGACCTGCGTGCCGAGGAGTACGCCTACCTGTTCGACCGCACGCGCATCATCAAGACGCGGTTCAAGAATTACGAGAAGTACCAGCCGCTGGTCGACCGCACGCTGGCGATGATCTTCGAGAAGGCCAGTACGCGCACGCGTGTGAGCTTCGAGGCCGGCATGTACCAGATGGGCGGGTCGGTCGTGCACCTGACGACCGGCGACAGCCAGCTCGGCCGCGCCGAGCCGGTCGAGGACAGCGCGCGCGTGATCAGCCGCATGGTCGACCTGGTGATGATCCGCACCTACGAGCAGGCCAAGCTCGAGGCCTTCGCCGCGCACTCGCGGGTGCCGGTCATCAACGGGCTGACGAACGAGTTCCACCCGTGCCAGATCCTGGCCGACGTCTACACCTACATCGAGCATCGCGGCGACATCGCCGGCAAGGTCGTGGCCTGGGTCGGCGACGGCAACAACATGGCGAACACCTGGCTGCAGGCGGCCGAGATCCTCGGGTTCAAGGTCCACGTCAGCACGCCGCACGGCTACGAGGTCGACCCCGCCCTCGCCGGCATCGGCGATCGCGACTGCTACCAGGTCTTCAAGGACCCGCTGCAGGCCTGCCGCGGCGCCCATCTGGTGACCACCGACGTGTGGACCAGCATGGGCTTCGAGGCCGAGAACGACGCGCGCCGCAAGGCCTTCGCCGACTGGTGTGTCGACACCGAGATGATGGCCGCGGCACAGCCCGACGCCCTGTTCATGCATTGCCTTCCGGCGCACCGCGGCGAGGAAGTCGCCGCCGAGGTCATCGACGGCCCCCAGTCCGTCGTCTGGGACGAGGCCGAAAATCGGATGCACGTGCAGAAGGCGCTGATGGAATATCTGCTGATCGGGCGCATCGGGTAGGACGGCCCACGTGCATCCGATATCGGTGCAGGCTCACATCGCGCAGCGATGTGAAGGCGCGCCAGCGCCGGGCCGGATCCAAAATCGAATGCACGTGCAGAAGGCTCTGATGGAATACCTGCTGATCGGGCGCATCGGCTGACGGGTCGCCGAGCACCGTGCGGCAGCGAGCAAGCGCGGCGACGCACGGGCCTCAGGCGCTGTCGCCCTCCTCCAGTGCCTGCCTGACTGCGGTGACCTGGCGCCTCGACACCGCCAGCCACTCGTCCAGCGGTGCCACCCGCACCGCCCAAGCGTCGGCATCGCCGCCCGGCAGCGGGCGGCGCTCCAGTGCGCGCACCGCGCGCCGGGCGACCAGCGCATTGCGGTGGATGCGGATGAAGCCCTCGCCCAGCCGCTGCTCGAGATCCGCCAGGCTGTCGTCGAGCACCAGACTGCGCGTCGGTGTGCGCAGCGTGACGTACTTGAGCTCGGCACGGAGGTACAGCACCTCGGCCAACGGCACGCGAAGCACGCGGCCGCGGTCGCTGACGACGAGCACCGGTTCGTCGGCCGCCAGCGCGGCGCCGGCCGCGGCCGATCCGCGGCGCTGGGCGACCCGGCGCAGCGCCGCCTGCAGGCGCTCGCGCCGCACGGGCTTGGTCAGGTAGTCGACGGCATCGAGGTCGAAGGCCTCGAGCGCATGCCAAGCGTGCGCGGTCACGAAGACGACCGCAGGTGCGCCCGGCTGCGACGCGAGCTGGGCCGCCAGCGGCAAGCCGCCCGATCCCGGCATCGCGATGTCGAGCAGCACCAGGTCGGCGGGTTGCGTCTGCAGCACGCGCAGGGCACCGGCCGCGTCCTCGGCCTCGCCGACGACGGCGCTGACCGGCTCCGCGATCTCCGCCAGCAGGCTTCGCAGCCGCAGCCGCGCCAGCGGCTCGTCGTCGACGACCAGCACGCGCAGCAGGCCAGCGACAGGGGTCTGGGCCGTCGGGCCGGCCGCGTCCGCGTGTGGGGAGCCCATGTGGGGCCTGGCGTCGTCGTCGGGGTTCTTCATCACGGGACGGGCCTCTCCGCAGCTTGGCGAGCGACGCGTGCGCCGCGTGGCGGGCGGCGCGCGCGGAACACGACCTCGGCGATCCGGTCGGGCCACGTCCTCACAGCGGCAGCACGACACGCGCGTGGTAGCCGCCGTCGTCGCGCCAGCAATCGAACTGTGCCGCGATATCGTGCAGCAGCCGCAAGCGCTCGCGCACATTGTGCTGCGCCATGCCGTGGCCGGCGGGCCCGGCCTCTTCGGGGACCGTATTGACGACCTCCACCACGGCCTGCCCGCGCTGCACGCCGGCGTGCACCCTGATGTGCGCCGGCCGGCCCGAAGGCTCGACGCCGTGCCGGACCGCATTCTCGACCAGCGGCTGCAGCATCAGCGGCGGCACGCGCGCGCGGCCGACGCCAGGCTCGATATCCCACTGCACCTGCATCCGCGCGCCGAAGCGCAGCTGTTCGATCGCCAGGTAGCGCTGCGCGAGCTCGATCTCCTCGTCCAGCGAGACCGAAAGCCCCGTCTCCGCCAGCGCGACACGGAACAGCTCGGCCAGGTCCTCCAGCACCTGCTCGGCGCGAGCCGGGTCGACGCGAACCAGCGCGAGCGCGGTGTTGAGCGCGTTGAAGAGGAAGTGCGGCCGGATGCGCGATTGCAGCTCGGCCAGCCGCGCGCGCGCGTCGACCGGCTGCCAGATGCGTGCGCGCAGGTCCAGCCAGGCCCACAGCAGCGCCGCCAGGCCGGCACCGGCCAGCGCGATCGCGAGTGGCCGCAGCCCGTCGAGGGCGAGCAGCCCGACCGTCGCCAGCGGCAGCGCCCCTGCCAGCGCCGCCGCGCCGCCCAGCGCGAGCGCGGCCGCCGCGCGCAGCGCCGGCTTCGCCCGCCGCAACGGCGTGCGCAGGGCACACACGACGACCAGCCACGCGAGGGTGCCGGTCAGCCCGGCGAAGCCAGCGCTGCCGGCCAGCGCCGGCCACGACGCCGCGGTCGGCGACGACAGCAGCGTGCCGACCATCAGCACCGCCTGCACCAGCAGCACGGCGCGCAAGGCGAGCGCCGGGTGACAGACGTCGAACGCGGCCGTCGCCTGGGCGTCGGCGCGCGCGCGTTCCTCCGCCCGCGGGTCGAAGCGGGACAGCGTGATCGTGCTGGCCCCGGCGGCAGGCCCGCGCGAACTCTGCGGCCACACGCTGGGCGGCCGCGTCCCGTCCGCGCCTTCGTCGGCAGGGCTCGGAGAGTCGGCTGGCGGACACTTCATCGGGATTCACGGCAGGGCTTGGGCGGCGCGGGCCGCGGCCTGCGGGCGGCCCCGATAATACGTAGCCCTCCCCCGCCGCGCTCCGATGTCACACGATCCGCTCGCCAACAAGGCCCAGGCCTGGTCCGCTTTGTTCTCCGAACCGATGAGCGAGCTGGTGCAGCGCTACACCGCCAGCGTCGGGTTCGACCGCCGGCTGTGGCGAGCCGATATCGACGGCAGCCTCGCGCACGCCGAGATGCTCGCCGCGCAGGGGGTGATCTCGGCGCAGGACGGCGCCGACGTCGAGCGCGGGCTGACGCAGATCGCCGGCGAGATCGAGCGCGGCGAGTTCGAGTGGAAGCTCGAGCTCGAGGACGTGCACCTCAACATCGAGGCGCGGCTGACCACGCTCGTCGGCGACGCCGGCAAGCGGCTGCACACCGGACGCAGCCGCAACGACCAGGTCGCGACCGACATCCGGCTTTGGCTGCGCGGCGAGATCGACGGCCTGGCGGCGCTGCTGGTGGCGATGCAGCGTGCGCTGGTCGAGCTGGCCGCCGGGCACACCGAGACCGTGATGCCCGGCTTCACCCATCTGCAGGTGGCGCAGCCGGTCAGCTTCGCGCACCACCTGCTGGCCTATGTCGAGATGTTCGCGCGCGACGCCGAGCGGCTGGCCGACGTCAGAAAGCGCGTCAACGTGCTGCCGCTGGGCGCGGCGGCGCTGGCCGGCACCAGCTATCCGCTGGACCGCGAGCGCGTCGCGCGCAGGCTCGGCTTCGACGCCGTCTGCGCGAACAGCCTGGACGCGGTCAGCGACCGCGACTTCGCGATCGAGTTCGCCGCCTGGGCCAGCCTCTGCATGGTGCACGTCTCGCGGCTGGCCGAGGAGATCGTGCTGTGGAAGAGCCAGAACTTCGACTTCATCGACCTCGCGGACCGCTACTGCACCGGCAGCTCGATCATGCCGCAGAAGCGCAACCCCGACGTGGCCGAGCTGGCGCGCGGCAAGAGCGGCCGCGTGATCGGCCACCTGATGGGCCTGCTGACGCTGATGAAGGGCCAGCCGATGACCTACAACAAGGACAACCAGGAGGACAAGGAGCCCCTCTTCGACACCGTCGACACGCTGCGCGACACGCTTCGCATCATGGCCGAGATGGCGGGGGGCATCGTCGTCAAGGCCGACGCGATGGAGCGCGCCGCGCGCCGCGGCTATGCGACGGCGACCGACCTGGCGGACTACCTGGCGAGAAAGGGCGTGCCGTTCCGTGACGCGCACGAGGTTGTCGCGCACGCGGTCAGGATCGCGCTGCAGCGCGGTGTCGACCTGGCCGAGCTGCCGCTGGACCTGCTGCAGTCGCTGCACGCTTCGATCGGCGACGACGCGCTGCAGGTGCTGACGCTGCAAGGATCGATGCACGCGCGCCGCGTCGCCGGCGGCACGGCGCCCGAGCAGGTGCGGGCGCAAATCGAGCGGCATCGGGCGCGGCTGGGGTGACAAGACGCCGCGCTCGATCGTCTCGGTGTCGAAGGGGGCCCTTCGCGTACCTCGCCTTCGGCATTCGTGCGGCCTGCGCATGCCGGCAGCGCGCGGGCCGAGGGCGGCGGGTACGGATGACCCAAGTCGCCGGCGACCGGGCGCACGATCGCACGAGGTGTCACGGCCCTCGCGCGAGAAGGACCGAATCGGCGGCAGTGCTGACGCGGATCAGCCGTCAGCTGGCCGACGCAGGATCATGTTGGCGGCACGCATCGTCATCACCAGCTCGCCGTTCTGGTTGCGTACCTCGACCAGCGAGCGCACGATGCCGCGGTCCGGGCGCGACGCCGACGGCCGCGCGTCGAGCACCGTGACGCGCACCGAGAGCCGGTCGCCGGGCCGCACAGCCTGCGGCCAGCGCAGCTCCTCCATCCCGGGCGACGCGATGCTCGACACCGGCGACAGGTAGCGCTGCGCGTACAGCCGCATCATCAGCCCCGCGGTGTGCCAGCCACTGGCGATCAGCCCACCGAAGGGCGATCGCGCGGCGGCCTCGGCGTCGGTGTGCATCGGCTGCGGGTCCCACAGGCGGCCGAAGTGGACGATCTCGTCGGCGTCGACCTCGACGCTGCCTAGCTCGTGCACCGAGCCGGGGTGGTAGTCCTCGAACCAGCGTTCTTCCATCGCGCTCTCCTCGACATGGATGTACGGACGCACCACGGCCGGGACCAGGACGGCGGCCGGCGCGGCCGCTGCGCCAGTGCCGACCGCCGGCACCGCCTCGGCCACGGCCAGCCCGCGCCGCGCCTGGTAGGCGGCCAGCGCCGCGTGGAAGGCCTGCACGTCCTCGGGCGGTACCGGCTCGCCGCATTCGTAGCAAGCGCCGGTCATGCGGTCGAACCAGCGGCAGCCGCAGGCGTTGCAGGCCAGCTCGGGCGCGCCGGCGGGGTTGTCGAAGATCACCGGCAGGCCCCCATGAAGGCCAGGCCGAGCGCCTCGAGGAAGTCCTCGCAGCCGTCGTCGACCAGCCGCGCGCGCGGCACCAGCACGTACAGCAGCATCGTGCCCGCGCGCAGCGCGAGCTTCATCGCCCCCAGCGCCTGCGCCGGCAGCCGCGCGTGCACCGCCTCCAGCGCCCCCGGCGCGGCGACGAACAGCACCGCGACGCCGGCCGACGCAAAGCCGTCGAAGCGCCGGTGCCCCACATGCATCGCGCCGTCGCGGCGCTCCCAGACCATCATCTCGCCACCACCACCACCACCGCCGGCATCGGCCACTTCGCGCGCAACGATGCCGATCGCGGTGCCCTCGGCCCAGGGATCGAACAGCGAACGCTCGCGCTGCAGCACCGCGGCCCAGCCGGCGTCGTCGGTCCAGGCGTCGCCGTCAGATCCGCGCACCGAGCCGGAACCCATCGTGGATCGCCTGCGTCAGCCCGCGCGGCACGAGCGCGTCACCGCAGCCGTGCAACTCGTCGATCATCCACTCCAACTCGTGGAACAGCTCCTGGTTCGGCCTGCGCTCGCCGGCGGCGATCACGGTATCGGCCGGCAGCAGCGTCTGGCTGCCGTCGGCCGCGACGACGCGCACGCCGCCGTCGCCGATCGCCAGCACGCGTGTGCTCGTCAGCACCGGGATGCCCAGCTCCTCGATCCACGCCGTGTGGCGCCACTTGAACGACGGCATGACGTCGCCGGCGATGCGCTTGGCCGGCTCGACCACCGTCACCTCGCGCCCTTCGCGGTGCTTGAGCGCCTCGGCCAGCGTCAGCCCGATCTTGCCGCCGCCGAGCACGACGACGCGCTGCCCCGGCACGACGCGTCCGGCGGCGACCTCGGCGGCGTCGACCAGCAGGCCTGGCTGCGTCGGCGCCGGCAGCGCCGCGTGGTCGACGCGCGCGCCGGTGGCGACAACGGCGGCGTCGTACTGGTGCAGCATGCCGCGCATCGCCTTGGGGTCGATCGTCGACCGCAGCCGCAGCTCGATATTCAGTGCCTGCACCATGTGGCGGTAGTAGTCGACGACGCTCATCAGGTCGTCGCTGTTCGCCAGGTCGTGCTTCGCATAGCCGGCCAGCGAGCCGCCGACATCGTCGCCACGCTCGAAGACGGTGACCGCGTGTCCGCGCCGCGCGGCGGTGATCGCGCACTCCATGCCCGACGGGCCGGCGCCGATGACCATGATCTTCTTCGGCGCCACCGCCGGCTGCAGCTGGTAGGCCGGGTCGTACTCGTGGCCGAGCTGCGGGTTCATCGTGCAGGTGTAGGGCAGGTCGCGGAACAGCCGCGACAGGCAGTTCAGCGACCCGATGCAGCGCCGCACCTCCTTCATGCGCCCGGCGGCTGCCTTGCGCACCAGGTCGGGGTCGGCGAGCAGCGGGCGGCAGACCTCCCAGAAGTCGAAGTCGCCGTCGGCGATGCACTGGTTGGCCATCGCCGGGTCGGGCAGCCGGTTGCCGAAGGTGATCGGGGTCGCGGGCAGCAGCTGCTTGGCGCGCCGCGCGAGGTGGTTCCAGTGCCCGGGCGGGATATCGCGCCCGATCGACGACTCGGGCGCCTCCTGCCAGCCGACGGTGACGCTGATCATGTCGACGCCGCGCTCGGCGGCCATCTGCATCAGCTCGAAGCATTCGTCCTCGGTATTGCCGCCCCAGCGGTCCATCAGCTCGGCGCCGTTGAGACGGATCACCAGCGGCGCGTCGCCCTGCGCCTGCTTGATGGCGTCGATCAGCTCGCACATGAAGCGGCCGCGGTTCTTCAGCGAGCCGCCGTATTCGTCGCTGCGGCGGTTGGTGAACCTGGAATTGAAGTTCGCCAGCAGGTAGCCCATGAAGCTGGTGATCTCGGTGCCGTCGAAGCCGGCCTTCAGCGCGCGCCTGGCGGCGTCGGCATGCTGGGCGATCGTCTCGCGGATCTGCTCCTTGGTGACCTCGCGCGGCGGGCGGAAGTGCGGCAGCGTCTGCGGCACGACCGAGGGCTGGATGCAGTAGCCCAGGTCGATGCCGCCGTAGCGCCCGGCGTGCAGGATCTGCTGGATCGCGACCGCGCCGGCGGCGTGAATCCAGCCGGCGATCTTCTCGAACTGCGGCAGGAAGCGGTCGTCGTGCAGCGCGACCTGGCGGAAGTAGGCCTTGCCCTCGCCCAGCGGGTCCGGGTAGGCGCCCTGGTTGGTGATGATCCCGCAGTCGGTGCCGGCGATGACCTGCATGCGGCCGAGCTCGCGCACCGTGATCGTGCCGTCGCGCTCGTTGTAGTTCGACACGCAGCAGGCACCGTACTTGATGCGGTTGCGCACCGGGAGCTTGCCCCAGGTCGTGGGTTCGAAAAGACGGCTCAGGGCCTGCGACATGGTGGTCCTCTTGTTGGTGTGGAAGGCTAGGTCGATGCGCGCAGCCGCGCGACCGCATGCACGACGGCATCGCCGGCAGCGTCGATCTCGGCCTCGGTATTGCCGCGGCCGAGCCCGAAGCGCAGCGCCGCGCGCACCTGCCCGGGTTCGGCGGCGCCGATCGCCTGCAGCACGTGCGACGGCCGCGCGCTGCCGCTGGCGCAGGCCGCACCGGCCGAGACCGCGATGCCGTCCAGCGCCAGCAGCAGCGCGTCGGCCTCGACGCCGGGGATGCCGACGTTGAGGTTGCCCGGCAGCCGCTGCGTCGGGTGGCCGTGCAGCCGCAGGCCGGCCATGCCCGCGGCCAGCCGCGCCCACAGCCGGTCGCGCAGCCCGCGCAGCCGCGCCGACTCGGCCTCGCGCTCGGCGACCGCGATCGTGCACGCGGCGGCCAGCCCGACGATGCCGGGGACGTTGAGCGTCCCCGGGCGCAGCCCGCGCTCCTGCCCGCCGCCTTCCATCAGCGGCAGCGGCTCGACGCGGCGCGGCCGGCTGCGCAGGTAGAGCATGCCGCAGCCCTTGGGGCCGTGGATCTTGTGCGCCGACAGCGCCAGCGCGTCGATATCGAGCGCCTGCACGTCCAGCGCCACGCGGCCGATCGCCTGCGTCGCGTCGACGTGCAGCAGCGCGCCGGCGGCGCGAACCGCGGGCGCGATCTCGGCCAGCGGCTGCACGGTCCCGATCTCGTTGTTGGCCGCCATCACCGACACGAGCAGCGTATCCGGCCGCAGCGCGGCGGCCAGCCGCTGCGGGTCGACGAGGCCGTCGCGGTCGACCGGCAGCAGCGTCAGCGCCCAGCCCTCGCGCTCCAGCCGGCGGCAAGTGTCGAGCACCGAGCGGTGCTCGATCGCCGTCGTCAGCAGGTGCGCGCCCGGCCGCGTCCGCGCCAGGCCCTGCAGCGCGATCGCGTTCGACTCGGTCGCGCCGCTGGTGAAGACGATCTCCGACGGCCGGGCGCCGATCGCCGCGGCGACCTGCTCGCGCGCGTCCTCGACCGCGGACCAGGCGCGCCGGCCCCAGGCGTGGCTGCGGTTGGCGGGGTTGCCGAAATCCTCGCGCAGCCACGGCAGCATGGCGTCGAGCACGCGCGCATCCAGCGGCGTCGTCGAATGGTGATCGAGGTAGATTGGCGGGTTCATCGCGAGGCGGCGCGCGTGAGTTCCCTGCGGCGCCGGGCCACAGCATAACGGCCACGGTCGATCGGCTGCCCCGCCGCCGCCGCACAATGCGCGCGCCCACCATGCCCGCGCGCCGCTGGATCGCCCACCTCGACATGGACGCATTCTTCGCGTCGGTCGAGCTGCTGCGCTACCCCGAGCTCGCGCGCGAGCCGGTCGTCGTCGGCGGCGGCCGGCGCTACGCACCGCAGACGCTGCACGACGGCACGCGCCGCTTCGCGCGGCTGCGCGACTACGCCGGCCGCGGTGTGGCGACTACCGCGACCTACCCCGCGCGGCGCTTCGGCGTGCACTCGGGCATGGGGCTGATGAAGGCGGCCGCCCTCGCCCCCGATGCGGTCCTGCTGCCGCCCGACTTCGACCAGTACAAGCTCTACTCGCGGCGCTTCAAGGACGCGGTGGCGGCGATCGCGCCGGTGATCGAGGACCGCGGCATCGACGAGATCTACATCGACCTGACCGAGGTGCCGGGCGCGCAGGACGCGGTCGGCCACGACCCCTTCGGCGGCGTGCGCGCGATCGCGCAGGAGATCCGCAACAACGTCCGCCGCGCGACCGGCCTGAGCTGCTCGATCGGGGTCACGCCGAACAAGCTGCTGGCCAAGCTCGCCAGCGAGCTCGACAAGCCCGACGGGCTGACGCTGCTGACGCACGGCGACCTGCACGCGCGCATCTGGCCGCTGCCGGTGCGCCGCATCAACGGCATCGGGCCGAAGGCGGGTGCGAAGCTCGCCGCGCTGGGCATCGCGACGATCGGCGAGCTCGCCGCGCGCGACCCGGCCGAGCTCGTCGAGCGCTTCGGCGCCGGCACCGGCAGCTGGCTGCACGAGGCGGCGCTGGGTATCGACGAGCGGCCCGTCGTCACGCAGCACGAGCCGGTCTCGATCAGCCGCGAGACGACCTTCGAGCGCGACCTGCACGCGGTGCGCGACCGCGCGCAGCTCGGCGCGCAGCTGACCGCGCTGTGCGAGCGCGTCGCCGCCGACCTGCGGCGCCAGGGCTACGCCGGGCGCACCATCGGCATCAAGCTGCGCTACGACGACTTCCGCACCGTCACGCGCGACCTGACGCTGCCTTGCGCTGTCGCCGACGCGGCGGCGATCCGCGCCGCCGCCGGGCAGTGCCTGAAGCGGACCGACCTGACGCGCCCGCTGCGCCTGCTCGGGGTGCGCGCGGCCAGCCTGGTGCGCGTGGGCTGAACGAACGGCGCCGAGGCGCGCGATCAGGGATTCCCCGCCCCGCAGCCGCGGCGGCGCTGCGAGAAAATGGTATTCTGCTGCAGGTTTTATGTCACCCGAGGAGCCCTTCGCATGCATCTGCCCCGCCGATTCGCCCTTGCCACCGCCGCCGCCTGCGCGCTCGCCGCCGCGCTGCCGGCCGCCGCCCAGGACAAGCCGGTCGAGCTGAAGTTCGCGCACTGGCTGCCGGCCAACCACCCGCTGGCGCGCACCGGATTCCTGCCCTGGGCGAAGTCGGTCGAGCAGGCCTCGGGCGGCAGCATCAAGATCGCGATCTTCCCCGCGCAGCAGCTCGGCAAGGCGCCCGACCACTACGACATGGCGCGCGACGGCATCGCCGACATGACCTGGGTGAACCCGGGTTACCAGGCCGGCCGCTTCCCGATCTATTCCGCCGGCGAGCTGCCCTTCCTGCACGACAAGCCCGGCCCGGCGTCGCAGGCGCTGGACGCCTGGTACCGCGACTATGTCGGCCAGGAGATGAAGGACGTGCAGTTCTGCTTCGCCCACCTGCACGTCGGCACCTTCCACTCGAAGGCGCCGATCACCGACCCGGCGCAGATCAAGGGCATGAAGATCCGCCCCGCCAACGGCACCGTGGCGCAGATGGTCAACGTGCTGGGCGGCACCAGCGTGCAGGTCTCGGCCCCCGAGGCGCGCGACGCGCTGGCCAAGGGCGTCGCGGACGCGATCACGTTCCCGTGGAACTCGATCATCTCGTTCGGCATCGACAAGGTCGTCAACCACCACACCGACATGCGGCTGTATGCGGCGACCTTCGTCTGGGTCATGAACAAGGGCTTCTACCAGCGGCTCGCGCCGGCGCAGAAGAAGGTCATCGACGACCACTGCAACAACGACTGGGCCAAGCGCGTCGGCACCGACTGGGGCGACGACGAGGACACCGGGCGCCAGAAGCTGATCGACAAGGGCGGCCACACGATCGTGCCGATGAGCAAGGCGCAGATCGATGCCTGGCGCGCGGCGACGGCGCCGGTCGTCGACCGCTGGCTGGAATCGGTCAAGCCGACCGGCGTCGACGGGCGCAAGGCACTGGACGCGCTGAAGGCGCAGCTGCAGCGCACCGGCGGCGCCTACTGAGCACGGTCGGTGCACGCGCCGCCGCGGCGCGCGCACCCCGAAGCCCACGATGATGAAGCGGCTGCTGGCGGCCACCGAGACGGTGGCCGCGTTCTTCCTGCTCGCGATCGCGCTGCTGACGGCGATCAACGTCGGCCTGCGCGGGCTGTTCTCGATCCAGGTGCCCGACTGGTTCGACGGCACCAAGATGCTGCTGGGCATCGCGCTCTTCTGGGGCATCGCGGTGGCGACCTACCACGGCAGCCACATCGCGGTCGACGTCGTCTGGGAGCACCTGCGCGCGCGCGGCCGGCGCGTGCTCGATGCCGTCGCCGCGCTGTTCACGCTCGCGCTGCTGGCGCCGATGGCGTGGATGGTGTGGGAGAAGGCGATCGGCAGCGGCACGCAGGCGACGATGGACCTGCGGCTGCCGTTGATCTGGTTCACGTCGGTCGGCGCCACCGGCGCGGTGGCCGCCGCGCTGCTCGCGGCGTGGCGGCTGCTCGAGCTGCTGCGCGCGCCGCCCGCGACGCCGGCGCGACGCGTCGACGCGGAAGGCAGCGATGGACCGTGACCTCGTCGCCCTGCTCGGCTTCGTCGGCATGTTCGTGCTGATGGCGCTGCGGGTGCCGATCGGCGTCGCGATGGGGCTGGTCGGCGTGGCCGGCTTCGGTGCCCTCAGCGGCATCGGCCCGGCGCTCAACCTGCTGGGCAACGTGCCGCTGTCGGTGCTGACCGACTACAACCTGGCGGTGATCCCGATGTTCATCCTGATGGGCGCGTTCGCGTCGCATGCCGGGATGAGCCGCGAGCTGTTCGACGCCGGCCGCGCCTGGCTCGGCCACCGCCGCGGCGGGCTGGGCTGGGCGACGATCGCCGCCTGCGGCGGCTTCGCGGCGATCAACGGCTCGTCGGTCGCGACCGCGGCGACGATGAGCCAGGTCGCGCTGCCCGAGATGCGCCGTGCCGGCTACGACCCGGGGCTGTCCGCGGGCATGATCGCCGCCGGCGGCACGCTGGGCATCATGATCCCGCCGTCGACGATCCTGGTGCTGTACGGGATCATGACCGAGGTCGATATCGCAGCGCTGTTTGCCGCCGGCGTGCTGCCCGGGCTGCTCGCGGTCGTCTTCTACCTCGCGCTGCTGCAGTGGCTTGCGATGCGCGACGGCTCGCGCATGCCGCTGGGCGAGACGCACAGCTGGGGCGAGCGGCTGGCGACGCTGCGCGCGCTGTGGGCGGTGCTGCTGCTGTTCCTGTTCGTGCTCGGCGGGATCTACGGCGGCCTCTTCACGGTGCAGGAGGCGGCCGGCATCGGCGCCAGCGGCACGCTCGTGATCGGCGTCGTGCGCGGGCGGCTGCGCTGGGCGCAGATCCGCGCCGCGCTGATCGACGCGCTGCGCGTGTCCTCGGCGATCATGACGATCGTCGTCGGCGCCTTCCTGTTCGGCTACTTCCTGACCATCACGCAGTTCACGCAGAACGCGGTCGACTGGCTGGTCGGGCTGCCGATCGGCGCCTACGGCGTCCTGGCGCTGGTGCTGGTCGGCTACTTCGTCCTCGGCGCGCTGATGGACGAGCTGGCGATGATCCTGCTGACGGTGCCGATCGTCTTCCCGGCGATGACGCAGCTCGGGTTCGACCCGGTCTGGTTCGGCGTCATCGTCGTCATGGCGGTGACCTTCGGCATGATCTGCCCGCCGGTCGGCATGAACGTCTTCGTCATCAATTCGATCGCGACCGACATCCCGCTGGGCCGCATCTACGCCGGCGTGATGCCCTTCATCGGTGTCGACCTGCTGCGGCTGGTGCTGCTGTGCGCGTTCCCCGGCATCTCGCTGTGGCTGCCGGGGGTGCTGGGGCTGTAGCGTGCTGAGGCGGCAGCTTCCCGCGACCGACCCGACGAGAGACCGCCATGACCGTGATCACGAATATCGAGGATCTGCGCCAGCTTGCCCGCAAGCGCGTGCCGCGCATGTTCTACGACTATGCCGACAGCGGCAGCTGGACCGAGAGCACCTACCGCGCCAACGAGGACGACTTCCAGCGCATCAGGCTGCGCCAGCGCGTCGCCGTCGACATGGAAGGCCGCAGCACCGCCACGCGGATGGTCGGCATCGAGGTCGCGATGCCGGTGGCGATCGCACCCACCGGGCTGACCGGGATGCAGCATGCCGACGGCGAGATCCTCGCGGCCCGCGCGGCCGAGGCCTTCGGCATCCCGTTCACGCTGTCGACGATGAGCATCTGCTCGATCGAGGATGTCGCCGCCGCCACCACGCGGCCGTTCTGGTTCCAGCTCTACGTGATGCGCGACCGCGGCTTCATCGAGCGCCTGATCGACCGCGCCAAGGCCGCCGGCTGCAGCGCGCTGATGCTGACGCTGGACCTGCAGATCCTCGGCCAGCGGCACAAGGACCTGAAGAACGGCCTGTCGGCGCCGCCCAGGCTGACGATCGCCAACCTGCTGAACATGATGACGAGGCCGCGCTGGTGCCTGGGCATGCTCGGCACCAAGCGGCGCCAGTTCGGCAATATCGTCGGCCATGTCGAGGGCGTCGAGGACATGGGCAGCCTGTCGGAGTGGACCGCCAAGCAGTTCGACCCCAAGCTGAACTGGGGCGATGTCGAGTGGATCAAGAAGCGCTGGGGCGGCAAGCTGATCCTCAAGGGCATCCAGGATGTCGAGGACGCCAGGCTGGCCGCCGACACCGGCGCCGACGCGATCATCGTCAGCAACCACGGCGGGCGCCAGCTCGACGGCGCCGAGTCGAGCATCCACGCGCTGCCGCGCATCGTCGAGGCGGTCGGCTCGAAGATCGAGGTCCACATGGACGGCGGCGTGCGCTCGGGGCAGGACGTGCTGAAGGCGGTCGCCCTCGGCGCGCGCGGCGCCTACATCGGCCGCGCCTTCCTCTACGGGCTGGGCGCGATGGGCCAGGCCGGCGTGGCGAAAGCGCTCGAGATCATCCACAAGGAGCTCGACCTGACGATGGCCTTCTGCGGCCGCACCCGCATCGCCGACGTCGACCGCAGCATCCTGCTGCCGGGGACCTTCCCGACCTGAGCCCGCGCCGCGGCCGCGGCGTTGCCCACACCGCCGGTCGATCCGCGCGCAATTGCGCCCGGGCCCGGGCGCCCGCAGGCGCGGTCTGCCGGCCCTGCGCCCGGCTACAGTCGCGTCACGCCCGGCAGCACGCCGACGCGGCAGCCGTCGACGAACAGCGCCCCCTCCGGCGCGCCGGCCTCGGCGTAGAACTCGAGCACGGGGTCCATCGCCTCGGCCGCGGACGGCGTCGGCCCCGGACGCAGCCGGCGCGACAGCCGCACCAGCGATCGCGCGGACAGCCGCAGCACTTGCACCAGTGCCCGCCTCGGACGGCCTGCCGGCAACGGCTCCAGCGGATAGGGAATCGTCATCCTGCTCATGTCGGTTCTCCTGGCCCGCGCGTGGCCGCGGCGGGCATTCGGGTCAGGGGTCGTGGCGCGCCAGCTCGGCGCGCAGGGCACGTTCGGCGCGCTGGCGCATGCCGCCGGCGCTGCGCCGATGCGCTCCGGCGTGCCGGGCGCGTGCCGCCGGGGCGAACGGGTTGCGTGGTCTCGCGGGCTTCAGGATCGTCTTCATCACTGCGCTCCAAGTCGACGGAATGGAAACGGCCCGGGGCGGGTGCCGCCGGGCCGTCGAGCAGGAGCCGCCGATCGTGCGATCGTCAGCCCGACCCTCGATGGCCGGCCGTCACCGACGCCACGCCGCGGCCCCGTGGGCACGCGGTCGGCTCGGAAAAATTCGGCAGGAACAAGTCAGGAAACTCCGGCTGTCGCGTCGGGCGACGAACCGCCCGACGTGCATGGCATGATAAACGTTTCATGATCAAGCGCAAGCATTTTTGATCAGGTTTGATCAGGCCGTCGCAATCGGACCACGGCGCGGCGGCGCGCCCGCGCCATGGCGCCGGGCGGGTGCGGCCGCCCGGGTGCGCGGGCCGAGGCGCTCAGCGCTTCTTGCGTTGCAGCGGGGCGACGCCGGCCTGGCTCTTGCGCCACAGGGCGCGGTCGTCGTCGGGCGCCGCCGTGGCCGGCGCCGGGCGCGGCGGCGGCGTCGTCAGGACCTCGCCGAGCAGGTCGAGCAGGCGCGCGCGGGCGCGCTGCGGGTGGCGCCGGTAGTAGCTCAGCACGAGGCCGACGATGAATCGCTCGTCGTCGTCACGCGGCACGCTGCTCGTCGGCAGTGGCTCGTCGTCGGCGCCGGCGGGGGGCAGCGGCACCGGCGTGTCGTCGTGCGGCTGGTCCATCCAGCCCGGGGGCTTGCGGCAGCGCTGCTCGAACTGGCGCGCCAGCCGCTCGCCGATCTGGCGCGTTCGGCTCTTGATCTGGCTCCAGTAGCTGGGCTGGATCAGCACATGCTCGGCAAAACGCCGCTCCAGGCCGCGCAGCGCGACCGGGTCGGGCTGGCGGACGACGCTGCGCACGAACTCGTCGAACAGGCGCAGCGCATTCTCGTAGCGCCGCTGCGCGAGCTCGGCGGGGTCGGGGGCGGCAAGAATCATTCGCGCATGATAAAGGTCGATCGCGCTGGCGCGGCCGGCTCCTGCGGTCGTGCTCGGGGCCCGGCCGCGCGGCCGGCGGTGCGCGATCGATCCTCGCAGATCGCGCGGATCAGCCCCCGCGCAGCCGCTCCCGCGCCTCGGCCGCGGTCTCGTACAAGTGCGGCGCGACCCCGCGCGCGGCGAGCGCGGAGCCGAGCTTGGCGCGCAGGAAACCGCTCGTCGCGTAGCGCGTCACGTTGAGGTAGAAGCGGTCCTCGAGCTCGTGCACCATCTGCGCCCAGGCGTCGGCAACGTCCGGCTCGAGCTGGAAATGCTCGTAGTTGACGACCGCGTAGACCTTCTCGCCGACCGGCGCCAGCAGCCGCCGGACCTGCTCGCGCACCGCCTCGACATCGTCGGCGCTGCGGATCGCCAAGCGCTCGAAGTCGATGAACAGCGTGCGCTGCGCGGCGTCATAGGCGAAGCGGTCCGCCAGCGGCAGCCGTGTCAGCCGCGCGCGCAGCCCCATCGCGGCGTCGGCGAAGAGCGTCGGGTCCATCGTCGCCGGGTCGCGCTCGACCACCGGCGCGAACCCCATCAGCGCCAGCACGTCGCGCGCCGGGTCCAGCCCGGGCGCGACCTCGACCAGCTCCAGCCCGCGCTCGTGCAGGCGGAAGACCGCGCGCTCGGTCACGTACAGCACGGGCTGCCCGCGCCGCCAGGCCTCGCGGCCGGAGAAGGTGCGGTGCTCGACCTCGGGGACGAACTTCGGCTGGCCATTGGCCAGGAAGCTGCCGACGAAGACCAGGCGTTGCGCGTTCTGGCTGATATTGACGAAGCCGCCGGCGCCCGCGAGCCGGCTGCCGAAGCGGCTGACGTTGACATTGCCCTCGGCATCCGCCTGCGCCAGCCCGAGGAAGGCGATGTCCAGCCCGCCGCCGTCGTAGAAGTCGAACTGGTAGGGCTGGTCGATGATCGCGTCGGTATTGACGGCGGCGCCGAAGTTGAGACCGCCAGCCGGGATGCCGCCGATCACGCCAGGCTCGGCGGTCAGCGTGATGAGGTCGACGATGCGCTCCTCGGCCGCCACCGCGGCCACGCCCTCGGGCATGCCGATGCCGAGGTTGACGACCGCGTTGGCGCGCAGCTCCAGCGCCGCGCGGCGGGCGATGATCTTGCGCTCGCCCATCGCCATCGGCGCCACCGCCGCCGCCGGCACGCGCAGCTCGCCGGCGAACGCGGCGCTGTACGGTTCGGCGAAGGTCTGCGGGTGGTACTCGGGCTTCTCGGCGACGACGACGCAGTCGACCAGCACCCCCGGCACCTTGACCTGGCGCGGGTTCAGCGAATGCCGCTCGGCCATGCGCTCGACCTGCGCGACGACGATGCCGCCGCTGTTGTGCGCGGCCATCGCAATCGCCAGCGACTCCAGCGTCAGCGCCTCGCGCTCCATCGTCAGGTTGCCGTCGGCGTCGGCGGTGGTGGCGCGGATCAGCGCGACGTCGATCGGGAACGCCTTGTAGAAGAGCAGCTCCTCGCCGTCGATCTCGATCCGCCGCACCAGATCCTCGGTCGTGCGCGCATTGATGCGCCCGCCGCCGTGGCGCGGGTCGACGAAGGTGCCCAGGCCGACGCGCGACAGATGCCCCGGCTTGCCGGCGGCGATATCGCGAAACAGGTGGCTGATCACGCCCTGCGGCAGGTTCCAGGCCTCGATGCGATTGTCGACCGCGAGTTTCTGCAGCGCCGGCACCAGCCCCCAGTGGCCGCCGATCACGCGCGCGACCAGCCCCTCGTGCGCGAGGTGGTTCAGCCCGCGCGTCTTGCCGTCGCCCTGGCCGGCGGCGTAGACCAGCGTCAGCCCGAGCGGCCCGCCGCCATCCAGGAAGCGCTGCTCGAGCGCGACCGCGAGGTTCTCGGCGAACCCGATGCCGACGAACCCGCTCGTGGCCACGGTGTCGCCGTCGCGAACGAGCCGCAGCGCGTCGGCGGCCGACACCTGCTTGCCACGGCCGGCGGCGGCGAGTGCGCCAAGCGTGGCCAGCCGCTCACCGCGCGTCGCCTGGTTTCTCATGCCGCGATGGTGGCACGCGGCACGCGGCGCGGCATCGGGGCCGGCCCGCAATCCTGGCGCCGCAGGGCGGGAAGCGGGCGGGCTCGGGGACTGTTCCCCGGCCCTCTTACAACGCCTGCGCGTCGAAGGTGTTGCAGTCGTCGACGTCGCCGCTGCGCATGCCGCGCTGGAACCAGCGCATGCGCTGCTCGCTGCTGCCGTGGGTGAAGCTGTCGGGCACGGCGTAGCCCTGAGAGCGGCGCTGCAGCGCATCGTCGCCGATGCGCGAGGCGGCGTTCATCGCCTCCTCGATGTCGCCCTGCTCGAGCCACTGCTTGCCGCGCTGCGAGTGGTGCGTCCAGACGCCGGCGAAGCAGTCGGCCTGCAGCTCGACGCGGACCGACAGCGCATTCATCTCGCGCTCCGAGACACGGCCGCGCATCCGCTCGACCTGCTCGGTGACGCCGATCAGCCGCTGCACATGGTGGCCGACCTCGTGCGCGATCACGTAGGCCTGTGCGAAATCGCCCGGCGCGCCGAGCTGCTGGCGCAACGTGCCGAAGAAGTCGAGGTCGATATAGACCTTCATGTCGCCCGGGCAGTAGAACGGCCCCATCGCCGACTGCCCGGTGCCGCAGGCCGTGGCGACAGCACCACGGAACAGCACCAGCTTGGGCTCGCGGTAGCTCTGGCCGCCGCCGGTGAACTGCGCGCGCCAGACATCCTCGATGTCGGCCAGCACGGTCGAGACGAAGGCCGCCTCGCGGTCCTCGGCCGGCGGCGGCGCCGCCGGCCCCTGCGCGACCGGCGCGTCCGCCCCGCCGCCGAGCAGCCCCAGCACCGTCAGCGGGTTGATGCCGAACAGCCAGCCGGCGACGAGCGCGATCACGATCGTCCCCAGACCGATGCCGCGCCCGCCGATCCGCGGCCCGGCCCCCCCGGCACCGCGCCGGTCCTCGACATTGCTGCTCTGGCGGTGCCCTTCCCACTTCATCGTGCACTCCCTGTTCGTCTCGCGGTGGAAGTCGCCCGGCCCGCCGCCGGGACCCGATCGTTCAGGTCTTGGGCAGCGTCACCCCGCGCTGCCCCTGGTACTTGCCACCGCGGTCCTTGTAGCTGGTCTCGCAGACCTCGTCGCTCTCGAAGAAGATGACCTGCGCGCAGCCCTCGCCGGCGTAGATCTTGGCCGGCAGCGGCGTCGTGTTGCTGAACTCCAGCGTGACATAGCCCTCCCACTCGGGCTCGAACGGCGTCACGTTGACGATGATGCCGCAGCGCGCGTAAGTGCTCTTGCCCAGGCAGATCGTCAGCACGTCGCGCGGGATGCGGAAGTACTCGACCGTGCGCGCGAGCGCGAAGCTGTTGGGGGGGACGATGCAGACGTCGGCCTCGATATCGACGAAGCTCTTCTCGTCGAAGGCCTTGGGGTCCACCACCGTGCTGTAGACATTGGTGAAGACCTTGAACTCGCGCGCGCAGCGGATGTCGTAGCCATAGCTGCTGGTGCCGTAGCTGACGATACGGTGGCCGTCGGCGGCATGCCGGACCTGCCCCGGCTCGAACGGCTCGATCATGCCGTGCTGCTCGGCCATGCGCCGGATCCACCTGTCGCTCTTGATCGTCATCGTCGGCCCCGTTGCGGTGGCGCGATTCTAAGGAGGCCGCCCGCTTCCCGGCCCCTTCGGCCCGCTTGCAGGGCCGCCGACCGCGCGGCGCGCGAGGCCGCGCGAGCCCGCCACGCCCCAGCCGGCCCGGTCCGCGCTACGATGGGCGCTGCAGGAGATCCGCCGATGCCCCGTCCCGTCCGCACCGCCACCGCCATGCTGCAGCACTACGCCGAATCGCACCGCGACCGGCGCAATATCGCCACGCACCTGGTCGGCGTGCCGCTGATGGTCTTCGGTGCCGGCGTGCTGCTCGCGCGGCCGGCGCTGCAGGTCGGCAGTGCGTCGCTGACGCCGGCGTGGCTGGCGTTTCCGCTGGCCGCGGCCTGGTACCTGACGCGCGGGCATTTCGGGCTCGGGCTGGCGGCGAGCGTCGCGGTGGCGCTGCTGCTGGCGCTCGGGCAGCCGCTGGGTGCCGCCGGCACGGCGGCCTGGCTGACCTGGGGCGTCGGGGCGCTGGCCGCGGGCTGGGTCGTCAAGCTGCTGGGCCACTACTACGAAGGCCGGCGCGCACCCCGCCATGGCGGCGCCGCCGCGCTGCTGGTCGGGCCGATGTTCGTCGTGCTGGAGTTGCTCGCGGGGATCGGCCTGTTCAGGCGGCTGATGGACGAGATCGAGCACCACGCCGGGCCGACGCACGTGCGCGACCTGGCGCACCCGCTGCCGCACTGAGTCCGGCCTCCCGGCCGCCCCCGCAGCGGGCAGCGGCCGTGCATGCGCCGGCACCGCCGCGCTATCATCGAGGCTCGCTAGGGGTGCTGGGCGGCGCGGGCCGTCCGGCTGAGAAAGTCCCTTTGAACCTGTCGGGGCGTGGCCGCAAGCCGCGCCCCGGGGCCCGTCGAGGGCCCGAGGTAATCCTCGCGCAGGGAAGCCGCGTCCCGATCACCGCCCTTCGTAGGGCGGCCCCATCGTGACCTGCCGACCTGCCATCCGCCGCAGGAGAGGCGCACGATGGCACACCGATCCCCCACGTCCCGTTTCCGCTCGCGCAGCACCTTGTTGCGGGCCTGCACGACGGCCGGCGCCGCGGTACTCGCGGCCGGCACCGCGCACGCGCAGGCCGTCGAGCGCATCACGATCACCGGCCGCACCCCTGCCGCCGCGGTCGCCGGCTTCGGGGGCCAGCCGCTGGCCGAAACCCCGCTGCAGGCCAGCATCTTCGGCGCCGACCAGCTCGCCGACGCCGGCGCCGCATCGGTGGCCGGGCTGGCGCGGCTCGACGCCGCCGTCTCCGACGCCTACAACACCGAGGGCTACTGGAGCTTCCTCGCGGTACGCGGTTTCGTGCTGGACAACCGCGCCAACTACCGCCGCGACGGGCTGCCGATCAACGCCGAGACCGCGATCGGCCTGGCCAACAAGGAGCGCGTCGAGCTGCTCCAGGGCGCCAGCGGCATCCAGGCCGGCGTCAGCTCGCCCGGCGGGCTGGCGAACCTCGTCGTCAAGCGTCCGAGCGCGCGCGTTCGCGACGCCCGCATCGAGCTGTCCTCGGGCGGCGGCATCGTGGCGCAGACGGACCTGTCCGAGCGCTTCGGCGAGTCGGCGCGCTACGGCCTGCGCATCAACGCCGAGGCGGCCGAGCTGCGTCCGGCGGCGCGCGCGGCCGACGGCACACGGCGATTGGCCGCGGCGGCCGGCGACGTGCAGCTGACGGCCGACACCCGGATCGAGGCCGAGGTGGAGTGGAGCCGCCAGCGCCAGCCCAGCGTCCCGGGCTTCAGCCTGCGCGGCGACCTGCTGCCGCCGGCATCGGCGATCGACCCGCGCATCAACCTCAACAACCAGCCCTGGTCGCTGCCGTCGGACTTCGAGGGCACGACGGCGTCGCTGCGCTGGCGCCAGCGGCTGTCGGACGCATGGCAGTTCAGCGCCCACGGCGCGACGCAGCGGCTGAAGAGCGACGACCGCATCGCCTTCCCCTACGGCTGCTACGACGCCGCCGCCGACCTCTACTGGGCCGACCGCTACTGCCCGGATGGCCATTTCGACCTGTACGACTTCCGCAGCGAGGGCGAGCGCCGGCGCGTCGACGCGCTGGACCTGCAGGCCGCCGGCCGTGCGCGCACCGGCAGCCTGACGCACGATCTGGCCGCCGGCGTGTTGATCGTGCGCGGACGGGACCGCTTCGGCCGCCAGGCCTTCAACTATGCCGGCAGTGGGCGCGACGACGGCAGCCTCGTCACCGACGCCGCACCCGATCTCACCGACGAGAACACCAACCGCGACGAGCGCAGCACCGAGTGGTATCTGCGCGATGTCGTCGAGATCGGCCCGGCATGGTCGCTGTGGGCCGGGCTGCGCCACACGCGGCTCGATCGCGAGAGCGTTCGCACCGACGGCTCGCGCCCGATCGACTACCGGCAGTCGTTCACGACGCCGTGGCTGGCGCTGGCGCACAAGCTCGACGCGGGCACGATGGTCTACGCGAGCTGGGGCCGCGGCGTCGAGACCGACGTCGCGCCGAATCGCAGCCGCTACACCAACGCCGGCCAGCCGCTGCCGGCGCTGGAGAGCGAGCAGGTCGAGTTCGGCGTCAAGCGCGAGGCTGCGGGCGATGCGCCGGCATGGTCGCTGGCGGCGTTCTCGATCGAGAGGCCGCTGGCGGTCGACCTCGGCAGCTGCGACGAGGACGCGAGCTGCACGCGCGCGATCGACGGCCAGGCGCGGCATCGCGGCATCGAGGCGCGGATCGCCTGGCGCGCCGGCGCCTGGGCCATTGACGGCAGCGCGATGGCGCTGGATGCCGAGCGCCGCGGCAGCCGCGACCCCGCGGCCAACGGGCTGACGCCGACCAATGTGCCGGAGCACGCGGTGAAGGCGCGCGTCGCGCGCGAGCTCGACACCTGGCGCGGCGGCAGCGGCGAGCTGACGCTGGTGCACGAGGGCCCGCGCATGGTGCTGGCCGACAACAGCCTGCGCGCGCCGTCGTGGACGCGGCTGGACGCCGCCGTCTCGGGCCGCTGGGAGGCGGCCGGCGTGCGCTGGCGCTGGCGCGTCGGCATCGACAACCTGCTCGACGCGCGGGCGTGGCGCGACACGCCGACGCAGTTCGGCCATGTCTACCTCTTCCCGCTCGCGCCGCGCAGCGTGCGAGCATCGCTGCAGGCGTCGCTGTAGATCCGTCGCGGGCACGATTCCGAAGCGACTGGCCACAAGCGACGCGACCGGACCGGACCGGACCGGACCGGCACCGCGCATCGGTTATAGTCGCGGGCTATTCCCCGATAGCTCAGTCGGTAGAGCGCCGGACTGTTAATCCGTAGGTCCCTGGTTCGAGCCCAGGTCGGGGAGCCAAGAGAATCGAGGGGCTGGTGACGCGAGTCGCCAGCCCTTCGTCGTTGTGGGCCCAGTCGGGCGTCCCGCATCTCGACCGGCGTGGCGCCTACACTCCACGATGGCCCGAGACCTCCTGACCGCAGCGCCCCCACCCGAAGGCGGGCCGAGGCGCAATCTGTCTGACCTGCGCGGCGCGGCGCGGCTGTTCACCGAGGCGACACTCGGCGTGACGGCGGTCGTCGAAACGATGCACGCGCGCATCGCGAGCCTGCCCGGGCTGCCGGCGCCTGTGCGCACCCGCGGCATCGCCCGGCTGGCTTACGGCAGTGTGCAGGGCGTGACACGCCTGGTCGGGGGCGGCGTCGACGGTGCACTTGCGCTGCTGACGCCGCTGCTGTCGCAGCCGGCCCAGCCTGAGGCCGAGAAGCCCTCACCCGAACGCGAGGCGCTGCTTGCTGCGCTGAACGGCGTCATCGGCGACCACCTGGCCTCCACCGGCAACCCGCTCGCCCTGACGATGGCGCTGCGTTACCAGGGCCGCGCACTGGCGCTCGAGCGAAGCGCCCTGCAGGCGGCGCTGCCAGGCGCCACCGGCCACGTGCTGGTGCTGCTGCACGGCCTGTGCATGAACGACCTGCAGTGGCAGCGCGGGGGCCACGACCACGGCGGCGCACTGGCGCAGGCGTGCGGCTACACGCCGCTGTACCTGCACTACAACAGCGGCCTGCCGGTGAGGCACAACGGTCGATCGTTTGCGGCGCTAATGGAGTCGCTGCTGGCCGCTTGGCCACAACCCCTCGAACGCGTGGCGCTGCTGGCGCACAGCATGGGCGGGCTGGTCGCCCGCAGCGCGTTGCACCAGGGCACGCTGGCTCGCCACCGGTGGCCGTCGCGTGTCGACGACGTGGTCTTCCTCGGCACGCCGCACCAGGGCGCACCGCTGGAGCGTGCGGGCCACGGGCTGGATCTGCTGCTCGGTGCCGTGCCCTACGCCGCACCGCTGGCGCGCCTGGGCAGGGTTCGCAGCGCCGGCATCACCGACCTTCGGCATGGCCGCCTGGCCGCCGACCCCAAGCCCGTGCCGCTGCCCGCCAGGCCGCGCTGTCATGCCGTGGCGGCCTGCCTGGGTTCGGAGACCGGGCGGCTGAAGCGGAAGGTTCTCGGCGACGGGCTGGTCCCAGTGGACAGCGCGCTGGGCCGCCACGCCGATCCAGCGCGAGCCCTGCACTTCGAGCCCGGCCATGCACTCGTCGTCGATGGCACGAACCACATGGAACTGCTGAACCGGCCCGAGGTGACCGAGGTGCTGCGGCGGTGGCTTTGCACTGACACGGGCTCGCGCGAACCCGCCCCGCTGGCACCCGCCCCGCTGGTCCGGCGCGACCCGCACACCGGCTGACGCTCCGGCGGGGGGGGGGCCAGCCAGCGCACCGTCACAGCGTCGCGGCCGGCCGCGGTGCCGCATCATCGCGCACGACGCCAATCCGCCTCCCCGCGCTGCCTTGTTCCAGCTCCTGGCCCCAACGCTCACCGACGGTCCCTTCGGCGACCCCGGGCTGCTCGTCGATCTGAAAGGCGAGAAGCGCGCACTGCTGTTCGACCTCGGCGACCTGTCGCGACTGCCTCCGCGCGTGCTGATGCGGATCGACGACATCTTCGTCAGCCACACGCACATGGACCACTTCGCCGGCTTCGACGGCTGGCTGCGCGTCGTGCTCGGGCGCAAGCAACGCGTCGTGCTGACCGGCGGCCCGGGCTTCGTCGACCAGGTCGAGCACAAGCTGCGCGCCTACACCTGGAACGTCGTGCAGCGCTACCCGGTCGCGCTGCAGCTGGACGTGCGCGAGCTGCGGCCCGATGGACGCTGGCAGCGCGCCTGCTTCTCGAGCCGCAGCGGCTTCGCGCGCGAGGATGCCGAGCCGCCGGCGCTGCCTGCCGGCGTGCTGCACGACGACGCGCTGCTGCGCGTGCGCGCCGCCTTCGTCGACCACGGGATGCCGTGCCTGGCGTTCGCGATCGACGGCAAGCCGCGCCCGCGCGTCGCCCCCGACCGGCTCGCGGCGCTGGGCGTGACCCGCGGCGCCTGGCTGCGCGAGCTGAAGGCCGCGGTGCTCGCCGGCGCGCCCGCCGAGACGCCGATCCGCGTCCGCTGGCGCGACCGCGCCGGCGCGCACGAGGCGCTGCGCATGGTCGGCGAGCTGGCCGCCGCGGTGCTCGACGTCGTGCCCGGCGAGCGGATCGGTTACGTCACCGACCTGCGCTTCAGCGACGACAACCGCGCGCGGCTGCGCGCGCTGCTCGCCGGCGTCGACCGGCTCGTCATCGAGAGCGTCTTCCTCGACGCCGACCGCGCGCACGCCGAACGCAAGAACCACCTGACCGCGCGCCAGGCCGGCTGCATCGCGCGCGAGCTCGGCGCCCGCATCGTCGTGCCGATGCATTTCTCGTCGCGCTACCTGGCGCGCGGCGACGAGCTCCGTGCCGAACTCCGAGCCGCGCACGCCGCCGGTCCGGCACGAAGCGCGTGAGCGTTGCGGTACCGCACATCGTCGCCCGGCCGCCGTTCAGCCCGCCCCCAGCGCCCGCGCGACGTGGTAGGTGATGCCGGCCGCGACGTAGGCGAGCACGAAAAGATACCCGGCGACCGCCAGCGGCACCTTCCAGCCGCCGGTCTCGCGCCGGATCGCCGCCAGCGTGCTGACGCATTGCGGCGCGAAGACGAACCACGCCAGCAGCGCGAGCGCCGTCGCCAGGCTCCACTGCGACGCGATCGCCGCCGCCAGCTGCGTCACGTCGTCGCCACCGCCGCCCAGCGCGTAGACCGTGGCCAGCGAGCTGACGACGATCTCGCGCGCCGCCATCGCCGGCACCAGCGCAACGCTGATCTGCCAGTCGAAACCGATCGGCGCCAGCACCGTCTGCAGCGCGCCGCCGAGCATGCCGGCGAAGCTGGTCTCGATCGCCGGCCCCGTCGCGCCCGCCGGCGGCGCCGGGAAGCTGGCCAGGAACCAGATCGCCACCGTCATCACCAGGATCACCCCGCCGACGCGCCGCAGGAAGATCACGAGCCGCTGCCACAGCCCGAGCAGCACGTTGCGCGCATCGGGCCAGTGGTAGCTCGGCAACTCCATCATCAGCGTGCGCACCGCACCGCGCGCGGTCGCGTGCTTGAGCACCCAGGCCACTGCCGCCGCGCTGGCGATCCCGGCGACATACAGCCCGAACAGCACCAGCCCCTGCAGCCCGATGCCGACGCCGCCGGCGAGCGCGAGATCGCGCGCCGGCACGAAGGCGCCGATCAGCAGCGCGTAGACCGGCAGCCGCGCCGAGCAGGTCATCAGCGGCGCCAGCGCCATCGTCACCAGCCGGTCGCGCGGGTCGGCGATGGTGCGCGTGGCCATGATGCCCGGGATCGCGCAGGCGAAGCTCGACAGCAGCGGGATGAAGCTGCGCCCGGACAGCCCCAGCCCGCCCATCATGCGGTCCAGCAGGTAGGCCGCGCGCGGCAGGTAGCCGCTGTCCTCCAGCACCAGGATGAAGCCGAACAGGATCATGATCTGCGGCAGGAAGACGAGGACGCCACCGACCCCGGCGACGATGCCGTCGACCAGCAGGCTTCGCAGCCAGCCGTCGGGCAGCGCGGCCGCGAGCTGCCCGCCCGCCCAGGCGGCGCCAGCCTCGATCCACCCCATCGGCGCCTCGGCCCAGGCGAAGACGGCCTGGAACATCAGGAACAGCAGCAGCGCCAGCAGCAGCGGGCCGAGCACCGGGTGCAGCACCCAGGCGTCGATGCGGTCGCTCGGCTCCTCGGGCAGCGCGTCGGCCAGCCCGAGCCGCTTCAGGATCGCCTGCACGTGCTCGGCGTCGGTCGACTCGTCGCCCGCGGGCGGTGGCGCCGGGGCCCAGTGGCCGCGGTCGTCGAGCAGCGCGCGCAGCGCGTCGATCCCCTCGCCGCTGGTCGCCACGGTGCGCACCACCGGCACGCCCAGCTCGGCGGCCAGCGCCTCGGCGTCGACCGCCAGCCCGAGCCGCTCGGCGCGGTCGGCCATGTTGAGCGCGACGACGCAGGGCAGCCCGAGGCGCAGCGCCGCCATCACCAGCTTGAGGTGGCGCCGCAGGTTGGCCGCATCGACCACGCACAGCACCAGGTCGGGCCGCTTCTCGCCCGCCGCGTGCCCCATCAGCACGTCGCGCGTGACGCGCTCGTCGGGGCTGCGCGGGTACAGGCTGTAGGCGCCGGGCAGGTCCAGGAGCCGCAGCACGCGGCCACCGGCGGTGGCCAGCCGTCCCTCGACGCGCTCGACGGTGACGCCGGCGTAGTTGGCGACCTTCTGCCTGCTGCCGGTCAGGCGGTTGAACAGCGCCGTCTTGCCGCAGTTCGGGTTGCCCAGCAACGCCAGCAGAGGCCCGGCCGGGTGGACGTGGACGACGGCCGTCTGCATCGACCGCTCAGGCAGCGAGCTCGACCTCGACGCAGTCCGCCTCCGCGCGGCGCAGCGCGAAGGTGCTGGCGCCGATGCGCACGACGATCGGGTCGCCGCCGACGGCCGCACGGCGCAGCACCTGCACCGGCTCGCCGGCCTCGAAGCCGATGTCGGCCAGCAGCCGTGCCCACTCCGGGCGCGCCGCCGGCGGCGTCAAACGCAGGATGCGTGCGCGCCGGTTGGCCGGCAGCTCGGCGAGCCGGATCGTCGAGCTCGTCCCGGCCATCGCCGTCGCGTCGGTATTCGCCGTGGCGTCGGCGCGGCCCGTCGCACGCGGAAGTGGCATAGGGCTCGGCTCGGGCCCGGAAACACAGGCCTGCGAGGATCCAGGCGGCGTCATTGCGTTCCTTCCTGCGACACATTCTTATTCGCGATCATACGCCATGGATACCGCCAACGGTGTCGTTGCGCCGCGTCGGCAGCAGCCTTCCAGCCGTCCTGTTGCGTTGCGTCAAACTCGGCACGCGAGCGCGGCCCACGCGGACAACGAGGCCATCCGTGTCGTTCCGCATGACGAAACGCGGTGTCTGACCCCATTCCGCGTATCGTCGACCCGTTCGGCGTGGCGCGGGTCCCGGTGCCGCGCGACTGTCGACCCTGCCAGACGCTCCCGCTGCATGACCCATTGCCCGAGATTCGACCCGCCATCCCGCTCAGCCGCGCGCCAGCCCGGCGCCGCGCCACCCGCGGGGGTCTCGCGCGGACCGTGGCGGCTCGCCATCGCCGGCCTCGCCGTGCTCGTGGTCACCGGCTGCGCCGTGCCGACGGGCCCGCCGGCCGGGCCCGTCGGCATGGCGCCGGCCGAGGCGCGCGCCAGCGTCGAGCGGCTGCTGCCCTCGACGCTGAAGGACCGCGCAGGATGGGCCGCCGACATCCATATGGCGCTCGTGACGCTCGCGCTGCCGGCCACCGCCGAGAACCTGTGCGCGGTGATGGCCGTGACCGAGCAGGAGTCGGGCTACCGCGCCGACCCCGAGGTGCCGAACCTGGCGAAGATCGCGCGCGACGAGATCGACCGCCGCGCCGATGCGATCGGCATCCCGTCGCTGGCGGTGCGCGCGGCGCTGGCGCTGCGGTCGGGCGACGGCCGCAGCTACGCCGAGCGGCTCGACGCCGTGCGCACCGAGCGCGAGCTCAGCGAGCTGTACGAGGACTTCGTCGACAGGGTGCCGCTGGGCCGGCGGCTGCTCGCCGGCCACAATCCGGTGCGCACCGGCGGGCCGATGCAGGTCGGCATCGAATTCGCGGAGTCGCACGCGACGCGCCGCCCCTACCCCTACCCGGTCGCGCAGTCGATCCGGCGCGAGGTCTTCACCCGCCACGGCGGGCTGTATTTCGGCACCGCGCACCTGCTGGACTACGAGGCGACCTACGACCGCATGATCTACCGCTTCGCCGACTTCAACGCCGGCCCCTACGCGAGCCGCAACGCCGCGCTGCAGCATGCGATCGCCACCGCCAGCGGCGTCGGGCTGGCGCTCGACGGCGACCTGCTGCCGGGCCCCGGCGCCAGCGGCCCCGGCCAGACCGAGCGCGCGGCCTATGCGCTGGCCGACCGGATCGGGCTCGGCGAGGCCGCGATCCGGCGCGACCTGGCTCGCGGCCACGCCGCCGGCCTCGAACGCAGCGCGACCTGGCAGCGCGTCTTCGCCCACGCCGACCAGCTCGCGGGCAAGGCACTGCCGCGCGCCGTCGTGCCGCGCATCGACCTGAAGAGCCCGAAGTTCACGCGCAAGCTGACCACCGCCTGGTTCGCCGACCACGTCCAGACGCGCCACCAGCGCTGCCTGGGCCGCATCGACGCGATGCGCGCGGGCTGATGCGCGATCCGACCGCAAGCGCGGCGCATCGCCACGGCCGGCCGCACAGGCGCCGCGCCGCCGCGTCATCGACAGCGCCGCGCCGCGGCGTCATCGATCCCGTCGCACCGGCAGACCCTCCCCTGCCCGCCAGCGCGCCGGCGTCGTGCCGCGCCAGCGCCTGAAGGCACGCACGAAGGCGCCCTCGTCGGCAAAGCCCAGCGCGTCGGCGATATCGGCCACACGGCGCGCACCGGCGAGCGCCTCGCGCGCCATCTCGTCGAGCACCGATTCGCGCAGCGCCTTGAACGACAGGCCCTCCCCGGCCAGCCGGCGCACCAGGTGCCGGCCGCTCAGCCCGATCGCGGCGGCGACGCGCTCGCGACCCCAGCCGGGCTCGGCGCGAACCTGGCGCTGCACGCTCGCAGCCAGGCTCGATCGGCCCAGCGCCGCCAGCGTGCGCGCGGTCAGCGCGCGCAGGTGCGCGCGCAGCTCGGCATTCGCGCCGACCAGCGGCCACGCGAGCTGGTCGGCGTCGAAATCCAGGCTGTCGCGCGCGGCGTCGAAGGCGACCGGCAGGCCGAGCAGCGCGGCGTAAGCCTCGCGCGGCGCCAGCGGCGCGTGCGCGAATCCCAGGCCCGCAGCCTGGAAGCGCCCACCGGTCGCCCAGCGCGCGAGGTTGAGCGCGCTGGCGAGCACCGCCTCCACCCGCTCGGGCGCGCGCACCGCCATCCGCGGCCGGTAGACGAGCCGGGCGCGCGCGCCGTCGCGCAGCAGCTCGAACCCGCCACCCTCGCCGATCGCCGGCGCGACCTCGGCAAGCTCCTCCAGCGCCTCGCCCAGCGTCTCGCAGGCGACGAGCTGCAGCCCGGCGCTGTCCAGGTGCGCCACCTGCAGCGCCAGGCCGACGCGCAGCCCCGGCAGCGGCGCGCCGCCGGCGCGGCAGAACGCCTCCCACAACGCGTCCTGGGTTGCCAGCGGCACGCGCGCCGCGCCGTGCACGGCCGCCAGCAGCGGCGCCGGCAACGCCAGCCCGTCGCGCTCGGCGAGCTGGACGATCGCCTGCGAGAAGACGCGCGCGACGCTTTGCATGTCCCGTATTGTCCGCCGCGCGTCCCGTCCGGCCGGAGACACCTCAGCCCGGCGGCGGCTAAGCTCGCGCGCTGAGGTCCGGCCGGCGCCCGCGCCGGCCATCCATCGAAAGGACAGGCACGATGGCCAAGATCCGCGGCGGCGAATGGCTCGCCCGCATGCTGCACGCCGAGGGTGTCGAGAAGGTCTTCGGCATCATCGACGGTACCTACTTCGGCTTCTACGAGGCGCTGAACCGGCTCGGCATCGAAATCGTCACCCCGCGCCACGAGACCTGCGCCGCGCACATGGCAGGTGCCTACGCCCGGCTGACCGGGCGGCTGGGTGTGTGCATGGCGAGCAACGGCCCCGGTGTCGCCAACCTGCTGCCGGGGCTGGTCGTCGAGCAGGCCGAGGGCAACCGGGTGCTCGCGATCACCAGCGCGCGGCGGCCGCAGATCATGTACCCCGACCGCGGCGGCGCCTATCAGTGCTTCGACCAGGCCGGCGTGATCGGCCGCATCGCCAAGTGGAGTGCGGCTGCCTCGTCCTACGACCGCGTGCCGGAGCTGGCGCGCAAGGCGCTGCGCGCGAGCTGGGCGGGCCGCCCTGGCGTCGTCCACCTGGACGTGCCGGAGACGGTCATGAACGGCAGCTTCGACCCCCTGCCGCAATGGGCGCCGCAGCATTACCGCCGGGTCGAGCCGCTGGCGCCGCGGCCGGACCAGGTCGCGCAGGCGGCCGACCGGCTGCTCGCCGCGGCCGCGCCGATGATCCACGTCGGCAGCGGCGTCGTCCACGCGCAGGCCTTCGACGCGCTGGCGGCGGTGGCCGAGGCGCTGCACGCGCCGGTGACGACGAGCTGGGCCGCGCGCGGCGCGCTGCCCGAGACCTCGCTGCTGGCGATCCCGATGCCGCACGTGGCCCTGAACCACCGGGTGCGCAACGAGGCCGATGCCGTGCTCGTCGTCGGCTCGCGCATCGGCGAGACCGACTGGTGGGGCAAGCCGCCCTACTGGAGGCGCGCGAGCGAGCAGTTCACGGTCCAGGTCGATATCGACGAGACCATGATCGGGCTCAACAAGCCGGCGGATCTGGCGATCCAGGCCGATGCGGGCGAATTCCTGCGCGCGCTGGCGCAGGCGCTGGCTGGCCGCGCGCCGGCCAACCTTGACCAACGCCGCCAGCGCGCCGCCGCCTACCAGAAGGCGCGCGCCGACGAGCGCGCCGGCTGGGACAAGGCGCTGCAGGACATGAACGCCCCGGTCCACCCGGCGCATATCGGCGCCGCCTGCGACGAGCTGTTTCCGCCCGGCACGGTGCTGGTGGCCGACGGCGGCAACGCCGCCGTGTGGGCGATGTTCCACCACCGGGCGACTGTGCCCAACCGGGTGCTGTCGACCTTCAAGTTCGGCATGCTCGGCGCCGGCATGGCGCAGGCGATCGGCGCCGCGCATGCGCGGCCGGGCGAACCGGTGTGCTGCATCATCGGCGATGGCGCCTTCGGCTTTCACCCGCAGGAGGTCGAGACCGCGGTGCGAACGAAGGCGCGGGTGGTGTGGATCGTGCTGGCCGACAAGCAGTGGGGCATGGTCAAGATGAACCAGCAGTTCATGCTGCGGCCTTTCAAGACGATGCTGTTCAAGAAGCTCGACGACGACGAGACGATCAAGGCCGACCTGCACGAGGTCGCGTTCGACCAGCTCGCGCGGTCGATGGGCGCGCACGGCGAGCGCGTGTCGGACCCGCAGGCGCTTCGCGCGGCGATCGTGCGCGGGCTGGACAGCGGCGGCCCGGCGGTGATCCACGTCGACGTCGACCCGGTCAAGCATATGTGGGCGCCGGGGCTGATGCACTTCAAGAAGATGCACGAAGAGCCCAAGGGCTGAGTGACGAACCGAGCGACGAACCGAACGACGCCGCCGGCGGGAGCAGACGATGGGCGAAATGGACGCGGTGCGGCTGAACTTCAACCCGCAGTCGCTGTGGGCGCTCAACGCCATCATCGGGCTGATCATGTTCGGCGTCGCGCTCGAGCTCAAGCCGCGCGACTTCAAGGCCGTGTTCGTCACGCCCAAGCCGGTGCTGATCGGGCTGGCGGCGCAGTTCGTGCTGCTGCCGGCCTTCACCTTCCTGCTCGTGCTGGCGATCCGGCCCGCGCCGAGCATCGCGCTGGGGATGATGCTGGTGGCGGCCTGCCCGGGCGGCAACGTGTCGAACTTCCTGACCCACTACGCACGCGGCAACACCGCGCTGTCGGTGTCGATGACCGCGGTGTCGACCGCGGTCGCGATCGTGATGACGCCGCTGAACCTGGCGCTGTGGGCCGGGATGTACGAGCCGACCGCGGCGATCCTGCGTGCGGTGTCGCTCGACCCGCTGGACATGCTGCTCGCGGTGGCACTGCTGCTCGGGCTGCCGATGGCCGCCGGGATGGCGATCGGGCACCGCTTCCCGCGCCTGGTCGCGCGCGTGCACCGGCCGGTGCGCGCGGCCTCGCTTCTCATCTTCGGCCTGTTCGTCGTCGGTGCGCTGGCGGCCAACTGGCGTCACTTCGTCGACTGGGTCGGCTTCGTCGTCTTCGCGGTCCTGTTGCACAACGCGACCGCGATCGCCAGCGGCTGGGCCGCGGCGCGCGTCGCCGGGCTGCCCGAGCGCGACCGGCGTGCGGTCGCGATCGAGGTCGGGATCCAGAACTCGGCGCTGGGGCTGATCCTGGTCTTCAACTTCTTCGGCGGCCTGGGTGGCATGGCGATCGTCACCGCATGGTGGGGCATCTGGCACCTGATCGCCGGCTTGTCGGTGGCGACCTGGTGGTCGCGCCGCGACCCCGGGGGCGAAACGGCTTGAGCGCCGACGCAGTCCTCGTCACCGGGGCGGCCGGGATGCTCGGCCGCGCGCTCGTCGCCGCACTCGCCGAGCGGCGCGGCGCACGGCGCGCCGTCATCGCCACCGACGTCCACCCTGTCGCCGACGCCGATCGCCGTGCCGGCATCGTCTATGCCGACCACGACGTTCGCACGCCGGGGCTGCAGGCGCTGCTGCGCGCGCACGCCATCGACACCGTCGTCCACCTGGCGTCGATCGTCACCCCGGGCCCGCGCGACGACCGCGCGACGAGCTTCGCGGTCGACGTCGAGGGCACGCAGCGCGTGCTCGGCGCCTGCGTGGCCGCCAGCGTGAAGCGTCTCGTCGTCAGCTCGAGCGGCGCCGCGTACGGCTACCACGCCGACAACCCGCCATGGCTGACCGAGGAGATGCCGCTGCGCGGCAACGACGAGTTCGCCTACGCGCAGCACAAGCGGCTGGTCGAGGAGATGCTCGCCGGCGCGCGCAGCGCCCACCCGCAGCTCGAGCAGGTCGTCCTGCGCATCGGCACCATCCTCGGCGCCGGGCTGCACAACCAGATCACCGCGCTGTTCGAGCGCGCGCGGCCGCTGGCGATCCGCGGCAGCGCGAGCCCCTTCGTCTTCGTCTGGATCGACGACGTTGTCGGCGCCATCGTGCACGCGATCGACGGCGGCCCGCCGGGCGTCTACAACCTGGCCGGCGACGGCGCGCTGACGATGCCGGAGATCGCCGCGCTTCTCGGCAAGCGCTGCCGCGTCGTGCCGGCGTGGCTGCTGCGCGCGGCGCTCGCGCTTGGCAGGCCGCTCGGCCTGACGACCCACGGCCCCGAGCAGGTCGGCTTCTTGCGCTGGCGGCCGGTGCTGGACAACACGCGGCTGAAGCACGACTTCGGCTATGTGCCGCAGCACAGCTCGGCGCAGGCCTTCTCGCGCTGGGCCGCCTCGTGCGGCTACGCAGCAGGCAAGGCATGAAGGCTTCAGCCAGCCAGCCGGCGCCGACGACCCGCGGCGCGCTGCGCCAAACTTCGTGATGCGGGGCAACGCCCCGCACCACGAAAGCCATTCACATCGACCAGCACGATGCGCGTCACGCTGATCACCGGCGCCGCGTCCGGCCTGGGCTGGGCGATGGCGCGCCACTGGGCGGCGGCGGGCGACGCGCTGCTGCTGGCCGATATCGACGCCGAGGCGCTCGCCGCGCGCGCGGCCGGGCTCGCCGCCGCGGGCATCCCGGCCGAACGCCTGGCGACGGTCGCGGGCGACCTGACGCAGCCGGCGGTGATCGACCGCGTCGTCGCGACCGCGCGCGAACGCTTCGGTCGGCTCGACCTGCTGGTCAACAACGCCGGCATCACGCACCGCTCGCCGGCACACCGCACCGACCCGGTGGTCTTCCGCCGCGTGATGGCGGTCGACTGGCAGGCGCCGGCCGAGCTGACGCTGGCCGCGCTGCCGCTGCTGCGCACCTCGCGCGGCACGATCGTCGCGATCGGGTCGATGGCGGGCTGGATGCCGGTGCCGGGGCGCGCCGCCTACGGGGCAGCGAAGGCGGCGCTGACGCAGTGGTTCGAGGTCCTGCGGCTCGAGCTGGAGGCCGACGGCGTGCGGCTGCTGATGGTCTACCCGTCGTTCCTCGACACGCCGATCGAGCAGCACGCGCTGGGCGCCGACGGCGCCCCGGCCGCGCATGCGCGGTCGACGGTGGGCCGCATCCGCAGCGCCGAGGCCACGGTGGGCGCGATCGACCGCGCGCTGGTGCGCGGCGCGCGCTGGCTGGCGCCCGACCCGCTCGCGCGCTTCGGCGCGCTGCTTTGGCGCGTCGCGCCGGCGTGGTATCTGGCGAGCGTGCGGCGGCGCTTCGGCGGCGAGCTGCGGTGAGCGTCGACGCGGCCTGGATCGCGCTGGTCGGCGCGATCGCCGTCGCCTACACCGTCGAGGCGGCGCTGGGATTCGGCAGCATCGTGATCGCGCTGGCGCTCGGCGCGCTGGTGCTGCCGATGTCGTCGCTGCTGCCGGTGCTGGTGCCGCTGTCGACGGCGATGAACGTGCTGATGACACTGCGGCTGCGCGCGCAGATCGACCGTGCGCTATTGCTGCGGCGCATCGCGCCCTGGATGATCGCCGGCATGCTGGCCGGCTACCTGCTGCGGCCCTGGCTGGGCGACGCGGCGCTGGTGCCGCTGTTCGGCGCGCTGGTGCTGGCGTTCGCGCTGCGCGAGGGCTGGCGCATGCGACATGCCGGCACGCCCAGGCCGCACCCGCCCTGGCGGGCGCGCGCGCTGACCGCCGCGGCCGGGCTGACGCACGGCCTGTACGCCAGCGGCGGGCCGCTGCTGGTCGCGGCGCTGGCGGGCACCACGCTGGACAAGGCGCGGTTGCGGGCGACGCTGATCGCGGTGTGGCTGGTCCTCAATGGCAGCCTGACCTTGCTCTATGCCCTCGACGGTACGCTCGCACCGTCGCTGCCGACCAGCATGGCCTACCTGCCGGTCATGGTGGCCGGCATCGTCGCTGGCGAAGCGCTGCACCGTCGCATCGACGAGCGCCTGTTTCGTCAGCTCGTGCTCGCCCTGCTGGCCATCACAGGGGCCGCACTGCTCTTGCGAGGCGCCTGACGGCTGGTGCACCCGCCCAGGACCGATCGCGAGTCCGCCGCTGCGGTCCGCCGATCGGAGCGGCTGCGGTGTGGGTTTCGGGGCCGGACGCGACCGGTCGCCGCCACGGCGGCGCGATCAGTCCGCGCGGCCGAATCGCTGCGCGTAGACCTGCGCGCTCGACTTGCCACGCACCGCCTCGATCCGGCGACACGCCAGGACCAGCAGCGGATCGAGGGCAGCGGCGTCGGCGGCCTTCTCCATCCGCAGCGCAAGATCGTCGGCGTGCGGGCCGATCAGGTCGACCAGGGTCCGCACCGCGGCACGCCGGTGTTCGACGAAGTCGACCTGCGGCGCGCTCGACGCGGCTGGGGTGGCGGACTCACGAGCAGATGGGGTGGACGCCGCGGCCGACGACGGCATCGCCACCGCCTCGATGAAGCCGCCCGCAGCCAGCGCCTGCAGGCGATCGGCTCCATCGGGCTGGAGCAAGCCGACAAGCGTGTCGTCGTCGCGCTGGCCGTCGACGAGGATCAACGCGCTGCGCAGCCGAGGTGGCAGCCCGCTGGCGCGGGTTGCCATCTCGAGACGTCCCTTGTCGGTCTTGCGGTGCAGGCTGGGCATGGGCTGACGTACGCCGACGCCAGGCTGCCTTCAGGCACGCCAGGGGTCGGGCCGGTACGAAACTCAGACGCGCAGCATAAGCCGCATGTGCGGTCTTGGCGCGGCACTTTCTGGCATCCGGCGACACGCCATGCGCTCGACAGCCCCAGGCGACCGGAGCAGGTCAGCGGCGCGAGCCCGACAACGCATGCTCGGGGCACACCGCCTTTCATTACGATCTTTGACTTCTCATGTCGTTTTGATGTAATGTTTTGCGCGGGATGCTCCCGAACGCCCGTCACCTGATCCTCAACCTGCTGCTAGGCGCCGGTGGTCAGGCCTTGAGTGCGCGAACCGCCGTCGCGGCGTGCGCCCTGTTCGGACTGCGCGAGAACAGCGTGCGCGTCGCGCTGACCCGGCTGGCGGCTGCAGGCATGGTCGAGTCGGTCGGCCGCGGCAGCTACCGACTGGGGCCACGCGCGTCCGGGCTGGCGGCCGAAGTCGCCCTGTGGCGCGGTGCCGGCACGCGTCTGGGCGACTGGCAGGGCGCCTGGGTCGCCGTATTCACGCCGCCCCGCGCGCCCGCCGGGGCGGGCCGCGCCGCCAACCCTGCCGCAGCCCGCGCCGCCCGCCGCACGCGCGAACGCGCGCTCGGGCTGCTCGGCCTGCGCGAGCTCGACCGCGGCCTGCACCTGCGCCCGGACAACCTCGCCGGCAGCGCCGCCGCCGTGCGCGAACGTCTGGCGCGGCTCGGGCTGGGCGGCGACGCCACCGTCTTCGTCGCCCGCGACCTCGACCCGGTGCGCGAGCATCGCGCGCGCAAGCTGTGGGACGGCGCGGCGCTGAACCGCAGCTACCGTGCGACGCGGCTGCGCCTGGAGCGATGGCTGGCACGCGCCGACCGGCTGCCGCTGGCCGATGCCGCGCGCGAATCGTTCACGCTCGGCCACGACGCGATTCATCAACTCGTCTTCGACCCCCTGCTTCCCGCCCCGCTGGTGGACCCCGGCGCACGCCAGCGCTTCATCGATGCCGTCGTTCGCTTCGACGCCGCCGGCCAGACCATCTGGAAACGCTTCCGCGAGGAGACCACCGCATGAACGCCCCCGACCGCCTGGGCAAGCCCGCCCTGTTCGACCCCTACGCCGCCGAGACGCACGAGGTCGTCAACGTCGGCCGCGAGCTGGTCGACTTCAACCCCTACGAGCAGGACGCTGCGCTGCAGGACGCGGTGCAGCGCGAGGGCGCCGGCTGGGCGCACGAGGCGCTGGTCGCCTTCGGCGCGCTGACCGGCAGCGCCGACTACCTCCAGCTCGGCGTGCAGGCGAACCACCACCCGCCCGAGCTCGACACCCACGACCGCTTCGGCCGCCGCATCGACCTCGTGCGCTACCACCCGGCCTATCACCGGCTGATGGCGACCGCGATCGAGCACGGGATCCACGCGTCGCCCTGGACCGAGCCCAGGCCCGGCGCGCATGTCGCGCGCGCCGCGCACGAATACCTTCACACCCAGGTCGAGGCCGGCCACGGCTGCCCGGTGACGATGACCTTCGCGGCGATCCCGGCGCTGCGCACGACGCCCGAGCTGGCGCGGCACTGGGAGCCGAAGATCACCGCGCACGTCTACGACCCGCGCAACGTCCCCGACGCGCGGAAGGCCGGGCTGACGATCGGCATGGCGATGACCGAGAAGCAAGGTGGCTCCGACGTGCGCGCCAACAGCACGCGCGCAGTGCCGATCGGCGCCGAGGGTCCGGCGCAGGCCTGTGAGCTGGTCGGGCACAAGTATTTCGTCAGCGCGCCGATGTGCGACGCCTTCCTGGTGCTGGCGCAGGCGCCGGGCGGGCTGTCGTGCTTCCTGCTGCCGCGCTGGCGGCCCGACGGCAGCAAGAACCCGATGCAGGTGCTGCGCCTGAAGCGCAAGATGGGTAACGTCTCCAACGCATCGAGCGAGACCGAGCTGCGCGGCGCGCTGGCCTGGAGGGTCGGCCCCGAGGGGCGCGGCGTGCGCACCATCATCGAGATGGTGGCGATGACGCGCTTCGACTGCATGGTCGGCTCGGCCGCCGGCCAGCGCGCGGCCGCCGCGCAGGCACTGCACCACTGCAGCATCCGGGCCGCGTTCGGCAAGCGGCTCGTCGAGCAGCCGCTGATGCGCAACGTGCTGGCGGACCTGGCGCTGGAGAGCGAGGCATCGCTCGCGCTGGCGATGCGCGTGGCGCGCGCGATGGACCACCGAGATGACGCGCACGAGGACGCGCTGGTGCGGCTGCTGACCGCGGTCGGCAAGTACTGGATCTGCAAGCGCACGCCGCAGCACGCCTATGAGGCGATGGAATGCCTGGGCGGCAGCGGCGTGATGGAGGACAGCCCGTTCCCGCGCCTGTTCCGCGAGTCGCCGGTCAACGCGATCTGGGAGGGCAGCGGCAACGTGCAATGCCTGGACGTGCTGCGCGCGATGGCCAGGACGCCCGACGTGGTGCAGGCCTTCTTCACCGAGGTCGGCCGCGCGCGCGGCGGCAGCGCGGTGCTGGACCGGCATGTCGCGGCGCTGAAGGCCGAGTTCGCCGACCTGCAGGACCTCGAATACCGCGCGCGCGACCTCGTCGACCGCATGGCGCTGGCGACGCAGGCGGCGCTGCTGGTGCAGCATGCGCCGGCCGCGGTGGCCGATGCGTTCTGCGCGTCGCGGCTGGGGTCCAGCGGCCACCACCAGTACGGCGCGCTGCCGCGTGGGGTGGATTGCGGCGCGATCATCGGGCGCGCGACGCCACAGGCCTGACACCGCGGCAGCAATCCCTCAGGGAAGGGACCGTTGCGAGCCCAGCCGTCGGCGCACGCCTGCTGTGGACCGCGTTCGGTGGCTCGTCGAGCACATCACCACCTTATGCGGTTCGGCCAGCGGGAGTGCGCCGCGCTGACGGACACCCTGCTGGCGCCGCTTGCCGACGACAGCGAGTATGCGGGCCGGCGCGCGCGCGAAGAGTCCGAGTAGCTGCTTGTATCGAGGAGCGCCTCGACGGAGACCACGATGCGCAAGGAATCACGCGAGTCCGCGCCGTTTCGCCGAACTCGTTCGACCGATCGTTCGAAACGTACGATACGACGATGGGCACCAACCTGGGCGAACGCCGGCCGCACCCGTCACCTGCGAGGTCGGGCGCAGAAGCGTGTCAGGCGGCGACCCACCCCAAGCTGGGTCTGGCAGGCGCTGCGTACTGGTCTGCAGGAGAATTCAACCGATCTGTCGGTACCCTCGGGGCAGGACGCCGGGTACTCGATGATCGACGCGCTCGCTCCAAGAACCCCGAACGTACTTCCAAGGAAACACGATGATGAAATCACTGGCAGTCTGTTTGGCGGCGCTGCTTCCCCTCAACCTGATGGCACAGACCTATCAGGGCATGTCCGAGGCGGACATGAAGAAGATGATGCAGCAGGCGCAGCAGATGCAGGCCTGCATGGCCCAGATCGACCGCGCCAAGGCGGACGCCTTGAAGGAACGATCCGAACGGATCAGCAAGGAGTTGGAAACCCTGTGCGCCCAGGGCAAGCGAGACGCCGCCCAGCGCAAGGCGATCGCCTACGGCAAGGAAATGGCCGACGATCCGACAGCCCAGATCATGCGCAGGTGCGGCGAAATGATGAAGGGGGCGATGCCGCAAATGCCGTATACGGGCCAGGCAAGGAAGGACGGCAAGTCCCATGTCTGCGACTGAACGCAAACGGTTTCGCGCTGCATCCGCGCGACGAGCGGCGAACGTCCAGCACGTCCTCGAGAACGCTTGCAGAAGTGGGGTTCAGGTTGCCCGACACCAGGCGGGCCCGCCGCGCTGCGGCATAGCTGCCGTGTAGAAGTCCGCTGACGAAAGCCGCTCCCGGCCACGCCGAGGGGCTACTTGCCGAAGAGTGGGCCTTTGGCCGCCCGCCCGCCGCTTCTGTCCCAGAATCGGCGCATGAACGACCCCACCGACTACACCCCGCCTCGCATCTGGACCCCGCCCGCCGACCCCGGCGGCCGCTTCGCTGCCATCAACCGCCCGACCGCCGGCGCCACCCACGAGGCCGAGCTGACGATCGGCCGCCATCCGCTGCAGCTGTATTCGCTCGCCACGCCGAACGGGGTCAAGGTGACGGTGATGCTGGAGGAGCTTCTGGCGCTGGGCCATGCCGGTGCCGAGTACGACGCCTGGCCGATCCGCATCAGCGACGGCGAGCAGTTCGGCAGCGGCTTCGTCGCCGTCAACCCGAACAGCAAGATCCCGGCGCTGCTGGACCGTAGCGGGCCGCAGCCGGTGCGCGTCTTCGAGTCCGGCGCGATCCTGGTCTACCTGGCCGAGAAGTTCGGCGCCCTGCTGCCCACCGAGCCGGCGCCGCGCGCCGAGTGTCTGTCTTGGCTGTTCTGGCAGATGGGAAGCGCGCCGTATCTGGGCGGCGGCTTCGGCCACTTCTACGCCTATGCACCGGCGAAGTGGCGCTACCCGATCGACCGCTTCGCGATGGAGGCCAAGCGCCAGCTCGACGTGCTCGACCGCAGGCTGGCCGAGACGCCTTACATCGCCGGCGAGGCCTACACGATCGCCGACATCGCGATCTGGCCCTGGTATGGCGCGCTTGCCAAGGGGCAGCTGTACGAGGCGGGCGAATTCCTACAGGTGCAGGACTACCGGCATGTCGTCGACTGGGCCGACCGCATCGCCCGGCGCCCGGCCGCGCGCCGCGGGCGCATGGTCAACCGCCTGTGGGGGCCGCCCGAGACGCAACTCCACGAGCGCCACGATGCCAGCGATTTCGACAATCGCACGAAGGACAAGCCGGCCCCGGACACGATTTGACAGGAGTCAACCACGCGTGGCGAGACCCCACCCGGACCGACGTTCCGCTGCTGGCGCGAACGGTGGCGCCGCCTGCACCCACGCGCCAGGATGCATACTGACCGACGCCCCCAACGAACCCTGCGACGACGGTCGCCCGCTACGGCTGCGTCACCGGGGCCAGCCCGCGCCGCGCGCGCACCCCGCGGGCCGAAACAGGCATCGGCCACACGCAGGTAGCCGTCGGCGCTTCGGGTCGCGCTGGACAGCGGCCGGGCGCATTCATCCGCACGCAGGCGCCTGCCGGCCACGTCGCATCAGCCAGTGCGGCCCGTGTGGCACATCGCCGAACACGCGCTGCACGGGCATTGGTGCCGCCAGGTCGAGCTCCTCGCGCGTCGCGTGCTGCCACAGCACGCGGTCCTCGCGCAGCCAGTGCGCGACGGGCGGCAGGTCGCTGTTCGTCGATTCGCGCGGGCGAACACCCTGCACGGAGGCCAGCCCGCGGCGGCGGACACGCCCACGGCTCAACCCACGCGAACGAATGCCGTCACCAGCGGCTCGTCGCCGACCTGGCGGCTCCAATGCCCGTGCAGCGCGGCGTCGAAGCGCGCGCCGGCGGGTAGCGTGTCGTCGGAGAAGAAGCAATCGCCCGGTCCGAAGCGACGCGTGCTGCCGTCGCGCAGCCCGATCTCGATCCCGCCGCGCAGCACGATCAGCCACTGCGGTGTCGTCGTGCAGTGCCAGTCGCTGCGAAAACCCACCGGGCTTTCGCGCCACTGCAGCCCGCAGGCCGGCAGCAGCGCCGACAGCCGCGCCTGCAGCGTACCCTCGCCCAGCGCGATCTCGTCGTCGCGCCAGCGCGCGTAGCCATCGGGAGCGGTGAACAGGGTCAGGCGGCGAAAGCTCGACATGGACGACAGCGTAGCAGGCTCAGCCGCGACACGCCGCGGGATACCCCCCGCCACGCTGATGGGATGGGCCCCAGCTTGCCCGATGCCGCAGCCGGACGCGTAGGATCGGGGCAATCGTGTTACGTCGCTGCTGGTCGGCCATCAGGTGAAGCTCCTGCGCATCGGCCCCAAGGGCCAGGAAAGACCCGCGCTGCTCGATGCCGACGGCCGGCCGCGCGACCTCTCGCCGCTGCTGCCCGACATCTCGCCGGCCGCGCTGGCGCCTGCAGCGCTCGCGGCGCTGCGCACCGTCGACCCGACCGCGCTGCCGCTGGCGGCACCCGGGCGCGTCGGCGTGCCCTGGGGCGGCATGGGCAAGTTCGTCGCCATCGGGCTGAACTATGCCGACCATGCGGCCGAGGCCGGGCTGCCGATCCCGGCCGAGCCGGTGGTCTTCATGAAGACGCCGGGCTGCGCGATCGGTGCCGACGACCCGGTGGTGCTGCCCAAGGGATCGACGAAGGCCGACTGGGAGGTCGAGCTCGGCGTCGTCATCGGCCGGCGCGCGCGCTGCGTCGACGAGGCCGACGCGCTGGCGCATGTCGCCGGCTACTGCGTCGTCAACGATCTCTCCGAGCGCGCGTTCCAGCTCGAGCGCGGCGGCCAGTGGGACAAGGGCAAGTGCTGCGACACCTTCGGCCCGGTCGGCCCCTGGCTGGTGACGGCCGACGAGGTGCCCGACCCGCAGGCGCTCGCGCTGTGGCTGGACCTGAACGGCCAGCGGCGCCAGACCGGGCATACCTCGCGCATGGTCTTCGGTGTCGCGCGGCTCGTCAGCTACGTCAGCCACTTCATGACGCTGGAGCCGGGCGACCTGCTCACCACCGGCACGCCGCCCGGCGTCGGCATGGGCGCCAAGCCGGCGCCGGTCTTCCTGCGGCCGGGCGACGTGATGCGGCTGGGCATCGATGGCCTGGGCGAGCAGCGGCAGACCGTGCATGCCTGGGATCCGGCGCTGATCGACGGTTGACGGCCTCGATCGCCGTCGGTCGCGTGCGGCATGCTCCTGCTGCGCAGTAACCGTTGCGGCAGTCTCGGCCGTGCCCCCCCAGCGGCGGCGCCGACGCCAGCCTCCGCGCACGCGCGGCGCATCAACCCTCGCGCAACCTGAATCGCTGCAGCTTGCCGGTCTCGGTGCGCGGCAGGCTCGCGCGGAAGGCGACCGCGCGCGGGTACTTGTACGGCGCGATCGTCCGCTTGACGAAGTCCTGCAGCTCGCGCGCCATCGCCTCGTCGCCCTCGTGGCCCGGGCGCAGGACGACGAAGGCCTTGACGATCTGACCGCGCTCCGCGTCCGGCACGCCGACGACACCGCACTCGGCGACCGCCGGGTGCTGCAGCAGTGCCGACTCGACCTCGGGCCCGGCGATGTTGTAGCCGCCGCTGATGATCATGTCGTCGGTGCGCGCCTGGAAGACATACTGGCCGTCGGCATCGACGAGGTAGGCGTCGCCGGTGAGGTTCCAGCCAAGCTGCACATACTGGCGCTGGCGGTCGTCGGCGAGGTACTTGCAGCCGGTCGGCCCCTTGACCGCGAGCCGCCCGACCTGCCCCGGCGGCAGCTCGCGGCCGTCGTCGTCGAGGATCGCGGCGCGGTAGCCCGGCACCGGCACGCCGGTCGCGCCGCCGCGGGCATGCGCCTCGTCGGCCGAGATGAAGATGTGCAGCAGCTCGGTCGACCCGATGCCGTCGATGATCTCGATCCCGGTGGCGTCCTTCCAGAGCTGGCGCGTCGCCGCCGGCAGCGCCTCGCCGGCGGAGACGCACTTGCGCAGCGAGCGCAGGTCGTGCGCGCCGACCTGCGGCGCCATCGCGCGGTAGCTGGTCGGCGCAGTGACGCAGACCGTCGCGTGGTGGCGTGCGATCGCCGGCAGCAGCGCGTCGGGGGTGGCCTTCTCGATCAGCACCGTGCTCGCCCCGGCGGCGAGCGGGAACAGCAGCAACCCGCCCAGCCCGAAGGTGAAGGCCAGCGGCGGGCTGCCGATGAAGACATCGTCGCGCGTCGGCCGCAGCACATGCGGCGGCCAGCAGGCGCAGGCGGCCATCAGGTCGCGGTGGAAGTGCATCGTGCCCTTGGGCACGCCGGTGGTGCCCGAGGTGAACGCGATCAGCGCGACATCGTCGGCCGCGGTGTCGACATCGTCGAAGTGCGCCGGCTTGGCCGCCGCGTGCGCCTCCAGCTCGCCATCGTGAAAGCTCAGCCGCTGCTGCAGCGTCGGGCAGTCGGGCGCGGCGGCGTCGAGCTCGTCGAGTAGCCGCGAGTCGCACAGCGCGTGCGTGACCTGCGCCTTGTCGATGATGGTGCGCAGCTCGCGCGCGCGCAGCAGCGGCATCGTGCCGACCGCGATGCCGCCGGCCTTGACGACGCCGAACCAGCATGCCGCCAGCGCCGGCGAATTGGCGCCGCGCAGCAGCACGCGGTTGCCGGGCACCAGGCCCAGGTCCTCGACCAGCACGCGCGCGATCCGGTTCGCCCGCGCCAGCAGCTCGGCGTAGGTCCAGCGCACCGACTCGCCGATCACGCACGGGCGGTCGCCGTCGCCGGCGGCCACTCGCTTGGCCAGCAGCTCGGTCGCGGCATTCAGGCGCGGCGGGAACTGCAGCTCGGGCAGCTCGAACAGCAGCTCGGGCAGGTCGGCGGCGGCCGGCAGGTGGTCGCGCGCGAAGGTGTCGACATGGGCGCTCGGGGTCATGCGGCAGCTCCTCGGCGGCGGCGGCAGTTCAGAGGCATTCTTGGTTCCGATGCTTTAGTTGTCAATCAATTCGGCCCCCGATACGATGCGGCGCATGAGCATGCTATGGGATATCTCGCCACCGGTGCACGCCGGCACGCCGGTCTTCCCGGGCGATACACCGTTCGAGCAGCATTGGAGCTGGACGATCGGCGCCGACGGCCCGGTCAACGTCGCGACGCTGCGCCTGTCGCCGCACACCGGGGCACACGCCGACGCGCCGCTGCACTACGACCCGCAGGGCGAGCCGGTCGGCGCGCTGGCGCTGGAGCCGTATCTCGGCCGCTGCCGCGTGATCCACGCCGTCGGCTGCGCGCCGCTCGTGCGCTGGGAGCATCTGGCGCACGCGGTCGACGCGACGCTGCCGCCGCGCGTGCTGGTGCGGACCTACGCGCAGGCGCCGGTCGATACCTGGGACCCGGCGCTGGCCGCGTTCGCGCCCGAGACCGTCGAGCGGCTGGCCGACCTGGGCGTGCTGCTGGTCGGCATCGACACCGCCAGCATCGACCCGGCCGACAGCAAGACGCTGCCGAGCCACCAGGTCGTTCGCCGGCGCGGCCTGCGCGTGCTGGAAAACCTGCTGCTCGACGGCGTTCCCGAGGGCGACTACGAACTGATCGCGCTGCCGCTGAAGCTGACGACGGCCGACGCCAGCCCGGTGCGCGCGGTGCTGAGGGAGATCGAATGAAGAACCGCGACCAAGCCGCCGCGCTCGACGCCGCCGACCCGCTGGCGCCGCTGCGCGACCAGTTCGAGCTGCCGCCGGGGCTGATCTATCTGGACGGCAATTCGCTCGGCCCGCTGCCACGCGCGACCGCCGCGCGCGTACGGCAGGTCGTCGCCGACGAATGGGGCCGCGGGCTGATCGCGAGCTGGAACGACGCCGGCTGGATCGACCTGCCGCAGCGCATCGGCGACAAGATCGCGCGCCTGGTCGGTGCCGGCCCGGGAGAGCTGGTGGTCGCGGACTCGACCTCGGTCAACCTGTACAAGGTCGCCAGCGCCGCGCTGCAGGCCGCGCGCGCCGACGCCCCGGGCCGCACGCGCATCGTCAGCGAGCGCAGCAACTTCCCGACCGACCTCTACATCGCCGAGTCGCTCGCGCGCCAGCATGGCTGCGAGCTGGTGCTGGCGGCCACGCCCGACGAGCTGCCAACCTTGCTCGACGAGCGGGCCGCGCTGCTGATGCTGACCCACGTCAACTACCGCAGCGGCCGCATGCACGACATGGCGGCGCTGACGGCGGCGGCGCACGCCGCCGGCGCGCGCGTGATCTGGGACCTGGCGCACAGCGCCGGCGCGCTGCCGGTGGACCTGCACGGCGCGGGCGCCGACTATGCGGTCGGCTGCGGCTACAAGTTTCTCAACGGCGGCCCGGGCGCACCGGCCTTCGTCTGGGTCCACCCGCGGCATGCCGGGCGCTTCCGGCAGCCGCTCGCGGGCTGGATGGGGCACGCGGCGCCGTTCGCGTTCACGCCCGGCTACGAGCCCGCGCCCGGCATCGCGCGCTACCTGTGCGGCACGCCGCCGGTGATCTCGATGGCCGCACTCGACTGCGGCGTCGACACCGTGCTCGCCGCCGAGCCGCTGGGCGGCATGGCGGCGCTGCGCGCCAAGTCGCTCGCGCTGACGCGCGCGTTCGCCGAGCTGGTCGAGTCGCGCTGCGCCGGCTACGGGCTGGCGCTGGTCTCGCCACCGGACGATGCGCACCGCGGCAGCCAGGTCTGCCTCACGCACCCGAGCGCCGGCTACGCGCTGATCCAGGCGCTGATCGCGCGCGGCGTCGTCGGCGACTTCCGTGCCGGCGACCCCTCGCACGCGCCGAGTGCGGCCGACATCCTGCGCTTCGGCTTCGCGCCGCTGTACGTCCGCTTCGTCGACGTCTGGGATGCGGTGGAGCATCTGGTGCAGGTGCTGCAAGGCGGCGAATGGCAACAGGCACGATTCGCGCAGCGTGCGGCGGTGACGTGAGGGCTGCCGCAGGTGGCGTCCGGGGCACGTTTGCGCAAGCTCTCGCGGATGTCGCCGACCACGAGCGCCGCGAGCGCCGGCGGCACCGCCCGTCGAAGTCGGACGCCCAAACCCATTTTGCCGATCGAACTCATGCGGCCACACTGACACCGCCGTGTCGAATCGACGTGTGGTGACTCGTTCCCCACGCCCTGCAGGATCCTCCGATGAACGCTGACGACGACGCCATGAAACCGCCCGGGCACCACGGCGCGCAGCTCGACTTCAGCGACGACATGAGCTACGGCGACTACCTGCAGCTGGACCAGCTGCTGGCGGCGCAGCACCCGCGCTCGCCAGCGCACGACGAGATGCTGTTCATCGTCCAGCACCAGACGAGCGAGCTGTGGATGAAGCTGATGCGGCACGAGCTGGCGGCGGCGATCGCCCGCATCGCCGGCGACGAGCTGGCGCCGGCGTTCAAGATGCTGGCGCGCGTCTCGCGCATCCTGGAGCAGCTCGTCCACGCCTGGGACGTGTTGGCGACGATGACGCCGCCCGAGTACAGCGCGATCCGCCCGAGCCTCGGCCGCAGCAGCGGGTTCCAGAGCTGGCAGTACCGCTGTATCGAGTTCCGCATGGGCAACAAGAACGCGGCGATGCTGGCGCCACACCGCCACGCGCCGGCGCGCCTGGCCGAGGTCGAGGCCGCGTGGCGCGCGCCGTCGCTGTACGACGAGGCGCTGCGGCTGCTGGCGCGCCGCGGCCTGCCGGTGCCGGCGAGCCACGTCGATCGCGACTGGACGCAGCCCTACGCCACGAGCGACGCGGTCGAGGCGGCGTGGCTCGAGGTCTACCGCGACCCGTCGCGCCACTGGGATCTGTACCAGCTCGGCGAGGAGCTGACCGACCTCGAGGACGCGTTCCGCCTGTGGCGCTTCCGCCATGTGACCACCGTCGAGCGCATCATCGGCTTCAAGCGCGGAACCGGCGGCACCAGCGGCGTCGGCTACCTGCGCAAGATGCTCGACACGGTGCTGTTCCCGGAACTGTGGACGCTGCGCACCGCGCTGTGAGGCCGCGCCGCCGACGACCGCCGCATCCGGTGCGCCGGGCGCAATTCCGTGCCGGTGCACGCGCGGTCGTGCCGTCGCTGCCTGGCATGGCCGCCTGGGGGCTGGCCACCGGCATCGCGATGGTCAAGGTCGGCGTCGAGCTGCTGCCGGCGCTTTGGATGACCTTCGCGGTCTACTCGGGCACCTCGCAGCTCGCGGTGCTGCCGCTGATGGCCGGCGGGGTCGGCGTGACGACGCTGGTGCTGACCGCGCTGCTGGCCAACGCACGCTTCGTCGTCTACAGCGCGACGCTGGCGCCGCACCTGCGGCGGCTGCCGCTGGCGCCGCGGCTGGCCACGGGCTTCGTCAGCATCGACGGGCCGCTGGCGGTGCTGATGGCGCGCCAGCGCCAGGGGCCGATGGTGCAGCGCGTGGCCTACCTGTGGGGCGCCAACACGGCGACCTGGCTGACCTGGTGCGCGTCGTCGGTGGCCGGCATCGCGCTGGCCGCGGTGCTGCCCTACGGGCCCGAGCTCGGCTACCTCGGCGTGCTGGCGCTGTTCGGCATCGCGTTGCCGCTGCTGGCCGGCAGGCCCGCCTGGGCGGCCGCGGCGGCGAGTGCGGCGGTGGCGATCGCGACCACAGGCTGGCCGCGCGGCCTGGGCACGCTGGCCGCGGTGATCGCAGGCATCGCCGCCGCCTTGTGGGCCGGCCGCGGGTCCGCTCGATGAGCGGCTACACGACGGCCGAGCTGGCCGCGCTGCTGATCGCGCTGGTCGGCGTGACGCTGGTGGCGCGCAACGTCTTCCTCGTCCTGCCGCGCCGCTGGCAGCCGCGCGGTGCGTTCGAGCGCGCGCTGCGCGCCGCACCGCTGGCGGCGCTGGTCGCGATCACGCTGCCGGAGATCTTGCGCGACAGCGTGCTGGCCGCACCGCTGGCGCCGCTGGACTGGCTGCGAGACCCGCGGCTGGTGTCGGCGCTCGTGCTGGTCGCGGTGCTGCGGCTGACGCGCCGCGGCGTGCTGGCGCTGGTCGCCGGCTCGGCTTCGTTCGTGATGCTGCTGGCGTGGCCCTCTTGATCGCCTTCGTGGTGCGTGTCGGCAGGAACGGGAGGGCGATCGCGCAGGTCGCGGCTTCGACGGGCGGTGCCTGCGCCGGCGGCGCCCCGTGGGCCGCGCGCGGCGCACGGGGCGCCGCCGGCGCCCGCCACGCTCGTCGTCATCCCACCGACCAGCACGCCTTCATCAGGCCGGGGTGCCGGCCATCAGCCGATCGCGTCGAGCGCCGCGCCCAAGGTCCGCACCGTGCGCTCGACGTCCATCCACTTGTCGATCCCGAACAGCCCGATGCGGAAGGTCCTGAAGTCCGGCCCCTCGTCGCAGGCCAGCGGCACGCCGGCGGCGATCTGCAGCCCCTGGGCTGCGAAGGCACTGGCGTTGTGCCAGTCGGCGCGGTCGGTGTAGGCGACGACGACGCCCGGCGCCTCGAAGCCCGGTGCGGCGACGCTGGCCGCGCCGCGCTCGGCGAGCAGCGCGCGCACGCGGCGGCCGATCTGCGCCTGCGCGTCGCGCGCGCGCTCGAAGCCGAAGGCGCGCAGCTCGTCCATCGCGTCGCGCAGACGCACCAGGCCGTCGGTCGGCAGCGTCGCGTGGTAGGCGTGGCCACCGGCCTCGTAGGCCTGCATGATCTGCAGCCACTTCTTCAGGTCGAGCGAGAAGCTGCTGCTCGTCGTCGCGTCGATGCGATCGCGCGCACGCTCGGACAACATCACCAGCCCGGCGCACGGCGTGCTGCTCCAGCCCTTCTGCGGCGCGCTGACCAGGACGTCGACGCCGAGCGCGCGCATGTCGACCCAGGCCGCACCGCTGGCGATGCAGTCCAGCACCAGCATGCCGCCGGCCGCGTGCACGGCGTCGGCGAGCGCGCGCAGGTAGGCGTCGGGCAGCATCATCCCGGCCGAGGTCTCGACATGCGGCGCGAAGACAAGCGCCGGGCGGGTCTCGGCGATCGCCGCCACGACCTCGTCGATCGGCGCCGGCGCGAACGGCGCGGTGGCGCCTGGGCCGCTGCGGCGCGCCTTCAGCACCACCGGCTCGGGCGCGATGCCGCTCATCTCGAGGATCTGCGACCAGCGGTAGCTGAACCAGCCGTTGCGGACGATCAGGCAGCGCTGGCCGGCGGCGAACTGGCGCGCGACCGCCTCCATCCCGGTGCTGCCGCTGCCCGGGACGACGACCGCCGCCTGGGCGCCGTAGACCTCCTTCAGCGTCGCCGAGATCTCGCGCATCGCCTGCTGGAAACGGCGCGACATGTGGTTCAGCGAGCGGTCGGTGTAGACGACCGAATATTCGAGCAGGCCGTCGGGGTCGACGTCGGGGCGCAGGCCGGGCATGAAGAAGGGTCTCCGGGACGGAAAGGGCGCGGCAGCTTAGCACCCGCGCGCGCCTGCGTCGTGGCAGGGGCATGCCGACACCCCAGCGGGCCTGCGCCGCGCGATGGCGGCGACCGGTTGAGCCCTGTCATGGCGGTGGCGCGGGCCGGCGGCTGCAATCGAGCGGCTTCGCCGATCCGAAACAGACCATGACGCCGTTCGCCGCCGGCATCGCGCTCGTGCTCCTGATCGGGTTGTTCGCACTCGCGCTGCTTCGGCGGCACGACGAGCAGGCCGAACGCACCGAGTGGCAACGGCTGGCCGCGCTGCAGCCGGCGGCGCCGGATCGCTTCGCGCCGAAAAGCGTGGCCGACCTGCCCGAGCCGGCGCAGCGCTACTTCGGCTACACGATCCGTCCGGGCACCCCGCTGCTCCCGGTGGCCGAGATCGAGATGAGAGGCCGGCTCGGTCTGGGCAGCAAGGCCGACCCCGGCTACCAGCCGATGCGGGCGCGACAGATCCTCGCCGCGCCGGCCGGATTCGTCTGGATCGTGCGCACGCGCGGTGCGATGCGGATCCGCGGGTCGGATTCAGGGACCTGGACGCGGTTCTCGATCTTCGGCCTGCTGCCGGTGGCGCGCATGGGCGGCGGTCCTGACCACGTCCGCTCGGCCTTTGCGCGCGCCATCGCCGAGGCTGCATTCTGGACGCCGGCGGCGCTGCTGCCCCGGCCGGGTGTCCGCTGGGATCCGGTCGATGCCCGCACAGCGCGCGTGACGGTCCGGAACGGGGCGCTGGAGCAGGCGGTGGACGTCACGGTCGACCCCGACGGGCGGCCTGTCCGTGTCGCCCTGCAACGCTGGTCGCGCGAGAACGCCGACAAGGTCTGGCGGCTGCAGCCCTTCGGCGGCTACCTGTCGGACTTCCGCGAGGTCGGCGGATACCGTCTGCCGTTCCGGGTCGAAGGCGGCAACCTGTTCGAGACCGACGCGTACTACCCCTTCTACATCGCCGAAGTGGAAACGATCCGGTTTCCCGGGGTGGCGCCGCCCACAGCGTGACCGGCGATCGCGCGCGCGGGACCCGACGGCCGTCGGACCGTCCGCCACAGGCGCTCAGCCCGACGCGTCGTACGCCGCACGCAGCCAGCCGACCAGCGCGGTGTCGACCTCCTGCGCGGCCGACAGGCGGAGCTTGTAGGCGCACATGCCGCCAGGAGGCTGCGGCTTCAGCCGCGGATCCGCGGGCAGTTCCTTCGCGTTCAGGCCGATCTCGATCTGCGTCATGGTGGCCGGCCCGATCATCGCGAACTGCCTCCTGCGGCGCAGGCTGACATAGCCCTTCTTCGGTGCGACCTCGTAAGGCCCGAAGCGGTCGATCGCCTCGACGAGGCGCGCATGCAACGGGCGCAGCGCCGCCTTCGGCCCGGTGTAGATCGCGTCCAGCGGGTCCGCGGCGGCCGGCGCCGCGGGCGCCTCGGCCTGGCGCGCGACGTGGGCCAGCGTGTTCGCGTCGCCGTAGCCCAGGGCCAGGGTCTGCTGCAGCCAGGCGCGGATCTCGCCGTGCCTGGCCAGGCCGCTCGCGCCCACCATCGCCCGCAACTCGGCCAGCGTCTTGCCGGTGCGGGCCTCGATATTTCTCAGCTGGGTCGCCAGGGCAGCCTGGGGATCGGCCATGGTCATCGCCTCCTGCCTCGATCGCCGCGCTGGTGCGGCCAGAGTGCGCGGCCACGCGGCCGCAGCCGCGCAGCATGCCCGATCGACCCCCGCGGTCAAGCGGGGCAAGCCCCGACGCGAGCGCCGGTGCGGCTCCTAGAATTCGTCATGGACACCCGCATCATCCCCGTGCGTGCGCGCATCCAGGCGGTCCAGGCGGCGCTGGTCGCGCGCGGCTGGCATGCGCTGCTCGTTCCCAGTGCCGACCCGCACCTGAGCGAATACCTGCCCGGGCGCTGGCAGGCGCGCGAATGGCTGTCGGGATTCACCGGTTCGATGGGGACGCTGGTCGTCACCGTCGATCGCGCGCTGCTGTTCGCCGACAGCCGCTACTGGGTGCAGGCCGAGGCCGAGCTCGCCGGCAGCGGCATCGAGCTCGAGCGCGTCGCCACCGGCGGCAGCACCGCGCATGTCGACTGGCTGGCGGCGCACACGCCGCGCGGCGGCACGGTCGCCGTCGACGGCCGCGTGCTCGCGCTGGCCACCGCGCGCGCCTTGCGCGAGGCGCTGGAGCGCAGCGGCGCCACGCTGCGCAGCGATGTCGACCTCATCGACGAGGTCTGGAGCGGCCGCCCCGCACTGCCCGGCGCACCGGTCTACGAACACGTCGCGCCGCATGCGAGCACCCCGCGCGCCGACAAGCTCGCCGCGGTGCGCGCGGCGATGCGCGAGCGCGGCGCGACGCATCACTTCGTCTCGAGCGTCGACGACGTCGCCTGGGTCACCAACCTGCGCGGCAGCGATGTCGACTACAACCCCGTCTTCCTCGCCCACCTGCTGGTCGAGTCCGAGCGCGCGACGCTGTTCGTCGACGCGGGCAAGGTCGACGCCGCGCTGGCCGCGCGGCTGGCCGCCGACGGCATCGCGATCGCCCCCTACGCCGGCGCCGGCGACGCGCTGGCCGCGCTCGGCGCGGGCGACACGCTGCTCGTCGACCCCAGGCGCATCACGCTCGGCCTGCGCGAGCGCGCCAGCGCCTGCCGCGTCGTCGAGGCGACCAACCCGAGCACGCTGGCCAAGAGCCGCAAGACCGACGCCGAGGCGGCGCAGGTGCGCGAGGCGATGATCGAGGACGGCGTCGCGATGTGTGCCTTCTACGCCTGGTTCGAGCAGGCGCTGGCGCGCGGCGAGCGCATCACCGAGATCACGGTCGACGACAAGCTCTCGGCCGAGCGCGCCAAGCGGGCCGGCTTCGTCGGCCTGAGCTTCCCGGTCATCGCCGGCTTCAACGCCAACGGCGCCATGCCGCACTACCGCGCGACGCCGGCCACCGACGCCGCGATCCAGGGCAACGGGCTGCTGCTGATCGACTCGGGCGGCCAGTACCTCGGCGGCACGACCGACATCACGCGCGTGTGGCCGGTGGGCCGCGTCGGCGCGGCGATACGGCGCGACGTCACCCTGGTGCTGCGCGGCACGATCGCACTGTCGCGCGCGCGCTTCCCGCGCGGCACGCTGTCGCCGATGCTCGACGCGCTGGCGCGCGCGCCGCTGTGGGAGCATGGCCTGGACTACGGCCACGGCACCGGCCACGGCGTGGGCTACTTCCTCAACGTGCACGAGGGGCCGCAGAGCTTCAGCAAGGCGATCCCGACCGCGGACATGGCGCTGCAGCCGGGGATGATCACCTCGATCGAGCCCGGGCTCTACCGGGCCGGGCGCTGGGGGGTGCGGATCGAGAACCTGGTGCTCGCCGTGCCGGCACCGGCTGACGACGCCGCCGACGGCGACGACTTTGGCGACTTCCTCGCCTTCGAGACCCTGACGCTGTGCCCGATCGACACCCGCAGCCTCGAACGCAGCCTGCTACGCGCCGACGAGATCGCCTGGCTCGACGCCTACCACGCAACGGTGCGCGAGCGGCTCGAGCCGCGGCTGGCCGGCGACGCCCGGGACTGGCTGCTGGCGCGCACGCAGCCGCTGTAGGCCGCCGGCGTGGCCGGCACGGCGGCCACGGCGCGGGCTCCGCCCCGCCTGCCGCGCCGTCACGGCAGCGCCAGCCAAGGGTCGCGCCGGATGGCGCGACACCGCGAGGGACGCCATCATCGCGGCCGCCGGCGGCGACACGGGGGTTGCCTCGACCGTGCCCGCGGCCGGCGCACGACACGACCAGGACGGTCGGAGGAGCAACAGGTGGAGTACTTCCTTCAACAGCTGATCAACGGGATCACGCTGGGGTCGATCTACGGGCTGATCGCGATCGGCTACACGATGGTCTACGGGATCATCGGCATGATCAACTTCGCCCACGGCGACGTGTTCATGGTCGGCTCGTTCATCTCCTTGATCGTGTTCGTCGCGCTCGGCCTGTCGGCCGCCTCGGGGATCGGGTCGGTCGCGCTGGGCATCCTCGCCGCGCTGCTGGTGTCGATGCTGCTGACCTCCGTCTGGGGCTGGACGATCGAGCGCATCGCCTACCGTCCGCTGCGCGGGTCGTTCCGGCTGGCGCCGCTGATCACCGCGATCGGGATGTCGATCGTGCTGCAGAATTTCGTCCAGATCTCGCAGGGTGCGCGCGTCAAGCCGCTCGAGCCGCTGGTCTCGGGCGGCTACGCCATCATGGGCACGGGTGCGTCGCTGGTGCAGGTCTCGAACATGCAGATCCTGATCGTCGTCGTCACCGTCGTGCTGATGATCGGGTTCACGATGCTGATCAGCAAGACCTCGCTTGGTCGCGCCCAGCGCGCCTGCGAGCAGGACCGCCGGATGGCCGCGCTGCTGGGCATCGACGTCGACCGCACGATCTCGCTGACCTTCGTGATGGGGGCGGCGCTGGCGGCGGTGGCCGGGACGATGTTCGTCCTCTACTACGGCGTGATCGACTTCTTCATCGGCTTCGTCGCCGGCGTCAAGGCCTTCACCGCCGCCGTGCTCGGCGGCATCGGCTCGCTGCCCGGGGCGATGCTCGGCGGCCTGCTCATCGGCCTGATCGAGACCTTCTGGTCGGGCTATTTCACGGTCGAGTACAAGGACGTCGCGGCGTTCTCGATCCTGGCCATCGTGCTGATCTTCATGCCTTCGGGGCTGCTCGGCCGGCCCGAGATCGAGAAGGTCTGACGATGGCGGCCGCGACCGGGGGAGGCGGCGCCGTCGGCGCCGCGCTGCGCGACGCGTCGATCGCGGGGCTGATCGCGCTCGGCCTGTCGATCTTCATGATCGGCTTGCGCACCGAAGCCACCGCCGGCGGGCTGACGATCGCGACGCGCTGGCCGGCCGTGGCGCTGGTCGGCGTGGTCGTCTTCGGTGGCCGGCTGCTGATGAACCTGTTCGTCTGGCAGTCGGCGCAGCGCGCCACGGCACGCGCGGCCAGGCCCGCCAAGGCGACCCGGTCGGTTCCCTGGCTGGGCAAGGCCTTCGGCATCGCCATGCTCGCGCTGGCGGTCGCCTTGCCGGTGCTGCTGCCGCAGCTGATGCCGGACAAGAACCGCTACGTGCTGGACCTCGGCATCCTGGTGCTGACCTACGTGATGCTCGGCTGGGGCCTGAATATCGTCGTCGGCCTCGCGGGGCTGCTCGACCTGGGCTACGTCGCCTTCTACGCCGTCGGCGCCTACAGTTACGCGCTGCTGGCGCTGAACTTCGACCTGTCGTTCTGGGCCTGCCTGCCGCTGGCCGGGCTGCTGGCGGCGACCTGGGGCGTGGTGCTGGGCTTTCCGGTGCTGCGGCTGCGTGGCGACTACCTGGCGATCGTGACCCTGGCCTTCGGCGAGATCATCCGCGTCGTGCTGCTGAACTGGTTCACGGTCACCGGCGGGCCGGACGGCCTGTCGCGCATCCCGCGGCCGAGCTTCTTCGGGCTGGAGTTCGACCGCAGCGACGCGGGTTTCGCCGCCTTCTTCGGGCTGGAGTTCTCGCCCATGCACCGCATCGTCTTCCTCTACTACCTGATCCTCGCGCTGGCGATGCTGACCTTCGTCGTCACCAACCGGCTGCGCAGGCTGCCGGTGGGCCGCGCCTGGGAGGCGCTGCGCGAGGACGAGATCGCGTGCCGGTCGCTGGGCCTGAACACGACGACGACCAAGCTCAGCGCCTTCTCGATCGGTGCGATGTTCGGCGGCTTCGCCGGCGCCTTCTTCGCCACCCGCCAGGGCTTCATCAGCCCCGAGAGCTTCACCTTCATCGAGTCGGCGGTGATCCTGGCGATCGTCGTGCTCGGCGGGCTGGGCAGCCAGATCGGCGTCGTCATCGCCGCGCTGGTCATGATCGGCGGCTTCGAGGTCTTCCGCAACCTCGAGGAGTACCGGATGCTGGTGTTCGGGGTGTCGATGGTGCTGATCATGATCTGGAAGCCGCGCGGGTTGATCTCGCGCCGGGTGCCGACCGTGTTCCTGAAGGAGCGCAAGGCGATCGACGCGTCGATGGTCGCGCAGGGCGAGGGGCACTGATGGCCACCGCGGCGACGACCGATGCCGGCGCGGTGCTGCGCGTCGAGCACATGACGATGCGCTTCGGCGGGCTGCTGGCGGTCGACGACCTGTCGTTCGACGTCCGGCGCGGCGAGATCACCGCGCTGATCGGCCCCAACGGCGCCGGCAAGACGACCGTCTTCAACTGCATCACCGGCTTCTACAAGCCGACCGAGGGACGCCTGACGATGCGTCGTGGCGACGGATCGCACTGGCTGCTCGAGCGGATGCCGGACTTCCGCATCGCGCGCCATGCGCGCGTGGCGCGCACCTTCCAGAATATCCGCCTGTTCGGCGGCATGACGGTGCTCGAAAACCTGATGGTCGCGCAGCACGTGGCGCTGATGCACGCGTCGTGGTACAGCGTCGCCGGCCTGCTCGGGATGCTGCGCTACCGGCGCGCCGAGCGCGCGGCGGTAGCGCGCGCCAGCTACTGGCTGGACAAGATCGGCCTGACCGAGCGTGCCGACGACCCGGCCGCCGACCTGCCCTACGGCGACCAGCGGCGGCTCGAGATCGCGCGCGCGATGTGCACCGGGCCCGAACTGCTGTGCCTGGACGAGCCGGCCGCCGGGCTCAACCCGCGCGAGTCGGCCGCACTCAACGAGCTGCTGCTGTCGATCCGCGAGGTCGACAAGACCTCGGTGCTGCTGATCGAGCACGACATGAGCGTGGTGATGGGCATTTCCGACCATATCGTCGTGCTCGACTACGGCCGCAAGATCGCCGACGGCACGCCGCAGCAGGTGCGCGAGGATCACGCCGTGATCGCCGCCTACCTCGGCGTCGAGGAGGACGAGGAGACCGAGGCGCTGCGCGAGGTCGAACAGGAGGCCAGGCCGTGAGCGGCGTCGCCGAGATCGATCGCAGCGCCGCCGCGCCGGCCGCAGCCGCGCAGGCCGGCGGGCCCGCGACGGACCACCTGCTCGAGATCCGCGGCGTGCGTACCTTCTACGGCCGGGTGGAGGCGCTGCGAGGCGTCGACCTGACCGTCGATCGCGGCGAGATCGTGACCCTGATCGGTGCCAACGGGGCCGGCAAGTCGACGCTGATGATGACGATCTGCGGCGACCCGCGCGCGCGCGAGGGGCGCATCGTGTACGACGGTCAGGACATCACGACGATGCCGACCCACCACATCATGCGGCTCGGGGTCGCGCAGTCGCCCGAGGGGCGGCGCATCTTCCCGCGCATGACGGTGCTGGAGAATCTTCAGATGGGGGCCGCGGTCGCGCCGCCGGAGTGCTTCGACGAGGACCTGGACCGGGTGCTGACCTTGTTCCCGCGCCTGGCCGACCGGCGCCACCAGCGCGGCGGCACGCTGTCCGGCGGCGAGCAGCAGATGCTGGCGATCGGCCGCGCGCTGATGAGCCGGCCGCGGCTGCTGCTGCTGGACGAGCCGTCGCTCGGGCTGGCGCCGCTGATCGTGCGCCAGATCTTCGATGCGGTGCGCGAGCTCAATGCGCGCTCGGGGCTGACCGTCTTTCTCGTCGAGCAGAACGCCTACCACGCGCTCAAGCTGGCGCACCGCGGCTACGTGATGGTCAACGGCCTGATCGTCATGGCCGGCACCGGCGCCGAATTGCTGCGCAGCCCGGAGGTGCGCTCGGCCTACCTCGAGGGAGGGGCCCACGGATGAACGGATGGCTGGACACCGGCGTGTGGGTCTTCGTGTTCGTCACCGTCGTGCTCGGCGGTGCGGCCGCCTACGCCAGCGGGCGCGCGATCGCGCGCACCTGGCAGTCGATCGCGCTGCTGGTCTTCTACTGCGCGCTGCTGGCCTGCGCGGTGCGGTTTCTGCACTTCGCGCTGTTCGACGGCACGCTGCTGTCGCTGCCGGCGTGGCTGACCGACTTCGCGGTGATGCTCGCCGCCGGGCTGCTCGGCTTCAGGCTGACGCGCGTGACGCAGATGGTCACGCAGTACCCCTGGCTGTACGAGCGCGCCGGCCCGTTCGGGTGGCGCCCGCGCGCGACGACGGCACCGCAACGATGAGAACGTGGCTGCCGGCGCGCCCGATCCGGGCGCGCCGCATTTGGCATACCATGCTTGTCCCGTGGATCGGCGCCGGGCTGCGGCGCGCGCATCCTTTCCTCACTTCCCCAGCAGCAGGAGCAAGAATGAAGAGACATCTGATATCAGGGGTTCTGGCCGCGACCCTGATGGGCGCGAGCGCGCTCGCCCAGGCCCAGATCACGATCGCCACCGCCGGCCCGATGACCGGCCAGTATGCGTCCTTCGGCGCCCAGATGAAGGCCGGGGCGGAGCAGGCCGTGGCCGACCTCAATGCCGCCGGCGGAGTGCTCGGCAAGCAGCTCAAGCTGGTGATCGGCGACGATGCCTGCGACCCGAAGCAGGCGGTCGCCGTGGCCAACCAGCTGGCGTCGCAGGGTGCGGCCCTGGTGGCGGGCCACTTCTGCTCGGGGTCGTCGATCCCGGCGTCGTCGGTCTACGTCGAGGAAGGCGTTGTGCAGATCTCGCCGGCGTCGACGAACCCGAAGTTCACCGACGAGCGTCCCAACCCCAAGGGCGGCACCTACCGCGTCTGCGGCCGCGACGACCAGCAAGGCGGGGTCGCGGGCAAGTTCCTCGCCACGCAGATGAAAGGCAAGAAGGTCGCCTTCGTGCACGACAAGAGCGCCTACGGCAAGGGCCTTGCCGACGCCACGATGGCCGCGTACGAGGCCGCGGGCGGCAAGCCGGTGATGTACGAAGCCTACACCGCGGGCGAGAAGGACTACACCGCGCTGGTCTCCAAGCTCAAGCAGGCGGGCGTTGAAATCCTCTACGTCGGCGGCTACCACACCGAGGCCGGGCTGATGGTGCGCCAGATGCGCGACCAGGGCATGAAGACGACGCTGGTCTCCGGCGACGCGCTGGTCACCGACGAGTACTGGTCGATCACCGGTGACGCCGGCCAGGGCACGCTGATGACGTTCTCGCCCGACCCGCGCAAGCTCCCGGGCGCGGCCAACCTGGTCAAGACCTTCCGCGCCAAGGGCATCGAGCCCGAGGGCTACGTGCTGTACACGTACGCGGCGATCCAGGCCTGGGCGCAGGCGGCCAAGGCGGCCGGTTCGGCCGACTATGCGAAGGTCGTCAACGCGCTGAACACCGGCAAGTTCCAGACCGTGCTGGGCGAGCTCTCGTTCGACGCCAAGGGTGACGTGTCGCTGCCGGGCTATGTCTTCTACGAGTGGAAGAACGGCAAGTACGACTACCTGGCCAAGTGATCCAGGTCGCCGCCGGCGCCTGCGGGCGCCGGTTGCGTTGACATGACCACGCCGCTGGCGCTGGGCGTCGACGTCGGCGGCAGCAAGATCGAGGCGGCGCTGCTGGCACCGGGCGGAGGCGCCCGCTGGCGCGAGCGCGTCGCCACGCCGGCGGGCGACTACGCCGCGACGCTGCGCGAGGTCGCAGCGCTGGTGCGGCGCGCCACCGCGCTGTGCTGCGTACCGCCGACGGTCGGCATCGGCCATCCCGGCTCGGCCACCCCTGCGGGGCTGATCCGCAACGCCAACTCGACCTGCCTGAACGGCAGGCCGCTGCAGCACGACCTCGAATCGCTGCTGGGCCAGCCGCTGCGGCTGGCCAACGACGCCAACTGCCTCGCGCTGTCCGAGGCGACCGACGGCGCAGGCGCCGGCTCGGAGGTCGTCTTCGGCGTCATCCTGGGCACCGGCGTCGGCGGCGGCATCGCCGTGCACGGCCGCGTCTGGCCGGGCGCCAACGGCATCGCCGGCGAGTGGGGGCACAACCCGCTGCCCTGGACCGTCGCTGGCAGCGATCCGGCACCCGCGTGCTACTGCGGCCGCAGCGGCTGCCTCGAGACCCTGCTGAGCGGCCCCGCCCTGGCGGCCGACCACCAGCGCGCCGGCGGCGCGCCGGCGACCGCCGAACAGATCGCCGCCGCGGCCGCCGCCGGCGACAGGGCGGCGATCGCGACCCTGGAGCGCCACGCCGACCGGCTCGCGCGCGCGCTCGCCGCGGTCGTCAACCTGCTCGACCCCGACGTGATCGTCGTCGGCGGCGGGCTGTCGCGCCTGCCGAACCTGTGCGAGCGCGTCGTCGCGCGCTGGTCGCGCTGGATCTTCTCGGCCGGTGCCGAGGCGCCGCTGCGCACGCGGCTGGCGGTCGCGGCGCACGGCGATGCCTCCGGGGTACGCGGCGCGGCCTGGCTGTGGCGCGAACCGCCGACGCGCGCAAGGCGCAAGGGAAGCTGACGCCTGACGTCCCGGAGACCCGGGGGCGCGCGCGGCCCGTCCGGCCCGAGCGCATGTCCATCCGCCCAGAGCGGCAGCCCGTCGCACGCCGGCTGCGCGCGGCCGACGCAGCGCGTAATCTGCGCGCCATGGGCAGGCCACACCGATGAACGCCACCCCGCTCGAACCCGACGCAGCGGATGCGGCCTGCGCGCGCGCAGGCCCGACCCAACCGCCGCGCAGGCGCTGGATCAGCGGCCAGGACGGCCGCACGGCCAAGCTGGTCGCCATCGACGACGTGCTCGTCCTCGACGGCACCGGGGCCGGCACGCGGGTCGTCAGCGTCGCCGGCGAATTGCGCTCGCACGAACCGCTGCACGAACTCGCCGCGGCGCTGGACCCCGGCCGCTACTGGCGTATCGACACCCACGTCGTCGTGCGCGCCGACGCCGTCGCGCGAGCGCGGCGCGACGCGCTCGGCCGCGTCACGCTGCAGTTGCGGCAGCGCCCCGACACCCTGCCGGTCGGCAGCGCCTACGCTTGGCGCTTCGAGCCGTGCTGACCCGGGCGCGCCGCGGCGGATCTACTTGAGCGCCTTGAACCGCAGCCGGTGCGGCTGCGCGCCCTCCTCGCCCAGGCGCTTGCGCTTGTCCTCCTCGTACTCCTGGTAGTTGCCGTGGAAGAAGGTCCACTGGCTGTCGCCCTCGGCGGCCAGGATGTGGGTGCAGATGCGGTCGAGGAACCAGCGGTCGTGGCTGATCACCATCACGCTGCCGGCGAACTCCAGCAGCGCATCCTCGAGCGCGCGCAGCGTCTCGACGTCCAGGTCGTTGCTCGGCTCGTCGAGCAGCAGCACGTTGCCGCCCTGCGCCAGCGTCTTGGCCAGGTGCAGCCGGCCGCGTTCGCCGCCCGACAGGCTGCCGACGAGCTTCTGCTGGTCGTTGCCCTTGAAGTTGAAGCGTCCCAGGTAGGCGCGGCTGGGCATCACGAACTTGCCGACGACGATATTGTCCAGGCCGCCGGAGACGTCCTCCCACACCGTCTTGTCGGCCGCCAGGCTCTCGCGGCTCTGGTCGACGAAGGCGAGCTTGGCGGTGTGGCCGACCTTGACCTGGCCGCTGTCGGGTTGCTCGACCCCTTGGATCAGCTTGAACAGCGTCGACTTGCCGGCGCCGTTCGGGCCGATGATGCCGACGATGGCCCCCGGCGGCACCTTGAAGCTGAGCTTGTCGATCAGCAGCCGGTCGCCGAAGCTCTTGCTGACGCCATCGAATTCGATCACCTCGTTTCCCAGCCGCTCGGCCACCGGGATGAAGATCTCGTTCGTCTCGTTGCGCTTCTGGTAGTCGACGTCGGAGAGCTCCTCGAAGCGCGCCAGGCGCGCCTTGCTCTTGGTCTGGCGACCCTTGGCGTTGGAGCGCACCCACTTCAGCTCGGCCTTCATCGCCTTGGTGCGCGCGTCCTCGGTCTTCTGCTCCAGCTCCAGGCGTTGCTCCTTCTGGTCCAGCCAGTCGGAGTAGTTGCCCTTGTACGGCAGGCCGCGGCCGCGGTCGAGCTCGAGGATCCACTCGGCGGCGTTGTCGAGGAAGTAGCGGTCGTGCGTGATCGCCACCACCGTGCCGGGAAAGCGCTTGAGGAAGATCTCCAGCCACTCGACGCTCTCGGCGTCGAGGTGGTTGGTCGGCTCATCGAGCAGCAGCATGTCGGGCTTGGACAGCAGCAGCCGGCACAGCGCCACGCGGCGCTTCTCGCCGCCGGACAGCGTGGCGATCTTCGCGTCCCACGGCGGCAGCCGCAGCGCGTCGGCAGCGACCTCGAGCTCCATGTCGGTGTTGACGCTGCCGGCGGCGGCGATCACCGCTTCCAGTTCCGCCTGCTCGGCGGCCAGGGCGTCGAAGTCGGCATCGGGCTCGGCGTAGGCGGCGTAGACCTCGTCCAGCCGTGCCTTGGCCGCGAGCACGCCGCCGATGCCCTGCTCGACCGCCTCCCGCACGGTCTGTTCGGGGTCCATCTGCGGCTCCTGCGGCAGGTAGCCGATCTCCAGTCCCGGCATCGCAACCGCCTCGCCCTCGATATCCTTGTCCAGCCCGGCCATGATCTTCAGCAAGGTGGATTTGCCCGAGCCGTTGAGACCGAGCACGCCGATCTTGGCGCCGGGGAAGAAGGACAGGCTGATGTCCTTCAGGATCTGCCGCTTCGGCGGCACGATCTTGCCGACGCGGTTCATGGTGTAGACGTACTGGGCCATGTGCGATGGGCCCGCGGGGGCGTCGGGCCGGATGACGAGGGGATTGCGGGCTGCCGGGGACCCGCAGGCCCGCGCGACGGGTGGGTGGCCGGCGTGCCGGCCCGGGTGGCCGTGCGCCGCCCTAGGACTTCGGGCGATTATCGCAGCCGCTGCGCGATCCCGCGCCGCCGGCGGCGCGCCGCGCCACCGGCTCGCGCGGCGGCGCCGTCGTGCCGCGCACACCGGCCAGGCGCGCCAGCGCGGCCTGCAGCCCCGCGTGCGCGGCTTGCAGCGCGACCCGGGACCCCCATGTAGGCACAATCGGTCCTGCCCCACGGAGACTGCGTCGATGAACGATACCCTGACCGTCGAACCCCCCGCCGGACTCGTCCGCATCACTCACCTGGTCTATGCGCTGCACGCGCTCGGCCTGGCCATCGGTGCCTTCGGGGCCGCCACCGTCGTCGGCGCCTTCGTGTTCGGCTGGCCGTCGATCATCGCCGTCGTGATCAACTACGTGAAGCGCAGCGAGACCCGCGGGACCTGGCTGGAGTCGCACTTCAGCTGGCAGATCCGCACCTTCTGGTTCGCCCTGCTGTGGGCGGTGCTGATCGGCCTGGTGTCGATCCCGCTGACGGTCGTCGTCGTCGGCTTCGCGACCTGGGCGCTGGGCCTGTTCGTGCTCGGCATCTGGGCCATCTATCGCATCGCGCGCGGCTGGCTGGCGCTCAACGACCGCCGGCCGATGCCCCGCTGAGGCGTCGCCGAGCCGGGACGTGCGTCCCGGCGCCCAGGTCGCGGCGGGCGCTACCCGAAAGCCTCGCGGTCCCACTCCGCTCGCGGGCTTTGGCTGCGGCTCACGTCGCTGCGCGACATGAGCCTACGCCGAAGCCTCGCGGTCGAAGACCGCGAGGCTTTCGACATGCGCCGTGTGCGGGAACATGTTGACGACGCCCGCCGCGCTGCATCGGTAGCCGGCCTGGTGCACCAGCAGCCCGGCGTCGCGCGCCAGCGTCGCCGGGTTGCAGCTGACGTAGACGATGCGACGCGGCGGCGTCCAGTCGGACCCGGCCTGGACCAGCTCGGCCGCGGCCTTGGCCAGGGCGAACGCGCCCTCGCGCGGCGGGTCGACGAGCCAGCGGTCAGCCGTACCCAGCGCGCGCAAGTCCTCGGCGCTGAGCGCGAACAGGTCGCGTGCATCGAAGTCGCTGCACGGCGCGAGCCCGTTGAGCGCCGCATTGGTACGTGCGCGCGCGACCAGCGCGGCGCTGCCCTCGATCCCGAGGACGCGCCCGCCCTCGCCCGCCGCGCGCGCCAGCGGCAGCGTGAAATTGCCCAGGCCGCAGAACCAGTCGATCACGCGCTCGCCGGGGCGGACGTCCAGCCGCCGCAGCGCGCGTGCGACCAGCACGCGGTTGATCGCCGGGTTGACCTGGGTGAAGTCGGTCGGCCGGAACGGCATCGTGACGCCGAACTCGGGCAGCGCGTAGGCCAGCGGAGCGCGCGCCGCGGCGTCGGGGTCGAGCGGGTGCGCGGTGTCCGGGCCCTTGGGCTGCAACCACCACTGCACCCCGTGCGCGTCGCCGAAGGTGCGCAGCCGGGCCAGGTCGGCGTCGGCCAGCGGCTCGAGGTGGCGCAGCACGAGCGCGATCACCTCGTCGCCCATCGCCAGCTCGATCTGCGGCACGCGGTCGCGCGCCACCAGCGCGCCGACCAGGCGGCGCAGCGCCGGCAGCAGCGCGCTGACCGCCGGCGGCAGCACCGCGCAGCTCCTCATGTCGGCGACATAGCGCGAGTGGCGCTCGTGGAACCCGACCAGCACCTCGCCCTTGGCCGCAACGTGTCGCACCGACAGCCGGGCGCGGTGCCGGTAGCCCCAGGCCGGGCCCTCGATCGGGCGCAGCATCTCGTCCGGCCGGACCTTGGCCAGGTGCCAGAGCTGGTCCTCCAGCGCCCGCTGCTTGACCGCGACCTGCGCCGCCGGGTGCAGATGCTGCATCTTGCAGCCACCGCAGGCGCCGCGCTGCAGACCGAAGTGAGGGCAGGCCGGGCACACGCGCTGCGACGACTCGTGCGCGATCGCCACCGCCTGGCCGCGCTCCCACTGGTTCTTGCGCCGGTCGACCGCGACCCGGACGCGCTCGCCCGGCAGCGCGCCTTCGACGAAGACGACCTTGCCGGCGGCGTCGCCGGCATCGCTGCCGCGGTGCGCCACGCCCTGGCCTTCCAGGTCGAGCGATTCGACGTCGAGCCAGCCGGCGTCGTCGGTTGCCATCGTCATGGCGGCGGATTATCCCGGCGCGCGCGACGCCCCCCCCGCAAGCGTGACGGCCGCCCGCAGGCGGCGGGCAAAAAACGGCCGCCCGCAGGCGGCGGGCAAAAAACGGCCGCCCGCAGGCGGCCGTCGGCAAGCGTGCGACGCGGACCCGCAGGTCCCCGTCGCGCAGGCGATCAGTTGATCTTGAAATACTCGGTCACGGCCTTCCACCGGCTGTTCTCGAGCTTGGACAGCCGCGAGGCGTTGCTGCCCAGCCGCTTGGTCGGGCTGAAGGTCATCTCGGCGCTGCCGAAGAAGTCCGGCGGCACGACCATCGTGTCCATCGCCTTGATGAAGCTGTCGGTCGTCAGGCTGGCGCCGGCCTTGGTCGCGGCGCGGATGAAGTTCTCGATCGCCAGGTAGCCGTAGACCGAGAAGACGGTCGGGTCCTCGTTGAACTTGGTCTTGTACTTGTTGGCCCAGAAGCGGATCGGCTGCGAGGTATCGTCCAGGTACGGGTGCTGGACCGTCATCGTCGCGTACAGCCCGTCCATCGCCTTGCCGCCGAGCTTGTGGATGAGGTCGGTGTAGGACGCGCTGGAGCCGAGGAAGGTCGGGTTGAAGCCGGTCTTGCGGCTCTCAGCGATCGTGCCGATGGTCTCGCGGATGATGGTGCCGAGGACGACGAAGTCGCATCCGGCGGCCTTCATGCGTGCGACCTGGCTGGAGAAATCGGTCGCGCCGCGCTTGAAGGTCGTCTTCTCGGCCAGCTCGACGCCGATCGTCTTCAGCCCCGCCTCGGCGCCGCGCATGACCTCGAGCCCGAACTCGTCGTCCTGGTAGATCGTGCAGGCCTTCTTCGCGCCCTTTTCCTTGTAGAGCATCGGCGCGGCGACGCGGATCTGGTCGTAGTAGGTGGCAGCGAACGAGTACTTGAGCCGGTGGAAGGGCTCGTACATCTGCCGCGCTGCGGTGACCGGGAAAAAGTTGAAGACGTTCTTCTCGAACTGCACCGGCATCGCCGCCATGTTCTGCGCCGTGCCGATATGCGCGACCATGGCGAAGATCTTGTCCTGGTTGACGAGCTTCTGCGCTGCCAGCACCGCCTTGCGCGGGTCGTAGGCCGAGTCCTCGACGACCAGCCGCAGCTTGCGGCCGTTGACCCCGCCCTGCTCGTTCGCCTCGTCGACGCGCAGCATCATCCCCAGCCGCACCTGCTTGCCGAAGCCGGCCAGCGGTCCGGACAGGTCCTGGATCGAGCCGACCACGATCTCGTCCTTGGTCACGCCCTGGGTCGCCAGGGCCAGCGGGGCGGCGAGCGCCAGCGCCAGCGTCGTCAGTGTCTTCCTCATCGCAACGATCTCCTTGCTTGGGTGGCCCCTCAGGGCCGGTTGCTGCCGTACATCGACTCGATCAGCGCGGCATATTTCTGCTGCACGAGCTTTCGCTTGAGCTTCATCGTCGGCGTCAGTTCCTCGTCCTCGGCCGTGAGCTGGGTCTCGATCAGGCGGAACGCCTTGATCTGCTCCACGCGCGCGAACTTGGCGTTGACCTTGTCGACCTCGCCCTGGATCAGTGCCTGCACCTCGCGCGCGCGGGTCAGGCTGGCGTAGTTCGAGAACGGCACGTCGTGGTCCTGGGCGAATTTCTCGACGTTCTCCTGGTCGATCATGATCAGCACGCTGAGATACGGACGCTTGTCGCCGATCACGACCGCGTCCGTCACGTAGGGCGAGAACTTGAGCTCGTTCTCCAGTTCGCTCGGGGTGATGTTCTTGCCCCCGGCCGTGATGATGATGTCCTTCATCCGGTCCGTGATCCGGAAGAACCCTTCGTCGTCGACCGTGCCGACGTCGCCGGTGTGCAGCCAGCCGTCGGCGTCGATCGTCTCGGCAGTCTTGTCGGGCTGGTTGAGGTAGCCGGCGAAGACGTTCGGGCCGCGCACCAGGATCTCGCCGCTGCCCGGGTCGACCCGGACCTCGGTCCCCTCGGCCGCCGGGCCGATGGTGCCGATCCGGATCGCGTCGAGGCGGTTGATCGTGCCCAGCGCGCAGTTCTCGGTCATGCCCCAGCCCTCGGCCATCGGGATGCCGAGCGACAGGTACCAGCGGATCAGCTCGGGCGAGATCGGCGCGGCGCCGGTCAGCAGCATGCGCGCGCGGTGGATGCCGATCAGGCGGCGCACGTTGTCCAGCGCGAGCCAGCGCGCCAGCACGAACTGCGCCTTCAGCAGCGCCGGCACCGGCTGGCGCGCCAGCACGCGATCGGCGACCCGGCGGCCGACCCCGATCGCCCACGCGTAGGCCGCCTGCTGCACGCGCCCGGATTCGGCCAGCGCGATCGTGACCGCGGAGTAGAACTTCTCCCACACGCGCGGCACCGCGGCGAAGACGGTGGGCGAGATCTCGCGCACGTTCTCGGGCACCGTGTCCGGGTTCTCGACGAAGTTGAGCACCGCACCGGCATAGACCGACAGGTAGGCGCCGACCATGCGCTCGAAGATGTGGCACAGCGGCAGGAAGCACATGCGCTCGTCGGGGTCGACCGATCCCAGCCCGATCGCCGTGTGGCGCATGGTCCAGACCAGCCCACGGTGCAGGTGCATCGCCCCCTTGGGCTTGCCGGTCGTGCCCGAGGTGTAGACGAGGATCGCGAGATCGTCCGGCCCGCGGCTCGCGACGCGGCGGTCGAATTCGTCCGGGTGCGCGGCGTCGCGCGTGCGCCCGCGCTCGCGCAGCGCGTCCAGCCCGATCACCCTCGGGTCCTCGAAATGGTGCAGCCCCTCCATGTCGAAGACGACGATCCACGCCAGCTGCGGAAGTCGATCGCGCACCTCCAGCACCTTGTCCAGCTGCTCGTCGTCTTCGACGAAGACGACCCGCGTGGCGGAATCGCTGCACAGGTACTCGACCTGCACCGGCGCGTCGGTCGGGTAGATGCCGTTGGACACCGCGCCGGCGCACAGCACCCCGAGGTCGGCCAGCATCCACTCGACCCGCGTATTCGACAGGATCGACGCGCACTGCCCGGGCTGCAGCCCCAGGTCCGCGAGGCCGAGCGCGATCTCGCGCACGGCCTGGCCGGCCTCGCGCCAGCTCCACTCGCGCCACAGGCCGAGCTTCTTCTCGCGCAGCCAGACTCGGTCGCCCCGCGCCCGAACCGCGGCAACGAAGACCTGCGGCACGGTCTCGCCTGGCGTCAGCACCCCGGTGCGACGCTGCCAGCGCGCCAGCTCCCACAGCCCGCTCATCGTCGCCGCCTCATCGCCAGGTCTTCTTCTTCTTCCAGCGCCGCTCGCCGCGCGCGCCGGCTTCCTTCATGCCGAGGTAGAACTCGCGGATGTCCTCCTTCTCGCGCAGCCGCGCGCAGCTGTCCTCCATCACGATGCGGCCGTTCTCCAGCACGTAGCCGTGGTCGGCGGCGTTGAGCGCCATGTTGGCGTTCTGCTCGACCAGCAGCATCGTCGTGCCGCGCTCGCGGTTGATGCGCACGACGATCTCGAAGATCTCCTTGGTCAGCTTCGGCGAAAGCCCCAGGCTGGGCTCGTCGAGCAGCATCAGCCTGGGGTCGGCCATCAGCGCGCGGCTGATCGCCAGCATCTGCTGCTGGCCGCCGGACAGCAGCCCGGCCTGCTGGCGCTGGCGCTCCTCGAGGATCGGGAAGTAGCCGAACACCATCTCCATGTCGCGCGCCACCGCGTCGCGGTCGGTCCGGGTGTAGGCGCCCATCAGCAGGTTGTCGTGCACCGACAGCAGCGGAAAGACCTCGCGCCCCTCCGGGACATGGACCAGGCCCTTGCGGACGATGAGCGACGGGTCGAGCGCGGTGATCGCCTCGCCGGCGTACTCGACGCTGCCCTTGCGCGGGTCGATGATGCCCGAGATGGTCTTCAGGATCGTCGTCTTGCCGGCACCGTTGCTGCCCAGCACGGTGACGATCTCGCCCGTGCGCACCGCCAGGCTGACGCCGCGGATCGCCTTGATCGGGCCGTAGGCGCTCTCGACGTTGGCCAGGCGCAGGATCGTCTCGGCCGCAGAGCGGTCGGCGACGGCGCCCTCGGCGCCCGCGCCGACCATGGAAGTCGCGAGGGCGCTCACGGCCGCCCCCTGCGCAGCGAGCTCGCATCGTCGGCGGTGCCGAGGTAGGCCTCGATCACGCCGGGGTCGGCCTGCACCTCGGCCGGCGTGCCGCTGGCCAGCACCTGACCCTGGTTCATCGCCAGCACGCGGTCCGACACGCGCGACACCAGGCTCATGTCGTGCTCGACCATCAGCACCGTGATGCCGAGGTCGTCGCGAATGTCCTGGATCCAGAACGCCATGTCGCCGGTTTCCTCGACGTTCAGCCCCGACGACGGCTCGTCCAGCAGCAGCAGCTTCGGGCCGGTGGCCAGCGCGCGCGCGAGCTCGACCACCTTGCGCACGCCGTAGGGCAGGCCCGCGACCATGGTGTCGCGGTAGTGCTGCAGGTCGAGGAACTCGATCACCTCCTCGACCTTGCGCCGCGTCGCGCGCTCGGCCTCGCGCACCGAGGGCAGGAACAGCATCTCGGCCCACAGCCGCCGCCGATGGTGGACGTGGCGGCCGATCAGCAGGTTCTGCAGCACGGTCGCGTGCTCGAACAGCTCGATATTCTGGAACGTGCGCGCGATGCCGATCGCCGCCACCCGGTGCGGCGGCACGCGCGTCAGCGGCTGGCCCTGGTAGACGATCTCGCCGGCACTCGGCGTGTAGATGCGGCTGATGAGGTTGAACACCGTCGTCTTGCCGGCGCCGTTGGGGCCGATCAGCGTGAAGACCTCGCCGCGCCTGACGTCGAAGCCGACGTCGTCGACCGCCAGCACACCGCCGAAGCGCAGCTGGAGCTGGCGCGCCCGCAGCAGGACATCGACGTCGTGACCTGCGCTCACGTCATTCGTCCATCGCGCCCACGCGGCAGGCAGGACACCAGCCCCGCCAAGCCCTTGCGCGGATCCGGCTTTGCCGGTCCGCAGCAAGCGCCCCCTCGGGGGGCAGCGAACGCAGTGAGCGTGGGGGCGTCATTTCAAGCGGTCGGACTTCTGGAACGCCTTCTGCCGCCTGAACATGCCCCTGCGGTAGAAGGGAAAGAGCTGGAACCAGGTGCGGATCTTCAGCCAGCGGCCGTACAGGCCCATGGGCTCGAACAGCACGAAGACGATCAGCACCAGCCCATAGACGACCGATTTCAGCCCCGGCGCCTGGCCGATCGCATCCGGCAGCAGGTCCTTGAAGGACGAGATCGCCTGCGGCATCCCGATCAGGAAGGCGGCGCCGAGGAAGGCGCCGTGCACGCTGCCCAGGCCGCCGATGACGACCATCAGCAGCAGGTCGATCGACTGCAGGATGCCGAACTGGTCGGGCGACAGGAAGCGGATCAGGTGCGCGTACAGCGCGCCGCCTATGCCCGCCAGCGCGGCGCTGATCGAGAAGCTCAGCGTCTTGGTCGTCGCCAGGTGGATGCCCATGCTCTGGGCCGAGATCTCGCTGTCGCGGATGGCGACGAAGGCGCGACCGGTCGGGCTGCGAAGCAGGTTGAGCACCGCCAGCGTGCACGCCACGGCGATCACGAGACACAGGAAGTAGAGCTCCTCGCCGCTGTCGACGGTCCAGCCGAACATCTGCGGCTGGCCGACCATCAGCCCGGCGTTGCCGCCGGTCACGTTCTCCCAGCGCGCCAGCGCCTCCTCGACGATGAAGCCGAAGGCCAGCGTCGCGATCCCGAGGTAGATGCCCTTGACGCGCAGCGCCGGCAGCCCCACCACCGCGCCGACGATGGCCGACAGTCCCGCGGCGGCCGCCAGCGACAGCGGGAACGGCCAGCCCTGCGCCGCCAGCACCGCGTGCGTGTAGGCGCCGACGCCGAGGAAGGCACCGTGCCCGAGCGAGAACAGCCCCGTGAAGCCGGCCAGCAGCATCAGCCCCAGCCCGACGATGCCGTAGACGAGGATGAAGGTCAGCTGCGCCAGCCCGTAGGACTCGAGCCACCACGGGGCCGTCGCGAGCGCCAGCATCAGCAGCGAATACCAGAAGACATGCCCGCCGTGCCTGGCCAGCCGCAGGTCCTGGTCGTAGCTCGTCTTGAAGATGAAGCGCATGGTCCGCGGGCCCTAGACCTTCTTGCGCAACTTCTCGCCGAACAGGCCGTTGGGCATCACCATCAGCATGATCAGCACGACGACGTAGGCGGCGATGTCCTTGAAGCCCTCGGGCAGGTAGAAGCCCGCCAGCGCCTCGACGACGCCGATGACCAGCCCGCCGACGATCGCGCCGGGCAGGCTGCCGAAGCCGCCGACGACCGCCGCCGGGAAGGCCTTCAGCCCGATCAGGCCCATGTTGGCGTGCACGAAGGTGATCGGCGCCAGCAGGATGCCGGCGATCGCCGCCACGCCGGCGGCCAGCGCCCACACCAGCCCGTTGAGCCGCTGCACGGGAATGCCCATGTAGTAGGCGGCGAGCTGGTTCTGCGACGCGGCCTGCATCGCGATGCCGACCCGGCTGTAGCGGAACATCGCATACAGCAGCGCGCACAGCAGCGCGGTGCAGACGATGACGACCACCTGCTCGAAGTTGACGACCAGCCCGCCGACGTCGGCAATCGCGTCCTTGTACGGCACCGGCAGCACGTGGGTCTCGGTGCCGATGGCCGGGATCATCGTCACCAGGCCGCGCACGACGTAGCCGATGCCGATCGTCAGCATCACGATCGAGAACGCCGGCTGGCCGAGGATGGGGCGGATGACGACGCGCTCGGCCAGCAACCCGAACAACGCCATCGCCGCGATCGCCGCCGGCACCGCGAGCCAGAACGGGAACCCCAGCATCGTCATCAGCGCCAAGCCCGCGAAGGCCCCGAGCATCATCAGGTCTCCCTGGGCGAAGCTGACCGTCTCGGTGGCCTTGTAGATGAGCACGAAGCCCAGCGCGATCAGGCCGTAGATGCAGCCCTGCGCGATGCCGGCGATGAGAAGCTGGACCAGGAACAACGGAAATCCTCGGGGCACGCAGGGTCGAGGACGCGCAGACCGGCACCATCGCCGCGCGCGGCCGCCACAGCCCGCGCGGCCACCGTCGCGCGTTCGGGAGACGGCGCGATGCTAGCGAGCAACGACGCTCGAGGCACTTGCGGGAAACGCTGACACCTGCGCGACACCCGGGCCGGGCGGCGCCGGGGCGTGCTCAGCGCGGCGGCAGGTACTGCAGCGGGTCGACCGGGCGCCCCTGGCGCCGGATTTCGAAGTGGAGCTGGACGCGGTCGGCGTCGCTGCTGCCCATCTCGGCGATCTTCTGACCGCGCAGCACCGGGTCGTCCTCCTTGACCAGGAGCCGGCTGTTGTGCGCGTAGGCGCTGAGGAAGACGTTGTCGTGCTTGACGATGACGAGGTTGCCGTAGCCCCGTAGGCCCGACCCCGCGTAGACGACGCGCCCGTCGGAGGCGGCAAGCACCGCGTCGCCGGCCTGGCCGCCGATCGCGACCCCCTTGCTGCCCGAGCCGTCGAACCCGCGCAGCACCGGGCCAGCCGCGGGCCACTGCCAGCGCAGCGCGCCCTGCGCATCGGCCGCATCGGCGGCCGCAGGCGGCACGGCCGCCGGGGTCGCCGTGCCGCGCGCGGGCGTGGCGGGCACGGCCGCCGGCTGCGCGGGCTGCGCCGCCTCGGCGGGCGCCGCCGAGGCGACCTCCTCGCCGGGCGGTGGCGTCACGCGCAGCACCTGCCCGACCTCGAGCCGGTTCGGGTCGTCCAGCTGATTCCAGCGCGCGATCTCGCGCCAGCTCCGCCCGTGGCTCAGCGCGATCCGCAGCAGCGTATCGCCGGGCTTGACGACATAGCTGCCGGCGCCCGCATCGACGGCGTCGGGCTGCATGCCGGTGCTCGAGGGGCCAGCCTCCACCGACCCGGGCGAGGGTTCGCCGTCCTGCGGCGCCTTCGGGACCGTCGCGGTCGCCGGCGGGCGCGGCCCATTGGCGCGCGATTCCACCGGCGCGCGGTGGCGCGGCGTGCTGCACGCCGCGAGCATCATGACCAGGGCCAGCAGCAGCGCGGGCACGGCGGCGCGGCCCGAGGGGCGGCGCGGAAGCAGGATTCGCATCATTCGGTCCCGGATTTTAGGGGGACGAAGCGCACCGCCTCGTGACGCTGCCAGCTAAGCCCCGCCGGGCCGCGGTCCACGATCATCAGGCACTGCCCGCCCGCGGCGTCGACGGCAGGCGCCACCAGCCTGCCGCCGACGGCGAGCTGGTCGATCCACGCCGGCGGCAGCGCGTCGCCTCCGGCCGCCGCGACGATCGTGTCGTAAGGGCCGAGCGGCGCATGGCCGTCACGGCCGTCGCGCCACAGCAATCGTGGCGACCCGGCGCCGGCGGCGAACTCCGGCGCCGCCAGCCGCGTGCGGGCGCGCTCGTGCAGCGCCTGCACGCGCTCGATCGACACCACCTGGCGCGCCAGCCGCAGGAGCAGCGCAGTCTGGTAGCCGCAGCCGGTGCCGATCTCGAGCACGCGGCCGAGCGAGCCGCTGCGCCGGGCCTGCTCGCCGTCGAACAGCAGCGCCAGCATGCGCGCGACCACCGAAGGCTTGGAGATCGTCTGCCCCTGCCCGATCGGCAGGCTGGTGTCCTCGTACGCCTGGTTGGCCAGCGCCGGGTCGACGAAGCGGTGCCGCGGCACCGCGGCCATCGCCTGCAGCACCGGCTCGCACCCGATGCCCTCGGCGCGCAGCCGCGCGACCATGCGCCACCGGACCGCCTCCGAATCGAGCCCCAGCCCCGCAGGCGGCGTGCGACGCGCGGCATCGCGTGCCGCCTCGTGCAGCGGCCGCTGCGGCCGCGCGAGCGCGGGGGCCGGGGCGGGGCGCGATGCGCCCTGCGCCGGCCGGTCCAGCAAGGCCGGAAAACGCGCCTTCGGAGCCGCCGCGGCGTCGGGCCGGGGGCGGTCCTTCGCCGTCATGCGAGCTTGGCGCCGAGTCGCTCGGCCCAGGCCGGGCGCGCCGGGTGGTCGGTCAGGTCGACCTGCAAGGGCGTGATCGACACCGCGCCTTGCGCCGTGGCGTGAAAGTCGGTGCCTTCCCCGGCGTCGCGCACGTCGCCGGCCGGCCCGATCCAGTAGATCGTCTCGCCGCGCGGGCTGGTCTGGCGGATCACCGGCTCGCTCGCGTGCCGCCGTCCGAGCCGCGTGACCCGCCGCGGCAGCCGGTCGGCATCGGCGCGGTTCGGGATGTTGACGTTGAGCAGCCACGGCGCCTCGGGCAGCCCGCCTGCGATCAGGTGCTGGACGATCGAGCGCGCGGTGCGCGACGCGGCGTCGAGCTCGCCCCAGGCCTTGTCGACGAGCGAGAACGCGATCGCCGGGATGCCGAACAGGTAGCCCTCCATCGCCGCCGCGACGGTGCCCGAGTAGAGCGTATCGTCGCCCATGTTGGCGCCGTTGTTGATGCCCGACAGCACCAGGTCCGGCCGGTGCGGCAGCAGCCCGGTCAGCGCGACGTGGACGCAGTCCGAAGGCGTCCCGCTGACGACCTTGAAGCCGTTGGCGGCCTCGAACACCGACAACGGCCGGTTGAGCGTCAGCGCATTGGAGGTGCCGCTGGCATTCTGCTCGGGGGCGACGACGTCGATCGTCCCCAGACCCTCGCAGGCACGCACCAGCGCCGCCAGCCCCGGCGCGAGGTAGCCGTCGTCGTTCGAGATCAGGATGTGCATCGGCGCATTCTACGGAGCCGGCCTTGTCGCGGCCGTGACCGCCAGGGGCCACGCATCGCCCGCACGGCGCCAGGGCCGTGCGCTGCGCAGGCGACGCGGCGGCTGCGTATGATCGAATCGACGTCCGGGCATCGGCGACGCATTCGCGGGCATCGCTGGCCGAGGCGTCGACGGAGGACGACCGATGAAGGCCTGGTGGTGCGACCGCTACGAGGGTGTCGAGGCGCTGCATTGGCGCGGGACACCGACCCCCGACCCGGCACCCGGGCAGGTACGCGTCGCGGTGCAGGCCGCGAGCCTGAACTTCCCCGACCTGCTGACGATCCAGGGCCGCTACCAGGCGCTGCCGCCGCTGCCCTTCGTCCCCGGCGCGGAATTCGCCGGCACCGTCGACGCGGTGGGCGACGGCGTGCGGCACCTGAAGCCCGGCGACCGCGTCGCCGCGCTCGGCGGCACCGGCGGATTCGCGACCCACGCCTGCGTCGACGCCATGCGCGTGCTGCCACTGCCGCCCGACTTCGCGATCGACGATGCGGCCGCGTTCGCGCTCGCCTACGGCACCTCGCACCACGCACTGGTCGACCGCGGTGCCCTGAAGCCCGAAGAGACGGTGCTGGTGCTGGGAGCGGCCGGCGGGGTCGGCAGCGCCGCGCTGCAGATCGCCAAGGCGGTCGGCGCGCGCGTGATCGCCGCCGCGTCGAACCCCGACAAGTGCGACTTCTGCCGCCGCCTGGGCGCCGACGAGACGGTCGACTATGGCCGCGAGGACCTGCGCGAAGCGGTCAAGGGGCTGACCGGCGGCCGCGGCGTCGACGTCGTCTACGACCCGGTGGGCGGCGACCTCGCCGAACCGGCGTTCCGCCTCGTCGGCTGGCGCGGCCGGTACCTCGTGATCGGATTCGCGCAGGGCGGCATCCCCTCGCTGCCGCTGAACCTGCCGCTGCTCAAGGGCAGCTCGATCGTCGGCGTCTTCTGGGGCGAGTTCGTCCGCCGCGAGCCCGAGGCCAGCGCCGCGGCGCTGGCCGAGCTGGCACGCTGGTACGCGCAGGGTCGCATCAAGCCGGCGATCGACCGCCGCTACCCGATGCACGCGCTGCCGGCGGCTTTCGAGCGCATGGCCTCGCGCCAGGTCCAGGGCAAGCTGGTGATGGTGGTCGAATAGACCGAGCGGCGCCGAGGGTCGCCGGCGGAAGACGGGCCGATCGCGGGCCCGGGCGCCTCGCCTGCCAGACGAGACGCGCACGTTGGCGGCGCTGCGCTACGATGGCCTCCGGCTGCGCGCGACGCGGCCGCGGGAGGACGAGCGCATGACGGTCAAGGTGCTGATCGTGGAAGACAACCCGGTGGCGCGCAGCTTCCTGTCCCGGGTCGTGCACGAGAGCTTCAGCGACGACAAGACCATCACCGAGGCCGGCGACCTGGAGACCGCGCGCCGTGAGATCGAACTCGGCGGCACCGGCCACGGTGCCTGCGGCCCCGAGCCGTTCCGCCTCATCCTGCTCGACCTCGAACTGCCCGACGGCAACGGGCTCGAGCTGCTCGCCGAGCTGGCGCACTACCCGGCGACCAAGATCGTCACGACGCTGTACTCCGACGACGAGCACCTGTTCCCGACGCTGCAGTGCGGCGCCGACGGCTACCTGCTCAAGGAGGACCGCTTCGAAGTCCTGGTCGAGGAGTTGCAGAAGATCGTGCGCGGCCAGCCGCCGCTGTCGCCGGCGATCGCGCGCCGGCTGCTGGCGCATTTCCGTGGCCATGGCGACGCCGACCACGCCGCCGAATCGTCGCTGGCGCACGCCGGTGGCTTCACGAGCAGCCGGCCGGTGCCGCTCGAGCGGCCGCCCGAACACGAGCGGCTGACGCCGCGCGAGACCGAGGTGCTGACCTACCTGAGCAAGGGCTTCACGATCAAGGAGATCGCCAGCCTGATGGGCATCAAGTGGTTCACGGTCAACGACCACATCAAGTCGATCTACCGCAAGCTCAACGTGTCCAGCCGGGCCGAGGCGGCGGTGCTGGCGACCAAGCAAGGGCTGGTCTGAGCGGGTGTCCGTGATTGGCCCGCACCGCCCGGGGCCCGACGGCGTCCGCGCCGTCGCGGTGGCTGCACCCGCGACGGCGTGGCCTACTGCAGTGGCACGCCGGTCTTGCTCTGCAGCTCCTCGCGTGTGACGCCAGGGGCCATCTCGACCACCTTCAGCCCGTGCGGCGTCACGTCGAGCACCGCGAGGTCGGTGACGATGCGGTCGACCACGCCCACGCCGGTCAGCGGCAGCGTGCACTGCGGCAGGATCTTCAGCTCGAACCCGGAGCCGTCCTTCTTCTTCGCCACGTGCTCCATCAGCACGACGACGCTCCTGACGCCGGCGACGAGGTCCATCGCCCCGCCCATGCCCTTGACCATCTTGCCCGGGATCATCCAGTTCGCCAGGTCGCCCTTGGCGCTGACCTGCATCGCGCCGAGGATCGACAGGTTGATCTTGCCGCCGCGGATCATCGCGAAGCTGTCGTGGCTGCCGAAGATGCTGCTGCCGGGCAGCGTCGTCACGGTCTGCTTGCCGGCGTTGATCAGGTCGGGGTCGACCTCGCCCTCGTCCGGGAACGGGCCGATGCCGAGCATGCCGTTCTCGCTTTGCAGCCAGACCTCGATATCGGCCGGCACGTAGTTGGCCACCAGCGTCGGCAGCCCGATGCCGAGGTTGACGTAGAAGCCGTCCTGCAATTCCTTGGCCGCGCGCGCGGCCATCTGGTCGTGGGTCCAGGGCATGGTCAAGCCTCCTGCCGAGCCGCCTCAAAGGAGGCTTGCGCCCCCTCGGGGGGCAGCGAACGAAGTGAGCGTGGGGGCAGCATGGTCAAGCCTCCTGCCGAGCCGCCTCGAGGGAGGCTTGCGCCCCCTCGGGGGGCAGCGAACGAAGTGAGCGTGGGGGCGTCATGGTCAGTTTCCCTTCGGGTTCTGCTGCGTGGTGCGCTTCTCGATGCGCTTTTCCGGCGTCGCGTTCAGCACCAGCCGGTGCACGTAGATGCCGGGCAGGTGCACCGCATCGGGGTCGAAGCTGCCCGTCTCGACGATCTCCTCGACCTCGACCACCGCGATGCGCCCGGCCATGATCACCGCCGGGTTGAAGTTGCGCGCGGTGCGGCGGAAGATCAGGTTGCCGCTCCGGTCGGCCTTCCAGGCCTTGCCGAGCGAGACCTCGGGCATCAGCGAACGCTCCATCACGTAGGTCTTGCCGTCGAACTCGCGCGTCTCCTTGCCCTCGGCGACCAGCGTGCCGACCCCGGTGCGGGTGAAGAAGGCCGGGATGCCGGCGCCGCCGGCGCGCAGCCGCTCAGCCAGCGTGCCCTGCGGCGTGAACTCCAGCTCCAGCTCGCCGGCCAGGTACTGGCGCTCGAACTCCTTGTTCTCGCCGACATAGCTGCTGATCATCTTGCGGATCTGCCGTGTCAGCAGCAGCTTGCCCAGGCCGAAGCCGTCGACGCCGGCGTTGTTGCTGATCACCGTCAGGTCGCGCGCGCCGCTATCGTGCAGCGCGTCGATCAGCGCCTCCGGGATGCCGCACAGGCCGAAGCCCCCGACCGCGAGCAGCTGGCCGTCGCGCACGATCCCGTCCAGCGCCGCCGCCGCGCTCGGGTAGATCTTGTTCATGAGTAGAAGCTCCGATGGGCAAGGGCGCGAGCGTACTACCTAATCCGTTACGTAGTCTTTACGTCGGATTGCGTAATCGCACCCGCCCATGCCCGCACCGCCCGAGCTCCCTGCCCCGCCCGGCCGCGCCGGCCCGGCGCCGCTCGACTACCGAACCGCGTTCGAGCTGGCGCCGATCGGCCTCATCCTGTCGCGCGAGCGGCTGATGGTCGACGCCAACCGCGAGGCGCTGGCGATCTTCGCCGCCAGCGCCGGGCAGCTCGTCGGCCGCTCGTTCGAGCTGCTCTACCCGACGCCGGCGGAGTTCGAGCGCACCGGCCGGCGCATCGCCGCCAGCCTGGATGCGGCCGGGCGCTACGCCGACGAGCGCGTCATGAAGCGGCTCACGGGCGAGATGTTCTGGTGCCATGTCTCGGGCCGCGCGCTCGACCCGGCGCGCCCGCACGCCGCCGGCATCTGGGCGTTCGAGGACCTGTCGGCGCGGCGACCGGTGCGACAGGAGTTCACCGCGCGCGAGCGCGAGATCGCCGCCCTGCTGGTGCAGGGCCTGACGAGCAAGGGCATCGGCCGGCAGCTCTCGATCAGCCCGCGCACGGTGGACGTGTATCGTGCACGCCTGATGCGCAAGATGGCGGCGTCGACCACCGCCGAACTCGTGACCAAGCTGCTGACCCAATGATCACCGTCCACCACCTCGAAAACTCGCGCTCGCAGCGCGTGCTGTGGCTGCTCGAGGAGCTCGGGCTGCCGTACGAGGTCGTTCGCTACGCGCGCGACCCGGTGACGATGCTGGCACCGCCGGCGCTGAAGAAGGTCCACCCGCTGGGCAAGTCGCCGGTGATCACCGACGGCCGCATCACGGTGGCCGAGACCGGCGCGATCGTCGAGTATCTCGTCGACGGCCCGGGCGAGGGCCGGCTGAAGCCCGCGGCCGGCAGCGCCGAGCGCCGGCGCTATGTCTACTGGCTGCACTTCGCCGAGGGCAGCGCGATGCCGCCGCTGGTGATGAAGCTCGTCTTCGACCAGATCCGCAAGGCGCCAGTGCCGTTCCTGATCAAGCCGATCGTCCGCGGCATCGCCGACAAGGTGGTGGACCGCTTCGTGCAGCCCAACATCAGCGCGCAGCTGCGCTTCCTGGAGGACGAGATGGAGGGTCGGCCGTGGTTCGCCGGCCGCTCGTTCAGCGCCGCCGACATCATGATGAGCTTCCCGCTGGAGGCCGCCGCCGCCGGCGCCGGCCTCGACGAGCGCTTCCCGCGCCTGATGGACTGGCTGCAGCGCATCCACGCGCGGCCGGCCTACCACCGCGCGCTGCAGACCGGCGGGCCGTACCGGATGATCGGCTGAGACAGCGCTGCGATCGATCGTCCGGGCTCGGGCTCGCGACGTGGTGGCGGCCTTCGGTCAGGTGCTCAAATCCAACGCCGTGCCTCCGCTCCACGGCCATGTCCGCGCGGGCCGAGGTCAGCCGCGGCGGTATTCGATCGTCGAATGCCGAGCCGTTGGCAGGCCATGGGTGGCGGGCACCCTCCCACGGAAGTAAAGGAGGAGGGGCGGGCACAGCCCGTCCCGGGGGACATGGAGTTGGAGGGTGCCCGCCACCCATGGCACGCTGGAATGTCGAATGCCAGAAAGGACGAGCCGCCGGCTCCCGAGTCTGGGCGCAACGGGCCGGCGGAAGGCAGGACCAAACCGGTTCCCGCGTAACCGAAGGCTAACCCGTGCGAGGCGCCGTGACGCGTCGATCAGGCGATTAGCGCCCGCAGCGCATCCGGGATCGGCGCCGACTTCCTCGCCGCGTAGTCGGTCCATACCGTCATCGCGCCACCCTCGGCGTAGACGATACCGGGCTCGTCGGTGCGCTCCAGCGTGACGTAGGTGTCGAAGCTGCTCCGGCCCGGATTCGCGACGTACATGCGCGCCCTCACCTCGCCCGGGTATTCGAGCTGGCGCAGGAAGCTGCAGAAGGCATTGACGATCACCGGGCCACTGCCGGCCGTCGGGCTGGCAGCGGCGCCGATCGCATAGAACCAGTCGAGCCGCACGATCTCGAAATAGCGGAAGTAGATCGTGTTGTTGACATGGCCCATCGCGTCCATGTCGCCCCAGCGGATGGGGATGATCGACTCGTGGACGAGCTTCTTGTCGGCGGGGATCTCGAATCGCATCGGCTGGCGTTTCCTGGGGTTGGGGTTCAGTCCTGCATGCCGAGCTCGGCAGCGATGCGCTGCACCAGCGCGCGCAGCGCATCGATCTCGGCGCGCTGGCGGTCGATCTCGGACTTCAGCGCGGCGAGTTCGCCCGCAGCCACCGTGCCGTCGGGTGCTGCAGACGGCGCCGCCTCGGCCGGCACGGCCGGCTCGCCGGTCAGCAGATGCGCCCAGCGCGGCTCGCGCGAGCCCGGGGCGCGCGGCAGCAGCCGCACCAGCGGTGGCTCGCGCGCCGCGAGCTCGTCCAGAAAGCCCTCGACCGACGAGATGTCGGCGAAGCGATGCAGCCGCTCGCAGTTCTGCCGCAGCTCGGCCGAGGTCTGCGCGCCGCGCAGCATCAGCACCGCCAGCAGCGCGACCGACTGCGACGGCAGCGCCAGCACGCGGGCGACGTTGTGCTCGTAGCGCGCCACTCGGCTGCCGCTGCGCTCGAACACCAGCGCGAGCGACTTCAGCGCATCGACCGCGGTCAGCACCTCGGCGTCGCTGGCCTCGATGACCGGATGGCGCGCGGTCTTCTGGTTGCAGCCGGCGACCAGCGCGTTGAGCGACAGCGGGTAGGTATCGGGGACGGTGGCCTGCTTCTCGACCAGCACGCCCAGCACCCGCGTCTCGAGCGGCGTGAGCCGCCGCAGCGCGGTCATCGAGGCTCAGACCCCGAAGCCGTCGTCGGCCGCGATCACCGCGCCGTTGACGAAATGGCTCTCGTTGGCGCACAGCATCATCAGCACCGCATCGAGGTCCTTGGGCTGCCCGACGCGCTTGCGCGGCAGCATGTTGATCAGCTTCTGTCCGGCCTCGGTCTGCCAGTGCTCGTGGTTGATCTCGGTGTCGATGTAGCCGGGGCAGATCGCGTTGACGTTGATGCCGTAGCGCCCCCATTCCAGCGCCATCGCACGCGTCATGTGGACGACCGCGGCCTTGCTCATCGCATAGACGCCGATCTGCCCGAGCGGGCGCAGCGCGGCCATCGACGCCACGTTGACGATGCGCCCGCCGGTGAAAGTGCCGGGCGCGGCGCCGCGGGCGCGCGCGATCATGCGCCGGCCGACCTCCTGCGCGACGAAGAAGGCACCGCGCGTGTTGGTGCCCATCACGTAGTCGTAGTCCTCCGGCGTGACGTCGAGCAGCCTCTGCGTCGTGCTGACGCCCGAGTTGTTGACCAGGATGTCGATCGTGCCCATCTCGGTCTCGGCGTGCGCGACCGCGGCCTTGATGCTGTCCGGATCGGTCACGTCCAGCCCGACGACATGGGCATCGCCGCCGGCGGCCTCGATCTCGGCGCGCAGCGTCTTCAGCCGCTCGACGCGACGCGCTGCCAGCACCACGCCGGCGCCGGCGCGCGCCAGCGTGCGCGCGAACTGCGCACCCAGCCCGCTGGAAGCGCCGGTGACCATCGCCACGCGGCCCGATAGATCGATCTGGTAGCTCATCGCCGTCCTCGCTCCTGGAGTCTTCGCCTCACTCGACAGCAAAAGACGATAGCACGCACGCTCCTAGAATCGGTCGCAACTGGCAAGCTGGAGGCAGCGCATGACGAACGATGAAATGCTGGCGCAACACGGCCCACGCGAGGCGATGGAGGTCGACGTCGTCGTCGTCGGTGCGGGGCCGGCAGGGCTGAGCGCGGCGATCCGACTCAAGCAGCTCGCCCCCGACGCCTCCGTCGTCGTGCTGGAAAAGGGCTCCGAGCCCGGCGCCCACATCCTGTCCGGCGCGGTGATGGACCCGCGAGCGCTGGACGAGCTGCTGCCCGACTGGAAGGACCGCGGCGCGCCGCTGAACCAGCCGGTGACCGCCGACGAGGTGCTGTTCCTGGACGCGCGCGGCGCCACGCGCACCCCCGGCTGGCTGGTGCCGCAGTGCTTCCACAACCAGGGCAACTACGTCATCAGCCTGGGCGCCGTCACGAAGTGGCTGGCCGGGCAGGCCGAGGCGCTCGGGGTCGAGATCTTCCCCGGCTTCGCGGCGGCCGAGCTGCTGTTCGACGACCAGGGTGCGGTGCGCGGCGTGGCGACCGGCAACATGGGGATCGGCAAGGACGGCGAGCCACACGACGGTTTCCAGCTCGGCATGGAGCTGGTGGGCAAGTACACCGTCTTCGCCGAGGGCGCGCGCGGCCACCTGGGCAAGCAACTGATCGCGCGCTTCGGCCTGGACCGCAGGCGCGACCCGCAGAGCTACGCGATCGGCATCAAGGAACTGTGGGAAGTGCCGGCCGACAAGGCGCGAGCGGGGCTGGTCGTCCACACCGCCGGCTGGCCGATGGACGAGCATACCTACGGCGGTGGTTTCCTCTACCACCTGGAAGGCGGCAAGGTCACGCTCGGATTCGTCACCGGACTGGACTACATGAACCCGTGGATCAGCCCGTTCGAGGAGATGCAGCGCTGGAAGACGCACCCTGCGATCCGCGCCCACCTCGAGGGGGGCAAGCGCCTGGGCTACGGCGCGCGCGCGATCACCGCAGGCGGGCTGCTGAGCCTGCCCAAGCTGGTCTTCCCGGGCGGCTGCCTGGTCGGCTGCGACGCCGGCACGCTGAACGCCGCGCGCATCAAGGGCAGCCATGCGGCGATCAAGACCGGCATGCTGGCGGCCGAGGCGATCGCGCCGGCACTGGCCGCCGGACGCAGCGGCGACGAGCTCGGCGCCTACCCCGAGGCGTTCGAGAAGAGCTGGCTGCACGCCGAGCTCGACACCGCGCGCAATTTCAAGCAGTGGTTCAAGAAGGGCAATACCGTCGGCGCGGTCATGACCGGCGTCGAGCAGTGGCTGCTGCCCAGGCTCGGCATGACGCGCCCGCCCTGGACGATCCACCGCAAGCAGCCCGACCACGCGCGGCTGTGGCCGGCGTCGGCCTGCGAGCCGATCCGCTATCCCAAGCCGGACGGGGTGCTGAGCTTCGACCGCCTGAGCTCGGTCTTCGTCAGCAACACCAACCACGAGGAGAACCAGCCCGCGCACCTGACGCTGAAGGACGCGTCGGTGCCGGTGACGGTCAACCTGGCGAAATACGCCGGCCCCGAGAGCCGCTACTGTCCGGCCGGCGTCTACGAGTTCGTCGACGACGGGTCCGGTGGCGGACCGCGGCTGCAGATCAATGCGCAGAACTGCGTGCACTGCAAGACCTGCGACATCAAGGACCCGACCCAGAATATCGTCTGGGTCACGCCCGAGGGCGGCGGCGGGCCGAACTACGTCGGCATGTGACCGGGTCTCACCAGTTCGGCGGCCGCTTGTCGATGAAGGCCTGCACGCCTTCCAGCGCCGACTCGTCCATCATGTTGCACGCCATGGTGCGGCAGGCCTCTTCGTAGGCGGCGTCGATCGGCTGCTCGATCTGGCGGTAGAAGAGCTGCTTGCCCAGCGCGAGCGCGACGCGCGGCTTGGCGACGATGCGCGCGACCAGCGCGTCGACCGCGGCGTCGAGCTCGGGGGGCTCGACCACGCGGTTGACCAGCCCGCGCGCGAGCGCCGTCTCGGCGTCGATGAAATCGCCCGTGACCAGCATCTCGAAGGCCTGCTTGCGCGGCAGGTTGCGCGACAGCGCCACACTCGGCGTCGAGCAGAACAGGCCCAGGTTGACGCCGCTGACGGCGAATCGGGTGCCGTGCGCCGCGACCGCGAGGTCGCACATCGCGACCAGCTGGCACCCCGCCGCGGTCGCGATACCCTGGACCTTGGCGACGACGGGAACCGGCAGGCGCTGAATGCTCATCATCATGCGCCCGCACTGCGCGAACAGGCGCTCGTAGTAGTCCTGCGAGGGCTGGGCACGCATCTCCTTGAGGTCGTGCCCGGCGCAGAAGGCCTTGCCGGCAGCGGCGATGACGACCACGCGCGCGGTCTCGTCGGTGGCCAGGGCATCGAGTGCGGCCTGCAGCGCGTCGAGCATGCCCTCGGACAGCGAGTTGAAGGCCTGCGGCCGGTTCAGCGTCAGCGTGACGACGCCGCGTGCGTCCTTGTCGGTCAGCACCAGGGGCTGGTCTTGCATCTTGCGGTCTCCATGCTGCGATGCCGCGCCTCGACGCGGGTGGGGAAGGTTTATACCAACTCGCGGCCGCCGCTCGTCGAAGAGGGCCTGCGCCGGTTGCACCGGACCGGACGAACGCCGGCCCGAGCCCCCGGCGACTCACTCGATCGCACTCGACGACTTCGCACGTTCGCGCAGCTGGAACTTCTGGATCTTGCCGGTGCTGGTCTTGGGGATCGGCTCGAAGCGGATCTCGCGCGGGATCTTGTAGCCCGCCAGCAGCGACCGGCAGTGCGCGACCAGTTCCTCCGCGCCGACGCTCGCGCCGGGCTTGAGCTCGACGAAGGCCAGCGGGGTCTCGCCCCACCTCGGATCGGGCCGCGCGACCACCGCGCAGGCGAGCACCGCCGGGTGGCGGTACAGGGCATCCTCGACCTCGATCGAGCTGATGTTCTCGCCGCCGCTGATGATGATGTCCTTGCTGCGGTCCTTGATCTTGACGTAGCGGTCGGCCTCCAGCACGGCCAGGTCGCCGGTGTGGAACCAGCCGCCGGCGAAGGCCTTGTCGGTCGCCGCCGCGTTCTTCAGGTAGCCCTTCATCACGATGTTGCCGCGGAACATGATCTCGCCCATCGTCTGGCCGTCGGCCGGCACCTCGGCCATCGTGTCCGGGTCCAGCACCGTCATGCCCTCCTGCAGCATGTAGCGCACGCCCTGGCGGCCGTTCAGCCGCGTCTGCTCGGCGAGATCGGCCGCGGCCCAGCCCGGGCGCTTGACCGCCACCGACGCCGGCCCGTAGACCTCGGTCAGCCCGTAGACATGCGTGATGTCGAAGCCGATCTGCGCCATGCCCTCGATCATCGCCGCCGGCGGCGCGGCGCCGGCGACCATGCCGCGCACCTTCTGCGAAATGCCTTCGCGCAGCGCCGCCTCGGCCTGCCACAGCAGGTTGTGGACGATCGGCGCGGCGCAGTAATGGTCGGCGCCGTGATCGCGCATCGCCGCCAGGATCGCCGCCGCATCGACCCGGCGCAGGCAGACATGCGTGCCGCCGAGCATCGCCACCGTCCACGGGAAGCACCAGCCGTTGCAGTGGAACATCGGCAGCGTCCACAGGTAGCGCGGGAAATGCGGCATGGTCCAGGTCGCCGCGTTGCACACCGCGTTCAGGTAGGCGCCGCGGTGGTGCGTGACGACACCCTTGGGGTCGCCGGTGGTGCCGCTGGTGTAGCTGACCGCGATCGCGTCCCACTCGTCGGCGGGTCCTTCCAGCCGCGCCAGCGGCGCGTGCGCGGCCAGCAGCGCCTCGTACTCGTGCGCGCCGACACACCCGCCCGGGCCGTCGTACTCGCTGTCGCAGACGTCGACGACGACGATCTCGCGCCCATGCTCGCGCCGCAGCACGTCCAGCGCCTGCGCGACGACACCCGAGAACTCGCGGTCGGCGATCAGCACCCTGGCCTCGCAGTGCGCCATCTGCCAGGCCAGCAGCGGGGCGTCGAGCCGCGTGTTGAGCGTGTTGAGCACGGCGTTGATCGCCGGCACCGCATAGTGCGCCTCGACCATCTCGGGCGTATTCGGCAGCATCGTGCTGACGGTCTCGAGCCGCACGACGCCGAGCGCGCGCAGCGCCGCGGCCAGCCGTGCCGAACGGTCCCGCAGCTGGGCCCAGCTGGCGCGGCGCGTGCCGTGGACGATGGCGGGCAGGTCGCCGAACACCTCGGCGCTGCGCTCGACGAAGCCGACCGGGCTGAGCGCGGCGAAGTTCGCCGGGTTGCGGTCCAGGTGCTGGTCGTAGATGTTCATCGCGGCCTCTCGTCATGGGGGACCCTCGGCGCCACGGTGGCGCGCGCGGACGCTCGCGCCCGCTGCGCAGGTCCGTCGGTTGCGCCCGCCGAGGAATGCCGGCCCAGTGGACGCGCTGGCGCCCCCGCCGCCATCCGAACAAACCCGGTCGTGCCGCCGGTACGGCTGCAAGAATAATCTCCCGATGCGATCTGCACGAGCCCCACGGGGCCAGTCGGCACACGGGTTCGATCCATGTCGGACGACGTGATTCTCGAGACGCGCGGTCTGGTCAAGGAGTTCAAGGGCTTCGTCGCCGTCGCCGGCGTCGACCTGAAGGTCCGCCGCGGCCAGATCCACGCGCTGATCGGCCCGAACGGCGCCGGCAAGACGACTTGCTTCAACCTGCTGACCAAGTTCCTGATCCCGACCCGTGGTCAGATCCTGTTCGAGGACGAGGACATCACGCGCGAGCGGCCGGCGCAGATTGCCCGCCGGGGCATCGTGCGATCGTTCCAGATCTCGGCCACCTTCCCGCACCTGACGGTGCTCGACAACGTTCGCGTCGCGCTGCAGCGCCAGCTCGGCGTGTCGTACCACTTCTGGCGCTCGGACCGCATCCTCGGGCGGCTCGACGAGCGCGCGCTCGAATTGCTGGACACCGTCGGCCTGCGCGATCTGGCCGACACCGTGACGGTCGAGCTGCCCTATGGCCGCAAGCGCGCGCTCGAGATCGCGACCACGCTGGCGATGGACCCGAAGATGATGCTGCTCGACGAGCCGACGCAGGGCATGGGGCACGAGGACGTCGAGCTCGTCACCCAGCTGATCAGGAAGGTCGCTGCCAACCGCACGGTGCTGATGGTCGAGCACAACATGAATGTCGTCGCCAGCATCGCCGACACGATCACCGTGCTGGCACGCGGCGCCGTGATCGCCGAGGGCCCCTACGCGCAGGTGTCACGCGACCCGCAGGTGCTGCAGGCCTACATGGGCAGCGAGGACGTCGAACTGCAGGGCGCGCACGCGTGAAGACCATGAACAAGGGTGTCGAGCTGCTGCGGCTGACCGACGTGCACGCCTGGTACGGCGAGTCGCACATCCTGCACGGCATCGACCTGACCGTGAACCAGGGCGAGGTCGTCACGCTGCTGGGGCGCAACGGCGCCGGGCGCACGACGACGCTGCGCGCGATCCTGGGCCTGGTCGGCCGCCGCAGCGGGTCGCTCATGGTCAACGGCACCGAGGCGGTCGCATTGCCGCCGCACCGTATCGCGCACCTGGGCATCGGCTACTGCCCGGAGGAGCGCGGCATCTTCGCCAGCCTGAGCTGCGAGGAGAACCTGATGCTGCCGCCGGCGGTGGCCAGCGGCGGGATGAGCCTCGACGAGATCTACGCGATTTTTCCGAACCTGGCGGAGCGTCGCGCCAGCCCCGGAGGGCGGCTGTCGGGCGGCGAGCAGCAGATGCTGTCGGTGGCGCGCATCCTGCGCACCGGCGCGAGGCTGCTGCTGCTGGACGAGATCTCCGAGGGCCTGGCGCCGGTGATCGTGCAGGCGCTCGGGCGCGCGATCCGGCTGCTGCGCGAAAAGGGGCTGACGATCGTGATGGTGGAGCAGAATTTCCGCTTCGCCGCGCCGCTGGCGGACCGGTTCTACGTCGTCGAGCACGGGCGCGTCATCGAATCCTTCGCGGCGGCCGAGCTGCCGGCGAAGCAGTCGATGCTGCACGAGGTGCTCGGCGTGTGAGAGGCCCGGCCGTCGTCGACGGCGCGGGCGTGGTGAGGGTGTCGAAACCGACCATGAACGAGGAAAGGCTGACTATGAAGCGCAAACTCCTGTCGACCCTGCTGGCCGCGGCCTTCGGGATGGCTGCCGGTGCCGCGCAGGCGCAAATCTCCGACGGCGTGATCAAGATCGGCGTCATGAACGACATGTCGGGCGTCTACGCCGACATCGGCGGCCCGGGCTCGGTGCTCGCGGCGCGGATGGCGGTCGAGGACTTCGGCGCCTCGGCGAAGGGCCTGAAGGTGGAAGTCGTCGGCGCCGACCACCAGAACAAGCCCGACATCGGTTCGACGGTTGCGAGGACCTGGTACGACCGCGAGCAAGTCGACGCCATCGTCGACGTGCCGACCTCGTCGGTCGCGCTGGCGGTCAACCAGATCACGCGCGAGAAGGGCAAGGCCTTCGTCGTCACGGGTGCGGCGACGGCAGACCTGAGCGGCAAGGCGTGCAGCCCGAATACCGTGCACTGGCTGTACGACACCTGGATGCTGGCCAACGGAACCGGCAGTGCGATCGTCAAGACGGGCGGCGACTCCTGGTACTTCCTGACCGCCGACTACGCCTTCGGTCACGCACTCGAACGCGACACCGAGGCCGTCGTGCTCAAGAACGGCGGCAAGGTGCTCGGCAAGGTGCGCCACCCCTTCCCGGCCACCGATTTCAGCTCCTTCCTGCTGCAGGCACAGGCCTCCAAGGCCAAGATCATCGGCCTGGCCAACGCCGGCGGGGACACCATCAACAGCATCAAGCAGGCCGCGGAGTTCGGCATCACGCGGGCCGGGCAGAACCTGGCGGGACTTCTGCTTTTCCTGCCGGACATCCACGGCCTGGGTCTGAACACGGCACAGGGCCTGATCCTGACCGAAGCCTTCTACTGGGATCTGAACGACCAGACGCGTGCATGGAGCAAGCGCTTTGCCGAGCGCAACGGCGGCAAGTATCCGAGCTCGGACCATGCCGGCGTCTATTCCGGGGTTCTGCACTACCTCAAGGCCGTCGAGGCGCTGAAATCGGACGACGGCACCAAGGTCATCGAGCAGATGAAGAAGATGCCGACCGACGACCCGCTTTTCGGCAAGGGGTCGGTGCGGGCCGACGGCCGCAAGATCCACCCGGCCTACCTGTTCGAGGTCAAGAAGCCCTCAGAGTCCAAGGGCCCTTACGACTACTACAAGCTGCGCACGACGATCCCCGCCGACCAGGCCTTCCGGCCGATGGCCGATGGCGGCTGTCCGCTGGTCAAGTGAGGTCGCCGGCCGCACGCGCGGCCTGAACCGGGGTGGCGCCGCCGGCGCCGCCCCGCCCTCGTCCCCTCCGCCATGACCGAGATCTTCGGCATCCCGACCCAGGTTCTGTTCGGCCAGCTGCTGATCGGGCTGATCAACGGCTCGTTCTACGCGCTGCTGTCGCTCGGGCTGGCGGTGATCTTCGGTCTGCTCAACATCATCAACTTCGCCCACGGCGCGCAGTACATGATGGGCGCGTTCGTGGCCTGGCTGCTGCTGGACAAGCTCGGCGTCGGCTACTGGTGGGCGCTGCTGATCGCGCCGCTGGTGGTCGGCGCCACCGGCGTGATCATCGAGCGCACGATGCTCGCGCGGCTGTACAAGCTCGACCACCTGTACGGGCTGCTGCTGACCTTCGGCCTGGCGCTGATCATCCAGGGGCTGTTCCGCAACGAGTACGGATCGTCGGGCCAGCCGTACCAGATCCCGTCGCAGCTTCAGGGCGGGCAGAACCTGGGCTTCATGTTCCTGCCCAACTACCGCGGCTGGATCATCGTCGCCTCGCTCGTCGTCTGCCTGGCGACCTGGTACGTGATCGAACGCACCAAGCTCGGCGCCTACCTGCGTGCGGCGACCGAGAACCCGCAACTCGTCCAGGCCTTCGGCGTCAACGTGCCGCGCATGATCACGCTGACCTACGGTTTCGGCGTCGCGCTCGCGGCGCTGGCCGGCGTGATGGCCGCACCGATCTACCAGGTCAGCCCGCAGATGGGGGCCGACCTGATCATCGTCGTCTTCGCCGTCGTCGTCATCGGCGGCATGGGGTCGATCCTGGGGTCGATCGTCACCGGCTTCGGCCTCGGGCTGATCGAGGGGCTGACCAAGGTCTTCTACCCCGAGGCCTCGAGCACGGTGATCTTCGTCATCATGGCCATCGTGCTGCTGGTGCGGCCGGCCGGCCTGTTCGGGACGCAGAAGTGAGCGCACCTGGCCGACCTGCAGCCGCCCTGCGCGCCGCCGCGGCGCGTGTGCACCGCAACGCCTTTCTCGTCATGCTGGCACTGCTGGCGGCCGCCCCGCTGGTCGTCTACCCGGTGTTCATGATGAAGGTGATGTGCTTCGCGCTCTTCGCGTGCGCCTTCAACCTGCTGCTGGGGTTCGGCGGGCTGCTGTCCTTCGGCCATGCGATGTTCCTCGGCTCGGCCGGCTATGCGTCGGCGCACGCGGCCAAGGTCTGGGGGCTGACGCCCGAGCTCGCGATCCTGTTCGGCACCGCCTGCGCTGCCGTGCTGGGCTGGCTGGCCGGGATGCTGGCGATCCGCCGCCAGGGCATCTACTTCGCGATGATCACGCTCGCGCTGGCGCAGATGGTCTTCTTCTTCAGCCTGCAGGCGCCGTTCACCGGCGGCGAGGACGGCATCCAGGCGGTGCCGCGCGGTCGCCTGTTCGGGATCGTCGACCTCGACGATCCCCATGCGATGTACGCCGTCGTGCTGGTGATCTTCGTGACCGGCTTCGGCATCGTCTACCGCGCGATCCACTCGCCCTTCGGCCAGGTGCTCAAGGCGATCCGCGAGAACGAGAACCGCGCGATCTCGCTCGGCTACGACACCGACCGCTTCAAGCTGCTGGCCTTCGTGCTGTCGGCCACGCTCGCGGGGCTGGCCGGGGCGACGAAGGCGATCGTGTTCCAGCTCGCGTCGCTGACCGACGTGCACTGGAGCATGTCGGGCGAGGTGGTGCTGATGACGCTGCTGGGCGGCATGGGCACGGTCTTCGGCCCGGTCGTCGGCGCCGCGGTGATCATCACGATGCAGAACTACCTGGCGCAGCTCGGCGCGTGGGTGACGATCGTGCAGGGCGTGATCTTCGTCGTCTGCGTGCTCGCGTTTCGCCGCGGCATCGTCGGCGAGCTGGGGCACTGGCTGAAGAAGTCGCTGTAGCAAGCGCTCAATCGACGACCGTCTGCGACTGCTCGCGCAGGTATTGCGGCAGGTACCAGAACGAGCCGATCGCCTTGCCGGTGCTGCCGCTGCCCTTCCAGCCGCCGAAGGCCTGGTAGCCGGGCCAGGCGCCGGTGGTCGCGCCCTGCGGACGGTTGACGTAGGTGACGCCGGCCTCGATGCGGTCGAGGAAGGCCGGGATCTCGTCGCGCGCGCCGTAGAAGCCCGCGGTCAAGCCGTAGTCGGTCGCGTTCGCGCGCTCGATCGCCTCGTCCAGCGACTCGACCTCGGCGACGAGCAGGAAGGGCAGGAAGAGCTCGTCGCGCCACAGCCGGTGGCCGGCGTCGATGCGGCCGATCGTCGGCGCGACGAAGTGCCCGTGCGCGAGCACGCCGTCGTCCAGCACACGCGCGCCGGTCAGCACCTGACCGTCGCGACGCAGCTCCTCGGCGGCGCGGCGGTAGCGCGCCAGTGCGCCCGCGTCGATCACCGGCCCCATCCAGTTCGCGGCCTCGGTCGGGTCGCCGATCGCGATCGCCTCGGTGCGCGCCAGCAGCCTCTCGCGCAGCGGGCCAGCGACCGGGCGCTCGACGAAGACGCGCGAGCAGGCCGAGCATTTCTGCCCCTGCAGCCCGAAGGCCGACCGCACGATGCCCAGCGCGGCACGATCGAGGTCGGCGTGGCGGCTGACGAGGGCCGCATTCTTGCCCCCCATCTCGGCGATCAGCGGCCGCGGCCGGGCCCCGGCGACGAAGCGGCGCAGCAGCGCCATCCCGACCTCGTGCGAGCCGGTGAAGGTCGCGCCGGCGATCGCGGGCGAGTCCATCAGCGCCTCGCCCAGCGTGCCGCCCGGCCCGCTGACGAGGTTGACGACGCCGGCCGGCAGCCCGGCATCCTCGAACACGTCCATCAGCAGCCGGCCGCTCCACGCGGTGCTGCTCGCGACCTTGAAGACGACCGTATTGCCGGCCGCCAGCGCGGCGCCGATCGGCCCGCCGGCGAGTGCGACCGGAAAGTTGAACGGCGCGACCACCGCCCACGCGCCCCAGGGCTTGAGCACGGTGCGGTTGCGGCTGCGCCAGCCGGTCAAGGGCTCGTCCGGCAGCGCGCGGTCGAAACCCCCAGCCTCCTCCATGCGGTCGCAGTACCAGGTGATCAGGTCCGCGGTCTCCTGCACCTCGCCGAGCGCCTCCATGCGGTTCTTGCCGACCTCCAGCGCGACCGCGGCCGAGATCGCATAGACGCGCTGCTCGATCAGCGCCGCGGCCCGCCGCAGCAGCGCGAGCCGCTCGCGCCACGGCGTGGCGGCCCAGCCGGGCGCTGCGCGGCGTGCCGCCTCGGCCGCCCGGGTGGCATCGTCCGGCCCGCCGAGCGCGAAGCGGCCGAGCACCAGGCCGGTGTCGATCGGCGAGCGGACCTCGAACCACTGCCCCGTCTCGTGGCGCCGGCCGTCGATCGTCATCGCATGCTCGCCACCCAGTTCGGCGCGCACCTGGCGCAATGCGGCATCGAAGCGCTGATGCAGCGCCGGCGGTGGGTCGAACATCGAGGCGTAGGTGAGCCGGAAGTCGGGCTCGGCGGGGCCGCTCATGGCGTGGATCTCCTCGGTGGCGCGCTCGCCCTCGCGTGTGCCGGGTCGCTATTTGCTCGCTCCGACGAGCGCCTGGTCGCTATGCGCTCGCCCTGGCGAGCGCCTGGTCGATATCCCACAGGATATCGTCCACATGCTCCAGCCCGACCGAGATCCGCACCATGTCCGGCGTCACGCCGGCGGCGCGCTGCTGCGCCTCGTCGAGCTGGCGGTGGGTGGTGCTCGCGGGGTGGCTGATCAGCGTGCGCGTGTCGCCGATATTGACCAGGTGGCTCATGAACTGCGCGCCCTCGATGAAGCGCACGCCGGCCTCGGCGCCGCCGCGCAGGCCGAAGGCGAGCAGGCCCGACGCGCCGCGCATCTGCCGCTGCAGCAGCGCGTGCTGCGGATGCTCCGCCAGCCCGGGGTAGTTGACCCAGGCCACGCGAGGGTCGTCCCGCAGGAAGCGCGCCACCGCCAGCGCGTTCGCGCTGTGGCGCTCCATGCGCAGCGGCAAGGTCTCGACACCCTGCAGGATCTGCCACGCGCTCATCGGGCTCAGCGCGGCGCCGTAGACACGCAGCGTCTCCATCCGGCAGCGCATCGTGAAGCCGAAGTCGCCGAAGGTCTCGTAGAACTTGACGCCGTGGTAGCCCGGCGACGGCTCGGTCATGCCCGGAAACTTGCCGTTGTCCCACGGGAACTTGCCGCTCTCGACGATGACGCCGGCCAGCGTCGTGCCGTGGCCGCCGAGATACTTGGTCGCGCTGTGGACGACGATGTCGGCGCCGAACGCGACCGGGTTGCACAGCGCCGGGCTGGGCACCGTGTTGTCGATCACCAGCGGCACGCCCTGCGCGTGCGCGACCTCGGCCACGGCGGCGATATCGAGCACGACCAGGCTCGGGTTGCCCAGGCTCTCGGCAAACACCGCGCGCGTCGTCGGCCGCATCGCGGCGGCGAAGGCCGCGGGGTCGGTGGCGTCGACGAAGCTGGTCTCGATGCCGAACTTGGCCAGGTTGACGGCCAGCATCGTCACGCTGCCGCCGTACAGCGCGCCGGCGGCGACGATGTGGTCGCCGGCGCGCAGCAGCGTCATCAGCGCCATCGCCTCGGCCGCCATGCCGCTGGCGGCGGCGACCGCGGCGCGCCCGCCCTCCAGCGCCGCGACGCGTTCCTCGAGTGCGGCCACCGTCGGGTTGCTCAGCCGCGAGTAGACATTGCCGAAGGTCTGCAGGTTGAACAGGCTCGCCGCGTGGTCGGCGCTGTCGAAGACGAAGCTCGTCGTCTGGTAGATCGGCAGCGCGCGCGCGCCGGTCGCGGCATCGGGGATCTGGCCGGCGTGGATCGCCAGCGTCTCGGGCTTGAAGACGTGATCAGGCATGGTGCGGACCGTTGATGGGGTCTCAGTGGCGCCCGGCCGCCCGAAGCCACTGAGCGCCCCCTCGGGGGGCAGCGAGCGCAAGCGAGCGTGGGGGTCGCCTTTCGTGGCGCCCGGCCGCCCGAAGCCACTGAGCGCCCCCTCGGGGGGCAGCGAGCGCCAGCGAGCGTGGGGGCTTCATCACACGGGCCGGCGCGCCGACACCACGCGCGTATTGACCCCGGCCCAGTTCAGCCCGCCGAACAGGCGCGCATGCTCGATCTTGGTGCAGCGGTCCAGCACCGAATCCAGCCCGGCGTGGCGCGCGATCTCGTCGGCCTCGCGGCTGGCCACGCCGATCTGCTGCCACAGACACTTGGCACCGATCGCGACCGCGTCGCGCGCGATCGGCGGCACGTCGGCGCTGCGGCGGAAGACGTCGACCATGTCGACCGGCTCGCGGATGTCGCTGAGGTTCGCGTAGACGGTCTCGCCGAGGATCTGCTGGCCGGCATAACGCGGGTTGACCGGGATGATCCGGTAGCCGTGTTGCTGCAGGTACTTGGCGACGAAGAAACTCGGCCGGTGCCACTCGGCCGACAGGCCGACGATCGCAACCGTGCGGCAGTCGCGCAGGATGCGTCGCAGGCTGGCGATATCGTCGCTCATGGTCTATCGTGCGGGACTTCGTTGCCCCGCAATGTAGCGCCATGTCCAGCCCCGCCGCCGCCCCCCGCGCCATCGACGCCACGCGCGTCCTGCACCGCCAGCTCCAGCGCGGGCTGCCGTCGGCGGTGTCGGCGCACGGGATGACGATCACCGATGCCGACGGCCGCGCGTATCTCGACGCTTGCGGCGGTGCGGCGGTCTCCTGCCTCGGCCACGGCCACCCCGAGGTGCTGGCGGCGATGCACGCGCAGATCGACCGTGTCGCCTACGCGCACACCAGCTTCTTCACGACCGAGGTCGGCGAGCAGCTCGCCGACCAGCTCGTCCGCACCGCACCGGCCGGCATGAGCCATGCCTATTTCGTCTCCGGCGGCTCGGAGGCGATGGAGGCCGCGCTGAAGATGGCGCGCCAGTATTTCGTCGAGATCGGCCAGCCCGGGCGGCGCCACTTCATCGCGCGGCGCCAGAGCTACCACGGCAATACGCTGGGCGCGCTGGCGGTCGGCGGCAACGAGTGGCGGCGGCGCCAGTTCGCGCCGCTGCTGATCGAGGTCACGCATGTCTCGCCCTGCTACGAGTACCGCGGCCGCGAGCCGGACGAGACGCGCGACCAGTACGGCCAGCGCCTGGTCGCCGAGCTGGCCGCCGCGATCGACCGCCTCGGCGGCGACAAGGTCATCGCCTTCGTCGCCGAGACGGTCGGCGGCGCGACCTCGGGTGCGCTGGAGCCGGTACCCGGCTACCTGCGCGGCGTGCGCGAGCTGTGCACGCGCCACGGCATCCTGCTGATCCTCGACGAGGTGATGTGCGGCATGGGCCGCACCGGCACGCTGCACGCCTGCGAGCAGGAGGGCGTCGTGCCGGACCTGCTCGCGATCGCCAAGGGCCTGGGCGGCGGCTACCAGCCGATCGGCGCGGTGCTGGCGCAGCGCGCGATCGTCGAGGCCTTCGAGCGCGGATCGGGGCTGTTCCAGCACGGCCATACCTACCTCGGGCACCCGGTGGCCTGCGCGGCGGCGCTGGCGGTGCAGCGCGTGATCGAGCGCGACGGCCTGCTGGCGCAGGTGCGGCGGCTCGGCGCCGGGCTGCGCGAGCGGCTCGCCGCCGCCTTCGGCGAGCACCCGAATGTCGGCGATATCCGCGGCCGCGGCCTGTTCCAGGCGATCGAGCTCGTCGCCGACCGCGCGGGCAAGACGCCGTTCGACCCCGGGCTGAAGCTGCACGCCAGGATCAAGGCCGCCGCGATGGCGCGCGGGCTGATGGTCTACCCGATGGGCGGGACGATCGACGGCGCGCGCGGCGACCACGTGCTGCTCGCGCCGCCGTTCATCGTCGACGACACCGCACTCGACGCCATCGTCGAGCGGCTGCGTGCCGCGGTCGACGATGCGCTCGCCGCGGTCGGCCGGCCAGCGTGACCCTGGTGCCACGCGTTCGACGAGGCCTGGGCCGGCCCGATGGCGCAGCGGGCGCCAGTGTGTCTATCATGAGCGCCGCGTTCCCGCCGCCAAGCGGCGGGCCGGCTTCCACACAAGTCCGAGGAGAACCTGCATGTCGATCAGCTCAAGCCTGCGCTTCCCGCGCCCGTTGTTCGTCGTCGCCGCCGCCGCGCTCGCGCTGGCCGGTTGCGGCAAGAAGGAGGAGCCTGCCGCCCCCGCCGCCGCCCCGGCTGCGGCACCCGCCCCGGCGGGCGACCGGTTCGTGACCATCGGCACCGGTGGCGTGACCGGCGTCTACTACGCCGCCGGCGGCGCGATCTGCCGCCTGATGAACAAGGACCGCGCCACGCACGGCATCCGCTGCTCGGTCGAGTCCACCGGCGGATCGGTGTTCAACATCAATACGATCCGCGCCGGCGAGCTCGACTTCGGCGTCGCCCAGTCCGACTGGCAGTTCCACGCCTACAACGGCTCCAAGGTGTTCGAGAAGGACGGCAAGTTCGAGGACCTGCGCGCGGTCTTCTCGGTCCATCCCGAGCCCTTCACCGTGCTGTCGCGCAAGGAGGCCGGGATCGGCTCGGTCGAGGCTCTCAAGGGCAAGCGCGTCAACATCGGCAACCCGGGGTCGGGCACGCGCGCCTCGATGGAGGAGCTGGTCGGCGCCTTGGGCTGGACGGTCGCCGACTTCGGGCTGGCCGCCGAGCTCAAGGCCGACGAGCATGGCGCGGCGCTGTGCGACAACAAGATCGACGCCTTCTTCTACGGCGTCGGCCACCCGAGCGCCAACATCCAGGACCCGATCACGACCTGCGGCGCGAAGCTCGTGCCGCTGCAGGGCCCGGCGATCGACAAGCTGGTCGAGGGGGCCCCGTACTACGCCAAGGTCAACATCCCCGGTGGCCTGTACGCCGGCCACGCCGACCCGACGCCGACCTACGGTGTGCTGGCGACCTTCGTCAGCTCGGCCAAGGTCGCCGACGACGTCGTCTACACGCTGGTGAAGTCGGTCTTCGAGAACTTCGACGAGTTCAAGAAGCTGCACCCGGCCTTCGGCGCGCTGGAGCCGGCGGACATGATCAAGAACGGCCTGTCCGCGCCGCTGCACCCGGGTGCCGTCAAGTACTACAAGGAAAAGGGCTGGATGTGACCCGGGCTCCGGCCTGAATCGCCAAGCCGCGAGGGGCTCCGTCACGCGGAGCCCCTCGTCGTTTCGCCCCCGCGCCACGCGCGAGACGATCCCTGGGAGCCGCGATGAGCACGAAGAACGACCCCGCCGGCGAAGTCGACGTCAACCAGCTCGTCGCCGACAGCGACGCCGGCGGCCGCAGCCCGGGGCCACTGGTCGCGCGGCTGCTGCTGGTGGTGGCGATCACCTGGTCGCTGTTCCAGCTCTGGATCGCCTCGCCGCTGCCTTTCTCGACCGGCATCCTGGTCTTCAACGACACGCAGACGCGCGCGATCCACCTCGCGTTCGCGGTCTTCCTGGCCTACATGGCCTACCCGGCGTTCTCAGGCTCGCCGCGCGACCGGGTGCCGATCCTGGACTGGGCGCTCGCGCTGATGGGTGCCTTCTGCGCCGCCTACCTGTTCCTCTTCTACCGCGAGCTGGCGACCCGGCCCGGGCAGCCGACGACGCAGGACCTGGTCGTCGCCGTCACCGGGCTGGTGCTGCTGCTGGAGGCCACGCGCCGTGCGCTCGGCCTGCCGATGGTGATCGTCGCGCTGGTCTTCCTCGGCTACACCTTCGCCGGCCCGTACATGCCGGACCTGATCGCGCACAAGGGGGCGTCGATCAACCGCGCGATGTCGCACCAGTGGCTGACGACCGAGGGCGTCTTCGGCGTCGCGCTCGGCGTGTCCAGCGGCTTCATCTTCCTGTTCGTGCTGTTCGGCTCGCTGCTGGACAAGGCCGGTGCCGGCAACTATTTCATCAAGAGCGCGTTCGCGCTGCTCGGGCACATGCGCGGCGGGCCGGCCAAGGCGGCGGTCGTCTCGTCGGCCGCCACCGGGATCATCAGCGGCTCGTCGATCGCCAACGTCGTCACCACCGGCACCTTCACGATCCCGCTGATGAAGCGCGTCGGCTACCGCGGCGACCAGGCCGGCGCGGTCGAGGTGTCGAGTTCGGTCAACGGCCAGATCATGCCGCCGGTGATGGGCGCGGCGGCCTTCCTGATGGTCGAGTATGTCGGCATCCCGTACACGCAGGTGATGAAGCACGCCTTCCTGCCGGCCATCATCAGCTACATCGCCCTCGTCTACATCGTCCACCTGGAGGCGCTCAAGGCCGGCCTCGAGGGCCTGCCGCGGCGCAGCCAGGCCGGGCCGATGCAGCGGCTGCTGTCGTTCGCGACCACGGTCGCCGGCTTCCTGGTGCTCGCGGGCGTCGTCTACTACGGCATCGGCTGGATCAAGGGCGTGCTCGGCGACGGCGCGATCGTCGCCGTCGCCGTGCTGCTGCTCGCGGCCTACCTGGTGCTGCTGTGGATCGGGTCGCACCAGCCGCCGCTGGCGCTGGACGACCCCAACGCCCCGGTATTCGAGCTGCCCGAGACCGCGCCCACGCTCAAGAGCGGGCTGCACTACCTGCTGTCGGTCGTGGTGCTGATCTGGTGCCTGATGATCGAGCAGATGTCGCCCGCGCTGTCGGCCTTCTGGGCCACGATGTTCATGATCTTCGTGATGGTCACGCAGCGTCCGCTGATGGCGGTGCTGCGCCGCCACGGCAGCGTCGGCGCGTCGTTCCGGCAGGGGCTGCGCGACCTCGTCTCGGGGCTCGAGACCGGCGCGCGCAACATGGTCGGGATCGGCGTGGCCACCGCCGCCGCGGGCATCATCGTCGGCACCGTGTCGCTGACCGGTGTCGGCCTGGTGATGACCGAGGTCGTCGAGCTGCTGTCGGGCGGCAACCTGATGCTGATGCTGCTGCTGGTGGCCGTCATCAGCCTGATCCTCGGCATGGGGCTGCCGACGACGGCCAACTACATCGTCGTCTCGACGCTGATGGCGCCAGTGGTCGTCGAGCTCGGCGCGCAGAGCGGGCTGCTGGTGCCGCTGATCGCGGTGCACCTGTTCGTCTTCTACTTCGGGCTGATGGCCGACGTCACGCCGCCGGTCGGGCTGGCGTCGTTCGCCGCCGCGGCGATCGCGCGCAGCGACCCGATCAAGACCGGTGCGACCGCCTTCTTCTACAGCATGCGCACCGCGGTGCTGCCGTTCCTGTTCATCTTCAACACCCAGCTGCTGATGATCGGCATCGACAGCATCTGGCACCTGGGCTTGACCGTGACCAGCGCGGTCGTCGCGATGCTCGTCTTCGCCGCAGCGACGCAGGGCTTCTTCCTGGTGCGAAGCCGATGGTGGGAGACGATCGCGCTGCTGCTGGTGACGTTCACGCTGTTCCGCCCCGGGTTCTGGTGGGACATGGCCTACCCGCCCTACGAGGAGCGCCCGCCGACCGAGCTGATGACGCTGGTCGAGCAGGCGGCCCCCGGCGAGCGCAAGCGCGTCTGGGTCGAGGGGCTGACCCTGGATGGCAAGGAGGTCCGCAAGGGCGTGCTGCTGCCGCTGGGCGAGGCCGGCAAGGCCGGCGAGCGGCTGCGCCGCATCGGGCTGACGCTGTCGACGCTCGGCGACCAGGTGCAGGTCAGCGCAGTGCAGTTCGGATCGACCGCGCAGAAGCTCGGGCTGGAGCAAGGCTTTCGCGTCGTCTCGATCGAGATGCCCGCCGACCGGCCGGCGAAGGAGTGGATGTTCGTCCCGGCGCTGGCGCTGCTGGCGCTCGTCGTCGTGTCGCAGCGCCGCCGCGTCGATCGTGGCGACGGCCGCGCCGCGCCGCAGCCCGCCGCATGACGCGCATCGCGCTGATCCACGCGCTGGCGCATTCGCCGGCGCCGATCAACGCCGCGCTGGCGCGCGACTGGCCCGAGGCCGAGCGCATGAACCTGCTCGACGACAGCCTGTCGGCGGATCTCGCGCGCGCCGGCGGGATCGACGATCGCATGACGCAGCGCTTTCTGGCGCTGGCCGACTATGCGGTCGGCACCGGCGCGGGCGGCATCCTCTTCACCTGCTCGGCCTTCGGGCCGTGCATCGACGCGGTCGCGCGCCGGTTCGCGCCGCTGCCGGTGCTCAAGCCCAACGAGGCGATGATCGACGAAGCGGTCGCACGGGCCGCCGGCATGCCGATCGGGCTGCTCGCCAGCTTCGGGCCGACGCTGCAGTCGATGCCGCAGGAGTTTCCGCCCGGCGCCGTGTTGCACGCCGCGCTGGCCGAGGGTGCGCTGGCGGCGCTGGACGCCGGCGACACCGCCGGCCACGACCGCCTCGCTGCCGAGGCCGCGCGCGGGCTTGCCGCACGCGGCTGCCGCGTGATCGCGCTGGCGCAGTTCAGCCTCGCGCGTGCCCGCGACGTGGTCGCCGCCGCGACCGGGCTGCCGGTGCTGACGACGGTGGACTCGGCCGTGCGGCGGCTGCGCGAGCGCGTGCTGGCGCTGTCGACCTAGGCGCGCGGGCGTCCCGTCGGACCAGGCGGTCGGATCGGGCGCAACGGGCCGACCCGGCACGAGACCGCGGGCACGGGACCGCCGGCGCCTTCGCGCAGCGGCTGCTACACTGCACGCGTCAGGAGAGCGCCCCGCACGGGGCCGCCGAAGGCGCAGGGCCAGCCCCGAACGCTCAGGCAAAAGGACTGACTCGTCATCCTCACTGGAGAGAGGCGCGGCCGCCGCAGGCGACGCGCCCACCGAAGGGGCAAGGCAGCGCGGCCCGTGGCGCTGCCGAATCTCTCAGGTAAAGCGGACAGCGAGGGCCCCCCGCACGACGCCCGCCGGCGACGCGCGGCCCAGAGCCTTCGCCAGGATCCGCACGATGTCCGACCTGCTCCAGACCCCCCTGCACGACCTGCACCTGAAGCTCGGTGCGCGCATGGTGCCGTTCGCCGGCTATGCGATGCCGGTGCAATACCCGGCCGGCATCCTGGCCGAGCACCGCCAATGCCGCAGCGCCGCGGCGCTGTTCGACGTCTCGCACATGGGGCAGGTCGAGCTCGTCGGCGCCGACGCCGCGGCGGCGCTCGAGACGCTGGTGCCGGCCGATATCGTCGGCCTCGCACCCGGCCGCCAGCGCTACGCGCTGTTCACCAACGACGCCGGCGGCATCCTCGACGACCTGATGGTCACCCGGGCCGAGGACCGGCTGCTGCTGGTCGTCAACGCCGCGTGCAAGGACGCCGACCTGCGCCACCTCGTCACCCACCTCGGCCACCGCTGCGCCGTCGTGCCGCGCCCCGAGCGCGCGCTGCTGGCGCTGCAGGGGCCGCAGGCGGCGACCGCGCTGGCGCGGCTGAACGGCGGCGTCGCCGGTCTCGTCTTCATGACCGGCGGTGCGTTCGAGCTCGCCGGCGCCGCGTGCTTCGTCACCCGGTCCGGTTATACCGGCGAGGACGGTTTCGAGATCTCGGTGCCGGCGGCGCAGGCCGCCGCACTCGCCGAGGCGCTGCTCGCGCAGCCCGAGGTGGCACCGGCGGGGCTCGGCGCGCGCGACACGCTGCGGCTGGAGGCCGGGCTTTGCCTGTACGGGCACGATATCGATACCGCCACCAGCCCGGTCGAGGCCGGCCTCGCATGGTCGATCCAGAAAGTCCGCCGCGCCGGCGGCGCGCGCGCCGGCGGCTACCCCGGCGCGTCGGTCGTCGACTCGCACCTGGCCGGCGCCGCGCCGAGCCGGCGCGTCGGCCTCGTCGGCCTGGAGCGCGCGCCGGTGCGCGAGGGCGCGCCGCTGCTCGACGCCGGCGGCCACCGCATCGGCAAGGTCACCAGCGGCACGCTCGCGCCCAGCGTCGACAAGCCGATCGCGATGGGCTACGTGCCGGCGCACCTGGCCGCGCCCGGCACCGAGCTGCGCGCCGAGGTGCGCGGCCGGCAGCTGCCGATGCGCGTCGTGACCATGCCGTTCCAGCCGCACCGCTACCACCGCGGCTGACGCCGCACGCCCCCCGCCTGCACCGCCACCACCCACGCCCGAACACGCCCAAGCCCACGGAGACACGCATGACGACCAAGTTCACCCCCGACCACGAGTGGATCAATATCGAGGACCACGAGGCCGCCGTCGTCGGCATCACGCTGCACGCGCAGGAGGCGCTCGGCGACGTCGTCTTCGTCGAGCTGCCCGAGGTCGGGCGCAGCTATGCCAAGGGCGAGGTCGCCGGCGTCGTCGAGTCGGTCAAGGCCGCGGCCGATATCTACATGCCGGTGACCGGCGAGGTGGTCGAGGTCAACGAGGCGCTGCGCGCCGACCCGGCGCTGGCCAACAGCGACCCGATGGGCCACGGCTGGTTCTTCAAGGTCCACGTCACGAAGATGGAGGAGTTCGACGAGCTGATGGACCCGCCGGCCTACGACGCGCTGCTGCAGACGCTCTGAGCGGTCGTGCGCGCCGCATGGCGCGCCGAGACCTCCCGCACCCAGTCTGCATCCAGCCCCCCTCAGGCCCGGCTCTCGCCGCCCGTTCGTCCGCGGCCCGCGCCCCGTCCGCCCTCCCCTGACCATCGCGGTACCACATGGCGCCGCGCATCGAGACCCGCATGCTGATGTCCGCCCTGCCCACCCTCGCCGAGCTCGAGAATGCCGGCGCCTTCCGCTCCCGCCACATCGGCCCCGACGAGGCCGAGCAGGCGCACATGCTGTCGGTCGTCGGCGCCGCGTCGCGGCGCGCGCTGGTCGACGCCGTGATGCCGGCCGACATCGCGCGAACTCGGCCGATGGCGCTGCCCGACCCGGTCGACGAGGCGCAGGCGCTGGCCGAGCTGCGCGAGATCGCGTCGCGCAACAAGGTCCTGCGCAGCTTCATCGGCCAGGGTTACCACGGCACGCATACGCCGGGCGTCATCCTGCGCAACATCCTCGAGAACCCGGCCTGGTACACGGCGTACACGCCCTACCAGGCCGAGATCAGCCAGGGCCGGCTGGAGGCGCTGCTCAATTTCCAGACCATGATCGGCGACCTCACCGGGCTGCCGGTGGCGAATGCGTCGATGCTCGACGAGGCGACCGCCGCCGCCGAGGCGGTCACGCTGGCGCGGCGCAGCGTCAAGTCCAGGAGCGATACGCTGATCGTCGCCAGCGACTGCCACCCGCAGACGATCGAGGTCATCCGCACGCGCTGCGAGCCGCTCGGGCTGGAGGTGCGGGTCGGCCCGGTGCCGTCGCTGCTGGACGCCCACGACTGCTTCGCCGTCGTCGCGCAGTACCCGGCCACGACCGGGCTGATCCACGACATGGCGCCGTTCGTCGACCAGGCGCACGCCAAGCAGGCCGCGTTCATCGTCGCCGCCGACCTGCTCGCGCTGACGCTGCTGAAGCCGCCGGGCGAGTTCGGCGCCGACATCGTCGTCGGCAATACGCAGCGCTTCGGCGTCCCGATGGCCGCCGGCGGGCCGCACGCGGCCTACCTCGCGTGCCGCGACGAATTCAAGCGCCAGATGCCGGGGCGGCTGGTCGGTGCCAGCGTCGACGCCCATGGCGACACCGCCTACCGGCTCGCGCTGCAGACGCGCGAGCAGCATATCCGGCGCGAGAAGGCGACCTCCAACATCTGCACCGCGCAGGTGCTGCTGGCGGTCATGGCCAGCATGTACGCGGTCTACCACGGGCCGCAGGGACTGCAGCGTATCGCGCGCCGCGTCGCCGCCTACACGGCGATCCTGGCCGAAGGCTTGAAGGCGCTCGGGCACAGGCTGCTCGACGCGCACGCCTTCGACACGCTGACGGTCGCCACCGGCGACCGCACCGAGGCGATCGTCGCGCGCGCGCTGGCCGCCGGCGCCAACCTGCGCCGCGTCTCGCCGGCCCTGGTCGGCATCGCACTGGACGAGACGACGACGCGCGCCGACATCGCGGCGATCTGGTCCTGGTTCGCCGAGCCCGGCCAGGCGCTGCCGCAGGTCGCGGACTGGGAGCGCGGCATCGAGTTGCCGATCCCGCCCGCGCTGCGCCGCAGCACGCCCTTCCTGACGCACCCGGTCTTCAACACCCACCACGGCGAGACCGAGATGCTGCGCTACCTGCGCCGCCTCGCCGACAAGGACCTGGCGCTGGACCGCTGCATGATCCCGCTCGGCTCGTGCACGATGAAGCTCAACGCGACGGCCGAGATGATCCCGATCACCTGGCCCGAATTCGCCGAGCTGCACCCCTATGCGCCGGCGGACCAGCTCGCCGGCTACGCCGAGCTGAACGCGCAGCTGACGCGCTGGCTGGCCGAGGCGACCGGCTACGCCGGCGTCAGCCTGCAGCCGAACGCCGGGTCGCAGGGCGAGTATGCCGGGCTGCTCGCGATCCGCGCCTGGCACCGCGCGCGCGGCGAGGGCCACCGGCGCATCTGCCTGATCCCCGAGTCGGCGCACGGCACCAACCCGGCGAGCGCGCAGATGGCGGGCATGCAGGTCATCGTCGTCAAGTGCGACGCCAACGGCGCGGTCGACCTCGACGACCTGCGCGCCAAGTGCGAACAGCATGCCGCCGAGCTGGCGGCGATCATGATCACCTACCCCAGCACCTACGGCGTCTTCGACCGCAACGTGCGCGAGTTGTGCGCGCTGGTGCGCCGCCACGGCGGGCGTGTCTATGTCGACGGCGCCAACCTCAACGCGCTCGTCGGGCTGGCGGCGCCGGGCGAGTTCGGCGGCGACGTGAGCCACCTCAACCTGCACAAGACCTTCTGCATCCCGCACGGCGGCGGCGGCCCGGGCGTCGGGCCGGTCTGCGTGGCCGCGGACCTCGTGCCCTACCTGCCCGGCCACGCGACGGCAGCCGCCGCCGGCGCGCTGGCACCCGCGGGCGACGCGCCTGCGGTCGGCGCCGTCTCGGCCGCGCCGCTGGGCAACGCCGCGGTGCTGCCGATCTCGTGGATGTACGTGCGAATGATGGGCGCCGAGGGGCTGCAGGCGGCGACCGAGACCGCGATCCTCGCCGCCAACTACGTCGCCGCGCGGCTGGCTGACCACTACGACATCCACTTCAGCAGCGGCGTGGCGTCGATCCGCGGCGGCGGCGTCGCGCACGAGTGCATCCTCGACCTGCGCCCGCTGGCCAAGACCAGCGGCGTCGGCGCCGAGGATGTCGCCAAGCGGCTGATCGACTACGGCTTCCACGCGCCGACGCTGAGCTTCCCGGTCGCCGGCACGCTGATGGTCGAGCCGACCGAGAGCGAGCCGCTGGCCGAGCTGGACCGCTTCTGCGACGCGATGATCGCGATCCGCGGCGAGATCGAGCGCGTCGAGCGCGGACCCGCGCAGGGCGGCTGGCCGCGCGACGACAACCCGCTGAAGCACGCGCCGCACACCGCCGCCGCACTGCTCGCCGCCGAGTGGCCCCACGCCTACACGCGCGAGCAGGCCGCCTACCCGGTGCCGGGGCTGCGCGAGCGCAAGTACTGGAGCCCGGTCGGCCGCGTCGACAACGTCCACGGCGACCGCCACCTCGTCTGCAGCTGCCCGCCGGTGGCGGACTACGCCTGACGCGCGAGCGGTGGCGGTCTCGGTCTTCGACCTGTTCAGGATCGGGATCGGCCCGAGCAGCAGCCATACCGTCGGCCCGATGCGCGCCGCGCGGCTGTTCGCGCTGCGGCTGCGGCACGACGGCCTGCTCGACCGCAGCGCGCGCGTCGTGGCGCGGCTTTACGGGTCGCTCGGCGCCACCGGCAAGGGCCATGGCAGCGACAAGGCGGTGCTGCTGGGGCTGCTCGGGCACGAGCCCGAGACGATCGACCCGGACGCGATCCCGGCGCTGCTGCAGGCGGTGCGCGCCGGGCGCCGGCTCGCGCTGCTCGGCACGCACGAGGTCGGCTTCGATGAGCGCGAGGACCTGCGCTTCCTGCGCCGCGAGACGTTGCGGCTGCACCCCAACGGCATGCGCTTCGAGGCCTTCGACGCGGCCGGGGCGCCGCTGGCCGAGCGCGTTTACTACTCGGTCGGCGGCGGATTCGTCCTCAGCGACGAGGCCGCCGCCGACGGCACGCGACACAAGACGATCGCCCCCGACACCACGGTGCTGCCGCACCCCTTCCACAGCGGCGCCGAGCTGCTGGCGCGCACGCGCGAGCTGGGCTGCGACATCGCCGGTGTGATGCGGCGCAACGAGCGCCACTGGCGCAGCGACGCCGAGATCGACGCCGGGCTGCTGCGTCGGTGGCAGGTGATGCAGGACTGCGTCGCGCGCGGCGGCGCCGCCGACGGCGTGCTGCCGGGCGGGTTCAAGGTGCGCCGGCGCGCCGCGGCGCTGCGCCGCGCGCTGACCGAAAGGCCCGAGGAGGCGCTGCGCGACCCGCTGCAGGTGCTCGACTGGGTCAACCTGTATGCGCTGGCGGTGAACGAGGAGAACGCCGCCGGCGGCCGCGTCGTCACCGCGCCGACCAATGGCGCGGCCGGCATCGTGCCGGCGGTGCTGCACTACTGGCGCCGCTTCGTCCACGGGTCGTCGGACGCCGGCGTGGTCGACTTCCTGCTGACCGCCGGCGCGATCGGCCTGCTCTACAAGGAGAACGCCAGCATCAGCGGCGCCGAGGTCGGCTGCCAGGGCGAGGTCGGCGTGGCCTGCAGCATGGCCGCCGCCGGGCTGTGCGCGGTGCTCGGCGGCACGCCGGCGCAGGTCGAGAACGCGGCCGAGATCGGCATGGAGCACCACCTCGGGCTGACCTGCGACCCGGTCGGCGGTCTGGTGCAGATCCCCTGCATCGAGCGCAACGCGATCGCCGCCGTGAAGGCGATCAACGCCGCGCGCATGGCGCTGCGCGGCGACGGCACGCACCACGTCAGCCTGGACAAGGTCATCAAGACCATGCGCGAGACCGGCGCCGACATGATGAGCAAGTACAAGGAGACCGCGCGCGGCGGGCTGGCAGTGAATATCGTCGAGTGCTGAGCCGCCGCCGCGGCGCGAGTGATCGTGCGGCGAGGACTTGCGCGCAAGCGCCAGAAGCGCCGCTGCCGGATCGCGTCCGATCAGCCCGCGATCGGGGCATGCCCCGCCCTCGTCTCTCGGCCGATTGCCGCCGCACGTCGAAGCCAGGCCTTGGCTTGCTCTGGCGTTCGACACAACCGCGTGCCATGGGCAGCAGGCGCCCTCGCACTCCATGTCCTCCGGGTCGGGCTGCGCCCGCCCCTCCCCCTCTACTTCCGTGCGAGGGCGCCTGCTACCCATGGTCGGCCACCGCCTCGACCTTCGACTGTCGAATACCCATGCAGCTGCGCGCCGAGGGCAGCGGGTACCCTTCCCCGTAAGTAAAGGAGGAGCCGGCGGCGCAAGCCGACGGCGGGGGACATGGAGGGGAAGGGTACCCGCTGCCCTCGGCCCCCTCGGTCATGGCACGCAAACGAGAAAGCAACGTCGGATGCCCGCAACCGGCCGATTAACTATCGGTCGCCCAGTCCCCCCAGCCGATAGATCGCGACCCCGTGTCAATAGGCGTCGTGCCCCGTCGGCGCCATGTTCTCGAAGCGAGTCAACGGCTTCAGGAAGGTCAGCTTGATCGTGCCCACCGGGCCGTTGCGCTGCTTGGCGATGATGATCTCGGAGACGCCCGGCTCCTTGGAGCTGTCCTTGTTGTAGTAATCGTCACGGTAGATGAACATGATAATGTCGGCATCCTGCTCGATCGCGCCGGACTCTCGCAGGTCGGACATCATCGGCCGCTTGTCGTTGCGCGATTCGACGCTGCGGTTGAGCTGCGACAGCGCCAGCACCGGGCACTGCAGTTCCTTGGCCAGGCCCTTGAGGCCGCGCGAGATCTCGCCGAGTTCGGTCGCACGGTTCTCGTCGCTGCTCGCGCTGCCGCTCATCAGCTGCAGGTAGTCGACGACGATCAGCCCCAGCGTGCCGCCGAACTGGCGCGCCATGCGGCGCGCGCGCGCGCGCAGCTCGCCCACCGTCAGCGCGGGTGTCTCGTCGATGTAGACCTGCGCCTGCTTGAGCTTGTCGACCGCCTCCGCCAACCGTCCCCACTCCTCGTCGCCGAGCTTGCCGGTACGCAGGTGCTGCTGGTCGATCCGGCCGAGCGAGCCGACCAGCCGCAGCGCGAGCTGCGACGCGCCCATCTCCATCGAGAACACCAGCACCGGCAGGCCCTCGTGGACGGCGACGTTCTCGGCGATGTTGAGCGCGAAGGCCGTTTTTCCCATCGACGGTCGCGCCGCCAGCACCAGCAGGTCGCCCTTCTGCAGCCCGGCGGTCTGGCGGTCGAGGTCGTAGAACCCGGTGCGCACGCCGGTGACCTCCTCGGCGCCGTTCTCGAACAGCTCGGTCACGCGGTCGATGAGGTCGACGACGAGCTTGTCGATCGGCTGGAAGCCCTGGCGCTGGCGCGCGCCCTCCTCGCCGATCTTCAGCACGCGCGACTCGGCCTCGTCGAGGATCTGCGACACCGCCCGCCCCTGCGGGTTGAACGCGGTCGTCGCGATCTCGTCGCTGGCGGCGATGAGCTTGCGCAGGATCGCGCGCTCGCGGACGATCTCGGCGTAGCGGCGCAGGTTGGCCGCGCTGGGCACGCTCTGCGCGAGCGCATTGAGGTAGGCCAGCCCGCCGGCGTCTTCGCCGCGGCCATGCTGCTGGAGCTGCTCGAAGACCGTGATCACGTCGGCCGGCTTGCCGGCGCCGACGAGCGCGCCGACGGCGGCGTAGATCAGCCGGTGCTCGAGCCGGTAGAAGTCACCCTCGGTCAGCAGGTCGGCCGCGCGGTCCCAGGCCAGGTTGTCCAGCAGCAGCCCGCCGAGCACGCTTTGCTCGGCCTCGATCGAATGCGGGGGTACGCGCAGCCGCGCGACGTCGTCGTCGCGCGCAGCGGCCTGGGGGGCGCTCGTCGAGGGTGGCATGCGGTCGGGACCTGCGACGGTGGACAAGCCTGTGGACAGACGGTGCGGCCGCGGGGGACAACGCGGCGCCGAAAAGCGCGAGGCCGGCAGGTGCCGGCCTCTGTGCCTGGGCGCCGAGCTTACGCCCGCGCGGCCAGACGATCAATGCCGCCGATCCCGCGCGCGCCGCGGACGCCGCGGGCAGCGACGACGCGACGTCCTGCCGACGACGGGCTGGGTCGGGGCCTGGGTTCAGTCCGCCTGCGCGACGACGTGCACCGTCAGCTCGACGACGACGTCGGTGTGCAGCGCCACCTTGACCGGGTACTCGCCCACATGCTTGAGCGGCCCGTCGGGCATGCGCACCTGCGCCTTGGGCACGCCCAGGCCCATGCGCTCCAGCGCCTCGGCGATGTCGGCGTTGGTCACCGAGCCGAACAGGCGGCCGTCGACGCCGGCCTTCTGCGCCACGCGCACATGCTGGCCGCCGATCTTCTCGCCCAGTGCCTGCGCGGCGGCGAGCTTGTCGGCGGCAGCGCGCTCGAGGTCGGCGCGCTTCTGCTCGAACTCCGCGATCGCCGCCTCGGTGGCGCGGCGCGCCATGCGGCCTGGGATCAGGAAGTTGCGCGCGTAGCCGTCCTTGACCTTGACGATGTCGCCGAGGTTGCCCAGGTGGCCGATCTTTTCCAGCAGGATCACTTGCATGGTGACGTGCTCCTCAGATCCGGTGCTGGTCGGAATACGGCAGCAGCGCGAGGAAGCGCGCACGCTTGATCGCGGTGCCGAGCTGGCGCTGGTAGATCGCGCGCGTGCCGGTCAGGCGCGCCGGCGTGATCTTGCCGTTCTCGCCGATGAAGTCGCGCAGCGTGTCGATGTCCTTGTAGTCGATCTCCTCGACGCCGGCGACGGTGAAGCGGCAGAAGCGCTTGCGACGGAACAGCAGCGACTGGGTGCTGGCCCGGCGGCCACGCTTGAGGTTGGCGTTGCGGCCCTTGCCACGGGGTGGTGCCATGATGGGACTCCTTGCGAAGATGGGTTCGGGATCGTGGGATCAGACCGGGGTCGCCTCGATGGCGACCTCGGTCACGTTGAAGACGCTGCCGCGCCCGTTGCGCGCCGCGGCCAGGAAACCGGCGAAATCCGCCCGGCTGCCCAGCGCGAGTGCCGCCAGCGGCGCCGTCACCTCCCCCACGGCCAGCGCCCGGATCTCGAGCGAGACCTTGCGCGGGTGGCCGGCCTGCTCGACCTCGGACTCGTGCTGCAGCAGCAGGTCCAGCGCCGGCAGCCCGGCCGGGGTGGTGCGCAGTGCGCCTCGCTCCAGCAGCGCGGCCGACAACAGCAGCCGGTTCACGTGCGGCGCGCGGCGGCAGCGCGATGCGCGCCGGGGCTCAGGCGGTCGCCTCCTGCTGGCTGGACTTGCGCGACTCCTCGCGCTCCACCGACTTCATCATGATCGACGGTACGGTCTCGGCCTTGCGCCTGGCCACCGTCAGGTGGCGCAGCACGGCGTCGTTGAAGCGGAAGCCCGTCTCCAGCTCCGCCAGCGTCTCCTTGCTGCACTCGATGTTCAGGCACAGGTAGTGCGCCTTGGCCAACTTCTGGATCATGTAGGCCAGCTGGCGCCGGCCCCAGTCCTCGACCCGGTGCACCTGGCCGCCGCCGGCGGTGACCAGGCCCTTGTAGCGTTCCAGCATGGCCGGAACCTGCTCGCTCTGATCCGGATGGATCAGCAGCACGATCTCGTAGTGACGCATCGACATTCCTCGTGGTTTCCAGGGATGGAAGCCGCCCCGCGCGTTGTCGACGAAGGGATGCGGGTGCGGCAAGGCAAGCTGCGGAGTATAAACCGCCGCGGCCAAGCCGCCGCTCAGCGCGGCGGATCACCCTGCACCGCCGGCGGCAGCGGCCGCTGCGCCGGGTGGCGCAGCTCCTCGACCAGCGAGCGCACCGCCGGCGCCGGTGGTCGCGTCAGCAGGCTGCCGACGACGATGACCGCGAAACCCAGCGGCACGCCGAAGACACCGGCGGAGATCGGCTCGATGCCGAACCAGCGCTCCGCCGGCCCGGACATCCCGACCGCCTCGCGCAGCCACGGCTGCGCGATCGTCATGTACCACGCGGTCACCCCGAGCCCGGCCAGCATGCCGGCCAGCGCACCCTGGGCATTCGCGCGCTGCCAGAAGATGCCGAGCACCAGCGCCGGGAAGAAGGCCGACGCGGCGAGCGAGAACGCCGAGCCGACCAGGAACAGGATGTCGCCCGGGCGCTGCGCCGCCATCGCCGCCGCCCCGAGTGCCACCATCAGCAGCAGCGCCTTGGAGATCGCGACCCGGCGCGCGGTCGAGGCCTGCGGGTCGATCATGCGGTAGTACACGTCGTGCGACAGCGCGTTGGCGATCGTCAGCAGCAGCCCGTCGGCGGTCGACAAGGCCGCCGCCAGCCCGCCGGCGGCGACCATGCCGGTGACGACGTAGGGCAGGCCACCGATCGCCGGCGTCGCCAGCACGACGATGTCGCTGCCCAGGTGCAGCTCGCCGAGCTGCAGCACGCCGTCGCCGTTGACGTCGCTGACCGACAGCAGCCGCGGGTCGACCCGGCTCCAGTTGACGATCCAGTCCGGCAGCGCGTCGAAGCGCAGGCCGACGAGCTGGCTGAAGATCTCGTGCTTGACCAGCACCGCCAGCGCCGGCGCCGTCAGGTACAGCATCAGGATGAACAGCAGCGACCAGGTCACCGACTCGCGCGCCTGGCGCACCGACGGTGTCGTGTAGTAGCGCATCAGGATGTGCGGCAGCGCCGCGGTGCCGACCATCAGGCAGAACACGAGCGCGAGGAAGTTGCGTCGCGAGACGTCGAAGGCCTCGCGCTCGGCGGCGTCGCCGTCGGGGTCGCCCGCATACGGCGTCGCGTGGCGCGGCATCCCTGCCAGCGGCCGCGCCCGCGCCTGCGCCTCCGCGAGCGCTTCGGACCACGACGCGCGAGCACGCTCGACATCGGGTGGCAGCGCCGCCAGTGCGCGCTCGGCGGCCTGGTACTGCGCCAGCGGCACATGCTCGGCCTTGAGCTCGACCAGCCGCGCCTCGAGCGCGGCGCGCTCGCCGGCCAGCGCGGCCGGGATGTCGGCCAGCTTGGCGGCCAGGCGATCCGCCCGCTCGCGGAAGACCGCGATCACCTCCTGCTCGCGCGGGTCGTCGATCAGCTGCTGCTCGAGCGCGGTGACCTTGGCCAGCTGCGCGCCGTAGACGAGCTGCGGCACCGGCACGCCGGTCTGCTTGACCGACAGCCACACCACCGGCAGCAGGTAGGCGACGATGAGGATGATGAACTGCGCGACCTGGGTCCAGGTGACCGCGCGCATGCCGCCGAGGAACGAGCACACGAGCACGCCGCCGAGGCCGACGAAGACGCCGATCGTGAACTCCAGCCCGGTCAGGTAGGACGTGATGACGCCCACGCCCAGGATCTGCGCGACGAGGTAGGTGAACGAGCACACGATCGCGGCGACGATGCCGACCGCGCGCGCGGCGTGGCCGCCGTAGCGCGCCCCGAGGAAGTCCGGGATCGTGTACTGGCCGAACTTGCGCAGGTACGGCGCCAGCAGCAGCGCCACCAGGCAGTAGCCGCCGGTCCAGCCCATCACGAAGGCCAGCGCGCCGAATCCCTGCAGGTACAGCGTGCCGGCCAGCCCCAGGAACGAGGCCGCGCTCATCCAGTCGGCGGCGGTGGCCATGCCGTTGTACATCGCCGGCACGCGGCGGCCGGCGACGTAGTACTCGGTCGCGTCCGAGGTGCGGCTCATGACGCCGATGCCGGCGTACAGGGCCACCGTGACGAGCAGGAAGACGAGCCCGACCCAGCGATCCGACAGCCCGAGCCGCTCGAGCAGCGCGACGAACAGCACGAAGACGGCGAAGCCGCCCGCGTACCAGGCGTAGACCTTGTGCAGCTGGCGCCGGAAGGCGCCGGTCGCGCTCACCGCAGCTTGGCCAGGCGCCGCCAGGTGTCGACCACGGTGTCGGGGTTGAGCGAGATCGACACGATGCCCTCGGCCGCCAGCCAGTCGGCGAAGTCGGGGTGGTCGCTAGGCCCCTGGCCGCAAATGCCGACGTACTTGCCGGTCGCGCGGCAGGCCGTGATCGCGCGCGAGATCAGCGCCTTGACCGCGGGGTCGCGCTCGTCGAAGTCGTGCGCGAGCTGCTCCAGCCCCGAGTCGCGGTCCAGCCCGAGGGTCAGCTGGGTCAGGTCGTTGGAGCCGATCGACATGCCGTCGAAGTGCTCGAGGAACTGCTCGGCCAGGATGGCGTTGCTCGGGACCTCGCACATCATGATCAGGCGCAACCCGTCGCGCCCGCGCTCCAGCCCGCGCTCGGCCAGCATGCGCACGACGCGCTCGGCCTGCGGCACGGTGCGCACGAACGGCACCATGATCTCGACGTTGGTCAGGCCCATGTCGGCGCGCACGCGCTTGAGCGCCTCGCACTCCATCGCGAAGGCGTCGGAGAAGTCGCCGCTGATGTAGCGGCTCGCGCCGCGGAACCCGAGCATCGGGTTCTCCTCGTCGGGCTCGTAGCGCGTGCCGCCGATCAGCTTGCGGTACTCGTTGCTCTTGAAGTCCGACAGCCGCACGATCACCGGCTTGGGCCAGAACGCGGCGGCGATCGTCGCCACCCCCTCGGCCAGCTTCTCGACGTAGAAGGCACGCGGCGAGGCGTGCCCGCGCGCGACCGACTCGACTGCCTTCTTCAGCTCGGGGTCGACGTTCGGGTAGTCGAGGATCGCCTTCGGGTGCACGCCGATGTTGTTGTTGATGATGAACTCGAGCCGTGCCAGACCGACGCCGCTGCTGGGCATCTGCGCGAAGTCGAACGCGAGCTGCGGGTTGCCGACGTTCATCATGATCTTCACCGGGCTGTACGGCATCTCGCCGCGCTCGACCTCGCTGACCTCGGTCTCGAGCAACCCGTCGTAGACGAAGCCGGTATCGCCCTCGGAGCACACGACCGTCACCAGGGTGCCGTCGGTCAGCCGCTCGGTGGCGTCGCCGCAGCCGACGACCGCCGGGATGCCGAGCTCGCGCGCGATGATCGCCGCGTGGCAGGTGCGCCCGCCGCGGTTGGTCACGATCGCGCCGGCGCGCTTCATGACCGGCTCCCAGTTCGGGTCGGTCATGTCGGCGACCAGCACGTCGCCGGGCTGCACCTTGTCCATCTCGGCCGGGCTGTGGACGATGCGCACCGGCCCGGTGCCGATCTTCTGCCCGATCGCGCGCCCCTCGGCGAGCACCGTCGAGTGGCCCTTGAGCTTGTAGCGATGCTCGACCTTGTCGCGCTGGCTCTTGACCGTCTCCGGGCGCGCCTGGAGGATGTAGAGCTTGCCGTCGCGGCCGTCCTTGCCCCACTCGATATCCATCGGGCGGCCGTAGTGGCGCTCGATGATGACCGCGTAGCGCGCGAGCTGGACCGCGTCGGCGTCGCCGATCGAGTAGCGGTTGCGCTGCTCGGGCGGGGTGTCCTCGGTGTGCACCAGCCGGCCGCCGGTGGCGCGCTGCTCGGGGGTCGAGAACACCATGCGCAGCAGCTTGGAGCCCAGCACGCGGCGGATGAGCGGGAACTTGCCCGCCTCGAGCATCGGCTTGTGGACGTAGAACTCGTCGGGGTTGACCGCACCTTGCACGACCATCTCGCCCAGGCCCCAGCTCGAGGTGATGAAGACCACGTCCGGGAAGCCCGACTCGGTGTCGATCGTGAACATCACGCCGGACGCGCCGAGGTCGGACCGCACCATGCGCTGCACGCCGGCCGACAGCGCGACCTCGGCGTGCGCGAAGCCCTTGTGCACGCGGTAGCTGATCGCGCGGTCGTTGTACAGCGACGCGAAGACCTCGCGCACCTTGGCCAGCACCTCGTCGATGCCGGCGACGTTGAGGAAGGTCTCCTGCTGGCCGGCGAACGAGGCGTCGGGCAGGTCCTCGGCGGTGGCCGAGGAGCGCACCGCGAAGGTCGCCTCGGGGTCGCCCGCGGTCAGGCGCGCGAACTGCGCGCGGATTGCCGCCTCGAGGTCGGCCGGCAGCGGTGCCTCGACGACCCAGCGGCGGATCGTCGCGCCGGCCTCGGCCAGCGCGCGCACGTCGTCGACGTCCAGTGCCGTCAGCAGCGCGTCGATGCGCTCGGTCAGCCCGGCGGCGCGCAGGAACTCGCGGTAGGCGTGTGCGGTGGTCGCGAAACCGCCCGGCACGCTCACGCCCGCGTGCGCGAGCTGGCCGATCATCTCGCCGAGGGAGGCGTTCTTGCCGCCGACCACCTCGACGTCGGTCATCCTCAGGTTTTCGAACGGGACGACCAGGGCGGCCGCCAGCGAGGACTGGGACATGGGAAAGCTCCGTGATGAGGGGAAACCGGTGCTTTCGCGCCCCGGGAAGCAGCCCACGGGCCAGCGCTTGTCGATTCGGGTTGTCGGCTGGCGGGTTGCACGTCGGGTGGGTCGAAGGCGGAACGCTTAGGATACCCCGACTGCGCGGCTGCCTCGCGCGGCTCCCTCCCCCGGGTCGAGCAGGACCGCCCCATGCACAACCGAACCGTGTTCTTCGTCTCGGATGGCACCGGCATCACCGCCGAGACCTTCGGCAACTCGATCCTGGCGCAGTTCCCCGGCCAGCCCCGCCACGTCCGGCGGCCGTTCATCGACGGCGTCGACAAGGCGTCCCGGGTGGTCGAGGAGATCAACGCCGTCGCCGAGCGCGACGGCCTGCGGCCGATCGTCTTCGTGACGCTGGTCAACGAGGACGTTCGCGACACGCTGACCTCGCCGGCGTGCAAGGGCCTGGTGCTGGACATGTTCCGCACCTTCGTCGAGCCGCTGGAGGCGGAGTTCGGCGTCAAGTCCAACCACCGCGTCGGCCGCTTCGCCGACGTCGCCAAGAGCCGCGAGTACACCGAGCGCATCGACGCCATCAACTTCTCGCTCGCGCACGACGACGGCCAGAGCGCGCGCAACCTGGCGATGGCCGACGTCATCCTGGTCGGCGTCAGCCGCAGCGGCAAGACGCCGACCTCGCTGTACCTGGCGATGCAGCACCACGTCAAGGCGGCCAACTACCCGCTGATCCCGGAGGACTTCGAGCGCGACGCGATCCCGTCGGCACTGGCGCCCTACCAGGCGAAGTGCTTCGGGCTGACGATCGACCCCGAGCGGCTGGCGCAGATCCGCCACGAGCGCCGCCCGGGCAGCAAGTACGCCTCGCTCGCGAACTGCCGCTGGGAGGTCGTCGAGGCCGAGCAGATGATGCGCCGCGCGGGCATCCCGTGGCTGTCGACGACGCACAAGTCGATCGAGGAGATCGCCACCACCATCCTGCGCGACATCCAGCCGCAGCGGCTGGTCTACTGAAACGGATCGGCATTCGAGCGCAGAAGGACGACTGGGGTCGAACGATCGCGCTCGGCGCGTTGCCGACAGTCGTCGAAGTCAGTCCTTCGCTTCTCCTGGCGTTCGATGTGCCAGCGTGCCAAGGCCGGCTGGCACCGTCCCACTCCATGCCCGGGGACAGTGCCCCGGGCGCTCGCCAGGCACAAACAGTCCGCAGGACTGTTTGTGTCCGGGCTCGCTCCCCCGGGCCGGGCTACGTCCGCCCCTCTTCCTTGACTTACGTGCGAGGGTGCCCGCCGACCTTGGCCTGCCACCGCCCGGGCATTCGACCGTCGAGAACCAACACGGCAGCCGGTAGTGTCCAGAGTTACGTGCAGAACCGCTTGTCAGCGGTTGACAGGGGTCAATCGCCGGCAACCCGTTCCTCGCCGATCGAGTACAAGGCGGCCTCAGCGTCGCGCGTGCGCGCGCCGAGCCGATTCGTACAGGCAGATCGCCGCCGCCGCGGCGACGCCCAGCGACTCCTCGCCGCCGGGCTGCGGGATGCGCAGGGCGAGCGCGCATCGCTGCGAGACCTCGGGCGTCACGCCCTGCCCCTCGTGGCCGAAGACCCAGGCGCAGGGCGCCGGCAGCTCGGCCTCGGGCAGCGCGATGCCGGCGTGCGGGCTGGTCGCCAGCAGCGGCACGCCCAGCGCATCCAGATCCTCAGGCACCAGCGACTCGACCAGCCGCAGCCCGAAGTGCGCCCCCATGCCGGCGCGCAGCACCTTGGGCGACCACAGCGCTGCCGTGCTCGCCAGCGCCAGCACCTGTTTGACGCCCAGCGCCGCCGCGCTGCGCAGCACGCTGCCGACATTGCCCGCATCCTGCACCCCGTCCAGCACCACGCTGGAGACCCCCTGCGCCGGTGCGGGCGGCGCCGGCAAGTCGAGCACGAACCCGAGCGGCGCCGGCGACGCCAGCGTGCTGCACGCCGCCAGCAGCGGCGCCGGCACGACGACGCCCTCGCGTGCCGCGCCCAGCAGCGGCGCCAGATCCGGGTCCGCCCAGGCCGCCTCGGTGCCGATGGCCAGCGCCAGCGGCACGCCGCGCGCCAGCGCCGCGCGCCCCAGGTGGTCGCCCTCGACCCAGATCTGGCCGAGCCGCCGGTAGGCCGCCGGCGTCTGCGCGAGCCGGCGCAGCCGCACGAGCAGCGGGTTGTCGCGCGAGGCGATCGCGCGCGGCCTCACGTCGGCTCCGCGGCGTCGGGTGCCGGCAGCGCGCGCACCGGCGCGAAGCTCCTGCGGTGCGCCGTGCAGGCGCCATGCGCGCGCAGCGCCGCCAGGTGCGCCGCCGTCGGGTAGCCCTTGTGTTGCGCGAATCCGTATTGCGGCCACTCAGCGTGCAGCCCCTCGCACAGCCGGTCGCGGTGCACCTTGGCCAGGATCGACGCCGCCGAAATCGCCGCCACCGTCGCATCGCCGCCGACGACCGCGGTCGCCGGCTGCGCCAGCACCGGCAGCCGGTTGCCGTCGACCAGCACGTGCCGCGGCGGCAGCCGCAGCCCCTGCACCGCGCGCTGCATCGCGAGCAGCGTGGCCTGCAGGATGTCGAGGCAGTCGATCTCTTCCACGCTCGCCTCCGCGACGCAAAGCGCCAGCGCGCGCGCGCGGATCTCGACGTCCAGCCGCTCGCGCCGGCGCGGCGACAGCGCCTTCGAGTCCGCGAGCCCCGCGATCGGCGCGGCCGGGTCCAGGATCACCGCCGCCGCGACGACCGGGCCGGCGATCGGCCCGCGGCCGGCCTTCGTCGACGCCGGCCACCAGCCCGCCGGCCAGCAGCGGCGCCAGCCCCGGCAGCAGCCGGCGGCGCGGCGCGCGGCCGCGCGGCGGCGCGCCGGCCGGTGGCGGCGGCAGCGGCAGCGCGAGCTGCTCAGGCTTGCAGGACTTGCGCGATCGCATCGGTGGCGGTGCGCGCGGTGTCGCGGCGCAGCAGGTGGTGCAGTTCGTCGAATCGGGCGCGCAGCCTGGCCGCGCCGGCGGCGTCGTCGAGCCCGGCGAGGACGTCGGCCTCCAGCCGCGCCGGGTTGCAGTCCTCCTGCAGCCGCTCGGGGACGACGAAGTCGCGGCACAGGATATTCGGCAGCCCGACCCAGGGCTGGTAGGCCATGCGCTTCATGATCTGCCAGCTCAGCGGGTGCATGCGGTAGGCGATCACCATCGGCCGCTTGAAGAGGGCGGCCTCGAGTGTCGCCGTCCCGCTGGCGATCAGCGTCAGGTCGCAGGCCGCGAGCGCCTCGTGCGAGCGGCCGTCGAGCAACTGCAGCGCCACCCCTGGCGCATGCGCGGCCGCCAGCGGCTCGACCCGCGCGCGCAGCCCGGGTGCCACCGGCAGCACGAAGCGCAGCGCCGGCCGCAGCCGCTGCAGCCGCGCCGCGGCCTGCAGGAAGACCGGCGCGATCGCCTCGATCTCGGAGCGCCGGCTGCCCGGCAGCAGCGCGACGACCGGTTCGGTCTCGCCCAGCCCGAGCGCGGCGCGCGCCGCCGCGCGCGGCGGCTCGGGCGGGATCGCATCCGCCAGCGGGTGGCCGACATAGCTCGCCGCCACGCCGTGCGCGCGCAGCAGCTCGGGCTCGAACGGGAACAGGCACAGCACATGGTCGCAGGCGCGCGCCATCGCCTTCGCGCGGCCGCCGCGCCAAGCCCAGATCGACGGGCAGACGAAGTGGATGGTCGGGATGCCGGATGACTTCAGTCGCGCCTCCAGCCCGAGGTTGAAGTCCGGCGCGTCGACGCCGACGAAGGCGCGCGGCGGGTCCGCCAGCAGCCGCGCGGCGAGCCGGTCGCGGATCGCCTTGATGCCGCGGTAGTGGCGCAGCACCTCGACATAGCCGCGCACCGCGAGCCGCTCGCTCGGCCACCAGGCGTCGAAGCCGAGCGCCTTCATCCTCGGCCCGCCGATGCCGCCGAGCTCGATCGCCGGCCAGCGTGCCGTCAGGCCGCCGATCAGCAGGCTGGCGAGCAGGTCGCCGGAGGCCTCGCCGGCCACCATCGCCAGCCGCATCGCGCACGCTACCGCACGATGCCGCGCGTCGAGGCGGCGAGGAAGTCCAGCACGAGCGCGATGTCGGCGTCGCCGCCGTCGACGCTGCCGCGCAAGCCCTCGATCGCCGCGCGCGCCGCCTCGAGCGTCAACCCGTCGCGGTACAGCAGCCGGTGCATCTGCTTGACGAGCGCGAGGCGATCGCGCGAGAAACCGCGCCGGCGCAGCCCCTCGGCATTGAAGCCGTGCACCGCCAGCGGGTTGCCGCTGACGGTCATGAAGGGCGGCACGTCCTGCGAGACATGGCTCTGGAAGCCGGTCATCGCGTGCGCGCCGATGTGGCAGAACTGGTGCACACCGGTCAGCCCGCCGACGATCGCCCAGTCGCCGACGTGCACGTGGCCGGCCAGCGTCGCGTTGTTGGCCAGGATGCAGCGGCTGCCGAGCTGCACGTCGTGCGCGAGGTGCACGTAGGCCATGATCCAGTTGTCGTCGCCGACGCGCGTCACCCCCGCGTCCTGCGCCGTGCCGCGGTTGAAGGTGCAGAACTCGCGGATCGTGTTGCGGTCGCCGACGACGAGCGAGGTCGGCTCGCCGCGGTATTTCATGTCCTGCGGCGCGCCGCCGAGCACCGCGTGCGCGTGGATGCGGTTGTCGCGGCCGATCGTCGTCGGCCCCTCGACGACCGCATGCGCGCCGACCTCGGTCCCGCCACCGATCACGACCCCGGCGCCGATCACCGCGAAGGGGCCGACGACGACGTCCGCGGCGAGCTCGGCCGCCGGGTCGACGATCGCGGTCGGGTGGATCCTGGTCATGCGCGGGCGGGCTTCATGGCGGTGGCGCGCGCCGTCGGCGGCAGGCGTGGCGGCAGGCGTGGCAGCGGCCGCCGCTCAGGCCACCTTGCGCATCGTGCACATCAGCTCGGCCTCGACGGCGGTCTCGCCGTCGACGCTGGCGCGCACCCGGTACTTGACGATGCCGGCGCGGGCGCGCTCGATCCAGGCCTCGAGGACGAGCTGGTCGCCGGGCTCGACCGGCCGCTTGAAGCGCGCGCCGTCGATGCCGACGAAATAGACCACGGTGTCGTCGACCGGCCCCTGCCCGGCCGACTCGAACGACAGCAGCGCCGCCGCCTGCGCCAGCGCCTCGAGCATGATCACGCCCGGCATCACCGGCCGCGACGGGAAGTGGCCGACGAAGAACGGCTCGTCGATGGTGACGTTCTTCAGCGCCTTGATCCGCACGTCCTTCTCGAACTCGAGCACGCGGTCGACGAGCAGGAACGGGTAGCGGTGCGGCAGCCTCTTGATGATCTGGTGGATGTCCAGGACCGGCGGCGTCGTCATGTGCGTTTTTCCAGCGCCCGCAGGCGGTCGCGCAGCGCATGAAGCTGCCGCAGCGTCGCGGCATTCTTCTCCCAGGCCGCATTGTCGTCGAACGGGAACATCCCGCTGTAGGTGCCCGGCTTCAGGATCGATCGCGTGATGACGGTCGCGGCGCTGACGTGCACGTGGTCGACGATCTCGAGGTGGCCGAGGATGATCGCGCCGCCGCCGGCGGTGCAGAAGCGCCCGATCGTCGCGCTGCCGGCCACGCCGACGCAGCCGGCGAAGGCGCTGTGCGCGCCGACGCGGACGTTGTGGCCGATCTGCACCAGGTTGTCGAGCTTGACGCCGTCGCCGATGACGGTGTCGGCGAGCGCACCGCGGTCGATGCAGGTGTTGGCGCCGATCTCGACCTCGTCGCCGATCGCGACCGCACCGAGCTGCTCGATCTTGACCCAGGCGCCACCGGCGGCGGCGTCGGGCGCGAAGCCGAAGCCGTCGGCACCGATCACCGCGCCGCCGTGGACGATGCCGCGCGCGCCGATGCGGCAGCCCTCCAACAGCGTCGCGCGCGGCATCAGCCGCGTGCCCTCGCCGACCTCGGCATGCGCGCCGACATGCGCCTGCGCGCCGACGACGGCGTGCGGGCCGATCACCGCGCCGGCACCGACATAGGCCAGCGCGCCGACCGAGGCGCTCGCGTGCACGCGCGCCAGCGGCTCGACGACGGCGCTGGGGTGGACGCCGGGCGCGGCCGCCGGCCGCGTGCGCGCCGCCCACCACTGGGTCAGGCGCGCGAAGGCGAGGTAGGGGTCGTCGTGCAGCAGCGCGGCGCGCCGGCCGGCGAGCGCCTCGCGCAGCGAGGGCTGCGCGATCACGCAGCCGGCGGCGCTGGCGTCGAGCTGTGCCCGGTAGCGCGGATGGGCGAGGAAGGCGATGCTGTCGACGTCGGCGTCGGCGAGCGGCGCCAGGCGCGAGAAGACGGCGCCCGCGTCGCCGAGCAGCTCGCCGCCCAGCAGCCGCGGCAGGTCGGCGGCGCGCAGCAGGCTCACGCGCGCTGCGGCGGCCTCAGCGCGCGCCGCCCTGGGCGTCGAGCGCGCGGATGACCTTGTCGGTGATGTCGACGCGAGGGCCGGCGAAAACGACGCCGTCCTGCAGGATCAGGTCGTACTTCTCGTCGTCGAAGATCTTCTTGATCACGCGGTTGGCGCGCTCGACGACGTTGGCCAGCTCCTCGTTCTTGCGCTGGTTGAGGTCTTCCTGGAACGCACGCCGCTTGCGCTGCAGGTCGCGGTCACGGTCGACCAGCTCGCGCTGGCGCCGGTTGCGCTCAGTCTCGGCCAGCGTCGGCGCATCCTTGTCGAGCCGGTCGGCGGCGGCCTTGAGCTGCGCGGCGTCGTCGGTAATCTCGCGCTCGCGGCGGCCGAACTCGGCCTCGAGCTTGGCCTGCGCGGCCTTGGCGGGCGCCGCCTCGCGCAGAAGACGCTCGCTGTTGATATAGCCGATCCTGAGCTCCTGCGCCACGGCGACCGACGTCGCCGCCGCGAGGACGGCCGCCAGGACGAGCGACTTGAGGTGCGAGAGCTTCATCAGAACGCGGTCCCGATCTGGAATTGGAAACGTTGAATTCTATCGTTGGGCTGCGAACGGATCGGCGTGCCCCAGCTCATCTTCAGCGGCCCGACCGGCGACAGCCAGCTCAGCCCGATGCCGGTGGACGCGCGCAGCGACGACGCCTCGACCGGCTCGCCCTCGGCCCAGACGTTGCCGGCGTCGACGAAGCCGAAGACCCGCAGCGACTTGTCGTTGCCCGCCCCCGGAACGGGCACGTACAGCTCGGCGTTGACATTGAGCTTGCGCGTGCCGCCGATGTAGGCGCCGGTGGGGTCGACGGTGCCGAGCGACCCCTGCTCGAACACCCGCACCGAGCCCAGGCCGCCGCCGTAGAAATTCTTGAACAGCGGGTAGGGCCGGTCGCCCAGCCCCTTGCCGATGCCGATCTCGGCGTTGACGCCCAGCGTGAAGCGCGGCCCCAGCGGCAGGTACTGCTGCAGCTGGGCGTTGCCGCGCAGGTAGCGCACGTCGCCCCACAGGCTCGCCTCCAGGTTCAGGCGCTGGTAGCGCCCCGAGGTCGGTGCCAGCACGCTGTCGCGGCCGTCGCGCGACCAGCCGATCGTCAGCGGCCACGCCGTGCTGCGCGGTCCGAACTGCTCGCGGTAGAGGAAGTAGCTGTTGGGGATGCCAGCCGAGGTGCCGATCTGCGTACGCTCCCAGCCGGCGCCGAAGAAGACGGTGTCGAACTCCGAGAACGGGACGCCAAAGCGCACCGAGGCCCCGGGGGTCGAGATCTGGTACTCGTCGCCCAGGCTGTTGAACGGCCGGCTCGTGCGGTAGTACAGGTCGATCGCGCGCGAGACGCCGTCGATCGTGAAGTACGGGTCGACGGTGCTGAAGACGAAGCTGCGCGAGCTGCGGCTGGTATTGAGCTCGAGGCCCAGGTAGTGCCCGCTGCCGAAGACGTTGTCCTGCTTGACCGAGGCGGTGAACGAGACCTTCTCGGCGCTCGAGTAGCCGGCCCCGATCAGCAGGTTGCCGGTCGGCCGCTCCTTGACCGTGACGACGAGGTCGACCTGGTCGGGGGCCTCGGGCACCTCGCGCGTGTCGATCTCGACCTCGTCGAAGAAGCCCAGCCGCTGGATACGGTTGCGCGACAGCCGGATCCGCTCGCCGTCGTACCACGCGGACTCGAGCTGGCGCAGCTCGCGCCGGATCACCTCGTCGCGCGTTCTCGTGTTGCCGGCGATCTGGATCCGGCGCACGTAGACGCGGCGCTGCGGACGGGCGTCGAAGACGACGACGACCTGCGCCGTATCCCGGTCGATCTCCGGCCGCGCGGCCACGCGCGCGAAGGTGTAGCCGTACTGGCCGAACAGCTCGCCGAACAGGCGCTGGGTGTCGGTGACGTCGCTCCCCCGATACGGCTGGCCCGGACGCACCCGCACGAGCTCGCGAAACGCGGCGTCGCGCCCGAGGTACTCGCCCTCCAGCCGCACGCCGGTGACGGTGTAGAGCTGCCCTTCCCGGATCGAGATCGCGATCGAGATGTCCTGCTTGTCGGGCGAGATCGTGACCTGCGTCGACTCGACCTCGAACTCGAGGTAGCCGCGGTCGACGTAGTAGGCGCGCAGGGTCTCGAGGTCGCCGTTGAGCTTGGAGCGCGAATAGCGGTCGGTCTTGGTGTACCAGGTCAGCCAGCCGGGGGTGGTCAGCTCCATCTGCGCCCGCAGCGTCGCCTCGCTGAAGGCCTGCGTGCCGATGATGCGGATCTCGCGGATGCGCGCGGCCTCGCCCTCGTTCATCGCGAAGCTGATCTCGACCCGGTTGCGCTCGATCGGCGTCACCGTCGTCACGACCTCGGCGCCGTACAGGCTGCGCCCGAGGTACTGGCGCTTGATCTCCTGCTCGGCGCGGTCGACGAGCGCCTTGTCGAACGGCAGCCCCTCGCCGATGCCGGCGTCCTTGAGCGACTTGACCAGGACGTCCTTGTCGAACTCCTTCAGGCCGACGAAGTCGACCCGCGCGACCACCGGCCGCTCGTCGACGATGACGACGGCGGTGCGTCCCTCGACGACGATGCGCACGTCGGAGAACAGCCCGGTGGCGAACAGCGCGCGCAGCGCCGCGGCCGCCTTGTCGTCGGTGTAGGTGTCACCGATGCGAAACGGCAGCGCGGCGAAGACCGTGCCGGGGTCGGTGCGCTGCAACCCCTCGACGCGGATGTCCTGCAGCGCGAACGGCTCGACCGCGATCGCGGACGACGACCAGCCGGCCGCGGCGCACGCCAGCACGACGCAAGCCGCAGTGGGGCGCGACGGCCCGAACGGGAGGAGAAAGGCCATGGAAGAAGGGGGTCAGTGCAGACCGAGGAGCCGGACCACGTCGTTGAACAAGGCCAACGACATCAGCATCAGCAGCAAGGCCATCCCGCCTCGCTGCAGGCGCTCGAGCCAGACTTCCGACACCGGCCGCCCTGTCACGCCCTCAAAAAGATAATACATCAGGTGCCCGCCATCGAGCATCGGCAGCGGCAGCAGGTTGAGCACCCCCAGGCTGACGCTGACCAGCGCGAGAAAGCCGAGGTAGTAGGCCAGACCCTGCTGCACCGACTGCCCGGCATAGTCGGCGATCGTCAGCGGCCCGCTGAGGTTCTTGACCGAGGCCTCGCCGACCAGCATGCGGCCGAGCATGCGCAGCGTCAGCATCGAGACCTCCCAGGTGCGCGCCGCCCCCTGGACGATGCCGTCGACCGGGCCGCGGCGGACCGTGACCATCTCGGGCGCGGCGCCGACGTAGGCATCGATGCGGCCGATCAGCGCATCGCCCTCGGCCTGCGCACGCGGCGTGACCGCGATCACCATGGCGGCGCCTTCGCGATCGACCTCCCAGCGCATCGTGCGCCCGCGCTGGCCATCGATCGAGCTGCGGATCGCCTCGCGCAGCGACTGTGCGTCGGCCACCGGACGGCCGTCGATCGCCAGCACGCGGTCGCCCTCGCGCAGCCCGGCGGCCGCCGCCGGCCCGCCCTCGCGCGCCGCACCCATCACCGGCTCGCTGTAGGGCGCGCCCAGCCCGATGCGGCGCATCAGCGCCGCGTCGACCTCGCGCGCCGGCACCGTGTCAAGCGCCAGCACGACGCTGCGCGTGCCCTGCCCGCTGCGGTCGGCGGCCAGCAGGTGCAGTGGCCGGCCGTCGAGCACGGCCTGCGTGACCTGCCAGCGCAGGTCGGTCATCGAGTCGACGTCGGTCCAGTCGGCGCCGTCGCGCGAATGCGCCTGCACCCAGTCGCCACCGCGCAGCCCGGCCTGCTCGGCCAGGCTGCCGGCCACGGGGGTCGACAGCACGGCGCGAGGTTCCTCGATCCCGATCCAGTGCGCGGCCGCGTACAGCAGCACCGCGAGCACCAGGTTGGCCGCCGGCCCGGCGGCGACGATCGCCGAGCGCTGCGCCAGCGGCTTGCGGTTGAACGCGCGATCGCGCTCGCCCGGCGCGACCTCGCCTTCGCGCTCGTCGAGCATGCGCACGTAGCCGCCCAAAGGCAGCGCGCAGACGACGAACTCGGTGGCGTCGGGGCGGCGCTGCCAGCGCCAGACCGGGCGCCCGAAGCCGACCGAAAAACGCAGCACCTTGACGCCGAACGCCACCGCGCTGCGATAGTGGCCCCACTCGTGGACGACGATCAGCACGCCCAGCGTCAACACGAAGGCGAGCACGGTGGTGATCAAGCGGCCAGCTCCCGGATAAAGCCACGCGCGACCTCGCGCGCGCGCGCGTCGAGCACGTGCAGGTCGTCCAGGGCACCGATGCCGCCGATGCGCCCGGCCAGCGCGTCGACCGTGCGCGCGTTGACGCTGTGAATACGCGGGAATCGGAGGGTTCCGGCGAGAAACGCCGCCACCGCCTCCTCGTTGGCGGCGTTGAGCACCGCGGTGCTGCCCTCGGGCGCGGCCAGCGCCTGGTAGGCCAGCGCCAGCGCCGGGAAGCGGTCGTGGCCGGCGGGCTCGAAGGTCAGCGGCGCCAGCGCCAGGAAGTCCAGCGACGGCGCACCGGCCTCGATGCGCTCGGGCCAGGCCAGCCCGTACGCGATCGGGACCCGCATGTCGGGCGTGCCGAGCTGCGCCAGCACCGACGCGTCGCGGCACACGACCATCGAATGCACGATGCTCTGCGGGTGGACGACGACGCGGATGCGCTCGGGCGGCAGGTCGAACAGCCAGTGCGCCTCGACCACCTCGAGCGCCTTGTTCATCATCGTCGCCGAGTCGACCGAGATCTTGCGCCCCATGACCCAGTTCGGATGCGCACAGGCCTCGTCCGGCGTCACGGCGTCGAGCGTGGCCGGGTCGCGGCGGCGGAACGGCCCGCCGGAGGCGGTCAGCACGATATGGTCGATGCGCTCGGCCCAGCGGCCGCGATCCTCGGGCAGGCACTGGAAGATCGCCGAGTGCTCGCTGTCGATCGGCAGCAGCGTGGCGCCGCCCTCGTGCACCGCGCGCATGAACAGCGCGCCGCCGACGACCAGCGCCTCCTTGTTGGCCAGCAGCAGCCGCTTGCCGGCGCGCGCCGCCGCCAGGCAGGGCGCCAGCCCGGCGGCGCCGACGATCGCCGCCATCACGGTATCGACCTCGGGATGCGCCGCCAGCTCGGCCAGCGCCCGCTCCCCGGCCGCGACTTCGGTGCGCAGCCCGCGCGCGGCCAGCCCTTCGCGCAACCTGCGCGCCTCGGCGTCGCCGGCGACGACGGCGATGCGCGGGCGGAAGCGCTCGCACTGCGCGAGCAGCTCGTCGATGCGCCGCATCGCCGTCAGCGCGAAGACCTCGTAGCGGTCCGGGTGGCGGGCGACGACGTCGAGCGTGCTGACGCCGATCGATCCGGTCGAACCGAGGATGGCCAGGCGCTGCAGCGTCGACATCGGGTGATTGTCGGCCACGCGGGTCAGGGTGCCGCCGGCGTGGCCAGCGCGGCCAGCGCCACCGCCAGCGGGAAGACCGGCAGCAGCGCGTCGATGCGGTCGAGCATGCCACCGTGGCCGGGCAGCAGCCGCGAGCTGTCCTTGGCGCCGCAGGCGCGCTTGACGAGCGACTCGCACAGGTCGCCGACGACGCTCATCGCCACCAGCAGCGCCAGCGCGACCAGGGCGCCCGCCAACCCCAGCCCGTCGAGCAGCCGCGCGTACAGGCTGCCGCGTGCCCAGGGCAGCTGGCCGTCGGCCCAGATCCAGGCCGCCGCGAGCAGCACGACGCCGATCAGCCCGCTGACCGCCCCTTCCCAGCTCTTGCCAGGGCTGATGGAAGGCGCCAGCTTGCGGCGCCCGAATGCGCGCCCGCCGGCGTAGGCGGCGATGTCGGCCATCCACACGAGCAGGAAGACCGACAGCAGGAACGGCAGCCCGAGCGTGCGCGCCTGCGCCATCGCCAGCCACGCCGCCCACAGCAGCACGGCGCCCAGCAGCCAGCGCGGCAGGCGCGGTGCGCGCTGCCAGGCATGGGGGCCGGCGGCCAGCGCCAGCGTCCCGCCCACCATCCACGCCGCGCCCGGCAGCCACCATCCGATGCCGGGCGCGAGGTCGACCCAGCCGAGCGCGATCGCCGCCACGCCGGCGCCGGCGATCGCGGCGCCGGCGGCCAGCGCCGGCACGAAGCCCACCCCGCAGAGCCGCCCCCACTCCCAGCCGGCCGCGGCGACCAGCAGCAGCGTGAAAGCCTGGAACGGCCATGCCACGGGGGCGAACAGCGCCGGCAGCAGCAGCGCCAGCAGCACCAGCGCGGTGACGACGCGCTGGGCGAGCATCAGGGCTTGATCGCGCCGAAGCGGCGGTCGCGCCGGGCGTAGGTCGCGAGTGCGGCGTCGATCTCGGCGGCACCGAAATCCGGCCACAGGCAGTCGGTGAAGAACAGCTCCGCGTAAGCCGCCTGCCACAGCAGGAAGTTGCTGATGCGCATCTCGCCGCCGGTGCGGATGAACAGGTCCGGGTCGGGCGCGAACGCCAGCGCCATGTGTCGCCCCAGCCAGGCCTCGTCGAGCTGCTCGGGCGCCAGCCGCTGCGCCAGCGCCTGCCGGCAGGCCTGCACCACGTCCCACCGCCCGCCGTAGTTGAACGCCACCGACAGCGTGATGCGCGTGTTGTGGGCGGTGCGCGACTCGGCATCCTCCCAGGCTCGGCGCAGCTTGTCCGAGACCTGGCTGCGGTCGCCGATGATGCGGATGCGCACGCCGTCGCCGGCGAGCTTGGAGAGGTACTTGGCCACCGCGACCAGCACCAGGCTCATCAGCCCGGAGACCTCCTCGCTCGGGCGCTTCCAGTTCTCCGACGAGAAGGCGAAGACGGTCAGGTACTCGACGCCGCGCGCGGCGAACGTGTCGACCGTCCTGACCAGCGTGTCGACGCCGGCCTTGTGGCCGAAGAAGCGCGGCATCATGCGCTTGCGCGCCCAGCGGCCGTTGCCGTCCATGACGACGGCGACGTGGCGCGGCACCGCAGTGCCCTCGCCGTCGGCGGCGGCCTGCGTGCGGGGGGAGCTGCCGCGCGCGGCGGCGCTGGGTTCGACGACTGCCATCACACGGCCATCACGTCCGCCTCCTTGGCGGCCACCAGGCGGTCGATCTCGGCGATCGTGCGGTCGGTCAGGTCCTGCACGCGCTCCTGCGCGCGGCGCTCCTCGTCCTCGCCGACCTGCTTGTCCTTGAGAAGGCGCTTGAGGTGCTCGTTGGCGTCGCGCCGCACCGCGCGCACGGCGACCTTGCCCTCCTCGCCGGCATGGCGGACGACCTTGGTCAGCTCGCGCCGCCGCTCCTCGGTCAGCGCCGGCATCGGCACCCGCAGCAGGTCGCCCTGCGACGCCGGGTTCAGCCCCAGGTCGGACTCGCGGATCGCCTTCTCGATCTTGGCGCCCATCCCCTTCTCCCAGGGCTGCACGCCGACCGTGCGCGCGTCCAGCAGCGTCACGTTGGCGACCTGGCTGATCGGCAGCATCGAGCCGTAGTACTCGACGTGCACCTGGTCGAGCAGGCCCGGGTGCGCGCGGCCGGTGCGGATCTTCTGCAGCTCGGCCTTCAGCGCCTCGACCGACTTGCCCATCTTGGACTCGGCGGTCTTCAGGATTTCGGGGATGGTCGTGGTCGTCATGCGGGTTCGTCTCCTCGCGGGGTCGGGCGCGCGGCGCCGGCCCGCTACACGTGAACCAGGGTGCCTTCGTCTTCGCCCATCACCACGCGCAGCAGCGCATCGGGTCTCAGGATGCTGAAGACCTTGATCGGCAGCTTCTGGTCGCGGCACAGCGCGAACGCGGTCGCGTCCATGACCTGCAGGTTGCGCGAGATCGCCTCGTCGAAGCTGATGCGGTCGTAGCGCCTCGCCTGCGGGTCCTTGGCCGGGTCGGCGCTGTAGACACCGTCGACCTTGGTCGCCTTCAGCACGATCTCGGCACCGATCTCGGCCCCGCGCAGCGCGGCGGCGGTGTCGGTCGTGAAGAAGGGGTTGCCGGTGCCGGCGGCGAAGACGACGACCTTGCCCTCCTCGAGGTACTGCAGCGCCTTCGGCCGCACATAGGGCTCGACGACCTGCTCGATGTTGATCGCCGACATCACGCGCGCGGTCAGCCCCTCCAGCCGCATCGTGTCGGCCAGCGCGAGCGAATTCATCACCGTGGCGAGCATGCCCATGTAGTCGGCGGTCGCGCGGTCCATGCCGCCGGCACCGCCGGCCACGCCGCGGAAGATGTTGCCGCCGCCGATGACCACGGCGACCTGCACCCCGCGCTCGGTGACCTGCCGCACCTCGCGCGCCATGCGCACGATGGTCGCGCGGTCGATGCCGTAGGGCTCGTCGCCCATCAGGGCCTCGCCGGAAAGCTTCAGCAGGATGCGCTGGTACGCGGGCATCGGATCGTCCCTGGCTGGATCGGCGCCGAGCCGCGCGGCCGCGCGCCGTGCACCGGCGCGCAGTCTACCGCCGGCCGCGGCCGCCGCCGAGCGCTCAGCCGCCCTTGGCAGCGGCCATCTGCGCGGCGACCTCGGCGGCGAAGTCCTCGGCCTTCTTCTCGATGCCCTCGCCGACGACGTACAGCGTGAAGCCGGCCACCGTCGTCGCCTTGTCCTTCAGCATCTGGCCGACCGCCTGCTTGCCGTCGGCCGCCTTGACGAAGACCTGGTCGAGCAGGCTGACCTCCTTCAGGAACTTCTGCACCGCGCCATCGACCATCCTGGCGACGATCTCGGCCGGCTTGCCCGACTCGGCGGCCTTCTCGGCCGCGATCTTGCGCTCCTTGTCGACCAGCTCGGCCGGGACCTGCGACGACGACAGCGCCGCCGGCTTCATCGCCGCGACGTGCATCGCGACATCCTTGGCCGCGGTCGCGTCGCCCGTGTACTCGACGAGGACACCGATGCGCGTGCCGTGCAGGTAGTGCGCCAGCGCGCCGCCGCCGGCGTAGCGCACGAAGCGGCGGATCGTCATGTTCTCGCCGATCTTGCCGACCAGCCCCTTGCGAACGTCCTCGACCGTCGGGCCGAAGTCCTCCATCGCCAGAGGCAGTGCCGCCAGCGCCGCGACGTCGGCCGGCGCGCGCTCGGCGACCAGGGCCGCCAGCGCCTGCGCGAAGGCCAGGAAGGTCTCGTTCTTGGAGACGAAGTCGGTCTCGCAGTTGACCTCGACCAGCGCGCCGGTCGCGCCGTCGACCGCGGCCGCGACCACGCCCTCGGCGGTGATGCGCGAAGCGGCCTTGCCCGCCTTGTTGCCGAGCTTGACGCGCAGGATCTCCTCGGCGCGCGCCATGTCGCCGTCGGCCTCGGTCAGGGCCTTCTTGCACTCCATCATCGGAGCGTCGGTCTTGGCGCGCAGCGCGCCGACCATGCTTGCAGTGATCGCGGGCATCGTGGGGTTCTCCATGGCTGGCCGGAGCGCGGCCCCGCGCGAGCGGGGACGGCAGCGGCGCGTGAACATCGGTCGGGGAACGCTGGCGGTGGGGCACGCACCGCCGGCGGTGGCGGCCACCGGCCCGGCTGCAGGCCGGGCGGCGGCCGGGCGCGGTGCCGGGCCCGCGGCGGGCCTCAGGCGCCCTCGGGGACCTCGACGAACTCGTCGCCCTCGCCGGCGGCGGCCAGCACGTCGGCGGTGCCGCTGGCCTTGCCTTCGAGGACCGCGTCGGCGACCGCACGCGCGTACAGCGCGACCGCCTTGGCCGAATCGTCGTTGCCCGGGATCACGTGGTCGATCCCTTGCGGCGAGTGGTTGGTGTCGACGATGCCGACGATCGGGATGCCGAGCTTCTGCGCCTCGGCCACCGCGATCTTGTGGTAGCCGACGTCGATCACGAACATCGCGTCGGGCAGCGCGTTCATGTCCTGGATGCCACCGATGTCCTTCTCGAGCTTGGCGAGCTCGCGCTCGAACATCAGCGCCTCCTTCTTGATCATCTGCTCGGTACCGGCGTCCCTGACCGCCTGCATCTCCTTGAGCTTCTTCAGCGAGCCCTTGACGGTCTTGAAGTTGGTCAGCATGCCGCCGAGCCAGCGCTGGTCGACGTAGGGCATGCCGCAGCGCTGCGCTTCGGCGGCGATGACCTCGCGCGCCTGCCGCTTGGTCCCGACCATCAGGACGGTGCCGCGCCGGCCGGCGAGCTGGCGCACGAACTTCATCGCATCCTCGAACAGCGGCTGCGTCTTCTCGAGGTTGATGATGTGGATCTTGTTGCGGTGGCCGTAGATGTACGGCGCCATCCGCGGGTTCCAGAAGCGGGTCTGGTGGCCGAAATGGACACCCGCTTCCAGCATGTCGCGCATCGAGACGGTCATGGGAGCTCCGAAGGTTGGGTCTAGAATCCCGGCGCTCATCGCGTCCGCGCGCAGCCCCTGAGGGCCGCGCGCGAGCCACGACACCTTTCGGCTGCCGGGTTCGCTGCATCGTCTGCGGCTGAGTCGGTCGAAGCGGCCGGATCGATCGCGGCGCTCGCCACCGACCGTGCCTCACGGAGGATCGAAGGCGATCGCCGGCACGGTCCGAAGGCGCTTCGCGAAGAGGATCCCCGCGCCGCGTCCTTCGCTGGACGTCTTCAGGCAAACCAAATGATTCTACCACGCCCAAGCGGCGACTCGGCGTCCGCGCCCCGCCCCGCGCTCGCGCCCCCTGCCCCGCCGCCCGCCGCCGACCTGCACGCGGCGCGCGCGCGGGTCGCTGCCGGGCACACGAGCGCCACGGCGCTGCTCGACGACGCGCTGGCGCGCGCGGACGACGCCAGCGGCCAGGCGGTGTTCGTCCGTCGCTTCGACGCCGTCGCGCGCGCGCAGGCGGCGGCGGTCGATGCGCTGGCGGCCGCCGGCGCACCGCTGCCGGAGCTGGCCGGGCTCGCGGTCTCGGTCAAGGACTTGTTCGACGTCGCCGGCCAGCCGACGACCGCCGGCAGCCGGGTGCTCGTCGATGCGCTCCCGGCCGTGGCCGACGCGCCCGCGGTCGCGCGGTTGCGCGCGGCCGGCGCGGCGCTGGTCGGCCACACCGGCATGACCGAGTTCGCATTCTCCGGCGTCGGCCTCAACCCGCACCACGGCACGCCGGCCAACCCGGCCACGCTCGCGCTGGACGCCACGCCGCGCATCCCCGGTGGCTCGACCTCGGGCGGCGCGGCCAGCGTCGCGCTGGGCGCGGCGTGGGCGGCGCTGGGCAGCGACACCGGCGGCTCGCTGCGCATCCCGGCGGCGCTGCAGGGGCTGGTCGGCTTCAAGGGCACGCAGCGGCGTGTCCCGCGGGGCGGCTGCATCCCGCTGTCGCCGACGCTGGATACGGCCGGCGCGATCACGCGCTCGGTGCGCGACGCGGCGCTGCTCGATGCGCTGCTGGCGGGCGACGCGACGGCGCCGGCGGCCGTCGCCCGCGCGCCGGTACTCGCGCGCTGGCGGCTCGCGCTGCCGACGACCTTGATGCTCGACGCGCTCGAGCCCGCGGTCGCGGCCGCCTTCGAGCTGGCGCTGACGCGCCTGCGCGCCGCAGGCGCCGTGATCGACGAGATCGTGCTGCCCGAGCTCGACGAGATCGCCGCGATCCACGCCGGCGGCAGCCTGGCCGCCGCCGAGAGCTGGGCCTGGCACCGCGTGCGGCTGGCGGCCCGGGAGGCGGACTACGACCCGCGCGTCGCCGCGCGTGTGCGCGCAGGCGCGGCGATGTCGGCCGCGGACTACCTCGACCTCGTAGCGGCCCGGCGCGACTGGATCGTGCGCGTGGAGGCCGCCGTCGCCGGCTTCGACGCGCTGCTCGCACCCACCGTGCCGATGCTGGCGCCCGCGATCGACGCGCTGGCGGACGACGCGGCCTTCTTCCGCGTCAATGCGCTGCTGCTGCGCAACCCGTCGGCGGTCAACTTCCTCGACGGCTGCGCGCTCAGCCTGCCCTGTCACGCGCCGGGAGGCTGGCCGGTCGGGCTGATGGTGTTCGCGCCGGCGCTGGCCGACGCGCGCGTGCTCGCGATCGGCGCCGCGATCGAGTCTGCCCTGGCAGCCGGCTTCGCGCGCGAGGGCTGAGGTGCGGATCGCGATCGTCGGCGCTGGCATCGTCGGCGTCACCACGGCGTACGAGCTCGCGGCGGACGGCCATGAGGTCATGGTGTTCGAGCGCGGCGATGCGGTCGCCGGCGGCGCCAGCTTCGCCAGCGGCAGCCTGGTCGCGCCGGCACTCGTCGGCCCGGGCCCGACGCTGGGCCTGGTCGAGATCCCGCCGCGGCTGGCAGGCCTGGGGCTGGCCCGCTGGGCGTGGCGCCAGCGGCGCAGCCTGCGGCCGGGTGCTGCCGCCACCGAGGCCCGCACGCGGCTGCTGCGGCTGGCCGACGCCGGCCACGCGCGGCTGCAAGCGCTGCACGCCGAGCTCGGACTGGATACCGAGCGCGCCGAGGGTGCGCTGGTGCTGCTGCGGCGCAAGCAGGACCTGGACCGGGCACGCGCGCCGATCAAGCGGCTCGCCGAGCTCGGTGTCGCCTTCGAGCTGCTGGACGGCGAGCGCGCGCGCGCGCTCGAGCCTGGGCTGGATGCGGCCGTGCCGCTGCGCGCCGCGATCCGCCTGCCCACGGCGGGCGTCGTCAACTGCCGCCAGTTCGCGCACGCGCTGAAGGCGCAGGCGCAGCGGCTGGGCGCGCAGTGGCGGTTCGGCGCCACGGTACGCGCGCTGCGTGCCGGCACGGCGCCGGCGATCGTCGGCGACGACGGCGAGCACGGCTTCGACGCCGTCGTCGTCGCCGCCGGCGCCGCCTCGGCCGAGCTGCTGGCGCCGCTCGGCGTGCGGCTGGCGCTGGCAGCGGTCTGGGGCCATTCGCTCACCGCGCCGCTGCGCGAGGTCGACGGTCACGGGATGCTCGGGCCGCGCGCCGCCGTGGTCGACGAGCGCCATGCGGTGACGATCGTCCGGCTCGGCCGGCGCGTCCGCGTCGCCGGCGGCGCCGAGCTCGGCGGCGACGCGCAGACGCTGCACGAGCCGACGCTCGCCACGCTGTACGCCGTGCTGCACGACTGGTTCCCCGGCGCGGCGCAGCTCGCGCAGGCGCAGCGCTGGAAGGGTGCGCGCGCGATGCTTCCGGACGGGCTGCCGCTGGTCGGCGGCGCAGGCGTCGACGGCATCTGGCTCAACCTCGGCCACGGAGGCGGCGGCTGGACCATCGCGGCCGCGACGGCGCGGCTGCTGGCGGATCGGCTCGGCGGCCGGGCGAGCGCGATCGACGGCCGCGCCCTGGGCATCGATCGCCTGCGCTGAGAACCGCCCGGGCCTGGAGTCTGGCAGCATCGCGGCACGCCCCCGCCCGCCGGACCCGCCCATGCCCCACCTCGATTCCCTGCAGCCCGTGCTGCCGCCGCGCCGCAGCTGGCCGCTGCACGATGCCGCTGCGACGCGGGCGATCGAGGCCGACGCACTGGCCGCCACGCCGCCGCATGCGCTGATGGCGCGCGCCGGTCACGCCGTGGCGCGGCTCGCACGCGCGATCGCGCCGCGCGGCCGCTCGGTGATCGCGCTCGCCGGGCCGGGTAACAACGGCGGCGACGCCCTCGTTGCCGCCACCGCGCTGCAGCGGCTGGGCTGGCAGGCGCGCGCCGTACTGCTCGCCGATGCCGCGCGGCTGCCGGGCGACGCCGCGTGGGCGCTGGCGCAGGCGCGCGCGGCCGGGCTGCCAGTGGCCGATGCACTTCCCGCCGCGCTCGACGCTGACCTGCTGCTCGACGGGCTGCTCGGGCTGGGCGCGACGCGCGCCCCCGACGGCCGGCTGGCGCACGCGATCGATCGACTCCAGGACATCCGCGGGGCCGTGCTGGCGGTCGACCTGCCCTCCGGGCTACACCCCGACCGCGGCACGCCGCTGGGCGCGCAGGCGGTCCGCGCGACGCACACGCTGGCGCTGCTGACGCTCAAGCCCGGCCTGTTCACCGCCGCAGGGCGCGACCATGCCGGCCGCGTCTGGCTCGACGACCTCGGTGTCGCGCTGCCCGACGCCATGGCCGCGACGATGCGCCTGGCCGGCCCGCCGCGGCCGATCGCGCTGGCGGCGCATGCGTCGCACAAGGGCCGGTTCGGCGATGTCGCGGTGGTCGGCGGCGCGCCGGGGATGGCGGGGGCAGCGAGGCTGGCCGCGCGCGCGGCGCTGGCGGCCGGCGCGGGCCGCGTCTTCGTCGTCGCGCTGGACCCCGCCGGCGGTGTGCTCGACGACGCCTGGCCCGAGCTGATGCACCGCGATCCCGAGGCGCTGCTGAAGCCCGGGCGTCTGCCGGCGCTGACCGTCGCCGCAGGCTGCGGCGGCGGCGCGGCGATCGCGGCGCGGCTGCCGCCACTGGTCGCGCGTGCCGCGCGGCTGCTGCTCGACGCCGATGCGCTGAACGCGGTCGCGGCCGACGCCGCGCTCGCGTCCGCGCTCGCGGCGCGCGGCCGGCGCGGGCGGCCGACGCTGCTGACGCCGCATCCGCTGGAAGCCGCGCGGCTGCTGGGCTGCACCGCCGCCGAGGTGCAGGCCGACCGCTGCGCGGCGGCGCGCGAGCTGGCCGCGCGGCTGCACGCGGTCGTCGTGCTGAAGGGGTCGGGCAGCGTCGTCGCCGCACCCGACGGCCGGCTGAGGATCAACCCGAGCGGCAATGCACTGCTGGCCAGTGCCGGCACCGGCGATGTGCTGGCGGGGTGGGCTGCGGGGCGCTGGGCGCGCGCGGGCGACAAGGCCCCCGACGTGCTCGAGCTGGCCACCGAGGCGGTCTTCGAGCACGGCGCGGCAGCCGACCGCGCGGCCGGCACCGACAGCGTCACGCTGGCAGCCGCCGGTGCAGGAAGCGGTGTGCCGCCTTCGCTGCGCGCCACCGAACTCGTCGAGGCGTTGCGCCGGCGCGGCTGAAGGTGCGCCGGAGCTGGCTGCCGCGTTCGCCCGCCGGCCGGCGACGTCGAGCGATCGCGATGCCGGTCAGCGGCGCACCCGCGCGTCGGCCTGGCGCCGGCTTCGCTTGCCCCCTTTGCGGCGTGCGCCGGCGGCCGCACCCTTGCCCGTCGCCTTGCCCCGGGTGGGGCCTGCGCCCTTGCGCGCCTCGTCGCCCGCCGTGCCGTTCCTGCGTGGCGCCGAGGCGCTACCCGTCTTGCCGCCGGCGCGAGCCGCGGGCACCTTCGGGCGCTGGCGCCGCAACGCGCGGTCGGCGGCCTGGACCGCGGCCAGCGCCTCGCCGGCGCTGCCCGCGCTGCCCGTCGCGCGCCGCGCCCGGCCGGCGGCGGCGGACAGCCTGTCGCCGCCGTCGGGCCTGACGAGGCGGAAGTCGATGCGCCGACCGTCGAGGTCGACCCGGCTGACCTGCACCCGCACCCGGGTCCCGATGCCGTAGCGCACGCCGGTCCGCTCGCCACGCAGTTCCTGGCGCAGCTCGTCGAAGCGGTAGTACTCACCGCCGAGTTCGGTGACGTGGACCAGCCCCTCGACATACAGCGGCTCCAGCGTCACGAACAGCCCGAAGCTCGCGACCCCGCTGACGCTGCCGTCGAACTCCTCGCCCAGGCGGTCCCGCATGTAGCGGCACTTGAGCCAGGCCTCGACGTCGCGCGAGGCTTCGTCGGCGCGGCGCTCGCAGGCGCTGCAGTGGACGCCGGCGAGCTCCCATTGCTCGAGGTCGTGCAGGCTTGCGCGCGCGGCCTTGCCGCGGATCTGCACGGCGTCGACCGGCACCGGCGGCAGCGCAGCCGTGTCGGCGAGCGCGATCTGGTAGCGCCGGCCACCGAGCAGGGCCTTGATCACGCGGTGCACGAGCAGGTCCGGGTAGCGCCGGATCGGGCTCGTGAAATGCGCGTAGGCGGGGTAGGCGAGCCCGAAGTGGCCGGCGTTGTCGGCGCTGTAGATCGCCTGCTGCATCGAGCGCAGCAGCATGGTGTGGATCTGGCGCGCGTCGGGGCGCTCGCGGGTCGCCTCGGCGATCGCGGCGATCTCGGCGGGCTTCGGGTCGTCGCTCAGGTTCAGCCCGAGGCCGAGCGCGCGCAGCTGGTTGCCCAGCGCCAGTCGCTTCTCCGGTGTCGGCCCCTCGTGCACGCGGTACAGCGCCGGATGCCCGGCGGCGGCGACGAAGTCGGCCGCGCAGACGTTGGCCGCGAGCATCGCCTCCTCGATCATGCGGTGGGCGTCGTTGCGCAGGCGCGGGACGATCCGCTCGATGCGGCCGTCGGGGTCGCAGACGATCTGCGTCTCCACCGTCTCGAAGTCCACGGCGCCGCGCGCCGCACGCGCCTTCAGCAGCGCCCGGAAGACCTCGTGCAGGTGCAGCAGATGCGGCAGCAGCGTCGCGTGCCGCTCGGCCTCGAGGCCGCGCGTGTTGGTCAGCGCCGCGGCCACCTCGGTGTAGGTCAGCCGGGCGTGCGAGCGCATCACCGCCGGGTAGAACTGGTAGGCCGTGACCTCGCCGGCGGCGTCGACGACCATGTCGCACACGGTCGCCAGCCGGTCGACCCCGGGGTTCAGCGAACACAGCCCGTTGGACAGCTTCTCCGGCAGCATCGGGATCACGCGGCGCGGGAAGTAGACCGAGGTCGCCCGCTCGTAGGCGTCGGCGTCCAGCGGTTCGCCCGGCCTGACGTAATGGCTGACGTCGGCGATCGCCACCAGCAGCCGCCAGCCCTCGACCGCCGAACGGCCGCGCCCGCGCGCGAAGGGCTCGCAGTACACGGCATCGTCGAAGTCGCGCGCATCCTCGCCGTCGATCGTCACCAGCGGCACGTCGGTGAGGTCGACGCGGCGGCGCCGGTCCGCCGGACGCAGCACATCGGGCAGCGCCGCCGCCTGCACCAGCGCCTCGGGCGAGAACTGGTGCGGCACGTCGAACTTGCGCACCGCGATCTCGATCTCGATGCCGGGGTCGTCGATCTCGCCCAGCACCTCGACCACGCGCCCGATCGGCTGCGCGTGCAGCGATGGCGGCTCGGTCAGCTCGACGGCGACGACCTGGCCCTCGACCGCATGCGCGATCGCATTCTTGGGCACCAGGATGTCGCGTCCGACGCGCCGGTCCTCGGGTGCGACCAGCCAGTGGCCCGACTCGTGCAGCAGGCGGCCGATGACCGGCGTCGGCGAGCGCTCGAGGATCTCGAGCACGCGGCCTTCGGGTCGGCCGCTGCGGTCCAGGCGCACGATGCGCACGCGAACGCGGTCGCGGTGCAGCACGCTGCGCATCTCGGGTGGGGGCAGGTAGACCGAGCCGCTGCCGTCGTCGGCGACGACGAAGCCGTGGCCGTCGCGATGGCCCTGCACCCTGCCTTCGATCTCCGCCAGCAGCGAGGCGCCGCCGGCCGATGCGTCGTACTTGTTGATGGTATAGTCTCCGGTTGTCGATTGTCCTGCCCGCATCGCTCGGGCGGGCCACCTGCCCAGGTGGCGGAATTGGTAGACGCACTAGTTTCAGGTACTAGCGCTGAGAGGCGTGGAGGTTCGAGTCCTCTCCTGGGCACCAGACGAGATCGAGGCCGGCGCTGCCGGCCTCTTTTTTTGCCGTCGCCGGCGAGGGCGTCGTCTTCAGATCGAGAACTTGAGCGCCAGCGCGTCCGGCCGAAGATGGTCGTACTCCTCGAACGGCTGGTGGATCCACGGGCTGGTCGGCAGCGTCTCGACGAAGTACTCGGGCGTGAAGCTCGATACCCCCTTGACCCAGATGACCGCCGCGCGCAGCTCGCGGATCGACGGCATGCCGCGCAGCCGCTCGACGACCGCGCGCAGCGTGATCCCCGAGTCGGCCAGGTCGTCGACGAGCAGCACGCGCCCGCCGATCTCGCCCTTGGGCAGCGTGATGTACTTGGCCATGTCGAGCCGGCCCTGGATCGTGCCGCCGTCGCTGCGGTAGGAGCTGGTGGCCATGATCGCCAGCGGCTTGTCGAACACGCGCGACAGCACGTCGCCCGGCCGCATGCCGCCGCGCGCCAGGCACAGGATCTGGTCGAACTCCCAGCCCGAGGCCGCGACCTTGAGCGCGAGCTTCTCGATCAGCCGGTGGTACTCGTCCCAGGAGACGTACAGGTGCTTGCCGTCGTCGGTGAGCATGAAGCCTTCTCGCGTCGGGGGGATGCGCCGGGACCGCGTCGGTCCGCGCCTCAGGCGCGAAACGGATGCCGCAGCAGGATGGTGTGCGCGCGGTCCGGGCCGGTCGAGACCATGTCGATCGGCGCCCCGATCAACGCCTGCACGCGCTCCAGGTAGCGCCGCGCCGGCGCCGGCAGCTGCTCCCACGAGGTCAGCCCGGCGGTGCTGTCGGCCCAGCCCGGCAGCGTCTCGTAGACCGGCTCGCAGGCGGCGATCTCGTCGGCGTCCAGCGGCAGGATGTCCAGCGTGCGGCCATCCAGCCGGTAGCCGACGCAGACCTGGATCTCGCGCAGGCCGTCGAGCACGTCCAGCTTGGTGACGCACAGCCCCGAGATGCCGTTGATGATGACCGAGCGCTTGAGCGCCGCGGCGTCCAGCCAGCCGCAGCGGCGCGCGCGCCCGGTCACGGTGCCCCTCTCCTGGCCGACGGTCGACAGGTGGTGGCCGACGCCGCCGGGCTGGTCGATCGGCAGCTCGGTCGGGAACGGCCCGCCGCCGACGCGCGTCGTGTAGGCCTTGGTGATGCCCAGCACGTAGTGCAGCATCTGGGGCCCGACGCCGGAGCCGGCGGCGGCGTTGCCCGCCACGCAGTTGCTCGAGGTCACGTACGGGTAGGTGCCGTGGTCGATGTCCAGCAGCGTCCCCTGCGCACCCTCGAACAGCAGGTTCGCCCCCGCGCGGTGCGCATGGTGCAAGCGGTAACCGACGTCGGCCAGCATCGGCAGCAGTTGCTCGGCGGCGCGCAGCGCGCCGTCGACGATCGGGGCGGAGTCCAGCGCCGGCGCGCCCAGGCTCGCCAGCTCGGCGTTGGTGCGCTCGACCAGCTCGCCGACGCGCGCCGGCAGCCGGTCCGGGTGCTTGAGGTCCTGCAGCCGCAGCGCGCGGCGCGCGACCTTGTCCTCGTACGCCGGGCCGATGCCCTTGCCGGTGGTGCCGATCTTGCCCGCGCCGACATTCTCGCGCCGCGCCTCGCGCGCGGCGTCGGTCGCGACGTGGGTCGGCAGGATCAGCGGGCACGACTCGCTGAGGAACAGCCGCGAGCGCACGTCGACGCCGGCGACCTCCAGGCGCGCGATCTCCTGCAGCAGGTGGGACGGGTCGACGACGACGCCGTTGCCGACGTAGCACGCGACACCCTCGCGCATGATGCCCGAGGGCACGAGCTGCAGCGCGGTCTTGTGGCCGTTGATGACCAGCGTGTGGCCGGCGTTGTGCCCGCCCTGGAAGCGCACCACGCCCTGCGCGTGGTCGGTCAGCCAGTCGACGACCTTGCCCTTGCCCTCGTCGCCCCACTGGGTGCCGACGACGACGACGTTGCGCCCGGGGGTGGTTGTCGCGATCTCGCTCATGGTGTCCTGCCAGGTCATGGGATGGGGTCGGCGGCAGCGGCTGCACGCACGACCCAGCGGCCGCGCTCCTGCACCAGTTCGCGGTCACAGGTGTAGGCCGCGGCGTCGACCGCGTGGCCGGGCAGCACGGCGACGACGATCTCGCCGGCGTCGCGCAGCGCGCGCACGGCGTCGCGCAGCGCCGCATCCTCGCCCCACGGGGCCTGGATGGCGGCGGACGCCGGCGCCGTCGACGCCGCGTCGGCGAGCGCCTTCAGGTCGAGGCTGAACCCGGCTGCCGGCCGGTTGCGGCCGAAGGCGGCGCCGACCTCATCGTAGCGCCCGCCGCGCGCCAGTGCGTCGCTGGCGCCCGCGGCATAGGCGGCGAAACGCGCGCCGCTGTAGTAGCCGTAGCCGCCCATGTCGGCGAGGTCGAAGCCCACGCGAAGCCCGTCGTGGCTGTGGCGCAAGTGCCCGGCCAGCCAGGCCAGGTCGTCCAGCGCCTGGCGCACCAGCGCGCGCGCGGGCAGCCGCTCGCGCGCAGCGGCGAGCACCTCGGCGTCGCCGTACAGGTCGGGCAGCGCGCGCAGCGCCTCGCGGATCTCGGGCGGCAGCGCGTCGGTGCGCGCCGCCAGGGTCGCGGCATCCTTGGCCGCCAGCGCGTCGGCGATCGCCGCCAGCGCCTGCGCCCCCAGCGGCACGCCGGCCAGCACGCCGCGCAGCAGACGCGCGTCGGCGAGGTCGAGCACGGGCTCGGCCACGCCGGCCAGCCGCAGGCAGTCGCAGGCGAGCTCGATGACCTCGAGGTCGGCCTCCAGCCCGGCGTGGCCGAAGACCTCGGCACCGAACTGCAGCAGCTCGCGCCCGGACTGCGGCGCCGCCGGCCGCGTGTGCAGCACCGGGCCGCAGTAGCACAGGCGTGTCACGCCCTCGCGGTTGAGCAGGTGGGCGTCGATGCGCGCGGCCTGGATCGTCGTATCGGCGCGCAGCCCGAGCGTGCGTCCGCTGGCCTGGTCGACGAGCTTGAAGGTGCGCAGCGCCAGCGCGTCGCCGGTACCCGACAGCAGCGAGTCCAGGTGCTCGAGCATCGGCGGCACGACGAGTTCGTAACCGAAGCCCTGCGCACGGTCGAGCAGCCGCCGGCGCAGCGCTTCGATGTGCCTGGCCTGCGCCGGCAGGATGTCGGCGATATGCTCGGGCAGCAGCCAGGCGGACGGCATCGGGTTCGGTGGCGGCTCAAAAGCCCATTGTACGGGTGCAGGTACGCGGGTCCACGCCGCGCGCGGCGGCGCGGCGCTCAGCGCCAGATCGCCAGCAGCAGCAGCCCGGCGCCGACGCTGAGCAGCCCGATGAAGCGGATCTGGCCGTCGCTCATCTGCAGCACGCGGGAGAAGATGTTGCGCCAGCCGCCCGGGTTGACCAGTGGCAGCAGGCCCTCGATCACGAGCATCAGCGCCAGCGCGCCGAGCAGCGCCTCGCCCACCGTCGCGGTGCCCGGGTCAGCGCGCCGGCGGCGACGGCGCCGCGCTGCGCATCGCGCGGAAGAAGTCGCTCGCCGGGTCGAGCACCATCACGTCGCTGCGCGAGTTGAAGCTCGCGCGGTAGGCCTCGAGGCTGCGGTAGAACTGCGCGAATTGCGGGTCACGGCCGAAGGCCGCGGCATACAGCGCCGTCGCCTGCGCGTCGCCCTCGCCCTTGATGCGCTGCGCATCGCGGTAGGCCTCGGCGAGGATGATCTCGCGCTGGCGGTCGGCATCGGCGCGGATCGTCTCGGCCTCGGCGGCACCGGTCGAGCGCAGCTCGTTGGCGACGCGCTTGCGCTCGGACTCCATGCGCCGGTAGACGGCGTCGGTGATGTCGGCGACGAAATCGACGCGCTTGACGCGCACGTCCAGGATCTCGACGCCGAAATTGACCGCCTCGGCGGTAAGCCGCTGCTGCACGCCCGCCATGACCTGCTCGCGCTCGGTGGCCAGCACGCCGCTGACGTTGCGCCGCGTGACCTCCTCGTTGAACGCTGCCTGCACCACCGGGGCCAGCCGGGCGTCGAGGTTGCGCATGTCGGTGCCGCTGTTGCGGATGAACTGGCGCGGGTCGCTGATGCGCCACTTGACCAGCCAGTCGATCAGCAGCGTCTTCTTCTCGGCGGTGAAGATCGGCCGGATGTCGGTGTTGTCCAGCGTCTGGATGCGCTTGTCGAGGAACACGACGTTCTGGAACGGCGGCGGCAGCTTGAACTTCAGCCCCGGCTCGGCGATGACCTCGCGAATCTCGCCGAGCGCGTAGACGACGCCGATCTGGCGCTGGTCGACGACGAAGACCATCGAGAACGCGACCATCAGCGCGATCAGCGCGCTGGCGACGAGAAGACCGATGCGGTTGACCATGGGAGTCCCGGGCAATGGCTGGGTGGGGGTCAGCGCGCGTCGCGCGCGCGGCTGCGCGCCGCCGCGCCGGTCTCGCGCGCGCGCACGTCGACCGTGCCGACGGCGGCCGCTTCGGCCGGCGAAGGGCCGGGTGCCGGCGTCGCGCTGCCCGCCGGCGCACCGGCCTGCTGCAGCAGCCGGTCCAGCGGCAGGTACAGCAGGTTGGAGCCCGAGCGGCTGTCGACCATGACCTTGCTGACGTTGGCGTAGATCTGCTGCATCGCCTCGATATAGAGGCGATCGCGCGTGACCGCCGGCGCCTTCTGGTACTCGGCCAGCACCGAACGGAAGCGGTCGGCATCGCCCTCGGCGGTGGCGATCACGCGCGCCTTGTAGCCCTCGGCCTCCTCGCGCAGCCGCGACGACGTGCCCTGGGCGCGCGGGATGACCTCGCTCGCGTAGGCCTCGCCCTCGTTGCGGAAGCGGTCGCGGTCGGCGCTGGCGCGCACCGCGTCGTTGAACGCCGCCTGCACCTGCTCGGGCACCTGCACGCTCTGCACGTTGACGTTGGCGATCACGATGCCCGCGTTCAGGCGGTCGAGCTGGTTCTGGATCGACCGCACGAGGTCGGCGGCGACGGCGTCGCGCTGCTCGTACAGGACCGAGTCGACGCGACTTCGGCCGACGATCTCGCGCACCGCCGACTCCGCCGCCATCACCACCGCCTCGTCCGGGTTGCGGTTCTCGAACAGGTAGGCGCGCGCGTCCTTGAGCCGGTACTGCACCGTGAAGCGGATGTCGACGATGTTCTCGTCCTGCGTCAGCATCGACGAGTCGCGCAGCCCGGTGGCCTGCGAGACCGTCGTGCGGCCGATGTCGACCGACCGCAGCTGCGTGACCGACACCGTTTCGTGGGCCTGGAACGGGTACGGGAAGCGCCACTGGAAGCCGGCGTCCACCGTGTGGTTGTAGCGGCCGAACTGCGTGATCACCGCCTGCTGGCCTTCCTGCACGATGAAGAAGCCACTGCCCAGCCACAGCACGGCCAGCACGCCGGCGATCAGCCCGGCGCCTATCCCCGCACTCTTCATGTCGGGCTGGAACGACGGCCCGCCGCCTGCGCCGTTGCCACCGTCGTCGCCGCGCCCGCCGCCGAACCCGCCGCGACGTCCGCCGCCGCGGTTGCCGAACAGGCCGCCGAGCTTGCGGTTGAAGTCGCGCCACAGCTCGTCCAGGTCGGGCGGCCCGTCGTTGCGGTTGCCGGCCATCCAGACGACCGATCCGCTCGCGTCGGCGGCGCCGTGCCGCACCGTACGCTCGTGCGTCGGTGCACCGCGCCGCATCAGCCCTGAAAGCAGCGCGCGCGCGGCGCGCGCGAGCTCGCGCAACCGGGCGCCGAAACTCGGGGGGGGCAGCTCAGACATGGTCGGCGGAGGCATCCAGGATCGAAGGGGTGGCGGGGACGGCGGCCGCGCGCGCCGCGGCCTGGTCGACGACGGCCTGGGCGATCGCCGAGCGCAGCGTGTCCAGCCCCTGGCCGGCAAGCGCGCTGACGAAGACGCGCCGGTGGCGCCGGCCGCCTTCGGCGAGCACCCAGTCGGCATCGAGGCGCGGCCGCTGGTCGGGTTCGAGCAGGTCGCACTTGTTGGCGACCCAGATCTGCGGGATGTCGCCGGCGCCGATCTCGGCCAGCACCCGCTGCACCTCGGCCTGCTGCTCGGGCTGCTGCGGGCTGGCGACATCCATCACGTGCAGCAGCAGGTCGGCCTCGGCCGCCTCCTGCAGCGTGGCCTCGAAGGCCTCGACCAGCCTGTGCGGCAGGTCGCGGATGAAGCCCACCGTGTCGGACAGCGTCACCGCCTGCCCGGCCTCGGGCAGCCACAGCTGGCGCGTCGTCGTGTCCAGGGTCGCGAACAGCTGGTCGGCGGCATACGCGCGCGCCTTGACCAGCGCGTTGAACAGGGTCGACTTGCCGGCATTGGTGTAGCCGACGAGCGAGACGCGAAAGACGCCGCGCCGCTCGCGCTGGCGGCGCTGGGTGCCGCGCTGGCGCTTGACCTTCTCGAGCCGCGCCTGCACCGACTTGATGCGGTCGCCGATCATGCGCCGGTCGAGCTCGATCTGCGCCTCGCCCGGGCCGCCCCGGGTGCCGATGCCGCCTTGCTGGCGTTCCAGGTGCGACCAGCGCCGCACCAGACGGGTCGCCATGTACTGCAGACGGGCGAGCTCGACCTGGAGCTTGCCCTCGTGGCTCTTGGCGCGGTCGGCGAAGATGTCCAGGATCAGCGAGGTGCGGTCGGCCACCGGCACGCCGAGGTGACGCTCGAGGTTGCGCTGCTGGGCCGGCGACAAGGTCTGGTCGAAGATGACCCCATGCGCCCCGCTGGCCAGGACCAGCGAGCGGATCTCGTCGGCCTTGCCGCTGCCGACGAACAGCGCCGCGTCGGGCGCGCGCCGGCGCGCGATGACGCGCGCCACCGGCAGGTCGCCGGCTGACTCGGCCAGCAGCGCGAGCTCGTCCAGCGTCGCGTCGAAGGGCTGGCCGGCGCCGAGGTCGACGCCGACCAGCACCGCGCGCGTCGCGCCGGCGCCGTCGCGGTCGGGTGTCCGCGTCAAGGGGTCGGTGGGCCCGGAGGCTGGCGGCCGCGACACGCTCAGCCGGCAGCCTGCGGCTCGTTGGGGTGGAAGGCGACCGCGCGCCCGGGCACGACGGTCGAGATCGCGTGCTTGTAGACCATCTGCGTCACCGTGTTGCGCAGCAGCACGACGTACTGGTCGAAGGACTCGATGTGGCCTTGCAGCTTGATCCCGTTGACCAGGTAGATCGAGACGGGGACATGCTCCTTGCGCAGCAGGTTCAAGAAGGGGTCCTGCAGAAGTTGGCCTTTGTTGCTCACGATATGCTCCGTGTTGAAGAAACCGGCCGTTGCCGACGGCCTCGCCCGGTATGGCCCCGCCAACGCCGGCCAAGCACGGCACCGGACTGACGGGGTTTCGGGTCAGACACGCACGTTATCACAGGGTTCCCCGCCCACGTTCCGGCACGGCCAATCCGCACGGCGCGCCGGCGTGGGACCGGCCAGGCGGCGCGGCCGGCCACGGCGGCCCGGCACCCCGGGCCGGACCCGTCCGGCAGCCTCAATCCTGGCGGTCGTCGAAGGGATTCGCCGCGCTGCGCATCTCCACCCGCAGCGGCGTGCCGGCAAGGTCGAAGTGCTCGCGCAGCCGACCCTCGAGGTAGCGCCGGTAGGCGTCGGTCACATGCTCGAGCGAACTGCCGTGGACGACGACGATGGGGGGATTCATCCCGCCCTGGTGCGCGTAGCGCAGCTTGGGCCGGAAGCGCCCGGCGCGCCGCGGCGGCTGGTGCTGGACCGCGTCGTGGATCAGCCGCGTCAGCTGCGGCGTGGGCAGCTTGCGCGTGGCCGCCGCCCAGGCCTGCGCGATCGCCTTCCACAGCGGGCCCAGGCCGCGGCGCTTCAGCGCCGAGATGTGCAGCACCGGGGCGAAGCGCATGAACGCGAGCCTCTGCTCGATCGAGCGCAGCGTGAGCTGGCGCTGGTAGTCGTCGACCGCGTCCCACTTGTTGACCGCGACCACGACCGCGCGCCCCGACTCGAGGATGTAGCCAGCGATGTGCGCGTCCTGCTCGCTGACGCCCTGGGTGGCGTCGAGCAGCAGCACGACGACGTTCGCATCGGCGATCGCCTGCAGCGTCTTGACGACCGAGAATTTCTCGATCGACTCGAAGACGCGTCCCTTGCGCCTGAGGCCGGCGGTGTCGACCAGCTCGTAGCGCTGGCCGGCGCGCTCCAGCGGCACCCGGATCGCGTCGCGCGTCGTGCCGGGCTGGTCGAAGGCCACCAGACGCTCCTCGCCCAGCCAGGCGTTGATCAGCGTCGACTTGCCGACGTTCGGGCGGCCGGCGACAGCGAGCCGGATCGGCCGCTCGGCACTGCCGGCCTCGGCCTCGTCGTCGCCGGCCTCCTCGTCGGTCCCCAACCCTTCGAGCGCCGCCTCCAGCAGGCTGCGGATGCCCTGCCCGTGCGCCGCCGAGATCGGGTGCGGTTCGCCGATGCCCAGCTCGTGGAACTCCGCCAGCTGCGGGCCGGCGAGCATGCCCTCGGCCTTGTTGACCGCCAGCACCACGCGCTTGCCGCCACGGCGCAGCTCGTCGGCGATCTCGTGGTCCTGCGCCGACAGCCCGGCGCGCACGTCGACGACGAAGACGACCGCGTCGGCCTCGGCCACCGCCTGCCGCGTCTGCGCGGCCATGCGCTGCACGATGCCGTCGGCCGCGCTCGGTTCGAAGCCGCCGGTGTCGACGACGATGAACGTGCGCCCGCCCAGCCGCGCGTCGCCGTAGTGGCGGTCGCGGGTCAGCCCGGCGAAGTCGGCGACGATCGCGTCGCGCGTCTTCGTGATGCGGTTGAACAGCGTCGACTTGCCGACGTTGGGTCGGCCGACGAGCGCGAGGACCGGTTTCATCGCCGGTGCCCGGGGCGCCGCTACTGCGGGCGGAAGGCGAACAGCCCGCCGCCGCGCGTGGCCACGATCACCGTCGTGCCGGCGAGCACCGGCGTGCCGACCACCGGCGTGCCGTCGGTCGGCAGCCGCAGCAGCGCACGGCCGTCCTCGCGCCCGAGGAAGTGCACCTGGCCCTCCAGGTCGCCGACCACGACGACCGCGCCGGCCACCAGCGTTCCCGAGAGCTGGCGGTGCAGCAGGCCGTCGTGGGTCCACGCCGGCTCGCCGCTGGGCGTGCGCCAGGCCGCCAGCCGGCTGTTGGCGTCGGCGCCGACGACCAGCTCCGCATCGCCGCCCAGCGCCTGCGCACCCGACGCCGGGCGGCTCCAGCGCAGCGCGCCGCGCGCGGCATCGACGCAGCCGACCGCGCTCTGGAACGCGCGCGCGCAGACCAGTTCGCCGACGCGCGTCGCCGGACCGACCAGGTCGGCGAGTCGCTCGACCTCGTTCGTGCCGCGCGGCGACGCCACCGCGGCCTGCCAGCGCAGCGAGCCGCGCAGCGGATCGAGCGCCACCAGCCGCGGCCCCTGGCCGACCAGCAGCGTATCGCCGAAGGCCGTGATCAGCCCCGATTGCGCCAGCGTCAGCGGCTCGCCGGGGCGCTCGTGGATCCACAGCGGCCTGCCGTCGAGGACGTCGAAGGCCATCACCGCGCGGTCCACGCGCAGCACGAAGACGCGCTCGCCGGCCACCAGCGGCGCGGTCAGCACGGGCCCGGGCAGTCGCACGCGCCACGCCGGCCGGCCCTCGTCGAGGACGACGAGCTCGTTGCCACGCGTGACGACGGCGGCGAAGCGGCCGTCGCTGCCGACCCCGGCCGCGATGCGCGCGCCGACGTCGGCGCGCCAGACCTCGTCGCCGCTGCCGGCGTCCAGCGCGACCACCGCGCCCTGGCCGCCGGCGGCGACGACGCGGTCGGCCGCCACCACCAGCCCGAGCGGGAAGTCGACCGCGCCGAGCGACGCGCGCCACGCGAGGCCGCCCGCGATCGCCTGCGGTGCCGGTGCCAGCGGCGTCGGCCGCGGCTTGTCGGTCGACGAGCAGCCCGCGGCCACGACCAGCGCCAGCGCCGCGGCGAGCCGCTCGAGCCGCCTGACCGGGCGCCGACCGCCCGCGGCCCCGCCGGCGCCATCCGGCCCCTGCTCGCGGAGCGTCATCGTGCCGCCCCCTCGGCCGCCGGCGGGGCCGACGCCGCCGGTGCGGCACCGATCGCCGCCAGCTTGGCCTCGACCAGGCGCCGGTAGTCCAGCCGCTCGTCCATCCCGGCCCAGGCCGCCTCCCACGCGGTGCGCGCCTCGGCGGCCTTGCCCTGCGCCATCAGCGCATCGCCGCGGCGGTCCGCCGCCAGCGGGGCGAACGCCGGGTCACCGATCGCGGCGAGATGCTCGAGCGCCGCGCCGTGGTCGCCCGCCTCGATCAGCAAGCCCGCCAGCCGCAGCCGTGCCACCGCGCGCAAGGCCTCGTCGCCGGCTTCGCCGACGACCCAGGCCAGGCTCGCGCGCGCCGCGTCGGCCTGACCCTCGTCGGCCTGCAGCTTCGCCACCAGCAGGGCGCCGTGCGCGGCGAAGGTGCTGCCAGCGTGGCGATCGCGCAGGTCGCCGAAGGCGCGCGCGGCCCGTTGCGCGTCGCCGGCCTGCACGGCGCGGTCGAGCTCGTCGTAGATCGCGCCGGCCTTGGCGGCCTGGTCGCGCTCGTACCACTGCCAGCCGTTCCAGGCCGCGAAGGCGGCCAGCGCCAGCGTCAGCACCCAGGTGATCAGGTTGCCGTACTGCTTCCAGAACGCCTTCAGGGCGTCGACTTGCTCCTGCTCCTGCAGGTCCAGGGATGTGGCCATGGGTGCTCGGGTCGGGGTGGGCCGCCGCCGCGCGGGCGATGCGGCGGGCGATTATGCGTCGCGCAGCGTCAGCGCCCAGGCGGCGGCATCGGCCAGCGCGCGCGTGGTCTGCGCCGCGGTCGCATCGCGCAGCGGCTTGACCGCGACCTCGCCGCGCGCGAGCTCGTCGGCGCCGAAGATCAGCGCCCAGCGTGCGCCCGACGCGTCGGCGCGCCGGAACTGCGATTTCATGCTGCCACCACCGGCGTGCAGCTGCACCGCGACACCGGCGGCGCGCAAGGTCTCCGCCACGCGCGTCGCCGGCGCGAGCGCTCCGGCGTCGGGGACGATCGCATAGACGTCGGGCCGCTCGGCCGGGACCTCGACGCCATCGTGCTGCAACAGGTCCAGCACGCGCTCCACGCCCAGCGCCCAGCCGACCGCCGGCGCCGGCTTGCCGCCGACCATCTCGACCAGCCCGTCGTAGCGGCCGCCGCCGCAGACCGTGCCCTGCGCGCCGAGGCGGTCGGTGACCCACTCGAAGACGGTCAGGTTGTAGTAGTCCATCCCGCGCACCAGCCGCGGGTTGATGCGGTAAGGCTGGCCGACGGCGTCGAGCACCGCGCGCACCGCGTCCAGGTGCGCCAGCGACGCCTCGCCGAGGTAGTCGATCAGCTTGGGCGCGGCCTCGACCAGCGGCTGCATCGCCGGATTCTTGGTGTCCAGGATGCGCAGCGGGTTGCTGTGCAGCCGGCGCAGCGCGTCGGCGTCGAGCAGCTCGCGGTGGGCCTCGAAGTGCGCGACCAGCGCCGCGCGGTGTGCGCGCCGCTCGTCCGGCTGGCCCAGGCTGTTGATCTCCAGCCGCAGGTCCGCCAGCCCCAGGTCCTGCCACAGCGCGCGCGCCATCAGGATGACCTCGGCGTCGACGTCCGGGCCGGCAAAACCGAGCGCCTCGACGCCGACCTGGTGGAACTGCCGGTAGCGCCCGCGCTGCGGCCGCTCGTGGCGGAACATCGGCCCGAGGTAGAACAGCCGCTTGCCGCCGTCGTGCAGCAGCGCATGCTCGATCGCCGCCCGCACGACGCCGGCGGTGGCCTCCGGCCGCAGCGACAGCGCATCGCCGTTGAGGCTGTCGACGAAGGAATACATCTCCTTCTCGACGATGTCGGTCACCTCGCCCAGCCCGCGCACGAACAGCGGCGTCGGCTCGACGATCGGCGTGCGCACCTCCTGATAGGCGTAGCGGCGCATGAGGTCGCGCACGCGCGCCTCGAGCCAGGCCCAGCGCGCCGACGCCGGCGGCAGGATATCGTTCATGCCCTTGACCGCCTTCAGCGGCGAGCGGTCCAGCGTCGGGGCACGGGTCGATTCGGACATGGGATGCAGGATGGGGCGCGCACGGCGGGCGAGCCCGGTTGAAGTCAGTCGCGCGCGGCGGCGCCGAAGCGGCGCTCGATATAGGCCTCGACGAGCTTGTGGAATTCCTGCGCGATGCCGTCGCCGCGCAGCGTCAGCGCCTTGACGCCGTCGATGAAGACCGGCGCCGCCGGCGCCTCGCCGGTGCCGGGCAGGCTGATGCCGATGTCGGCGTGCTTGCTCTCGCCCGGGCCGTTGACGATGCAGCCCATGACCGCGACCCTGAGCGTCTCGACGCCCGGGTAGCGGCTCTTCCACAGCGGCATCTGGGCGCGCAGGAAGTCGTCGATCTGCTTGGCCAGCTCCTGGAACGTGGTGCTGGTCGTGCGGCCGCAGCCGGGACAGGCGGTGACGCTGGGGTTGAAGCGGCGCAGCCCCAGCGCCTGCAGGATCTCCAGCGCGACCACGACCTCCTGCGTGCGCGGCTCGCCGGGCTGCGGCGTCAGGCTGACGCGGATCGTGTCGCCGATCCCCTCCTGCAGCAGCACCGCCAGCGCGACGCTGGAGGCGACCGTGCCCTTGGTCCCCATCCCGGCCTCGGTCAGCCCGAGGTGCAGCGCATAGTCCGAGCGCGCGGCCAGCGCCCGGTAGACCGAGATCAGGTCCTGCACCCCGCTGACCTTGCAGCTGATGATGATCTGGTCGGCGTCCATGCCGAGCTCGCGCGCGTACGACGCCGACGACAGCGCCGAGCGCACCAGCGCCTGCACCATCACCTGCTTGGCGTCCCAGGGCTCGGCACGCCGCGCGTTGTCGTCCATCAGCGCGGCGAGCAGCTCCTGGTCCAGGCTGCCCCAGTTGACGCCGATGCGCACCGGGCGGTCATGGCGGATCGCGGCCTCGATCATCTGCGCGAACTGGCGGTCGCGCTTGTCGCCCTTGCCGACGTTGCCGGGGTTGATGCGGTACTTGGACAGCGCCCGGGCCATCGCCGGGTGGTCGGTCAGCAGGCGGTGGCCGTTGTAGTGGAAGTCGCCCACCAGCGGCACGTCGACCCCCATGCGGTCGAGCTGGTCGCGGATGTGCGGCACGGCGTCGGCCGCCTCGGGCGTGTTGACGGTGATGCGCACCAGCTCCGAGCCGGCCAGCGCGAGCTCCTTGACCTGGATCGCGGTGCCGATGACGTCGGTGGTGTCGGTATTCGTCATCGACTGCACCCGCACCGGGGCGTCGCCGCCGACGGTAACGATGCGGCGGCCCCAGACCACGCGCGCCTGGCGCGAGCGGCGCGGCGCCGGCGCGGCGAGCTCGATGGCGCCCGGCGCGGCGGCGGCGTCGACGGCCTCGAGCGGCGAGCGCGCGGGCAGGGAGGGCATGGCGTCGGGTGCGTTCATGGCAGCTGGATGCGGGCGACGTTGCCGCGCAGGTAGGGGCCGAGGTCGACCGGCTCGCCGCGCAGGCTCAGCGAGGTCGCCGTCGCGTTGCCGATCGTCAGCCGCAGCGGCGGCTCGACGTCGATCGCGATCGACTCGCCGGCGCGCAGCGTACGCGACACGACGATGCGGTCGCCGGCGTCGCGGACCTCGATCCACGACTCGGCGCTCGCGCGCAGTCCCAGTACCGCCGTCGATGCCGTCGACGCCGCGGCGCCGGGGGAGCCGTCGTCGCGCGCGGCCGCCTCGGCTGGAGCGACGTCATCATCGCCCGCCCCGGGCGCTCCCGCGGTGCGGTCCGTCGCGGCCGCACCGGCGGACTCGGCCGTCGGCACCACGAGCGCATCGGCGGCCGGCGCGGCAGCGTCCTGAGAGGGGGACGCCGCCACCGGCGCCGAGGGGTCGGCACCAGGCTCCGCCGCCCCAGCCGCGTCGGCGCCAGCGTCCTGTGCAGCGACACCGGGTGCCGCGCGGTCGGTGGCCAGCGGCGGGGGAGCCGACACATCGTTCAGCCGCGCGGGCCAGAACAAGACCGCCAGCGCGGCCAGCAGCAGCACGACGACAACCCACACGGCGGGCCGACGCAACGCCTGCCCCATTCCCGGTTCGACGGAACCGGGTCGATCACGAAACGGCGCGTTGACCCCCCCGGCGACCTGCTCGAGCCGGCTGCCGTCGGGTCTGGGCAGGCCCGCGAGCACCGGTGCCGGGTCGCGCTTGAGCGCCCGGCACACGCTTTGCGCCAGCGCGCGCGTGAATGCCGGATCGGGGAGCGCGTCCCAGCGGTCGGCCTCCAGCGCCTCGAGACGCTGCGGCGGCACCTTCAGCGACGCGGCGAGCATTGCGACGTGCAGGCCCTGCGCCTCGCGCCAGCGTCGAAGCTGCGCACCCGGCGACGACGCAGCCGCGTCGCCGACCGGCGACGCGCTGGCCTCGCGCCCGGGCTCAGTCATCGAAGGCCCTCTTGTCCATCCGCAGGGCCTCGGGGCTGCGCGGGAAGCGCTCGCGCAGTTCGTCACCCAGCGCCCGCACGCCGGCCTCGTTGCCGAGCCGGTTCTCGATGCGCGCCGCCAGCCACAGCGACTGCGCATTGCTGGTCGCCGGCTGCGAATTGACACGTCGCAGGTAGAAGCGCGCACGCTCGTACTCGCCGCGGCGGAACAGCAGCTCGCCGAGCGCGAACGCCGCCGCCGGGCTCCCCGGGTCCAGCTCGTACGCGCGCGTCATCGTCGCCTCGGCCTCGTCGAGGCGGCCGGCGCGCGCCTGGCAAAGCCCCTTGGCCAGCAGCGTGCGCGGGCCCTGGCGGTATTGCGGCAGCGCCAGCGCGGCGTCGAAGCGCTGCTCGGCCTCGTCGTAGCGCTGGCGCTGGCAGAGGTACCAGCCGTGGTTGTGCAGCGTGTCGGCGTCCCGCGGGTCGAGTTGCAGCGCGCGGCGGAAGCTCTCGTCGGCCAGCGCGTGCTCGCCCAGGCTGGCGTAGATCAGCGCACGCAGGTTGTAGCCGGCAGCAAGATCGGGGCGCGCCGCCAGCGCCCGCTTGACCTCGTCGAGCGCAGTCTCGAGCTGCCCGCGGCTGAAGTAGCCGGATGCCAGCTCGAGCCGCAACCGCGCGATGCGGTCGGCGTCGGTCATGTCGGACGCGGTGCGGATGTCCTGCGGCGGCGGCGCCGCACAGCCCGCCAACCCCATCGCCGCGGCGATCGCCAGCGCCGCCCCGAGCCCGGACAGGGCCCGGCCGGTCGGGCCGCGCCGGGCGCGCCGGCAGGATGCGACGAGGGCAGCCGGAAGAGGCCCGTCCGGGCGCGGCAGGCTCATCGCAGGCTCCTTGCGACGTTCTGGGGGTGCAACGGGATGGTGCGACGCCGCGCGAGCCGCGCCTGCGCCCCGGTGCGGTCCCGCACCTCACCGGCGAGCTGCCCGCAGGCGGCGTCGATATCGTCGCCGCGCGTGCGCCGGACCGTCGCCACGAACCCGGCGTCGAGCAGGATGCGCTGGAACGCCCTGACCCGTTCGGGCGGCGAGCGCTCCAGCCCCGATCCGGGGAAGGGGTTGAACGGGATCAGGTTGAACTTGCACGGCACGCGCTCGCGCCGTACGAGATCGACCAGTGCGCGCGCCTGGGCGTCGGCGTCGTTGACGCCGTCGAGCATGCAGTACTCGAACATGACGAAGTCGCGCGGCGCCACGGGCAGGTAGGCGCGGCAGGCGGCCATCAGCTCGGCGATCGGGTACTTGCGGTTCAGCGGCACCAGCATGTCGCGCAGCGCGTCGTCGGGGGCGTGCAGCGAGACCGCGAGCGCCACCGGGCAGTCCTCGCGCAGCCGCTCGATCATCGGCACGACGCCGCTGGTGGACACCGTCACGCGCCGGCGCGACAAGCCGTAGCCGTGGTCGTCGAGCATCGTGCGCAACGCCGGCACGAGCGCGCCGTAGTTCTGCAGCGGCTCGCCCATGCCCATCATGACGACGTTGTCGACCATGCGAAGCGGCGCCCCGCCCGGGCCCGCATCGGCTCCCGCGGTCGCGCGGCGTGCGCGCAGCCGGTGCTCCGCGTGCCAGAGCTGGGCGACGATCTCGCCGGTGCGCAGGTTGCGGCTGAAGCCCTGGTGGCCGGTCGAGCAGAAGCGGCAGCCGACCGCGCAGCCGGCCTGCGACGACACGCACAGCGTGCCGCGATCGTCCTCGGGGATGAAGACGGCCTCGACCGCGTTGCCGCCGCCGACGTCGAACAGCCACTTGACGGTGCCGTCGGCCGAGGCCTGCTCGCTGATCACGGGCAGCGCACCGATCGCGGCGTCGCCGGCCAGGCGCGTGCGCAGCGACTTCGCCAGGTCGCTCATGGCGTCGAAGTCCGACGCCCCCTTCTGGTGGATCCAGCGGAACAGCTGGACGGCGCGGAAGCGCTTCTCGCCCAGGCCTTCGCAAAAGGCAGCCAGCCCCTCGAGGTCGAAGTCGAGCAGGTCGACCGCCATGCCGTGGCCCGCGCCGCCGTCCGTGCTCAGCGGCTGTGGATGGCCAGCGCCGGGAAGAAATACGCGATCTCGACCGCGGCCGTCTCCGGCGCATCCGAGCCGTGCACCGCGTTGGCGTCGATGCTCTCGGCGAAATCGGCGCGGATCGTGCCCTTGCCGGCCTTCTTCGGGTCGGTGGCCCCCATCAGCTCGCGGTTCTTCGCGATCGCGCCCTCGCCCTCGAGGACCTGGATCATCACCGGGCCCGAGGTCATGAATTTCACCAGGTCGGCAAAGAACGGACGCTCCTTGTGCACCGCGTAGAAACCCTCGGCCTCGGCGCGCGACAGCTGCGCCATCCGCGCCGCGACGATCTTCAGCCCGGCGGCCTCGAAGCGGCTGAGGATCTGCCCGATCACGTTCTTCGCCACGGCATCGGGCTTGATGATCGACAGGGTACGTTCAACGGCCATGAAAAGCTCTCCTGAATCAAGGACTTGGCAAAAAAATCGATTTTAGCGTCGGACGCCAGGCAGGCCGGCGCCGGTCAGCGACGCTTGGGCCCATGCTTGGGGCCCTTCTTGCCGCCGTGCTTGCCGCCGCCGGCGAACTTGCGGACGAACGCGTCGGCGCCGATGTAGCCGACCGAGGTCTGCATCGGGTCGGGCTCGCGCGGCCCGCCACCCCCGCCCTGCTTGCGGCCGCCCAGCGGCCCGGGCCTTTGCAGGAAGCGCTTGTCGAAGGTCTGCTGCAGCGGGTTGGGGATGGGGCCGCGGATCTCCTCGCCGTCCTCGTCGAACTCGGCCACGCGCGGCGCCGCGCGCCGGGTCTGCACGCGCGTGCGGTCGAAGGTCTGGCGCAGCGGGTCCGGGATCGGGCCACGGAAATCGCCATCGTCCTCGTCCAGGTCGGCCACCCTCGGCTCGGCGCGCTGCGGCGGCGGGCGCGAACGGTCGAAGGTCTGGCGCATCGGATCGGGCTGGTTCGGTCCGCGCGGGCCACCGCCTTCGCGCTGGGGCCGAGGCGCACGTGCGTCGGGGCCGTTGCGCTCAGGCTTGCCGCCCTTCGCGCGGCGGCCGCGCTTGCCCGCCTGTGCGCCGTCGCCGCCTTCCGCGCCGGCGTCGCGCCGCGGTGCCGCCTCGGCGCCACCGGCCTGGCGCCGCAGCGCCCGCACGTCGTCGTCGCCGAGGTCGACCCACACGCCACGACGAAGCCCGCGCGGCAGCACGACCGAACCGTAGCGGATGCGGATCAGGCGGCTGACCGCGTGGCCGACGGCCTCGAACATGCGCCGCACCTCGCGGTTGCGCCCCTCGGCGATGACGACACGGTACCAGCGGTTGACCCCCTCCCCGCCACCGTCCTCGATGCGCTTGAACGCGGCGCGCTGGCCGTCGATCTCGACGCCGTCGAGCAGGCTCTGGCGCTGCTCGTCGGTCAGCTCGCCGAGCGAGCGCACGGCGTACTCGCGCTCGACGCCGAAGCGCGGGTGCATCAGCTGGTTGGCCAGGTCGCCCGAGTTGGTGAACAGCAGCAGCCCCTCGGTATTGAGGTCCAGCCGCCCGACCGACTGCCACTTGCCCTGCGCCAGCCGCGGCAGGCTGCGGAAGACGGTCGGACGCTGCTGCGGGTCGTCGTGGGTGACGACCTCGCCCGCCGGCTTGTGGTAGGCCAGCACGCGCGCCCGCGGCGGCGCGATGCGCACCCGCACCGGCTTGCCGTCGATGGCGATGCGGTCGCCGAACGAGACGCGCTGGCCGGTGTGCGCCGCCTGGCCGTTCACCGTCACGCGGCCGTCGGCGATCATCTGCTCCAGGTCGCGCCGCGAGCCGGCACCGGCCTGCGCGAGCAGCTTGTGCAGCTTGGGCGCGTCGGGCTCGGGCGCGAGGACACGCCGCGCCGCGCCCGCGGCGTCGGAGGCCGCCGAGGCGCCGGAGTCGTCCGGGGACGCCGCCACCTGGTCGTCGGCGCCCGCAGCGGTCGGCTCGGCGTCTTCAGCCGATGCCGGCGTCGTGCCCGAGGCGGCGTCCTGGTCGGCCACCGTGGCGGGGGCGCCGGTCGCGGCGCCTGCCGTCTCCGGCGGCGACCCTCCCTCATCGCGATCGCCCGAGCCAGCCTCAGCCTCGTCGTCGTGGACCGGCGCAGCGTCGCCGGCCGACGGCTCGGTCGCGGTGTCGAACAGGCCCGAGACGACCTCGGCGAATCGCTCGTCGGCCAGTGCCGGGGCTGCCGGCGGCACGCTGCCCTCCGCGCTGCGGTCGCCATCGCGATCGCTGCGCCGGCGACCGCGCCGCCGGTTGCGTCCGCGCCGGCTGGGGCTTCCCTCGGCGTCGCCCTCGCCTGCAGGCGTCCTCGGCCCCAGCGCCGGCGTCCGCGTCGCCGCCCGTGGCGACCGGCGCGGCGCCGGCGGCCAGGGGCGCGGCCACCACCGCGGCGGGCGACGCCGCGGCCACGGACGCCTCGGCTCCCGCCGCAACGGCCGCAGCCGGCGACGCCACGACCTCGTCGGCAGCGCGGGGCGCACGGCGTCGCCTGGGCTTCGCCTCGGTGGGGATGTCCGCGCCGGTGTCGGGGCCCGGGGTTTCGGCGTCGCTGGTATTCATGGACGTGGTTCTTCGGCTGAGGGGTTCTCGGCGAGGAAGGGCGTGCCGGGCAGGCCCGGCGACGCGAGGGAGCTGGCGCCGTCCTGATCGTCGGCGGCGACGTCGTCCTGCCCCGTCGCCTCGTGGGCGGCGGGTGCCAGGTCGAGCTCGGGCTGCGCCGCGGCGTCCGCGGCGGCGCCTGTGGGATCGGCCGCCGGCACGCCGCCCTCGATCGGAGGCAGGTCGGCAAGGCTGGCCAGGCCGAGGTCGTCGAGGAACTGGCGCGTCGTCGCGACCAACGCCGGACGCCCGGGCGTCTCGCGGTAGCCGATGACCTCGATCCAGCCCCTGTCCTCGAGCTGCTTGACGATCTGGCTGCCGACGGCCACACCGCGGATGTCCTCGATGTCGCCGCGCGTCACCGGCTGGCGGTAGGCGACGATCGCCAGCGTCTCGAGCACGGCGCGCGAATAGCGCGGCGGCTTCTCCGGGTTGAGGCGGTCGAGGAAGGGCCGCATCTCGGGCCGCGTCTGGAAGCGCCAGCCCGACGCCAGCGTCACCAGCTCGACCCCGCGGCCGCGCCAGTCCGCCGCCAGCTCGTCGAGCAGCGTGCGCAGCGTGTCGGCGCCGACCTGCTCGTCGAACAGCAGCGCGAGCTCGCGCAAGGGCAGCGGCTGGGGCGCGCAGAGGAGCGCGGCCTCGAGGACGCGTTTGGCATCCGTTGGTGTCATGGCAGGCTTGGCAGGTGCCGGGCGGCAAGCTGGCCGCCGGCGACGCCGATCGATCGGCGCGGTCTCTCCGGGGTCCGTCGCCCCGGCGGCCTCGGCGGCGGCAGGGGCGGGCTGCGGTGGTCGGGCGGTTCCCCGAAGCGGGCCCGTCGGGGCCGGCGTCAAGAGCCGGCGGCGCGTGCGCGATGGCCGGTGGCGCGATGGGTGGGAACCGCGGTCAGTGACGCATTGTAGTCGTACTGGATGCGGCCCGGGGCGACCGACGACCGTCGTCCGCCGCGCCGGGCCAGGCCGCGGCCTGACCGGCGACCGACTCCCAGGCGCGCGCGAAGTCCGCAGGCGGTGCGCAGTCGATGCCCAGCACGCGACCGTCGTCGGGATGCGGCAGCTCCAGCCTCAGCGCGTGCAGCGCCTGCCGCGTCATCCCGAGCGCAGGTCGCCCGCCGTACAGCGCATCGGCCACCAGCGGGTGGCCCCGCGACGCCAGGTGGACCCTGATCTGGTGCGTGCGGCCGGTGTGCAGCGTGCAGGCCAGCGCGCTGCAACCGTCGCGGGCCGCGACGCGCGCCACGTCGGTGCGGGCAGGCTTGCCGCCTGCGACGACGGCCATGCGAACGCGCGAGACCGGGTCGCGGCCGATCGGCGCGTCGATGCGCAGCGCCGGCTCGCGCAGCTCGCCGTGCGCGATCGCCAGGTAGCGTCGCTGCACGCGCCGCTCGGCGATCGCCCGCGCGAGCGCCGTCACCGCCGGCAAGCTCTTGCCGACGACCATCACGCCCGAGGTGTCCTTGTCGAGCCGGTGGACGATGCCGGCGCGCGGCAGCCGCTCGGCACCGGGGTGGCGTGCGAGCAGGCCGTTGAGCAGCGTCCCCGACCAGTTTCCCGCCGCCGGGTGGACGACCAGCCCGGCGGGCTTGTCGAGCACCAGCAGCGCATCGTCCTCGTACAGCACCGTGATCGGCATGGCCTGCGGCCGGAACGCCAGGCTCTCCTCGGTCGGCACGAGCCCGACGGCGATCCGCTGCCCCGCGCGCACGCGGCGCGACGCTTGGCGAACCGGCGCGCCGTCGACCGCGACCAGGCCGCGTGCGACCAGCGACTGCAGGTGGGTGCGCGAGAACTCGGGCGCCATCGTCACCAGCAGCCTGTCGACGCGCTGCCCGTGCTCGGCGGCGCCGACGTCGTGCTCGCGCCGCTCGCCCGCGGCGTCGGCGGCCCCGGCGGGGTCGCCGTCTTCGGCGTCGTCGACGGGCTCGGCGGCAGCCGGCTCGACGATCCGGGGCGCGCGAGGGGGCTTCCTATAATCCACGGCTCGATTTTCCCCGAGCAGCGCCCGGCTGCCAGCGACGATGCGACACCCTTGCCTGCGACGCCTGCTCGCACCCGCCTTCGCCGCCGCCATGGCGCTCGCCGCGGCCGGGATGGCCGGCTGCGGCTCGGCACCCGCGGCGCGCGCGGACGACCCGGAGGCGGTCTTCCGCGACGCCAAGGACGACATGGCCTCGGGCGCCTGGGATGCGGCGATCAAGAAGCTCAACCGCGTCGAGGCGCTGGGAGGCAGCACGCTGCTGACGCAGCAGGCGCAGCTCGAACTGGCCTACGTGCAGTGGCGCCAGGGCGAGCGCGACGCCGCGGTCGCGACGCTGGACCGCTTCGTCAGGTTCAACCCGTCGAGCCCGGCGCTGGACTATGCGCTGTACCTGCGCGGGCTGGTCAATTTCAACGACAACCTCGGGCTGTTCGGCCGCCTGTCCGGGCAGAGCCTTTCCGAGCGCGACCAGCAGGCCTCGCGGGAATCCTGGCAGTCGTTCCGGCAGCTCGTCGAGCAGTTCCCCGACTCGCGCTATGCCGCCGATGCGCGCGTCCGCATGGACTACATCGTCAACTCGCTGGCCGAGCACGAGCTGGCGGTGGCACGCTACTACCTGCGCCGCGGCGCCTACGTCGCCGCGGCCAACCGCGCGCAGCGCGCGGTGGTCGACTTCCAGACCTCGCCCGCGGCCGAGGAGGCGCTGTACATCCTCTCGCTGAGCTACGAGCGGCTCGAGCTGGCCGCGCTGGCCGACGACGCACGGCGCGTGCTGAAGACCAATTTCCCAGACAGCCGCTTCCTGCGCGAGGGCATGCGGCCGCCCGACCGCGCATGGTGGCAGCTGTGGTAGTGGCCACGGCGGTGCGCTGACGCGGCGTCGGCGGCGGGCCGTCAGCCCAGCGCGCGCGCGCCGTCGGCCAGCTCGGCCAGCCAGGCCCCGACCCCTGCCTCGTCGTGCAGCCGCCCCATCGGCGGCAAGGCGTCGATCAGCCGTGCCCCGTAGCGCATGCGCACGAGCCGCGGGTCGCAGACGACGAGCAGCCCGCGGTCGGACTCGGTGCGGATCAGCCGCCCGGCACCCTGCTTCAGCGACACCGCGGCCTCGGCGACGAAGTACTCGTCGAACGGCGACTGCCCCTGCGCCTGCAGCCGCGCCACGCGCGCCTGCACCAGCGGGTCGCCCGGAGGCGGGAACGGCAGCTTGTCGATCAGCACGCACTGCAGCGCGTCGCCGGGCATGTCGATGCCCTCCCAGAAGCTGTGCGACCCGAGCAGCACCCGGCCCTCGCCGTGCCCGAATCGCTGCAGCAGCGCACGCCGCGGCTCGCTGCCCTGCACCAGGACCTCCAGCGCGCCCCCGTGGCGCGCCTGCCAGGCCGCGATCGCCTCGGCGATGCGCGGCAGCACGCGCAGCGTCGTCGTCAGCACGAAGGTCCGTCCGCCGAGCCGGTGCGCGCAGCGCGCCGCCAGCCGCCCGACCGCCTCCGGGTGCCCGGCGTCGCTGGGCAGCGGGCAGCGCGCGGGCACCCACAGCCTGGCCTGCACGGGATAGTCGAAGGGGCTGTCGACGCGCAGGCAACGCGCGTCCTCCAGCCCCGTGCTGCGGGTGAACCAGCCCAGACGCTCGTCGGCGCCCAGCGTCGCCGAGGTGAAGATCCAGGCGCGCGGCATGCCGCGGCGCTGCTCGGTCAGCACGTCGCGGACGTCCAGCGGCGACTCGACCAGCCGCGCGCTCTGCGCCGTCAGGTCGACCCAGCGCACCTGGCCGTCGGCCGCCGCGCCCCGGAAGCGCCGTGCCAGCGCGCCGAGTTCGCCCGCGCGCTCGGCCAGCCGGGCCAGCTCGGCGGCGCTGCCGGCCACCGTCTCGAGCGCCGCGGCCGCCTGCGCCGTGGCGGCGTCGAGCGCGGCCAGCGCGGCGTCGACGCCGCCGCCGGCGACGACCTCGGGCCAGCCATGGCGGCCTGCCGCGCGTGCCTCGCGATCCCCCGCGCCGCCGCTGCAGGCCAGCCGCAGCTCGCGCGCCGCGTGCTCGACCCCGCCGGCGAGCTGTGCCCAGTCCTGCAGCCCGCGCGCGTCGCGCAGTCCGGCAGCCAGCAGGTCGCGCGCGAAGTCCAGCAGCTGCGCGGTGGCGAGCACGGTGCCGAGAAACTGCACGCCGGCATCGACCAGCTGGTGCGCCTCGTCGAAGACCACGGCATCGACGGTCGGCAGCAGCTCGGCGACGCCGCTGTCGCGCAGTGCCAGGTCGGCGAAGAACAGGTGGTGGTTGACGACGACGAGATCGGCCGCCATCGCCTCGCGCCGCGCGCGCATCAGGTGGCAGTCGGCGAAGCGCGGGCAATCGCCGCCCAGGCAGTTGTCGCGCGTGCTGGTGACCAGCGGGATGACCGGCGAGCGCTCGTCCAGGCCGTGGATCTCGGCCAGGTCGCCGCTGCGCGTGGCCTGGGCCCAGGACTCGACCCGCGCCAGCATCCGCACCGCCCAGCGGTCGGGCAGCTGCGCCTCGGTGCGCGCGAGCTCGAGCCGGTGCAGGCACAGGTAGCTCGCCCGGCCCTTGAGCAGGGCCAGGGTCAGCGGGACCTTCAGCGCATCGCGCAGCCGCGGCAGGTCGCGCAGGAAGAGCTGGTCCTGCAGGCTCTTGGTCGCGGTGCTGACCAGCGCCCGCCCGCCTGCCAGCAGCAACGGTACCAGGTAGGCGTAGGTCTTGCCGACCCCGGTGCCGGCCTCGGCGACGAGCGCGCCGCGCGACGTGACCGCGTCGGCGACCGCCTCGGCCAGCCTCTGCTGCGCCTCGCGCGGCCGGTAGCCGGGGGCGTGACGCGCCAGCACGCCGTCGGCGGCGAACGCCTCGGCGACCCGCGCCGTCAGCGTGGCCGCGCGGTGGGCCGGGCGCGAAGCGCCCGACCCTCGCGGCGTGCTCAGGCAGGCTCCTGCGGCTGCAGCGACTGCTCGAGGCGGGCGATCTCGTCGCGCAGCAGCAGACGGCGCTTCTTGAGCCGGCGCATCGACAACTCGTCGTGCAGCGGATCCGCATCGGTGCGATCGATCGCCTCGTCGAGGTCGGCATGCTCGATGCGCAACTCGATCAGGCGACGATGAAGGCTGTGCAGGTTCTGTTCCATGTCTGGGCCCGTCCCTGGCGCAGTTTATAGTCTCCAAGGATGAGTGTGCGCTTCCGCCTCGCCGCCGCCACCGGGCTGCACCGGGGGGATCGCGCCTATCAGCAGGACCAGGTCCAGGTGCTCATGCATCCCCGGACCAGCGGCTGCGCGCTGGCGGTCCTGGCCGACGGCATGGGCGGCAAGAGCGGGGGCCGCAAGGCGGCCGACCAGGTGCTGCTGACCGCGCGCCAGCTGTTCGACGCCTTCATCCCCGGGACCGACGACCCGGATGCCTTGCTGCGCCGCCTCGTGCAGGAGGCGCACATGATGATCAAGCTGACGGCGATCACCGCGCTCGAGGAGCCGCACAGCACGGTCGCCGCCTTCCTGCTGACGCCGGACCTTCACTGCGAGGCGATCCACGCCGGCGACTCGCGCGTCTATCACTTCCGCGGCAGCGAGATGCTCGGCCGGACCTCGGATCACTCCTACGTCCAGCGCCTGATCGACGAGGGCAAGCTGAGCCCGGAGCAGGCCGCGGCGCACCCGCAGTCCAACCTGCTGACGGGCTGCCTGGGCACGCATGCCGACCCGCCTCTGGCACCCTGGCGGGTCGGGACGCTGGCACCCGGCGACACCATGCTCGCCTGCAGCGACGGCCTGTGGCACTACTTCACGCCCAAGGAGCTCGGTGCGATCGTCGCCGGGCTGGCGCCGCGCGAGGCGAGCGAGCTGCTGGTCGGCAAGGCGCGCCAGCGTGCGCGCGGCGGCGGCGACAACCTGTCGCTGGCGCTGCTGCGCATCGAGCCGATCGCCTGACGGCACCGCCGAGGCCGGCGCCCGGGCGCCACGGCATGCGGCTGTCGCGCAGCCTGACCCGCCGCCGGCCGCCGCGCGCTTCAGGTGAGCGCGGTGTCGACCTCGCGTCGCGACTGGGCCAGGTACGCCGCCGACTGCATCTCCTGCAGCCGCGAGACGGTGCGCGCGAACTCGTGCGCGAGCGGCCCCTCGGTGTAGAGCTGCTCGGCCGGCACCGCGGCCGACAGGATCAGCTTGACCCGGCGGTCGTACAGCACATCGACCAGCCAGGTGAAGCGCCTCGCCTCGCTGGCCAGCCGCGGCGGCATCTGCGGCACCTCCGACAGCAGCACGGTGTGGAAGCGCGACGCGATCTCGAGGTAGTCGTTCTGCGACCGCGGCCCGCCGCACAGCGTCCTGAAGTCGAACCAGACGACGCCGCCGGCGCGACGCCTCGCGTGCAGCACGCGCTGCTCGATGTGCAGCGCCGCGTCCTCGTCGCAGGCGTCGCGCAGCTCCTCGAAGGCCTGCGCCAGCGCGGCCTCGGCCTCGGGGCCGAGCGGCGTCAGGTAGCTGCGCACGTGCTCGAGCGTGCGCAGCCGGTAGTCGGTGCCGGCGTCGACGTCGACGATCTCCAGCCGCTGCTTCAGCAGCGCGATCGCCGGCAGGATGCGGTCGCGGTGCAGCCCGTTCGGGTACAGCCCGTCGGGGTGGAAGTTGGAGGTCGTGACGATGCTGACGCGATGGTCGAACATCGCGCTCAGCAGCCGGTGCAGGATCATCGCGTCGGTGACGTCGGCGACGTGGAACTCGTCGAAGCAGATCAGCCGGTGCCGGCGCGCGATGCGCTGGCCGAGCACCGTCAGCGGGTCCGCGGTGCCCTTGAGGTCCTGCAGCTCGCGATGCACCTCGCGCATGAACTCGTGGAAGTGCAGCCGCGTCTTGCGCGTCAGCGGGACGGACTGGAAGAAGCAGTCCATCAGGAAGCTCTTGCCGCGCCCGACCCCGCCCCACAGGTAGACGCCGCGCGGCAGCGGCGGGCGGCGGATCAGCTTGGTCAGCGCGTTGCTGCGCCGCGCCTTGTAGGCGATCCACTCGTCCTCGCAGCGCTCGAGCGCGGCGACCGCGCGCAACTGCGCGTCGTCGGCGCGGTAGCCGCGCTCGGCGAGCGTGGCCTCGTACAGCGCGCGAACCCCCACCGCTGCAGCGCCGCGGGGGGGTCAGAAATTGAGCGTGCGCTTGTCGACCGCCAGCGCCGCCTCCTTCGTCGCCTCCGACAGCGACGGGTGCGCGTGGCAGATGCGCGCGATGTCCTCGCTGCTGGCGCGAAACGCCATCGCGACGCAGGCCTCGGCGATCAGCTCGCTGGCCAGCGGGCCGACGATGTGCACGCCCAGGATCTCGTCGGTCTTCGCGTCGGCGAGAAACTTGACCATCCCGGTGGTGTCGCCGAGCGCGCGCGCGCGGCCGTTGGCCATGAACGGGAAGCTGCCGGCCTTGTAGGCGCGCCCTTGCGCCTTCAGCTGCTCCTCGGTGCGGCCGACCCAGGCGATCTCGGGGCTGGTGTAGATGACCCAGGGGACGAGGTCGAAGTCGACATGGCCGTGCTGGCCGGCGATGCGCTCGGCCACCGCCACGCCCTCCTCCTCGGCCTTGTGCGCGAGCATCGGGCCGCGCACGACGTCGCCGACCGCCCACACGCCGGGCAGCCTGGTGCGGCAGTCGCCGTCGACGACGATCGCGCCGCGCTCGTCGAGTTCGAGCCCGACGGCTGCCGCATTCAGCCCCGCGGTATTCGGCACCCGGCCGATCGAGACGATCAGGCGCTCGACGTCCAGCGTCTGCGCCTGCCCCTTGGCGTCCTTCCAGGCGACGCTGACCCCCTTCTTGGTCTTCTTGACCTCGCCGACCTCGACCCCGAGCTCGATCTTCAGACCCTGCTTGACGAAGGCCTTGTGCGCCTCGCGCGCGATCTGCTGGTCGACCGCGCCGAGGAAGGTCGGCAGCGCCTCGAGCACCGTGACCTCGGCGCCCAGGCGGCGCCAGACCGACCCCATCTCGAGCCCGATCACCCCCGACCCGATCAGCCCGAGCTTCTTCGGCACCTGGCCGTCGTCGCGCCCGATGCGCAGCGCGCCGTCGTTGCTGAGGATGCGGTCCTCGTCGAAGTCGACCCCCGGCAGCGCGCGCGCGCTCGACCCGGTGGCGACGACGACCTGCTTGCCGACCAGGGTGAGCGCCTCTTTGCCGGCGACCGCGATCTGGTAGCCGCCGTCGACCGCCGCGACGAAGGACCCGCGGCCGTGGAAGAAGGCGACCTTGTTCTTCTTGAACAGGTACAGGATGCCGTCGTTGTTCTGCCTGACGACGCCGTCCTTGCGCGCGATCAGCTTCTTCAGGTCCAGGCTGAGGTTGCCGACGCCGATGCCGTGCTCGCCGAAGTGCTTCGCCGCGTGCTCGTAGTGCTCGCTGGACTGCAGCAGCGCCTTGCTCGGGATGCAGCCGACGTTGGTGCAGGTGCCGCCCGGCGCCGGGCCGCCGGCGTCGTTCGTCCAGTCGTCGATGCAGGCGACGTTCAGGCCGAGCTGGGCGGCGCGGATGGCGGCGATGTAGCCGCCGGGTCCGGCGCCGATGACGACGACGTCGAAGGTCTTGGGTTCGGACATGGGTCGGGACTCTAGGCAGGGGTGCGGCGGGTCATTCGCTGGGCACGAAGATCCACAGCAGCAGGTAGATGACGAGGCCGGTGCCGCCGAACAGCGCCAGCAGCGTGACCAGCAGGCGCCAGATCCAGGCGTCGACCCCGGTGAGCTGCGCCACCCCGCCGCAGACGCCGCCGATCCAGCGGTCGCTGCGGCTGCGGCGCAGGCGGTTGATCTCGCGCATGCCCGGGGCCGGCTCGTCGCCGGCGAGCACGCGCGCCTTGGCGCGCTGGAACTCGTCGTCGCTCAGCGCGCCGCTGTCGCGCAGCGACTGCAACCGGGTCAGCTCGTCGGCGAGGCCCATGGCAGGCTCCTGTCGGGGGGTTCGGTCGGGACCGGGGTGCAGGCGTCGGCGCCGCCGCTCAGATGTCGAACAGCAGCCGCGCCGGATCCTCCAGCGCCTCCTTCATCGCGACCAGCCCGAGCACCGCCTCGCGGCCGTCGATGATGCGGTGGTCGTAGCTCATCGCGAGGTAGTTCATCGGCCGGATCACGATCTGGCCGTCCTCGACCACCGCGCGGTCCTTGGTCGCGTGCACGCCCAGGATCGCGCTTTGCGGCGGGTTGATGATCGGCGTCGACAGCATCGAGCCGAACACGCCGCCGTTGCTGATCGAGAAGGTGCCGCCGGTCAGCTCGTCGAGCGAGAGCTTGCCGTCCCTGGCCTTGACGCCGAACTCGGCGATCTTCTTCTCGATCTCGGCGAAGTTCATCTGGTCGGCATTGCGCAGGATCGGCACCACCAGGCCGCGCGGCGACCCGACCGCGATGCCGATGTCGAAATAGCCGTGGTAGACGATGTCGGTGCCGTCGACGCTGGCGTTGATCACCGGGTATTTCTTCAGCGCCGCGACCGCGGCCTTGACGAAGAAGCTCATGAAACCGAGCTTGACGCCATGCTCCTTCTCGAAGCGCTCCTGGAACTTCTTGCGCATCGCCATCACCGGCGCCATGTTGACCTCGTTGAAGGTCGTCAGGATGGCGTTGGACTGCTGCGACTGCAGCAGCCGCTCGGCGACGCGCGCGCGCAGCCGCGTCATCGGCACGCGCTGCTCGGGACGGTCGCCGAGCTTGATCGACACCGGCGCGGCCACCTGCGGCAGTGCCGGCGCCGCGGCGCGCACAGGGGCGGCCGGCGCTGGCGCGGCCGCCGGTGCCGCGGCGGGGGCGGCGGAGGCCTTCGCGCCCCCCTCGACCGCCGCCAGCACGTCGCCCTTGGTGACGCGGCCGTCCTTGCCGGTGCCGGGCACCGAGCCCGGCGCCAGGCCATGGTCGGCCATCAGCTTGGCCGCCGCCGGCATCGCGACGTCGCCCTTGGCGCCGCCCGCCGTGGGCGCGTCGGGCTTGCCGCCAGCGGCCGACGCCTTTGCTGGCGCCGGCGCGGTGGCCGCAGCCGGGGCTGGCGCGGCGGCGCCGGCCTTGCCCTCGGTATCGATGCGGGCGATCAGCTGCTCGCTGGTCACGGTGCCGCCGTCGTCGACGACGACCTCGGCCAGCACGCCGGCCTGCGGCGCCGGCACCTCCAGCACCACCTTGTCGGTCTCGATCTCGATCAGGATCTCGTCCGCCGCCACGGCCTCGCCGGGCTTCTTCTTCCACTGCAGCAGCGTCGCCTCGGCGACCGATTCGGACAGCTGCGGCACCTTGACTTCCACGATGGCCATCGCGCGTTCTCTCTGTGTCTGTTCGTCTTGGGGGGCGTGCTCGCGGGCCGCCGTCACTTGCTCAGCACGAAGCCCTTGAGCTTGCCGAAGGCCTGGTCGATCAGCGCCTTCTGCTGCTCCTGGTGCAGGTGCGCGTAGCCGACCGCCGGCGACGCCGACGCGGCACGCCCGGCATAGCCCAGTCGCTGGCCCTCGAGCATGTTCTCGTGGATCTGGTGCTGGATGAAGAACCACGCACCCTGGTTCTGCGGCTCGTCCTGGCACCAGACGAGGTCGGTCGCATTCGGGAAGCGCTTGATCTCGGCGGCGAAGGCCTTGTGCGGGAAGGGGTAGAGCTGCTCGACGCGCAGGATCGCGACGTCGGTGGCCTTCTTCTCGTCGCGCCGGCGCAGCAGGTCGTAGGCGACCTTGCCGCTGCACACGATGACGCGCTTGACCTTGTCGCCCTCGATCTCGCTGCGCTGCGGGCCGATCACGGTGCGGAACTCGCCCTTGGTGAATTCCGACAGCGGCGAGGTCGCGTCCTTGGCGCGCAGCAGCGACTTCGGCGTGAAGACGATCAGCGGCTTGCGGTACTGGCGCACCATCTGCCGGCGCAGCAGGTGGAAGATCTGGCTCGCGCTGGTGGGCTGGCAGATCTGCATGTTGTGGTCGGCCGCCAGCTGCATGAAGCGCTCGATGCGCGCCGAGCTGTGCTCCGGGCCCTGCCCCTCGTAGCCGTGCGGCAGCAGCAGCGTCAGCCCGTTGACGCGGCCCCACTTGACCTCGCCCGAGGCGATGAATTGGTCGATCACGACCTGCGCGCCGTTGACGAAGTCGCCGAACTGCGCCTCCCAGATCACCAGCGTGTTGGGCTCGGCCGACGCGTAGCCGTACTCGAAGCCCAGCACCGCCTCCTCCGACAGGATGGAGTCGATGACGCGGAACTTGGCCTGGTTGTCGGCGACGTTCTCCAGCGGAACGTAGGTCCCTTCGTCGAACTTCTCGCGGTTCTGGTCGTGCAGCACCGCGTGGCGGTGGGTGAAGGTGCCGCGGCCGACGTCCTCGCCCGACAGCCGCACGCTGTAGCCGCTGGCCACCAGCGACGCGTAGGCCAGCGTCTCGCCCATGCCCCAGTCGACGTTGATCTCGCCGCGCCCCATCGCGGCGCGGTCGGCGACGACCTTCTGCACCAGCGGGTGCAACTTGAAGTTCTCCGGGATCGTCGTCACCCGCTCGGCCAGGCGCCGGACCTCGGCCAGCGGCAGCGCGGTGTCGGCCGCGTCGGTCCACTTCTTGCCGAGGAAGGGCGCCCAGTCGACCGCGTACTTGCTCTTGAAGTTGGTCAGCACCGGGTCGACCGTATGCCGGCCCTCGTCCATCGCCGCGCGGTAGGCCTTGACCATCTCGTCGGGCCCGCCCTCGGGCAGCACGCCCTGGGCCACCAGCCGCTCCCCGTAGAGCTTGCGCGTGCCCGGGTGCTGCGCGATCTTCTTGTACATCAGCGGCTGCGTCAGGCTGGGCGTGTCCTGCTCGTTGTGGCCGAGCTTGCGGAAGCACACGATGTCGACCACCACGTCCTTGTGGAACTCGGCGCGGTAGTCCATCGCGAGCTGGGTGCAGAACACGACCGCCTCGGGGTCGTCGCCGTTGACGTGCAGCACCGGCGCGTCGATCATCTTGACGACGTCGGTGCAGTACAGCGACGAGCGGCTGTCGCGCGGGTCGCTGGTCGTGAAGCCGATCTGGTTGTTGATCACGACGTGCACCGTGCCGCCGGTGCGGTAGCCGCGCGCATACGCCAGCGCCAGCGTCTCCATCACGACACCCTGGCCGGCGAAGGCGGCGTCGCCGTGCACCAGCACCGGCAGCACCTGCGTCAGCGTGGTGTCGCCGCGGCGCTCCAGCCGCGCCTTGACCGAGCCCTCGACGACCGGGTTGACGATCTCGAGGTGGCTGGGGTTGAACGCCAGGCTCAGGTGCACCGGGCCGCCGGGCGTGGTGACGTCGCTGGAGAAGCCCTGGTGGTACTTGACGTCGCCCGAGGGCAGCGCCTCGGGCGCCGTATGGTCGAACTCGGCGAACAGGTCCTTGGGCATCTTGCCCAGGATGTTGACCAGCACGTTGAGCCGGCCGCGGTGCGCCATGCCGATCACGATCTCCTGCGCACCGTCGGCGCCGGCACGCTGGATCAACGCGTCCATCGACGCGATGAAGCTCTCGCCGCCTTCGAGCGAGAAGCGCTTCTGGCCGACGTACTTGGTGTGCAGGTAGCGCTCCAGGCCCTCGGCCGCGGTCAGCCGGTCCAGGATGTGCTTCTTCTCCTCGGCGCTGAAGGTCAGCTTGCCGCGCGCGCTCTCCAGCCGCTGCTGCCACCAGCGCTTCTCGGCCGGCTCGGCGATGTGCATGATCTCCGCGCCGATGGTCCCGCAGTAGGTCTCGCGCAGCGCCTGCAGGATCTCCCGCAGGGTCATGCTCTCGGACTTGGTGAAGTAGGTGTTCGTCGCGCTGAACGTGGTGTCCATGTCGGACTCGTTCAGGTCGTAGAACACCGGCTCGAGCTCGGGGATGCGCGGGCGCTCGGTGCGCTTGAGCGGGTCGAGGTCGGCCCAACGCGAGCCGAGCGAGCGGTAGGCCGCGATCAGGCTCTGGACGTGCAGCTGCTTGCGCGCGATCGCCAGTTCGTCGCCGCTGGGGCGAACGACCAGCGTGCCTTCCTTGGCGCGCTTGGCGAAGGACTCGACGACCGGCGCGTGGGCGACGTCGCGCGCCTCGCTGCCATCGACCGCGGGCACGTGCTGGAGGTTGTCGAAGTAGGCGCGCCAGTTGTCGGGCACGCTGCCGGGGTTGTCGAGGTAGGCCTCGTAGAGCTCCTCGACGTAGGGCGCGTTGCCCCCGAACAGGTACGAGTTCGCCCGGAACTGCTGCATCATCGCTCGCTCACCTCTCGCCCCGGTCTGCGGGGCTTTCGATGGGTTCCAAAAACCTCCCGCGGCCCGGCTTCACCGGTTGGCGGTCTAGCGACCCGGCCTGCCGCGCGCCCACGGCGCCGGCAAGGGGACGAGGAAGGACCTCAGGGGCGGCACTGTAGCATCGGCGGCCTGCGCCTTGCTTACAGCCAGGGGAAGGCCACTGCCGCCGCCCCGGGTAGATACCGAATGCGGCGGCGGCGGCGGGTCCTAGCATTCGTGCTTTGCACCCGAACCCGCAAGGAGATCGACGCATGAAGCTCAAGACCCTGCTGCTGGCCACGGCCACCGCCGCCGCCTTGATGGCCGCCCCTGCGCAGGCGGCGACGTTGCGCTGGGCGGCGCAGAACGACATCCTGACGCTGGACCCGCATTCGCAGAACCATTCGACGACGAATGCGATCTCGATGCACGCCTACGAGGGGCTGACGCGCTACGACGCGCAGTACCGGGTCGAGCCGGCGCTGGCGACGAAGTGGACCTTCCTCAGCCCGACCCAGGTCCGCTTCGAGCTGCGCAAGGGTGTCAAGTTCCAGGACGGCACGCCGTTCAGCGCCGACGACGTGATCTTCTCCTTCGACCGCATCCGCCAGCCGCAGGGCACGATGGGGATCTACGTCACCGGCATCCAGGAGATCAAGAAGATCGACGGCCACACGGTGGATTTCATCCTGTCGGCGCCGAACCCCCTGCTGCTGCGCAACATCATCGACTTCCGCATCATGAGCAAGGCATGGGCGGAGAAGAACAACACCGTCAACGCGCAGGACTACAAGGCCAAGGAGGAGAACCACGCGTCGCGCAACGCGATGGGCACCGGCCCGTACAGGATCACCGGCTGGACCCCCGACCAGCGCGTGACCATGACGGTCAACGCCGACTGGTGGGGCAAGCACGACGGCAACGTCACCGAGGTGGTCTACACGCCCATCGCGCAGGCCGGTACCCGCGTGGCGGCGCTGCTGTCGGGCGATGTCGACATGCTGACCGACATCCCGCCGCAGGATATCCCGCGCCTTCGGGCCGACGCCAAGCTGAAGGTACTCGAAGGGCCCGAGGTGCGCACCATCTACCTCGCGCCCGACGTCGGCAGCCCGGAGCTGAAGCACGCCAGCGTCAAGGGCAAGAACCCGTTCGCCGACAAGCGGGTGCGCCAGGCGATGAGCCTCGCGATCGACCGCGACGCCATCCAGCGCAATACCATGCGCGGCATGTCGATCCCGGCGGCGATCATGGTCGCACCCGGCGTCAACGGCCACACGCCGGAGATCGACAAGCCTGCGAAGGCCGACGTCGCGCGCGCCAAGGCGCTGATGGCCGAGGCCGGCTACGGTGACGGCTTCGAGGTGCAGCTCAACTGCCCGAACAACCGCTACGTCAACGACGAGGAGATCTGCCAGGCGGTGCTCGCGATGTGGGCGCGCATCGGCGTCAAGGGACGGCTCGCGGCGGAGAACATGGCGACCTTCATCCAGAAGGTGCAGAATTTCGACAGTTCGATCTACCTGCTGGGCTGGGGCGTGGCGACCTACGATGCCCAGTACACGCTGCAGTCGCTGGTGCGCACGCGATCGGGCGGGCCGGATGGCAACTTCAACTTCTCGCGCATCAGCGACGCCGAGGTCGACCGTCTCGTCGACGCGATGAAGACCGAGACCGACGAGGCCAAGCGCAACGAGATGATCCGCCAGGCGCTGATCCGCACGCGCGACGAGGTGCTGCTGATCCCGTTGCACCACCAGATGCGGCCGTGGGCGATGAAGACCGGCGTCAGTACCGTCCACCGCTCGGACGACCGGCCGGAGGCGCGCTTCACCTCGGTGAAGTAGTCCGCTTCGCGGCCTGGCGCGTCGTCAGCCGCCGAGCCGGTCGACGACGACGCGACCGCCCTGCATCAGCAGCCGGATCCCGGTCTCGGGGGCGACGAGCATGTCCAGCGTCGCCGACGGATCGCCGTCGACGATCAGCAGGTCCGCCAGGGCGCCGGGCGCGACCAGGCCGAGCTCGCGCTCGCGCCCCATCAGCCGCGCCGCCACCGCGGTCGCCCCCTGCAGCAGCTCCAGCGGCGGCAGCGCCGGCGCGCGCAGCGCGAACTCGGTATTCTGGCGCGCGTGCATGTGGCCGAGCAGGTCGGTGCCGAAGGCGATCGGCACGCCCTCGGCATGCGCGATGCGCACCGCCTGCACCCCGCGGTCGGCCACCTGCTGCAGCTTGGCCAGCATCGCCGGCGACCAGCCCAGGCGCTGGCCCTCGTCGGCCAGTGCGGCGTAGGTCGCCAGCGTCGGTACGAGGTAGGCGCCGCAGCGCTTCATCTCGCGCGCGGTCGCCTCGTCGATCAGGTTCCCGTGCTCGATCGAGCGCACGCCGGCCTGCACCGCGCGCGTCACGGCGCGTGGCGAGTAGGCGTGCGCCAGTGCATAAAGCCCGGCGGCCTCGGCCTCCTCGACCGCGGCGCGCAGCTCGTCGATCGAGAACTGCGTGCCCTCCAGCGGGTCGGTCGGGCTGGCGACCCCGCCACCGGCCATGATCTTGATGTGGTCGGCACCCTGCCTGACCTGCTCGCGCACCGCGCGCCGTACCTCGGCGACGCCGTCGGCGATCGCGCCGACCAGCCCCAGCCCGGCGCAGGCGCAGAACATCGGCCCCCGCACGCCGCGCGGCCGCATGTCGGCGTGGCCGCCGGTCTGCGAGATCGGCTGGCCGGCAATGACGAGTCGCGGGCCCTCGAACAGCCCTTGCGCCACCGCCTCGCGCAGCCCGTGGTCGGCCCCGCCGGCATCGCGCACCGTCGTGAAGCCCCGGCGCAGCATCGCGCGCAGCAGCTGGCTGCTCTGCGCCGCGATCAGCGACGCCGGCTGCAGCGCCAGCCCGGCCAGGTCGTGCGAGGTCGCCGCGACATGCACATGGGCGTCGATCAGCCCCGGCAGCACCGCGCGACCGCCGGCGTCGATCACGCGCGCCGCGTCGTCGACGGCGATCGGTTCCTGCGTCACCGCGGCGATGCGATCGCCCTCGACGACGATCGTCGTCCCCGGGCGCAGCACGCCGGCGTGGCTGTCGAACAGCCGCGCGCCGCGCACGACGAGGCGCGTCATCGCAGCCTGCCCACGAAGCTGCGCTTCACTACAGCCCGCCCTCGTCGCCGGCGCGCCCGGTCAGGCGGCGCAGACCCGCGCCCGCGCGGCGGCGTACTCGCGCGCCAGCCGGTCGACCAGCTCGCGCGTCGGCACGACGGCCTTGACCGGCGCGATGCCCTGGCCGCAGCCCCAGATATCCTTCCAGGCCTTGGTCGCGCCGCCGCCGAAGTTCATCGCGCTCGGGTCGCTCTCGGGCAGGTGGTCCGGGTCCAGCCCGGCGGCGCGGATCGACGGCGCGAGGTAGTTGCCGTGCACGCCGGTGAACAGGCTCGAGTAGACGATATCGTCGCTCGTGCTGGCGACGATGCACTGCTTGTAGGCCTCCGACGCGCGCGCCTCGTCGGTGGCGATGAAGGCCGAGCCGATGTAGGCCAGGTCCGCGCCCATCGCCTGCGCCGCCAGCACCGCGCCGCCCTGCGCGATCGCGCCCGACAGCGCCAGCGGGCCGTCGAACCACTCGCGGATCTCCTGCACCAGCGCGAACGGGCTCTTGACGCCGGCGTGGCCGCCGGCGCCGGCGGCCACCGCGATCAGGCCGTCGGCGCCCTTCTCGACCGCCTTGCGCGCGAAGGTGTTGTTGATGATGTCGTGCAGCACGATGCCGCCCCAGCCGTGCACCGCGTCATTGATGTCCGTGCGCGCGCCCAGCGACGTGATCACGACCGGCACCTTGTACCTGGCGCACACCGCCATGTCGTGCTCGAGCCGGTCGTTCGTCTTGTGCACGATCTGGTTGATCGCGAACGGCGCCGCCGGCTGGTCGGGGTGGTCGCGGTCCCAGGCCGCGAGCGACTCGGTGATCTCGGCCAGCCACTCGTCGAGCTGCGACGCCGGGCGGGCGTTGAGCGCCGGCATCGAGCCGACGATGCCGGCCGTGCACTGCGCGACGACGAGCTTGGGGTTGCTGATGATGAACAGCGGCGCGCCGACGACGGGCAGGCGAAGCTTGCGCAGGACGGGTGGCAAGGACATCAGAAGGCCTCCAGCGGCATCGCCGCGATCGATTCGGCACCGTCGACGACGGCGTCGCGCAGCGCGCCGGTGCGCGGCAGGATGTGGTCGGCGTAGAAGCGCGCGGTCGCGACCTTGGCGCGCATGAAGGCCTCGTCCTCGCCGGCGGCGAGCCGCTGCTCGGCCACCCGCAGCGCACGCGCCATCTGCCAGCCCGCGACCAGGTTGCCGGCCAGCATCAGGTAGGGCACCGAGCCGGCGTAGGCAGCGCCGGGGTCGGCCTTGCCACGCTCGACCATGAAGCCGACCACGTCGAGGAAGGCCTGCCGCGCGGCGGCTAGCCGTGCCGCCATCGCCCGCGCCGCGGCGCTGCCCTGGGCCACCAGTTCGCCCTCGGTGGTCTCGATACGCGCGGCGACCCCGCGCGCCAGCGCGCCGCCGTCGCGCGCGGTCTTGCGGCCGACGAGGTCGTTGGCCTGGATCGCGGTCGTGCCCTCGTAGATCGTCAGGATGCGGGCGTCGCGGTAGTACTGCGCCACGCCGGTCTCCTCGATGAAGCCCATGCCGCCGTGCACCTGCACCGCCAGGCTCGCGACCTCGAGGCTGGTCTCGGTCGAGTAGCCCTTGACCAGCGGGACGAGGAATTCGTAGAAGGCCTGGTTCTGCGCCCTTGCGTCGGCATCCGGGTGCGCGTGCGCGGCGTCGTAGGCGGCGGCCGCGACCGCCGCCATCGCGCGGCAGCCCTCGGTCAGCGCGCGCATCGTCATCAGCATGCGCCGCACGTCGGGGTGGTGGACGATGCCGCCGCCCGGCGGCGTGCTGCCGTCGACCGACCGGCCCTGCACACGATCGCGCGCGTAGGCCACCGCCTTCTGGTACGCGCGCTCGGCCACCGCGATGCCCTGCACGCCGACCGCGTAGCGCGCGGCGTTCATCATCACGAACATGTAGGCCAGGCCCTGGTTCTCCTGCCCGACCAGGTAGCCGACGGCGCCCGGGGCGCCGCCGGGCAGGCTCGCCGCCGTGCCGTCGCCGTACTGCAGCACCGCGGTCGGGCTGGCCTTGATGCCGAGCTTGTGCTCGATGCTGACGCAGTGCACGTCGTTGCGCGTGCCGTCGGCCAGCACCTTGGGCACGATGAACAGGCTGATGCCCTTGACGCCCTCGGGCGCGCCGGCCACGCGCGCGAGCACGAGGTGGACGATGTTGTCCGCCATGTCGTGCTCGCCGTAGGTGATGAAGATCTTGGTGCCGAAAATGCGGTAGCTGCCGTCGGGCTGCGGCTCGGCACGGGTGCGCACCGCGGCCAGGTCGCTGCCGGCCTGCGGCTCGGTCAGGTTCATCGTGCCGGTCCACTCGCCGGCGACCATCTTCGGGATGTAGGCCTGCTGCTGGTCGGGCGAGCCGGCGGTCAGCAGCGCCTCGATCGCGCCGTCGGTCAGCAGCGGGCACAGCGCGAAGCTGAGGTTGGCGCTGTTGAGGATCTCGGTGCAGGCGAAGCCGATCGTCTTCGGCAGCCCCTGGCCGCCGAACGCCGCCGGGTGCTGCAGCCCCTGCCAGCCGCCCTCGGCGAACTGGCGGAACGCCTGCTTGAAGCCCGGCGTCGTCGTCACGTGGCCGTCGTGGAAGCTCGACGGGAACTTGTCGCCCTCCCAGTTCAGCGGGGCGACGACCTCCTCGTTGAATCGCGCCGCCTCGTCGAGCACCGCCTGCGCGGTCTCGCAGCCGGCGTCCTCGAAGCCGGGCAGCGTGGCGACTTCGTCCAGCCCCGCCAGATCGCGGATCGCGAACATCAGGTCCTGCACGGGGGCGCGGTAGCTCATCTCGATCTCCTCGGCGGATGGCGCGAGGGCGCCCGCACGGGGCGCCCTCGGGATGGGTGGCGCAGGCTCAGAGCGCGGCGACCAGCTCCGGCACGGCCTGGAACAGGTCGGCCTCCAGCCCGTAGTCGGCGACGCCGAAGATCGGCGCCTCCGGGTCCTTGTTGATGGCGACGATGACCTTGGAGTCCTTCATCCCCGCCAGGTGCTGGATCGCGCCGCTGATGCCGCAGGCGATATAGAGCTGCGGCGCGACGATCTTGCCGGTCTGCCCGACCTGCCAGTCGTTGGGCGCGTAGCCGGCGTCGACCGCGGCGCGGCTGGCGCCGATCGCCGCACCGAGCTTGTCGGCCAGCGGCTCGAGCACCTCGTGGAACTTCTCGCTGCTGCCCATCGCGCGGCCGCCGCTGACGATGATCTTGGCCGCGGTCAGCTCGGGGCGGTCGAGCTTGGCGATCTCGGCGCCGACGAAGCGTGCGATGTCGGCCGCGGGCACGGCGTCGATCTTCTCGACCGCGGCGCTGCCGCCGTCGGCGGCAGCGGCGTCGAAGCCGGTGGCGCGCACCGTGATCACCTTGACCGCATCGGCGCTCTGCACGGTGGCGATCGCGTTGCCGGCGTAGATCGGGCGCTCGAAGGTGTCGGGCGCGTCGACCTTGCTGATGTCGCTGATCTGCGCCACGTCGAGCAGCGCGGCGATGCGCGGGGCGATATTCTTGCCACTGGCGGTGGCCGGCAGCAGGATGTGGCTGTAGCCCTTGGCCACCGCGAGCGCCTGCGCGGCGACGTTCTCCGCCAGCGCGTGCGCGAAGCCCTCGGCGTCGGCGTGCAGCACCTTGGCCACGCCGGCGATCTTCGCCGCCGCCTGCGCGGCGCCGCCGGCATCGTGGCCGGCCACCAGCACGTGGATCTCGTCGCCGCACTGGCGCGCGGCGGTGACGGTGTTGAGCGTCGCCGGCTTGATGCCGGCGTGGTCGTGTTCGGCAATGACGAGGACGGCCATGTCAGATTACCTTTGCTTCGTTCTTGAGCTTGTCGACCAGCGTCGCGACATCGGGCACCTTGATGCCGGCGCCGCGCTTGGGAGGCTCGGCGACCTTGAGCGTCTTCAGCCGCGGGGCCACGTCCACACCCAGGTCGGCGGGCTTGACGATGTCGAGCTGCTTCTTCTTGGCCTTCATGATGTTGGGCAGCGTGACGTAGCGCGGCTCGTTCAGGCGCAGGTCGGTCGTCACGACCGCGGGCAGCGCGAGGCTGACCGTCTCCAGCCCGCCGTCGACCTCGCGCGTGACCGCGACGCGGCCGTCGGCGACCTCGACCTTGCTCGCGAAGGTGCCCTGCGGCCAGCCGGCCAGCGCGGCGAGCATCTGCCCGGTCTGGTTGGCGTCGTCGTCGATCGCCTGCTTGCCGAGGACGACGAGTTGCGGCTGCTCCTTGTCGGCGAGCGCCTTCAGCAGCTTGGCCACCGCCAGCGGCTGCAGCTCCTCGGCGGTCTCGACCAGGATCGCGCGGTCGGCGCCGATCGCCATCGCGGTGCGCAGCGTCTCCTGGCATTGCGCGACGCCGCAGGACACCGCGATCACCTCGGTCGCGACGCCCTTCTCCTTCAGCCGCACGGCCTCCTCGACGGCGATCTCGTCGAAGGGGTTCATGCTCATCTTGACGCCGGCGATGTCGACGCCGCTGCCGTCGCTCTTGACGCGCACCTTGACGTTGTAGTCGACGACGCGCTTGACCGGGACCAGTACCTTCATGCGGTCTTGCTCCTGTGGGTTCCCGTGGATGGATGATGGACTGCGGCCGATTCTAGGCCAGCGAAGGAGGAAAAGCGAACGACCGTGCTATTTTGTTGCAGGTGCACATCGGTTGCCACCGCAGGCCTGCAGGGCGGCCCTCCCCCACGGACCATGGGGCAAGTCGGCGCGGCGTAGGATTTGGATGCCGGCGTTGCCGACGTCCCAATCCGGGCTGCCGGCCCCCCAGAAGAAGCCCCATGCACGGAGCACCCCGATGCGCCTCGACTTCGTCTCCGACATCGCCTGCCCCTGGTGCGCGATCGGTCTGGCCAGCTTGGAGCGCGCGCTCGCCGCGCTGGGCGACGATGCCGCGCGCATCGAGCTGCACGTCCAGCCGTTCGAGCTCAACCCCGACATGGAGCCCGGCGGCGTCGATGCCGACAGCTACCTGAAGGCGAAGTACGAGATCGGCGACGAGGAACTGGCAGCCAATCGTGCGCGGCTGGCCCAGCGCGGCGCCGACGTCGGCTTCACCTTCGGCACGCGATCGCGCGTGTGGAACACCTTCGACGCGCACCGCCTGCTGCACTGGGCCGCTCAGCAGTCGCAGGGCGCGCAGAAGGCGGTCAAGCGCTTTCTGCTCGCGGCCTACCACCGCGACGGCCGCGACCCCTCGTCGCGCGACGTGCTGCTGGAGGCCGCCGCGGCAGCGGCGCTGGACGCCGAGGCGGCCGCGGCGGTGATCGACGATCCCGCGCGATTCGCCGCCGAGGTACGTGCCGCCGAGGCCGAGTGGCAGCAGGCGGGCATCCGCAGCGTCCCGGCGCTGGTCATCGATGGGCGCTACCTCGTCCAGGGCGGCCAGCCGCCGGCGGTCTTCGAGCGTGCGCTGCGCGAGCGGCTGGCGGCGCAGGACGCTTGAGCCCGCCGGCTCAACCGTCGCGCCCGGCGATGGCCCGCGTGGCGCGAGCGACGCCGTGCCGCCCCCATCAGCACCACGTCGATGCCGCGGTCCGCGCCACCCATGCCGGTGTCCATGCCCCGGCAGCCCTGGCATCGGCTATGCGGTAGCCCAGGCAGGGGTTTCGACCGGACCGCAGCGGCGCGCGCGGCCGATCGCCTCCAGCGTCTCGACGATGGTCGGCAGCCGGTCGCGCCAGCGGCCGCGCGCCGTGAAGCTGGCTTCCAGGTCGGCCAGCGAGACCGGGCGGCCGGCCGAGGCCATCACGTCGGCCACCGCCTTGATCTGCTCGGCCACGCCCTTGGGCCACGCCCGCTTGGCCACCGGCGCCGCGACGGCTGCAGGGGAAGCGGCTTCCTCGGCCTCGGGCGCCTCGACCTCCATCTCGGCCTGCTCGGCCTGTTCGGTCGCTAGGGCGCCGCGCAGCGCCGGGTTCTGGAACTCGGGCCGCAGCCAGCGCACCGTGCCCGCGGCTTCCTCGGCCGCGCGCTTCGCGTTGAGCGCCACCAGCCGCTCCAGCAGCTCGGCCACCGCCGCCTCGTGCGCATCGCGGCCGGCCGGCGTGCGGTCGGCCAGCGCCGGCCCCAGGTCGGACCAGCCGTAGGCTTCGAGCACGGCCGCGTCCAGCTCGTCGTGCAGCGTGCGCAGGACGCCGACCAGACCCTGGGTGTGGATGTCGCGCTCCTTCGGCGTCAGCGGCTCGCCGGCACGCAGCTTCTCCAGCACGTTGTACATGCCGGTCAGCGTCAGGCCCGGGTGCGCGGCCTGCTGGGTCTTCCGGTGCGAGTCAAGTTGCTCGGCGAGGTTGCGGATGTGGTCGGCGAGCGACGGGTTCAGGCCGGTGTCGTCGGATGGGAATGGGAATGTCTCGAAGCAGCGTGACTGGTTGTACCGCGGCCGATCCTCAAGAGTCCCGCCAACACGTTGGGCCCACGACAGATGCACAACGCTCATCAGCACCCCGATCAGTTCGAGGGACTCGATGGCGATGCAGACCAACCCCTGGTCAGGGACGACCGCGCTGTCGAGTCGAACGAATAGCCGGTGCTTCGCGGTCATCGGCGTCGCGACATAGAAGGGAAGGCCGTCTACTGCTCGTCGCAACTCGGGTCGCGGTTCGGCAATCACCCACCACCTATCACGGCTGTGCCGGGCGGAACGCGGCCGCGGTGTCCGATGACCCAATTACAGGCGCCGAACACGGCGCGTTGTGGTTCAGGTCGCGCTCCGGCTTCCTGATCGAGCAGGTGCTACGGTATGCCGCGAAGAACCGCTTTCAGCGCACGTCGGCCTCGTCTTTGCGCTTAGAAGAAGTCAATGCACCGGACACTTGCAGCCCGGCGGTCAGACAACAGTCGCGGCCGTTCAGGTGAATCGCGGATGTGCTTGTCCAGACCTGGTGACCAGTGCCCAGTCCGAGCGCAACTGGTATCCTCGCGCGAGACCTGGAAGGCGGCGTGACCAGCGGTCTTCATGCCAACCGGAGCATTGACGCCCAGGTTCGCGTGACAACGGTTGGCCCGCAGCAGCATTGCCGTCGACACCGCAGCGCCGACCTTGAGGTCGGCGTGGATCTGCCCTCGACGTTCCTCGAATCGCACAGCGAACTCGCCCTGTCCGCTGGGCGACTCCTCCACCGACCGCAGCAGTCGACCAGGCTCGTCATCAGTGGTGCCCACGGTCATGGCGATCCGCACGTTGGCGTCGCCGGTGCCGTCCGCCCAGGGATGATCGGGCGTGGCGAACGCAATCCGCAGCGGGGGCTTGGCCGCCTGCTGCGCCTCGATCACTCGGCGGTTGAAGATCATCGTCACGCTGTTGGTCGTGATGAGGCCGAAGCGCTGGGCCGTGCCCGCGCGCACCGTCTCCGCGGCGTGGTGCCACCAGTACATCACCAGGTCGGCGCTCTCCGGCATCGCCGGCCACGCGCCGCGCAGCGCCTCCACGTAGCCGTCGCCCAGCGACTCGCGCATGCGCTTGTTGCCGATGAACGGCGGGTTGCCGACGATGAAGTCCGCCGCCGGCCACTCGGCCGCCCGCGGGTTGACGTAGCGCCACTGCGGGACGACGGCAGCGTCGTCGGGCACCTGGGCACCGGTGACGGGGTGAACCTTGGTGGTCACGCCGTCCCATCGCGTCACCAGGTTCCCGGCCTCGTCGCGCATCGGCTCCTGGCGGTCCCAGGCCAGCACCGCGTCGCGGCACTCGATGTTGCGGTAGTCGTGGATGATGGGCTCGGCCACGCTGGCGCTGCCGAAGCTGCGGATGTGCCACTGCAGGTAGCCGATCCACAGCACCAGCTCGGCCAGCGCCGCCGCGCGCTCGTTGACCTCGATGCCCAGCAGCTGCTGCGGCGTGACGGTCTCGCCCTCGAAGCCGAGCCGGCTCTGCGACTCGCCCAGCGCGTGCAGCTGGTCCAGCACCTCGCCCTCCAGCCGCTTCAGGTGCTCCAGCGTGACGTAGAGGAAGTTTCCGCTGCCGCAGGCCGGGTCCAGCACGCGCACGGTGCACAGGCGATGGTGGAAGGCCTTGACCGCGGCGCGCGCCTCGGCCAGCTTGTCGTCGCGCTTCTTGCCCTCCAGGCTGCCGGCCTCGATCGACAGCAGCAGCGCCGCGGCCTGGGCGTCGGCCCACTCGGCGCGCAGCGGCTCGACCACGGTGGGCAGCACCAGGCGCTCGACGTAGGCGCGGGGCGTGTAGTGCGCGCCCAGGTCGTGGCGCTCGGCCGGGTCCAGCGCGCGCTCCAGCAGCGTGCCGAAGATGGCGGGCTCGACCTCGCGCCAGTTGGCGCGGGCGGCGTCGAGCAGGTCGTCGATCTGCGCGCGGGTCAGCGGCAGCACGTAGCCGTCCGTGCCGGCGCCCTTGAACAGCTTGCCGTTGAAGCGGTGGACCTGGTCGGCCAGGGCCGCGCTGAAACCGCCGCGGTCCATGTCGGCCCACAGGATGCCCAGCATCTGGCGCAGGGTGTCGGGCTGGTCGCGCCACTGGCGCAGCAGCCGGGCAAAGGCGCCTTGGCCGTCGGCGTCCCGCGGCAGCAGGCCCACGTCCTCGGCGAACATGCTGAACAGGCAGCGCGTGAGGAAGGCCGCGACCGCCTCGGGCCGGTGGCCGGCGGCCTCGAGGCTGCGCGCCAACCTGGCGAGCTGGTCCGACACCTGGCGCGTGACCTTGGCGCTGGCGCGCGACGGGTCCAGCGCCATCGGGTCGGTCCACAGCAAGCGCAGGCGCTCGCGCACGGCCTCCTGGCGCAGGTCCGCCAGCCGGATGCGGTGGCCGCGCGCATCCGGGAACGGGGTGTAGGTGGCGCCGCTGCGGGTGAACTCGGCGTACAGCTCGATGACGTGGCCCACGTCGACGACGACGAGGAACGGCGGGCGGCCCTCGGCGGCCGGCAGCGCGCGGGCGTAGCCCTCGGCCTGGGCGCGGGCGCGCATCAGCGCGTCGTCGAAACCCTTGGTGTGGGCGCCGGCGCGCAGCTTCTTGGCCTCGAGCACGAACGCGCCGCGCTTGTAGCAGTCGATGAAGCCGGCGCTGGTGGAGCCGTCGCCGTGGGCGAAGCTGACGCGGCGCTCGAAGACGTAGGCGTTGTCGCGCGTGTCCTCGCGCGCCGGCTCGGGCAGCGGCGTGCCCAGCAGGCGGCACAGGTCGGCGACGAAGAGCTGGTAGTTGGCGCGCTCGGATCCGGAGGCGCCGCCCCAGCGGGTCAGGAAGTCGTCGATCGCGGGCGGCTGGTCCATGGGCGGCCGCGCGAGTATGCACCGCAGGGCCATGGCCACAGCCGGCGCAGCCCGGCGGCGACGTGGGTGTCGAGCCGAACCCCTCGCGCCGACCGCGGCGCGGCCACACCCACCGGTGCCGACACGCTCGGGGGCGTAGATCTCATCCCTGCCCGCTGATCATCGCAACGACGGCTGCGCGTGCCGCGCCCAGCAGTTCGGGGCGCACGCGGCCTGCCACCGAGGTGAACAGCCCTTCGTGCGCCGTGAACAGCTTGCTCGGCCGCACGAAGCTCTCGCGCTGCAGCCCGCCCTCGGCGAAGTCGCTTGCGCCCAGCACGATGGCGCGCGAGTCGGCGTAGGGGTTGCTCGTGATCTGGCAGGCGATCCAGTCGCTGCGGCCGGCGCCCGCCAGCAGCAAGGCGGGGCGGAACTTGCTGCGGCTGAGGTCGGAGAACGGGAACGGCAGGACGATCACCTGCCCGGCTGCAAATGGGCCCATGCCTGGTCCTCCTCTGCGCGCAGCCAGTCCTCGGCCAGCGCCGGCTCCGCCAGCAGCGCGGTTTCGTGGCGGCGCGGCTCGAGCACCGTGAGCAGCACGCGGCCGGCAGGAACCGTCACGTTTGCCTCGATCGGGTGGAAGCGTCCGCTCGCGTCGATCTCGCCTTCGATGGTCTGAAGAATCGTCATCGCCTTCTCCGCAGCTGTTGAAGGGCGGGCTGGCCAGAACCCAGCTGGCCTTCAACTCGGGACGCTGGTCGCGGCGTGAAAGGTGCTTCGGCCGACCCGACCAGCCGCAGCGGTCTGCCCGCTGCGTCCGCGCGCGCCGCCGTCCCCTGGCGAGTTGGTGCCCGGAACCGGGGTCGAACCGGTACGCCCCGAGACGGGGCGGCGGATTTTAAGTCCGCTGCGTCTGCCTGTTCCGCCATCCGGGCCGCGGCGCATTATCGGCGGCGACCCCGGCGACGGCGGGGGATTTGTCCGGCATCAATGCGGGGGGCGGTATCCCCGCGCAGACTCGTTCCGTCGTCCGGGTGCGCCTGGATCGGTCGACCAGGGAATCCGGGCCGCCACGCGGCGGGATGGCCCCGCGCGGATCTTGTCCAACCGATCGAGGAGAACCGCATGAACGAACTTCGCACCAAGGACCCCTTCGCGCTCGACCCCTTCGAGGAAGCCTTCCGCGCGCTGTGGAGCCCGTCGCGGCTGGAGGGTGCCGGCCGCACGCCGCAGATCCGCGTCGACGTCCACGAGGACGAGGCCGCCTACACGATCAAGGCCGACATCCCCGGCGTCAAGAAGGACGCTATCGACGTCCGCGTCGACGGCAACGTCGTGACGATCGGCGCCGAGGTCAAGCGCGAGCACGAGGAGAAGAAGGAAGGCCGCGTGCTGCGCAGCGAGCGCTATGTCGGCTACGCGAGCCGCAGCTTCACGCTGGCCAGCGACGTCGACGAGGGCCAGGCCGACGCCAAGTATGTCGACGGCGTGCTGACGCTGAAGCTGCCGAAGAAGGCCAAGGCCTCGTCGAAGCGGCTGTCGGTCGGCTGACCGCGGCGCGGCGCGCAGGGTTCGGGGCCGTGGCGCGCCGCGCTGGAGCAGGCGCGCGGGCGCGGCGCGCGCGCTACCCGGCGTCGAACTCCTCGACCGTCCCGCGCGGGTTGTCGAGGATCATCATGACGTCGAAGTGGCTGACCACCGGGTCGGCACCGATGCGCGCCTTGGCACCGGCGCGCCAGGCCTCGTCGTGCGCCTTCAGCGCCGCCTCGCGCGAGGTCCACAGGTACAGGCCGTACAGGCAGCCGTCCTCGCCGTAGAGGTAGTGCTTGCGGATCAGGTCCGGGTTGGCGCGCCAGTGCGGGATGGTCCCGCGCGCATCGATCAGCGCCTGCTCGCGCGTCAGGCGGGGGTCGACGTCGAGCTTGACGAGTTCGGCGTGCATGGGGGTCTCGGTCTGCGGCGTGGACGGTCGCAGCGTAGCACGGCCTGCGCTCAGGACTCCAGACTGACCGCGCGCGCCACGGCTGCCACGATCGGGAGTGAAGACAAGACATCCCGGGCGGTGCCGGGCTGTATCGCTCATCGAGGAGTTGGAGGCGCGACCCGGAGTCGAACCGGGCTGGACGGATTTGCAATCCGTTGCATAACCGCTTTGCTATCGCGCCGTCGCCAGCATGCAGCCTGTGCATTCTGGCAGATCGCGGCCGGCAAGAAAAAGGGAAGCGCGGGGCTTCCCTTCTTCATCGGTCTGGCCGACCTGGTCTGGAGCGGGAAACGAGGCTCGAACTCGCGACCTCAACCTTGGCAAGGTTGCGCTCTACCAACTGAGCTATTCCCGCGTGAGCCTCGCAGTATAGCGAAGTTTTCGCGTCGTCCGGCAAACGGTCGCGTCAGTGCGGCAATGCGTCCCCGGTGGCGGCCGGTCCGACCGCCGCCGCCGGAGCCGGCGCCGCCGCCGGCTCGGCCTTGGCCGGCGGCTCGTCGTCGGGCAGCGGGGTCGGCTCGGAGGCCAGCGCGAGCTTGAGCACCTGGTCGATCCAGCGCACCGGCACGATCTCGAGCCTGTCCTTGGCTGCCGCCGGGATGTCCTGCAGGTCCTTGACGTTTTCCTCCGGGATCATGACCGTCTTGATGCCGCCGCGCAGCGCTGCCAGCAGCTTCTCCTTCAGGCCGCCGATCGCCGTCACCTCGCCGCGCAGCGTGATCTCGCCGGTCATCGCGACGTCGGCGCGCACCGGGATCCCGGCCAGCGCCGAGACCATCGCCGTCGTCATCGCGATGCCCGCGCTCGGGCCGTCCTTCGGCGTGGCGCCATCGGGCACGTGGATGTGCAGGTCGCGCTTGTCGAACATCTCGTCCTTGATGCCCAGGCGGCGTGCGCGCGAGCGCACGACCGATCGCGCGGCCTCGACCGATTCCTTCATCACGTCGCCGAGCTGGCCGGTGCGCAGGATGTTGCCCTTGCCCGGCATCACCGCGGCCTCGATCGTCAGCAGGTCGCCGCCGAACTCGGTGTAGGCCAGGCCGACGACCTGGCCGACCTGGTCGGCCTTCTCGGCGCGGCCGAAGTCGTACTTGCGCACGCCGAGGTACTCGTTGAGGTTGTCCTCGCCGATGACGACCTTGCCCTTCAGTTGCCCGAGCTGCTGGCCCTTGACGACCTTGCGGCAGATCTTGGACAGCTCGCGCTCGAGCGAGCGCACGCCGGCCTCGCGCGTGTAGTAGCGGATGATGCCGCGCACCGCGTCCTCGGTGACGTCGAGCTCGTCGTCCGCGACGCCGTTGTTCTTCTTCTGCTTGGGCAGCAGGTAGCGCTGCGCGATCGCGAGCTTCTCGTCCTCGGTGTAACCCGCCAGCCGGATGACCTCCATGCGGTCCAGCAGCGCCGGCGGGATGTTCATCGAGTTGCTGGTGGCGACGAACATCACGTCCGACAGGTCGAAGTCGACCTCGACGTAGTGGTCGCTGAAGGTGTGGTTCTGCTCCGGGTCCAGCACCTCGAGCAGGGCCGACGACGGATCCCCGCGGAAGTCCATGCCGAGCTTGTCGATCTCGTCGAGCAGGAACAGCGGGTTGCGCGTGCCGACCTTGGACAGGCTTTGCAGCACCTTGCCCGGCATCGAGCCGATGTAGGTGCGGCGGTGGCCGCGGATCTCGGCCTCGTCGCGCATCCCGCCCAGCGCCATGCGGACGTACTTGCGCCCGGTGGCGCGCGCCACCGACTGGCCGAGCGAGGTCTTGCCCACGCCCGGGGGGCCGACCAGGCACAGGATCGGCGCCTTGACCTTGTCGACGCGCTGCTGCACCGCGAGGTACTCGAGGATGCGGTCCTTGACCTTCTCCAGCCCGAAGTGGTCCTCGTTGAGCACCTTCTCGGCAAAGCCCAGATCGTGCTTGATCTTGGTCTTCTTGGCCCACGGCAGGTTGGCCAGGACGTCGATGTAGTTGCGCACGACGGTGGCCTCGGCCGACATCGGCGACATCAGCTTGAGCTTCTTGAGCTCGGCGTCGGCCTTCTTGCGCGCCTCCTTGGGCATGCGCGCGGCCTTGATCTTCTTGTCGAGCTCCTCCATGTCGGCGCCTTCCTCGCCGTCGCCGAGCTCCTTCTGGATCGCCTTGACCTGCTCGTTGAGGTAGTACTCGCGCTGGCTCTTCTCCATCTGGCGCTTGACGCGGCCGCGGATGCGCTTCTCGACCTGGAGGATGTCGACCTCGTGCTCGAGCAGCTCGAGCAGCTTCTCGAGCCGCTTGGCGACGCCGAACAGGTCGAGCACCGACTGCTTGGCCTCGAGCTTGAGCGGCAGGTGGGCGGCGATCGTGTCGGCCAGCCGGCCGGCGTCGTCGATGCCGCCGATCGAGGTCAGGATCTCGGGCGGGATCTTCTTGTTGAGCTTGACGTACTGGTCGAACTGCTGCGTCACGGCGCGGCGCAGGGCCTCGATCTCGGGCGTGGCGTCGGCCTCGGGCGGCACCGGGACGACCTCGCCGACGAAGTGGTCCTCGCGGTCCTCGACCCGGGTCGTGCGCGCGCGCTGCACGCCCTCCACCAGCACCTTCACGGTGCCGTCGGGCAGCTTGAGCATCTGCAGGATGCTGGAGACGCAGCCGATCTCGAACATGTCCTCGGGCTTGGGCTCGTCCTTGCCGGCGGCCTTCTGCGCCACCAGCATGATCTGGCGCCCGGCCTCCATCGCCGATTCCAGCGCCTTGATCGACTTGGGCCGGCCGACGAACAGCGGGATGACCATGTGCGGGAAGACGACGACGTCGCGCAGCGGCAGCAGCGGCAGCGTGATCGGATCGCCGGGAAGGATGGGATGACCTGACATGGGGGCTTCCTTTCTCGGTCCGACATGGGGCCCGAGCCGGGGATTGCAAGATGGGCGCCTTCCGGGCAGCCCGCGCCGGCCGCCAGGGGCGGGACGGGGCCGGCCTCAGGCGCTCGCCTTGGCCTGTTCGCGGTAGACGAGCAGCGGCTTGACGCCGTCCTCGATGATGTGTTCGTCGACGACGACCTTGGCCACGCCGTCCAGCGCCGGCAGCTCGAACATCGTGTCGATCAGCGCGTGCTCCAGGATCGACCGCAGCCCGCGAGCGCCGGTCTTGCGCGCCAGCGCCTTGCGCGAGATCGCCGCCAGCGCGGACGGCCGGATCTCGAGCTCGACGCCGTCCATCGCGAACAGCTTCTGGTACTGCTTGACCAGCGCGTTCTTGGGCTCGGTCAGGATCTGGATCATCGCCTCCTCGGTAAGTTCCCCGAGGGTGGCGACCACCGGCAGCCGGCCGACCAGCTCCGGGATGAGGCCGAACTTGATCAGGTCCTCCGGCTCGGCACTGGCGAACACGTCGGCGGCGCGCTTCTCGCTCTTGCTGTGCACCGTGGCGCCGAAGCCGATGCCGGACTTCTCGGTGCGGTTCTGGATCACCTTCTCCAGCCCGTCGAAGGCGCCGCCGCAGATGAACAGGATGTTCGTCGTGTCGATCTGCAGGAAGTCCTGGTTCGGGTGCTTGCGCCCGCCCTGCGGCGGCACGCTGGCCATCGTCCCCTCGACCAGCTTGAGCAGCGCCTGCTGCACGCCCTCGCCGGAGACGTCGCGCGTGATGCTGGGGTTGTCGGCCTTGCGGCTGATCTTGTCGATCTCGTCGATGTAGACGATGCCGCGCTGCGCGCGCTCGACGTCGTAGTTGCAGTTCTGCAGCAGCTTCTGGATGATGTTCTCGACGTCCTCGCCGACGTAGCCGGCCTCGGTCAGCGTCGTCGCGTCGGCGATCACGAACGGCACGTTGAGCAGCCGCGCCAGCGTCTGCGCCAGCAGCGTCTTGCCCGAGCCGGTCGGGCCGATGAGCAGGATGTTGCTCTTGGTCAGCTCGACGTCGTCCTTGCCACCCAGGTGCTTGAGCCGCTTGTAGTGGTTGTAGACCGCCACCGCCAGCGTGCGCTTGGCCTGCTCCTGGCCGATCACGTACTGGTCCAGGCTGGCCTTGATCTCGCTGGGCACCGGCAGGTCGGCCTTGCCGCCCTTGCCGCCGCCGCCGTCGGCCGGCACCTCGTCACGGATGATGTCGTTGCACAGCTCGATGCACTCGTCGCAGATGAAGACCGACGGCCCGGCGATGAGCTTCTTGACCTCGTGCTGGCTCTTGCCGCAGAACGAGCAATACAGCACTTTCTCGCCGGAGGCGCCCTTCTTGTCTGCCATGGGAATGCGTGACTGCGTCGTCCAGGAATGGTCTGCGACGCATCATAGACCAACTGCGGGCGACCTCGCGGCACCCGCGGTGGCGGGAAAAGAGGGGCTTTGCGGCGCGTGGCGCCGGCGCTCAGCCGCGCTTGTCGAGGACCTGGTCGATCAGGCCGTACTCGCGCGCCTCCTCGGCGGTCATGAAGCGGTCGCGCTCCATGTCGGTGGCGATCTTCTCGATCGGCTGGCCGGTGCGCTCGGCGTAGAGGCGGTTGAGCTGCTCGCGCGTCTTGAGGATCTCGCGCGCGTGGATCTCGATGTCGGTCGCCTGCCCCTGCGCGCCGCCCGAGGGCTGGTGGATCATGACCTTGGCGTTGGGCAGCGAGAAGCGCTTGCCCTTGGCGCCGGCCATCAGCAGGAAGCTGCCCATGCTCGCGGCCATGCCCAGGCAAAGCGTCGAGACGTCGGGCTTGATGAAGTTCATCGTGTCGAACACCGACAGCCCGGCGCTGACGCTGCCACCGGGGCTGTTGATGTACAGGAAGATGTCCTTGTCCGGGTTCTCCGACTCGAGGAACAGCATCTGCGCGCACACCAGGTTGGCGCTGTGGTCGTTCACCGGCCCGACCAGGAAGACGATGCGCTCGCGCAGCAGCCGGCTGTAGATGTCGTAGGCGCGCTCGCCGCGCCCCGACTGCTCGATGACGATGGGCACCATGCCCAGGCCGACGGTCTCCAGTGCACTCATCGCTCGATCGCTCTCGCAGGGGTTGTCATCGCTGAGGGGCGCCGACGATGCGCTCAGGACGCGGTCATCAGCTCGTCGAACGGTAGCAGCTTGTCGCTGACCTTGGCGCGGCCGAGGACGAACTCGGCGACGTTGTTCTCCACCACCACCGCCTCGACCTCGGCCATGCGCTGGCGGTCGCCCAGGTACCAGCGGATGACCTCGGCCGGCTTCTCGTAGCTCTGCGCGATCTCCTCGATGTGCGACTGCAGCTGCTCGGGCCTGGCCTGCAGGCCGTTGGCCCGCACGAGCTCGCCGACGATCAGCCCCAGGCGCACGCGGCGCTCGGCCTGCGGGCGGAAGATGTCCTCGGGGATCGGCGCCTTGTCGGCGTCCTTCATCCCGCGCTGCTTGAGGTCGGCGCGCGCCGCCTCGACCATGCGCTCGAGCTCGCCGTCGACCAGCGCCTGCGGCAGCTCGAGCTCGGCCGCCTTGGACAGCGCGTCCATCACCGCCGCCTTGTTGCGCGCCTGGACGCGGAACCTGACCTCGCGCGCGAGGTTCCTGCGCACGTCCTCGCGCAGCGCCGCCACCGTGCCCTCGGCGGTGCCCAGGGCCTTGGCGAACTCGTCGTCGATCTCGGGCAGGTGCTGGGCCTCGATCTTCTTCGTCGTGACGAGGAAGTCGGCCTCCTTGCCGGCGACGTCCTTGCCGTGGTAGTCGTCCGGAAACTTCAGCGGGAAGGTCTTGCTCTGGCCGACCTGCATGCCGCGCACGCCCTGGTCGAACTGCTCGAGCATCTGGCCCTCGCCGATCACGAACTGGAAACCCTCGGCCTTGCCACCCTCGAACGGCTCGCCGTCGATCTTGCCCTCGAAGTCGATCGTCACCCGGTCGCCCTCGGCCGCGCCCTCGGACGCCGGGCGCTGGGCGAAGGTCCGGCGCTGCTTGCGCAGGATCTCGATCGTGCGGTCGATCGCGGCGTCGCTGACCTCGGCGTCGACACGCTCGATCTCGGCCGCCGCCAGGTCGCCGATCTTCACCTCCGGGTAGACCTCGAAGGTCGCGTCGAAGGCGAGCTGGCCCTCGGGCGCGCCCTCGCTGGGCGCGATGCGGGGCATGCCCGCCACGCGCAACGCCGCCTCGCGCGCCGCGTCGGCGAACGCGCGCCCGACCCTGTCGTTGACGACCTCGAGCTGCACCGAGTAGCCGTAGCGCTGCGCGACGACCGACATCGGCACCTTGCCCGGGCGGAAACCGTCGGCCTTGACGGTGCGCGCGAGCTTGCGCAGGCGTGACTCCACCTCGCGGTTGACGTCGTCGGCCGGCACCGTCAGCGTCATGCGGCGTTGCAGTTTTTCGAGGGTTTCGACTTGGACGGCCATGCGGGTGTCTCTCGGGGCTGGGGTGCGGAGGTCGTGGTGCGCGGGGCCGGACTCGAACCGGCACGCCGGTGAAGGCGTCAGGACCTAAACCTGGTGCGTCTACCAATTTCGCCACCCGCGCGGGTGGGGTCGGGCAAACGGCGGATTTTAGCCGCCCTCGGCGGGCGTGGCGGCGTGCGCCGGGTGGACCGCGGGCACCGGCGCACCGGCGCCGCGGCGCGGCACCCGGTACCAGGCGGCGACCATCGCCGGCAGCGCCAGCAGGGTCAGCGCGGTGGCGACGACGAGCCCGCCCATGATCGCGACCGCCATCGGGCCCCAGAAGACGCTGCGCGACAGCGGCACCATCGCCAGCACCGCCGCGGCCGCGGTCAGGACGATCGGCCGGAACCGACGCACCGCGGCCTCGACGATGGCGTCGCGGTGCGCCGCGCCGCGCCGGCGGTCCTGCTCGATCTGGTCGATCAGGATCACCGAGTTGCGCATGATCATCCCCGACAGCGCGATCACCCCCAGCAGCGCGACGAAGCCGAACGGCCGGTCCAGCAGCAGCAGCGCCGCGGCGGCCCCGGCGATTCCCAGCGGCCCGGTGAGGAAGACCAGCAGCGCGCGGCCGAAGCTCTGCAACTGCAGCATCAGCAGCGTGAAGATGACGAACAGCATCAGCGGCACGCCGGCGAGGATCGATCCCTGCCCCTGACTGCTCTCGGCGGCGGCGCCCGCGACCTCGATCCGGTAGCCCGGCGGCATCGTCGCGGCCAGCCGCTGCATCTCGGGACCGAGCTGGGCGCCGACCGTCGGCCCCTGCAGGCCCTCGGCGACGTCGCCCTGCACCGTCACCGCCCAGTCGCGGCCCTCGCGCCACAGCACGCCCGGCTCCCAGCCGAACTCGAGCCGCGCGAGCTGCGACATCGGCACGGCGCGGCCGCTGGCGGTGCGGACGGTGCTCTGCGCGAGGTCGGCGGCGGCGTCGCGGTCGGCCTGCGGGGCGCGCAGCACGATGTCGATCAGCTCGTCGCCCTCGCGGTACTGGCCGACGCTGCGTCCGGACAGCAGCGTGCGCGAGGCCTGCGCGAGCTGCTGGCTGCTGACGCCGAGCGCGCGCGCCTTGTCCTGGTCGACGACCAGCCGCATCACCTGCACCGGCTCGTTCCAGTTGTCGTTGACGCCTCGCAGGTCGGGGTGCGCGTGCAGCAGCGCCTTGGCGCGGTCGGCCCAGGCGCGCACCGCGTGCAGATCGGGGCCGACGACGCGGAACTGCACCGGATACGCCACCGGCGGCCCGTTGGGCAGCAGCTTGACCCGCCCGCGCGCCTCGGGCAGCTGCGTCGCCAGCAGCGCCGGCAGCTCGCGCCGCAGCCGCTCGCGATCGGCCGCCGAGGCCGGCATCACGATCGCCTGCGCGATTTGGGTCTGCGGGAAGATCTGGTCCAGCGGCAGGTAGAAGCGCGGCACCCCGGAACCGACCCAGGTCGTGACCGTGTGCACCCCCGGGTCGGCCAGCATGTGCCGCTCGAAACGGCGCGCGACCTCGTCGGTGCGCGCGATGTCCGAGCCCTCGGGCAGCCACAGCTCGACCATCAGCTCCGGCCGCGCCGAGTCGGGGAAGAACTGCTGCTGCACCCGTCCCATGCCCGCCAGCCCGAGCGCGAACACCGCCAGCGTCGCGACGATCGTCGCCCCGCGGTGGTCGACGCACCAGCCGACCAGCGCGCGCAGGCGGTTGTAGAACGGCGTGTCGAACAGCTCGTGCGGCGTGAACCCGGCCCCGGCGTGCCCGGGGCGGCGCTCGCGCAGCAGCCGCCAGCCCAGGTAGGGCACGAAGAAGACCGAGACCGCCCAGGAGATCAGCAGCGCCGCGGCGGTGACGGCGAAGATCGCGAAGGTGTACTCGCCGGTGGCCGACCGCGCCAGCCCGATCGGCATGAAGCCGGCGGCGGTGATCAGCGTGCCGGTCAGCATCGGCATCGCCGTCAGCTCGTAGGCGAAGGTCGCGGCACGCAGCCGCTCGTGCCCCTCCTCGAGCTTGCGCACCATCATCTCGACGACGATGATGGCGTCGTCGACGAGCAGCCCGAGCGCGATGATCAGGCTGCCCAGCGAGACCTTGTGCAGCCCGACGCCCCAGTAGTACATCGCGACGAAGGTGATCGCGAGCACGAGCGGGATCGAGATCGCGACCACCAGCCCCGGCCAGGGATCGATGCGCAGCGGCCGCGTGTGCAGCCCCAGGCTGACGAAGCTGACCGCCAGCACGATGAGCAGCGCCTCGGCCAGCACCTTCACGAACTCGCCGACCGAGCGCGCGACGGCCTGCGGCTGGTCCTGCACCTGCTCGATCTCGATCCCGGCCGGCAGCTCGGCGCGCAGCCGCTGGACCTCGGCGCGCAGCGCGCGCCCGAGCGCGATGACGTCGCCGCCGTCGGCCATCGACACGCCGAGCACGACGACCTCGCGCCCCTGGTGGCGCACCATCACCTGCGGCGGGTCGGCCCAGCCGCGGCGGATGGCGGCGATGTCCGCGAGCCGGATCGTCGTCGCGCGGCCGCTGGCCGGGTCGACCGCGCGCAGCGGCATGCGCCCCAGCTCCTCGACCGAGTCGAACGCGCCGTCGACCCGCACCTGCAGGTCGACCAGCCCGCCGTCGAGCACGCCCGCGCCCTCGACCGCGTTCTGCGTCGCCAGCTGGGCGACGACCTGGTCGATGTCGAGCCCGAGCTGCGCCAGCCGGGCCGGCGGGATCTCGACGAAGATGCGCGGCGGCTGGGCGCCGAAGGTCGCGACCTTGGCGACGTCGGGCAGCCGAAGCAGCCGCTCGCGCACGCGGTCGGCGAAGTCGCGCAGCGCCTCGCGGTCGAAGCCGTCGGCCGACAGCGCGAACAGGCTGCCGTAGACGTCGCCGAAGTCGTCGACGAAGACCGGCCCGACGACACCCTGCGGCAGCGTCGATCGCATGTCGCCGACCCGCTTGCGCACCTCGTCCCAGACCTGTTCGGTGGCGCCGGCCGGCGACGACTCCTGCAGCTCGAGCATCGTCAGCGACTCGCCCGGCTTGGTGTAGCTGCGGATGACGTCGGCGTAGGTGACCTCCTGCAGCGTCTTCTCGATGCGGTCGGCGACCTGCTCGGCCATCTGCTGCGCGCTCGCGCCGGGCCAGAAGGCGCGCACGATCATCACCCGCAGCGTGAACGGCGGATCCTCGTCCTGCCCGAGCTGGGTGTAGGCCGCGCCGCCGAGCAGCATCAGCACGATCAGCAGGTAGCGCGTCAGCGCCGGGTGCTCGATCGCCCAGCGCGACGGGTTGAAACGCGACCGCGCGGCGGCGCCGGGGGATGCGTCGGACATGGTGGCGTGGCGGTCCGGGGGGTCCGGAGGCGAGAGGGCCTGGGCGCGGGCCGTGGACGGGTTCGCGGGCGGGTCGGCGTGGACGTGGCGGCGGCTGGGCGTGGGCGGACGCGATTCAGCGCGCCGCGGCCGGCGGCGCGTCGTCGCCCCAGCGCAGAACCTTCTGGCCCTCGGCGAGCACGTGCACCCCGGCGGTCACGACCTCGTCGCCGGCGGTCACACCCGAGGCGACGACCGCCAGCGCGCCGTCGACGCCGGCCACCGCCACCGGCTGCAGCCGCACCGTCATCGTCGCCGGGTCGAGCCGCCACACCGCGCTGCCGCCTTCGTGCTCGCGCAAGGCCGTCAGCGGCAGCCGCAGCGCCGCATCGGCCGGCGTGCGCAGCCGCACGCTCGCGGTCTGGCCGAGCTCGACGCGGGCGTCGCCGACCTCGGCCTTGACCTGAAACGCGCGCGTGCCCGGGTCGGCCGCAGCGGCCACCTCGCGCACCGTCGCCGGCCACCAGGCGTCCTGGCCCCAGACCCGGATCTCGGCCGCGTCGGCACGGCCGCGCAGCGCCCGCAACGACGCGACCGCATCCTCGGGCACGACGAAGACCGCGTCACGCGGCCCGTCCAGCGCCAGCCGCAGCACCGGCGAACCGGCGGCCAGGACGGCGCCGGGCTCGGCCATCACCGCGGTGACGACACCGGCCGCCGGCGCCGCGAGCCGGCTGTACGCCGCCTGGTTGCCCTGCGCGCGCGCCTGCGCCAATGCCTGCTCGCGCTGCGCCTGGGCGGCCCGCGCGGCGCTGCGGCGGCGTTCGAGCTCGGCCTCGCTGACGAAGCCCTGCGCACGCAGGCCCTCGAACCGCGCCAGGTCGGCTGCCGCCTGCACCGCCTGCACCTCGGCCGCCTGCAGCGCGGCCTGCGCCGCGCGCTGCGCGAGCGCCAGATCCTGCGGGTCGAGCTCGGCCAGCGGCTGGCCGGCGCGGACGGCGTCGCCCGCCTCCACGTGTCGTCGTCGCAGCCGGCCCGGTACCTGGAACGCCAGCGCGAGCTCGGTGCGCGCGCGGATCTCGGCCGCGTGCTCGGATCGGGTTTCGGCAGGCCTTGCCGCCACCGTGGCCGTGCGCACCGCGCGCACCGGCTCGGGCGCCGGCTGCTCGCGCGCGCAGCCGGCCAGCAAGACGGCCACGGCCGCCAGCCCCAGCAGGTGCCCCGATTGCCGTACGGCCGATGCGGCACGAATCACGATCGACGGCTCCTGCGACGCGAAGCTGGGTGGGGGGCACGGGGCCGTCGGTGCGTGGCGTCCGTCACCCGACCTGGGCGACGGCCGGACTCTCGTCGACCCATCGATATTACTGACTGACTGGTCAGTACTATATCGCCGGCACGATGCCGGCGTCAAGCGCGGGTGGGTCGCGGGCCGGCGGCTTCGGTGCGCGGCCGGCGGCCCGGCGCGAACGCCGCGGCGCGAGACAATCGCTGCCGTGCGCGTCGAACACTACGAGAACTTCCCCGTCGCCTCGCGGCTGTGCCCGCCGGCGATCCGGCCGGCGGTGGTCGCGATCTACCACTTCGCGCGCACCGCCGACGACCTCGCCGACGAGGGCGACGCCGCGGCGGCGCAGCGGCTGGCCGACCTGCACGCCTACCGCACCGAGCTTCACCGCATCGTGCAGCGCCAGCTGCCGTCGCCGCGCTGGCGGACGGTCTTCGAGCCGCTGGCCGACGCGATCGAGCGCCACGTGCTGCCGCCGGCGCTGCTGCACGACCTGCTCGACGCCTTCGAGCAGGACGTCCTCAACCCGCCCTACCCCGACCGCGCCGCACTGCTCGACTACTGCCGGCGGTCCGCCAACCCGGTCGGCCGGCTGCTGCTGCACCTGTACGGCGAACACGGCGATGCCGCGCGGCGCGAGTCGGACGCGATCTGCAGCGCGCTGCAACTGGCCAACTTCTGGCAGGACTTCGGTCGCGACCTCGAGCGCGGACGCTGCTACGCGAGCGAGGACGACCTGCGCGCGCACGGACTCGTTCGCGCCGACCTGCGTCCCGGCGCGGATACGCCGGCCACGCGCGCGCTGGTGCGCGACCTGGTCGACTGGGCGCGCGCCTTGATGCTGCAGGGCGCGCCGCTGGTGCACCGGCTGCCCGGGCGCGCCGGCTGGGAGCTCAGGCTGGTCGTCCAGGGGGGATTGCGGATCCTGGAGAAAATCGCCGCCGTGCAGCACGCCGCGCTCAGCCACCGTCCGACCGTCACTGCCGCCGACGCGCCGCTGCTGGGCTGGCGCGCGATCGGGATGCGACCGCCGCCAGCAGGCCGCAGCCCGCGATGACGCCACAGCAATACGTCCAGGACAAGGCGGCCGGCAGCGGCTCGTCGTTCTACTACGCCTTCCGTTTCCTGCCGCGGCCGCGGCGCGAGGCGATCACCGCCTTCTATGCGTTCTGCCGCGAGGTCGACGACGTCGTCGACGAGATGCGCGACCCTGGTGTCGCCGCGGCCAAGCTCGACTGGTGGTCGGGTGAGGTCCGCGCCGCCTTCGGCGGCCGGCCGAGCCACCCGGTCACGATCGCGCTGATGCCCGGGGCGAGCGCCTACGGCATCGAGCCGGCACAGCTCGAGGCGGTGATCGACGGCTGCCGCATCGACCTGGCGCAGTCGCGCTTCGCCGACTGGCCGGCGCTGCAGCACTACTGCCACCTGGTGGCCGGCGTCGTCGGCGAGGTCGCGGCCAACATCTTCGGCCGCACGCAGGCGCAGACGGTGGACTATGCACACCGCCTGGGGCTGGCGATGCAGCTGACCAACATCATCCGCGATGTCGGCGACGACGCCCGCCGCGGGCGCATCTACCTGCCGGTCGACGAACTGCAGCGCTTCGGCGTGCAGGCCGGCGAGATCCTGAAGCGCGAGCGTCCCTGGGGCTACAGCGAGCGCTTCGCCGCGCTGATGCGGTTCCAGGCCGAGCGCGCCGAGCGCCTGTACGACGAGGCGCTGGCGCTGCTGCCCGCGGCCGACCGGCGCGCGCAGACGCCGGGGCTGATGATGGCCAACATCTATCGCACGCTGCTGCGCGAGATCCAGGGCCACGGCTTCCAGGTGCTGCACCAGCGCACGTCGCTGACACCGCTGCGCAAGCTGTGGATCGCCAGCCGCACACACTGGCTGGGGCGCTGAGCGGCCGTCGGCCCCCGCGCGCCGCGGTCGTCGGCGCCGGCTGGGCCGGGCTCGCGGCGGCGGTGCGGCTGACCGAGGCCGGGTGGCGGGTGACGCTGTTCGAGATGGCGCCCCGCGCCGGAGGGCGGGCGCGGTCGGTCGAGGTGGCGGGCACGCCGCTGGACAACGGCCAGCACATCCTGATCGGCGCCTACCGCGACACGCTGGCGCTGATGCGGCTCGTCGGCGTCGACCCTGACCGGGTCCTGCATCGGCAGCCGCTGGCGCTGGTCGACCCGTCGGGCCGCGGTTTGCGCCTGGGCGGCGGCGCGGCGGCGCCGGCCTTCGTGCGCGGCGTGCTGGCCACCCGCCACTGGGGGGTCGGCGAGCGCGCCGCGCTGCTGGCCGCCGCCGCCGGCTGGGCGCTGCGCCGCTTCCGCTGCGCACCGACGCTGACCGTGGCCGCGTTGTGCGCCGGGCTGCCGCCGCGGCTGCGCACCGAGCTCGTCGACCCGCTTTGCGTGGCCGCGCTCAATACCCCGGCGGCCGAGGCGAGCGCCGAGGTCTTCCTGCGCGTGCTGCGCGACGGGCTGTTCGGCGGCGCCGGCGCGTCCGACCTGCTGCTGCCGCGCGCGCCGCTCGATGCCTTGCTGCCAGCCCCTGCGCTGGCCTGGCTGGCCGCGGCCGGTGCCGAGCTTAGACCGGGTCGGCGGGTCGAGCGACTCGCGCCGGCCACGCGCGCGGGCACCGGCGTCGCGTGGCAGCTCGACGACGAGCCCTTCGACGCCGTCGTGCTCGCCTGCGGGCCGGCGCAGTCCGCGGCACTGGCCGCCGCGACATCGCCGGGCTGGGCCGATCGTGCCGCGGCGCTGCGCTACGAGCCGATCGCGACCGTCACGCTGCACGCACCGGGCAGCCGGCTGCCCGCGCCGATGGTCGCGCTGGCGTCGGACGAGGTGCGCGCGCCGGCGCAGTTCGCCTTCGACCACGGGCAGATCGGCGGCACGCCGGGTCGCATCGCCTTCGTCGTCAGTGGCGCCGCGCCCTGGGTCGCGCGCGGCCGCGATGCGATCGCCGCGTCGACCCTGGCGCAGGCGAGTTCGGCCTTCCCGCCCGGCACCTGGGCCGCCCCGCCCGCGGTCGAGCACGTCATCGTCGAAAGGCGGGCGACCTTCCGCTGCACGCCGGCGCTGGACCGGCCGCCGGCGCGCATCGCGCACGGGCTGTGGGCCGCCGGCGACCATGTCCGAGGCCCCTACCCGGCCACGCTCGAGGCGGCGGTGCGAAGCGGACTGGCGGCCGCGGACGGGGTGGCCGCCCAGGCGCGCGCGGCAGCGGGTCGCTGAGCGCGGCGCCGTCGCTCGGGCCCACACGAGGTCGGGGCCGCACGAGGGTGCACAATGGTATGTCGCCATGCAAAATGGCGGCGCACGAGACAGAACCGACGACATGCCAGGCGCCAGGAGCTCCACCCCCCCCAAACCCACGATCCAGGTGCTCGAGCGCGCCTTCGCGTTGCTGGACGTCCTGGCCGCGCACCGCGAGCCGGTCTCGCTCAAGGAGATCAGCGAGCTCACCGGGCTGCACCCGTCGACCGCGCACCGCATCTTGAACGACCTCACGACGGGCCGCCTGGTCGACCGGCCGGCGGCCGGCAGCTACCGGCTCGGGATGCGGCTGCTCGAGCTCGGCAACCTCGTCAAGGCGAGGCTGGACGTTCGCGAGGCGGCGCTCGGCCCGATGCGCGAGCTGCACAAGTTGACGCACCAGCCGGTCAACCTCTCGGTCCGCCAGGGCGACGAGATCGTCTACGTCGAGCGCGCGTACAGCGAGCGCTCGGGCATGCAGGTGGTGCGTGCGATCGGCGGCCGCGCACCGCTGCACCTGACCTCGGTGGGCAAGCTTTTCCTCGCCCACGACGACCCGCAGCGCGTGCGCGCCTACGCCACGCGCACCGGGCTGGCGGGGCATACGCGCAACAGCATCACCGAGCTGCCGCGGCTGGAGCGCGAGCTCGCGACGGTGCGCGCGCACGGCGTGGCGCGCGACGACGAGGAGCTCGAGCTCGGCGTGCGCTGCATGGCCGCCGGCATCTTCGACGACCAGGGCACGCTGGTGGCGGGGCTGTCGCTATCGGCACCCGCGGAGCGGCTCGACGAGGCCTGGCTCGACAAGGTCCGCACCACCGCCGCGAGGATCTCGGCCGCGCTCGGCCACCGCGGCTGACGCGCGCCAGCCGGAAGGCGCGGGCGCGCGCGGCACGCGGCGACGGCGGCCGCGCGACGCGCTCAGCGCAGCGTCGTCGCGGGCGGCACGGCGGCCGCGGCGACCCAGTCGCGCAGCCTCTGCGCGTCGGCGTAGCGCACGTAGGAGCCGGCGGCGTCGAGCAGCACCATGATCAGCTTGCGCCCGGCCAGCTCGGCCTGCAGCACGACACAGCGCCCGGCCTCGCGGATGTAGCCGGTCTTCTGGACACCGATCTGCCAGTCGGGATCGCGCACGAGCGCATTGCTGTTGCGGTATTGCAGCGGGCGCGCACCGACGTCGACCGCGGTCTCCAGCGCCGTCGACAGCTCGCCGATCAGCGGCACCTCCGACGCGGCACGCACCAGCCGCGCGAGGTCCTGCGCCGTCGAGCGGTTCGCGCTGAGCAGCCCGGTCGGGTCGGCGAATCGCGTGTCGTTCATCCCGAGCAGCCTCGCCTTGACGTTCATCGCCGAGACGAACGCGCGCAGGCCGCCGGGGTAGTGACGCCCGAGCGCGTGCGCGGCGCGGTTCTCCGACGACATCAGCGCCAGGTGCAACATCTCGCCACGCGTCAGCCGCACGCCGACGTGCAGCCTCGAGCTGCTGCCCTTGTGGGTGTCGACGTCGGCCCGCGTGATCGTCAGTTCCTCGTCCAGCGGCTGCCCGGCGTCGAGCACCACCAGCGCCGTCATCAGCTTGGTGATCGAGGCGATCGGCAGCACCGCGTCCGGGTTCTTGCTGAACAGGATCTCGTCGGTCTCCTGGTCGACGACGAGCGCGACGCTGGAGCCCAGCCCCAGCGGGTCGGTGGTCTCGCGCAGCCCGGCGAGCTGGCCCCACGACGGGCGCGGCGGCGCCGCCTTGCGGATCCGCTTGCGCACGACCGTCTTGCGCGATGTAGCGCTTCGGGTGGGCTTCGCGCTGGTCTTGGTCCGGGCCGCGGTGGCCTTCACGCTCGTTCGCTCGGCCCCCGGCGCGCGCTTGGTTGCGGGCTGTGCCGCGGCCACCGGCTCGGGCATCGCCAGCGCCACCAGCAGCCCCAGCATGGCGGCAAGCCGGACCCCGATCGTCCAACGCCCCCCTCTCGTGACCCGCATCGTCCGCACTCCTCGTCCCCGCCGCCGGGCGGAGTCTAAAAGGAGAAGCAAAACGACGCAAGATCAAAGACTTGCGCCGCTCACTTCAAGTCGAGGATGCGGTCCGGCCGGGGCCGGGCCATGCCGACCGTGGCAGCCGATCAGGGCCAACCCTGGGCGGCGACGCGGTCGGTCGCGCTGTGCAGCTTGTTGAGCGCCGCCAGATAGGCCTTGGCCGAAGCCACGACGATGTCCGGGTCGGCCCCCACGCCGTTGACCACCCGGCCGCCGAGCTGCAGCCGAACCGTCACCTCGCCCTGCGATTCTGTCGAGCCGCTGGTGATCGCATTGACCGAATACAGCATCAGTTCGGCGCCACTCCCGACCTTGGATTCGATCGCCTTGAGGCTGGCGTCGACCGGGCCGTTGCCGTCGCTGTCGGCGTGGAACTCCTGCTCGCCGGCGGCGAAGGCGACGCTGGCGTGCGGGCGCTCGCCGGTCTCCGAGCGCTGCGCGAGCGACAGCAGCCGGTAGTGCTCCTGCTCGGCGGTCACGCTCTCGTCGCCGACCAGCGCGATGATGTCCTCGTCGAAGATCTCGCTCTTGCGGTCGGCCAGGTCCTTGAAGCGCGCGAACGCGGCGTTGACCTCCGCCTCGGAGTCCATCTCGATGCCCAGATCGTGCAGCCGCTGGCGGAACGCATTGCGCCCCGACAGCTTGCCGAGCACGATCTTGTTGGCGCTCCAGCCGACGTCCTCGGCACGCATGATCTCGTAGGTGTCGCGCGCCTTGAGGACGCCGTCCTGGTGGATGCCGCTGGCATGCGCGAAGGCGTTGGCGCCCACCACCGCCTTGTTCGGCTGGACGACGAAGCCGGTGGTCTGGCTGACCATGCGCGACGCCGGCACGATCTGCGTCGTGTCGATGCCGACCTCCAGCCCGTAGTGGTCGCGCCGCGTGCGCACCGCCATCACGACCTCCTCCAGCGAGCAGTTGCCGGCGCGCTCGCCCAGGCCGTTGATCGTGCACTCGACCTGGCGCGCGCCGCCGACCTTGACCCCGGCCAGCGAGTTCGCGACCGCCATCCCGAGGTCGTTGTGGCAGTGCACCGACCAGATCGCGCGGTCGCTGTTCGGGATGCGCTCGCGCAGCCGGCGGATGAAGTCGCCGAACAACTCGGGCACGGCGTAGCCGACGGTGTCGGGAATGTTGATCGTGCCCGCGCCTTCGTCGATCACCGCCTCCAGCACCTGGGCGAGGAAGTCGGGGTCGGAGCGGTAGCCGTCCTCGGGCGAGAACTCGACGTCGGGGCACAGATTGCGCGCGAAGCGCACCGCCATGCGCGCCTGCTCCAGGACCTGCTCGCGCGTCATGCGCAGCTTGGCCGCCATGTGCAGCTCGCTGGTGGCGATGAAGGTGTGGATCCGCGCGCGCTCGGCACCGGCCAGTGCCTCCGCGGCACGTCCGATGTCGCGGTCGTTGGCGCGCGCCAGCGAGCACACGGTGGAGTCCCGGATGTGGCCGGCGATCGCCTTGACGGCCTCGAAGTCGCCGTTGCTCGACGCCGCGAAGCCGGCCTCGATGACGTCCACCCGCAGCCGCTCGAGCTGGCGCGCGATGCGCAGCTTCTCGTCCTTGGTCATCGAGGCGCCCGGGCTTTGCTCGCCGTCGCGCAAGGTGGTGTCGAAGATGATCAGCTTGTCGGCCATGGGGCACTCCTGGGGGGTCTCGCACGCAGCCCGGTCACCGGCAAAAAGCGAACGGCCCGCTGCGTTGCGCTGGCGGGCCGTCGATCCGGGGGGAAGGGTCTGCGAGGAACCTGGTCGTGGACGATCAGCGCGCCGGCGGCTCGCGTAGTAGGAGACAAGTCAGCTGGGTCGTGTTCATCGCCCGGGCAATATAGCACGGCCGCAGCCTCAGCGATGCAGGCCGGCCTCGTCGGGCTCGTCGGTCGAGGTCGCGATCACGCTGACGGGCCTGCCCTTGGACTTGCGCCAGGCATAGACCGCGTAGCCGGAGACACCGTACAGGCAGAACAGCCCGAACAGCACCGTCGGCGGGTGGACCGTGATCAGCGCGATCGCCAGCGCGATGCCGACGATGACGATGAACGGCACCGAGCGCCGCAGGTTGATGTCCTTGAAGCTGTAGAAGGGCACGTTGGTGACCATCGTCAGCCCGGCGTACAGCGTCAGCGCGAAGGCGCCCCAGGCCAGCCAGTCGATGCGGGTGGCGCCGCGGATGCCGGCATCGTCCATCACCCAGACGAAACCGACGACGAGTGCTGCCGCCGCCGGGCTCGGCAGCCCCTGGAAGTAGCGCTTGTCGACGACACCGATGTTGGTGTTGAAGCGCGCCAGCCGCAGCGCCGCGCACGCGCAGTAGACGAACGCGGCGATCCAGCCCAGCTTGCCCAGCCCGCTCAGGGCCCAGATGTAGACGATCAGCGCCGGCGCGGCGCCGAAGCTGACCATGTCCGCGAGGCTGTCCATCTGCTCGCCGAACGCGCTCTGGGTGCGCGTCAGTCGCGCGACGCGGCCGTCCAGGCTGTCGAGCACCATCGCCGCGAAGATGCCGATGGCGGCGTTCTCGAAGCGCCCGTTCATCGCCATCACGACGCCGTAGAAGCCGCCGAACAGCGCCGCCAGCGTGAACAGGTTGGGCAGGATGTAGATGCCCTTGCGGCGCGGGCGCACCCGCAGCTCGGGCTCGGGAGCCGAGTCGTCGAAGGTGCTGGGGTCTGGGTCGGCCATGGGGCGCGAGGATAGCGCGCACGCCGCGCCCCTGCCGCGAGGGAAAGCACCCGCAGCGGTCGTCCGGCAGCGCGCCAGCCACGATCGCGTTTGCGTTCGATCGACAAGGACAGGCTTGCCTGCGAAGGCACGCCCTCGGCCCGTTGCCGACACTCGTCGGGGCGGCCTGTCTTTCGTTTGCCTGCCATGACCGAGCGTGCCGAGGACGGCGGGTACCCTTGCCCTCCATGTCCCCCGCCATCGGCCTGGCGGCCGCTGGCTCCTCCTTTACTTCCGGTCAAGAGTACCCGCCGTCCTCGGCAGGCCACCGAGTCGGTACTCGACCGTCGAATACCGCGGCGGTGGCAGGCCAGGGTCGGCGGGCACCCTCCCACGTAAGTAAAGGAGGAGCCGGCGGCGTTAGCCGACGGCGGGGGACATGGAGTGGGAGGGTGCCCGCCGGCCTTGGCACGCAGGGACCGTCGAATGCCAGCAGAAGCGTAGAACCGACTTCGGCGGCCGGCAGCAAGGTGTCAATCCGCGGCCGTTGCACCGCGGGCGCCAGTCGAAGGCTCGAACGCGATCCCGTATCAGTTGCGGCTCTTGTCGACCAGCTTGTTGGCCTTGATCCAGGGCATCATCGCGCGAAGTTGCTCGCCGACGACCTCGATCGAGTGCTCGGCCGTCAGACGCCGGCGCGACAGCAGCGTCGGCGCGCCGGCGCGGTTTTCCAGGATGAAGCTCTTGGCGTACTCGCCGGTCTGGATGTCGCGCAGCGCCTGGCGCATCGCGGCGCGCGCCTCGTCGCCGATGACCTTCGGCCCGGTCACGTACTCGCCGTACTCGGCGTTGTTCGAGATCGAGTAGTTCATGTTGCCGATGCCGCCCTCGTAGATGAGGTCGACGATCAGCTTGAGCTCGTGCAGGCACTCGAAGTAGGCCATCTCGGGCGCGTAGCCGGCGTCGACCAGCGTCTCGTAGCCGGCCTTGATCAGCTCGACCGTGCCGCCGCACAGCACCGCCTGCTCGCCGAACAGGTCGGTCTCGGTCTCCTCGCGGAAGCTGGTCTCGATGATGCCGGCCTTGCCGCCGCCGTTGGCCGCCGCGTACGACAGCGCGAGGTCGCGCGCGCGCCCGCTCTTGTCCTGGTGCACCGCGATCAGGTGCGGCACGCCGCCGCCCTGGGTGTAGGTGTTGCGCACGGTGTGGCCCGGGGCCTTGGGCGCCACCATCCAGACGTCGAGGTCGTCGCGCGGGACGACCTGGCCGTAGTGGACGTTGAAGCCGTGCGCGAACGCGAGCGAGGCGCCCTCGCGGATGTGCGGTTCGACGTCGTTCTTGTAGACGGCGCCGATCTGCTCGTCGGGCAGCAGGATCATGACGACGTCGGCGCCCTTGACGGCGTCGGCGACCTCGGCCACCTTCAGCCCCGCCTTCTCCGCCTTGGCCCACGACGCGCCGCTCCTGCGCAGGCCGACGGTGACCTTGACGCCGCTGTCGTTCAGGTTCTGCGCATGCGCGTGGCCCTGCGAGCCGTAGCCGATGATCGTGACCTGCTTGCCCTTGACGAGGCTGAGGTCGGCGTCCTTGTCGTAGTAAACCTTCATGGTTCTCTCCAGAAATGAATCGACAGGGCCCGCAGGGCCCGCTTCTCGCTCCTACACCCTCAGGATCCGCTCGCCGCGGCCGATGCCGCTGGCGCCGGTTCGCACCGTCTCGAGGATCGCGCTGCGGTCGACCGCGGCGATGAACGCGTCGAGCTTGGCCGAGTCGCCGGTCAGCTCGATCGTGTAGCTCTTCTCGGTGACGTCGATGATGCGGCCGCGGAAGATCTCGGCCATGCGCATCATCTCCTCGCGCTCCTTGCCGACCGCGCGCAGCTTGATCAGCATGAGCTCGCGCTCGGTGTGGTTGCCCTCGGTCAGGTCGACGACCTTGACGACCTCGATCAGGCGGTTCAGGTGCTTGGTGATCTGCTCGATGACCTCGTCCGAGCCGGTGGTCACGATCGTCATGCGCGACAGCGAGCGGTCCTCGGTCGGCGCCACGGTCAGGCTCTCGATGTTGTAGCCGCGTGCCGAGAACAGCGCGACCACGCGCGACAGCGCGCCGGGCTCGTTCTCGAGCAGCACGGCGATGATGTGTCTCATGGGGAATCCTTTCGCGCCGCGCCCTGCGCGGCCGGGGCGGTAACCCTGGCCGCTCGGCGTCGACGTTGCCGGGGGTGGTGGAAGGGAGACGGGGTCCGCAGGTTGCCCGCGCGCCGCCCCGCGCCCCCGGCGGCCGGCGCGGTGACGCCTGCCGGTCGGCGCGGGTGGGCCGCGCTCACAGTTCCTCGGCGCCCAGCAGCATCTCCGTGATGCCCTTGCCCGCCTTGACCATCGGCCAGACGTTCTCGGTCGGGTCGGTGCGCACGTCGAGGAAGACCGTGCGGTCCTTCAGCCGGATCGCTTCGCGCAGCGCGGGCTCGACGTCGGCCGGCTTCTCGATCAGCATGCCGACGTGGCCGTAGGACTCGGCGAGCTTGACGAAGTCCGGCAGCGCGTCCATGTAGCTGTGCGAGTAGCGACCCTCGTAGTCGAGCTCCTGCCACTGCCGCACCATGCCCAGGTAGCGGTTGTTCAGCGAGACGATCTTGACCGGCGTGTCGTACTGCTTGCAGGTCGACAGCTCCTGCAGGCACATCTGGATCGAGCCCTCGCCGGTGATGCAGAAGACGTCGGACTCGGGCCGGGCGAGCTTGATGCCCATCGCGTACGGCAGGCCCACGCCCATCGTGCCCAGCCCGCCGGAGTTGATCCAGCGCCGCGGCTGCTCGAACCCGTAGAACTGCGCCGCCCACATCTGGTGCTGGCCGACGTCGGAGGTGACGTAGACGTCGCGCCCGCGCGTCAGCTCGTTCAGCGTGCGCACGACCATCTGCGGCTTGATGACCTCGTCGCTGGACCGGAACGCGAGGCAGTCGCGCCGGCGCCACTCCTCGATCTGTGCCCACCAGGCCGCCAGCCGCGCCGGGTCCGGGCGCGCCGCGCCGGCGCGCACCTGCGCGATCAGCTCGAGCAGCACGTCCTTGACGTCGCCGACGATCGGGATGTCGACCTTGACGCGCTTGGAGATCGAGCTCGGGTCGATGTCGACGTGGACGATCTTGCGCGCCACCTGCGCGAAGTGGTTCGGGTTGCCGATCACGCGGTCGTCGAAGCGCGCGCCCACGGCGAGCAGCACGTCGCAGTGCTGCATCGCCATGTTGGCCTCGTAGGTCCCGTGCATGCCCAGCATGCCGAGAAACTTCGGGTCCGACGCCGGGATCGCGCCCAGCCCCATCAGGGTGTTGGTGCAGGGGAAGCCGAGCAGGCCGGCGAGCTCGCGCAGCTCGGCGCTGGCGTTGCCCAGCACGACGCCGCCGCCGCTGTACAGGTAGGGCCGCTCGGCCTGCAGCAGCAGCTGAACCGCCTTGCGGATCTGCCCGCCGTGGCCCTTGCGCACCGGGTTGTACGAGCGCATCTCGATGTGCTCGGGGTAGTGGAACGCGGTGCGCGCGATCGAGATGTCCTTCGGGATGTCGACCACGACCGGCCCAGGGCGCCCGGTGCGGGCGATGTGGAAGGCCTTCTTGATCGTCGTGGCCAGGTCGCGCACGTCCTTGACCAGGAAGTTGTGCTTGACCACCGGGCGCGTGATGCCGACGGTGTCGCACTCCTGGAACGCGTCCAGCCCGATCGCCGGCGTCGGCACCTGGCCGGTGACGATCACCATCGGGATCGAGTCCATGTACGCGGTCGCGATGCCGGTGACGGCATTCGTGACCCCGGGGCCGGAGGTGACGATCGCGACGCCGACCTCGCCGGTGGCACGCGCGTAGCCGTCGGCGGCGTGCACCGCGGCCTGCTCGTGGCGCACGAGGACGTGCTGGATCGTGTCCTGCTTGTACAGCGCGTCGTAGATGTACAGGACGGCGCCACCCGGGTAGCCCCAGAGGTACCTGACCCCTTCGGCCTGGAGGCACCTGACGAGGATTTCCGAGCCGTTGGGCTCGGCGGCGGGATCGGAGGGCGGCGCGGCCGAGGCGGCACGCCTGACTTCCGCGGCATTGATGTCCATGACTGACCTCTGAGAATTTCTCTGACGAAAACCCTTCGGTGCCCCTCGGCCGCGCCCTCGTGAGGCGGGTTCGGGACTGCGCGCGGTCCAAACGGCGGGCCGCTTCGGCCGACCGTCTGCTAACCGGATACTGCGTTGTGCGAAGCAGCATTATGTCACCGCGCAAGGCGCACGATCGGGCCGCCCGCGGGCCGAAGCGGGTCGCGCCGGCACGCGCCGCCGACCGGGCGCAGGCCGCGCGCTGCACCGGCCGTGGCCGGCCCGGCCGCCGCATCGCCCTGTGATAGAACCCCGGCTGCGTGCCGGATCCCCGGCCGCGGCCGCGGCGCCGCGGCAGCATCCTTGGCCACCGAACACGAACTCGACGCCTTCCTGCGCAGTGTCCAGCAGCGCGCCTTCAAGCGCACCGCCTACGCGGTGCGCGACGACGACGCGGCGCTGGACATCGTGCAGGACGCGATGATCCGCCTGGCCGACCGCTACGGCGACCGGCCGGCTGGCGAGCTGCCCGCGATCTTCCAGCGCATCCTGTCCAACGCGACGATGGACTGGTTCCGCCACCGCAAGGTCCACCAGGGCGTGTTCCGCAACCTGTCGGACTTCGAGGGCCCCGATGCCGACGATCCGCTGGACCTGATGGAGATCCTCGGCGGGCTGGACCTCGGCGCCGACGACGAGGTGCAGCGGCGCCAGCTGCTGGCGATGATCGAGGACGAGGTCGCCGCCCTGCCCGCGCGTCAACGCGAGGCGTTCCTGCTGCGTTACTGGGAGGAATTCGACGTCGCCGAGACCGCTGCCGCGATGGGATGCTCGGAAGGCAGCGTCAAGACCCACTGCTCGCGCGCCGTCCACGCGCTGGCGCGCGCACTGCGCGAGCGGGGGGTCGGACGTTGAAGACCCTGTTCGACCCGTACCATTGCCCCCGATGACCCGCCCGGACGCCGACCTCCTCGAAGCCCGCGTCGCCGCGCACCTGGTCGCGGCGCTGACGCAGGCCGCCGCCGAGCTGCCGCCCGGCGCCGAGGCCAGGCTGCGCGTCGCGCGCGAACAGGCGCTGCAGGCCGCGCGGGACCGGGACCGACGGGCCGCGCAGCCGTCGACGGTGTCACGCCCGCCCCGCGGTCTGGCCTGGGTCGCCGGCGCCGCGCTGCAGCGCTGGCTGACGGGCGTCGGTGCCGCGGTCCCGGCGGCGGTGCTGCTGGCCGGGGCCTGGCTGCTGTCCGGCCACGAGCTGCGCGAGCAGGTCGACGTCGCGTCGACGGTCGACGTCGCGCTGCTGGCCGACGAGCTGCCGCCCCAGGCCTACGCCGACCCGGGGTTCGTCGAATTCCTGAAGCTTCACCAGCCGTGATGCCGCGGGCCGCGAGATCGACGTCCTCGTGGCAGCGCGTGCTGGCCGCGATCGCGATCGCGCTCGTGGGCACGGCCGCAGGTGCCGCCGAGCCCGACTGGGCCGACCTCGCCCCGGCCGAGCGCAGCGCCCTGGCGCCGCTGGCAGGTTTGTGGCCGCGCCTGCCCGCCGACGAGCGCGCCGAGTGGCGCGCGCTGGCCGCACGCATGCCGCAGCGCAGCGCCGACGAGCAGGCCAGGCTGCAGCAGCGCATGCGCGACTGGGCCGCGATGACACCGGACCAGCGCGGACAGGCGCGGCTGCAGTTCCAGCAGGCGCAGCGCTGGTCGGCCGAGGAGCGGCGCCAGCGCTGGCAGGACTACCAGAGCCTGCACCCGCAGGCGCGCTCGGTGCTGGCCGAACGCTGGCGCTTCGAGCAGCCCGAGGGCGGTGGCGCGGCCGCACGCGACGATGGCGCCAAGCGCAATCTGGTCGAGGTCGGCCCGTCTGCACGGCCGCCGCGCCAGGCGGCCGGTCCGACCGCGGTGCGGGCACCGCGCGGCGCGACGACCAAGCCGCTGACGCGCGCACCCGCGCCGCCCGCGCACCATCAGCACGGCCTGCCCAAGGTCGTCGCCGGCGAGGCCTTCGTCGATCCGGCGACGATGCTGCCGCGGCGCGGCCCGCAGGGTGCGGCCGTGCTCGCCCCGCCGGCCGCGCAGCCGGCGCCGCCGGCGGCCGCCCCGGCCGCGCCGCGCCGGCCCAAGGCGCCGGTTCGCTGATCGAGCGTGACGGCGGGATGCGCCCAGCCGGCTCCACCGCGGCACCGGTGACCCCGGGGCCGGCCACGCAGGCACCGCCGTCGGTGCGGCGCCGTCTGGCGGCGATGGTCTACGAGAGCGTGCTGCTGTTCGGCGTCGTCGTCGCGGCGGGCCTGGTCTACGGGGTGCTGACCGGCCAGCGCCACGCGCTGCAGGGGGCGGCCGGGCTGCAGCTGACGCTGTTCGTCGTCATCGGCCTGTACTTCGTCTGGTTCTGGATGCATGGCGGGCAGACGCTGGCGATGAAGACTTGGCAGCTGCGGCTGGTCGCGGCGGACGGCTCCTCGCCGGGCGCCGGGCGGGCGATCGCGCGCTACCTGGCGGCGTGGATCTGGATCCTGCCGGCGCTGGCGGGAGTCGGGCTCGCCGGGCTGCACGGCAGCGCGCCGGTGTCGGCGGCGCTGGCGGCCAACATCGCCGTCGTCGCGCTGCTGGCGCGGCTGCATCCGTCGCGCCAGTTCCTGCACGACCTGCTGTGCGGCACGCGGATCGTCGCGTCGAAGCCCCCGCCCAGGGGCCGGGCCTGAATCCGGCAGGGACGATGGCCCGCGGCCGGCGACAATCGCGGCCATGATCGACGCCGCCGACACCGACCCTTCCCGCCCTGCCGACCAAGGTTTCAGCCTGTGCGTCTACTGCGGATCGCGCACCGGCACGCAGCCGGCCTTTACCGAGGCCGCACGCCGGCTCGGGACGCTGCTGGGTGCGGCCGGCGGCCAGCTCGTCTACGGCGGCGGGCGTGTCGGGCTGATGGGCATCGCCGCCGATGCGACGCTGGCCGCCGGCGGCCGCGTCGTCGGCGTCATCCCCGAGGCGCTGATGCAGCGCGAGGTCGGCCACGCCGGCCTGAGCGAGCTGCACGTGGTGCCGACGATGCACCTGCGCAAGCAGATGATGGCCGAGCGCGCCGATGCCTTCGTCGCGCTGCCGGGCGGCATCGGCACGCTCGAGGAGCTGTTCGAGGCCTGGACCTGGCGCCAGATCGGCTACCACGACAAGCCGATCGGCGTGCTCGACGTCGGCGGCTACTTCGAGCCGCTGCTGCGATTCGTCGACCGCTGCGTCGAGCAGGGATTCCTGGAGGCCGAGCAGCGCTCGGTGCCGATCGTCGACGACGATCCCGCGCGGCTGCTGGCTCGGCTCAGGCAGGCAGCGCGGCGCGCGGTCGAGCCGGACGACTACTCGCGCATCTGACCGCGCCCGCGGCCCGGGAAGGCGATCGGGCCGGCGATCAGATCGCCGATTCGTCGAGCTCGCCGGTGCGGATGCGGATGACCTGCTCGACCGGGGTGACGAAGATCTTGCCGTCGCCGATCTTGCCGGTCTTCGCCGCGCGCACGATGCACTCGATGCAGCGCTCGACGTCGTCGTCCTTGACGACGATCTCGACCTTCACCTTGGGCAGGAAGTCGACCACGTACTCGGCGCCGCGGTACAGCTCGGTGTGGCCCTTCTGGCGGCCGAAACCCTTGACCTCGGTGACGGTCAGGCCGGACACGCCGATCTCGCCCAGCGCCTCGCGCACCTCGTCGAGCTTGAACGGCTTGATGATGGCGGTGACCTGCTTCATGGACATGCTCCGGGATGCTTGCGGGGAAGGGCTCCGATTGGATCACCAATCGCGAAACCTCGACGTGATCGGGTAGCGCCAGTCGCGGCCGAAGCCACGGTGCGTGATGCGGATGCCCACCGGCGCCTGGCGGCGCTTGTACTCGTTGCGCATGATCATGCGCGCGATGCGCTCGACCGTGGCGCGCTCGAAGCCGGCGGCGACGATCTCGTCGACCGTCTGGTCGTCCTCCATGTAGCGCTGCAGGATGGCGTCGAGCACGTCGTACGGCGGCAGGCTGTCCTGGTCGACCTGCCCCGGCTTGAGCTCGGCGCTCGGCGCTCGGGTCAGGATGCGCTCGGGGATGACCGGGCCGACGCTGCCGTCGGCGCGCCGCGTCGGCTGCGCATTCTTCCAATGGCACAGCGCGTAGACGCGCGTCTTCACCACGTCTTTGATGACCGCGAAGCCGCCGGCCATGTCGCCGTACAGCGTGCAGTAGCCGGTCGCCAGCTCGCTCTTGTTGCCGGTCGTCAGCACGATCGCGCCGGTCTTGTTCGACAGCGCCATCAGCAGCATGCCGCGGATGCGCGCCTGCAGGTTCTCCTCGGTCGTATCCTGCGGCAAGCCCTCGAACTGCGGCGCCAGCGCGTCGCGGAAGGCGTCGAACATCGGCGCGATCGGGATCTCGTCGTAGCGCACGCCCAGCCGCGCGGCCATCTCGCTCGCGTCCCGCCACGAGATCTCGGCCGTGTAGGGCGAGGGCATCATGACCGCGCGAACGCGGTCGGCGCCCAGCGCGTCGACCGCGACCGCCAGCACCAGCGCCGAGTCGACCCCACCCGACAGGCCGACGATCGCGCCCGGAAACCCGTTCTTGCCCAGGTAGTCGCGCACGCCGGTGACGAGTGCCGCCCAGGCCTGAGGCTCGGGTGCGGGCAGCGGGTGCACCGGGCCGCTCACGCCGCCGGCGTCGTCGACCTCGCACACCAGCAGGTGCTCCTCGAAGCTCGGCGCGCGCGCGCCGACGCGCCCGCCGGCGTCGACGGCGAACGAGGCGCCGTCGAAGACCACCTCGTCCTGCCCGCCGACCAGGTGCGCGTACAGCAGCGGCAGCCCCGCCCGGCGCGCACGCTCGGCCATGCGCTGCTCGCGCTCGCCGGCCTTGTCGATGTGGAACGGCGACGCGTTGAGCACGCACAGGACCTGCGCGCCGGCGTCGCGCGCGCGCTCGGCGGGCTCGTCGACCCAGGCGTCCTCGCAGATCAGCAGGCCCAGCCGCAGCCCGCCGACGTCGAACACGACCGCACCGTGGCCGGCGTCGCGGCCGCTGGCGAAATAGCGGCGCTCGTCGAACACTTGGTAGTTCGGCAGCTCGCGCTTGAAGTAGCTCGCCTGCACGCGTCCCCCTGCGAGCACCGAGGCGGCGTTGAAACGCCGCGGCACCGCGTGCGACTTGGACCTAATATCGCCGCCCTCGCCCCAGGGATGCGGATGCCCGACGACGACATGCAGCCCCTCGCAATCCGCCAGCGCGGCCGCCAGGCCCTGCAGAGCGCCGGCGCCGGCCCGCACGAAGGCCGGGCGCAGCAACAAGTCCTCGGGCGGATAGCCCGACAGCGCCAGCTCGGGGGCGACGACGACCCGCACACCGTCCGCATGCGCGCGGCGCGCCGCGTCGGCGATGCGCCGTGCGTTGCCGTCAAGGTCCCCGACGGTGGCGTTGATCTGCGCCAGCGCCACTTTCAGCTTGGTCTGCACGGACTCGAGGGAGGTTCACATCGCAGCTGAAGATTATCTCATCCGCCTCCACGACGACCCGCGCACGATCGACGCCGCGGCGTGGAACGACCTGCTCGCGCGCCAGAGCGCGCCGACCCCGTTCATGCGCCACGAATACCTCGCGGCACTGCACGCCAGCGGCAGCGCCGTGCCCGACAGCGGCTGGGCGCCGCGCTTCGTCGTGCTGGCACGCGACGGCGCGCTGGCCGCGGCCTGCCCGGCCTACCTGAAGCACCACTCCTGGGGCGAGTACGTCTTCGACTGGGCCTGGGCCGACGCCTACCGCCGCCACGGGCTGGCCTACTACCCCAAGCTGCTGGTCGCGGTGCCGTTCACCCCGGTGGCGGGCACGCGGCTGCTGGCCACCGACGAGGCCGCGCGGACCGCGCTGCTGGGCGCCTTGCGCGCGCTCGCCGACGACGCCGCGCTGTCGTCGGTGCACCTGCTGTTCGCCGACGAGACCGACCGCCGCGCCTGCGCGGCCCAGGGCTGGCTGCTGCGCGAGGGCGTGCAGTTCCACTGGACGCAGGATGCGGGCGCGCCGGCGGCGGACTTCGACGCGCTGCTGGCACGCATGGCACGCGACAAGCGCAAGAAGATCCGCCAGGAGCGCCGCCGGGTGGCCGACGCCGGGGTCGGCTTCGAGGTCCTCGAGGGCGACGCGATCGACGACGCGTCCTGGGACTTCTTTCACCGCTGCTACCGGCTGACCTACGCGGCGCACCGCTCGACCCCCTACCTGACGCGCGAGTTCTTCGCGCAGGCCGGCCGCAGCCTGGCGTCGCACTGGGTGATGTTCGTCGCCTGGCAGCGTGGCGAGCGGATCGCGGCATCGCTGATCGCGGTCGATCGCGCGCGGCGCGCCGCCTGGGGCCGCTACTGGGGGGCGACGCGGTTCGTCCCCTGCCTGCACTTCGAGGCCTGCTACCACCAGCCGCTGGCCTGGTGCCTGGCGCACGGCATCGAGCGCTTCGAGGGCGGCGCACAGGGCGAGCACAAGATGGCGCGCGGGCTGCTGCCGGTGCGAACGCACTCGGCGCACTGGCTGCGCGACGCGCGCTTCGCCGGCGCGGTGGCGGACTACCTCGCGCGCGAGGGCGCGGGGATCGCGGACTACCTCGACGAGCTGCGCGAGCACACGCCCTTCGTCGCCGCCGCGCCCGCGGGCGACCCCGGATCCCCGCGCGGATGCGCTTAGCCGCGCGCCAGCCGCACGCCGCCGCTCAGGCCGGGTGCGTCGCGCGCCAGTTGGCGATGCCCTGCGAGACCTCGTCCCTGGCCGCCTCAGGGCCCTCCCAGCCCAGCACCTTGACCCACTTGCCCGGCTCGAGGTCCTTGTAGTGCTCGAAGAAGTGCTGGATGGTCTTCAGCCGCATCGGGTTGAGGTCCTCGGGCCGGCGCCACTGGGTGTAGATCGACAGGATGCGGTCCACCGGCACCGCGAGCAGCTTGTTGTCGCCGCCGGCCTCGTCGTCCATCTTCAGCACGCCCAGGGGGCGGCAGGTGACGACGACCCCGGACAGCAGGGGCACCGGCGTGACCACGAGCACGTCGACCGGGTCGCCGTCGTCGGCCAGCGTATCCGGGATGTAGCCGTAGTTGCACGGGTAGTGCATCGAGGTCGACATGAAGCGGTCGACGAACATCGCCCCGGACTCGTGGTCGACCTCGTACTTGATCGGGTCGCCGTTCATCGGGATCTCGATGATGACGTTGAACTCGTCGGGCGCCTTGGCGCCAGGCTTGACGTTGTGCAGGCTCATGGGGGACTCTCCCGGACGCCGAAGGCTCGCGCGCGGCGCGTCGATTCTACGGAGCCGGCGCTGTCGCTGCCCTGACGCGAGCCCCGGCAGGGCCGGCCTCGGACGAGCCCACGCCAGCAGCGAGAATCCGCCCCCGCCGGCCACCCGGGGCGTAGCCTGCCCGGCGTGCGACACAGGGCCCTGGCGCCGGGGCCTTTCGGCTTCGCGTCAGGAAGCCCGGTTACATTCGCTCCCGTTTTTCGCACCCAACCGTCCCCGAAGAAGGAGAGGTCCACCATGTCGACCCCGATGGCGCTGTACGCAGCGCTGGCCTGCGGCCTGCTGGCCGTGATCTACGGATTCGTCCAGCGCAGCTGGATCCTGGGCAAGGACCCCGGCAACGCCCGCATGCAGGAGATCGCCGGCGCCGTGCAGCAGGGCGCGGCAGCCTACCTGGCGCGGCAGTACAAGACGATCGCGATCGTCGGCGTCGTGCTGGCGGTGCTGATCGCCGTCTTCCTCGGCATGTCGACCGCCGCCGGATTCGTCGTCGGCGCCGTGCTGTCGGGCGCCTGCGGCTTCATCGGCATGAACGTCTCGGTGCGTGCCAACGTGCGCACCGCGCAGGCGGCGACCCAGGGCATCGGCCCGGCGCTGGACATCGCGTTCAAGGGCGGCGCGATCACCGGCATGCTGGTGGTCGGCCTGGGCCTGCTCGGCGTCGGCGGCTTCTTCCTCGCCATCGGCGGGCTGGCCACACCCGACTCGGCGACACTCAAGCCGCTGCTCGGCCTGGCCTTCGGCTCCAGCCTGATCTCGATCTTCGCGCGTCTCGGCGGTGGCATCTTCACCAAGGGCGCCGACGTCGGCGCCGACCTGGTCGGCAAGGTCGAGGCCGGCATCCCGGAGGACGACCCGCGCAACCCGGCGGTGATCGCCGACAACGTCGGCGACAACGTCGGCGACTGCGCCGGCATGGCGGCCGACCTGTTCGAGACCTACGCGGTGACGCTGATCGCCACCATGGCGCTGGGCGCGCTGATGGTCAAGGCGGGCGGCGCGGCGGTGGTCTACCCGCTGCTGCTGGGCGGCGTGTCGATCATCGCGTCGATCGTCGGCGCCACCTTCGTCAAGGCCAGCCCCGGCATGAAGAACGTGATGCCGGCGCTGTACAAGGGCCTGGCGATCGCCGGCGTGCTGTCGGTGGCCGCGTTCTACCCGGTCACGACGATGCTGTTCCCCGAGGCGGTCGAGGTCAGCGGCAAGGGCCCGGTCGGCGCGATGGCGCTGTGGCTGTCGGCGGTGGTCGGCCTGGCGCTGACGGCGGCGCTGGTGTGGATCACCGAGTACTACACCGGCACGCAGTACAAGCCGGTGCAGCACGTCGCGCAGGCCAGCACGACCGGCCACGCCACCAACATCATCGCCGGCATCGGCATCAGCATGAAGTCCACCGCCTGGCCGGTGCTCTTCGTCTGCGTGTCGATCCTGGTGGCCTACATGCTCGCCGGGCTGTACGGGATCGCGATCGCCGCGACCTCCATGCTCAGCATGGCCGGCATCGTCGTCGCGCTGGACGCCTACGGCCCGATCACCGACAACGCCGGCGGCATCGCCGAGATGGCCGAGCTGCCGCCTGCGGTGCGCGACATCACCGACCCCCTGGATGCGGTCGGCAACACGACCAAGGCGGTGACCAAGGGCTACGCGATCGGCTCGGCCGGGCTGGCGGCGCTGGTGCTGTTCGCCGACTACACGCACTCGCTGGAGGCGCGCGGCATCACGGCGTCGTTCGACCTCAGCAACCCGAAGGTCATCATCGGCCTGTTCATCGGCGGCCTGATCCCCTACCTGTTCGGCGCCATGGCGATGGAGGCCGTCGGCCGCGCCGCCGGCTCGGTGGTCGAGGAGGTGCGGCGCCAGTTTCGCGAGATCAAGGGCATCATGGAAGGCACGGCCAAGCCCGAGTACGGCCGCGCCGTCGACATGCTGACCACGGCCGCGATCAAGGAGATGATGATCCCGTCGCTGCTGCCGGTGGTGGTGCCGATCATCGTCGGCCTGACGCTGGGCGCCGAGGCGCTGGGCGGGCTGCTGATGGGCACCATCGTCACGGGCCTGTTCGTCGCCATCAGCATGTGCACCGGCGGCGGTGCCTGGGACAACGCCAAGAAGTACATCGAGGACGGCCACCACGGCGGCAAGGGCAGCGAAGCCCACAAGGCCGCGGTGACCGGCGACACGGTCGGCGACCCCTACAAGGACACCGCCGGCCCGGCGGTCAACCCGCTGATCAAGATCATCAACATCGTCGCGCTGCTGATCGTGCCGCTGCTGCCAGCGGCCGGCGGGTGAGGCGCTGACGACGCGCTGTCCCGAGGCCCGCTCGCGGCGGGTCTTTCTTGTCGGCAAGGCCCGCTTCGGCGGGCCTTCCTGCTTGCGGGGCCCGTTCGCGCGCGGGCCGGTCGCGAGGCCCGCGGCCGAACCGGGCCGCGGGCCCTGTCGGCGCGACAATCGCCCCATGTCGCAGTACTTCGAGGTCCACCCGCTGAATCCGCAGCCGCGCCTGCTGAAGCAGGCGGCGCAGATCCTGCACGCCGGCGGCGTAGCGGCGATCCCGACCGACTCGAGCTACGCGCTGGTGTGCCACCTCGACGACAAGGCTGCCGCCGAGCAGCTGCGCCGGCTGCGCGAAGTCGACGACAAGCACCACCTGACGCTGCTGTGCCGCGACCTGTCCGAGCTGGCGCGCTTCGCGCGCGTCGACAACCGCCAGTTCCGGCTGCTCAAGCAAGGCACGCCCGGCCCCTACACCTTCATCCTCGAGGCAACCAAGGAGGTGCCACGGCGACTGTCGCACCCGTCGCGCCGCACGATCGGCCTGCGCGTGCCCGACCACCCGGTCACGCAGGCGCTGCTGGCGGCGTTCGGCGAGCCGCTGCTGGCGACGACGCTGATCGCCCCCGGCGAGACCGAGCCGATGAACGACGCCCATGAGATACGCGGGTACTTCGGCAAGCGGCTGCAGGCCGTCGTCGACGCCGGCGCCTGCCCGATGGAGCCGACCACCGTCGTCGACCTGACCGCCGACGAGCCGGTGCTGCTGCGGCAGGGCCGCGGCGATCCGGCACGGCTGGGGTTGGCATAGAAGACGGCCGGAAGCTGGACGGGCCCGAACAGACTGCCAGTCATCTCATGGTCTGCGGCGATCGCACGGGCCGATGACGGCGGGCCGCAGCGGTGGTGTTCGACGGTCGAATGCCGCGGCGGCGGCGGGCCAAGGTCGGCGGCCGCCCTTCCCCTCCATGGCCCCGCCGTCAGCGGCCTCAACCGCCCGCCTCGCCCGCCAGCCGGCGCCGCAGGCGCTCGGCGTCGAATCCCAAGGTCGGCTGCCCGCGCACGACGATCACCGGCGTGCCCGGCGCGCCCAGCGCGTCGAAGGCCTGGCGGCACGCCGGCTCGCGCTCGATCGAGCACTCGGTGAACGCCACGTCGTGCTGCTCGAACCAGCGCCGCGCCCGGATGCAGAAGCCGCAGGTGTCCGACGAGATCATGTGGAGGTCGCCGGGGCGCGCCAGGGCCGCGACCGCCTCGCCGAGCGAGGCCTGGTGCCGACGCTGCCACCACCCGAGCGCGAGGCTGACGCCGACGGCCAGCAGCACGACGCCGGCGATCGTCGTGCGCGACGCGCCGCCGCGACGCCGCGCTCGTCGCATCGTCCCCGGCCTCGCGCTCAGACCGCCGCGGTGACGACGACCTCGATCCTCCAGCCGGGCCGCGCCAGCGCCGCCTGCACGGTCGCGCGCGGCGGTGCGTTGCCGGGTGCGACCCAGGCCTCCCAGACCTCGTTCATCGCCGCGAAGTCGGCCATGTCGGCGAGGTAGATCTGCGCGCGCAGGATGCGCGACTTGTCGCTGCCGGCGCGCGCCAGCAGCGCATCGACGGCGGCCAGCACCTGCTGCGTCTGCCCGGCGACGTCGGCGCGGTCGTCGTCGGCCACCTGCCCGGCCAGGTAGACGACACCCTGGTGCACGGCCATCTCGGACATGCGGGTGCCGACGTCGAAACGCTGGATGCTCATCGTCTTGCCTTCTTCGCGTGATGCTTGTGACCGTGCGCGTGCCGGTGGCCCGCCGCCGGGGCCGGCGCGACGGTCCGTGCGCCGCCGGCCTTGTGCCCGATCCGGCTCTCGGTGCCCGCCAGCAGCTTGCGGATGTTCGCCTCGTGACGCCAGACCAGCAGCACGCTCATCGGCGCGACCGCCAGCAACGCTGGCTCCACACCCCAGATCAGCAGCTGGTAGAAGACCGCGAACGCAGCGGCGACGATCGCCGCCAGCGACGCGTAGCGGAAGAACGCCGCGATCACGACCCAGGTCACGAGCGTGGCCGCACCCAGCCAGGGGTTCAGCGCGAGCAGCACGCCGGCCGCGGTCGCGACACCCTTGCCACCGCGGAAGCGGAAGAAGACCGGCCACAGGTGGCCGACGAACGCCGCCAGCCCGACCAGTGCGACCGTCGTTTCCCCGAGCCCGAAACGCGGGCCCAAGACCAGCGCCAGCAGGACCGGCAGGTAGCCCTTGAGCGCATCGAGCGCCAGCGTCGCCACCGCGGCCGCGCGGCTGCCCGATCGCAGCACGTTGGTCGCCCCCGGGTTGCCCGAGCCGTAGCTGCGCGGGTCCGCCAGCCCCATCGCGCGGCTGACGATGACGGCGAACGACAGCGAACCGACCAGGTAGGCGGCGACGATCGCGGCGGCGGCGGCGAGCGCTTGCATGCGGCCAGTTTACGCGTCGGCAGGCTGCGCGCATTCGACCGGCTGGGCGCCGAGCGGATCGGCCAGCACCGCCGGCACGATGCCGACGAGGAAGCCGCGCCGCCCGCCGTTGATCAGGATGCGCGGCAGCGCCAGCACGCCGGCCTCGACCCAGACCGGCATCGGCTTGCGCAGCCCGAACGGCGAGGTGCCGCCGACCTGGTAGCCGCTGTGGCGCTGCGCGACCTCGGGCCGGCACGGCTCGACGCTCTTGCAGCCGATCGCGCGCGCGAGCTTCTTGGTGCTGACCTGGCGGTCGCCGTGCATCAGCACCACCAGCGGCCGCGCGCGCTCGTCCTGCATCACCAGGGTCTTGACGACCATGTGCTCGTCGACGCCGAGCTGGCGCGCCGACTCGGCGGTACCGCCATGATCGACATAGTCGTACGGATGCTCGCTGAACGCCACACCGTGGCGGCGCAGCCATTGCGTGGCCGGTGTCTCGCTGACATGGGCAGGCTTCTTCATCGGGCGGGAGTCTGCCCCAAGCGGCGGAGAGGCCGCGCAGCCGCTTGTCGCCGACACGACCGCATCTGCCGGCACCGAGCCACGCAGGCTCAGCGAGCCGCGTCAGCCGGGGCAGCCCGCGCTCGCGCCTCCTCCTGCAGCCGCAACACCCGCCGCTGCACCTTGCCGGTGGTCGTCATCGGCAGCGCGGCGACGAACTCGATCTCCTTCGGATACTCGTAGGGCGCGAGCTGGCCGCGCACATGGCGCTGCAACTGCTCGACCAGCGCGGCGTCGCCGACCTGTCCGGGCGCCAGCACGACGTAGGCCTTGACGACCGCGCCGCGCTCGGGGTCGGGCTTGGGCACGACCGCGGCGTTGGCTACCGCCGGGTGCTTGACGAGGCAGTTCTCGACCTCGCTCGGGCCGATGCGGTAGCCGGCGACCTTGAAGACATCGTCGGCGCGGCCCTGGTACCAGAGGTAGCCCCGGTCGTCCATTACCGCGGTGTCGCCGGTGCGGCACCAGCTGTCGGCCGGGTCGCCGCTGAACTTGGCGCGCGTGGCGTCGTCGCGCCCCCAGTAGCCGAGGAAGAAGACCGGGTCCGCTTCGCCGTGGCGGTCGCGCCGGTGCACCGCGATCTCGCCCGGCGTGCCCGGCGCGCACTCGACGCCTTCGTCGTCGATCACCGCGACGCGGTGCCCCGGGTAGCCGCGCCCCATGCTGCCCGGGCGCTGCGGCCAGCCCGCGTGCCAGCCGCCACGTGCGTCGCGCCAGCGGCCGCAGTTGCCGACGACGTAGTTGATCTCGGTCTGGCCGAACATCTCGTTGATCGCCACCCCGAGCGCGTCGCGCCCGTAGCCGACGACGGCGTCGCCGACCGCCTCGCCGGCGCTCATGATCGCCTGCAGCGCCAGGCCGGGGTGGTCGCGCCGCGGGTCGGGCACGGCCTTCATCATCGCTTTCAGCGCGGTCGGGAACAGGAAGCTGTGCGTGACGCGGTGGCGCTGCATCAGATCGAACGCGCGCTCGGGCGCGAAGCGGCCCTGGAAGGCGACGATCTCGCGCCCGAAGTACAGCACCGGCAGCAGCGCGTCCATCAGCCCGCCGGTCCAGGCCCAGTCGGCAGGCGACCAGAAGACCGCGGGCGAGCCGTCGGCGGTGTACGGAAACCAGTCCTGGCTGCAGACGAATCCCGTCAGGTTGCCGATCAGCGCCCGGTGCGGGATCAGCGCGCCCTTGGGAGGCCCGGTGGTGCCGCTGGTGTAGATCAGCACCGCCGGGTCGTCGGCGCGCGTGGCGACGGGGTCGCAAGCATCGCCGCGTGCGCGCGCCAGCAGGGCCTCGTAGTCGGCGTCGCCGCTTCCGCGCGCCGCACCGACGGCCACGACCTGCCTGAGCGCCGGGCACGCGGGCCGTGCCGCCAGCAGGTTCGCGATCGAGGTCTCGTCGGCCAGCGCAACGACCGCGGCGCTGTCGCGCAGCCGGTATTCGAGCGCGTCGGGGCCGAACAGCATCGACAGCGGCATCGCCACCGCGCCGAGCTGGTACACGGCCAGGTGCGCGACCGCGGTCTCGACGCGTTGCGGCATGACGATCGCGACCCGGTCGCCACGCGCCACGCCCAGCCCGCGCAGCGCGTGCGCGAGCCGGTCGGCGTCGCGCTGCAGCTCGCCGTAGCGGATCCATCCGGCGCGGCCGTCCTCGTGCTCCCAGCGGATCGCCACCGCCTGCGGCGTGCGCCGGCCCCAGCGGCGGCCACAAGCCTGGCCGATGTTGAATCGCGCCGGCACGCGCCAGCGAAAGCCGCGGTGCAGCAGCCCGTGGAAGTCCGGCTCGGCGGCCTCGTCCATGCCGCGCAGCCTAGCGCGACGGCCGGCGTGCCGCCATCGGCAGCAGCCCCGATGCCAGGCCGGCGTCAGCCCGGCGGCGCTTCGCGTCCGAGCCGCTGCAGCGCGTCCCCGGTCACCCGGCAGATGCGCCAGTCGGGCAGCACGGTCGCCCCCATGCCCTCGTAGAACGCGATCGCGTTCGCGTTCCAGTCGAGCACGCTCCACTCGAAGCGGCCGCACCCGCGCGCCATGGCCAGCGCGCCCAGGTGCTGCAGCAGCGCCTTGCCAACGCCCCGGCTGCGGCACGCGGGGCGCACGTACAAGTCCTCCAGGTACAGCCCGGGCCGGCCCAGAAAGGTCGAGAAGCTGCTGAAGAACAGGGCAAATCCGGCGATCGCACCGTCGACCTCGGCCAGCACCGCCTCGGCCCCCGGCCTGGGACCGAACAGATGCGTGGCCAGCGCCTCGGGCGTCACCTGCATCAGGTGCCCGAGCTGCTCGAAGGCCGCGAGCTCGCCGATCATCTCGACCAACACATTCGCGTCGGCCGGCACGGCCGGGCGAAGCGAGGGGGCCGCGCGGACAGGGCCGCGATCCGTGTCATCGCTCATGGCGTCGCATCCTAATCCCGCTCGATGCTCAAGTCAGGCCCGTCGCAGGCCGAAACCCCAGGCGTTGCCGTCACCCGCGGCTCGCTGTCACACCCATCATGCAGCACATGCCCCTCGCGCAGTTCCGCCACCGCATCGCGGCTGGGCAGCCGTTGCCGTTCAACGTCTACCAACCCGACGCCAGGTTGCTCCTGGCGCGCGGTCAGGTGCTGCATACGCCGCAGCAGATCCAGACGCTTTGCGAACGCGGGACGCTGGTCGACGTGGCCGAGCTGCGCGACCAGCTGGCGCTGCCGGCGACGGCGCCGCGGGTGCTGCTGCCGCGGATGTGGCGCGCGGCGATGGCACGGGTCGAAGAGGTCTTGCGCGACCCGCAGGCGCCGAGCTTCCGCAGCGCCGTCGACGAAGCCGCCGTGCCGCTGCAGGCGCTGATCGACCGCGACCCGGACCTGGCGATTTTCCAGGTGCTGCGCCAGGACGGCGGCGACCGCACACGGCTGGGCGCCGAGCACTCGGTGCGCGCCGCCGTCATCGCGCAACTCGTCGCGCGCCGGCTCGGGTGGCCCGAACCGGATCTTCAGCGCGCCTTCAAGGCCGCGCTGACGATGAACATCGCGATGCTCGAGCTGCACGGTGTACTGGCCTCTCGATCCGGCCCCCCGGACGCCGCGCAGCAGCGCCAGATCCGCGAGCACCCGACGCGAGGCCGCGAGATGCTCGAGCTTGCCGGCGTCGTCGACGCCGACTGGCTGCGCGCCGTCGCCGAGCACCACGAGGAGCACGACGGATCGGGCTATCCCAGCGGCACGCGGCAGCCGAGCGAGCTGGCCACGCTGCTGCACCGTGCCGACCAATACACCGCCAAGCTCTCGAGCCGCTGTGGGCGCGAGGCGATGGCCGCCGACCGTGCCGCGCGCGAGATCTTCATGCTCGATCCCGAGAACCCGATCTGCGCCGCGCTGGCGAAGGAGCTGGGCATCTACCCGCCGGGCTGCTTCGTCGTCATGGCCTGCGGCGAGACGGGGGTGGTCATCGCGCGCGGCGCCACCGTGATGACGCCGTTGGTGGCGGCGATGACCGATGTCTACGGCCGCCCCTATCCCGAGCCCGTGCGACGCGACTCGCGCGAGCCGACCTACGCCATCACGGGTGTGCTCGGCTCGCGCCAGATGCGGGCGCCGCTGGCGCCGGAGAAGCTGATGGCGCTCGCGGTCGACTGAAAGCCACGTCGGCGCTGTCGCCGGCTCGACAGGCGGGCGTGGCGTGCAGGCCGTACAGTGCCGGCATGAGCGACCATGATCCGGCCCACCCCGGCGCCACCATCCCGGCCTACCGATCTCGGCGCGAGGCGACCTCGCGCATGCTGACCGTGCGCGGGCACCGCTACCATCTCCAGACCTGGGGCGACGTCGCGCTCGCCACCGAGGCCAGACCGACGCTGGTGCTGCTGCACGGCTGGATGGACGTCGGCGCCTCGTTCCAGTTCGTCGTCGACGCGTTGGACGAGATCGAGGGGCCGGTGCGACACATCGTCGCACCCGACTGGCGCGGCTTCGGCTGCACCACCGGGCCGGCGACCGACAGCTACTGGTTCGCCGACTACCTCGGCGACCTCGACGCCCTGCTCGACGCCTTGTCGCCCGCGGCGCCGGTGGACCTGGTCGGCCACAGCATGGGCGGCAATGTCGCGATGCTGTACGCCGGCGTGCGGCCGCAGCGCATCCGCCGGCTGGTCAACCTCGAGGGCTTCGGGATGCCGGCGACCCGGCCGTCGGAGGCCCCGGGCCGGTACGCGAAGTGGCTGGACGCGCTGCGCGAGCCGGCGCAGCTGCGCCCCTACGCCGACCTGGACGCCGTCGCCGCGCGGCTGTGCGCCAACAACCCGCTGCTCGGTGCCGACAAGGCGGCCTGGCTCGCGCCGCACTGGGCCGAGCGACGCGACGACGGCCAGTGGCACCTGCGCGCCGACCCGGCGCACAAGCGGCTCAACCCGACGCTGTACCGCGTCGACGAGGTGCTCGCGGTCTGGCAGCGCATCCAGGCGCCGATGCTGTGGGTCGATGGCGACCGCACCGACACGACGCGCTGGTGGGACCAGCGCTTTCCGCGCGAGGAGTTCGACCAACGGCTCGCGGTGGTGCCGCGGCTGCAGCGCCACCGGCTGTCGCCGTGCGGCCACATGCTGCACCACGACCAGCCCGAGGCGCTCGCGACGCGCCTGCTGGCCTTCCTGGACGGCGATTGACCGGATCGGATGACGCGGGCCCGCGGCGGGCCGCCGGCCTCGCGGCGAACGCTGGCTCAGGGCTTGTGAAGATATGCATCGGACCCGCGATCCATGTCTTCACAAGCTCTCAGTCTTCGTCCTCGTCGACGCCGTGCTCCTGGTCCAGCCTGCGCATCCGGCGCGCGTACAGCGCCACCAGCCCCAGGTAGACGAGTAGCGCACCCTGGGCGCCGACCCAGAAGCTGAACGGCCAGCCGAAGAAGTCGAAGCTCAGATCGCGCGCGAACCACGCGACGCCGAAGCTGGCGACGAACCACACCGCCAGCAGCGCCACGGTCAGCCGCAGCGTGCGCCGCCAGTGGCGCTGCCGGTCCTCGGTCATCGCCGGCAGTCCTGCAGCCCCATCTGCACGCACAGCTGGTAGCCGCGCTCGGCGAACACGATCAGGCTCAGCACCAGCAGCAGCGCGAACGCCAGCGGGGCCGCCAGGCGGTCGGCGACGGCGCGCGGCAGCAACCGGCGCAGTGGCGCCGTCACCGGCCACGCGACGACGCGCAGCACGCGGTAGAAGCCGTTGGACTCGCGGCGCGAGCCCGTCAGCAGGTGCAGCACGCCCTGCCCGGCGAGCGCGAGCATCGGCACGTACAGCAGCAGTTGGACCAGTTCCAGCAGCCTCGTCATCGTCGTCATCGCGCGCGCAAGGCCGGCGCGCGCAGGTCGCGCAGCCCGCGGCGGGCATGCGAAAATCGCGACCCTACACGAAAGCGAACCCCGATGGACAACGAGCAGATCAACCTCATCGGCACCCGGCTGGCCGACCTCTCAGCGCGCACCGGCGCGCTAAGGGGGTATCTTTGACTACGAGCACAAGTCGCTGCGGCTGAAGGAGGTCGACGCCGCGCTGGAGAACCCCGCGATCTGGAACGATCCGAAGCGCGCGCAGGAGCTCGGGCGCGAGAAGCGCCAGCTCGAGACCGTGGTGCACACGCTCGAGCGGCTGACGACGCAGCTCGCCGACGACAGCGAGCTGTACGAGATGGCCAAGTCCGAGGGCGACGAGGACAGCCTGCGCGCGATCGCCGACGATGCCGACCGGCTCGCCGAGTCGGTCGAGGAGCTCGAGTTCCGGCGTATGTTCTCCAACCCGGCGGACCCGGGCAACTGCTTCATCGACATCCAGGCCGGTGCCGGCGGCACCGAGGCGATGGACTGGGCGGCGATGCTGCTGCGCCAGTACCTGCGCTACTGCGAGCGCAAGGGCTACAAGGCGGAGGTGCTGGAGGAGACCGCCGGCGACGTCGCCGGCATCCGCAGCGCGACGATCAAGGTGGAGGGCGAGTACGCCTTCGGCCACCTTCGCACCGAGACCGGCGTGCACCGGCTGGTGCGCAAGAGCCCGTTCGACAGCGCCGGCGGTCGCCACACCAGCTTCGCGTCGGTGTTCGTCTACCCCGAGGTCGACGACACGATCGAGATCGAGATCAACCCGGCCGACGTCCGCATCGACACCTTCCGCGCCAGCGGCGCCGGCGGCCAGCACATCAACAAGACCGACTCGGCGGTGCGCATGACGCACCTGCCGACCAACATCGTCGTGCAGTGCCAGAACAGCCGCAGCCAGCACAGCAACCGCGACGAGGCCTGGGCGATGCTGCGCTCGCGCCTGTACGAGCACGAGATGCGCAAGCAGCGTGAGGCGCAGCAGAAGCTCGAGGACAGCAAGACCGACGTCGGCTGGGGGCACCAGATCCGCTCCTACGTGCTCGACCAGAGCCGCGTCAAGGACCTGCGCACCGGGGTGGAGATCTCGGCCACCCAGAAGGTGCTCGACGGCGACCTGGACCCCTTCATCGGCGCCAGCCTCAAGCAGGGGCTCTGACGGCCGCGTCGCGCCGCCGCCCCGCCCTCCCGAAGGACGACACCCGACCATGCCCCAAGGCACCGCCACCCTGGTGCGGCGCGAGGACTACGCGCCGCCGCCGTACCGCATCCGCCACGTCGAGCTCGGCTTCGACCTCGACCCCGCCAAGACCATCGTCGCCAGCCGGTTGCACCTCGAGCGCGCCGCGGGCACCGCCGCCGGCACGCCGCTGGCGCTGGACGGCGAGGGGCTGAACCTGCTGCGCGTGATGTCCGACGGCGCGAGCGTGTCGTTCCGACACGAGGGCGACAAGCTGGTCATCGACCAGCCGCCGGCGGACGAGGCCTTCGTGCTCGAGATCCGCGCCACCTGCGCGCCGGACCGGAACACCGCGCTGTCGGGGCTGTACGCCAGCGGCAGCGGGCTGTTCACGCAGTGCGAGGCCGAGGGCTTCCGGCGCATCACCTACTTCCTCGACCGCCCGGACGTGATGGCGACCTACCGCGTCACGCTGCGCGCCGACCGCACGCGCTACCCGGTACTGCTCGCCAACGGCAACCTGGTCGAGCAGGGCGAGCTCGACGGCGGGCGCCACTTCGCGGTCTGGGACGACCCGTTCCCGAAGCCGAGCTACCTGTTCGCGCTCGTCGCCGCCGACCTCGTCGCGCGCGAGCAGCGCATCCGCACCCGCGGCGGACGCGACCACCTGCTGCAGGTCTGGGTCAAGCGCGGCGACCTCGACAAGACCGGGCACGCGATGCGCTCGCTCGTCGCCTCGGTGGCCTGGGACGAGGCGCGCTTCGGGCTGCCGCTGGACCTGGACCGATTCATGATCGTCGCCGTCGACGACTTCAACATGGGGGCGATGGAGAACAAGGGGCTCAACGTCTTCAACACCAAGTACGTGCTGGCCAGCCCCGTGACCGCGACCGACGACGACTTCGCCGGCATCGAGAGCGTCGTCGGCCACGAGTACTTCCACAACTGGACCGGCAACCGCGTGACCTGCCGCGACTGGTTCCAGCTCTCGCTCAAGGAGGGCCTGACGGTCTTTCGCGACCAGGAGTTCTCGATGGACATGGCCGGCGGCACCAGCGCGCGCGCGGTCAAGCGCATCGAGGACGTGCGCGCACTTCGCCACGCGCAGTTCGCCGAGGACGCCGGGCCGATGGCGCACCCGGTGCGCCCCGACGCCTATGCCGCGATCGACAACTTCTACACCGCGACCGTCTACGAGAAGGGCGCCGAGGTCGTGCGCATGATGCACACGCTGGTCGGGCGCGAGGGCTTCGCGCGCGGCATGACGATGTACTTCGAGCGCCACGACGGCCAGGCCGTGACCTGCGACGACTTCGCGCGGGCGATCGCCGACGCCAACCCCGGCTCGCCGCTGGCCGCCCACTTCCAGGCCTTCGGGCGCTGGTACGCGCAGGCCGGCACGCCGCGGCTGAAGGCCCGCGGCCAGTGGGACGCCGCCGCGCAACGCTACACGCTGACGCTGGCGCAGCAGCACCTGCCCAGCCCGGGCCAGCCGCACAAGCAGCCGATGGTGATCCCGGTGCGCACCGGGCTCGTCGGCCGCGACGGCACGTCGCTGACCGAGGAACTGCTGGTGCTGACCGAGACCGAGCAGGTCTTCACGTTCGACGGCATCGCCGCCGAGCCGGTGCCCTCGCTGCTGCGCGGCTTCTCGGCTCCGGTGATCCTGGACGACGGGCTGGACGACGACGCGCTGCGGGTGCTGCTGGCGCACGACGGCGACGCCTTCGTGCGCTGGGAGGCCGGGCAGCGGCTGGCGCTGCGGCGCATGCTCGCCGCGTTGCCGGCCGGCGCCTCCGACCGGCTCGACGATGCCTTCGTCGACGCCATGCGCGCGGTGCTGCGCCACGACACGCTGGACCCGGCGTTCAAGGCGCTGGCACTGACGCTACCGGGCGAGGCCTATGTTGCCGAGCAGGCCGAGCCCTTCGACCCGCTGCGCATCCACGCGGTGCGCGAGTCGATGCGCGACCAGCTCGCGCACGCGCTGGCCGACGACTGGGCCTGGGCCTGGGACGCGCACCAGGTGCGCGAGGGCTATGCACCGACCCCGGATCAGGCCGGCCGCCGTGCGCTGGCCAACCTCGCGCTGGCGATGCAGGTGCGCCGCGCGGAGCGCACAGGCGACCCGGTCTGGCCCGGACGCGCCTACCAGCGCGTCAAGGACGCGTCCAGCATGACCGACCGCGAGGCTGCGCTGCGCGCGCTGGTGGCGGCCGGATCGCCGCTGGCGAGCCAGGCACTGGGCCACTTCCACGCCCGCTTCCGCCACGATGCGCTGGTGGTCGACAAGTGGTTCGCGATCCAGGCCACCGCGCCCGAGCCCGCCGCCGAAGGCACCGGCCGCGTGCTGGCGCACGCGCGCACGCTGCTGGCGCACCCGGATTTCTCGCTGCGCAACCCGAACCGCGCGCGCAGCCTGATCTTCGCGCTGTGCCACGGCAACCCGGCGGCGCTGCACCGGCCCGACGCCTCGGGCTACCGATTCTGGGCCGAGCAGCTGCTGGCGCTGGATGGCTTCAACCCGCAGGTCGCATCCCGGCTGGCACGCGCGATGGACCGCTGGCGCGCGCTGGCCGAACCCTGGCGCAGCGCCGCGCGAGAGGCCATCGCGCGCGTGGCAGCCCGACCCGAACTGAGCGACGAGGTGCGCGAGATCGTCTCGCGCGCGCTGGAGAACGACTGAAATGCCCTCCTCGACGAAGCTGCCGCGCCGCATCAGCCTGACGCAGTACCTGGTCGAGCAGCAGCGCGAGCACGGCCGCATCCAACCGCCGCTGCGGCTGCTGATCGAGGTCGTCGCGCGCGCCTGCAAGCGCATCGCGATCGCCGTCAACAAGGGGGCGCTGGGCGACGTGCTCGGCAGCACCGACCAGAGCAACGTCCAGGGCGAGGTGGTCAAGAAGCTCGACGTCATCGCCAACGAGGTGCTGGTCGAGGCCAACGAGTGGGGAGGCCATTTGGCGGCGATGGCCAGCGAGGAGATGGACTCGATCCACGTCGTGCCGAACCGCTACCCGCAGGGCGAGTTCCTGCTGCTGTTCGACCCGCTGGACGGGTCCAGCAACATCGACGTCAACGTCTCGATCGGCACCATCTTCAGCGTGCTGCGCAAGGTCGGCCACGGCCGCGGCGTCAGCGAGGACGACTTCCTGCAGCCGGGCAAGCACCAGGCCGCAGCCGGCTACTGCGTCTACGGGCCGCAGACGACGCTGGTGCTGACGGTGGGCGACGGGGTCGCGATGTTCACGCTCGACCGCGAGACCGGGTCCTGGGTCCTGACCGAGGACCAGGTGAGGATCCCCGAGGACACGCGCGAGTTCGCGATCAACATGTCCAACCTGCGCCACTGGGCCGAGCCGGTGCGGCGCTACATCGACGAGTGCCTGGCCGGCCAGGAGGGCCCGCGCGGCAAGGACTTCAACATGCGCTGGGTCGCCAGCATGGTCGCCGACGTGCACCGCATCCTCACGCGCGGCGGCATCTTCCTGTACCCCTGGGACAAGCGCGAGCCGGGCAAGCCCGGCAAGCTGCGGCTGCTGTACGAAGCCAACCCGATGTCGATGCTCGTCGAGCAGGCCGGCGGCATGGCGACCAACGGCCAGCAGCGCATCCTGGACATCGTGCCGACCCGGTTGCACGAGCGTGCCAGCGTGATCCTCGGGTCGCGCCACGAGGTCGAGCGCGTGACCTCGTACCACCACGGCTGACCCCGCGAAGGAGCGGCCGCGGCCGCGGCTCGGCCGCATTCGGCTAGAATGTCAGGTTCGGCGCCGGTGTAGCTCAGCTGGTAGAGCAGCGCATTCGTAATGCGAAGGTCGGGAGTTCGATTCTCTTCACCGGCACCAACCGATCCACGACGCAAGGCCCCGCTGGCCCGTCCGGCCGGTGCTGCTTTTCCTTCTGCGCCCGGGCCGGGGGCGCGGCGTCATGCGACCTGGCTGTCCAGCAGCGGCCCCGCCTCGACACGCGGCAACTCGGCCGTGCGATACCAGCGCTCGAAGTCCTCGGCGGCCACGGGACGGCAGAACATGAAGCCCTGCATCACGTGGCAGCCCAGCCGCTGCAGCACGTCGAGCTGGCGCAGCATCTCGACCCCTTCGGCGACCACGCGCAGCCCCAGCGCGCGCGACAGCGCGATGATCGCCGAGACGATCGCCGGGCTCTGCGGGGTCACGCCCAGGTCGCGGACGAAGCTGCGGTCGATCTTCAGCTCGGCGATCGGCAAGGTCGTCAGGTACGACATCGACGAGTAGCCGGTGCCGAAGTCGTCGATCGAGATCTCGACGCCGATCTCGTTGAGCCGGTGCAGCGTCGGGATGACGCTGCGCAGGTCCTTCATCAGGTTGTCCTCGGTGATCTCGATGCGCAGCATACCGTGCGGCAGGCCCTGGCTGGTCACCGCCTCGTGAAGCTGCTCGACGAGGTCGCTGCGCGAGAACATGTGGCTGGGCAGGTTGACCGAGATCGGCCGCTCGAACGCCAGCCGGTGGCGCCACTGCCGGGCCTGGCGGGCGGCCTCGCGCATCGCCCACTCCGACAGCGGCACGATCAGTCCGGTCTCCTCGGCCAGCGGGATGAAATCCTTGGGAGGCACCAGCACGCTGCCGCGCTGCCAGCGCATCAGCGCCTCGGCACCGATGACCTGGCCGACGCGCACGTCGACCTGCGGCTGGTAGTGCAGCACCAGTTCCTCGCGCTCGATCGCCTTGTGCAGCGCGGTCTCGCGCTCGAGCTTGTCGCGTCCGGAGCCTGCCAGCGCCGGGCAGTAGACCGCCGCGCCGTTGCGCCCCTGATCCTTGATCGAATACATCGCGACGTCGGCGTTGCGCAGCAGGTCGACCACCGACTCGCCGTCGCGCGGGTACAAGGCCACGCCGACGCTGGCGGTGACGAAGCACTCCTGCCCGCCGACGACGACCGGCTCGCGCATGACCTCGAGCACGCGCTCGGCCACGCGCTCGGCATCGGCGTCGCTGCCGACCTCGGGCAGCAGGGCGACGAACTCGTCGCCGCCCAGCCTGCCGACGGCCTCCAGCGCGCGGTGCGAGCGCGCGCCGGCAGCCTCCAGCACACCATCGAGCACCTGGTCGGTGTGGCGCACGCAGCTGCGCAGCCGCAGCGCGACCTGGCGCAGCAACTCGTCGCCCGACGCGTGGCCCAGCGTGTCGTTGATGACCTTGAAGCGGTCCAGGTCGATCAGCAACAGCGCGAAGCGATGCTGCAGCCGCCGCGCCTGCTCCAGCGCGCGCTCGGCGCGCCAGATCAGCTGGTGACGGTTGGGCAACCCGGTCAGGGTGTCGAAGTTGGCTAGGTGGCGGATCCGGTCCTCGGCCGCGCGGCGGTCGGTGACGTCCTGCACGATGCCGGTGTAGCCGCTGCAATGGCCCTGCTCGCCGAACTCGGGCTCGGCCTCGACGTGGATCACCCGCCGGTGGCCGTCGTACTGGTCGATCGTGACGTCGCAGGCGATCGGGGCGCTGGCGCGCAGCCGCTCGCGCAGCATCCGCACGAAGGGCGGACGCTCGTCGGGCGGCACCATGCGAAGCAGCAGGCGCAGGCTGGCACGCACGCCACCCGCGGGCAGGCCGAAGACGCGCTGTGCCTCGGGCTGCATCGCCAACACGCCGTCGCGGCGTCGCCAGTCGAAGCTGCCCATGCGCGCCAGATCCTGCGCGCGCGCCAGCTTGGCCTTGCTGCGCTCCAGCTCGACATAGGTGCGCGAGCTGCGCAGCAGGAAATTCAGCCGCTCGGCCAGCAGGCTCCACTGCGCGGACTTGACGAAGAAGTCGGTCGCGCCGGCGCGGTAGGCGCGCGCCACCGACGCGTCGTCGTCCAGGCCGGTGAGCATCAGCACCGGGACGGTCGCCAGCCCCGGCATCCCGCGCAGCGCGGCACAGGTCTCGAAACCGTCCAGCCCCGGCATCTGCGCGTCCAGCACGACGATCTCCGGCGTCCTGCGCGCGAGCAGCGCCAGCGCCTCCTCGCCGCTCGTGGCCTCGGTGACGTCGAAGCCGCGCTGGCGCAAGGCGGTCGAGGTCAGCAGCAGGTTGACCTCGTCGTCGTCGACGAGCAACACGCGCGGCAGCACGGGGGGCGGCAAGTCGGTGGGCGAGGTCATGGGACGCTGAGCGGCTCTCAGCTCGCCAGCATAGCCCGAACCGCCGCGCCGGCGCGCAAACCTTCTTCGACGAGCGTGCGCAGCGGCGCGCCCAGCACGGTCGCGTCGGCGGCCCGCGCGCGACGCTCGACGTCGGCGCAGGCGGCGGCCAGCGCCAGTGCGCCGATGCTCGCCGATGACGACTTCAGCGCATGCGCCTGCGCGCCGGCGCGCGGCAGGTCGCCGGCGGCCGCGGCCTCTTCGAGTGCTGTCAGGTGGCGTTCGAGCGATCTTTCGTACGCCTGCAGGACCTTGGGCAGGAAGTGACGCTCGCCGTCGGGGTCGAGCTGGCGCAGCTTCGCCAGCGTCGCGGGGTCCAGCGGCTCGCGCGAACCTTCGCCGTGGCTGCACCCGGCCGACGCGCCATCTCGGCCCGCCGCACCATGTACGCCAGCTCCCGCCTCGGCGGAGGTGCCAGGTGGACAGCGAAGCAAGGTCAGCATGGGGGCGAAGTGTCTCATCGGTCGACGCGGGGGTGCACACGAAGGAAAGCCGGAATGACCCCGCCAGCCTGGTTCATCGGCAGCAGCAGCCGGCGCTTGAGCGGCGTCACGGTCGCTCGGCTGCGAGCCGGCAGCGCGCCAGGGCCCCTCTTTACAATGAAACCATGCCGATGTCGCCAACGACGCCGCCCGGGCGCTCCGACTGCGCCGCCGGCGTGGGTATCGGCGGCGACGCGCGCGGCCGCGCGGCGGGCGATGCGCGGCATGCGCGCGGTGCGCCCTCGGCCCGCTCCCGGCGGGCCTGCCCCGACCGGCCTCGTGGCGTGGTCCGGGTCATCGCGCCCGCGGGCCTGGCCGCGACCCTGGCCGGCTGCGACCTCGCGGCGCCCGTTCCGGGGCCTTTCGCCGTGCTGGCCCTGCTGGTCGGCGCATCTGGCGCCTTCGGCGTCGGCTGGCTGCTGGCCCGCATGGGCCGGCTGCAGGAACTGGCCGATGCACGCCGCGAGGCCGCGCTGGCGTCGTCCCTCGGCGACGCCTGCGGATGGCTCAGCGATGCCGGGCACCGGCTGCAGCCCGGGCCGCTGGGGGGCGCCGGTTCGCCGCCGTGGGAGCGGTTCGACGCCGGGCGTTCGCGCGACAGGCTGCGCGGCGCGCTGGAAAGTCACGCCGCGGTCGAGCGGTTCGAATTGACGCGCGATGGCGTGCCTTGGCGCGTCTGGGCCGCGCCACGGTTCGACCGCCACGGCCGCTTCGATGGCCATCTCGGCTGCGCACGGCAGGTCGATGCCGACGCGGTGGTACGCGATGCGCTGGCGCAAATCGCCGACGCTGCCGACGGCACGGCATGGGCCGGTGTGCGCGAAAAGGACGATGCGACCGCCCCGTGGAGCGTGCTGTACGCCAATGCCGCGGCGCGCGAGCGCTTCGGCAGCGCATCACGGATTGCCGACGAGGCGTTGCGGCAGGCCATGCCGGCGCCGCTGCAGCACGCCTGGTCCGGGACCGATGTGCAGGCCCGAGATGGAGGCTGGCACTGGCATCGCAAGGCGCTGGACGACGGCCGCTGGCTGGCGGTGATCTGCGAGCAGTCGCGGCCGGGCGAGGCCGGCGCGAACGAGGGCGCGACGCTGAGCTACACCGTCTCGCACGACCTGCGGGCGCCGATCCGGGTCGTCGAGGGATTCGCGCGTATCCTGAAAGAGGACTACGGAACGCGTCTGGACCGCGTCGCCAACGACCACCTTGACCGCGTGCTCGGCGCCGCGGCGCGCATGAACCAGATGATCGACGCCATGCTGACGCTGGCGCGGCTGTCGACGCAGCCGCTGGCGCGCCAGCTGGTCGACCTGAGCCAGCTCGCCGGCTGGGTCGTCGACGAACTGCGGCGCGGCAGCCCCGACCGCGTCGTCGAGGTCACGATCGAGCCCGGCATGCAGGTCACGGGCGATCCGACGCTGCTGCGGCTGGTGCTGGAGAACCTGCTGGGCAATGCGTGGAAGTACACGGCACGGCGAACGAAGGCGCACATCTCGATCGGGCGCGAGTCGGTCGACGGCCGTCGCGTCTACAGCGTTCGCGACGACGGAGCCGGCTTCGACATGCGCGGCGCCGAGCGGCTATTCGGGCTGTTTCAGCGCCTGCACGGCGCGAGCGAATTCCCCGGCACCGGCGTCGGGCTGGCGTCGGTGCGGCGCATCGTGCAGCGCCACGGCGGCGAGGTCTGGGCCGAGGGTGAGCCCGAACGCGGCGCGGCCTTCTTCTTCACGCTGCGCGAGGGCGGCTGACACCGTCGCGCCATCGTGGCCGACCACGAACGGGCTCATTCGCGGGCCGTACCCGCCAGTTCCTCCAGCGCATCGATCAGACGCTGCGCCTGCTGCCGCGACGCCAGCCCCTTGTCGGCGGCGAGCCGTGCCAGCCGCTCGGCGGCCTGTGCGCGGGTCAACGAGAAGCGGTGCATCAGGATGCCGACTGCCACCGGAACCGGATCGCTGCCAGCCCCCGCGGCGACGGCAGCCGGTGGCGCCGCCCCCGGAGCGGGGGTCGAGCCGACGGGCAGCGCCGCCTCGTCCGGGGCGGCCACGCGCAGCTGCGCGATCGCACGCTCGACCGCCGGCACGATCTGGCCGACCTCCAGCGGCTTGACAAGGTAGGCCAGCGCGCCCAGCGACTCGACCTTGGCGCGCGTCTCGGCGTCGGCGAAGGCGGACAGGAACATGAACGGCACGTGGGCGACGTCGCGCAGGTACTCGGCGACGTCGAAGCCGCTCTTGCCCTCCATGCGGATGTCCAGCAGCGCCAGCTCGGGCCTGTGTTCACGCGCCATCAGGATCGCATCGTCGCCGTTGTCGGCGTCGACGACCTCGAAGCCGGCCTGAGCGAGCCCGTTCACGACGGTCGCCAGCACGAGCCGGTCGTCGTCGACCACGAGGATGCGGCCACGCCCACTCACCGCGCTAGCCCCCGCGCGGCGCGCCGGCGCGCGCGGCATCGGGCGCCGCGGCAGTGGCGGCGGCGCGGCCTTCGGTGTCGGGTCGTGCCTGCATGGCAGCATCGATTGTCGCCGACGCCGGCTGCGGGCGGCGCACGCTCGGCGGGGTCAACGCCACCCGCGTGCGAACCGCCTCGCCGTCCTGCAACAGGCTCAACGTCGCACTGCGCCGCGGCAGCAGCGCGCGCACCAGCCCGAGCCCCGAGACGCCTCCCGGAAACCGCGCGAGGTCGAAACCCTCGGGAAGCCGCCCGGGATGGACGATCTCGATCAGCGCGCCGCCGCCCTCGTCGGCGATGCCGACATGCACGGCCCCGGCGTCGCCGTGCTTGACGGCGTTGGTCAGCAGCTCGTTGATCGTCAGCGCGATCGGGATCGACTCCGCCTCCGGCAGCTCGAAGTCGGCCGCCGCCTCGGCGTCGACCGTGATCACGCGCCCGAAGGTGCGCTGCACCGACTGCGCGATCGCACCGGCGACTGCCGCCAGCCGGAGCAGCCCGGCGCTGCCGACCTGCAGCCCGTACACCTGCGCGATCGCCTGCACCTGCCCGACCGCCTCGGCCAGCGCGGGTGCGACCTCGGGGTGGCGCGCGGCGAACTGCTGCAACAGACCGGCGACGCCCTGCAGGTTGTTCTTGATGCGGTGGTGGACCTCCTTGACCAGCACCTCGCGCTGTGCGATCGCGGCCTGCAAACGGGCCTGGTCCGCCGCCCGCTGCTCGGTGACGTCGCTGGCCACCAGCAGCAGCGGGGGCGCCGCGCCGCCGGCGGCAGGCTGGGCGACGATGCGAACGTCCCACACACGCTCCGCGGCATCGTCGCCGACGAAGGCAGCCGGGTCCTCGACCGCTCGGGCCGGCGCTGGTGCGGACTGACGCAGTTCGACCCGCAGCGGCGGCGTGTCGGGCTGTGCCATCGCGCGTGCGAGCGCCTCGTCGAGCGCGGCCGCCAACCCCGGTGGAGGTGCGGCCAGCAAGGTCATCGCGGTCGGGTTGCCTTGCAGCACGCGCCGGTCGGCGCCGTCGAGCAGCGCGATCGCCAGCGGTGCGGTGTCGATGACGCGCTGCAGCGAAGCCTGTGCCTGGCTGATCCGCAGCTCGGCCTGGCGGCGGGTGTCGATGTCCAGCAACGCGAAGCTCAGCTGCGGCGCCGTCTGGTCGCGTGCGGTCAGCACGACGTTGCCGGCGACCCAGAACTCGCGGCCGTCGCGGCCACGCAGCCGGCACTCGAAGGTCTCGGCCTGGCCTTCGGCCAGCCGCTCGTTCCAGTCGCGACGGCGCAGCGGGTGGTCGGCCTCGGCGGTGGCGACGATCGAGATCGGCTCGCCGACGAAGTCCGCCAGTTCGCCGCCGAACATGCGTCGCGCCGATCGGTTCATCCACTCGATGCCGTCCTCGGCGACCGTGACAATGCCTACGAGCACCGAGTCGAGGATCGCGCGCGTGCGCTCGGCCTGGCGCTGCAGCGTCTCGCGCGCGCGGTGACGCTCGTCGACGTCGACGAAGCTGCACACCATGCCGGCGTCGGCTGCCCCGGCGTCGACCGGCCGCGCACCGACCTGCACCCACAGCAGCCGGCCGTCTCGCCGGCGCAGCCGGCGCTCGCCGACGAAGCGCTCGTCGCGCCGCAGCGCCTCGGCCACGGCCGCCTCGAAGTCGACGCACTCGCGTGCGCTCGCGTACAGCTCGGCCGGGTCGAGTGCGGTGAGCTCGGGCGCCGAGTAGCCCGTCAGCGCCGCCATCGCCTGGTTGGCGCGTTCGATGCGCGCGCCACGCTGGTAGACGATGCCGACCTCCGACAGGCTGAACATCAGCTCGCGCTCGCGCAACAGCGTGCGAAGCTCCTCCTGCTGCCGCTTCAGCCGGGTGATGTCCGACAGCACCGCGACCGCCTCGGCCGCCGCGCCGGCCGCCGCCGGACGCAGCGACAGTGCGTACCAGCGCGGCGAGGTGGCCAGGCCCGCCGCCGCAGCCGCCGCCAAAGGGCCACCGCCGTCCGCCGCATCGCCAGTGGCCCCACCGAACGGCAACTCGGCCTCGAAATCGCGCCCGTCCTCGAGCGCCCGTGCCGCTTCGCGCGCGACCGCGTGCGCGCGCGCGTCGAGTGCGAACGCCTGCTCGAGCGTGGCGCCGGCGGCCGCACCGGGCTCCAGCGCGAGCATGCGCTCCAGGCGCTGGTTGCAGCGTACCAGCCGCCCCCCCTTCAGGTAGGCCACGCCAGCGGTCGAACCGTCCATGATATGGCCGAGCTCGCGCAGCAGCTGCTCGTTGCGGCGCTGCGCGCGCTCGCGCTCGGTGACGTCGAGCGTGACGACCGAGGTCGCACGCCTCCCGCCGGCGAGCACCCCGGGCTCCACCCGCGTCAGCAGCCAGCGCTGGCCGAGCTCGGGATGCCGCACCGCGTAGCGCACCTCGGCGCGCTCGCCGCCCCGCAGGGCCGACTGCAGCCGCTCGTACTCGGCCAGCGACGCCGGCTCGACGATATCGCGCGCGATGCCTTGCAACGCCGACGCGGTGGCCGCGGCCGGCGAGGCCCCCGCCGGACGCGTCGGTATCGGCGTGCGCAGCCAGCCTCGCTGCGGGTCGTAGGTCGCCACGCCGATGCCCGCGGCATCCATCAGCGCCGCGATCTCGAGCTGGGCCAGGTCGCGCTCCTCCTCCGCGCTGCGGTCCTCGACCACCGCCATCGTGCGGCGCTGTCCCTGCTCGGTCGCGAAGGCCGACAGCCGCGCCGACAGCCGCCGTCGTCCTTCGGGCGTGGGCACCAGCGCCTGCACCTCCAGCGGCGGGGCGCCGGGCACGAGCTCGGGCCGCGGTGCCCCCGCCTGCCAGCCCAGCAGCGCCTGCAGCTCGGGCGCTGCCTCGGGCAGGAAGACCGGCACCTGACCGATCAGCGCCTCGAAGGCGCGGTTCGAGCGCACGATCAGCCCGGTGCCATCGAACACCAGCATCCCCGAGGGGCTGAGGTCGAACCACTGCGCGAGCTCGCCGAGCGAGCGCTCGGCCTGCGCGCGCGCAGCGTGCTCGGCGGTCGTGTCCTGCAGCACGGCGACGATCCAGGCGCGGGCCGACACGTCCTCATCGCTCGGCGCCAAGGCGTCGTCCTCGGTCGACGCGGCGGCCAGCCGCATCAGTGTCGCGCGCACCCAGTGCTCGCGTCCGGCGGCGTCGAGCAACCGGCGATCGGCCAGCACCAGGGCACCGTCGGCTGCCAACGCCGCCGGCCAGCCGCGCTGGATCTCGCGCTCGGTCGGCCTGTCCTCGGGAGGGTGCAGCTCGAGCCAGTCGCGCCCACGCAGCGCCGCGCGCGGGCGCCCGGCCAGACGCGCGAAGGCCTCGTTGGCATCGACCAGATGACGCCGCGCATCCAGCACAAGCGCCGGGTAGGGCGCCGACCACAGCAGTGCGAGCATCTCGCGCGCCGCCGGCGGCACCGCGGCCGGAAGCTGCGGCCGCTCGCGCAGCGGTGATCGCAGGCGCGGAAACGTCCGGAACTCGGCGGCTCCGGCCGGGCCCGACGCGTCCGTACGGGGCCCTCGCGCCCCGGTTGCATCGACGCCGCGATCGCCGACGGCCGCTCGCGGGCCGCTGGCGCGCGGGTCGACCCGGCCGCGCGCCGAATCGCTCACGTCAGGTCGAGCTCGCGCGCCCCGCGCAACGCCCGTAGCAGTGCTGCATTGACCTCCTCGAGGGTCACGAAACACTGCTCGGCAGCCTCGAGGATGTCGGTACGCAGCCCGGTCTCGACCGCGCGCGCCAGCGTCAGGAAGGGCGCGTACGAGCCCGTGCCGTCGACCAGTGCCTGGCGCACACGCTCGGGCACCGGCAGGCTCTGGAACAGGGTTGCCAGCGGCTGGCCGAGCATGCGGTCCAGCAACGAGAAGACGCCGCAGATGAACATCTCGCTGCGCATCTCGGCGTCCGCGCTGGTGCCACCGAGTTCCTCCATCAGCAGACCGCGCCGCACCGCGGCGTGGATCGCCGGGCGCAGCGCCGGGTCGGGGCTGGCCGAGGCCAGCAGCAGCGCCAGCCAGCGCCTGAGCTTCTTGTAGCCCAGCATCATCAGCGCGTGGCGGAACGACGTGATCTCGACCTGCAGCCCGAATGCCGCCGAATTGAGGTAGCGCAGCAGGCGGAAGGCGAGCTGCGGATCGTTGCGCAGAACCGCCTCGAGGCGGTCGATCGGCTCCTCGCGGTCGACGCGCTGCATCAGCTGCATGACGATCTGCAGATCCGGCCCGACGCCCTTGCCCGACGCCTTGCCCGGTGCCGAGGGCGGCAGCGCGTCGTCGATCGGCCAGCCCAGCACCGCGACCGCGCCGCGCGCGAACGCGGCGTCGACATCGGCGCGCGTCGCCACCCCCGACTGGATGAGGGTGATGCGACGCTCGACGCCGGCGGGTGGCGCCTCGCCTGCGCTGCGGCGCTCCTCGCCGAGGTCGATCAGCGAATGGCGGAAACACGGCAGCAGGTCGCGGCGAAGCTCGGTCAGCGGGCGGCCCTTGATGATCAGCACGCTGCCGGCGGCGTGCAGCGCCTGCAGCACGCCCGCCGTGGCGTCGTCGCCGGTCATGAACGCCGGCACCTCGATCATCAGGTGCGGCGGCGGGCGCAGGGTCAGAAGCGCCCGCAACCACGGCTCGGAGGCGATATTCAGCGACAGCGGTGTCGCCGCCGTCGGGCCGCCGAGAATTGGCGAGCCGGCCGCCGGCCGAGTCGCGGCCGCCGGTACGAGGCGAGGCTTCGAGCCCGACGGGTCGGCGGCGTGCGCCGCCGGGGCCACCTCGCGCAGCGTCAGGGTCACGGGACCTTCGTCGGCGGCCGGGGACGCCGCACCCAGCGTCGGCATCGCGCCCGGAGACGCCGCGGCATCGCCCGTCGCGGGCCAGACCTCGAGCAACTCGCGCAGCAGCGCGGCGGGGTCGGGGCTGGCGTCGCGGCGCTCGGGGAAGACCGTCAGCCGGGTGGCGACGACGCGGCGCTCGCGGTCCAGCATCAGACTGTGGCCGAGCACGAGCTGGCCGAGGATCGCGTGTTCGTTCATGCTCTGGGATCGACGTGCCGCCACCGGCACGCCGGACAGCTGGAGGGTCAGGTCCTGACGTAATCGAACAGCGACATACGCTGCACCTGCGCATACGCCTTGAGCGCCGCATCGTAGCCGGTTTGCCGGTTCTGGAACTCGGAGATCGCCTTCACCATGTCGAGGTCCTCGGCCGCCGAGCGCTCGGTCTGCGCCGCCAGCGACTGGTCCCAGACCCGGTCCTGGACCGTATCGATGCGCTGCAGCGTCTGGCCGACGCGCGCGCGGTGCATCAGCAGATGGTCGTGCGAGGCGTCGATGTCGCGCAGCCCGTCGGAGACGGTCTGCACGACCTCCGCGCCGCTGCGTCCTTCGGTCTCGAGCTCGGTGACGATGCGGTCGAGGACGTCGAACGCCGACAGATCGTCGCTACCGGTGTCGGGGTCGCGCGCCTGCAGCCAGATCGCCTGGCCGTCGAGCGACAGCGGCAGCGCGTCCTCGCCGGCGGCCTGGGCCTGGCCCGGCATGCCGACGAAGGAGACGCTGCCTGCCAATTCGTCGAAGGGGGGCGGCCCGCTGCCCTGGCCGCCGAAGAGCCAGGCACCAGCGCCATCGCCCCGGTTGACGACGCCCAGCAGTTGGTCACGCAGCCCCCGCAGTTCCTGGGCCAGGGTGGCACGCTCCTTGTCGCTGTAGCTGGCGTTGCCGGCGGCGACGACCAGCTCGCGCGCCTGCTGCAGCAGCTCACCGCCGTCGGCCAGCGCACTTTCGGCCTGCGTCATCAGGTTGCGGCTGGCATCCAGCGCGCGCTGCTCGGCCTGCAGACGCGTCTCGGTGGCCAGGGCTCGCTCGGCGCGCGCCGCCGCCGCCGGGTCATCGCTGGCCCGCGCGACGCGCTTGCCGCTGGTCAGCTGTTCCTGCAGCCGCGCGAGCTCGGTCTGGCGCTGCTGCAGCTGCGACAGACCGCGGTCATAGGCGTTGTGAGTGGCGATGCGGACGGTCATGGTTCAGTGTCCTCGGGTTGTTGCGGCCGCCCGCGGCGCCGCGGCCAGGCGCGGCTCATGGCACGCTCGCGATGGGGTCCAAGCAGGGTTGCGATCGCGCTGGATCAACCGCGCGTGACCTCCAGCAGGGTGTCGAAGACCGACTGCGCGACCTGCAGGACCTTGGCCGCGGCCTGGTAGCTCTGCTGGAACTCGATCAATCGCGCCGCCTCCTCGTCGAGGTTGACGCCGGCGTCGGCCGATCGCATCTGCTCGGCCTGCGTCGCCAGCGCGCGCGAGAGCTCGGCGCTGGTCTGCGATCCCTGCACGCGCACGCCGACGTCGGCCAGCAGCGCAGCATAGGCGTCGGTCGCGTTGCGGTCACCCACCAGCGGCTGGTCGCGAAGCGCTGCCAGCGCGAGTGCATTGCCGTTCTCGGCGTTCGCCGGCGGCGCATCGGCCGCGGCCAGGTCGCGCGGATCCGACAGCACGGCCCTCATCCCGCTGGCTGCGCGCGTGACCGGCTGCAGCAGGAAGGTGTCGTCGACAGCCGGCGCCGGCGGGCCGATCGCGATGCGAATGCCGTCGACCTCGTCGCCGTCGGCCACCGCGCGCACCAGCCCGTCGGAGAGCCGCGTCACCCTCCAGCCGCCGGCCGGGTCGGCCTCCAAACGGTACTCGCTCGCCTGCAGCGTGGTCGGATCGGTGATCGTGATGCCGACCTGGCCGATGAAGGCGCCGCCGGCATCGCGTGCATTGCCGGACGCCGGCAGCACACGGGTCAGCGGTGAGCTGAACAGGTCGCCACCGGGCCCGCCGTCCAGCGTCAGACCCAGCGCGTGCTGCGCGTTGTAGGCCCCGGTGACCGCCGCGGCCAGTTGCCCGAGCTGCACCTGCGCCTGCACCAGATCCTCGTTCTGGAACCGCAGCAGCCCGGCCAGGCTGCCGCCGCCCAGCGCCGACTCGCGCAGCCGCAGCGGAACGCCGTTGTCCATGATCGCGATCGCCGCGCGCGCGGCGTCCTGCGGGTCGTCGACGACCGCGAGCGGCTGCGCCTCGTTGCCCAGCACCAGGCGCTGGCCGCCGCCGGCGAAGACGCCGACCGTGCCGTCGTCGGCCGCCACCGTCGTGATCCCGATGTGCTGCGACAGCTCGGCGAGAAGCTGGTCGCGCTGGTCGAGCAGGTCGTTCGGGGGCTGGCCCAGCCCCTTGACGCCAGCGATCTGCTGGTTGACCGCGGCGATGTTGCGCGTCAGCTCGTTGATCTCGGTCACCTTGGCACGCAGCGCCTCGCGCGTACCCTGCTGCAGCGCGGCGAGCTGGGTGTCGGCACCGGCGAAGCGCGACGCCAGGTCGCGCGCCCGCGCCAGCACGACTTCCCGCGCCGACAGGTCGTCCGGCGCATTCGCCAGATCGGCTAGCGCATTGGCCAGCAGGCTCGTCGCGTGCCCCAGCCCGCGCTCGCCAGTCGGGAAGACCGCCTCGAGCTGCCTGAGCTGGGCGAGCCGCGCTTCGTCCATGCTCGCCAGCGACGCGGTTGCACGCGCTTCTCGGGTCAGGAAGGCATCGTGCGTGCGCACGATGGTCTCGACGTCGACCCCCTTGCCGAAATAGCCCGCGCCGCTGAACTGCCCGCCGGCGGTCGCCAGCTCGGCGCGCTGGCGCGAATAGCCGGGCACCGAGGCGTTGGCGATGTTGTGCCCGGTGACCTGCAGCGCGGCGTAGCTGGCCGCCATCGCGCGCACGCCCAGCGTCATCAGCGACGAAGCACCCATTCAGACTCCCTCCTCGCGCCCCCGGCGGTGGTGGTTCGCGACCGCCCATGCGGCCGCAGCGGGTCGCCGACGATCGGGGCCTTGCATCAGCTGGCTCATCGCGCTAGCCCTGGGGCTGCTGCAGCCGCAGCGTCGCGTCGATCGTGCGGCCGAGCTTGTCGGCATAGGCCGGGTCGGTCGCGTAGCCCGCGCGCTGCAGTCCCTGCGCGAAGCCCTCGGCGCTGCGCTCGCCGATCAGCTCGCGGTAGCGCGGGCTGCCGCGCAGCAGCCGCGCGTAGTCGGCAAAGGACTCGGCGTGGCTGGCATAGGCCCGGAATCGCGCCTGCACCTTGCGCGCGACGCCGCCTTCGACTTCCGTCGTCGTCACCTCGGCCACCGGGCCGTCCCAGCCTGCCCCGGCCTTGATGCCGAACAGGTTGTGCGACGGGCTGCCGTCGGCGTGCACGATCTCGCGCCGGCCCCAGCCCGATTCCAGCGCTGCCTGCGCGACCATGAAGGCCGCCGGGATGCCGGTCTGGGTCTCGGCCCGACGCGCCGCCGCCAGGTGCTGCTGCACGAACGCGGCACGCTGCTCGGGAATGCGCGGCGGGTGCGCGACGGCGTCGGCGCCGACGTCGCCGACGCCGCCCGTCGGCTGAGGGCGCTGCCAGCCGAACGGCATCCGCGCCGAGGCTGCGGCACCGACGCCCTGCGGCCACGCTGCCGGCGGCAGTGACCGCAGCGAGGTGGTCGATGCGTGCAGCGGCGGCAGCGTGGCGGCCCCGCCGGCGATCCCCATCTGCCGCTCGAGCTGGCGCGCGATCGACTCCGCCAGCCCGCCGCGCATCCCGGCGAGCTGACCGGCGTACTGCTGGTCGAGCATCGAGGTCGCGAGCTCGCCGCCGGCGCCGTCGTCCAGCACGCCGCCGTCGCCGACGGTGGCGCGCAGGCTCTTCATCAGCTCCTGCATGAACAGCGCCTCGAACTGGCGCGCGGCCTCACGCACCGCGCCCTGCGGGTCGCGCGCGGCGCGGCCGCGCAGCGCATCGAGCCCTCGCACGTCGCCCGACAGCGCGGCATTCGTGCTCGCCGTCGCCGTTGCGGTCATATCACCTCGATCTCGGCCTGCAGCGCGCCGGCGCTCTTCATCGCCTGCAGGATCGCCAGCAGGTCCTGCGGCGTCGCGCCCAGCGCATTGAGTGCCTTGACGACCTCCGACAGCCGCGTACCCGCCGGCAGCTCGACCAGCGAGCTGCCCTGCTGCGCGAGCTGAATGTCGGCACGCTCGGCGACCACGGTCTCGCCCTGCCCGAACGGCGCCGGCTGGCTGACCATCGGCGTGGCGCTGATCGTCACCGAAAGGCTGCCGTGCGCGACCGCGCAGGCGCCTATCGTTACCGACTCGTTCATCACCACCGAGCCGGTGCGGGCGTTGACGACGACGCGCGCGGCGGGCCGCGCCAGCGCCAGCGGCAGGTTCTCGACATCGGCGAGGAAGGCGACGCGGTCAGGGGGCGAGGCGGGAACGCGCAGTTGCACGCTGCGGCCGTCGACCGCCCAGGCATGGCCCTCCCCCTTGGCGGCGTTGATCGCATCGGCGACCGCGCGCGCGGTGTGGAAGTCCGCGGCACGCAGGTCGAGCTGCACCGTGTCGCCCTGGTGCAGCGGCGTGGGCACGCCGCGCTCGACGGTCGCGCCGGCCGGGATGCGGCCGGCCGACAGATGGTTGATCTGCACCTTGGACCCGGCTGCCGAGGCGCCGGCGCCGCCGACCACCAGGCTGCCCTGCGCCAGCGCGTAGACCGCACCGTCGGCGCCGCGCAGCGGCGTCATCACGAGCGTGCCGCCGCGCAGGCTCTTGGCACTGCCCATCGACGAGACGACGACGTCGATCGCCTGCCCCGGCTGCGCGAACGGCGGCAGCTCGGCGGTGACCATCACCGCGGCGACGTTGCGCCCCTGCGGCACGACCCCCGGCGGCAGCGTCACGCCGAGCGACTGCAGCAGCGCGGTCAGGCTCTGGGCCGTCACCGCGGTCTGCTCGCCGGTGCCGTCGAGCCCGACCACCAGCCCGTAGCCGACGAGCTGGTTGGCGCGCACGCCCTGCACCGAGGCGACCTCCTTGATCCGTACGCTGGCCGCGGCCGACGCCGGCCACCACAGCGCGGCGCTGGCAAGCGCGAAGCCGACCGCCACCGCCCAGCGCATGAAGCGTTCCGCCGTCATCGTCGGCACCTGCTGCGTCGTGCTCATATCGGCAACACGCTGAGGAAGACGCGTGCCAGCCAGCCGATCATCTGCGCCTCGGCCTGGGCGCCTCGGCCTCGCTGCTCGACGCGCACGTTGGCGACCTGCGTGCTCGACACGCTGTTGCCCGGCCGGATCGCGCGCGGGTCGACCTGGCCCGAGAAGCGCAGCGTGTCGACATGCTGGTTGACGCCGATCTGCTTCTCCCCGGCCACCAGCAGGTGGCCGTTGGCCAGCACGCGCGTGACGGTGGCGGTGATCGTCCCGCGGAATTCGTTGCTGGCCTCGGTGCTGCCCTTGCCCTCGAAGCTGTTGCTCGACTCGCCGGCGGCCTTGGCGCGGGCGAACGAACTGGGCGAAATGCCGGGCAGCGCGCTGATCGCGGCCTCGACGCTGCTGCTCTTGTCGACCTTGCTGGTCGCGCTCTGGCTGGCGGTGACGCGCTCCTCGATGACGATCGTCAGCGTATCGCCGGCCAGGCGGGCGCGGTGGTCCTCGAGCAGCGGGCGGTAGCTCGCCGCCTGGTAGATCGCGCCGCTGGCGCGCGCAGCCGGCTCGGCGGCGGGCGCGGGCGGCTCGACGGGCGCGGTGTCGGCGACCTCGGCGCGCGGGAACAGCGTCGCGCTGCAACCCGCCAGCGCCAGCGCTGCCAGCGCCGCCAGTGCAGCACGCCCCGCCCTGTCTGCAACGGACCGGCAATGCCGGGCCCACGCGATCGCACGCCTCACAGCTGCCCCAGCCGCTGCAGCATCTGGTCCGAGGTCTGGATCGCCTTCGAGTTGAGCTCGTAGGCGCGCTGGGTTGCGATCATCGTCACCAGCTCCTCGACCACGTTGACGTTGCTGCCCTCGACCATGCCCTGCTGCAGCGGCCCCAGGCCATCGCGACCCGGCGTGCCGACGGTCGGTACACCCGATGCGGCGGTCTCGACGAACAGGTTGCCGCCGCGTGCCTCCAGCCCCGCCGGGTTGACGAAGGCGGCGATCTGCAACTGGCCGATCTGGACCGGCTCGGCCTGCCCCGGCACGCCGACGCTGACGGTGCCGTCGGCGGCGATCGTCACCGAGGTCGCGTCCGGCGGCACGGTGATCGCCGGCTGCACCGCGTCGCCGTTGCTGGTCACGAGCTCGCCGTCGGCATTGACCTGGAACGCGCCGTCGCGCGTGTACGCGGTGCTGCCATCGGGCATCTGCACCTGGAAGAAGCCCTGGCCCTTGATCGCCAGGTCGTAGACATTGCCGGTCTGGGTCAGATTGCCCTGGGCGAAGTTGCGCGTCGTCGCCGCCGCGCGAACCCCCAGCCCGATCTGCAGCCCCGTCGGAAGCTGTCCCTGCGCGCCGGCGGCCGCACCGGCCTGGCGCAGGTTCTGGTACATCAGGTCCTCGAACACGACGCCGGCGCGCTTGAAGCCGTTCGTGCCGACGTTGGCGAGGTTGTTCGACACGGCGTCCAGCTTGGTCTGCTGGCCTTCCATGCCGGTCTTGGCGATCCACAGCGAACGAATCATGGCGATGGCTCCGAGGCTCGGTGGGCCCATGATCGCGCGCACGCGGACCTGGCCAGGCGCTGAAAAGCGACCTGCCTCGCCCGCTTATCGGCATCCGGCGCGCGCTTCTTGAGCCCCGCGCGCGGCCACGATCACATGCCGTTGGGCGACAGCAGCCGCTGCGCGTGCTGCTCGCGCTGCTCCGCCAACCGCAGCGACCGCATCTGCTGCTCGAACTGGCGTGCGGCGGCGATCATGCCCACCATGGTCTCGACCGCGCTGACGTTGGAGCCTTCGAGCGCGCCGTCCTGCACGCGCGCGGCCGGGTCGGCCGGCAGGTCCTCGCCGTCGGCGGCGCGGAACAGGCCGTCCTCGCCGCGCTGCAGCGCAGCCTCGGGGCTGACGAGCTTGAGCCGGCCGACCGGCTGCGGCGCGGCGCCGCCCAGCGCCGCCGTCACCGTGCCGTCGGGCGCGATCGCGGCGCGCGCGCCTGCCTGCAGCGTGATCGGGCCGCCGTCGCCCATCACCGGCAGGCCGGCGGCGGTGACCAGCAGCCCCTCGGCGTCGACTTCCAGCGCCCCGGCGCGCGTGTAGGCCTCGGTGCCGTCGAGCGACTGCACCGCGAGCCAGGCGTTGCCCTGCATCGCGACGTCCAGCGGCCGGCCGGTGGCCTGGACGACGCCGGGTCGCATGTCGTGCGCGACCGTGGTTTCCAGCGCGTAGACACGCGTGCTCGCGCCGTCGCCGCGCACGGGCACCGCGCGGAACGCGGCGAGCTCGGCGCGGAATCCGGTCGTCGACGCGTTGGCCAGGTTGTGCGCCAGCACGTCCTGGCGCTGCAGCGTGGCCTTGGCACCGGCCATCGCGAGGTAGACGAGGCGGTCCATCGGGCTTCAGCGCGACGCCCGCGTCAGCGCAGGTTGACCATCGTCTGCAGAACCTGGTCCTGCGTCTTGATGGTCTGCGCGTTGGCCTGGTAGATCCGCTGGGCGACGATCATGTTGACCAGTTCGGCCGTCAGGTCGACGTTGGACTCCTCCAGCGCGCCGGCCTGCAGGACGCCGAGGTTGCCGTCGCCCGGCACGCCGACGACCGGGTCGCCGGAGGCGAAGCTGCGCGCCCAGCCGTTGTCGCCCATCGGCAACAGGCCCTGCGGGTTGCGGAAGGTCGCGATCTCGATCTGGGCGGCGGACTTGGACTGGCCGTTCGAGTAGCGCGCGGTAACGATGCCGTTGGACTCGATCGCGATCGCGTTGAGCTGGCCCGCGGCGAAGCCGTCCTGGCGCATGTCGGTGACGCCGAACGGCGAGCCGAACTGCGTCGCGCTCGTCAGGTCGAGCTGGACGCCTGCGATCGCCATCGTTTCCGCGCCTGCGGCATTGACGGATGCCGGGATGTCCAGCGCCACAGGCAGCAGCGGCGCGGTCGGTGCGCTGCCGTCGGGCTCGAAGGTGATCGTCGTCACCGGCGCGGCGTTGCCGGCGCCGTCGTCGAGCACGCTCTGCCCGTTGGCCGTCGCGTACACATCCCAGGTGTCGGTGTCGGTCTTCTGGAAGTAGTAGGTCACCGCCACAGGCTGCCCTTTGGGGTCGTACAGCGTCAGCGAGGTCGCGTTGTTGTAGGTGTCGGCGTCGCCGAAGTCGATCGGCGCGCCGACCGCGGGCTTCGTCACCGCCTGCCGGGCATCGAGGTTGAACTCGATGGCGACCTCGGTCGTCTGCGCCGGATCGATGCCGCTGGTGGGCAACTTCAGCGGCACCGCCTGCCCGGGCTGGATCTGACCGGTCCCGTCGGCCAGGTAGCCCATCAGCCGCTGGCCGGCGTTGTTGACGACGTAACCGTCCTTGTCGACCTTGAATTGTCCGTTGCGGCTGTAGGTGACCGGGTCGTTGCCTTGCTGGAGCTGGAAGAACCCGTTGCCGTTGATCGCCAGGTCCAGCGCGTTCTGCGTCGTCGTGATGCTGCCCTGGGTGAACTGCTGGGCGACCGCGGCGAGGTTGGTACCGATACCGACCGTGCTGCTGCCGGCACCGGCCAGCGACGCCGCGTAGACATCGGCGAATTCCGCGCGCGCGACCTTGGCGCCATAGGTGTTCGCGTTGGCGATGTTGTTGCCGATGATGTCCAGGTTCTTGCTGGTGGCGTTCAGGCCCGACAGGCCCTGCTGGAAGCTCATGGAGGAACTCCTGTGGCGAAGAAGGGGGTGGGGTCAGTTCATCGCAACGACGTCGCCCCAGGCGACCTGGCCGCTGTGCTGCAGATCGAGCGTCAGCCCGGCCGCGCCGTCGATGCCGACGGCACGCACGTGGTCGAGCATCAGCGGCGTGGCCGTGACCTCGGATGCGCCCTGGCTGGCGCTGACGCGGAAGCGGTGCCCCGAGAGGGCCTCTGCGCCCTCGCCGTCCCAGGCGAAGCCGTGCCGGCCGCTGCCCAGGGCACCGAGGTCCAGCGTGTCGACGACGACGCCGGCGGCGTTCAGGATCTCGACCTGGACGCGGTCGGCCGGCCCCGCGAGCGCGAAGCCGCCCTGCGCACCGCCGTCGACCGCGGCCAGCCGGTCGCCGGCGACCGTGACGTCGCGGCCGACCAGCGCCGCGCCCTGCAGCGCCTGCATCTGCACGACCTGCGCCGTCAGCCCCTGCAACCCGGTGTTGAGCCGCTCGATCCCCGACACCGTGTTGATCTGCGCCATCTGCGACGTGATCTCGGCGTTGTCCATCGGGTTGAGCGGGTCCTGGTTCTGCAACTGCGTCACGAGCAGCTTCAGGAAGCGGTCGGCCGAACCGGCGTCGGACACGCCGGCCGATGCGGCGCTGCCCGTGCTGCTGCCCAGGGCGTCGAGAGAGGAGATGTCGCTCATCGGCTGCTTCCGGCTGCGGCGGCGTGCGCGGCGCCGTCAGTTCTGGCCCAGCTGCAGGGTCTTGACGAGCAGCGTGCGCGCGGTGTTCATGACCTCGACGTTGTTCTGGTACGAGCGCGACGCGGCGATCATGTTGACCATCTCCTCGACCGCGTTGACGTTGCTGTAGGTCACGTAGCCGTCGGCGTCGGCCGCCGGGTGGCGCGGGTCGTGCACGCGCCGCCCCGGTGCCGCATCCTCGCCGACCGCGGCCACGCGCACCCCGGCGGTGGCCTGCGGATCGCCGCCGGCCTGGCGCATGAAGACGGTCTGGAACGTCACCTGGCGCGCCCGGTAGGCCTGGCCGTCGGGGCCGGCGACGGTGTCGGCGTTGGCCAGGTTGGACGCGACGACGTTCAGCCGCTGGCTCTGCGCGCTGACCGCGCTGCCGGCGACGTGGAAGATCGAAAACAGGCTCATCCGGTGCTCCAGGCGTCAGCGGTCAGGCGCCGTTGTGGCTGCGCATCGCCTCGGTCAGCGTGCGCAGGCTGCCGTTGAGGAATCGCAGCGAGGCCTCGTAGCGCAGCGCGTTGTCGGCAAAGCTGGCGCGTTCGCGGTCCATGTCGACCGTATTGCGGTCCAGGCTAGGCTGCGCCGCCAGCGCGTAGTTCAGCCGTGGCGCGGTCGTGCTGCCCAGCGCCGCGCCGCGTGCGATCGGGCTGCCGAGTTCGCCCGCGCCGCCCGCGCCGGGCGCGCGCAGGTCCTGCGTCGCATCGCGAAGCGCCTGGGCGAAGTCGAAGTCGCGTGCCTGGTAGCCCGGCGTGTCGGCGTTGGCGATGTTGCTGGCGATCAGGCGCTGGCGCTCGGCGCGCAGCCGCAGCGTCTCGGCGTGAAAATCGAATTGGGTCGTCATGCGCTGGAGCATGGGACCTCCTGCAGGGCTTACGGATGGGGACCGATCTTCGGCGCTGCCGGCCGCGGCCAGCCACCGAACAACGCCGTCAACGACGCGCATTTCGACCCCCCATGGGCGGTACCGGCCGCCTACATTGGCAGGCGTGAAGGACCACCACCCGCAAAGCCCGACGAAGCGCACGGCGGCACGCGCACGCCGCGCTACCGCCGTCCTCGCCCTGGCCACGCTCGGCGCCGCCGCCGCCTGGCCGGTGTCCGCCCAGCCGTCCGGCCATGGCGCGTCACCGACACCCGCGCAACGCAGCATGCTGCAGCGCTGGCTGCTCGAGCGCGCCATCGAGAACACGCCACCCACGGGGGCACGCATCGAGGTCGAGCTCGGCGCGGCCGACCCGCGGCTGCGGCTGGCCCCGTGCGCGCGCGCCGAGCCCTACCTGCCTGCCACCAGCCGGCCCTGGGGTCGAACGCGCGTCGGGCTGCGCTGCGCCGACGGCGCCGTCGCCTGGCAGGTCAGCCTGCCGGCAACGGTGCGGGTGCTGGCGCCAGCCCCGGTGCTGCGCGAACCGCTGCCCGCGGGCGGCACGATCACGCAGGCGCGACTGGTGATCGCCGAGGTCGACTGGGCCGACGAGCCCGACGCGCCCTTGGCCGATGCCGCGGTGCTGCACGGCCGCCGGCTCGCACGGCCGCTCGCGGCCGGCGCGTCGCTACGACCCACGGACCTGCAGCCGCTGCGCTGGTTCGAGGCCGGGGCACGCGTGCGCATCGACGCGGTCGGGCGCGGCTGGCGCGTCAGCGGTTCAGGGCAGGCCTTGCAGGCCGGGCTGGACGGTCGCCGCGTACGGGTGCGCACCGACGGCGGCCGCATCGTCAGCGGCATCGCGGTGGCGGTCGGCCGGGTCGAGGTGGCCTTGTGAACGCATCGCCGGGCATGCCCGGGTCCCTGGCCATCGCCTCGCCACCCGGCTTGCCGTCGGCCCGCGGCACCCGAATCGGCCTAAAGTCCGGATCGTGCCTGCCGATAGTCCGTCCAACCCCACGCGGCCCCATCCCCGCACCCACGCCGTCGGAGCCTGCCATGAAGATCGGACCCATTGACCTCGCCCACGCCGCGGCCACCGGCGCGACCGATCGCACCGAGCGCCGCCCCGGCGGTAGCCCGGGGGCCGGCAACGCGGCGGAGCCGAGCGCGCGCGTCGAGCTGTCCAGCGGCAACTTGTCCGGCACCGCCGGTGCCGACGACGGCAGTTTCGACTCCGCCAAAGTCGAGCGCATCGCGCAGGCGATCCGCGACGGCCGTTTCGAGGTCAACGCCGAGGCGATCGCCGACAAGCTGATCGCCAACGCGCAAGAGCTTCTCGGCGGCAACCCGAGCTGAGCTGCCTGCCGGTGAGCACGAACCCCATCCCCGTCGGCGCTCGCTCCGACGAGCTCGAACCCCCGCTGGCGGCCGTCGAGGAGCGCCTGGGGGCGCTCAGCGCCGCGCTGGGCCAGCGCGACGCCGGCCTGATCGAGGTCGAGGCCGCGGCGCTGCACCGCGCGCTGGCCAGTGCGCTCGACGGCTTCGGCCGTGCCGCCCGGCGCGGCGCGATTCCGCATCCGCTGCGCCGCCGGCTGATGGTCGCCACCGGCCAGGTCGCGGCACAGCGTGAGGTGCTGGCACGCGCCACCGCCGCGCTGGACCGCGCCATCGACGTCCTCTTGCCGGGTGCCGGTGCTGCCGTCTATGCGGCCGACGGCAGCGGCGAGCGCGTGGCGCGAGGCGCCGACCTGCACGGCTGACGGCGCGCGCCACGCGCCGCCCGCGGCATCAGCGGTCGGCTCGAACGCGATCCCGTATCACAATAGCGCGCAGGGACTCCAATGCCCGGGCGATGCATCCGGGATCTCTTCGACTTGGTTCTTGGCTTCCGCGACCGATCCTGCGGGCGCGTCGACGCGCCCTGACCCTCTACGCTCGCACACGCGCCGCCACGCGCCGCTGCACCTGCTGGTGGGTGCCGGCGCGCTCGTGCTCGCACTGCTCGCGGCGTGGGCGCTGCTGGCTGCCTGGCGCCACGATGCCGAGGCTGCCTCCGCCGCGGCTGCACGCACCTGGATCGACGCCACGACGGCAGCGGCCCTTGCGCTGGCTGCCGGCGCAGAGCCCGACGACGCGGTACGCACGCTGGCCCCGTTGAGACCGCCCGCCGGGCAGGCTGCGGACTTCGACGCCGGCCGTGCCCGGGTGCAGGCGGCCGCCGCCGACGGCGACCGCCTCGCCACCGCACAGGCGCTGCGTGCGCTGCTGAGCCGCACCGAGGCGCTGGGCGGAGACGGGCTGGCGCAGCGCCTGACCCCCCACCAGCGCGTCGAGACCCTGCTGGCCATAGTCGCCCTCGCCGCCGCGGTGGTACTCGGCGTCACCGCGATGGCGATGCGGCGCCAGCGTGGCGTGCTACGCCACGCGTTGCGCCGGGCGACGAGTGATCTCGGACGCGGCGAATGGCAGGCAGCCTTGCGGCCGCTGGGCGACGCACGACTGGGGGCACCGTCGGCGTTCGACGCGCTGGCCGCCGGCGTCGAGGAGGTGCTCGGCACCAGTGAGCGACGCTGGCGCGCGCTGGCCGAACTGGCGGCCGACTGGTACTGGGAGACCGACGACGCGCACCGTCTGGCCTGGATGTCGGGCACCGGGCCGCTGGCCGCACTCCCGGGCATGGCGGTCGACGCCCTGATCGGTCGCCGCCACGACGAGATCCCCGCGCTCGAGCCCGCCGGCGGCGATTGGTCGCGGCTGACGCAGGCGATGCAGGCGCAGCGCGCCTTTCGCGACATGGGCTTCCGGGCCCGCCTGCCCGGGGGCGACGAGCGCTGGCTGGCGATCAGCGGCCGCCCGCGCGTCGACGCCGCCGGCGCCTTCGCCGGCTACGAGGGCGTCGGCCGCGACGACACCGAGCGCAGGCGCGCACACGATGCGCTGCGCGCGAGCGACCAGCGCTGGGCCCTGATGGCCGGCCTGGCGTCCGACTACTACTTCGAGACCGACACCGAGCATCGGATGCTGCCACTGCGCCCCGAGCTGGCGCGGCGCTTCGGCGCACTGGCCGAGCACGCCGAGGGCCTGCGGCCGTGGGAGGCCTTCCCGCACGCGATGGCACCCGCCGACTGGGATGCGTTCAGGCGGGATATCGCCGAGCGGCGACCCTATCGCGATGTCGAGCTCACGATCCACCTGTCCGGCGACGCGCAGCGCATCGTCACCATCAGCGCCGTGCCCCGCTTCGACGGCGCCGGGCGCTTCGTCGGCTACCATGGCGTCGGCCGTGACCAGACGCTGCGACGCGAGGCCGAGCGGTTGCTGATGCGACACAACGAGGCGCTGCAGCGTGCGGTGTCGGAGCGCACCGCGGAGCTCGAGCGCGTCAACCGCGACCTCGAGGCCTTCGCGCGAGAGCTCGCGCACGAGCTGCGAACGCCGATCGGACATGTCCAGGGGCTGGCGCAGCTGCTCGTGAGCAAGGCCGGCGACCGGCTCGCGGCCGAGGACCTGGAACTCGTCGAGATGCAGCTCGGCGCCGCGCGCCACATGCGCCAGACGGTCGACGGACTGCTGATGCTGGCACGCTCGGCCAACGAGTCGCTGCGCTTCGATATCGTGGATCTGAGTGCGCTGGCCGCCGAGATCGCCGCCACACTGCCTCCGCTGGCGCGCCGCGCGCCGATCGCGTGGGACATCGAGCCCGGCCTGATCGCCTGGGCCTCGGCGCCGGCGATGCGTATCGTGCTGACCAACCTGCTCGGCAATGCCGCCAAGTTCACGCGCCACGTCGAGGCACCCACCGTGCACGTCGCCGGCCACGTCGACGGAGACGGCCGGCTGCAGTTGCGCATCGAGGACAACGGCGCGGGCTTCGACCCGGCGCGCGTCGATCGCCTGTTCAAGCCCTTCGCGCGCCTCCACGCCGAGCAGGACTATCAAGGTACCGGCCTCGGGCTGACGATCGTCGCCCGTCTCGTCGAACGCCACGGTGGCGGCGTGGCCGCGCACAGCGAGTCAGGCCGGGGCGCGTGCTTCGAGGTCACGCTCGCCGCGCGCGCTCCGCAGCCCGCGGCCGTGCCTTAGCGCGCCGCGTCCCGTCGGCGACCAGGCCGGGACGAAGCTCGGCTCAGAACCGGAACGCCAGCCTCAGTCCGCCCCAATGACGCCCGCCGACGGTGATCGGCACCGCGACCTCCTTCATGACGACGAACTGACCACCACCCATGTCGCGGCGGTAGGTCTGCAGCAGGAACGGCCGCCGGTTGCGCGCCGAGGCCAGCCCCGTGCGGTCGTCGAAGATGCGGCGACCGCGCGCGTGGCGCTGGTTCCATGCCGCATCGCCGGCGCGCTGTGCGTGGTTGTACTGCCGGTTGTGGCAGGGGATGTAGCCGTTGCGGTCAACCGCGATGCAGAACACGACCTTGTCCGACATCTGCAGCACCGGCTCCTGCACCGCCGGGAACAAGTCCTCGGCCAGGGCCACGAAGCGCGTCATGTGCTGCTGCGGGTCGGTGCCCGGCACCGGCCTGTAATCCTCGTCGAACAGCTCGTCGCGGCCGACGCGCCGCTCGGCCAGTGCCCGCTCGAGCTGCGCCGCGATCTGGGCTGCGGCCCGCTGCGCCGCTTCGATGTAGGGCGTGTCGGTGCTGCGATGCCCGCTGGCGGCAAGCGCCTCGATCATCTGCTCGGAGGCCTGAAGGAAGGTCTCGGTACGCCCGAGCACGGCGTCCAGCCTGGCGCTGCAGCCGTGCATGTCGGTCTCCAGCGAACCCATGCGCCGATCCAGCGCGCCGCAGACGCCGGCGCTGTCGCGCGCCGCGCCGCCGATGCGGTCGACCGCGGCGGCAACCTCGTCGAGCGCGCGATGCACGGCCCCGGCATCCTCGGCCGCGCCGTCGCGCGCGCGGATCTCGCGTGCCAGCGTCGCGATGCGCGCGTCGAGCTCGGCGATCGTGCCCATGATGCGCTTGGAAGACGACTCGACCTGGGCCGCGAGATCCTTGACCGCGTCGGCCACGACCCCGAATCCGCGTCCGGCGTCACCCGCCCGCTTGGCCTCGACCGACGCGTTGAACGCGACCAGCCGCGTTTGCAGCGCGATCTGCGTGATCTGGCCAGCGGCAGTGCCGACTTCGCGCAACGTCTCGACCACCGCGCCGACCTCGCCGCCGACCGCGCGGACTGCGTCACCGGCACGCGCGACCGCCTCGCGGCCGGCGCCCGCCGCCTCGCCGATCGCCGCCTGCGCCTGCGTGACCTCGCGGACCTGCGCAGCGAGCGACTGCATCGCCGCGGCCTGCGCAGCGACACCGGCGTGCGCGTCGGCGATCGCGCCGCGCACTTCCGCCGCCTCGCGCCCGGTCTCGGACGCGTGTCGACTCATCGTCTCGAGCAGGGCGGCATCGACGACGCCCGCGCTCGCTGGCGCACGGTCGCTGGTGGGGGCGACAGCGGCCTCGTCGACGGCCGTGGCGTGGCGGCGGCGCTGCATGAGCATGGCAAACCCCCTTACCACTCGCGCAGCCGCGCGCGCAGGCGCGCGATCGACTGGCTGTGGAGCTGACAGACACGGCTTTCGGTGACCTTGAGCACGGCGGCGATCTCCTTCAGGTTCATGTCGTGTTCGTAATACATGCTCATGACGAACTGCTCGCGCTCGGGCAGGTTCTTGATCGCCTCGACCAGCGCCTCGCGCATGCGGCGGTCGGTCAGCCGTGCCAGCGGGTTGGCCTCGGCGTCGGCGACATGGCGGTCCAGGAAGTCGTGGTCCCCCTCGTCGCCGTTCATGTCCTCGAGGTGCACGAGCTGCGTGCCGCGCACCTTGACCAGCAGCTCCTGGTACTCGGCCAGGGTCATCCCCATCTCGGCCGCGATCTCGCCCTCGGTCGGCGCGCGCTGGTGACGCTGTTCGAGCCTGTGCACCGCAGCCTCGATCGCACGCTGGTGGCGGCGGTCGCCGCGGCTCATCCAGTCGTTGCCGCGCAGCTCGTCGAGCATCGCGCCTCGGATGCGCTGGGTGGCGAAGGTCTCGAACTGCACCCCCTGCCCGACGTCGAAGCGGCTCAGCGCGTCCGACAGGCCGATCATGCCGACCTGGATCAGGTCGTCGATCTCGACGTTGGCCGGCAGCTTGGCGATCATCTGGTGCGCCAGCCGCCGCACCAGCGGGCTGTACTGCTTGAGCATCGCCGAGGCGTCGAGTCTTCCCTGCGCGGTGTACATGTCGGAGCAGCCTCTTCGGGGGTTCGGGGTCGTGGGTTCGGATCGTCGTGGCGGCCGGCGGCTCAGCCGAGCCGAGCCGCCGCGGGCACCGGTTCGCCGGCGGTGCGCCAGCCGATCGGCGGCGCTGCGGCGCGACCGGCGGCCCCCGCCGTCTCGGGCCGCCGGGCCGCGTCGTCGCCCAGCGCGAGCTGGGCCCGTGCCAGGGCGACGAGCCCGTCCGGGGGTGGCGCCAGCGCCGACGCCGCGGGGTCGACGACCGCCCAGCCGTGCAACGTGGCGCCGATGAAGGCGTCGGCGCAATCGGCCAGGCTGGAGGCGATGCGCGGCAGCCGCGCGCCACCTGACGCGGCGGCGAGCACCAGGTCGAAACTGAGCAGCCCGCAGCGCAACGCCAGCAGCTTCAACGAGGCATAGGCGTGCTTCAGACTCTCGGGGTCGTCCCCGCAGACCAGCAACGGCCGCGCCGCGCGACGCTGGAACATGCGCGCCAGGTCCGACGCGCCGGCGTGAACGAGCAGCACGTCGGCACGCGGCGCGGCGTCCAGCGCGGCGTCGAGCAGCCGTGCCGACGAGCCCCGCGTATCGACCCAGGCGCGCGGCAAGCCGCGTGCGGCGAGGTAGTCCAGCGCCGGGCCGAGCGGAACCACCGCGGCGGCCAGGTCCAGGGCGGCCAGCTCGGACGGCGCAGGCGCGCCGTCGGCGGCATCGAGCACCAGGACGCGCCGCTGCGCACCGGCCAGCGCGCGCGCGAGCTGGTCGAGCACGGGCGCGGTGAACGGCACATGCGGGTTGGCGGCCAGCGCGATCGTCGCCCGCGGGCGCACGCCGGCGAAGAGCCGCCTCAGGCCGTGCGCCTGGTCGCGCGGGAGTTCGGCGTGGACGGCGACCTGGGCGCGCATCGGTCGTGCCTCGTCGGAGCTGGATTCGGTCGTGCCGCCTGCACTCAGGCGAGCGGCAACGCGGCCCGGGCCGCGCCGGCGGCAACCGCGGCCGGCAGCCCGGCGAAGACCAGGTTCACGTCGGCCGGGTCGAGCCGCCACGCCGGTGCGCCGCCGCTGCCGAGCGCGCGCTGCACGAGCGCTCGCGACGACAGCCGGTGCCAGTCCTCGGGCACGCGCTGGCCGTTGGCCACCGCCAGCACCGGCAGCTGGTGTCGGATGACGGCATCGACCGCCGGGGCCAGTTTCATCGCCTCGTCGATCTTGGCCAGGATGACACCCTTGCAGCTCGCGGCGCGGTACGACACCAGCACGTCCTCGATCGTCTCGCCCTGCGACGCCGCATTGACGACCAGCAGGCGCTGGATCGAGCGGTGGGACAGCATCTCGAGCAGCTCGCGCGTGCGCGCATCGCGTTGCGCCATGCCGGCGGTGTCGATCAGCACCATGCGCTTGCCGGCCAGCAGCTCGAGCAGGTCCTCCAGCGACGCGCGGTCGTGCGCCGTGTGCACCGGCACGCCGAGGATGCGGCCGTAGGCGCGCAGCTGCTCGTGGGCGCCGAGCCGGTACGCGTCCAGCGTCACCAGGCCGAGTTGCGACGCGCCATGTCGGGTCGCGAACGCGGCCGCGAGCTTGGCGGTGCTGGTCGTCTTGCCGACCCCGGTCGAGCCGACGAGCGCGAAGACGCCGCCGCGGTCCTCGAGCGCGCCGTCGGCCTCGCCCGTGGCCAGGTTGCGTTCCAGCACGCTCGCGGCCCATGCGCTCTCGTCGACATCGTCGGGCAGCGCGGCGACCAGCTTGCGCACCAGCTGCGGCGAGAAGGCCTGCTCGAGCAGCCGCTGCGCGAGCCGCGCCTGGCGGGGTTCGCGCTGCAGCTTCTCCATGAACGCGAGCGCGCCGAAGCGCTGCTCGATCAGGCCGCGCACGGCGCGCAGCTCGTGCATCACCTCGGTCGCCTCGCCCGCATCGTGCGCCGGTCGCGCACCGGCGGACCGCCCGACCGGGCCACTCAGGCGCAGGTCGTCGGCCGACCACGCGGTTGCGGCCGCGTCCGCCTGCACCATGGCGGCCGGTGCGCCCCACGACGCGCGCCGCGGTTCGGCGCGAACGTCGTCGCCCGACTCGCGCCACGGTCTGGCGGTGTCGGGGTCGGTGTCGGTGTCGGTGTCGGTGTCGGTGTGGGTGTGGGTGTGGGTGTGGGTGTGGGTGTCGGCGTCGGCGTCGGCAACGTCGCGCTCGCGCGCCGCGCGCGGCCTTGCCGCCGCGGTCGCTCTCGGCGCGGCCTCGTCGGTTGCGGCCGGCGCAGCCTCCCTCGGCGCGGCGGCAGCCGGCTCGGCGGCGGACCGCCCGACCTCGGCCGCGTGTGCGGACGGCAGCCGCGGCGCCGCCGGCGCGTCCGCGCGCTTGCCGTCGAGTTCGGCCTGGCGCCGGCGCAGCATGCGCTCGCGCACATAGTCCTGGAACGACAACGTGCTCATGCCGAGCATCTGCACGTCGCGCTCGACACTGCTGCTGACCTCCGCCGGCACCTCGATCGCCGGCGCCTCGGCCGCGTTCGTGCTCCTGGTCGCACGCGCCTCACGCTCGCGGTCGACGCCCGCGCGCGCCGGTGCCGCTGGGGAAGGCGCGGCGGCAACGCGCTCGATCTGCTGCAGGCTCTCGGGCGCCATCGCCAGCACCTCGACGCCCTCTGCGCAGGGCCGCGTCGACAGCACGACGGCGTCGTCGCCGAAGGCCTGGCGCACCGCCATCAGCGCCTCGCGCGAGCTGCGCGCCTTGAAGCGTCGTGCGTTCATGCCGTCTCCGGGCCTGCGCCGCGGCGGCCAGCCGCCACGACGGGCGCTGCCTCACGGGGGAGTGCGCCGGCGTCGGCGCATCGTGGGGTGTGGCGGGTCATGCAGTGCCTCCGATGATCGAACCGATGCGGATCGTGTGCGTGTCCGGGATCTCGCTGTGCCCCAGCACCTTCAGCCGCGGCGCGGCGCGCCGCAACAGCCGCGCCATCGGCGCGCGGATCAGGTCGGGCACCAGCAGGCAGGCCGGCACGCCCAGGTCCTCCTGCTGCCGGGCGGTCTCGGCCGCCCCGCGGCCGAGCGTGTCGGCCACGCCGGGGTCGAGCGCCGCACCGTGCGGCGAGGTCAACGCCCCGGTGACGAGCCGCTCGAGCTCGGGCTCGAGCGCGATGACGTCCAGCTCCTTCACGGGCCCGTAGATCTGCTGCACGATCGCCGGCGCGAGGTGGATGCGGATCAGCCGCGCGAGCTCGCCCGGGTCGCTGACCGTGCCGGCATGCTCGGCCAGCGCCTCGACGATCGAGCGCATGTCGCGAATGTGCACGCCCTCCTCCAGCAGCAGCTGCAGCACCTTCTGCAGGGTGGCGATTGCGACCATCTTGGGGACCACGTCTTCGATCAGCTTCGGCGCCAGCCGCGTCACGTGCTCGACGAGCTGCTGCGTCTCGACCCGGCCCAGCAGCTTCGCGGCGTTCAGTTGCATCAAGTGTGAGAGATGGGTCGCCACGACGGTCGCGCAATCAACGACCGTATACCCGCCCATCTGGGCCGCCTCGCGGTGGCGCTCGTCGATCCAGACCGCGGGAAGCCCGAACGCGGGATCGGTCGTGCGCGTGCCCGGCAGCTGTTGCACGGCGCCGCCCGGGTTGATCGCGAGCAGCTGGCCCGGGAAGGCCTCGCCCTCGCCGACCACCGCACCGCGCAGCGTGACGCGGTACGCGCTCGGCTTGAGCTCGAGGTTGTCGCGGATGTGCACCGACGGCGGCAGGAAGCCCACATCCTGCGCGAACTTCTTGCGCACGCCCTTGATGCGGCCCAGGAGGTCCGCGCCCGGCAGCGCGGCGCGCGCCCTGTCGACCAGCGTGATCAGGCGGTAGCCGACCTCCAGCCCCAGCGTGTCGACGGGCTGCAGGTCGTCCCAGCTCGCCTCGGCCGCGGCCGGTGCGTCGCCAGCCACCGCCGTCGGTGACGGTTCGGCGGCGGCGCGCTGCTGGCGCGTTCGCAGGATCCAGGCGAACCCGATCAGCGCGCCGCCGATCAGCAGGAAGACCAGGTGCGGCATCCCCGGCACCAGTCCGAGCGCGCCGACGATGGCACCCGTGACCGCCACCGCCTTGGCCGACGCGAAGACCTGGTCGCGGATCTGCGTGCCGACATCGGTGTCGCCGCCGACGCGCGAGACGACGATCGCCGCCGCCACCGAGATCAGCAGCGCCGGGATCTGCGCCACCAGCGCGTCACCGACCGCCAGCAGCACGTAGTTCTGCGCCGCCTGCGCCAGCGGCAGCCCGTGCGTGACGGTGCCGATGACGAGACCGCCGACGATGTTGATGAACAGGATCAGCAGCCCGGCGATCGCGTCGCCGCGCACGTACTTGCTGGCGCCGTCCATCGAGCCGAAGAAGTCCGCCTCTTGCGAGACCTCGGTGCGGCGGGCTCGTGCCTGCTGCTCGTCGATCAGCCCGGCGTTGAGGTCGGCGTCGATCGCCATCTGCTTGCCCGGCATCGCGTCCAGCGTGAAACGCGCTCCGACCTCGGCGATGCGCTCCGCACCCTTGGTGACGACGATGAAGTTGATCACCACCAGGATCGAGAATACGATCAGCCCGACGGCGAAATTGCCACCGATCAGCGCCTCGCCGAAGGACTCGATCACCTGGCCCGCCGCCCCGGTGCCCTGGTGTCCCTGCAGCAACACGACCCGCGTGGAGGCGACGTTGAGCGACAGGCGCAGCAGCGTCGTGACCAGCAGCACCGCCGGCAGGGCCGCGAAGTCCAGCGGCTTGACCATGTGCGCCGCCACCATCATCACCATCAGCGCCAGCGCGATGTTGAAGGTGAACAGCAGGTCCAGTGCGAACGCAGGCAGCGGCAGCACCATCATCGCCAGCATCATGACGACGAACAGCGGCGCGGTCAGCGCCGCGAGCCGCGCTGCCTGCGGGCCGAAGTAGACCGAGAACTGGCCCATCCACTGGTTCACGCGTCAGCCTCCCCACGCGGTCGGCGCACGCGCCCGCCCCCCGCGTCCGTGCGCTGCGGGTCCAGCCCTGGCGGCACCGCGAGCGCCTGTGGCGCTGCCGGCGACGCCAGCCCGAGCTCGTCGGCCGCACGCAGCTGGAACACCCAGGCCAACACCTGGGCGACGGCGGCAAACAGCGCCGCCGGGATCTCCTGGTCGAGCTCGCAGTGCGCGTACAGCGCGCGCGCCAGCGGCGCGGCCTGCAGCACCGGCACGCGTGCCGCGCGCGCAGCGTCGCGGATGCGCAGTGCCAGCAGGTCGGCGCCCTTGGCGACGACGCGCGGCGCACCGCTGCCGCCCTCGTCGTACTTCAGCGCCACTGCGAAGTGGGTCGGGTTCATGACGACGACGTCGGCCGACGGTACCGCAGCCATCATGCGGCGCGTGGCCAGCGCGCGCATGCGGGCGCGGATGCGGCCCTTGACCTCGGCGCTGCCCTCGGTCTCCTTGTGCTCCTGCTTCATCTCCTGGTGGCTCATCCGCAGGCGCTGCGCCAGCAGGTGGCGCTGCAGCGGCACGTCGACGAGCGCGAAGACGCCCAGCGCCAGCACCAGCAGCAGCAGCCCGGCGACGACGAGTTCGCCCGCGCCGTCGAGCGCGCGCTCGGGCGGAAGCGCCAGCAGCGCAACGAAATGCTCGGCACGCAGGCCCAGGTAGCTGGCACCGACCGCCAGCAACACCAGCGCCAGCAGGCTGGCCTTGGCCATGGTCACCAGCTGGTCCTTGGCGACCATGCGCTTCAGGCCCTGCAGCGGGTCGAGCTTGTCGAGCCTGGGCTGGAGCGCCTTGAGCGTGAAGTTCCAGCCGCCACTGAGCACGCCGGCAGCCGCGGCCACCAGCCACAGCACGGCCCCCAGCGGCAGCGCGAAGCCCAGCACCAGCAGCCCGGCGTCGGCCAGCGCATCGCGCATCGTCTCGGTGCCGGCCAGCACCGCGGCGTCGAAGCGCAGCGACTGCCCCATCAACGACTGCATCCAGCGCACCAGCGGGGCGCCGAAGCCGACGATCAGCGCCCCGGCGCCACCGATCGCCACCAGGTGACCGAGGTCGCGCGAGCGCGCAACCTGACCGTCCTCGCGCGCCTTGCGGATCTTGCGTGGAGTGGCGGGTAGGGTCTTCTGCTGCGCGTCGTCGGCCATCGCGGGCTTGCTCTCGAATCGAGCCCCGCGATCTTGCCGGCGATGGTGATGGAGCGGCCGCCGATAAGCCGGCGAATCGGTGCCGTGTTCGGATCAACCCGAACGCGACCGGCGACCCTGCGATGGCAGACGAGGCGTCGTCGGCTCGCGCGGGCCGGTTCCCGCGCGCGACCGGCGCTGGAGGCGATCAGAACCCGAGGCTGGCGAGCAGGTCGTCGACTTCGCCCTGGCTGCTGACGACGTCGGTCCGTCCGGTCGGGTCGATCACGGGCCCGCCGAGCGCCGCGCGACGCGTCGCGTCATCGGCCTCGTGCTTGCCGTCCTGCGCCGACCCGCAGGCCGCTTCCTGGGGCGCGATCTGCCTGAGCAGTTGCGCCAGGCCGGTTTCCAGCTCGATCGCCAGCGTGACCACGCGGGCGACGACCTGCCCGGTCAGGTCGTGAAAATCCTGCGCCAGCATGATGTCCGTGAGGTGGCGGTCGATGCGCGCCGTGGCGGCGTCGATCTCGCCGACGAAGTTCAGCACCGCCCCGCTGGCGACGGCCTTGACCGGGTCCGCGGTCAGCTGGGCGGCCAGCGCGCGCGCGTGACCGGCGATCGCCCCTTGCTCGGTCTTCGCCAGTTCGACCGCCTCGAGCACGCGCTCCGCCGCGCTGCCGGACTTGTCGGCGACGTAGCCGAGGCGGTTGCGGGCGTCGGGCAGCGCTTCGGCACTGCGACGCAGAGACGGCATGACGCCGAGCTGCGCCAGGGCATCGTGCAGCAAGCGTGCGATGGTCCCGACCTGGACATAGACCTCGGTCGGCACGTTGTTGTTCACCGCCGGCATCACGGGCGGCATGGCCATGTGGACACTCATACGCCCTCGCGTGTTCAAGCGGCGGCGAGCCGGCCGACGATCTTGGCAACCTTGTCCTCGAGCGTCGCCTTCGTGAAGGGCTTGACGATGTAGCCCGCCGCCCCGCTTTGCGCCGCACGCACGATGTCCTCCTTGCGCGCCTCGGCCGTCACCATCAGTACCGGGATCTGCGCCAGCGCCGAATCGGCCTTGATCGCCTCCAGCAGCTCGAAGCCGTTCATGTTGGGCATGTTGATGTCGGAGACGACGAAGTCGAAGCGGCCGCCGCGCAGCATGGCCAGCGCGGCGACGCCGTCCTCGGCCTCCTCGACCTGCGTGCAGCCCATCTCCTTGAGCAGGCCGCGCACGATTCGGCGCATGGTCGAGAAGTCGTCGACCACGAGGTATTTCAGTTCGCTGGGATTGGTCATGCAGGACCTCGTACGTGCGTCGTCAGGAGGGTGGATGAATCATGGGCGTTCGGGGCCGGCGCGCGGCGCGGCACCGGCGTGCTCGGGCCTGATCGACGGGATCGCGGCCGGGCCGTTCGCCTTCTCGTCGATCCGCGGTTCGAGGTCGAAGAATCGCTCCTCGGCGTCGCGATTCATCACCAGGATCGAGATCCGGCGGTTGGTGGGCGCGGTCGGGTTCGTCTCGTCGATCGGACGGCTCGCTGCCAACCCCTCGACGCGCAGCAGGCGATCGGGCGGCAGCCCCCCCGCGACGAGCTCGCGCCGCGAGGCGTTCGCCCGGTCGGCCGACAGCTCCCAGTTCGTGTAGCCCGAGGCCGCGCCGGAGAAGGGCACCGCATCGGTATGGCCCTCCAGCGTCACCCGGTGCGGCACCTCGGCCAGCACCGCGCCGACGAGTCGCAGCAGCTCGCGCATCGCCGGCTGCACGACGGCGCTGCCGCTGTCGAACATCGGTCGTCCCTCGGCGTCGACGATCTGGATGCGCAAGCCGTCGCGCGTCATCTCGAGCCGGATCTGCGACGCATAGGGCTGCAGCGCCTCGCTCGCCGCGACCCGCTCTCGAACGCGCCGCATCACCGACTCCAGCCGCGCCAGCGCCGCACGGCGCTGTTCGGCGCGCAGCGCCATCAGGTTGATCGTGCTGCGCGCGGCCTCGATGTCGCCGCGCTTGACCTGGCCGTGGCTGCGCGTCAGGTCCTCGCCCCCGCCCTTGATGACGTGCGAGGAGTCGCCCGTCCCGCTTCCGCCGGCCAGCGCGACCTTCAGCGGCGAGCTGAAGTAGTCGGCGATACCCTTCCTGTCGCCCTCGCTGGTCGAGCCGAGCAGCCACATCAGCAGGAAGAAGGCCATCATCGCCGTGACGAAGTCGGCGTAGGCGATCTTCCACGCCCCGCCATGCGCGCCATGGCCGCCGCGCACGACCTTCTTGACGATGATCGGCTGCAGCTTCTTGGCGTCACCGGCCATCGCGGTCTCCCACGGGCGGCTGCGGCGTCACCGCGACCGAGGCCGCATGCCGCGCGCCCGGCCCGGCGTGATCACCCGAGCCGCGCTGGCCGGGCGCCGACGCCCGCGGCAGCACCGGCCGCCGCGGCACCGGGGCGCCGGCCTGCGAGAGCGGCAGCGTGCGCTGCAGGCTCAGTGGCGACGCATGCGACGAGGAACGGGATCGGGTGTTCATTTTCGCCCCTTCACGTGGTCCTCGAGCTCGCTGAAGCTCGGCCGCTCGGTCGAGTACAGGACCTTGCGCCCGAACTCGATCGCCACCTGGGGCGCGTAGCCCTGCATCGACGCCAGCAGCGTCGTCTTGATGCACTGCAGCTCCTTGCCCGCCTCGGCGACCTTCTGGTCGAGCAGCCCTGCCAGCGGCTCGGCGAAACCGTAGGCCAGGAAGATCCCGAGGAAGGTCCCCACCAGCGCCGAGCCGATCATCGCCCCCAGCACCGCCGGCGGCTGACCGACCGAGCCCATCGTGTTGACCACGCCGAGCACGGCGGCGACGATGCCGAACGCCGGCAGCGCGCCGGCCAGGCGCTGCAGCGCCGCCACCGGGGCATGCGCCTCGTCGTGGTGGGTCTCGATCTCGCTGTCCATCAGCGCCTCGATCTCGTGGGCATTGAGGTTGCCGCTGACCATCATCCGCAGGTAATCGGTCATGAACTCGACGACGTGGTGATCGTTGCCGACGTTCGGATACTTCTGGAACAGCGGCGACTGGGCCGGATCGTCGACGTCGGCCTCGATCGACATCAGCCCCTCCCGGCGCGCCTTCTGCAGGATCTCGTACAGCAGCCCCATCATCTCCATGTAGCGCGCCTTGCTGTACTTGCTGCCCTTGAAGCACATCGCCAGCCCGGACGCGGTCGCCTTCAGCACCTTGGTCTGGTTGGTGGCGACGAAGGCCCCCAGCGCCGCGCCGCCGATCGTCGCCATCTCGAACGGCAGCGCCGCCAGGATGACGCCGATGTTGCCGCCGTGGGCGATGAAGACGCCGAACACGGCAGCCAGACAGACGGCCCAGCCGATGATCAGGAACATGTGGTGCGGCTCGTTGGCATGGGCCCCGGGTCGTTCGATACCGGGGTTGTGCCTGCCGTTATCGGCGCCGGTGGGCCCGGGTTGAGCCTGCGCGCTGGCGCCTGGCGCTGCCGCGCGCGGTCGGACCGGGAATCCGCCAGGCGTGCAGCACGCGTCCGCCGTCCAGGGGCAGCGACAGCGTCGGCGGCTGCCCCTGCACCTCGAAGGCCAGGCTCACCAGCCAGGAGCCGGGCGCCAGCTCGGCACGGGCCTTGTCCCAGGCGCGCGCCATGCTCTCCGGGCGCTGGAAGAGATAGACGAGCGCGACACCCTGCCAGGGCCGGGCCCACATGTCGGCGCGATCGACGCGCGCCCAGGGGCAGCGCCGCCGCGCCAGCCAGGCCAGCGCCGGGCTGAGCTCGACGCCTTCGACCTGCGCCTGCGGCCAGGCGCGGTGCAGCGCACGCAGCCCGTCGCCAAGGCCGCATCCGGCGTCCAGCACGCGCGCCCCCGCGGGAAGCGCGATCCGGGCGGCCAGCGCGTCGAGCGCGCCCGCAGGCGTCGGGAACAGCGGCGCATCGCCCCAGGCACGCCGCGGATAGGCCAGCAGCAGCAGCGCCGGCGGCAGCAGCCAGACCCAGGCCGGCCAGCCGGCGGCCGCCCCCGAGGCCAGCGCCGATACCGGGAACCCCAGCGCGACGATCGCCCGCCGCCAGGGCCGCGGCTCGCGCCAGGCCACGACCAGCGCGGCCGCACCGGCCAGCACGGCCGCCGAGGCCGTACCGAGCGCCGGACGCACGGCGGCGAACACGCCCCAGGCGAAGATCCACGTAGCAGCCGCCGGCAGCGGCCAGCGCCCGAGCCACGGGACAACGCGATGCGCGAGGGCGCTGGCGGCAGCATCCACGGCGCTCGAAGTGCGGTTCACGGTTGGAAGTTTCGCCCGCCCGCGAGGCGGGCGACGGCCGAAGAAGCGCGGCCAAGCCTGCCCCAATCGCGCAGCCGGCGACACCGGCGCACGAAAAGAGGGGCGGATCCGCGAGGACCCGCCCCTGAAGGCACAACAACCGATGTGCCAGGAGGAGACATGCAATGAGACCGGGCCCGGCCGCGAGGCCACGACCCGATGCCGGTGTATCGACCCGCGCACGGCGCGGCTTGAAGGTTCGTTCGTAACCAGCTGAAAGCGCCGCGGCCCGCCGCGACGACCTCCCCTCGCCGCCGGCGGCCGCCGACGCTCAGTGCGCTGCGGCGGGGATGCGCAGCGAGCCCTCGGCGCGGCCCTTGCCGGCGCGCGCCGGCGGGTTGCACATGCCGCACACATAGTGGCGGGCGATCTCGTGCGGATGCGTGACGAAGTGGCCGCCGCACTGGCTGCACGCCGTCATCGTCAGCATGCCGTTGTCGACGAACTTGACCAGCCGCCAGGCGCGCGTGACGCTGAGCTGGGGCTCCAGCCCCTGCGCCTGCAACTGCTCGAGGTACAGCCGGTAGGCCTTGATCACGGCGTCGATCTCGTCGATCTCGACCGTCTTGTTCAGGTACTCGTGGATGTTGAGGAAGAGGCTGGCGTGGATGTTGGGCTGCCAGGTCATGAACCAGTCGGTCGAGAACGGCAGCTGGCCCTTGCTCGGGCTGCGCCCGGCGACCTCCTTGTAAAGACGAAGCAGCCGCTCGTAGCTCAGCTCGGTCTCGGACTCCAGCACCTGCAGCCGCGCGCCGAGCTTGATCAGCTCGACGGCGCGCTCGATCTGGCGTGCTTCGCTCAGGATGCTCTTGATGCGTGGCATGGTCTCGTCCTCCTGGATCGTGGGTCGTCGTGTCGCGCGGCCGCAGCGGCCCCGGTCGCGGCGCGCTGCGCCGCGCGCGGCCTCAGGCGGCTTCCTGGTGGCGCCCGGCCATCAGGATCGACGCGTGCAGCCGGCCGACGCCGTCGTTGGCGGCGGCCTTGCCGTGGCTGGTCAGCAGGTTCCACACGAGCTCGTCGTCCATCCGGAAGCGGCACAGCAGCGTCGCGCCGGTGGCGATCTTCATCATCTGCGCCGGCGTAAGCGCGTCGATCAGGCGCGCGGTGTCCTCGCTGACGCCCAGGCGGAACAGCGCCTGGTCGCGGTCGGCGCGGATCAGGCTCTTGGCCAGCATCAGGTAGGACAGGTTGGCTTCGCGGATTTCGGCAAGGATCTGGTCGGCGGTCATGGTGTCTCTCCTGGGGGGGTGGGCGCGTTGCAGCGTGGTTCCCACTGTAGACACCGGAGAAGGGTGTCGACATCAGCCTATCTCTAGCTCTCGAGTCCCCGGTCTTCCTGTCGGCATGTAGGAACTTGTCTGACAAGCCGGAGCCACCAAAGGCCGCCGGCCGCCGGGCGCCGGGCGCCCGTCAGCGCCGGGTCCAGGCATCGAGCCAGGTCTGCAGGTGCTCGCCCCGAAGCATCCATTCCGCCTGCACGCGCGCGCGCAAGGCATCGCCCTGGCGTGCCGCATGGTCAGGGTCGCGCGTGTGGGCCCGGATGGCATCGACCCAGTCCTTGAAGCGGTTCCTGACCCGCACGACCGGCAGGCCATCCTCGCGGTAGCAACGCAGGTCGCTGCAGACGACCGGAACGCCGAGCACCCCGTACTCGAGCAATCGGATGTTGCTCTTGCAGGCATTGAAGAGGTTGTCCTCCAGCGGCGCCAGCCCCAGGTCGAGATCCAGCGAGGCGAGCTTGGCCGGGTACTTCTCGATCCCGACGCCGGCGTGCACCTCGTGCACGAGGTCCAGCAGCGGCTCCGGGCACAGGCCGAAGAAGACCCACTCGACTTCGTCGGAAAGCGCCTTGACGACATCGACGATCAGCTCGAGGTCGCCTCCGTGGCCGGCGCCGCCGGCCCAGCCGACGCGCGGCTTGCGGCCACGTCGGCGCCGGCTGGCTAGCCCGTCCCACCGGGCCGGCGCCAGTCGGTTGGGCACGACGCGGATGTCGCAGTGCAGGCCGTCGAAGGCCTCGGCCAGCGCGGGCGTCGACACGACGAAGCGATCGACGTACGACAGGCCGCGGCGCAGCGAGCGCATCGCGTCCTTCGGGATACCGGCTCGGAACGCGCTCTTGTGCGGCAGCCTGGGCAGGTAGTCGTCGAGCTCGTAGACCCTGAACGCACGCCCGAAGGCATGCATGCGCCGCATCGCCTCGAGCTGATGGTCGCCGATCTGGCGCTGCAGCACGACGACGTCAGGGTCCAGCCGCGCAAGCTCGGCCGGCAGCAGCGGCTCGTCGCGCACGATGCCGTCGATCAGACCGGCCTCGTGCAGTGCGGCCATGGGTTGCAGCACGCGATACTCGCCACAGCCATACCGGTCGGCCGGGTGTGCCAGCACGACGGGCAGCGGCCGCCACGGCAGCGGGCGGCAGACGAGCGAGGTGTCGGCCTCGAAGTCGAACCCGCGCCCGGTCAGCGACAGGTTGGGGTTGTAAGCCGGGTCGCGCGCGATCTGCGGCAGCCACTTGGCGTACAGCGCGTCCTGCTCGGCCGCGAAGCGGGCCCGCTTGCTCGCGGCCGCCGCGCCGTCAACCTGCTTCTGGCTCACGCTGCCCTCGTGCAACAGCACGGCGTCCGGTGTCCACACGTTCAGCCAGCCGGCGGCGCCGATCTTCAGGCACAGGTCGACGTCGTTGTAAGAGACGGCGAAGGCCTGCTCGTCCATGCCACCGACGGCGTCCCAGACCTCGCGACGGATCATCAAGCAGGCAGCGGTGACGGCGCTGTAGTTCTGGTCGACCGACAGCCGAAGCATGCTGCCCGCTGCATCGGACGGTTCACCTGCAAACGCATGGTCGGCCGGGCCGCGCAGGCCGAGCACGACCCCGCCGTGCTGGACACGGCCATCCGGATACAGCAGCTTCGCACCGACGGCACCGACCTCGGGGCGCAGCGCGTGGTTGAGCATGGCGTCGAGCCAGCCCGGGTCGAGCACCGCCGTATCGTTGTTCAGCAGCACCAGCACGTCGCCGCGCGCTTCGCGCGCGGCCATGTTGTTGATGGCCGAGAAGTTGAACGGCTGCGGCCAGGACAGGACACGCACGCGCGCCTCGTCCAGCGTCGCCACGCCGTCGAGCCAGGCCCGCGCATCGGCCTCGTCGCTGCGGTTGTCGACGATCAGCAGCTCGTAGTTCGGGTAGCGCGTCATCTCCAGCAGGCTCTCGACGCAGCGGCGCAGCATCGGCAGCTGGTTGCGCGTCGGCACGACGATGGAAACCAGGGGCTGCACGGCATGCCCGTAGTCGATGCGGTACAGGCGCGGACGACGGGCCATCACCTGCGCCTCGGTGTAGCCGCGACGCTGCAGGTGCGCCAGGATCGCGGCCGTTTCGTCGTCGTTGACGCGGCCATCCGGTGCGGGTACCTCGACCAGCGGCTCGGCCACATGGCCCAGCCCGACCAGACCACCGTCCTCGATCATGCGCAAGACGAGGTCGAGTTCGAGCGCCTGCGGGTAGCGGCTGTCCAGCCCTCCCAGCCGCAGCCACTCGCTGCGGCGCACGATCACGTGACGCGCCATCGCCGCGGGGAAGCTCAGCAGAAGGTCCAGGTTGGCCGCAGGGCGGAACACCGCGCCCAGGCTGCCGTCGGGGGCTCGAACGATCTCGTCGGCGAACACGGCCCGGCAATGCTCGGCTTCGGCGAGCTCGAGTGCCACGCGTGCCAGTCCGTCAGGCAGCAACGCGTCGCCTGCTTGCAGCATCAGGATCCACGCGGCGTCGGTCTCCGCGACCGCGCGGTTGACCGCCTCGACGATCGAAGCCGAGCCGGAAGCGGCGACCATTGCCGTCGGCGCTGCGGGCGACGGTAGCGTGGTGACGACCCGGCAGACCGCGATCGTCCCGAGTCGTTCGGCGACACGCGCGCTCTCGAGGCTCTCTCGCAATGCGCAGGCCTCATCGCCTCGGTCCACGATCACGATCGCGACGCTGGCGTTGGCCGCACGAGGTCGGAGCCGCTCGGCAACCGCGGCCGCCTGCGCGGGTGTCGTGCGGCGCCTGTCCAACCATCGGACCAGTTGGCCGGATCGGCCTCGCTGACGCGGCTCCTGCGCTGCAGGCTCCAGCGAAGGCAGCGCCGCCGTTCGCAACCCGGCACCGCGCGCGACCACGGGCAGCATGCGCTCCAGCGCGTGGGCCAGCGTGCCGTCGACCTGACCTGCCTCCGGCTCGAAGTCCTCAAGGGTCAATCCGACATCGAGCAACCGGCGGAGCACGGCGCTGCGGGCCCAAAACATGGTCCCGGCCACGAATGGCAGGTCGAAGGGGTCGCCATCACCCACGTCGTCCAGCCTGGTCGCCAGCTCCCGCATGCGCGGCAGGTTTCGCTCGAAGTAGGGGCCGCCACGACACGGCGTCAGCCAGGCCGCAGGCCCGGCCAGCCCCACCTCGGGGTTTGCCTCCAGCCATGCAAGAACCTGGCCGACACGACCCTTCGGGAGCAGGTCGTGCAGCAACTCGCGACGCCAACGCGCACCGACAAATGGAGAGAGATGCGGCGAGCGCTTGGAGTGGAGCTTGAGGACATAGTCGACGTCCTGCAGGTCCACGTGCGCCAGCAACTGGACCAGCGCGCCCAGGTCGCGTCCGCGGTTCGGGACGCCGATGACGACCGCATCGGGGCAGTCGGTACCGACGATGCGGCGCACCCACGCAAGGCGGTCCTGCGGCGCCGTAACGTAAATGCGTGCATGCCGCGGCAACTCGGCCATCACCTCGGCGAACTCGGACCAGAGCTCGGGATAGAAGAGGTGCAGCACGGCGGCCACGCGCGGCCTGCCGATGTCGCCAGTTGCCGCCGCATCGCGCGGACGGGGCGCAACTGTACGCGCCGCCGCGTATGCCGGCGCGATCTCCAGGGTGAGCGGCATTGCGTTCTCCGGTGGGTAGCCGTGTGCGGCAGTGAGGTGGTACGGCCGTGCGGTGGGGCGTTGCTCGGTCGACGGCGCGCCGACGCTGACCTGGGGCAGCTGACGGCAGTATCTGCGCGACGGGTGGCGTCGAGGCGCCGAAAAGGCGCGTCGAGCCCGCACAGATCGGCGACGCGCCGCGTGCGGCCCTGCGTCTCGACAGGGCGGTCCGCACGCGATTCGCGCGGTAGTGCAAGAAAGGTGACTCTTTTCCCGGATTCGGCTTCGACGCGGCCACGGATGATCGACGTCGCGCTGGTGTCACGCCGTCAGACCTCACGCCTCGGTGGCGACGGCGGCGTCATCGCTGTGGCCCGTGCACCGCCTGCCAGACGCAGGTCTCGACCGGAAATCGCCATGAACACGATCACGGAACCACCAGACAGGAAGACGGCTCCGCCGGCAGGCACAACAGCCGGCGCGCCGAGACTCGGCAGCGAAACGGGATCGGCCGTCGCGGCGCTTTCCAGCGGACCGGTGTGCTGTCTTTGCCGGTCCTCGGTGGCGGCGTGGGTGCCGCATCCACAGATTGCGATGCGCAGTGACTTCATGGCGCTCATGGACGTCATCGGCTCCGACCTGTCGGTCTATCTGTGTCCGTCGTGCCAGAGCAATGACCGCGAACGCCACCTCTGGCTGTACATGCATGCATCCGGCATCGCGAGCCAGATCGCGGGAGCCCGGGTCCTTCACGTCGCACCCGAGGTGTCGCTCGAGCCCCTGATCCGCGACCTGGGCCCGGCCGAGTACCTTTGTGGCGACCTCGTGCCGACCCGCCCGGGCCATTCGAAGCTCGACGTCGAGAACCTGGAGCGCCCCGACGCAAGTCTGGATCTCATCGTCTGCAATCATGTGCTCGAGCATGTCGACGACCCGAGCCGGGCCCTGCGCGAGTTCTACCGCTGCCTGGCACCGGGTGGCCTGCTGATCGCGCAGACCCCCTACTCGCCGCGGCTGCTGCACGGCTTCGAGGTCCATGGCTCCGTTTCGGCGACGTTCGCTAGGCTCTTCTATGGCCAGGAGGACCACCGACGGCTATTCGGCGCCGACCTGTTCGCGATGTTCGCGTCCGCGGGATTCCTCGGTCGCCCTCTGGACCACGAGACCGTCCTTCCGGGAGTGGAGCCGCGACAGTTCGGATGCAATGGGCGGGAACCGTTCTTCGTCTTCTACAAGCAGGATGAGTCCGCGTGACAGTAAGCCCCCCCAACGTGCCGACCATCTCGATCCTGATTCCCGCGCTCAGACCGGACTGGCTGGATACTGCCATCGCCAGCGCACTGGCACAGACCTGGCAGGATTTCGAGCTGCTGATCGGCGACGACTCGTCGGACGACCGAATCGGCTCGGTGGTTCGCAAGTGGGACGATGCACGGATCCGCTACGTGCGCAATCCTCGACCGCGTCAGCCGGGGACGAACCGCGATCACCTGATCGAACTGGCCTGCGGGGAGTACCTGAAGTTCCTGTTCGACGACGACTTGCTGCTGCCACGCTCGATCGAGCTGCTGCTGCAGGCGTGCCGCGAAACCGGTGCACCGCTGGCATTCCATGCCCGTCACCTCATCGACACGAAGGGCTGTGTGCTGGGCTCGCCCATGCTGGTGGCTGCGGGCGAGCGCGTCGTGCTCGAGCCGTCGGCCGTATTCGAGCGCATGGTGTCCGGCTGCGTCAACCTCATCGGCGAGCCAACCAACATCCTCGTGCACCGGCAGACTTTGCGCGCCATCGACGCGCCGTTCAGCTTGGACGGTCACCGGATGCGCTTCCTCACCGATATGGCCCTTTACGCGAACTTCGCGTCGCGCAGCCACTCGCTGGTGGCGGTGGGCTACCTGGGCGCGGGCTTTCGCCAGCACGCTGCTCAGGCCTCGGTCGGCGATGCGCCTGGTCGGTCGGCCGGGTACTTCGAGTGGGACCTTCTGCGGCGCTGGGCCGTTGACAACGGCCACCTCGACAGGCACGCCTACGAACGCGACCGCAGGACGATGAGAGCGATGTACCGCCAGATCATGGGTCGCTATCCAGAGGTCAAGGCGTTCGTGGACTTGCTGGATTCCGGCCCCGACGAGACGAGTCGATGGCCAGCGCTCGACGCCGACTTTCAGGAAGCCCTCGCGATGGCGTACGCGCAGATCGAGATCCGAAAGCTGCGGCGCGCGGAGACGCTGGCCGCGACCCCCGCGACGCCATGAACTCGACCTTCGCCGATCCGACCGTCGTACCGGACGACGACGAGCTGTGGCGCCAGATCAAACGCACCGTCAACGGGAAGCCCGTGGGGCCGGAACAGATCCGCCTGATCGTCGACGCGATCGTCGACGGACTTGACCTCGCGCCGAGCGACACCGTCCTGGACATCGCCTGCGGCAACGGCGCGCTGACACGCCATCTCGTCGATCGCGTGTCCTCGGTGCATGGAAGCGACATCTCCCGCGCGCTGATCGACGTCGCGTCGACGCACTTCACCCGTCCTGGCCGTTGTTCGTTCGAGGTGGCCGACGCCGCCAGTTCCGTACGGACGATCGAACGACCGGAGCGATTCACGAAGGTGCTGTGCTATGGCAGCTTCTCGTACTTCTCGCCGCAGGACGCAGCGATCGTGCTGAAGGGCCTGCACGATCGGTTCATGAGGGTGGACCGTGTCTTCGTCGGCAACTTGCCCGACCGGGACCTCGCTGGCCGCTTCTACCGCGCCGGCATCGATCCGGCCCCGCTGCTCGACGACGCCGCATCGGCGATCGGGCAGTGGAGAACCGCCGCCCAGTTCGACGCCCTCGCCCGCGCGTCGGGATGGTCCTGCCAGATACGGCGCATGCCGGCGAGCTTCTACGCGGCCCACTACCGGTACGACGCGGTTCTCGAGCGCACCACCTGAGGGTCGACCGTCCGGGATCGAGATGCCTCTTCTGACGCTACACCAACCCAACCCACCGAGTCCGGCGACGCGGCACGCGCCCGCATCGGCACGAGGCCGCGCCGGTTCGCCAGGATCGACACCGAAGGCACGTGTCGAAGGCCTGGCATGCTTCGGCGGCACCCCCTGTTTCGACAGGCCAGTATCGACCTCCAACCTCGTTCGCCCGGATGTCGAACGCTTCCTCGCCTACTCGAAGCGATTCCACGAGGCGCGCCGGTATACGAACGACGGCCCGCTGGTGAAGGAGCTCGAGACGCGGCTGGCCCGCTTCCACGGCAGCCGCCACTGCATCGCGACCTCCAATGGCTTTTGGGCGCTCGTGCTGGCGATGCGCTGTATGGCGCGCCCAGCGCGCGAGGAAGTCGTGATGCCGTCACTCACCTATCGCCGCATGGCCGACATCGTGGCCTGGGCGGGCCTGGTCCCTCGTTTCTGCGAGGTCGATGCCGACACGTTGGCGATCAGCCCGGCCACCGCCACCGAGCATGTCGGAGACGCCACGGCCTTGCTCTTGGCGGTGCATCCCGTCGTCAACTGCTGCGACGCGCCAGGCCTCGAGGTCCTGGCCCGCAAGGCGGGCGTGCCCTTGCTCTTCGACGCCGTGGAGTCGGCCTACGAGACGGTCGGGGGTCGAAAGGTCGGCAGCTTCGGCGACGCCGAGTGCTTCTCGATGCATGCCAGCAAGCTGATCAACGGCTTCGAGGGCGGCTACGTGACCACCAGCGATGACGCGCTGGCGGCACGACTGCGCTGCATGCGCGGCTTCGGGTTCCAAGGCCACGACAACACGATCGAGGCCGGCCTGAACGCCAAGCTCAACGAGGTCCACGCTGCGATGGCGCTGGCGTCGCTAGACGACCTGGAGGACCAGGTCCTGCGCAACCGTGGCAGATACCGATGCTACCAGCGCGAACTCGCCCGCATCCCGGGTCTGCGTCTGCTTCGCTTCGACGAACGCGAGCAGACCAGCTTCAAGAATATCGTGGTCGAGCTGACCCCGGCGTGGCCGCTGTCACGAGCCCGAACTCTCGAGATCCTGAATGCCGAGGGCGCGCTCGCGCGCGCCTACTACCACCCGCCCCTTCACGCGCGTCCAGCGTCCTACCGTACGTTCGCCGAGGCGCTGCCGCTCACGGACGAGCTCAGCAACCGCTTCATGCTGCTGCCATGCGGGCACCACGTCACCGAGGACGATGTCGTCACTGTGTGCGGTCTGCTGGCGTTCGTCCGTCGGCACGCCGGCGCGATCCGGAGCCGCCTCGCATGAGCGAGCCCATCGGCACGATCCGTTCAGCGCACCCACCGCTGGCCGTACTTGGCGGCGCACCCGCGCTGGCGAAGCCGCTGCCAGTCGGTCAGTTGCACTTTCCAGCGTGGTCGGCCTACGAGACCGCGATGCGCGAGCTGTTCGAGCGCCAGTACTACACGAACCACGGCCCCCTCGTGCAGAGGTTCGAAGCGGCACTGCGAGAGCGACTGTCGGTTCGCCACGTCGTCTGCGTGACCAACGCCACGATCGGGCTGATGATGGCCGTCGATGCGCTCGATCTGTCGGGCAAGGTCATCGTGCCAGCCTTTACCTTCATCGCGACCGTCCAAGCCATGAGCTGGGCAGGCCTGGAGCCGGTGTTCTGCGACGTCGACCTGCGCACGCACCTGATGACGCCGGAGTTCGTGGAGCCCTTGATCGATGCAGACGTGAGCGCCATACTGCCCGTCAACCTCTGGGGCGATGCTTGCCCGCCCGCGCCGCTGCAGACGCTGGCCGATCGCCACGGTTTGCAGCTGTTCTTCGACTCGGCGCACGCCTTCGGCTGCGAGATCGATGCCAGGCCGGTAGGCAACTTCGGCGCGCTCGAGGTGTTTTCCTTCCACGCGACGAAGGTCCTCAGCGCCACCGAAGGTGGCTGCATTTGCACCAACGATGACGCGCTCGCGGCGCGGTTGCGCAACATTCGCAGCAGCTATGGCGCCGGGCCCTTGACAGCGGTGCCGAAGACGAGCAACGGGCGCATGTCGGAGGCCCAAGCGGCGATCGGACTGCTGAACCTCGAGAGGCTCGGTGCCGTCGTGGAACGCAATCGCGAGGTCAAGGATCGATATCACGAACGCCTGGGCCAGGTCACAGGGCTGCGCCTGCACCTGCCGCGTCATGCAACTCGCACCAATTTTCAGTATGTCATCTTCGAGGTCGACGAGGACGCGTTCGGGCTGAGCCGCGACGAGCTGCTCGAGGTGCTGGGTTCCGAGAACATCGTGGCCCGTCGCTACTTCTACCCTGGCGTTCACCGCAGCGCGCCCTACCGCGACGAACTGCCCCGCTACATCGACCGCCTGCCGAACACCGACCACCTCGGCCGTCGGCTGATTCAGCTCCCATCCGGCGCGCCGGTCAGCGCCGCCGATGTCGATCGCGTGTGCGACTGCATCGAGCTGGCGCATGCCCATGCGGGCGAGGTTCGGGACCGGCTGTCGGGGCGCTGACATGCGGGTGGGCATCATGCAGCCCTACTTCTTCCCCTACTGGGGGCACTTCGCGCTCATCGCGCGCTGCGATGCGTGGGTCGTTTTCGACATCACCCAGTTCACGCCGAAGAGCTGGATGAGCCGCAACCGTGTGCTCCATCCCGAGCGGGGCTGGAGCTGGATCCACGTGCCACTGTCGAACAACTCGATCCACATCCGGACTTACGAGGCCCGCCTTCTCGATCCCGACGGGGCGCTGAAAACCATCCAAGGTAAGCTCAGCCACTACCGACGACACGCCCCGTACTACTGGGTCGTCGACGACCTGGTGCGCGAGGCGTTTGCCGAGACCCGCGGCGACCGATCGCTGACGAGGCTGAATGTCGCGACGCTGTCGGCGGTGTGCCGCCGTCTGGATTTGCCCTTCCGACCCCTGGTGTGCTCGGAGTCGACGCTGAACCTGCCGTCCGGACTCGGCGCCGGCGACTGGGCGCTCGAGATCGCCACGCGCTTGGGTGCGATCCAGTACCTCAATCCGGCCAGCGGCGCCGCCTTGTTCGACCCCATGTCCTTCGCCGGTCGCGGCATCGAACTGCAGTTCCTGCATGCCTGCGGCTGGGAATACGAAACACCGGGGCGCGAGTTCGTGGCCGATCTGTCCATCCTGGATGCGCTCATGTGGAACGACACCGTCGAGGTGCGGCGGGCATTGCTTGCACACTCGCGCGTCGCGTCCGCACCGGTCCTGCTGCAGCCGGCTTGATAGCTGGCCTGTGAGCCCACGCCGGTCTGGGTCGCCTGGCCCGAACGGGCTGCCGCGCGATACATCCCAACACAAGCGTGCCGGGACTCCGCCCGCTCGGAGTCCTCGACAAAGTCCTAAAGATCCGCCAGCGGCCGTCCGATACCCCACCCAACGGGCCCGACCGATCGGCAACCCGGGGTCCGGAACAGCCGGCCGATGGTTCGACGAAGGCACTTCTTCAACGCCTTTTCGCGACTACGGATGACTGCCGCCGGACGCAGTCAGCGCGAGCTGACGAAGCCGCGGGCCGGATCGACCCGCGGCCGAGGCCAAGCCGGCGTCCATGCCGGGAGTCGTTCAACCGTAGGAGCTTTCAATCATGGGAATGACGATCAACACTAACGTGATCTCGCTCAACGCGCAGCGCAATCTGAGTTCGACTCAGTCGTCGCTCAGCACCTCGATGCAGAGGCTGTCGTCGGGGCTGCGCGTCAACAGCGCCAAGGACGATGCCGCGGGGCTCGCGATCGCCGAGCGCATGAGCGCACAGGTTCGCGGCATGAATGTCGCGGTCCGCAACGCCAACGATGGCATCTCGATGGCGCAGACCGCCGAAGGCGCACTGGGCAAGGTCGGCGACATGCTCCAGCGCATGCGCGAGCTGGCGGTGCAATCGCGCAATGCGACCAACAGCTCGAGCGACCGGGACAACCTCCAGAAGGAGTTCGCGCAGCTGCAAAGCGAGATCGATCGCACGGTGAAGTCGGCATCGTTCAACGGCAAGTCGCTGTTCGACAGCAGCGGCACGGGCTATGAAGCGACGCTCAACTTCCAGGTCGGCGCCAACACCGGGACTTCGGACCGGATCGCCGTCACGTCGGCGAGCCTGACCGGGGCCGCGGCTGAGGGCGGCACGATCACGAGCGGCTCGACGGCGTCGGCCGTGATGGCCACTGTCGTGACCGCATCGGCCACCAGCGGCGCTTCCGGTGTCGCGATCGGCGGCTGGACGACTGCCCCTGCCGACGTCGGCGCCGAGATCGACGAGGCCATCGAGGTCATCGACTTCGCGCTGAAGGCGGTCAACGACCAGCGCGCGACCTATGGTGCGGTGCAGAACCGTTTCGAGGCGGTGATCTCCAGCCTGCAGACCTCGGTGGAGAATATCTCCGCGTCCCGGGGACGCATCATGGATGCGGACTTCGCCTCGGAGACGGCCAACATGTCAAGGGCCCAGATTCTTCAGCAGGCCGGCACGGCGATGGTCGCACAGGCGAACCAGCTGCCGCAGCAGGTGCTGACGCTGCTGCGCTGAGCCCTCCGCCAGCGTGATGTCTTGCCCGGCTTCGGCCGGGCTTTCGCCTTTTGGGGCCGAGGCCGAACTGGCAGTCCATTGGCCGCCTACTTCGGGCATAGGGGGCACGCGGGCGCCCGGAGAATCCGGCTCACCCGTTAGCCAGCGCCGGCGCTCGAGCCGGAGTTCCGCCCGATGCTCGAAGGAGAGCCGCGATGCCCCAGACGATCAACACCAACACGATCTCGCTCAACGCGCAGCGCAACCTCAACATGTCGCAGGGTTCGCTCGCCACGAGCATGCAGCGGCTGTCGTCGGGGCTGCGCGTCAACAGTGCCAAGGACGACGCGGCGGGACTCGCGATCGCCGAGCGAATGAACAGCCAGATCCGTGGCATGAACGTCGCGATCCGCAACGCGAACGACGGCATCTCGCTGGCGCAGACGGCCGAGGGCTCGCTGGGCAAGGTCGCCGACATGCTGCAACGCATGCGCGAGCTGGCGGTGCAGTCGCGCAACGCGACCAACAGCTCGAGCGACCGGGACAACCTCCAGAAGGAGTTCGCGGAACTTCAGTCGGAGATCCAGCGCACGATCCAGTCGGCCAAGTTCAACGGCAGGTCGCTGTTCAACGGTGCCGACGCGACCTTCGAAGACACGCTCACGTTCCAGGTCGGCGCCAACGCGGCCGACACCGACCGGATCGACATCTCCTCGGTCGACCTCGCCGGAGCAGCGGCCGAGGGCAGTACGGTGACCAGCGGGACGGCGGCCAAGGACGTGCTGGCCACCTCGTACACGGCGGCCGCGACCAGCGGCGCAACCGGCATCGCGATCGGCGGCTGGACGGCGGTCCCGGCAGACCCAGGGGCCGAGATCGACGAGGCAATGGAAGTGATCGACTTCGCCCTGACGGCGGTCAACAACCAGCGCGCCACCTTCGGTGCGGCACAGAACCGCTTCGAGGCCGTGATCGCCAACCTGCAGACCGCGTCGGAGAACCAGGCCGCGGCCCGCGGACGCATCATGGACGCCGACTTTGCCGCCGAGACCGCCAACCTGTCGCGCGCCCAGATCCTGCAACAGGCCGGCACCGCGATGGTCGCGCAGGCCAACCAGCTGCCGCAGCAGGTGCTCAACCTGCTCAAGGGCTGATCGCGATCCCGCGCATCCCCGCCCCGACATTCTCTCTGACCGCCCGGTCGCCGACCGTTCATCGTCGGCGTCCGGGCTGTCGCCGCTTTGCGACCCTCAAGTTCGCCCGCGAGCGGCCGAATAGACGGTCGAGTCCCCACGCCCGGAGGCCCCCATGTCCCTTTCCTCCCCCGGCATCGGCAGCGGCCTGGACGTCAATGCCATCGTCGACCAGCTCGTCGCGCTGGAGCGGCGCCCGATCACGCTGCTCGAAACTGCCAAGACCAGGCTGGACACCCAGCTGTCGTCTTACGGCCTGATGCAGAGCTACCTCGGCAACCTGCAGTCGATCGCGGCCAAGCTCGCCGACCCCGCCAACTGGACGCGCAACACCGGTAGCAGCAGCGACGACGCGGTCGCGGTCCTGGCTGGCGACGGCGCGATCGCCGGGACCTACGAGGTCGAGGTGCAGGCCTTGGCCAGTGCGCAGTCGATGTCGTCGGCGGTGTTCGCCGACCCCTCGGACCTGGGCACCGGGACGCTGACGATCACCCGCGGCGGCGAGACCTTCGACATCGAGATCGCCGCCGGCGAGACCAGCCTGCAGGCGGTGCGCGACAAGATCAACGCCGCCGGCGCCGGCGTCAGCGCGTCGATCGTCCAGGATGCGAGCGGACCCTTGCTGATCCTCACCGGCACCGAGACCGGCGCCGCGAACGCCTTCACGGTGTCGGTCGCAGGTGCCACCGGCAGCCTGGCCTCGCTCGCCTACCCCGGCGGCATGGTCGAGCGCCGTGTCGCGGCCGACGCCCAGTTCACGATCAACGGCGTGCCGCTTAGCTCGGCCCAGAACCACCTCGACAACGTCATCGACGGCCTCAGCCTGACGCTGACGCGGCTGACGACCGCACCGGTCCAGGTCACGATCGCCGCGGACAAGGCGGCGATGAGCAAGGATATCGGCGACTTCATCACCGCGTACAACGAGCTCAACCGCTTCCTCGCCGCGCAGACGGCCTACGACGAGGCGAGCCGCCAGGCCGGCGCGCTGCAGGGCGACCGCACGGCGGTCGGGCTGATCAGCAAGCTGCGCGCATTGGTGCAGGTGCCGTCGCCGGCGTCGGCGGTCTTCGGCCGGCTGTCGGACCTGGGGATCTCGCTGCAGAAGGACGGCTCGCTGCAGCTCGACCAGGCCAAGCTGGATGCCGCGCTGGCGGACCCGACCGAGGTCGGCAAGGCACTCAGCCACGAGGGCGACGGCTTGGCGGTAGGCTTCGAGGCGCTGGCTGACGGCATGCTCGGCAGCGAGGGCGCGCTGACGCTGCGCAGTGAAGGTCTGCAGGCCAGCATCGATCGCAACGAGCGCGACCAGGAGCGGCTGGAGGACCGCGTCGAGCGCGTGCGCGAGCGGCTGCTTCGCCAGTACTCGGCGCTGGACAACACGATCGGCCAGCTCTCGGGGCTGGGCAGCCTGGTCACGCAGCAGCTCGACGCGCTGTCGAATTTCTACAAGCAGTCCAGCAAGTAGAGGCCCGGTTGGCGACGCCGCCCGCCTGCGGCGTCGATCGTCGCGGCTCAGCCGCCCGCCGGCGGCTGCCCGGCAGGCTCCTCCTGCGCCTCGACCGGCCAGTCGCGGATGTAGGCCTTGAGCATGCGGTTCTCGAAGTCCTGCGCCTCGACCACCGCCTTGGCGACGTCGTAGAACGAGATCACGCCCATCAGCGTCTTCTTGTCCAGCACCGGCATGTAGCGCGCGTGGCGCGACAGCATCATGCGGCGCACCTCGTCCATGTCGGTGCCCGGGGTGCAGGTGAGCGGGGCGTCGTCCATGACCGATCTGACGGTCGCATCGCCGATGCTGCCGCCGTTTCGCACCACCGCCTTGATGACCTCGCGGAAGGTCAGCATGCCGGTCAGATCGCCGTGGTCCATCACGACCAGCGACCCGATGTCCTCCTCGGCCATGGTCCTGGCTGCCTGCGCCAGCGGTTGCTCGGGCGGCACGGTGAACAAGGTGTTGCCCTTGACGCGGAGAATGTCGGCGACTTTCATCGGGGCCTCCTGGATCGAGGGCTGGTGGATGGTGGGCGCCCGTTCGGCGGGCGGTCGGCTTCGCAATCAATATAGCCCACAATCCGCCCGCGTCCACCCTATCGGAGACCCCATGCCCGGCCCCGCCGACCCCGGCTTCGACACCCTGGCGCTGCACGCGGGCGCCGCGCCCGACCCGGCCACCGGGGCGCGCGCGGTCCCGATCCACCTGAGCACGAGCTTCGTCTTCGAGTCCAGCGAGCAGGCCGCGAGCCTGTTCAACCTGGAGCGCTCGGGCCATGTCTACAGCCGCATCAGCAACCCGACGAATGCGGTGTTCGAGGAGCGCATGGCGGCATTGGAGGGCGCGGTGGGCGGCATCGCGACCGCCAGCGGGCAGGCGGCGCTGCACCTGGCGATCGCGACGCTGGCCGGCGCCGGCAGCCATATCGTCAGCTCCAGCGCGCTGTACGGCGGGTCGCACAACCTGCTGCACTACACGCTGCCGCGCTTCGGCATCGAGACGAGCTTCGTCGCGCCGGGCGACCTGGATGCCTGGCGCGCGGCGATCCGGCCCGATACCAAGCTGCTGCTGGGAGAGACGCTGGGCAACCCGGGGCTGGACGTGCTCGACGTGCCGGCGGTAGCGGCCATCGCGCACGAGGCCGGCGTGCCGCTGCTGGTCGACTCGACCTTCACGACGCCGTGGCTGATGAAGCCGGTCGAGCTCGGCGCCGACCTTGTCTTCCACTCGGCGACCAAGTTCCTGTGCGGCCACGGTACGGTGGTCGGCGGCGTGCTGCTCGACGGCGGGCGATTCGACTGGAGCCGCGCGGCGCGCTTCCCGGAGCTCAACCAGCCCTACGCGGGCTTTCACGGCATGGTCTTCGCCGAGGAGAGCACCGACGGCGCGTTCCTGCTGCGCGCGCGGCGCGAGGGGCTGCGCGACTTCGGCGCCTGCATGAGCCCGCACACCGCGTGGCTGCTGCTGCAGGGGCTGGAGACGCTGCCGCTGCGCATGGCGCGCCATGTCGACAATACGCGCAAGGTGGTGCAGTTCCTCGCCGCGCAGCCGATGGTCGCGGCGGTCGGCTACCCGGAGCTGGAGGGGCATCCGAGCCACGCGCTGGCCAGGAGGCTGCTGCCGCGCGGCTGCGGCGCGGTCTTCAGCTTCGACTTGAAGGGGTCGCGGGCGCAGGGAATCGCCTTCGTCGAGGCGCTGCAGATCTTCTCGCACCTGGCCAACGTCGGCGACGCGCGATCGCTCGTCATCCATCCGGCGAGCACGACGCACTTCCGCATGGACGAGGCTGCGCTGCGCGCGGCGGGGATCGGGCCGGGGACCATCAGGCTGTCGATCGGGCTGGAAGATCCCGACGACCTGATCGAGGACCTGAAGCGGGCGCTGAAGGTGGCCGAGAAGGCGGGCCCCGACGCCTCCAAGGCGGTGGCTGCGGCCAAGGCGGGGGGCGTGGCATGAAGCTCGTCGTCGACGGCCGCGAGGTCTACGCCTACACCGGCGGCAAGCCGTTCGACCCGGAGCTGCCGGTCGTCGTCTTCCTGCACGGCGCGCTCAACGACCACTCGGTGTGGACGCTGCTGGCGCGCTGGTTCGCGCACCACGGCCACGCGGTGCTCGCGCCCGACCTGCCCGGCCACATGCGCAGCGCCGGCCCGGCGCTGGCGTCGGTCGAGGCGATGGCCGACTGGACGCTGGCGCTGCTGGACGCCGCCGGCATCGAGCGCGCCGCGCTCGTCGGCCACAGCATGGGCTCGCTGGTCGCGCTCGAGGCCGCCGCGCGCGCACCGCAGCGCGCGACGCAGCTGGCGATGCTCGGCAGCTGCGTGCCGATGCCGGTGCCGGCGGCGCTGCTGGAGCTGGCACGGCACGACCCGCTGGCGGCGATCGAGCGCGTGATCGTCTACTCGTTCTCGACCCTGGCCGCCAAGCCCTCGTACCCCGGCCCCGGCGTGTGGCTGCGCGCTTCGGCGCGCAGCCTGATGCGCCAAGTGCTGGCGCACCATGGCAACCCGATGCTGTTTCACGACGACTTCGCCGCCTGCAACGACTACGCCGGCGGGCTGGCCGCCGCCGCTGGCGTCGCCTGCCCGGCGACGCTGGTGCTGGCCGAGCGCGACCAGATGACGCTGCCGCGCAATGCGCGCCAGGTCGCCGGCGTGCTGAAGGCGCGCGTTCGCATGGTGCCCGGCGGCCACTTCCTGATGGCCGAGCAACCCGACGCGGTGCTGGCGGCGCTGCGCGAGGCGCTGGCGCCTGCCGCCACGGTGGCCGCGTGAACACCGGCGTACCGCCTCCGAGCCAGCGCCGGTACCGCCCGCGCGCGACCTCCACCTGTCCTGGCCCCGCCGCCGACCCGCCGAAGGATCGCGCATGAAGCTGCTGCTGCTCAACGGCCCCAACCTCAACCTGCTCGGCACGCGCGAGCCGCAGACCTACGGCGCGACGACGCTGGCCGAGGTCGAGGCGATGTGCACGCGCATCGCCGCCGATCGCGGCGCCCTGCTCGCCTGCTTCCAGAGCAACCACGAAGGCGCATTGATCGACCGCATCCACGCCGCGCGCGACGAGGCCGTGGACGCGATCGTCGTCAACCCGGGCGGCCTGACGCACACCAGCGTCGCGCTGCGCGATGCGCTGGCGGGTGTGGCGATCCCCTTCGTCGAGGTCCACGTCAGCAACGTGCACGCGCGCGAGCCGTTTCGTCACCACTCTTACCTGTCGCCGATCGCGCGCGGCGTCATCGCCGGTCTCGGGGTGGACGGCTACCGGTTGGCGATGCTGCACCTGCTGGACCAGGGCGGCGCGCGCTGAGGACACAGCCCGGCCGCGCCGATCAGCCGATCAGCCGAGCAGCTCCGCCAGCCGCATCGCCTCGACGCCGGCGCGCTCGCGAAACGGCGCCGTCAGCGGCCCCGGCGGCAGCAGCAGCACGTCGACCAGCGGCGCGGCGGACGTGGCCGCGGGGTCGACGAGCAGCACCAGCCGCGCACCGCCGTCCTCGTCCAGCCGCGCGACCCAGTCGATCGCGAGCAGCCGCTCGACGATGGGCTCGAGCTGCAGCGGGTCGGCGCGCAGCAGCTCGGCGATCCGTTCGAGCGACAGCCCGCGCCGATCGGACGAGCGCGCCGCGGCCAGCTCGCGCAGCACCGCCAGCGCCAGCTCGAAGCGGTGCCCCGGCGTCGCCGGGCGGCGCGCGACGCGCATCTGCAGGCTCGGCGCATAGGCCGCGATCACCGCGCCCAGCAGCACGATGACCCAGCCGAGGTAGATCCACAGCAGCAGGATCGGCAGCGTCGCGAAGGCGCCGTAGACCACCGACAGCGTCGGCACCTTGGCCAGGTACCACGCGAGCGCCGCCTTGGCGGCCGCGAAGCCGGCGGCGACGAAGACGCCGCCGGCCAGCGCGTGGCGCCAGCGCACCCAGGTGTGCGGCACGTAGTGGAAAAGCGCCGCGACGCCGAGTGCCATGAGGCCGAACTCGGCCCCCGCGACCAGTGACGCGACCCAGTCCGGCAGGCCACCGGCGGCGCCGCCGGTGGCCCCCAGCGCGTACGAGCTCGCCGACAGCCCGACACCGATCACCAGCGGCCCGAGCGTCAGCGCGGCCCAGTACACCAGGATGCGCTGCGCGAACGGCCGCGGCCGGCGCACGCGCCAGATCGCGTTGAGCGAGCGGTCTATCGTCAGCATCGTCGACAGCGCGCTGGCAGCCAGCACCACCGCACCCGCGCCGCCCAGGCCGCGCGCCTTGTCGGCGAAGTCGGCCAGCGCGCCCAGCACCGGGCGCGCGATCGCCTCCGGCACCAGCGCCTGCAGGAAGTAGGCCTCCAGCGCCTCCTTGAAGGCGGCGAAGCGCGGGAAGGCGGAGAAGATCGCCAGCGTCACCGTGAACAGCGGCACCAGCGCGATCAGCGTCGTGAAGGTCAGGCTGCCGGCGGTCAGCCCCAGCCGGTCCTCGCGGAAGCGCCGGGCCAGCGTCGCCAACGTGTCGGTCCACGGCCAGTCGCGCAGCGTGTCGAGCAGCTCGGAGGCGCGCGCGGGCAAGCCGGCAGCCAGATCACGCAGCGAAGCCATGCTGGCTATGATGCCAGCATGCCCACCGCCCTCGACACCGGCGCACGCGCGACGACCCCCGCCGCAGCCCGCGGCGCTGCCGACGGCGCGGACGGCGCGCAAGGCACCCACGGCGCGCTGGCCGAGGGCGGGCCGCCGCGCCGTGCCGACGCCGTCACGCGCGCGACGCGCGCACTGGCGCTGGCGACGCTGGCCGCGCTCATCGGGCTCGGGCTGGCCTGGGAGCTGTGGCTCGCGCCGACCGGCAGCGGGACGCTGGCGATCAAGGTGCTGCCGCTGCTGCCGGCGCTGGCCGGCGTCTGGCGGCACCGCATGTACACCTACCGCTGGCTGAGCCTGCTGGTGTGGCTCTACTTCACCGAGGGCGTGGTGCGCGCGACGACCGAGACCGGCGTGTCGGCCGCGCTCGCCGCGGCCGAGATCGTCCTCAGCCTGTTGCTGTTCGCCCTGTGCGCGCTGCACGTGCGCTGGCGGCTGCGCCAGGGGGCGCGGCCGGCGGCGCCGGCCTGACCCGCCCGGGTGCGATGGATCCGGCCCTGCTCGCGCGGCTGCGCGACGCCGTCGGCGCCGACCATGTCCTGACCGGGGGCGAGCTCGCGGCATGGGAGGTCGACTGGCGCCGACGCTGGCACGGCAAGGCGGCGGCGGTCGTGCGTCCGGGAACGACCGACGAGGTCGCGGCCGTCGTGCGCGCCTGCGCCACGCATCGCGTGGCCATCGTGCCGCAGGGCGGCAATACCGGGATGGTCGGCGGCGGCGTGCCCGACGCCAGCGGGACGCAGGTGCTGCTGAGTCTGCAGCGGATGAGCCGCGTGCGCGCGCTCGACGTCGACAACCTGACGCTGACCGCCGAGGCCGGGTGCGTGCTGCAGACGCTGCAGGAGGCGGCGACCGCGCAGGGGCTGCGGCTGCCGCTGAGCTTGGCGGCCGAGGGCAGTTGCACGATCGGCGGCAACCTGGCGACGAATGCCGGAGGCACCGAGGTGCTGCGCTTCGGCAACGCGCGCCAGCTCTGCCTGGGACTGGAGGTGGTGACGCCTCAGGGCGAGGTCTGGGACGGGCTGTCGGGGCTGCGCAAGGACAATACCGGCTACGACCTGCGCGACCTGTTCGTCGGCAGCGAGGGCACGCTGGGGGTGATCACCGCCGCGACGCTGGCGCTGGTGCCGCGGCCGGCGGCCACGCTGACCGCGCTGGCCGCCTGCGCCGACCTGGACGCCGCGCTGGCACTGCTGCGGCTGGCGCGCGCGCGGCTGGCCAGCGGCCTGACCGGCTTCGAGCTGATGGCGCGCCACGCGCTGGAGCTGGTCGAGACGCACTTCCCCGAGCTGCCGCGGCCGCTGCCGCCGACGCCCTGGGCCGTCCTGCTGGAGTTCGACGACGCGCAGGGCGAGTCGACGGCGCGCGAGCGGCTCGAGGCGCTGCTGGCCGAGGCGCTGGAGGCCGGCACGATCGGCGATGCGGCGGTGGCCGGCAGTCTGGCGCAGGCCGACGCCATGTGGCAGCTGCGCGAGTCCATCCCGCTGGCGCAGGCGCGCGACGGGCTGAACGTCAAGCACGATGTCGCGCTGCCGGTGTCGCGCATTCCGGCCTTCTGCGCCGCCACCGAAGCGGCGCTGCGCGAGGCGCTGCCGGGTGCGCGGCTGGTGGTCTTCGGCCATCTCGGCGACGGCAACCTGCACTTCAACCTTCAGGCACCACCCGGGCAGGAGGGCGCGGACTTCGTCGCCGCGCGCGAGGCCGAGGTCAACCGCATCGTGTACGACGCGGTGCTGGCGCACGGGGGGTCGTTCTCCGCCGAGCACGGCATCGGCGCGCTCAAGGTGCACGAGATGGCCGCGCGCAAGCCGCCGGTGGCGCTGGCGCTGATGCAGCGCATCAAGGCGGCGCTGGACCCGCTGGGGATCATGAACCCGCATCGCGTGCTGCCGCCGGCCGGCGGCTGATCGCGTGCGCCGGTGCGGCGCCGGTTGCGTGCCGCCGGGATCGCCGCGGTGCGTCACGCGCGGCGCGGGGGCCGGCCGCTACTGCAGCGGCCCCTCGAGCCCCTCGGGCAGCGGCATCGCGACGACTGCGATGCCCTCCTCGCGCAGCGCCTCGCGCTCCTCGGGCGTCGCACGGCCGCGGATGCCGCGCGGCTCGGCCTCGCCGTAATGGATGCGGCGCGCCTCCTCGGGGAAGCGCGTGCCGACGTCCTCGGTCGTCTCGACCAGACGGCGCGCCGCCGCCAGCCAGGCCGCCTGCAGGTCGGCCGCCACCGGGGGCTGGGCCGCCGGCGGGGCGGCCGCCGGGGCCGGCCCCGACGCCGAGGGCACCGGCTGCGGTGCGCGCGCGCCCGACAGGTTCAGCCTGGGCGCGCTCGGCAAGCGGGTGACGACGCGGTCGGCGCACAGCGGGCACTCGACCGCCGCGCGGCCGTTCTGGTCGAGGAAGTCGTCCTCGGACGCGAACCATCCCTCGAAGCCATGGCCGTTCGCGCAGCGCAGGTTCAGGACCTTCATCAGGCAATCGTAACCGCTCGCTCCCACTGCAGCGGCCATCGACCCGCGTGCCAGCGTTGAAACCACAACAATCCGATCAGCGTCTTGGCGTCGGTCAGCTCGCCGCGCGCCGCCAGCGCGTCGAGCTCGTCGGCCGAGCACGCGACGGTCTCGATGAACTCGCCCTCGTCGAGCCGCTGGGGCCCGGGCTGCAGCCCGCGCGCGAACCACAGCTCGATCGCCTCGGTCGAGTAGGCGCAGGCACTGTGCACGCGCGCCGCGAAGGCCCACTCGCGCGCCGTGTAGCCGGTCTCCTCGCGCAGCTCGCGCACGGCGCAGGCCAGCGCCCCTTCGCCGGGGTCGAGCTTGCCCGCCGGCAGCTCGAGCAGCACGCGGCCGACGGGGTGTCGCCACTGGCGCTCGAGCAGCAGCCGGCCGTCGTCCAGCAGCGGGATCACCGCCACCGCGCCCGGGTGGCGGATGTACTCGCGCGTGGCCTGCGCGCCGTCGGGCAGCTCGACGGTGTCGCGCCGCACGTGCAGGAAGCCGCCCTCGAGCAGCGCCTCGGAGGCGAGCGCGCGCTCGACGAGGTGGCGGTCGGCGATGTCGTCGCTCACGCGCGGCCGGGGTTCGTCGCGGGAGCGGACGCCGACTGCCGGGCGGCGCCCGCGCTCAGCCCGCCAGCGTCCTGACGATGGCGTCGCGGCATAGCGCCAGCAGCCCGCCCGACAGCGGCCCGAGCAGCAGCACCAGCGCGCCGTTGACCGCCAGCAGCGCGGATGCGCCCACCGGCCGCGTCGCCTCGAAGGCCGCCCCCTGCGGGGCGTCGAAATACATCACCTTGACGACGCGCAGGTAGTAGAACGCGCCGACGAGCGACATCATGACCGCGAACACCGCCAGCCCGATGTAGGCACCGACGTTGGTCGCCACCAGCGCCTGCAGCACCGCGAGCTTGGCGAAGAAGCCGACCATCGGCGGGATGCCGGCCAGCGAGAACATGATCACCGCCATCACGCCGGCGATCCAGGGTGCGCGCTGTGCGAGACCGGCGAGGTCGTCGATCTCCTCGCACTCGAAACCCTCGCGCGACAGCAGCATGATCAGGCCGAAGCTGCCCAGCGTCGTCAGCACGTAGGTGACGATGTAGAACATCGCCGAGCTGTAGGCGTTGCCGGCCGACAGCGTGTTGCCGCTGACGACGCCAGCCGACAGGCCGAGCAGCACGAAGCCGACCTGCGAGATCGTCGAGTAGGCCAGCATGCGCTTGAGGTTGGTCTGCGCGATCGCGGCGACGTTGCCGACCACCAGCGAGCCCACCGCCAGCACGATGAACATCTGCTGCCAGTCGACCGCGAGCCCGAGCATGCCCTCGACGAGCAGCCGGATCGTGATCGCGAACGCGGCGAGCTTCGGGGCCGCGGCGATCAGCAGCGTGACCGCGGTCGGCGCGCCCTGGTAGACGTCGGGCACCCACATGTGGAAGGGCACCGCGCCGAGCTTGAACGCGAGCCCTGCGACGACGAAGACGAGGCCGAAGACGAGCACGTCGGCGTTGATCTCGCCGGTGGCGATGCGGTCGAAGACGGTCGGGATCTCGAGCGAGCCGGTGGCGCCGTACATCATCGACAGCCCGTACAGCAGGAAGCCGCTGGCCAGCGCACCGAGGACGAAGTATTTCATCGCCGCCTCGGTCGCGACGAGGTGGTCGCGCCGCATCGCCACCAGCGCGTACAGCGACAGGCTCATCACCTCCAGCCCCAGGTAGACGACCAGGAAGTGGTTCGCCGAGGTCATGATCGACACGCCCAGCAGGCTCGTCAGCGCCAGCGTGTAGAACTCGCCGCGCTGCATGTCGCGCGCAGCGAGCGTCGGCCGCGCGTAGGCCAGCGTGGCCATCGTCGCCACCCCGGCGAAGCACGCGAGCAGGTGGCCCATCGGGTCGGAGACGACCATGCCGCCCAGGCCGTAGGCGATGGCCTGGCCCTCGGCGGCGCGCAGGTGCATCAGCGTGAAGACCAGCACCCCGGCCTGGGTCAGCCAGAAGGTCGGCGCGCGCTGCGGGCTGCGCACGCCCAGGTCGGCCAGCAGGACGACGCAGGTCAGCGCCAGCAGCCAGATCTCGGGGGTGACGACGGTCCAGTTGATCGGGTTCATGGTGTGCTCGGGCCGGCTCAGTGCAGCTTGGTCAGCGCGACGTGGCGCAGCAGCTCGGCCACCGACGCCTGCATCGGGTCGGTGAAGGGCTTGGGATGCACGCCCATCCACAGCACCGCCGCGGCCAGCAGCGCGAGCATCGCGAACTCGCGCGCCGACAGGTCGGTGAGCGCGCGCACGTCGGCGTTGGCGACGTCGCCGAAGTAGACGCGCTTGACCATCCACAGCGTGTAGGCGGCCCCCAGGATCAGCGTCGTCGCCGCCAGCAGCCCGATCCAGAAGCTGACCTGCACCGCGCCGAGGATGACCATCCACTCGCCGACGAAGCCGGCCGTGCCCGGCAGCCCGGCGTTGGCCATCGCGAACAGCACCGCGAAGGCGGCGAAGCGCGGCATCGTGTTGACGACGCCGCCGTAGGCCCCGATGTCGCGCGAGTGCACGCGGTCGTAGAGCACACCGATGCACAGGAACATGGCGCCCGAGACGAAGCCGTGCGCGATCATCTGCACCACCGCACCCGTCATCGCCAGCTCGTTGAACAGGAAGAAGCCCAGCGTCACGAAGCCCATGTGCGCGACCGAGCTGTAGGCCACCAGCTTCTTCATGTCCTGCTGCACGAGCGCGACCAGGCCGATGTAGACGACCGCGATCAGCGACAGCGCGATGATCAGCCACGCCCACTCGCGCGCGGCGTCGGGCGCGATCGGCAGCGAAAAGCGCAGGAAGCCGTAGGCGCCGAGCTTGAGCATGATCGCCGCCAGCACGACCGAGCCGCCGGTGGGCGCCTCGACGTGGGCGTCCGGCAGCCAGGTATGCACCGGCCACATCGGCACCTTGACCGAGAACGCGGCGAAGAAGGCGAAGAACAGCAGCGTCTGCGCCAGCATCGGCAGCGGCAGCCGGTGCCAGGCGAGGATGTCGAAGCTGCCGCCGCTCTTGTAGTACAGGTACAGCAGCGCCACCAGCATCAGCAGCGAGCCCAGCAGCGTGTAGAGGAAGAACTTGAACGCCGCGTAGACGCGCCGCGGCCCGCCCCAGACGCCGATGATGATGTACATCGGGATCAGCGTGGCCTCGAAGAAGACGTAGAACAGCGCGCCGTCCAGCGCCGCGAAGACGCCGATCATCAGCCCCGACAGGATCAGCATCGCGCCCATGTAATGCGCGACGCGGTCGGTGACGACCTTCATCGCCGAGACGACGACGATCACGGTGATGAACGCGGTCAGCGGCACGAACCACATCGACAGCCCGTCGACGCCGAGGTGGTAGTGCATCGCGAAGCGCTCGATCCACGGCGCCTTCTCGACGAACTGCATCGCCGCCGTCGAGGCGTCGAAGCGCGCCGCGACGAGCAGCGTCGGCACGAGCGAGACCAGCGACGCCGCGAGCGCGGCGGTGCGCACGCCGCCGGCCTGGCTGTCCCGCCCGAAGGCCAGGATCAGCGCGCCGAAGGCGATCGGCAGCCAGATCGAGAGGCTCAGCAAACCCATGGACTCGTTTCCGTGTTGGCCGCTCGTGCGCGGCGTCGTTGTTCTTGCACGGCGGCTCTCAGGGCGCCAGCAGCGGCCACAGCCGCCAGCTCATGAAGCCGAAGATGCCGATCGCCATCACCAGCGCGTACCAGTACAGCTGCCCGGTCTGCACGCGGCGCACCAGGCCCGCCAGCCGCCCGACGGCCTTGGCCGAGCCGTCGATCAGCACGCCGTCGATCACCGCCGCGTCGCCGCCCTTCCACAACCCGCGCCCCAGCAAGCGCGCACCGGCGGCCAGCACATGCTCGTTGAACCAGTCCATGTAGTACTTGTTCTCGAGCACGACGCGCAGCGGACGCAGCGCGCGGTCCAGCGCGGCCGGGATCGCCGGCGCCTTCAGGTAGAACAGCCACGCGCAGGCCACGCCCGCGACGTCGAGCCAGAACGGCAGCGTCGCCAGGCCGTGCAGCGCCATGCCCCAGGGGTCGTGCGCATGCTCGGCCACCGCCGCCATCGCGCCGTGGCGCGCGCCGTCGACCGCGATCGCGCCGGCGAAAAAGTCCCCGGCCAGCATCGGCGCCATCGTCAGCGCGCCGATCACGACCGACGGGACCGCCAGCAGCACCAGCGGCAGCGTGACGACCCAGGGGCTCTCGTGCGGCGTCGCGTCGTGGCCGTGGCCGAGGTCGTCGTGCGCGTGGTCGTCCTGCGGCGGGTGCGGCTTGTGGCGGAAGCGCTCCTCGCCGTGGAAGACCAGGAAGAACATCCGGAACGAGTAGAACGCGGTCACGAAGACGCCCGCAGTGACGGCGAAGGCGGCGAATCCGGCGCCCGGCAGCTGGCTCGCGCCGACGGCGACGATGATGCTGTCCTTGGAGTAGAAGCCCGAGAACAGCGGCGTGCCGATCAGCGCGAGCGAGCCCAGCAGCGCGGTGATCCAGGTCACCGGCATGTACCTGCGCAGCCCGCCCATGTTGCGGATGTCCTGGTCGTGGTGCATGCCGATGATCACGCTGCCGGCGGCCAGGAACAGCAGCGCCTTGAAGAACGCGTGCGTCATCAGGTGGAACACCGCGACCGAGTACGCCGACGCCCCGAGCGCCACCGTCATGTAGCCGAGCTGGCTCAGCGTCGAGTAGGCGACGACGCGCTTGATGTCGTTCTGGATGATGCCGAGGAAGCCCATGAACAAGGCCGTGATGGCGCCGATCACGAGCACGAAGGCGAGCGCGGCGTCGGACAGCTCGAACAGCGGGCTCATGCGGGCGACCATGAAGATGCCCGCCGTCACCATCGTCGCGGCGTGGATCAGCGCCGAGATCGGGGTCGGGCCCTCCATCGAGTCGGGCAGCCACACGTGCAGCGGGAACTGCGCGCTCTTGCCCATCGCGCCGATGAACAGGCAGATGCAGGCCACCGTCAGCAGCCCCCAGTCGGTGCCGGGGAAGCTCATGCCGGCGAGCTCGCCCGCCCTGGCGAAGGTCTCGGCGTAGTCCAGCGAACCGCCGTAGGCGACCAGCAGCCCGATGCCGAGGATGAAGCCGAAGTCGCCGACCCGGTTGACGAGAAAGGCCTTGAGGTTGGCGAAGATCGCGGTCGGCTTCTTGTACCAGAAGCCGATCAGCAGGTAGGACACCAACCCCACCGCCTCCCAGCCGAAGAACAGTTGCAGGAAGTTGTTGCTCATGACCAGCATGAGCATCGAGAAGGTGAACAGGCTGATGTAGGCGAAGAAGCGCTGGTAGCCCGGATCCTCGGCCATGTAGCCGATGGTGTAGACGTGCACCATCAGCGACACGAAGGTGACGACGACCATCATCATCGCCGTCAGCCCGTCGACGAGGAAGCCGACCTCCATCGTCAGGCCGCCGACCGTGGCCCACTCGTAGATCGTCTGGTCGAAGCGCGCGCCGTCGAGCACCGCCAGCAGCGTCATCACCGAGGCGACGAACGAGACCGCCACGCCGAGGATGGTGACCGTGTGCGCGCCGGCACGGCCGACGGCGCGGCCGGCCAGCCCGGCGACGAGCGCGCCGACCAGCGGCGCCAGCACGACGACGAGCAGCAGGTTCTGGGAGATCGTGGCCGACATGGGGCTCAGCCTTTCAGCGCGTCGAGTTCCTCGACGTTGATCGACGACCGGTTGCGGAACAGGACGACCAGGATCGCCAGCCCGATCGCCGACTCCGCGGCCGCGACCGTCAGGATGAAGAACACGAACACCTGCCCCGCCATGTCGCCGAGATAGTGCGAGAAGGCGACGAAGTTGAGGTTGACGGCCAGCAGCATCAGCTCGATGGCCATCAGCAGCACGATCAGGTTGCGCCGGTTCAGGAAGATGCCGACCACCGACAGCGCGAACAGCACGCCGCCCAGCGTCAGGTAGTGGGCCAGGGTCACGCCGCCCATCACGCCTTCCCCCCTTCGTCGGCCGCATCCGCCACCGCCGCACGCTCGACCTCGGGCGCCAGCCTGACGATGCGCAGCCGGTCGGCCTTCCTGACGCGGACCTGCAGCGCCGGGTCGACCCGCTTGGAGGCCTTGCGACGCTCGCGCAACGTCAGCGCGATCGCGGCCACCATCGCCACCAGCAGCAGCACGGCGGCGATCTGCAGCGGATACAGGTAGTTCGTGAAGATCTCGATGCCCAGCGCGCGCGTGTTGCCCACCGCGAGCACCGCCTCGGGCATCGGCGCCGGCTCGGCGACGCCGAACCCGTGCATCAGCACGAGCGCGATCTCCAGCGCGATCAGCGCCCCGACCACGCCGGCGAGCGGGAAGTGGCGCCAGAAGCCCTCGCGGAAGGCTGCGCTGTCGAAGTCCAGCATCATGACGACGAACAGGAACAGCACCATCACCGCGCCGACGTAGACCAGCACCAGCGCGATCGCGAGGAACTCGGCCTGCAGCAGCATCCACACGCACGCGGCGCTGAAGAACGCGAGCACGAGGAACAGCGCCGCGTGCACCGTCGATCGCGCGGTGATGACGCGGAACGCGGCCAGCAGCAGGACCGCCGAGAAGAGATAGAACAGCGCCGTGGTGGAAGTCATCGGGGAGGCCCGTTCAGCGGTACTTCGCGTCGGCCGCGCGGTTGGCGGCGATCTGCGCCTCGTAGCGGTCGCCGACGGCCAGCAGCATGTCCTTGGTGAAGTACAGGTCGCCGCGCTTCTCGCCGTGGTATTCGAAGATGTGCGTCTCGACGATCGAGTCGACCGGGCAGCTCTCCTCGCAGAAGCCGCAGAAGATGCACTTGGTCAGGTCGATGTCGTAGCGCGTCGTGCGCCGCGTGCCGTCGTCGCGCTGCGCCGACTCGATCGTGATCGCCATCGCCGGGCACACCGCCTCGCACAGCTTGCACGCGATGCAGCGTTCCTCGCCGTTGTCGTAGCGGCGCAGCGCGTGCAGGCCGCGAAAGCGCGGGCTCAGCGGCGTCTTCTCCTCAGGGAACTGGATCGTGATGTGCGGCGACAGGAAATGCCGCCCGGTCAGCGCCAGGCCCTTGAACAGCTCGACGAGGAAGAAGCTGGAGACGAAATCCTTGATGGCGGACATGATGCGCCGGTCCTCCGATCAGTGCCAGATGTTCCAGGGCGACTGGATCCACAGCCCGACGACCACCAGCCAGACGATCGTCACCGGGATGAAGACCTTCCAGCCCAGGCGCATGATCTGGTCGTAGCGGTAGCGCGGGAAGGTGGCGCGCACCCACAGGAACATCGTGACGACGACGAAGACCTTGATCGCGAGCCAGATCCAGCCGGGGATGAAGCCCAGCCACTCGACCGGGGGCAGCCAGCCGCCGAGGAACAGGACCACGCACAGCGTGGACACGAGGATCATGTTCGCGTACTCGGCGAGGAAGAACATCGCGAACGACATCCCCGAGTATTCGATCATGTGGCCGGCGACGATCTCGCTCTCGCCCTCGACGACGTCGAAGGGGTGGCGGTTGGTCTCCGCCAGTCCCGAGATGAAGTAGACGAGGAAGATCGGCAGCAGCGGCAGCCAGTTCCAGGACAGGAACCCGAGGCCCATCTCGGCCATCCGGCCCTCGCCCTGCTTCGTGACGATCTCGCCGAGGTTCATCGTGCCGGCGACCATCAGCACGACGACGAGCGCGAAGCCCATCGCGATCTCGTAGCTGACCATCTGCGCCGACGCGCGCAGCGCGCCGAGGAAGGCGTACTTGGAGTTGCTCGCCCAGCCGGCGATGATGACGCCGTAGACCTCGAGCGAGGTGATCGCCATCAGGAACAGCAGCCCGGCGTTGACGTCGGCCAGCACCGCCTCGGGCCCGAACGGCACCACGGCCCAGGCCGCCAGCGCCGGCATGATCGTCATCACCGGGCCGAGGAAGAACAGCCCCTTGTTGGCCGCGGTCGGGCGGATGATCTCCTTGAAGACCAGCTTGACCGCGTCGGCGATCGGCGTCAGCAGCCCGAACGGGCCGACCCGGTTCGGGCCCGGGCGGATCTGCGTCCAGCCGATGCCCTTGCGCTCCCACAGCGTCAGGTAGGCCACGCAGCCCATCAGCGGCGCGACCAGGACGACGATCTTGATCAGGCTCCACACGACGAGCCAGGCCGTGGGGCCCATCAGCGCGGTGCCGGCTTGGTTGAGGGTCTCGATCATGGCGTGGATCTCGCTGCCGGCGGGTTCACAGCGATGCCTTCTCGACCTGGATCGGGCCGAACATCGGCCCCATCGCGGCGGTGTCGGGGTGGCCGGCCGGCACGCGCACCGTGCCGTCGGCCAGCGTCGGATCCTCGACCGCGGGCATGACCAGCCCGGCCGTGCCCTGGCCGACGTAGACGCGCGCGCCGGGCGCGAGGCCGAGCTTGCGCCACAGCGAGCTCGGCAGGCTCGCCACCGGCGGCCTGGCGTCGGCCGTGCGCTGCAGCGACTCGGCGCGGCGCACCAGCGGGTCGGTCGCGTAGATCGGCACGTCGGCGATGCGCTCGGGGCCGGGCTCGGCCGTAGCTGCCAGCGGCGCGAGCGCCGGCGCGGCGTTGTCCAGCCGCGCGCCGATCGCCTCGGGGTCGCCGATCGCCTCGGCGCGCACCTCGTCGGCCGACTCGTGCGCGAAGCCGGCCAGCCCGAGCAGGTTGCCCAGCACGCGCAGCACCTTCCAGCCCGGCCGGGTCTCGCCCAGCGGCGGCACGACGCCGGCGAAGGCCTGCAGCCGGCCCTCGGCGTTGACGAAGCTGCCGGCGGTCTCGGTGAACGGGGCGATCGGCAGCATGACGTCGGCGACATCGGCCGCGGCATCGGCGAACGAAGTCAGCGCGACGACCAGCCCGCTGCCCGCCAGCGCCTGCTTCGCGCGCGCGGCGTCGGCGGCGTCGAGCACCGGCTCGGTGTGCAGCAGCAGCAGCGCCTTCATCGTCTGCGCGAGCATCTGGCCCGCGTTCAGTCCGCCCGGGCCGGGCAGCGCGCCGACGAGTTGCGCGCCGACGCTGTTGGCGGCCTCGCCGAGATACCCGACGCGCGCGCCGACCTGGTGCGCGATCCACTGCGCCAGCGCGAGCAGCTGCCCGGCCTGCGGATGCTGCGCGGCGGCGTTGCCCAGCAGCACCGCCTTGGCCTCGCCCATCAGCAGCGACGCCGCGATCGCCTTGGCCTGCGGTGTGATCTCCGCGCCCTCGACCGGCGCGGCGATGCCGCGGATCGCCGCGATCTCGGCCGCGATCGCGGCCAGCGCGGCCGGCCAGCGCGACGGCGGGGCGACCATGCGCATGCCGGTCGTCATCGCCCAGTCGTCGACGAGCGCGTTCAGACCGTGCACCTGCGCGCCACGGCGCGTCGCCCAGCGCAGCCGGGCCGCCAGCAGCGGGTGGTCCTTGCGCAGGAAGCTGCCGACGACCAGCGCGCGGTCCAGCGTCGACAGCGCGGCGATCGGCATCCCGAGCCAACGCGCACGCCCCTCGGGCGCGGCGTTACCGAAATCGGCGTGGCGGGTGCGGTGGTCGATGCTCTGGCTGCCCAGGCCGCGCACCAGCTTCGCGAGCAGGTGCAGCTCCTCGACGGTGGCGTGCGGCGAGGCGATGGCGCCGATGCCGGCGGGGCCGAACTCGGCCTGCACGCGCTTCAGGCCGTCGGCGACATAGTCCAGCGCCGTGGCCCAGTCCACCGTCTGCCACTGACCGCCCTGCTTGATGCGCGGCGCGGTCAGCCGGGCCTCGCTGTTCAGCGCCTCGTAGCTGAAGCGGTCGCGGTCGGCGATCCAGCATTCGTTGACCGCCTCGTTGTCCAGCGGCACGACGCGCAGCACGCGGTTGCCCTTGACCTGGACGACGAGGTTGGCGCCGGTGCTGTCGTGCGGGCTGATGCTCTTGCGGCGGCCGAGCTCCCAGGTGCGTGCGGCGTAGCGGAAGGGCTTGCTCGTCAGCGCGCCGACCGGGCACAGGTCGATCATGTTGCCCGACAGCTCGCTGTCCACCGTGCCGCCGGTGACGGTCGTGATCTCGCTGTGCTCGCCCCGGTGGACCATGCCGAGCTCCATCACGCCGGCGATCTCCTGCCCGAAGCGCACGCAGCGCGTGCAGTGGATGCAGCGCGGCATCTCCTGCATCGAGATCAGCGGGCCGACATCCTTCGGCAGGACGACACGCTTGTCCTCGTCGTAGCGCGTCGCGGACTTGCCGTAGCCGACCGCGAGGTCCTGCAGCTGGCACTCGCCGCCCTGGTCGCAGATCGGGCAGTCCAGCGGGTGGTTGATGAGCAGGAACTCCATCACCGACTGCTGCGCCTTGATCGCCTTGTCGCTGCGCGTGTGCACGACCATGCCCTGCGTCACCGGCGTCGCGCAGGCCGGCATCGGCTTGGGGGCCTTCTCGACCTCGACCAGGCACATGCGGCAGTTGGCCGCGATGCTGAGCTTCTTGTGGTAGCAGAAGTGCGGGATCGTGACGCCCGCCGCGTCGGCGGCGTGCATCACCATGCTGCCGCTGGCGACGCTGACCTTCTTGCCGTCGAGTTCGATTTCGATCACTTGGCGGCTCCTGCGAGAGACCGGCCTTCCGCCGGGCCGCCCCGAGGAAGGCCAGCCCCCTCGGGATGCAGCGAGGTATCCCGAGCGTGGGGGCCGACCAGGCAGGTCTTGTGCTCGATGTGGTGGACGAACTCGTCGCGGAAGTGCTTGAGCATGCCCAGCACCGGCATCGCCGCGGCGTCGCCCAGCGCGCAGATCGTGCGGCCCATGATGTTGGCGGCCACCGAGTCCAGCAGCGCCAGGTCCTCGGGGCGGCCCTGCCCATGCTCGATGCGGTGCACGACCCGCCACAGCCAGCCCGTGCCCTCGCGGCACGGCGTGCACTGGCCGCAGCTCTCGTGCATGTAGAAGGAGTCCAGCCGCAGCAGGCTGCGCACCATGCAGCGGGTATCGTCCATCACGATGACCGCGCCCGACCCGAGCATCGACCCGGCCTTGGCGATGCTGTCGTAGTCCATCGTGCAGTCCATCATCACGGAGGCCGGCAGCACCGGCGCCGACGAGCCGCCCGGGATCACCGCCTTCAGGGCGCGCCCGCCCCGGACCCCGCCGGCGAGCTCGAGCAGCTTCGCGAACGGCGTGCCCATCGGGATCTCGTAGTTGCCCGGGCGCTCGACGTCGCCGACCACGGAGTAGATCTTGGTGCCGCCGTTGTTCGGCTTGCCGACCTCGAGGTAGGCCTGGCCGCCCTCGCGGATGATCCACGGCACGGCGGCGAAGGTCTCGGTGTTGTTGATCGTCGTCGGCTTGCCGTACAGGCCGAAGCTGGCCGGGAACGGCGGCTTGAAGCGGGGCTGGCCCTTCTTGCCCTCGATCGACTCGAGCAGCGCGGTCTCCTCGCCGCAGATGTAGGCGCCGAAGCCGTGGTGCGCGTGGAGCTGGAACGAGAAGCCGCTGCCGAGGATGTCCGGGCCGAGCAAGCCGGCGTCGCGTGCCTCCTGCAGCGCCTCCTGGAAGCGCTCGTAGACCTCGAAGATCTCGCCGTGGATGTAGTTGTAGCCGCTCGCCACGCCCATCGCGTAGGCCGCGATCGCCATGCCCTCGATGACGATGTGCGGGTTGTAGCGCAGGATGTCGCGGTCCTTGCAGGTGCCCGGCTCGCCCTCGTCGGAGTTGCACACGAGGTACTTCGCGCCGGGGAAGTTGCGCGGCATGAAGCTCCACTTCAGCCCGGTCGGGAAGCCGGCGCCGCCGCGGCCGCGCAGGGCGCTGGCCTTGACCTCGGCGATGACCTGCTCGGGCGTCATGCCGGCGCCGCCATCGGCGCCGAGCACCTTCTTCAGCGCCGCATAGCCGCCGCGCGCGACATAGTCCGCCAGCCGCCAGTTGCGGCCGTCCAGCCCGGCGTAGATCTGCGGCGCGATGTGGCGGCCGTGGAAGCAGGTCTCGCGCCCGCTGGCCTGGAACTTGGAGAGGTCCAGCATCGCCTTCACCCCTGCTTGGCGCGCCGCGCGGCCTCGGCGCGCAGCAGCGCGACGAGTTCGTCGAGCCGTTCGTCGCCCATGAAGCTCAGCATCTGGCGGTCGTTGACCAGCATCACCGGCGCGTCGGCGCAGGCGCCCAGGCACTCGCAGGGCTGCAGCGTGATCGCGCCGTCGGCGGTCGTGCCGTGCGGCTCGACGCCGAGCGTGTCGCACAGGTGCTGCAGCGCCTGCTCGCCGCCGCGCAGCTGGCACGGCAGGTTGGTGCAGACGTTGAGCTTGAACGCCCCCACCGGCTGCTGGTTGTACATGTTGTAGAAGGTCGTGACCTCGTGCACCGCGATCGGCGGCATGCCGAGGTAGTCGGCGACCGCGTTCTCGGCCTCGGCCGAGACCCAGCCCTGCTCCTGCTGCACGATCGCCAGGCAGGCCATCACGGCCGAGGCCTTCTGGTCGGCCGGGTACTTGGCGACCTCGCGCGCGAAGCGCGCCAGCGTCTGCTCGCTGAGGTTCATGCGTTCGCTCATCGGTCGATCTCGCCGAAGACGATGTCCATCGTGCCGATGATCGCCACCGCGTCGGCGATCATGTGGCCGCGCGCCATCTCGTCCATCCCTGCCAGGTGCGCGAAGCCGGGGGCGCGGATCTTCAGCCGGTAGGGCTTGTTGGCCCCGTCGCTGACGAGGTAGATGCCGAACTCGCCCTTCGGGTGCTCGACGGCGGCGTAGACCTCGCCCTCCGGCACGTGGAAGCCCTCGGTGAAGAGCTTGAAGTGGTGGATCAGGTCCTCCATCCCGTACTTCATCCGCTCGCGCGGCGGCGGGGCGACCTTGTGGTTGTCGGTGATCACCGGGCCGGGGTTGGCGCGCAGCCAGGCGACGCACTGGCGGATGATCCGGTTCGCCTCGCGCATCTCCTGCACGCGCACGAGGTAGCGGTCGTAGGTGTCGCCGTTGCTGCCGACCGGGATGTCGAAGTCGACGCGGTCGTACACCTCGTAGGGCTGCTTCTTGCGCAGGTCCCAGGCGATGCCCGAGCCGCGCAGCATCGGGCCGGTGAAGCCGAGGTTGAGCGCGCGCTCGGGCGAGACGACGCCGATGCCGACCGTGCGCTGCTTCCAGATCCGGTTGTCGGTCAGCAGCGTCTCGTAGTCGTCGACGTTGGCCGGGAAGCGGCGGCAGAAGTCGTCGATGAAGTCCAGCAGCGAGCCCTGGCGGGTCTCGTTGAGCTTGTCCATGACCTTCTGGCTGCGGACCTTGCTCGGCGCGTACTGCGGCATCGTGTCCGGCAGGTCGCGGTAGACGCCGCCCGGGCGGAAGTAGGCCGCGTGCATGCGCGCGCCCGACACCGCCTCGTACATGTCGAAGATGTCCTCGCGCTCGCGAAAAGCATAGATGAGGATGTTCATCGCCCCGCAGTCCAGCCCGTGCGCGCCCAGCCACAGCAGGTGGTTGAGCAGCCGGGTCAGCTCGGAGAACATGACGCGGATGTACTGCGCGCGGATCGGCACCTCGATGCCCATCAGCTTCTCGATCGCCAGGCAGTAGGCGTGCTCGTTGCACATCATCGACACGTAGTCGAGACGGTCCATGTACGGCAGCGACTGGATGAAGGTCTTGCTCTCGGCCAGCTTCTCGGTCGCGCGGTGCAGCAGCCCGATATGCGGGTCCGCGCGCTGGATCACCTCGCCGTCGAGCTCCAGCACCAGCCGCAGCACCCCATGCGCAGCCGGATGCTGCGGACCAAAGTTCAGCGTGTAGTTCTTGATGTCCGCCATGTGCACCTCAGGATGCAGTGCGCCGGCCGCGCTGAACTTCGGCGAAGGCTGACTTCGCGCCAGCGAAGTCAAGCGCGCGAAGCGCGCGGCCGCAGCCAGAATTGAGCGTGACGTTCTTGATGTCAGCCATGGCCAGTTGCTCGCCTGACACTCAGTGCAGCCCACCGTAGTGCTCTTCGCGCACCACGCGCGGCGTGATCTCGCGCGGCTCGATCGTCACCGGCTGGTAGATCACGCGCCGTGTCTGCTCGTCGTAGCGCATCTCGACGTGGCCGCTGACCGGGAAGTCCTTGCGCATCGGGTGGCCGATGAAGCCGTAGTCGGTCAGGATGCGGCGCAGGTCGTCGTGGCCGTCGAAGACGATCCCGTACAGGTCGAAGGCCTCGCGCTCGAACCAGTTGGCGCCGCTCCAGATCGGCGTGACGCTCGCGACCATCGGCAGCTCGTCGTCGGGGGCGAAGACGCGCACCCGCACGCGCTGGTTGTGCGCGACCGACAGCAGGTGGGCGACGACCGCGAAGCGCGGCCCGTCCCAGGGGCGGTTCTTCCACTGCGCGTAGTCGATGCCGCACAGGTCGGTCAGCTGCTCGAAGCGCAGCGCGGCGTGGTCGTGCAGCGTGCGCATCGCGTCGAGGTAGCGCGCCGGGCCGACCGTGACGGTGATCTCGCCGCGGTCGCGCACGATCTCGCGTGCGGCATCGCCGAGCGCCGACTGCAGCGCCGATTCGAGTTGATCGAGCTTGGTGGTCATCGTCTCGCCTCGGGCGGGGTTCTCGGGCGGCGCCTTCAGCGCGCGATCGTGTTTTCGCGCCGGATCTTGGCCTGCAGCTGCAGGATCCCGTACAGCAAGGCTTCGGCGGTCGGCGGGCAGCCCGGCACGTAGACGTCGACCGGCACGATGCGGTCGCAGCCGCGCACGACCGAGTAGCTGTAGTGGTAGTAGCCGCCGCCGTTGGCGCACGATCCCATGGACAGCACCCAGCGCGGCTCGGCCATCTGGTCGTACACCTTGCGCAGCGCCGGCGCCATCTTGTTGCACAGCGTGCCGGCGACGATCATCAGGTCGCTCTGGCGCGGGCTGGGGCGGAACAGCATGCCGAAGCGGTCGATGTCGTAGCGCGCCGCGCCGGCGTGCATCATCTCGACCGCGCAGCACGCCAGCCCGAAGGTCATCGGCCACAGCGAGCCGGTCTTGGACCAGTTGATCAGCTTGTCGACCGAGGTGGTGACGAAGCCTTCCTTCAGAACGCCTTCGATGCCCATGATGCGTGGCTCCTCAGTCCCAGTCCAGCGCGCCCTTCTTCCACTCGTAGGCGAAGCCGACGAGCAGGATGGCGAGGAAGACCATCATGGCCCAGAAGCCCTGCGCGCCGATGTCGCGCAGCGCGACCGCCCATGGGAAGAAGAAGGCGATCTCGAGGTCGAACAGGATGAACAGGATCGCGACGAGGTAGTAGCGCACGTCGAACTTCATGCGCGCGTCCTCGAAGGCCTCGAAGCCGCACTCGTAGGGGCTGTTCTTCTCGGGGTCGGGCCGGTTCGGGCCGAAGACGAAGCCGATCAGCTGCGGCGCCACGCCGACGGCCACGCCGACGAGGATGAACAGGAGCACGGGCACGTAGGCTTGCAGGTCCATGGTCGTCAGTGCCGCGTCAGGTCTTACGAGGTCGTGAAAAAGCGCGCCGGCTGCGGCCGCTCACCGGGCCGCACATCGGGCGCGCTCGTGCCCTGCTCTCGCGCGGGTCGTGCCCTGGGGGCCCGTCCCGCCATGTGGTGGCGTTTCGCCTGGTGCCGACGGCGAGACTCGAACTCGCACAGCTTTCGCCACTACCCCCTCAAGATAGCGTGTCTACCAGTTTCACCACGTCGGCGGATGCTTGCCTCCGATGCCGCCATCGCCGACACCTTCGGCGCCCGGCTCGCATGAGGAATCGCTCGCCGGACAGCCGCGCATTCTAGCCTCAAACAAAGGGCTTTCCCGCATCGGCGCCGCGCGCGGAACGGGTTGCCGCATCGCGGCGAACGCGCCTGCCCGGACCACCGCGGACGGCCCCGGCAGCCGGCGCCGCATGCGGTGGCGTCAGCGCTTCGGGATCTCGCCGGCCGGCGCCGGGACCGCACCCGCCGCGTCGGCCGGCGCCGGGACCGCCGCTGCCGGCGCCTGCGCGGGCAGGGCCGCCGGTGCCGGCACGGACGGAGCCGCCGGCGCGGGCACGTCGCCGGGGATCGCCGCCGGCGCGGGCTCGGTCGACGCCGGCGCTGCCTGGTCGAGCACGCTGGAGCCGCCGGAAGCCACCGGCCTGACGTCGGCCATGAACGCCAGCGCGAGCGTGGCGACGAAGAACACGCTCGCGCACACCGCGGTCGAACGCGACAGGAAGTTCGCGCTGCCGGTGGCGCCGAACAGGCTGCCCGACGCACCGCCGCCGAAGCTCGCGCCCATGTCGGCGCCCTTGCCGTGCTGCACCAGCACCAGGCCGATCATCGTCAGTGCCGCGAGCAGCTGCACCACCAGCAACAGGGTCATCCAGACTTGCATGGGAAGAGGCTTTCGATTCGTGGGAACGAAGATGCCGTGCGGCTCAGCCCGCGGCGCGGCAGATGGCGACGAAGTCGACCGCCTTCAGCGAGGCACCGCCGATCAGGCCGCCGTCGATATCGGGCTGGCCGAAGAGCTCGGCCGCGTTGTCGGGCTTGACGCTGCCGCCGTAGAGGATGCGCACGCCGCCGCCGCCGGCGGCGGCGGCCTGCAGTTGCGCGCGCAGCGCCCGGTGCACCTGCTGCGCCTGCGCCGGAGTGGCGGTGCGGCCGGTGCCGATCGCCCACACCGGCTCGTAGGCGACGACGATCCCGGCGACGCGCTCGCCGAGCTTGTCGATCGCGGCCGCGAGCTGGCGCGCGACGACCTCCTCGGTGCGGCCGGCGTCGCGCTCGGCCAGCGTCTCGCCGACGCAGACGATCGGCGTCACGCCGTGCGCCAGCGCGGCTGCGGCCTTGTCGGCGACGAGGGAGTCGCTCTCGGCGTGGTAGGCACGGCGCTCGGAGTGGCCGACGATCGCATAGCGGCAGCCGCACTCGGCCAGCATCGCCGCCGACACCTCGCCGGTGTAGGCCCCCTGCTCGTGCGCCGAGCAGTCCTGCGCACCCCAGCCGATCCCGCTGGCGGCCAGCGCCACCGCGGTCTCGCCCAGGTAGGGGAAGGGCGCGCACACGGCGACGTCGGCCGCGTACGGTCGCGCGGCGAGGATGCCGGCGAGCAGCTCGGCGTTCGCCGGCCGGCTTCCGTGCATCTTCCAGTTGCCGACGACGAGCTTGTTGCGCATGGGGTTCACCTTCTCACCAGGTCAGGACGATCTTGCCGACATGCGTGCCGGACTCCATCAGCGCGTGCGCCGCGGCCGCCTCGTCGGCGGGCATCGCGCGGTGCACGACCGGGCGTACCGCGCCGGCCTCGATCAGCGGCCACACCTGCGCGCGCAGCGCGCGCGCCAGCGCCGCCTTGTAGGCCGCGGGCCGCGCGCGCAGCGTCGAGCCGGTGATCGCGAGCCGCTTGCGCAGCACGATCCCGGCGTCGATCTCGCTCTTCGTGCCGCCCTGCACCGCGATGATCGCGAGCCGGCCGTCGTCGGCCAGGCAGCGCAGCTCGCGCGCGACGTAGTCGCCCGCGACCATGTCGAGCACGACGTCCACGCCGCGCCCGCCGGTCGCCGCCAGCGCCTCGTGCACGAAATCCTGCTGCCGGTAGTCGACGGCGACGTCGGCGCCGAGTTGCAGGCAGGCGGCGCACTTGTCGGCGCTGCCGGCGGTGGCGACGACGTGCGCGCCGCGCGCCCGCGCGAGCTGGATCGCCGCCACCCCGATGCCGCTCGTGCCGCCGTGCACCAGCAGCCACTCGCCGGCCTGCAGCGCCGCGATCTCGAACACGTTCTGCCAGACCGTGAAGAAGGTCTCGGGCAGGCTCGCGGCCTCCACGTCGCCGAGGCCGTGCGGTACAGGAAGCACCTGCCCGACGGGTGCGACGCACCACTGGGCGTAGCCGCCACCCGCCACCAGCGCGCAGACGCGGTCGCCGAGCGCGACGCCGGCGGACTCCAGGTCCTCGGGCGCCCCTGCGGCCACCGTGCCGGCGACCTCGAGCCCCGGGAGGTCCGAAGCCCCCGGCGGTGGCGGGTACAAGCCCTTGCGCTGCAGCACGTCGGGCCGGTTGACGCCGCTGGCGGCGACACGGATCAGCAGTTCCCCCGCGGACGGCTGCGGCTGCGGGCGCTGCGTCGGGCGCAGCACCTCGGGCCCGCCGGCGCCGGTGATCTCGATCGCACGCATCATCGCGCCGCCCGCGCGCCAGGCTCAGTCCTGGCGCGGCGCGTCGCCGGCCTCGGGCGCGGCGTCGACCGCGGTCTCGGCCGCCGGGCCGGCGTCGCGCGGCTCGCGGGCTTCACGTGGCTCGCGCCGCGGGCGGTCGCCACGGTCGCCGCGGCCACCGCGATCGTCGCGGTCACCGCGATCGCGCCGCGGCGGACGCTCCTCCTCGACCCAGCCCTCGGGCTTGTCGAGCAGCGCCTTCATCGACAGCTTGATGCGGCCGCGGTCGTCGGTCTCGAGCACCTTGACCTTGATGACGTCGCCCTCCTTGACGAAGTCCTCGACGCGCTCGACCCTCTGGTGCGCGATCTGGCTGATGTGCAGCAGCCCGTCCTTGCCCGGCAGGATGTTCACGAGCGCGCCGAACTCGAGGATCTTGGTCACCGGGCCCTCGTAGACCTTGCCGACCTCGGCCTCGGCGGTGATGTCCTCGATCTTGCGTCGCGCCAGCGCCGCCTTGTCGGCGTCGGTGGAGGCGATCGTGATCGTGCCGTCCTCGGCGATGTCGATCGTGCAGCCGGTCTCCTCGGTCAGCGCGCGGATCGTCGCGCCGCCCTTGCCGATGACGTCGCGGATCTTCTCCGGGTGGATCTTCATCGTGTACAGGCGCGGCGCGAACGGGCTGACGTCCTCCTTGGCGCCGCCCATCGCCTCGACCATCCTGCCCAGGATGTGCATGCGCGCTTCCTTGGCCTGCGCCAGCGCCACCTGCATGATCTCCTTGGTGATGCCCTGGATCTTGATGTCCATCTGCAGCGCGGTGATGCCGCTGGCGCTGCCGGCGACCTTGAAGTCCATGTCGCCGAGGTGGTCCTCGTCGCCCAGGATGTCGGTCAGCACCGCGAAGCGGTTGCCTTCCTTGATCAGACCCATCGCGATGCCGGCGATATGCGCCTTCATCGGCACGCCGGCGTCCATCAGCGCCAGGCAGCCGCCGCAGACGCTGGCCATCGACGACGAGCCGTTGGACTCGGTGACCTCGGAGACGACGCGCAGCGTGTACGGAAACTCGGCGATCTCGGGCAGCGCCGCAACCAGCGCACGCTTGGCGAGCCGACCGTGGCCGATCTCGCGCCGCTTCGGGCTGCCGAAGCGGCCCGCCTCGCCGGTGGCGAACGGCGGCATGTTGTAGTGCAGCATGAAGCGGTCCTGGTAGTCACCCGCCAGCGCGTCGATGCGCTGCGCGTCGCGCTCGGTGCCGAGCGTGGCGACCACCAGCGCCTGCGTCTCGCCGCGCGTGAACAGGGCCGAGCCGTGGGCACGCGGCAGCACGCCGTTGCGGATCTCGATCGGGCGCACGGTGCGCGTGTCGCGGCCGTCGATGCGCGGCTCGCCGGCCAGGATCTGACCGCGCACGATCTTGCTCTCGATCTCGAACAGCATGCTCTCGACCTTGACCGGGTCGAAGTCCAGGCCCGCCTCCTTCAGCCCCGCCATGACACCGGCGTAGGCGTCCCGGCAGGCCTGCGTGCGCGCCTGCTTGCTGCGGATCTGGTAGGCCGCGCGCAGCGGCTCCTCGCCGAGCTCGGCGACCTTGGCGACGAAGCTCTCGTCCTGGGCCGGCGGCTGCCAGTCCCACTCGGGCTTGCCGGCCTCCCGCACCAGCTCGTCGATCGCGGCGATCGCCTTGCGGCCCTGCTCGTGGCCGTAGACGACGGCGCCGAGCATGACCTCCTCGCTGAGCTGGTCGGCCTCGCTCTCGACCATCAGCACCGCCGCCTCGGTGCCGGCGACGACGAGGTCGAGCTGACTGAAGCCGAGCTCGGTCTTGCCCGGGTTGAGCACGTACTCGCCGTCGACGTAGCCCACGCGGGCGGCGCCGATCGGGCCGTTGAACGGGATGCCGCTGATCGCCAGCGCGGCGCTGGTGCCGATCATCGCAGGGATGTCGGCCTGCACCTCGGGGTTGAGGCTCAGCACGTGGACGATGACCTGGACCTCGTTGTAGAAGCCGTCCGGGAACAGCGGCCGGATCGGGCGGTCGATCAGCCGGCAGGTCAGGATCTCGGCCTCGCTCGGGCGGCCCTCGCGCTTGAAGAAGCTGCCCGGGATGCGGCCCGCGGCGTAGGACTTCTCGGTGTAGTCGACGGTTAGCGGGAAGAAGTCCTGCCCGGCCTTGGCGTCCTTGCGCGCGACGACGGTGGCCAGCACGACGGTGTCGTCCATGTTGACGACGACGGCGCCGGTGGCCTGGCGCGCGATCTCGCCGGTCTCGAGGGTGACGGTGTGGTTGCCCCACTGGAAGGTCTTGCTGACCTTGTTGAAGATGCTCATGCGGATGGCTCCTTGGTTGTCGGGAGAAGCCGCCGGCGAGGCAACCATGCCATTCCATCGCGGCGCGCGGCATGCCTTCGAGGCGCGCCGCGATGGAATGACACAGCAGGTGCTCGCGTGCGGATCAGCTCCGGGTCGGGCGCGCCCGCGGCCCAAGGCCGCCGGCGCCCCGCGAAAAGCGGCGCCCCGGCGGGGGCGCCGCGTCCGGCCTTACTTGCGCAGGCCGAGCTTGGCGATCAGTGCCGAATAGCGCTCGGCATGCCTGTCCTTCAGATACGCCAGCAGCCGCTTGCGCTGGTTGACCAGCTTGAGCAGGCCGCGGCGGCCGTGGTGATCGTGCTTGTGCTGCTGGAAGTGCGGCGTCAGCTGGTTGATGCGCGCCGTCAGCAGCGCGACCTGCACCTCGGGGCTGCCGGTGTCGGCGGCGCCGCGCGCATGGTCCTTGATGATGTCGGCCTTCGCGGCCACGGTCATGGTCATGGGACTTCCTGGTGGACCGGAAACGCCCTGCCAAGCCGCGCGGCCCCGCGATCGCGATCGACGGGCCCGGTGAAGACGAGCTGGAGCGGTTTCCGGGGTTGGGACTCGCGGTCACCAGTGAAACCGACCGGTGCCGTGCCACGCATCCGGCTGCACAGCCGACCGCGTGTGGGCGCATTATAGGCCGACGGCGCACGACGCCGGGCACGCGCGGCGTCGCCACGGCAGCGCCGGCCGAAGTCGGTCAGTGGCTCCCCACCTGCGCCAGCGGCCAGCGCGGGCGGACGTCGAAGGCCCCCGGCTCGTCCGCCGGGAGCAGCCCGTGCTGCCAGCGCAGCGCCGCCGCGAGCGCGATCATGGCGCCGTTGTCGGTGCACAGGGCCGGCGGCGGATAGTGCACGAACGCCCCGACCTGTCCCACGCGTTTCTGCAGCGTCTCGCGCAGGCGCGCGTTGGCGCCGACACCGCCGGCGACGACGAGCCGGTCCAGCCCGGTCTGCTGCAAGGCCTGCATCGACTTGGCGACCAGGACGTCGACGATCGCCTGCTGGGTCGACGCCGCCAGGTCGGCGCGCGACTGCTCGCACACGTTGGGACCGAGGCGGTTGACACGCGTCAGCACCGCGGTCTTGAGCCCGGCGAACGAGAAGTCGAGGTCGCCGCTGTGCCGCAGCGGGCGCGGCAGTTCGTGGGCATCGGGGTCACCGAAGGCGGCGAGCCGCGCCAGCGCCGGCCCGCCGGGATAGCCCAGCCCGAGCAGCTTGGCGCTCTTGTCGAAGGCCTCGCCGGCGGCATCGTCGACCGTCTCGCCGAGCAGCGCGTAGCGGCCGACGCCGTCGACGCGCATCAGCTGGGTATGCCCGCCCGAGACCAGCAGCGCGACGAAGGGGAAGCGCGGCGCCTCGTCGGCGAGGAAGGGCGACAGCAGATGCCCCTCGAGGTGGTGGATGCCCGCGGTCGGCCGCTGCAGCGCCGCCCCGAGCGCGACCGCCACCCCGGCCCCCACCAGCAGCGCACCGGCCAGCCCGGGGCCGCGCGTGTAGGCGACGAGATCGATCTCGGCGGGCGTCGCGCCCGCTTCGGCCAGCACCTGGCGCGTCAGCGGCAGCACGCGCCGGATATGGTCGCGCGAGGCCAGCTCGGGCACGACGCCGCCGAAGGCCTCGTGCAGGTCGGCCTGGCTGTGCAAGGCCTGCGCGAGCACACGCGGCACGCCCGCGGGCGCGGCCTCGACCAGCGCGACGCCGGTCTCGTCGCACGACGACTCGATGCCCAGGACCTTCATCGGCGGGCAGTGTACGGGGCCGGCCGATCGGAGCCGGCTGCGATTCGCCCCTACGTCGCGCGGAACGCCCCCTGGCGCGGTCAGACCCGGAACGACTCGCCGCAGCCGCAGCGGTCCTTCTCGCGCGGGTTGTTGAACCTGAAGCCCTCGTTCAGGCCCTCGCGCACGAAGTCGAGCTGGGTGCCGTCGACGAACGGCAGGTTCTTCGGGTCGACCAGCAGCTTGACGCCGTGCGCCTCGAAGACGATATCGCCGGGCGCGACCGCATCGGCATATTCGAGCTCGTAGGCCAGCCCCGAGCAGCCGCTGGTCTTGACGCCCAGACGGACGCCGACGCCCTTGCCGCGTCGCTGCAGGTTGCGCGACACATGCCGCGCCGCCGATTCGGTCAGTGTGACAGCCATGACTTCAACCTCCGTGACGGTGCGCGCGCGGGCCGCCCGATCACTTGCTCAACGCCGAGCCGAGCGCGAAGACCGAGTTCGGTGCCGTCACCTTCAGCGGCTTGACCACCGGTGCGGTCGAGATCGCGCGCTTGACCGGCGCCTCCTCGATCGAGATCCCGCGCTCGAGCTGGTCGTCCACCAGCTTCTTCAGCGAGATCGAGTCCAGGTACTCGATCATCTTCGCATTCAGGTTGGTCCACAGGTCGTGCGTCATGCACCGGCCCACGTCGTCGCCCATGCAGTTTTCCTTGCCACCGCAGCCGGTGGCGTCGATCGGCTCGTCGACGGCGACGATGATGTCGGCCACCGTGATGTCGTCGGCCGCACGCCCCAGCGAATAGCCGCCGCCCGGCCCGCGCGTGCTCTCGACGAGTTCGTGCCGGCGCAGCTTGCCGAACAGCTGCTCCAGGTAGGACAGCGAGATCTGCTGCCGCTGGCTGATCGCGGCCAGCGCGACCGGCCCCGAATGCGAGCGCAGCGCGAGATCGATCATCGCCGTGACGGCAAATCGGCCCTTGGTCGTCAGTCGCATGGCGTTCTCCTTGATTGAGCTTGCATCGGATGCCGGCCGGCCCGGGCGGCGGTCGCGGTTTCGGGCGCTGCGGACGGCAACCGTGCCTGTCTTCGCCGTCCCTGAAACTCCAGGATCGCACCGATAACCGAGCGGTTCACTCAAGTATATCGGAGTCCGAGTCTTTTGGTCGGAAACCGCCCGCCGAGTTCCCTGTCCCGGCCCCAAGCCGCCTGCGGCGCGGGCCAGCCCGGCTCCCGGTGCAGCACCCGGCCGCCCCGGAACGCCGGGCGCTCAGGCCGCCCCTTCGAGCCGCCCACGCAGATGATCGACCAGGCCGTCGCAGGCGTCCTCGATCAGGTCGAGGACATGCTCGAAGCCTTCCGGACCGCCGAAATACGGGTCGGGCACCTCGCGCGCAGCGGCGCGCGAGGCGAACTCCAGCAGCAGCCGCGGCCGGTTCGGGTGGTCCGCCGGGCCGAGCCGCTGCAACTCGGCCAGGTTGTCCTCGTCCATCGCCAGCACGAGGTCGAAGCGGTCGAAGTCGCCCTCGACGACACGGCGCGCGCGCAGGGCCGACAGGTCGACGCCACGGGTGCGCGCGTGACGCTGCGCGCGCGCATCCGGGGGGTCACCGACGTGGTAGCCATGCGTGCCGGCCGAGTCGACGTGCACGCGCGCGGCCAGCCCCGCGGCAGCCAGTTTCGCGCGCAGCATGGCCTCGGCGGTCGGCGAGCGGCAGATGTTGCCCATGCAGACCATCAGCACTGCGATCTCGGGCGCCGGCGCCGGCTTGCCGAACCAGCGTTTCACGTCTGCACCCTCGCGCTGCGCGCGGTCCCGCCAGGCGGGACGGAGCGCCCCCTTCGGAGCGGCCGGGCGGGGGCGCTCATCGCCCGCCCCCGCCGCCGGCGGCCTGCGCCGGCGGTACCAGCGGCATGACGTTGACATCGTGCCCGGCGCCGCCGAGCACCTGCTCGCGCAGCAGCGCGAGCTGGTCGCGAACGCGCGCGGCCTTCTCGAACTCGAGGTTGCGGGCATGCTCGAACATCTGCCGCTCGAGCGCCTTGATGCGCCTGGCCAGGTCCTTCTCCGACAGCGCCTCGAGCTCGGCCGCGGCCTCGACGCGGCGCGCCTCGTCCTTGGCCGCGCGGTCGGAGACGACGCCGTCGATCAGGTCGCGCACCTGCTTGCTGACGCCGCGCGGGACGATGCCGTGCGCCTCGTTGTGCGCGATCTGCTTCGCGCGCCGGCGCTCGGTCTCGTCGATCGCGCGCCGCATCGAGTCGGTGATGCGGTCGGCGTAGAGGATGGCCTTGCCGTGCAGGTTGCGCGCGGCGCGGCCGATGGTCTGGATCAGGCTGCGCTCGGCACGCAGAAAGCCCTCCTTGTCGGCGTCCAGGATCGCCACCAGCGAGACCTCGGGCAGGTCCAGCCCCTCGCGCAGCAGGTTGATGCCGACCAGCACGTCGAATGCGCCCAGCCGCAGGTCGCGCAGGATCTCGACCCGCTCGACGGTATCGACGTCGCTGTGCAGGTAGCGCACCTTGACCCCGTTCTCGGTCAGGTAGTCGGTCAGCTGCTCGGCCATGCGCTTGGTCAGCGTCGTCACCAGCACGCGCTCGGCGCGCTCGACGCGCAGCCGGATCTCCTGCAGCAGGTCGTCGACCTGGGTCGTCGCCGGCCGCACCTCGACCTCGGGGTCGACCAGCCCGGTCGGCCGCACGAGCTGCTCGACGACCTGCCCGGCGTGCTCGCGCTCGTAGTCGGCCGGCGTGGCGCTGACGAAAATCGCCTGGCCGATCTTGCGCTCGAACTCCTCGAACTTCAGCGGCCGGTTGTCGAGCGCGCTGGGCAGCCGGAAGCCGTACTCGACGAGCGTGGTCTTGCGCGCGCGGTCGCCGTTGTACATGCCGCCGAACTGGCCGATCAGCACATGGCTCTCGTCCATGAACATCACGGTGTCGGCCGGCAGGTAGTCCACCAGCGTCGGCGGCGGCTCGCCGGGCCTCGCGCCCGAGAGGTGGCGCGTGTAGTTCTCGATCCCCTTGCAGTGGCCGACCTCCTGCAGCATCTCGAGGTCGAAGCGCGTTCGCTGCTCCAGCCGCTGCGCCTCGACCAGCTTGCCGGCGGCGACCAGCTCGGCCAGTCGCTCGCGCAGCTCGGCCTTGATGGTCTCGATCGCGGCCACGACGCGATCGCGCGGCGTGACGTAGTGGCTCGACGGGTAGACCGTGAAGCGCGGGATCTTCTGCCGCACGCGCCCGGTCAGCGGGTCCAGCAGCGTCAGCGACTCGACCTCGTCGTCGAACAGCTCGATGCGCAGCGCCAGCTCGCTGTGCTCGGCTGGGAAGACGTCGATGACGTCGCCGCGCACCCGAAACGTGCCGCGCGAGAAGTCGGTCTCGTTGCGGGTGTACTGCATGCGCACGAGCTGCGCGATCGCGTCGCGCTGGCCGATGCGGTCGCCCACGCGCAGCGTCATCACCATGCGGTGGTAGTCCGACGGGTCGCCGATGCCGTAGATCGCGCTGACGCTGGCGACGATGACGACGTCGCGCCGCTCCAGCAGGCTCTTGGTGGCCGACAGCCGCATCTGCTCGATGTGCTCGTTGATCGCGCTGTCCTTCTCGATGAACAGGTCGCGCTGCGGCACGTAGGCCTCGGGCTGGTAGTAGTCGTAGTAGCTGACGAAGTACTCGACCGCGTTCCTCGGGAAGAACTCGCGGAACTCGCTGTACAGCTGCGCGGCCAGCGTCTTGTTGGGCGCGAAGACGATCGCCGGCCGGCCCAGGCGCGCGATCACGCCGGCCATCGTGAAGGTCTTGCCCGACCCGGTGACGCCGAGCAGGGTCTGGAACGCCAGCCCGTCGCGCACGCCGTCGACGAGCTGCGCGATCGCCGCCGGCTGGTCGCCCGCCGGCGGATACGGCTGCCAGAGCTGGAACGGCGAGCCGGGGAAGCCGACGAATTCGCCCGCCGGCGCGCTGGTGGGCGCGCCCGGGGCGTCGGAGAGGTCGGTCATGGGTGATCGGACGGCAGGCTGCGGCACGGGTCCGGGTCGTCCCTGGAACGCCGTCGGGCTTGGGGAGGCCCTCCCCAAGCCCGACAGCCTCCTAGAATTCGCACGGCCGGCCCGCGGACGAGGATGCAGGCGGAGCAACCGGCGAGCCTAGCGCATTCCCGAAGGAAACCTCCATGTCGCTTCTTTCCGCGGTCACGATGGCGCCGCGCGACCCGATCCTGGGCCTGACCGAGCAGTTCGTCGCCGACACCCGCGCCGACAAGGTCAACCTGGGCGTCGGCGTCTATTTCGACGAGCAGGGCCGGCTGCCGCTGCTGGACTGCGTGCAGCAGGCCGAGCAGCAGCTGCTGGCCGCGCCCAGGCCGCACGGCTACCTGCCGATCGACGGCATCGCCGCCTACGACCGCGCGGTGCAGGAGCTGGTCTTCGGCGCGGGCCACCCGACGGTCGCCGCCGGCCGCATCGCCACCGTGCAGACGCTGGGCGGCACCGGGGCGCTGAAGGTCGGCGCCGACTTCCTGCACGCGCTGGGCCCGGGCGCGCGGGTGCTGATCAGCGACCCGAGCTGGGAGAACCACCGCGCGCTGTTCGCGCGCGCGGGCTTCGAGGTCGCGACCTACCCCTACTACGACGCCGCGACGCGCGGTGTGCGCTTCGACGCCATGCTGGCGGCGCTGCGCGAGGCCGCCCCCGGCACCATCGTCGTGCTGCACGCCTGCTGCCACAACCCGACCGGCTGCGACCTGGAGCCGGACCAGTGGGCGCAGGTGGTCGGCGTGGTCCAGGCGCGCGGCCTGGTCGCCTTCGTCGACCTGGCCTACCAGGGATTCGGCGACGGCATCGCCGGGGATGGCGCCGCGGTGCGGCAGTTTCTCGACGCCGGGGTCGACTTCCTCGTCGCGTCCTCGTTCTCGAAGAGCTTCTCGCTATACGGCGAGCGCGTCGGCGCGCTGTCGGTCGTGTGCGCCGACCGCGACGAGGCGGCGCGCGTGCTGTCGCAGCTCAAGGTCACGATCCGGACCAACTACTCCAGCCCGCCGACCTTCGGCGCCCAGGTCGTCGCCACCGTGCTGACGACGCCGGCGCTGCGCGCGCTGTGGGAGCGCGAGCTCGCCGGCATGCGCGAGCGCATCCGCGCGATGCGCGAGCGGCTGCGCGCAGGGCTGCAGGCCGCCGGCGTGACGCAGGACCTCGCCTACATCACGCGCCAGAAGGGCATGTTCAGCTACTCGGGGCTGTCGACGGCGCAGATGCAGCGGCTGCGCAGCGAGTACGGCGTCTACGGCGTCGACTCGGGGCGGATCTGCGTGGCCGCGCTCAACGGCGGCAACCTGGACGCTGTCGTTCGCGCGATCGTCGCCGTCATGTAGACGCGGCGTCGAGGCTCGGGCTGTTCCGGCCTTCGGCGCCCGCCATGCCGTGGCACGATCGCACGCGAAGGCCCCGGACGCGCTATAGTCGCACCCGGTTTTGCTGCACTGCACAAAACCTCCGCCCCTGACCCGAGAGGTCCCGCATGCTGTACCAGATCTACGAGACGCAGCGCGCGCTGATGTCGCCCTTTGCCGAATTCGCCAGCGCGGCGGCCAAGCTGTACGACCACCCGCTGTCGCCGTTCGCGCACCTGCCGATGTCCGAGCGCGTCTCGGCCTCCTTCGACCTGCTGCACCGGCTGGCCAAGGAGTACGAGAAGCCCGCCTTCGACATCACCAGCGCCAAGGTCGCCGATGGCGTCGAGGTCGCCGTGCAGGAGCAGCTCGCGCTGGCCAAGCCGTTCTGCCGGCTGCTGCGATTCAAGCGCTTCACCGACAACCCGCAGGCGCTGGCGCTGATGAAGACGCAGCCCACCGTGCTCGTCGTCGCACCGCTGTCGGGTCACCACGCGACGCTGCTGCGCGACACCGTGCGCTGCCTGCTGCGCGACCACAAGGTCTACATCACCGACTGGACCGACGCCCGCATGGTGCCGGCGGACCAGGGTCCGTTCCACCTCGACGATTACGTCCGCTACGTGCAGGCGTTCATCCGCCACATCGGCGCCGACGCGCACGTGATCTCGGTGTGCCAGCCCACGGTGCCGGTGCTGGCGGCGGTCTCGCTGATGGCCAGCCGCGGCGAGGCCACGCCGCCGACGCTGACGATGATGGGCGGCCCGATCGACGCCCGCCGCAGCGCCACCGCGGTCAACACGCTGGCGACCGCCAAGAGCCACAGCTGGTTCGAGAACAACGTCATCTACCGGGTGCCGCCGAACTACCCCGGCGCCGGCCGCCGCGTCTACCCGGGCTTCCTGCAGCACGCCGGATTCGTCGCCATGAACCCGGACCGCCATGTCTCGTCGCACTACGACTACTTCCGCGACATGATCCGCGGCGACGGCGAGAGCGCCGACGCGCACCGCAAGTTCTACGACGAATACAACGCCGTGCTCGACATGCCGGCCGAGTACTACCTGGACACGATCAAGACCGTCTTCCAGGACTTTGCGCTGATGAACGGCAGCTGGTGGGTCGGCGACGAGCAGGTGCGGCCGCAGGACATCGCCACCAGCGCGCTGATGACGATCGAGGGCGAGCTCGACGACATCTCCGGCGCCGGCCAGACGCAGGCGGCGCACGACCTGTGCACCGGCATCCCGCGCGAGCGGCGCGTCCACTACGACGTCCCCGGCGCCGGCCACTACGGCATCTTCTCCGGCCGCCGCTGGCGCGAGATGGTCTACCCGCGCATCAAGGCCTTCATCGAACGGCACCCGCGACCGGCCGAGGCCGCCGAGCCGCGCCGGCGCACTGCGATCCGTCGCGTGCGCTGAGGCCGCGCGCCCGGCGTGCGCCGGCGCCGCGCCGATAATCGGCGCGTGACCGAGCCCGCAGCCGCCGACGCCGCACCGCGAGACCCGTCGCCGGATCGCGGCCGGCTCGCCGCACGGGTCGAGGCCATCGACGCCGCGTTGCCGCAGACGCAGTGCACGCGCTGCGGCTTCCCCGACTGCCGCCGCTACGCCGAAGCGATCGCCGCCGGCGCAGCCGGGATCGACCGCTGCCCGCCGGGCGGTGCCGAAGGCATCGCGCGCCTGGCGCGGCTGACCGGCCTCGCGCCGCGGCCGCTGGACCCGGCACACGGCGTCGAGGGCCCGCGCGCGGTCGCACTCGTCGACGAGGCCGGCTGCACGGGCTGCACGCTGTGCATCAAGGCCTGCCCGGTCGATTGCATCGTCGGCGCGACCAGGCAGATGCACACCGTGATCGACGCCGAGTGCACCGGCTGCGCGCTGTGCGTGCCGGCCTGCCCGGTCGACTGCATCGCGATGCGGCCGGTGACCGGCGACCGGACCGGATGGGCCGCCTGGAGCGAGGTGCAGGCCGACGCGGCACGCCAGCGCTACGTCTGGCACGGCGAGCGCCTCGCGCGCCAACAGCGCGAGCACGACGCGCGCATGGCCGCGCGCGCGTCCGCCCGGCTCACCGCGCTGCAGGTCCCGCGGGGCGCAGGCGACGCATGACGGACGCCGACGTCCAGGCCTTCTTCGCCGCGCTCGCGGCGGCCAACCCGCACCCGCGCAGCGAGCTGGTCTACACGAGCGTCTTCGAGCTGCTGGCGGCGGTGCTGCTGTCGGCGCAGGCGACCGACACCAGCGTCAACAAGGCCACGCGGGCGCTGTTCGCGCGTGCGCCGACGCCGCGGGCCATGCTCGCGCTGGGGCTGGACGGGCTGACCGCGCACATCCGCAGCATCGGGCTGTACCGCACCAAGGCGGGCAACCTGCTGCAGACCTGCCGCCTGCTGCTCGAGCGCCACGGCGGCGCCGTGCCGCGCGACCGCGCGGCGCTGGAGGCGCTGCCCGGCGTCGGCCGCAAGACCGCCAACGTCGTGCTCAACGTCGCCTTCGGCGAGCCGACGATCGCGGTCGACACGCATGTCTTCCGCGTCGCCAACCGCGCCGGGCTGGCCCCGGGGCGCACGCCGGCGGAGGTCGAGCAGGGGCTGCTCGCGCGGGTGCCGGCCCCCTACCTGCAGCACGCGCACCACTGGCTGATCCTGCACGGGCGCTACGTGTGCCTGGCGCGGCGCCCGCGCTGCGAGGTCTGCGCGGTGCGGCCCTGGTGCGACCACGCGCGCCTACAATCCGCCGCACGCTGACGCCCCGGCGTCGACCTGTCGCCACCCTCCAAGCCCCGCCCCGATGGCCACGCTGCGCGACCTCGCCGAACGCATCGAACGCCTGGTGCTGCGCCACGAGGAACTGCAGCGCACGCACGCGCTGCTGGCGCAGGAGCTGGAGGCGGTGACGACCGAGCGCGACAGCCTCAAGGCCAGGCTGGCCGCCGCGCGTACCCGCATCGACGCGCTGCTGGCGCGGCTGCCCGAGGACGACCCCGCATGAAGCAGATCGAGGCCACCATCCTCGGCCAGAGCTACGTGCTCGGCTGCCCCGAGGGCGGCGAGTCCTCGCTGCTCGCGGCGGTGGCGGCGGTCGACACCGAGATGAGCGCGATCCGCGACGCCGGCCGGGTCAAGGCGCGCGAGCGGATCGCGGTGCTGGCGGCGCTGAACCTGGCGTACAAGCTGGCCGAGCAGCCGCTGACCGCGGCAGCGGCCAGCGCACCGGCCACGCCGGCGCAGGTGGCGCCGGCGGCGACCGAGGCCGGCGGCGTCGACCTCGATGCGCTGGTCGCGCGCATCGATTGCCTGCTGCAGGACGACGGGTTGCTGCTGTAGGAAGCGCAGCCACGCATCCGGCCTCGGGGCGCCACGCCAGCGCCCGGATAATCGGGCGCATGAACCCCAGGCTCGGCCAGCTCCACCCCTACCCGTTCGAGCGCTGGGCCGAGATCGTCCGTGGCATCGAGCCCGACGCCTCGCGGGCGCCGATCAACCTCGGCATCGGCGAGCCTCGCCATGCCGCGCCGCCGCTGATCGCGCAGGCGATCGCCGGTGCGATGCCGGGCCTGTCGGTCTACCCGCCCACGCGCGGCACGCCGGCGCTGCGCGAGGCCTGCGCCGGCTGGCTGCAGCGACGCTACCGCGTCGAGGTCGACCCGGCGACCCAGTTGCTGCCGGTCAACGGCTCGCGCGAGGCGCTGTTCGCGTTCGCCCAGGTCGCGGTCGATGCGTCGCGACCCGGTGCCACCGTCGTCTGCCCGAATCCCTTCTACCAGATCTACGAGGGCGCCGCGCTGCTGGCAGGTGCCCGCACCGCGTTCGCCAACAGCGACCCGGCGCGCAACTTCGCCGCCGACTGGGGCAGCCTCGACGAGGCGACCTGGGCGCGCACGCAGCTGCTGTACGTGTGCTCGCCGGGCAACCCGACCGGCGCCGTGATGCCGCTGGTCGAGTGGGCGCGGCTGTTCGAGCTGTCGGACCGCCACGGTTTCGTGATCGCCAGCGACGAGTGCTACTCCGAGATCTACTTCGCCGACACGCCGCCGCTGGGCGGGCTGGAGGCCGCGGCCCGGCTCGGGCGTGGCGACTTCCGCCGCCTGGTCGCCTTCACGAGCCTGTCCAAGCGCTCCAATGTCCCCGGGCTGCGCGCCGGCTTCGTCGCCGGCGACGCCGACTGGATCCGGGCCTTCGGGCTGTACCGCACCTACCACGGCAGCGCGATGAGCCCGCTGGTGGCGGCGGCCAGCATCGCAGCCTGGGGCGACGAGGCGCATGTGCAGGCCAACCGCGCGCTGTACCGTGAGAAATTTGTTCGCGTCACGCCGCTGCTGGCCGAAGTCCTCGATGTGCGGCTGCCCGATGCAGGCTTTTATCTCTGGGCCGGCGTGCCCGGTGTCGACGGGCAGCTGGGGGACGACATCGCGTGGGCGCGCGGCCTGTTCGCTCAATACAATGTGACCGTCCTGCCCGGCAGTCTGCTCGCGCGCGACGCGCACGGCGCCAACCCGGGTGCCGGCCGGGTGCGCCTGGCGCTCGTGGCAGGTGTCGACGAGTGTCTGGACGCCGCCCGGCGCATCGCCGCCTACACCCCGACCTCCATGACCCGGGGATCCGCGCCGGCTCGTGGAGCACTTCCGCACTAGGCCCGTACCGATGAACCCCGACGACATCACCCGCCTGCAATCCCTCATCGACCTCGCGTGGGACAGCCGCGCCGAGATCGACGCGACCAACGCGCCCGAGCTGCGCGCCGCTGTCGAGGAGGTGATCGGCGCGCTCAACGCCGGCCGCATCCGGGTCGCCGAACGCCAGGACGTCGGCCGCTGGACGGTCAACCAGTGGGTCAAGAAGGCGGTGCTGCTGAGCTTCCGGCTCGCCGACAACCAGCTGATGCACGCCGGTGACCTCGCCTTCTTCGACAAGGTCAGGACCAAGTTCGGCCACCTCGACGAGACGGCGATGCGCGAGTCCGGCGTGCGCGTCGTGCCGCCGGCGGTCGCGCGCCGCGGCAGCTATATCGCGCGCAACGTCGTGCTGATGCCGAGCTACGTCAATATCGGCGCCTACGTCGACGAGGGCACGATGGTCGACACCTGGGCCACCGTCGGCAGCTGCGCGCAGATCGGCAGGAACGTCCACCTGTCGGGCGGCGTGGGCATCGGCGGGGTGCTCGAGCCGCTGCAGGCCGGGCCGACGATCATCGAGGACAACTGCTTCATCGGGGCGCGCAGCGAGGTCGTCGAGGGCGTCGTCGTCGAGGAGAACGCGGTGCTCGGCATGGGCGTGTATATCGGCCAGAGCACGCCGATCTACGACCGCGAGCGCGACGAGGTGAGCTACGGCCGCGTCCCCGCCGGCTCCGTCGTCGTCAGCGGCAGCCTGCCAAAGGACGGCGGCCGCTACAGCCTGTACGCCGCGGTGATCGTCAAGAAGGTCGACGCCAGGACGCGCGCGAAGACCAGCATCAACGAGCTGCTGCGCGCCTGATCGCGCGCACCGACCGTCTTGGCCGGCGGCCGCGCGGTGCAGCAGGACGGCCCAGCCAGCCAGGGAGCCTCACGATGAGCAACGGCAACATGGAGCGCGTGCTGCGCCTGATGGCTGAGAAGAAGGCCTCGGACGTCTACATGTCGGCCAACACGCCGATCCTGATCAAGATCGACGGCCAGATCCTGCAGCTGTCGGACCAGGTGCTGGGCGTCCACCAGACGCGCGCGCTGCTGGCCGAGCTGCTGACGCCGCAGCAGATGGAGGAGCTGCAGGACACCGGCGAGCTCAACTGCGGCATCGGCATCCAGGGCATCGGAAGCTTCCGCTTGTCGGCGTTCCGCCAGCGCGGATCGATCGCCGCCGTCTTCCGCTGCATCCCGCACGAGATCCCCAGCCTGGAGTCGCTCGGCCTGCCACCGGTGATCGCCGAGCTCGTGCTCGAGAAGCGCGGCCTGGTGCTGATGGTCGGTGCCACCGGCACTGGCAAGAGCACGACGCTGGCGTCGATGCTGGAGTCGCGCAACCAGCAGATGACCGGGCACATCCTGACGATCGAGGACCCGATCGAGTTCCTGTTCAGCAACAAGCGCTCGATCGTCAACCAGCGCGAGGTCGGCCGCGACACCGAGTCGCTGCAGGTGGCGCTGAAGAACGCGATGCGGCAGGCGCCGGACTGCATCCTGATCGGCGAGATCCGAGACCGCGAGACGATGACGGCCTCGCTGTCGTACGCGCTGTCGGGCCACCTGGTGCTGGCGACGCTGCACGCCAACAACAGCTACCACGCGCTCGGCCGCATCCTGTCCTTCTACACGCCGGAGGCGCGGCCGGCGCTGCTGTCGGACCTCGCCGCGGGGCTGAAGGCGATCGTCTCGCAGCGGCTGCTGCGCGCGCAGGCGGGCGGCCGGGTGCCGGCGGTCGAGGTCATGCTCAATACCCAGCTGGTCGCCGAGCTGATCGAGCAGGGCGACCTGCCCGGCGTCAAGGAGGCGATGGAGAAGTCGCTCGCGCAAGGGTCGCAGACTTTCGAGGAGGACATCGCGCGGCTGATCCTGGAAGGCGTGGTCACGCGCGAGGACGGCATCGCGCACGCCGACTCGGCGACCAACCTGATGTGGCGCCTCGACCAGGGCGAGGCGCCGGCGCCGCAGGCTGCGCCGGCTCCCGCGGAGGACGACGCTGTCTTCACCGCCGTGACGCTGGACGTCCATCCGCAGGAGAAGGCCGCGGCCGCGCCCTGGCTGGTGCGCCGATGAGCGACGGCAGGCGCCGGCCGTGAGCCAGACGCTGCAGCTGCTGCGATCGCTGATCGCGCGCCCGTCGGTCACGCCCGACGACGCCGGCTGCCAGGCGCTCGTCGCCGACCGCCTGCGCGCCGCAGGATTCGACTGCGAGTCGATCGCCGCCGGCCCCGACGCCGCGCGCGTGAGCAACCTGTGGGCGCTGCGCCGCGGTGGCGCGCCCGGGCCGACGATCGTCTTCGCCGGCCACACCGACGTCGTGCCGACCGGCCCGCGCGATCGCTGGGCGAGCGACCCCTTCGTGCCGACCGAGCGCGACGGGCGGCTCTACGGCCGCGGCGCGGCCGACATGAAGACCTCGATCGCCGCCTTCGTCGTCGCCGCCGAGGGTTTCGTCGCCGCGCATCCGCACCACCCGGGCACGATCGCGCTGCTGCTGACAAGCGACGAGGAAGGCCCGGCCGTCGACGGCACGGTGCGCGTCGTCGAGTGGCTGCAGCGGCGCGGCGAGCCACTCGACGCCTGCATCGTCGGCGAGCCGACCTCGGTCGCGCGTCTCGGCGATACGGTCAAGAACGGCCGCCGCGGGTCGCTGTCGGCGCGGCTCGTGGTGCGCGGCGTGCAGGGCCATGTCGCCTACCCGCAGCTCGCACGCAACCCGGTGCACGAGCTGGCGCCGGCGCTGGCCGAGCTGGTCGTCCAGCGCTGGGACGACGGCGACGCCTTCTTCCCGGCCACGACGATGCAGGTCAGCAACGTCCACGCCGGCACCGGCGCGGGCAACGTGATCCCGGGCGAGCTGGTGCTGGACTTCAACTTCCGCTTCGGCAGCGCGTCGACGCCGGCGGCGCTGCAGGCGCGCGTGCGGTCGATCCTCGATCGCCACCACGTCGACGCGACGATCGCCTGGACGCTGGGCGCCGAGCCCTTCCTGACCCCGCCCGGCACGCTGAGCCAGGCGCTCGCGGCCGCGATCGAGGCCGAGACCGGCATCGTGCCCGAGCTGTCGACCACCGGCGGCACCTCGGACGGCCGCTTCATCGCCCGCATCTGCCCACAGGTGGTCGAGTTCGGCCCCGTCAACGCCAGCATCCACCAGGTCGACGAGCATGTCGAGCTGGCCGACATCGACCGGCTGGCGGCGGTCTACCGGCGCACGCTGGCCAATTTCCTGCTCGCGCCGTGACGACCGTGCTGCAGCTCGTCGAGGACGCGGCGGCGCGCCTCGACGCCGCCGGCGTGGCCTTCGGCCACGGCACGACCAACGCCTGGGACGAGGCCGCGTGGCTCGTGCTGTGGCGGCTCGACCTGCCGCTGGACGACCTCGACGCGGTGGCGGCGCGTGTGGTCGACACCGCCGGCCAGGCCGCGGTGCGCGCGCTGGTCGATGCGCGAATCGCGAGCCGCAAGCCCGCCGCCTACCTGACCGGCGAGGCCTGGCTGCAAGGTGTCGCGTTCACGGTCGACGAGCGCGTCATCGTGCCGCGGTCGCTGATCGCCGAGGTCATCGCCGACGGCACGCTCGACGCCTGGCTGGCCGCCGACGCGGCGCGCGCGCTCGACCTGTGCACCGGCGGCGGCAGCCTCGCGGTGCTGGCGGCGCTGGCCTGGCCGGCGCTGGCCATCGACGCCGCCGACCTCTGCCCCGATGCGCTCGCGGTGGCGGCGATCAACGTCCGCCGCCACGGCCTGGAAGGCCGCGTCACGCTGCGCCAGGGCGACGGCCTGGCGGCCGCGCGCGGCGCCTACGACCTGATCCTGTGCAACCCGCCCTATGTCAACCGGGTGGCGATGGACGCGCTGCCGCCCGAATACCGCGCCGAGCCGGCGCTGGCGCTGGACGGCAACCGCGAAGGTGGCCGCGACGGCATGGACTTCGTCCGGCGGCTGCTTGCCGGCGTCGCGCCGCACCTGGGCCCGCAGGGGGTGCTCGTGCTCGAGATCGGCCATGAGCGCGCGCATTTCGACGCCGCCTTCCCGCGCCTGGAGGCGGTCTGGCTGCCGACAAGCGCCGGCGACGACCAGGTGCTGCTGCTGACACGCGAGGCGCTGGCAGGCGACGCAGCCACCGCAATACGGAGCGACGGTTCCACGCCGGCGGCCGGGCGCAAGGGCCGCGCATGATCACGCTGCGACAACTCACGCTGCGCCGCGGCAGCAAGGTCGTGCTGCAAGGCGCGAGCGTGACGATCAACCCCGGCGAGCGCATCGGCCTGGTCGGCCGCAACGGCGCCGGCAAGTCCAGCCTGTTCGCGCTGCTGGCCGGGCGGCTGCACGCCGACGCCGGCGACGCCGAGGTCCCGCCCGGCTGGCGCATCGGCGAGGTCGCGCAGCAGATGCCCGAGACCGACGACGGCGCGACCGATTTCGTGCTCCAGGGCGACCAGCCGCTGCAGGCGGCGCGCACGCGGCTGGCCGCCGCCGAGGCCGCCGGCGACGGCCACGCGATCGCCGACGCCCACCTCGCGCTCGAGGAGGCCGGCGCCTTCGACGCCCGCGCCCGCGCGCAGGCACTGCTCCTCGGGCTGGGGTTCGCCAGCGCGCAGCTCGACGCCCCGGTGACGAGCTTCTCCGGCGGCTGGCGGATGCGGCTGCAGCTGGCGCGCGCGCTGATGAACCCGGCCGAGCTGCTGCTGCTCGACGAGCCGACCAACCACCTCGACCTCGACGCGCTGGTCTGGCTCGAATCCTGGCTGCAGCGCTTCCCCGGCACGCTGATCGTCATCAGCCACGACCGCGAGTTTCTCGACGCCGTGACGCGCGTGACGCTGCACCTGGAGCAGGCGACGCTGACGCGCTACGGCGGCCCCTACACCGCGTTCGAGGAGATGCGCGCCGAGCGGCTGGCGCAGCAGACGGCCGCGTTGGCGAAGCAGCAGGAGCGCATCGCCCACCTGCAGCGCTTCATCGACCGCTTCAAGGCCAAGGCGACCAAGGCGCGCCAGGCGCAAAGCCGCGTCAAGGCGCTGGCGCGCATGGAGCGGCTGGCGCCGGTGCTGACCGAAAGCGAGTTCGACTTCGAGTTCCGCGCGCCGGCCAGCCTGCCCAACCCGATGCTGTCGCTGCAGGGCGTGGCCGCCGGCTACGGGGCGACACCGATCGTGCGCGGCGTCGACCGCACCGTGCTCGCCGGCCAGCGCCTCGGCATCCTGGGTGCCAACGGCCAGGGCAAGTCGACGCTGGTCAAGACCATCGCGCGCGTGCTGCCGCCGCTGGCCGGCCGCATCGTCGAGGGCAAGGGGCTGGCGATCGGCTACTTCGCGCAGCAGGAGATGGACCTGCTCGGCGAGGACGACACGCCGCTGCAGCGCATGGTGCGGCTGGCGCGCGAGACGGCCCCCGACAGCCCCGAGGCGCGCGAGCAGGCGCTGCGCAACTTCCTCGGCCAGTTCCGCTTCGAGGGCGACATGGTGCACCAGCGCGTCGGCACGCTCTCGGGCGGCGAGCGCGCGCGGCTGGTGCTGGCGACCATCGTCTGGCAGCGCCCCAACCTGCTGCTGCTCGACGAGCCGACCAACCACCTCGACCTGGCCACGCGCGAGGCGCTGTCGATCGCGCTGAACGAGTTCGACGGCACGGTGATGCTGGTCAGCCACGACCGCGCGCTGCTGCGCGAGGTCTGCGACGAGTTCTGGCTCGTCGCCGGCGGCGCTGTCCAGCCCTTCGACGGCGACCTGGACGACTACCAGCGCTGGCTGCTCGAGGTCTCGCGCGCGGCGCAGCGCGGGCTGCCGGCGCCGCCGCTGCCGCGCGCGGGCGACAGAGCCGGCCGCGGTGCCCGCGCCGGCCGTGGCCGCTGCCGTGGCGAAGTCGCGCGCCGCGGCCGAGTCCGCAACGAAGACGGGTACCGCGGCCTCGGCCGCGGCGCAGCCGACGCCGGCCGGCAGCCGCGACGAGCGCAAGACCGCCAAGCAGGCGCGCGCCAGGCTCGCCGAGCGCACGCGGCCGCTGCGCGTCGAGATCAAGCGCATCGACGACCGGCTGGCCGCGCTCGCGGCCGAGAAGGCCGAGGTCGAGGTCGCACTCGCCGACCCGGCCACGCCAGCGTCCGACTACGCCGAGCTCGGCCGCCGGCTCGCGCATGTGCAGGCCGAGACGGCGATGCTCGAGGAGCGCTGGCTCGAGCTGCACGGCGAGCTCGACGCGATCGAGGCGGGGTGAGCCCAAGGCCCGCCAAGACAGGCTGATACGGGATCGCGTTCAAGCCTTCGACTTGCGCCCGCGGTCGAACGGCCGCGAACGGTTCCTTGCAGTCTTTGACGGCCTGCTCGCATGTGGCATTCGACGACCTGCGCGAGCCGAGGCCAGCGGGTGCCCTTCCGCTCCATGTCCCCCGCCACCGGCCTACGGCCGCTGGCTCCTCCTTTACTTACGCGGAAGGGCACCCGCTGCCCTCGGCGGGCAACGGCCGGGGTACTCGACCGTCGAATACCTTGGCCCGCCGCCACCGCCCCCGTTTTCGACCGTCGCAAACCAAACCGGTGGCCTGCCGAGGGCGGCGGGTGCCCTTGACCGTAAGTAGAGGAGGAGCCGGCGGCGCAGCCGACGGCGGGGGACATGGAGGGCAAGGGTACCCGCCGTCCTCGGCTCGCGCGGTCGTGGCACGTCAGACCTGTGAGGGCGACTGTGTGAGTGGCAGCTACGGCCAGCGGCGGTCAATCGCCGCCAACCAAGTCCTTGTCTGATCGAACGCAAACGCGTATGAGCCCGCAGGCCGCGTCATCGGCCGCCAGAAGGGCTCGGAGCCGGCCTCGGCACCAACTCCAGCATCAACGCCACCCGCGCCAGTGCCGGCGTCAGCGTGCCCGCCGACGGCAGCTCGCCGGCGGGCGCGCCGACGACGCCGCCGGCCAGGCAGCGCGACGCGCGCCAGACGCGCACGCCGTGCGCCTCGGCGCGCGCGGCGGCCTCGCGCAGCTCGCGGTGCACGCTGCCGTTGCCGGTGCCGGCGATCACGATCCCCTGCGCGCCGGCGGCCACCAGCGCGTCGATCACCGCGCCGCGCGCCCCGGCGTGGCTGGTGACGAGATCGACCACCGGCCAGTGAGAAGGGTCAAGGTCGGGCAGCTCCTCGCGCAGCGCCTCACCGCGCGGCCAGTCGCGCAGCACGCGCACGATGCCGTCCTCGACCCAGGCCAGCGGCCCGGCGTCGCCAGCGCTGAAGGCGTCGACGCGCCAGCCGTGCAGCTTGCGCAGCTCGGCACCCGCCAGCACCTGGCCGCCGAGCACCGCGACGACGCCGCGCACCCCGGGCGTGCGCGCCAGCGTCACCGCGTCGAGCAGGTTGCGCGGCCCGTCGGGCGACAGCGCCGTCGCTGGTCGCATCGCCGCGGTCAGCACGACGGGCTTGTCGGCGCGCAGCGTTCGATGGAGGAAATACGCCGTCTCCTCCAGCGTATCGGTGCCATGGGTGACGACGATGCCGCCGACCTCGGGCCGCGCCTGCAGCGCGCGCAGCCGGCGCGCGAGCGCGGCCCAGGTCGCGTGGTCCATGTCGCGGCTGTCCAGCCGCGCCAGCGTCTCGGCCTCGATCGGCAGCCCGGCCAGCGGCGGCACCGCCGCCAGCAGCGCGCCGGCGTCGAGCACGCCGGCGGTATAGCCGACGGCATCGTCGGCGCGCGCCGCGCTTCCGGCGATGGTGCCGCCGGTGGCGACGACGACGGTGGTTTGCATCCTGCGCCCCTCTGGATGAAAATACAGTATCTGGATAAATGGACAGCCCCCGCGGCCGACCCGCCATGCAAGATCCCGCCCCCGACAGCCCGCGCCTGACGGCGCGCCAGCAGCAGGTGCTCGACCTCGTCACGAGCGCGATCGAGCGCAGCGGTGCGCCGCCGACACGCGCCGAGATCGCCGCCGAGCTCGGCTTCAGGTCCGCCAACGCCGCCGAGGAGCACCTGCAGGCGCTCGCGCGCAAGGGCGTGATCGAGCTCGTCGGCGGCACCTCGCGCGGGATCCGGCTGCAGCCGCAGACGCTGCGCGCGCTCAACGCCGCGCGCGCCGCAGGATACGGCAAGCAATATTCGCTGCCGCTGCCGAGCCTGGCCCAGCTGACGCTGCCGCTGGTCGGCCGCGTCGCCGCCGGCAGCCCGATCCTGGCGCAGGAGCATGTCGACCAGACCTACGTCGTCGAGGCGACGCTGTTCCAGCGCCGGCCCGACTTCCTGCTGCGCGTGCGCGGCATGAGCATGCGCGATGCCGGCATCCTCGACGGCGACCTGCTCGCGGTGCAGAAGACCGCCGAGGCGCGCAGCGGGCAGATCGTCGTCGCACGGCTGGGCGACGAGGTCACCGTCAAGCGGCTCGCGCGCCACCGCCACGGCATCGAGCTGCTGCCCGAGAACCCCGATTTCGAGCCCATCGTCGTGCGCCGCGGCGACGAGGGCTTCGCGATCGAGGGCGTGGCGGTCGGGCTGATCCGCAACCACATGCTCGTGTGATGGGCCGCCGCAGTCCAGACGCGAGCGCGCCGGCCGCGCCGCACCGCGCCAGGGCCCGGCCGCCGACGGCGCGCCGCCCGGCCAAGGCGCGCGACGCCGCCGGGTGCGTTCGGCTCGAGCAGATCCCGAACGTCGGGCCGGCCATCGCCGCCGACCTGCGGCGGCTCGGCATCGCGCACCCGCGCGACCTCGCCGCGTGCGATGCCTTCGCGATGTACCGCCAGCTCGGCAACGCGACCGGGAAGCGGCAGGACCCCTGCGTGCTCGACGTCTTCATGGCCGCGGTCGACTTCATGCGCGGCGCGCCGGCGCGGCCCTGGTGGGCCTATACCGCCGAGCGCAAGCGCAGCCACGGCCCGCTCTGACGGCGCCGCGGCGGCCACGCCGCGGCGCCTGCGCGGTCACCGAACTGGCCCCGAACTGGCGCCCGCAGGCGGCGCATTTCGCGCCTTCGCCGTGCCGCGCGGTGTGAAGAATGACTCAAGACGAGGCCGATCCGGCCGAAGTCCGCTGCATGCCGATGACCGCCCTCACCCTGCGCCGCTGGACCCGCACGCCTTCGCCGGCGGCCGCCTCGAGCAGCCTGCGCACCGAAGTGCGCCCACCGTCGCTGCGCCATGCACCGGACTCGATGTGGCAGCGCGCGCTGTGCTGGATCATGGCTCCTTCCCCGCTGGACACCGCACCCTCGCCGCGCCGTCTGCCCGAGGTGCGGGCGGAGTTCCACGCCGCGGTCGCCGACCTGACCGCCGCCGCGGAGGCCGGCGTGCTGGTACGCCGGATCGAGATCAGCCCGACGCTGCGCGACCTGTGGCACCTGCGCGCCGAGGTCTATCGCGTGGTCGCGCTGCAGCACAGCCAGGCCGAGGCCGACGCGAGGCTGGCGCGGCTGAACCGCCACTTCCCGACGCGCTCGCCGCGTTCGGGTTTCGCGCCGCTGTAGCCGCGGCCGCACGAGGCAATCCGGACACGCCATGCACAAGGCCCCGACCGAGCCGCGCCGCTTCCTGCCGCAACCCGGCCTGCCCGGCGCCGGACTGCCCGGCGACCGCCTGGCCCGGCTGGCGGCGCGGCGCGTCTTCGTCGGCCTGAAGCAGGACTTCATGTCCGCGGTCGCGAGCCTCGAGGACGAGCGCGGGCGCTGGCTCGCCGAGCAGGTGCGCCGCGCCGAGGAGCCCGAGGACCTGCTGCTGCTGCGCGGTCATGTCTTCGCCAGCCTCGCCGGCGACGACGAGGGCTGCTGCCAGCGCCGCCGCATGCTGCGCCGCAGCCTCGACTCGCTGTTCCCCGACAGCGCACCGCGCAGCGGCTTCGCGCCGTTCTGACACATCGCCGGCACGCAGGCGCGGGAAATTCCGGGCCCGCTGCGCGACGCCCGCCAGGGCCTGCCTGTCCTGGTTCAAGGCCCCTGGCGACAGATGCTGGCAAGATGCCGGCATGACGATCGCCGACCAGATCCTCGCCGACCTGCGCGCCGCCCTCGCCGGGCGCAAGCTGCCGCGCGTACGCTCGCTGCACCTGCCGGCCGCCGCGCTGCGCCAGTCCAAGGATGGCGAGTTCGGCGCGCTGGCGCTCGACGATGGCAGCCTGGGGTTGAGCTACCTGCTGCTCGGCGGCACGCTCGCCGGGCTCGACGCCGGCGGCCACCACGACGCGCTCGCCGGTGCCGATGCGCTGGCGCTGGCTGCGCGCTGGAAGGACCCGGACCCGGTCTGGCAGGCGGTCGGATTCGCCGCCGTCAATGCGCTGACGCGCCACCTGATGGATGCCGCCGGTTTCGCGCCGCCCTCGGCCACCGACTCGATCGCCGGGCTCGACCCGCAGCCCGGCGAGGCGATCGGCATGGTCGGTTTCTTCCCGCCGCTGGTGCCGCAGATCGTCGCCCGCGGCGCGCGGCTGACGGTGCTGGAGCTGCGCGCCGATCTCGTCGGCGAGCGCGACGGCTATACCGTGACGCTCGACCCGGCCGCGCTCGCGCCCTGCCGCAAGGTGCTGGCCACCAGCACCGTGCTGCTCAACCGCAGCTTCGACGCCATCGCCGACGCGGTGCGCGGGGCCGAGGTCTTCGCCCTCGTCGGCCCGAGCGCCGGCTGCCTGCCCGACGCGCTGTTCCGCCGCGGCGTGACGCGCATCGGCGGCACCTGGGTCAGCGACCCGGCGGGGCTGGTGGCGGCGATCGAGTCCGGCACGCCCTGGGGCGCGAACGCGCGCAAGTTCAGCCTCGAGCGCGCCGACTACCCCGGATGGCCGGCGCTGGTCGCCGCAGCCGGACGATGAGCGTGCGCGCAAGAGCGGCCGCAGGCGGCGCGGACGTTCGCGGCGGCCACCCGGCGCACGACGCCGCGAGGACCGTCGCATGAGCCCCGACGCCGCCACCCCCGCCGCCCTGCCCGCGCGCGATCGGCTGCGCGCGCACCTGGCCGCGCTCGAGGACGGGCTGCTCGAGCGCCAGACTGCGGTGCGGCTGCTGCTGCTCGGCGCGCTGGCCGGCGAGCATGTGCTGCTGATCGGCCCGCCCGGCACCGCCAAGAGCGAGCTGGCGCGCCGGCTGCACCGCGCCTTCGCCGGCACCGCGTACTTCGAGCGGCTGCTGACGCGCTTCTCGACCCCGGAGGAGCTGTTCGGCCCGCTGTCGCTGGTCGCGCTGGAGGACGACCGCTACGAGCGCCTCGTCGACGGCTACCTGCCGACCGCCGGCATCGCCTTCCTCGACGAGGTCTTCAAGGCCAACTCGGCGATCCTCAACGCGCTGCTCACGCTGCTCAACGAGCGCGAGTTCGACAACGGCAGCGGCCGCCGGCCGACGCCGCTGGTCAGCCTCGTCGGCGCGACCAACGAGGCGCCGGCCGACGAGTCGCTGCTCGCCTTCCACGACCGCTTCCTGCTGCGCGTACCGGTCGCACCCGTCGGCGACGCGTCGTTCGCCGCGCTGCTGACCGGGCGCGACGGCAGCGCCGCCGACGGCCCGGCGCCGCTGACGCCGGCCGAGCGCGCCGCGGTGCGCGCCGCCGCCGATGCGGTGACGCTGTCGGCCGATGCGCTGGCCGCGCTGGCCGAGCTGCGCGCGGCGGCGGCCGAGCGCGGGCTGGCGGTCTCGGACCGGCGCTGGCGGCGCATCGTCGGGCTGCTGCGCACCGCCGCCGCGACCGAGGGCCGGCGCGAGGTCGAGCGGCTGGACCTGTGGCTCGCGCCCTATGTCGCCGGCCACGACGCCGACAGCGTCGCCGCGCTGCGCGACTGGGTCGATCGCTCGCTGCTCGACCTCGCCGACGACCCGTTGCCGTGGTTCGATCGCGCCGCCGAGTCCTTCGAGCAGCAGCTCGAGGTCGAGCGCCGCGCACCCGCCGACGAGGCCGACGCCAGCGCCGGCAAGCTCGCGCTGGCGCGCGCCGCCGGCGCACGCGAGGCCGAGGCCGGATCGATGCGCATCGTCTCGGCGCGGCTGGAGCGCTCGCAGCAGCGGCGCTGGAGCCCGGTGCACGTCGCCGCGCGCGTCGCCGAGGCCGGACAGGCGCTGGATCGACTGGGCGCGGTGCGCGCCGAGCGTGCGGCACGCCGCGACGCGCTCGCGGCGCAGGCGGCCGCGCGCCTGTGGCTGCCGCCGGCACGCGCGGCGCGCTGGATGGCGCAGCTCGACGCGACGCTGGCGCGGCTGGATGCGATGCGCGCGCGGCTCGCGGCCTGCCGCGACGGCGGCTGCGCGCCGCGCAGGACGATGCGCTGCAGCCGAGGCCCCGCGCTGCTGGCGGTCGGCGCCTGCGCCGCTGGCGGTCGACCGTGGACGCACCTGCCCGCCGTCGGTGCCGGCAACGCGCGTCAAGCCCCCTACGACCTGCTCGCCGCGCTGCCGCCAGCCCTGCACCGCGCCGCCGTGACGACCGCCTGCGGCACGCCGCCGCGTCGGCTCGCCGACCTCGCGCGCTGGCGCGCCGCGCTCGCTGCCGGCCGGCTGCCGCCGCCCGAGGCCGACCTCGGCGATGCGCAGGCGATGGCCGCGATGCGCGCCGTCGCCGCCGCGCAGGAGGTCGCCAGCGCCTGCCGCGCGCTGCCCGCGCTCGTCGATGTGGTGCTGGCCACCCTGCTGTGGCACCTGGACCGCATCGTCGACCTGCAGCCGCGGCTGGCACGCGCCGACGCGATCGCGCAGGCCGCGGCCGAGCTGCGCGCGCAGTGGGAGTCCGAGCGCGGCGACTGGGACGAGGCGCTGGCGCTGCTGCAGGGGCTGGGCGACCTCGGCGCGCTGCAGTGGGACCGGCTGCGCGGCCGGCTGCGCGGCCGCGAGTGGCAGGCCGCGCGGCGCGCGCAGCTGGCGCTGGCGCGGCTGCCCGAGCTGGTCGCGCTGATCCGCCGCTTGGGGCGCGCCGAGCGCGCCGGCGACGCCCCGGCGCAGGAGCCGCCGCCCGCCGAGACGCCGCCGCGGCGATTCGGCGTCAAGGCGGTCGAGACCCGGCTGCCCGGGCTGCCGGGCGAGCTGCGCGGGATCCGGCTGAGCGGCCGCATCGAGGGCATGCTGGCGTCCGAGGCGGTGATGCTGCACCACCCGCTGCTGAAGAAGCTCTGGCGCGCGCGCCACGCCGAGGCGAGGCTGCTCGCCTACGACAGCGAGGCGGTGCTGCGCGACTGGCGCCCGGACCCGCTCGCGCCGCCGGCCGCCGGCAGCGCGCCGCCACGCCCCGAGCGGCGCGAGCGCGGGCCGATCGTGCTGTGCCTGGACACCTCGGGGTCGATGCGCGGCGCGCCGGAGACGATCGCCAAGGCGGTCGTGCTGGAGACACTGGCCACCGCGCAGCGCGAGCGGCGCGGCTGCGTGCTGATCGCCTTCGGCGGCGAGGGCGAGATCGTCGAGCGCGCGCTCGGCACCGACGCCGGCGGGCTGGATGCGCTGCTCGACCTGATGGGCCAGGGCTTCGACGGCGGCACCGACCTGCAGTCGCCGGTCGAGCGCGCGGTCGCGCGCGTGCACGAGGCCGGCTGGCGCAGCGCCGACATGCTGCTCGTCAGCGACGGCGAGTTCGGCTGCATGCCGTCGACGCTGGAGCTGCTCGACGCCGCGCGCGAGCGGCTCGGGCTGCGCGTGCAGGGGGTGCTCGTCGGCGACCGCGAGACGATGGGGCTGCTGGAGTTGTGCGACGACATCTTCTGGGTCCGCGACTGGCGCCGCCACGGCGACGAGGCCGACGCCGCCGCCCCCGGCTTCTCGCCGGTGCACAGCAAGAGCCTGACCGCGATGTATTTCCCCGGCGCGCTGTCGCCGCGCGCGGCGCGCCACCTGCGGCCGGATGGAGGCGCACGCTGAAGCGGGCCCTCTTCAGGCGCGCGAGAGTTGTCTGCGCTCGAACGAATGGCCAGAGGTCGGTTGCTCAACGTGATCTGGGCGAAGACCGACATGGCGGATCACGGGGCGCCTGGGCCGTACACGCCGGGCCGGCACGCTCACTGTCTTATGGAGTGGCTCCCGTGCTGCTCGGGGTGACGCAGCGACGCGGGCGCCGTGGACGTCTGCGCGAGCGTGGCCTGCATCGCCGCCAACTCACGCGGGATCGCCTCGGCGAGGAAGTCGAACGCGCGCCGCACGAGCGCGCTGCCACGGATCTCGCGGTGCACCGCCAGCCAACAGGGCAGCGGCGGGATCTTCAGCATCGGCAGCACCGGCACCACCCCGGGCAGCCAACGTAGGTTGTAAGCCGCGACGAAGCCGATACCCGCCCCGGCCGCGACGAGGCGGCCGTAGGCGAGCTGGTCGTCGGTGCGCAGCACGAAGTGCTCGCGCCCGATCGGAGCGCCCATCGCCGCGAACCCGCGCAGCAGCGCGTCGTCGCGGTCGTAGCCGACGAGACGGTGGCGCAGCAGTTCGTCGGGTCGTCGCGGCGCGCCGGCGCGCGCGAGGTAGCGCTCGTGCGCGCATGCCGTGATGGCGATGTCGGCGAGTTTCTTCGCCACCAGCGAGGCCTGCGCCGGGCGCACCATGCGCACCGCGATGTCGGCCTCGCGGCGAAGCAGGTTCGTCAGCTGGTTCGACGCGACGAGCTCGACCTCGATCCCCGGCTCGGCCGCCTGCAGCGCGGCCAGCACCGGCGGCAGCAGGTAGCTCGCCGCGACCTGGCTGGTCGTGATGCGCACGGTGCCGCCCGTGCGTGAACGCTGGCGCGCCAGGCGTCGCTGCAACTGCTCGGCGCCGCGTTGCATCGCGCGCGCGTCGTCGGCGATCGCCAGCGCGAGCGCGGTGGGCGCCACGCCACGGCCGGTGCGCTCGAAGAGCGGCGCACCGAGCTGAGCCTCCAGTGCTGCCACCTGCCGCGACAGCGTCGGCTGCTGCGCACCGAGCTTCTTGGCCGCGCCGCTCAGGCTGCCGGCGTCGAGCACGGCGATAAAGCTCTGCACCAGCGACCAGTCGAAGCCGCGATCCCCGGCAGCGCTGGGCCGGCCGGGTCCCTCGGGTGGGCCTGCGGGTCGGCCGCTGCCTCCCTCGGCCGAGTCGCTGCCAGCGCGGCCACGTAGGGCTTGAACCATACACAAATGTATAGCTCGCTTGCGGGCTTCGGCAATTGTCGAATGACTCGCCGCGGTTCACAGTGAGGCCATCGAAGTCGCCTCGGATCGCTGCAAGGAGCCCCCCCGTGTCGAGTCCCATCGCTCTCGTTCTCGGTGCCAATGGGCGCTTCGGCGCCGCCGCGGTGGCGGCCTTCGCCGCCGCGGGCTGGACCGTGCTGGCGCAGGCGCGTCGCGCGCCGGCCGGCCTGCCGCAGGGGGCCAGGCATCTCGCGGTCGCGCTCGACGCCGCCGAGACCCTCATCGCGGCGGCTGCCGGCGCCAGCGTCGTCGTTCACGCCGTCAACCCGGTCTATACCGACTGGGCGCGGCTGCTGCTGCCGCTGGCCCGCCAGGGCCTCGACGCCGCCGAGCGGCTCGGCGCACTGTTCATGTTGCCGGGCAATGTCTACGGTTTCGGCGAGGGCATGCCGTCCGTGCTGCGCGAGGACACGCCCGAGCGACCGACGACCGAGAAGGGCCGCCTTCGCGTCGATCTCGAAGCCGAGATCGCCGGCCGCGCCAGCGCCGGGCGCCTGCGCGCCGTCGTCATCCGCGCCGGCGACTTCTACGGCGGTGGCCAGGGCTCGTGGCTCGACCTCGCGGTGGTCAAGTCGCTCGCCGCCGGCAAGCTCGTATACCCCGGCCCGCTCGACGTGCCGCACGCCTGGGCCTACCTGCCCGACCTCGCGCGCGTCTTCGTTGCGGTGGCCGAGCGGGCACGACTGGGCAACGCGCCGGCCTTCGAGACGCTGCACTTCAGCGGCCACACGCTGACGGGCGCCGAAATGCTCGACGCGGTGCAGGCCGCCGCCACCGAGCTCGGCGCCGCGCCGCCGGTCGTGGCCACGCGCGGCTGGCGCCGCGGCGGCATGCCTTGGGGCCTCATCCGAATGATGGGATTCTTCGCGCCGATGATGAAAGCCATTGCCGAGATGAGCTACCTCTGGCGGGTGCCGCACGCCCTCGACGGCACGCGGCTCACGGCGCGCATCGGCCCGCTGCCGCAGACGCCGCCGCCGCAGGCGCTGCGCCGGGCGCTGGTCGAGCTCGGCTTCGGCACCGCGACCGGGCACCGCGCGCAGGCCGCGCACTGACCTGCGACCGGCGACGCTCCAGACCGCGCCGGGCAGCCACCGACCATCGCGACATCCACCTCGTCGATGCGCCGACGAGCGCGTCCCGTGCTCACTTCCCGGAGACCTCGATGAACGCCATGCCCCAGCCGCTTCCGTACCCGAGCGCCGACACCACGTCCGAGCCGCCGGTCTCGTCGTCCACGCCCCGCCCGATGCGCGCCCGCGCCCTCGGCGCACTGCTGGTCGCCGAGGGCCTGCTGGCGCTTGCGCCGATCGCGATCCTCGGCCCGGCGATCGGCTGGCCGGCCTCGCTCGACAAGCCGGCGGCCGAGCAGTGTGCGCGTGGGGCCGGCCCCGGCCGCCGTACCGGAGGTGACGCCAGGCGCCATGGCACGCGAGGCACAATCGCCCGGCGATGAATCAGCAGGGCATGAACATCATCATCCTGGACGACTACCAGGATGCGGTCCGCAAGCTGCGCTGCGCCGAGCGGCTGGCCGGCTACCCGGCCAAGGTCTTCACCAACACGGTCAAGGGCATCGGGCAGCTGTCGGTGCGGCTGCGCGACGCCGACGTGCTGGTCACGATCCGCGAGCGCACGCAGTTCCCGCGCCAGCTGCTGGAGAAGCTGCCGCGGCTGAAACTGATCGCGCAGACCGGCCCCGTCGGCCCGCACATCGACGTCGATGCCTGCACGCGGCTGGGCATCGCGGTGGCCGAGGGGACCGGGTCGCCGGTGGCGGCCGCCGAGCTGACCTGGGCGCTGACGATGGCGGCGATGCGGCGGCTGCCGCAGTACATCGGCAACCTCAAGCACGGCGCGTGGCAGCAGTCGGGGCTGAAGGCCGCGTCGATGCCGCCGAACTTCGGCATCGGGCAGGTGCTCGGCGGCAAGACGCTGGGGATCTGGGGCTACGGCCGCGTCGGCCGCCTCGTCGCCGGCTACGGGCGCGCGTTCGGGATGCAGGTGCGGGTGTGGGGCAGCGAGACCTCGCGTGCGCAGGCGCTGGCCGACGGTCACGCCCCGGCGGCCAGCAAGCAGGCGCTGTTCGACGACGCCGACGTGCTCAGCCTGCACCTGCGGCTGGTCGAGTCGACGCGCGACGCGGTGACGCTGGACGACCTGCTGCGCATGAAGCCGACCGCGCTGCTGGTCAACACCGCGCGCGCCGAGCTGGTGGCCGACAACGCACTCGTCACCGCGCTCAACCGCGGCCGGCCCGGGATGGCGGCGGTCGACGTCTTCGACAGCGAGCCCATCCTGCAGGGCCACCCGCTGCTGCGGCTCGAGAACGCGGTGTGCACGCCGCACATCGGCTACGTCGAGCTGGACTGCTACGAGCGGCTGTTCGGCGCCGCGTTCGACCATGTGGTCGCGTTCATCGAGGGACGGCCCACCGGCATCGTCAACCCGGATGCGCTGAAGGTGATGCGTTGAGCGCGCCGCCCGCCTGGTGGGCGCTGCTGCTGGGCAACTTCGCGATCGGCTGCGGCGTGATGGTCGCCCCCGGCGCGCTGAACGACCTGGTGCGCGAACTGCAGGTCTCGGTGGCCCTGGGCGGGCAGCTGGTCGCGGTCTCGGCGGTCGTGATGGCCGTCGGCGCGCCGCTGATCGCGGCGCTGGCCGGTGGCGCCGACCGCCGCCGCATGCTGACGCTGGCCATGCTGTGGTACGCGATCGGGCATGCGTTGGCGGCGCTGATGCCCGACTACGCGTCGCTGCTGCCGGTGCGCGCCGCCAGCGTGCTGAGCGCGGCCGCGTTCACGCCACAGGCGGCGGCGGCGCTGAGCGTGATGGTGCCGCCGGCGCAGCGCGGGCGCGCGATCGCGTTCGTCTTCCTCGGCTGGTCGCTGGCCTCGGTCGCGGGGTTGCCGATCTCGTCGTGGATCGCCGAGACCGCCGGCTGGCGCTGGGCCTTCGCGCTGGTCGCGCTGCTGAGCCTGCCGGCCGCGGCCGCGGTATGGCGCACGATGCCCGATGGCGTGCGGCCGGCGCGGCTGTCGCTCGCGCAGTGGGGCGGGGTCTTCGCCAGCCCGCGGCTGATGGCCGTGATCGGCGTGACGGTGCTCAGCGCGGCCGGGCAGTTCACGCTGTTCTCGTACATGGCGCCGTACTACCGCCAGGTGCTCGGCGCCAGCCCGGCGCAGGCGAGCGCGCTGTTCCTCGTCTTCGGCGTCTTCGCGCTGCTGGGCAACCTGCTGCTGGCGCGCCACATCGACCGCCTCGGGCCGGCGCGCTGCGTCGCGATCGGCCTGACGGCGATGGCGCTGGCGATCTGCGCCTGGCCGTGGGCCGGCGGCGTCGCGGCGATGGCGCTGGTGCTGGTGCCGTGGGCACTGGGGAGCTTCTCGTCGAACTCGGCGCAGCAGGCGCGGCTGGGCGCGGCGGCGCCGGTGCTGGCGTCGGCGCTGATGGCACTCAACACCTCGGCGATCTACGCCGGGCAGGCGATCGGGGCCGCCGGAGGCGGCGCCCTGTTCGTCGCCAGCGGCTGGCGCTGGCTGTGGTTGGCGGCGCTGGCGTGGATGCTGGCCGCGCTGGTGCTCAGTCGCTGGGCGCAGCGGCGCATGCACGGCGTCGGCAGCCACGGCTGAGCGCCGGCACGCGCCGGGCTTACGATCGCGCCGTTCGCCCGCGGCCGATGACCACGCCCCCCGACCCGCTGCAACGCTTCGTCGACGCCCAGGCGCCGGTCTTCGACCACGCCTGCGCCGAGCTCGCCGCGGGTCGCAAGCGCACGCACTGGATGTGGTTCGTCTTCCCGCAGCTGCGCGGCCTGGGCCGCAGCGCGACCGCGATGCACTACGGGATCGACTCGCGCGACGAGGCGCTCGCCTACTGGCACCACCCATTGCTCGGGCCACGGCTGGCGCGCTGCGCGACGCTCGTGCTCGCGCAGGCCGGGCGCCGCAGCGCGCACGACATCTTCGGCAGCCCGGACGACCTCAAGCTGTGCTCGTGCATGACGCTGTTCGACGCCGTCGCCCCGGAGCAGCCGGTCTTCCGCCGCGTCCTCGACGCCTTCTGCGGCGGCCGGCCCGACGCGCGCACGCTGGCGCACTTGGGCCAGGGGCGCGACGACGGCATGCCGGCGCGCTGAAGACGGCCGCGGGCCCCGCGCGATGGACCTCGATCGCGGGACGGACCCCCAGCGGGCCCCGCCCGACGAGGCGCGCCGCCTCGCGCGCCCCGACGGCGCGACGATCGCCTACCGGGTGCGACGGCCCGATACCGGCGCGCCGGCCGCACCGGTGCTGATGCTGCACGGGCTGGCGAGCAACCTGTCGCGCTACGACGAATTCGTCGAGCACACGGCGCTGGTGGCGCAGCACGTGCTGCTGCGGGTCGACCTGCGCGGCCACGGCGGCTCGCTGACACGCCGGCGCATCGACAGCGCGCGCTGGTGCGACGATCTCGCCGCGCTGCTGCAGGCCGAGCGGGCGGGCCCGGCGATCGTCGTCGGCCACAGCCTGGGTGCGCAGGTCGCGCTGCAGCTCGCGCAGCGGCACCCGCGGCACGTGCGGGCCCTGGTGCTGATCGACCCTGTCTTCCGTGCCGCGCTGCACGGGCACTGGCGCTGGCTGGCGCGCGCCTCGCCGCTGATCGCGCTGGCCGCCGCGGCGGCGCGCGCACTGGCGGCGATCGGGCTGCACCGCGGCGCGCTGCCGCCGCTGGACCTGCGCGCGCTCGATGCGATGGCACGCCGCGCGCTGGCCTCGCCGCAGGCCGAGGCCGAGTTCGTGCGCCGCTACAGCTCGACGCGCGCCGACCTGCGGCATGTGCCGACCTCGGTCTACCTCCAGGACCTGGTCGAGATGTTCCGCCCGGCGCCGCTGCCGCGCTCGCTCGGCGTGCCGGTGCTGGCCCTGCTGTCCAGCGGCGCGACCTTCGCCGATGCGGCCGCGATGCGCACGCTGCTGGCCGGCCCGCAGGTCCGGCTGCAAGACGTCGAGTGCCAGCATTGGCCGCTGACCGAACGCCCGCGCGAGGTGCGCGAGGCGATCGAGCGCTGGGTGCAAGCCCTGCCCGATGGTTGACCCGACCTGCGGGTCGACCTCGACGACCCGGTCACGCGCGGCTCATGGCGGCCAGTCTCGACCCGTCGCAGTCCTTCGCTCAGGCCCGCGGTCTGCCCCTGGCCGCGTACGACGACCGTGCGTGCCAAGGCCGGCGGGCACCCTCCCACTCCATGTCCCCCGCCGTCGGCTTGCGCCGCCGGCTCCTCCTCTACTTCCGTGGGAGGGTGCCCACCGACCTTGGCCCGCCACCGCCCCGGTATTCGACGGTCGAAGACCAACCCGGTGGCCTGCCGAGGACGGCGGGTGCCCTTGACCGTAAGTGAAGGAGGAGCCATCGGCCGCAAGGCCGATGGCGGGGGACATGGAGGGCAAGGGTACCCGCCGTCCTCGGCTCGCGAGGTCGTGGCAAGCGTACGAAAGAAGAGTGCCATCGAGGGGCAGCAGCGGATCGGGAGCGCAAACCCGCTGCAGCGCGTTCTCATGCTGGACGCCGTGATGCGGACACCGGCCGTGGGGTTGGCGGCGTTGTCGCCCCGGCTCAGCGTCGCTGTCGAACCGCCAGGCTTTGCGTTGCACGGCCGATCAGGCCTTGCTCGTCGAACAGCCGTGACTCCGCCAGCCCGCATCCGTTGGGCGCCAGCAGCGTGCAGGCGTCGACGCAGATCCATTCGCCCTGCGGCCGGCGCAGCAGGTTGATCGTGAGGTCGCTGTTGACGAAGCTGTAGCGCGCCAGGTCCAGCACCGCCGACACGCCGTTGCCCGAGTCAGCGGCGACCGCGACGCGCTGGCAGGGGCTCGGGATCTCGCCGTCGACCAGCGGCCGTTGCAGGCGAAACCAGGCCGCGCAGCGCCCCTGGAACAGCTTCCCGCTGGCGACCCGGAGCTCGACGAGATCCGCATACCCCGCCACCCCTTGCCCGAACGGCATGCGCCCGGGCGCGCTGTCGGCCACCGGGCGCGGGGCACGCGGCAGGGGATGGCCGTCCAGCGTCTCGGGCAGCGCGGCGGCGACCTCGCGCTGCGCCAGCGCCGTGAAGCGCGCGAGCTCCTTGCCCTGCCCCCAAAGCCGTGCCGCGTAATGCGCGGCGTTGCGCCCGGCGTAGTCGGTCTCGACCTCGATCTCCAGCTCGCCGATCGGGATCGGCCTGAGCAGGTTGGCCGTCAGCCGGCCGATGTGGGTCAGGCCGTGGTCGCGCGCGACCGACTCGATGGCGCGGCAGACCATCGCGATCGGCGGCCCCGCATGCTGGTGCCCAGGATCCCAGGGGCCGCGCGTCAGCGCGCTGGCGCGCACCGTGCGGTGCGACAGCAGCTCGAAGGCCGCGGCGGGAAAGGGTTCGGTCGATTCGGGGTCGCGGGGCCTCGTCATCGCGGCTCACCCATCTGCGGGCATCGCACGGGCGCGGCGCACAAACCTGTCGAAGACCCCTGTGCGCGCATCCGTGGAGCGGGCGATGGGAATCGAACCCACGTCTTGAGCTTGGGAAGCTCAGGTCCTGCCATTGAACGACGCCCGCGTCGGGCCGCGCGAACGCGCGGCCGATCCGGGGCGGAGGATACATCAGGCGGCGCACCCAGGCCGGGCGTCGCGGCGGCACGTCGGCCTTGCAGGCGATCGGCAACGGCACAATGCCGGCCGATGCCCCGCCCCGACCGACCCGTCGACGGCCCGCAGGCCGCCGATCCTGCGGGCGCTGCGCCCGGCCCGGCCGCGCCCCACCGCCCGATCCGCAGCTACGTGCTGCGCCCGGGACGCATCGGCCCCGGCCAGCAGCGCGCGCTGGCCGAGCTCGGCCCGCGCTTCGTGCTGCCGTATGCGCCGCAGCCGCTCGACGCGCAGGCGGTCTTCGGCCGCACCGCGCCGCTGCTGCTCGAGATCGGCTTCGGCATGGGCGACGCCACCGCGCAGGTCGCCGCCGCCCACCCCGGGCACGACCTGCTCGGCGTCGAGGTCCACCCGCCCGGCGTCGGCGCGCTGCTCAGGCGCATCGACGCGATGGGGCTGACGAACCTGCGCATCGTCCAGCACGATGCGGTCGAGGTGCTGCAGCAGATGATCGCGCCGGGCTCGCTCGCCGGCGTGCACCTGTGGTTCCCCGACCCCTGGCCGAAGAAGCGCCACCACAAGCGCCGGCTGGTGCAGCCGCCGTTTGTCGCCCTGCTGGCGAGCCGGCTCGCGCGGGGCGGCTACCTGCACGCGGCGACGGACTGGCAGCCCTACGCCGAGCAGATGCTGGAGGTGATGTCGGCCGAGCCGCTGCTCGCCAACGCCGCGGCCGCGGGCTACGCGCCGCGCCCACCGTGGCGGCCGCGGACCAAGTTCGAGACGCGCGGGATCGGGCTCGGACACGGCGTGTGGGACCTGGTGTTCAGGCGCCGTGACGATCGCGGGCGCTGACGCGGCGCATCGGCTATATTACTGACCGACTGGTCAGTCACCCATGGCGAGCCCCCCGTCCACGCAAGCCCACGCCCGCCGTGCCGGGTCGACCGCGGCGCGTCCGCCGCCCGAGCGGCGGCGCAGCGGTCGCGCCGCGCCGGCGGCGGGCGACGCCGTCCGGCCGCCGCCACCAGCCGCCGCCACGGGCCCGCGCCGCCGCAGCAAGGCCACGCGCCCGCAGGAGCTGCTCGACGCCGCGCTCGCGCTGTTCGTCGAGAAGGGCTTCGCCGCCACCCGCACCGACGACGTCGCGCGCGGCGCCGGCGTCTCCAAGGGCACGCTGTACCTCTACTACGCCAGCAAGGAAGAGCTGTTCAAGGCGGTCGTGCGGCACAACCTGACGCCGCTGATCGCCGAGGGGCTGGAGATCGTCGAGCGCTACCAGGGTTCGACCGCCGAGCTGCTGCGCACGCTGGTGCAGGTGTGGTGGGAGCGCTTCGGCAACACGCCGGCCGCGGGCATCCACAAGATCATGGTCGCCGAAGCACGCAACTTCCCCGAGCTGGCGGCGTTCTACGCCGAGGAAGTCGCCGCCCCCGCGGACCGGCTGCTGTGGAAGGCGGTCGAGCGCGGCGTCGCGCGCGGCGAATTCCGGCCGCTCCCGGTGCGCGAGGTCGCGCAGCTGCTGATCGCGCCGTTGATCTTCCTCGCGCTGCACCGCCACTCGCTCGGCGCGTGCGCGGCCCAGGGACCGCAGATCGACCCGCACAAGCTGCTGCAGGTCCACCTGGACCTCGTGCTCGAGGGACTGCGCCCGCGCGACACGGCAGGCCAAACCACCCGGAAAGCGAAGCCATGACCCGCGGGCGCAGTCTGCGCGCGCGGACCACGTGCATGGTGCTGGCGGCGCTGACGACCGCCGTGGCGACGACGCTGGCCGGTTGCGGCGGCGGTGGTCGCCAGGCCCCTGCAGACGACGCCGCCGGCCCGCCGGCCGCGGTCGCGCCGGTGCTCGAACTGGCGGCGGGCGACGTCGCCACCGCCGCCCCGCACGAGCTGGCGCAGCAGGTCGCCGTCAGCGGCAGCCTGGTCGCGGTGCGCAGCGCGGTCGTCAATGCGCGCGTGGCGGCACCGGTGCGCGAGGTGCTGGTGCGCGAGGGCGAGCCGGTGCGCGCCGGCCAGCGCCTGCTGACGCTGGACGACCGCGAGACCGCGTGGCGGCTGCGCCAGGCGCGCGACCAGGCGGCGGCGGCCGCGGCGCAGCGCGATATCGCCGCCCGCGCGCACGACGACCAGAAGGCGCTGGCGGCACAGGGATTCGTCTCGGCGACGGCGCTGAACCAGGCCGCGTCCACGCGCGCCGCCGCCGAGGCGACGCTGCGCGCGGCGCAGGCGGCGGCCGAGCTGGCGGCGCGGGCGCAGGCCGACACCGTCGTCGTCGCGCCGCTGGCCGGCAGCGTCGCGCGCCGGCACGTCGAGCCCGGCGAGCGGGTGGCGGTCAACGCGCCGCTGGTGGCGATCGTCGACCTGTCTCGACTGGAGCTCGAGGCCGCCGTCGCCCCCGAGGATGCGGCACGCATCGCCGCCGACCAGCCGGCACGGCTGCAGGTCGACGGGATCGACACGACGCTGACGGCGCGCGTGGTGCGGATCAACCCGCGCGCGCAGCCCGGCACGCGCAGCGTCACCGTCTACCTCGAGGTCGACCCCGCCCCCGGGCTGCGCGACGGCCTGTTCGCGCGCGGCGTCGTGCTGACCGAGCGCCACCGGGCGCTGGCCGTGCCGCTGTCGGCGCTGCGCACCGAGTCCGGCCGCCCGCAGGTGCTGGCGCTGGAGGACGGCCGCGTCCGCGCCCGCGAGGTCGACCCCGGCCGCCGCGGCGAGGCCGACTTCGGTGGCGGCGCCGAGCCGGCGGTCGAGATCGTCTCCGGGCTCCAGCCCGGCGCGCAGGTGCTGCGCGGCAGCGCCGGCACGCCGCACGACGGCACGCCGGCGACGCTGCAGCCGGCGCGCTGACACGTCACCCGGCGAGCCACCACCCCCCGCCCCGCCCCGCCCCCGCCGAGGACGCGCCCGAGCGATGTGGTTCACCCGCGTGGCGATCGCCAACCCGGTGCTGGCGACGATGGTCATGCTGGCCTTCGTCGTGCTCGGGCTGTTCAGCCTGCAGCGGCTGTCGGTGGACCAGTTTCCCGACGTCGACTTCCCGACCGTCGTCGTCTCGATCGACTACCCCGGCGCGTCGCCCGAGATCGTCGAGAGCGAGGTCACGCGCAAGGTCGAGGAGGCGGTCAACACGGTGGCCGGGATCGACACCTCGTACTCGCGCTCGTACGAGGGCAGCGCGGTCGTCGTCGTCCAGTTCGAGCTCAGCGTCGACGGCCGCGAGGCGGCCGAGGACGTGCGCGAGAAGCTCGCCGCGCTGCGCCCGCTGCTGGACGACGACGTCGGCGAGCCGCGGGTGACGCGCTTCGACCCCGCCAGCGCGCCGATCCTGGACATCGCGCTGCGCGCACCCGACGGCCGCCACGACGCGCAGGCGCTGACCACCTGGGCCAACCAGGTGCTGGCCAAGCGGCTGCAGAACGTGCGCGGGGTCGGCGCGGTGTCGGTGATCGGCGGTGTCGAGCGCCGCATCCACGTCCACCCGCGGCCGCAGGCGATGGAGGCGCTGGGCATCGGCGCGGCGCAGATCGCCGCCGCGCTGCGCAGCGAGAACCAGGAGCTGCCGCTGGGCAGCCTGCGCGACGCCGAGCGCGAGCACGTGGTGCAGATGAATGCGCGCCAGGTGCGGCCGGAGGACTTCGGCGACATCGTCGTCGCGCAGCGCGCAGGCAGCGCGATCCGGCTGCGCCAGCTCGCCGACGTCGTCGACGGGCCGCAGGAGGCCGACAGCATCGCGCTGCTGAACGGCCAGCGCACGGTGCTGGTGTCGGTGCAGAAGAGCCAGGGCGAGAACACGGTGGCGGTGGTCGACGGGCTGAGGCAGGCGCTCGCCGATGCCGCCGACGTGACGCCGCCGGGCGTCGTCGCCGAGGTCATCCGCGACGCGTCGCGGCCGATCCGGGTCGCGGTGGCCAACGTGCGCACGACGCTGCTCGAAGGCGCGGCACTGACGGTGCTGATCGTCTTCCTGTTCCTCAACTCCTGGCGCTCGACCGTCATCACCGGGCTGACGCTGCCGATCGCGCTCGTCGGCACCTTCCTGTTCATGTATCTGCTCGGCTTCACGATCAACAACCTGACGCTGATGGCGATGAGCCTGAGCGTCGGGCTGCTGATCGACGACGCGATCGTCGTGCGCGAGAACATCGTGCGCCACATCGCGATGGGCAAGAGCGCGCACGACGCCGCGCTGCAGGGCACCGACGAGATCGGGCTGGCGGTGCTGGCGACGACGCTGTCGATCGTCGCCGTCTTCCTGCCGGTCGGCTTCATGGGCGGCATCGTCGGCAAGTTCTTCCACGAGTTCGGGCTGACGATGGTCGCCGCGGTGCTGATCTCGATGTTCGTCAGCTTCACGCTCGACCCGATGCTGTCGTCGGTCTGGCACGACCCGCAGGCCGGGCACGGCGGCGAGGGCAGCGGCGCAGGCGGCCGGCGCACGCTTTACGACCGCAGCATCGGCCGCGTCACCGGCGCCTTCTCGCGCCTGACCGACGCGCTGACCGAGCTGTACCAGCATGCGCTCGCGTGGTCGCTGCGGCATCGCGTGGCCACGGTCGCGCTGGCGCTCGCGACCTTCGTCGCCAGCTTCGTCCTGATCCCGGTGCTGGGCACCGAGTTCGTCCCGCGCGCCGACTTCTCGGAGACGCTGATCAACTTCCGCACCCCGGTCGGCACGTCGCTGGAGGTGACCGAGGCGCGCGCGCGCCAGGTCGACGCTGCGCTGCGCGCGCTCCCCGAGGTGCGCAGCACCGTGGTCACCGTCAACAGCGGCTACGCGCGCGGCCGCCATGTGGCCAGCATCTACGTGCGGCTGGTGGACCGCGACCAGCGCACGCGAAGCGCCGACGCCCTCGTCGTGCCGATGCGCGACGCGCTCGCGCGCGTCCCCGGCGTCACCGTGACCAACATCGGCGTGCGCGACCTCGGTGGCGGCAAGACGCTGCAGTTCTCGCTGCAGGGGCCGGACCTGGACGAGCTGGCGCGGCTGGGGCGGCGCATCGAGCAGGGTCTGGCGGGCGTGCCCGGGCTCGTCGACGTGGACAGCACGCTGCAGCCGGACAAGCCGACCGCCGCGCTGAGCGTGCGGCGCGACGCCGCCGCCGACCTCGGCCTGGACACGAGCGCCGTCGCCGCACCGCTGCGCACGCTGCTGGCCGGGCGCGCGGTCGGCAACTGGCGCGCGCCCGACGGCGAGTCCTACGACGTGTGGCTGCAACTCGCCGCCGACGCGCGGCGCGACGTCGCGGACCTGGCCGGGCTGCCGCTGGTGCTGGCCCCGGGCAGCGACGGCACGCCGCGCATCGTGCGGCTGTCCCAGGTCGCCGAGGTCGAGGAGACGACGGGGCTGGTGCAGATCAACCGCCGCGACCTCAACCGCGAAATCAACTTCGACGCCAACACGCTGGGCCGGACCACGGGCGAGGTCTCGGCCGACATCCGGCGCGTGCTGGACGGCGTCGCGCTGCCGCCGGGCTACCGCGTCGTCTTCGGCGGCTCGACGAAGAACATGACCGAGTCGTTCGAGTACGCGCTGGGCGCGCTGGCGCTGGCGGTGGTCTTCATCTACATGATCCTGGCCAGCCAGTTCCGCAGCTTCGTGCAGCCGCTGGCGCTGATGAGCTCGCTGCCGCTGACGCTGATCGGCGTCGTGCTGACGCTGCTGGTCTTCGGCTCGACGCTGAACATGTTCTCGGTCATCGGCATCGTGCTGCTGATGGGGCTGGTGACCAAGAACGCGATCCTGCTGATCGACTTCGCGATCCGCGCGCGCGCCGGGCTGCCTCGGCCCGACGGCACGATCGCGGCGCCGATGGCGCGCAGCGACGCGCTGCTGTTCGCCGCCCGCGTGCGGCTGCGGCCGATCCTGATGACGACGCTGGCGATGGTGGCCGGCATGGTGCCGCTGGCGTTCTCGCTCAGCGAGGGCGCCGAGCAGCGCGCGCCGATGGGGCAGGCGGTGATCGGCGGCGTCGTCACCTCGTCGCTGCTGACGCTGGTGGTGGTGCCGGTGGTCTACGCCTACCTGGACGACCTGTCGGCCTGGGTGCGGCGGCACTGGCATCGTCGCGGCGCCGGCGCCACCTTCTAGAATCGAGGGGTTTTGCGGGACAATACCCATATAGGTATCGAGATGGATGTCGAACGCGCACGCTTCAACATGATCGAGCAGCAGATCCGGCCGTGGGACGTGCTGGACGGCGCCGTGCTGGACCTGCTGGCCAGGGTCCGGCGCGAGGACTTCGTCCCGCCGGCGTACAAGGCCCTGGCCTTCGTCGACACCCAGCTCCCGCTGCCCGGTGGCGGCGCCATGCTGGAGCCCAAGGTCGAGGCGCGGCTGCTGCAGGAGCTGCAGGTGCAGCGCCACGAGACCGTGCTCGAGATCGGCACCGGCAGCGGCTTCATGGCCGCGCTGCTGGGCCACCGCGCGTTGCGCGTGATCACGCTGGAGTGCGACCCGGCGCTGGCACGCGCGGCCGCCGACCGGCTGCAGCGCGCCGGGCTGGCCAATGTCGCGGTGCGCACGGTCGGCGCCGAGGCCGGTGCGCGCGGGCTGCCGGGCGAGGCGCCGTTCGACGTCATCGTCCTGTCGGGGTCGGTGGCCGAGGTGCCGCGCGCGCTGCTCGAGCAGCTTCGCGTCGGCGGCCGGCTGGCGGCGATCGTCGGCGACGAGCCGGTCATGATGGCGCGCCTGTACACCCGCAGCGGCGAGGCCGCGTGGTCCGAGGTCGACCTGTTCGAGACCGTCGCGCCGCGGCTGGCCGGGTTCCCCGAGCCGTCGCGCTTCCACTTCTGACGTTCGGCCCGCCCCCGGTCCGCGCGCGAGCATGATCCAGGTCCCGCAGCTGCAGCCGCAGGATCTGGGTGCGCTCGCGGCGCAGTCGCCGCCGCCGGTGCTGCTGGACGTGCGCGAGCCCTGGGAGCTGGCGCGCGCACGGATCGAGCCGCCGGGGGTCGAGCTGATGCACGTGCCGATGCGTGCCGTGCCGCCGCGGCTGCCCGAGATCCCGCGCGGGCGCCCCGTCGTGTGCCTGTGCCACCACGGCGTGCGCAGCGCGCAGGTGGCGGCGTTCCTGATCCACCACGGCTGGGATCGCGTCGTCAACCTGGCCGGCGGCATCGACGCCTGGTCGATCCAGGTCGATCCGTCGGTGCCGCGTTACTGAGCGCGCCGCGCCCGAGCGAAGCAGCCCTCACCGAACCCTCTCACAGACCGAGGTCCCGCCCATGCGTCGCATGCGAACCACTGCCCTCACCCTCGCCGCCGCGCTCGCCGCCGTGCTCGCCCAGGGTGCCGCCGCGCAGGACCTGCGCACGCTGTACGAGGCCGCGCGCGGCTTCGACGCCGCCTACCTTGCGGCGCGCGCGCAGGCCGAATCGGCGGGCTTCCGCGCGGCACAGGCCGACGCGCTGGTGCGCCCGTCGGCGAACCTGAGCGCCGGCGCAACCGCCGCCAACGTCGACCCGCCGAAATTCTCCGCGGGCGACAGCAACACGCTGCAGGCGGCGCTGGGCGGCCGTTGGTCGATCTACAACCCGGCCAACCGGGTCCAGATCGAGCAGGCGCAGCGCGCGCTGACTGCCGCGCAGGCCGAGCTCGCGACGGCCGAGCAGGACCTGATCGTGCGCCTGGCGCAGGCCTATTTCGACGTCCTCGCGGCCGAGGACACGCTGGCCACCGCGCGCGCCGGCAAGGCGGCGATCGCCGAGCAGCTGGCCTCGGCCAAGCGCGCGTTCGAGGTCGGCACGGCGACGATCACCGACACGCGCGAGGCGCAGGCACGATTCGACCTCGCGCAGGCGCAGGAGATCGCGGCCGACAACGAGTTGCGGGTCACGCGCGTCGCGCTGGACCAGCTCGTCGGCCGCCAGGGCGTCGCGCCGCTGCCGCTGCGCGCCCCGGTGACGCTGCCGCCGCTGGCCCCCGCGGGCGCCGACGAGTGGGTCGCCGGCGCCGAGGGCCGGCACCCGGTGGTCGAGCGCGCGCGCGCTGCCCTGGAGATCGCGCAGCTCGAGGTCGACCGCGCGCGCGCCGCCGAGGGGCCGACGCTGGATGCGGTCGGGTCGGTCGGCGGCGCCCACTACGGCGGCCGGTACCCGCAGGGGGCGTCGGGCTTCACGCGCAACGCGTCGGTCGGCCTGCAGTTCAACCTGCCGCTGTACACCGGCGGCGCGACCGGCAACCGCATCAAGGAGACGGTGGCGCTGCAGGAGAAGGCGCGCAACGACCTGGAGGGCGCGCGCCGCGCGGTGGCGCTGGGCACGCGCACGGCGTTCTTCGGTGTGCAGTCGGGGGCCGCGCAGGTGCGCGCGCTGGAGGCCGCCGAGGCGTCGAGCAAGCTCGCGCTGGAGGCCACGCAGCTCGGCTACAAGGTGGGCGTGCGCGTCAACCTGGACGTGCTCAACGCGCAGACGCAGCTGTTCCAGACCCAGCGCGATCTGGCGCGCGCACGCTACGAGGTGCTGGTCGGGGGCCTCAGGCTGCGGCAGGCGGCGGGGACGCTGGCCGAGGGGGATCTGGAGGCGGTCAACGGCATGCTGGCGCGTTGACCGCGCCGCCACGCTACCGCCGCCAGACCGCCTGCGGCCGACCACGCGGTCGACGTCCCGATGAGCAGCGTCGCGCGGCCTGACCGATGGCGCGACAGGCTGATGGGCTGGTGGCTGCGCGTGGCCGCCAGCGGCCTGGTCCCTGCGCGCTGGGTCGAGCCCGGCCTGCCGCCCGTCGACCGGCGGGCAGCCTGCACCGGCCGGCTGACGCTGGAGATCGTCAGCCACTGCTGGAACTACGCGCACCTGCAGGCCTACCAGCTCAGCTCGCTGGTGCGATGGCCGCCGACGGCGGCGAACGTCGTCATGACCGTCTTCTACTGCCCCGAGGACGAGCGCACCGTCGAGCTGCTCGCCTTCTTCGGCGCGCAGCAGGTCCCCGGCGTGCGCTGGAACTGGCAGCCGCTGCCGCGCGAGCAGCTGTTCCGGCGCGCGATCGGCCGCAACCGGGCGGCGCTGGCGACCTCGGCCGACTGGATCTGGTTCACCGACTGCGACGTGATGTTCCGCGATGGTTGCCTGGACGGCCTGGCGCACGCGCTGCAGGGGCGACGCGACGCGCTCGTGCACCCGAAGGCCGAGCGCATCTCGCCGATGCTGGCCGACGACGATCCCGCGCTGCAGGCGGCGGCCCCGCGGCTGGTCGACATCGATGGCGAGCGCTTCGTCGCCAACCCGCTGCACAAGGCCACCGGGCCGATGCAGATCGCGCACGGCGACGTCGCGCGCGCCTGCGGCTACTGCGCGCGCATCGCGTACTACCAGCGGCCGGCGGACCGCTGGCGCAAGACCTACGAGGACCCCGCCTTCCGCTGGCTGCTGCGCAGCGACGGCGTCGGGCTGGACATGCCGCCGCCCTACCGCATCCGGCACGTGAGCAAGGGGCGCTACACCGGCAGCCGCTGGACGACCCGGCTGCGCAGCTGGATCCGGCGCGTGCGGTCGGGGGCGGTGCGCGGATGAGGGTCCTGGCCGCTGCGGCGAGGCGGCGGGGGCCGCAGCCGTGAGCTTTCGCCACCTGCACATCGTGGCCTGCGCGCCGCGCAGCGGCACGACGCTGCTGCACGAGGCGATGGTCACGTGCATGCACATCGACCGGCACCACGAGCACGAGCTGCGCTACCACCTGGGGCGCGCCGCGCCGGGCGAGCTGCTGCTGACCAAGCGGCCCAAGGACACGCCGTCGATGGCGGCGGTGCTCGCCGCCGTGCCCGACTTCCACGTCGTCTACCTCCTGCGCGACCCGCGCGACGTCATCGTCAGCCGGCATGGCAGGAGCCGCGACCGCTACTACACGAACATCCGCGTCTGGCGCGAGAATCAGGCCGCGGCCGCCGACTTCGTCGACCACCCGCGCTGCCTGGTGCTGCGCTACGAGGACTTCGTCGCCGATCCCGACGCGGCGCAGCGGCAGCTCTGCGCGCGGTTTCCCTGGCTGCGCATCCGCCACCCGTTCTCGCACTACCACGAGCATGCCCAGGTCTCGGCCGCGTCGCTGGAGGCCTTGCACAGCGTGCGCCCGATCGCCCCCGACAGCGTCGGCCTGTGGCGCGACAACCTGCCGCGCGTGAAGGCCCAGCAGCAGCTCCACGGCTCGCTGTCGCCGGACCTGGTCGCCGCCGGCTACGAGCCCGACGACCGCTGGGAGGCCTGTCTGGCCGACGTCGTGCCGGACCCCGCGCCGAGCCGCTACCCCGAGTCCGTCGGCCCGCTGCGCCGCACGCTGCTGCGGCTCGACGCGCGCCGCAAGCTGTGGCTGTACCTGCGCGCGCGCCGTGCCGCGGCGGGCGCGCAGGCGGCCACACCGCGATAGAGGCCGGCATGATCATCTCGCACCGGCATCGCTTCGTCTTCATCAAGACCAACAAGACGGCCGGCACGTCGATCGAACTGGCGCTGGCCAGGATCTGCGGGCCCGACGACGTCATCACGCCGGTGTCGCCGGCCGACGAAAAGATCCGCCGCGCGCTGGGCCTGCCGGGGCCGCAGCACGACCGGTTTCCGATGCGCGAGGTCGGGGTCGGCAAGGCGCTGGCGGCGGTGTTGCGCGGCCGGGCCCAGCAGGAGCTGGGCTACTACAACCACATCTCGGCCGCCGAGATCCGCGCCCGCCTCGGCGAGGAGCGCTGGCGCAGCTACTTCAAGTTCTGCTTCGAGCGCGATCCCTGGGACCGCGTGCTGTCGCTGTACCACTGGAAGCAGCGCAAGCGGTCCCGGTCGAGCCTGACCGCGTTCATCCACTCCGACGAGCTTCAGGTGCTCAAACGTCGCGGCATCGGGCTGTACACGATCGACGGCCAGGTCGCGGTCGACCGCATCTGCCGCTTCGAGGATCTGGCTGGCGAGCTCGACGCGCTGCGCCGGCAATGGGGCATCGCCGAGCCGCTCGAGCTGCCGCGGCTCAAGGCCCAGTACCGCCGCGACCGGCGCAGCGCGCGCGAGGTGCTCGGCGACGACGATCGCCTGCGCATCGCCGAGCTGTTCCGCGACGAGATCGCGCTGATGGGCTACCGCTTCGACGGCTGACGCGGCGACGGCTCAGCGGCCCGGCCCCGGCCTGCCGCCGGCGAGCCAGCGCGCGACGGTATTCTTCAGCGCGCGCGAACGACTGGCCGGGTTGGCGCGCGGAAAGGGCTCGGCCGGGACCGGGCGCCCCAGGAAGGCGCACAGCTTGTCCCAGCCGTCGCCGCCGGGCAGGTCCATCAGCAGGAAGGCCTGCGGGCGGCCTGCGAAGTAGCCCTGCACCTCCTCGTTGTGGCGTCGGTAGCGCTCGAGGTAGACCGCCTCGTTGCCTTCCGGGCAGCCGGCGCCGTAGATCCAGCGACGCATCGGCGTCTCGCGGCGTGCGAAGTCGCGCACCTGGCTGCGGATCCACGTCTCGGGGCTGCGCACCGTCAGGATGAACTTGCTGCCGGGATGGCGCTCGTCGAGGTAGCGGTACAGCACCGGCCAGGGGTTGTCCTGGAAGGCGTCGAACTGGGGCACCAGCGCATCGGCCATCGCGTGAACCTTGCTCGCGATCTGCGGATCGCGCGTGCCGTTCGGCCCGGTCACGCGGTAGCCGAGCATCTCCAGCGCGCGCCGCATGCTCGTCGTCCCGGTCTTGTGAAAGCCGATGCAGAAGATCTTGGGGTTCATGGCGAAGGCATCGTTCGGCGGGCGCCGTGGTCGTGGGCGCGGGACGGGCGGTCGCGGCCGGCCCCGGAAGCGTCGGATCGTAGCCAATGCGAGGATGCGAAGGACCGACGCCCGGGCGCCGCTTTCGCGCCCGGCCCGCGGCACCCCGTCATACCGGCCACCGCGACGCGCGCGCGCGGTCGGTGGGCCCGGCGGCCGCCGCCGCGGCGCGCACGGTGTCGCGTCCTCGCAGCAGAGGCGGCCAGTCGCGCGCCTCGTCCCAGTGCAGGTCACGCCCCGCACGCCGCGCCAGCGCCGACTCCTTGCGCAGCGAGCGCAGCAGCCGCGCCAGATTGGCCTCGGCCCAGGCCCCCGAGGCGCGAGCGCGGCAGCCGTCGAAGTCGACGATCGCGATCTCCTCGCCTGCGTCGGCGTCGCGCACCAGCAGCAGGTTGTGCGCATTCAGATCGCGGTGATCGGCCCCGGCCGCGTGCAGCCGGCCGATCGCCTCCCCGATGCGCTGCCACGTCGCCGCCGGCAGCGGCGCATCCTGCAGGCCTCGCACCAGGTTGCGCGCGCCGGCAAGGCGCTCGACGAGGATGTCGCCGCGGTCGAACAGCCCGCTGCGGCGCACGCCGGCCAGCAGCGGGCGCGGCACCGCGACGCCGATCGCGCGCAGCCGGCGCAGCAGCGCGAACTCGGCCAGCGCACGCGTGGCGGCGGCGCGCCGGTGCGCGAAGCGATCGCCGAGCAGCCGCCCGGCCCAGCCGCCGCGGCGGTAGTGGCGCAGCAGCGCCTCGATGCCGTCCCGGCCGTCCGCCACGCCACCGACGAACCACGCCGATCCGCGCCCGCTGCCGTCCACCGGCTCGCGCCGCGGCCATCGCGCCGGGTCGAGCTGCGCCGGGCCGGCATCGCGCAGCCGCTCCGCGTCGGCGCGCCAGACCCAGCCGCCCTCGCGCCGCTCGACCATCGGCGGCAGCTGCGCCAGCAGGGCGCCGATCGCCTTCACGCTGCGATCGGCCGCACCACGCTGGCGCCCGGCCCAGTCGCGCGCGCGGGCGCCGATCGCACGCGCGGCCTGCGGGTCGGCGAGCAGCCGGTCGACCGCCGCCGTGAGCGTGCCCGCATCGACCACCGGCACCGCGGCCTCGGCCTCGCGCAGCGCCGCGAACACCTCGGCAAAGTTGAAGACATGCGGCCCGTGCAGCACCGGCGTGCCGAAGGGCATCGCCTCCAGCGGGCTGTGGCCGCCGCGTTCGACCAGGGTGCCGCCGACGAAGGCAATCTCGGCCGCGCCGTACCACGCCCGCAGCTCGCCCATGGTGTCGCCGAGCAGCACCGCGGCATCCGCGGCGCAGGCCTCGCCCTCGGCCAGCGCGCTGCGGCGCTGCCAGCGCAGGGCACGCTGGTCGAGCAGCGCGGCGACGGCGTCGAAGCGCTGCGGGTGGCGCGGCACCAGCACCAGCAGCAGCGACGGCCAGCGCGCGCGCAGCGCGTCCAGCGTGTCCAGCACCGCGGCCTCCTCGCCCTCGTGCGTGCTGGCGGCCAGCCAGACGCGCCGGCCCGCGGTCATGGCACCGAAACGGCCGGCCAGCGCCTGCAGGTCCGGCGGCAGCGCGATGTCGAACTTCGGGCTGCCGGTGACGCGGACGCGCGCCGGCGCCGCGCCGAGCAGGAGGAAGCGCGCGCGCGTGGCCTCGTCCTGCACCAGCAGCAGGTCGATGTCCGCCAGGATGCGGCCGCTCAGCCAGGCGACGCGCGCGTAGCGCCGTGCCGAGCGCTCGGACAGCCGCGCGCCGGCGACGACGACCGCGGTGCCGCGCTCCTGCGCCAGCCGCAGCAGGTTGGGCCACAGCTCGGTCTCCATCACCAGCAGCAGCCGCGGCGCGGTGCCGGCCAGGAAGCGCCGCACCGCGCCCGGGGCGTCGAACGGCAGGTAGACATGGTGCGCGCGCGCGCCGAAGCGCTCGCCGATCAGCGCCGACGCGGTCGGCGTGGTGCAGGTCAGCACCAGCGGCAGCCCGGGGTGCGCAGCGAGCAGGCCCTCGACGATCGGGGTGGCGGCGATCACCTCGCCCATCGACACCGCGTGCACGACGATGCCGCCTTGCCAGGCAGCGGGATAGTCGACACGCGCACGCCGCTCGGCCCAGCGCTCGCGGAATTCCGGCGTCTTGCGCCCCAGCCACCACAGCGTCGGCCAGGCGACCGCGCGCAACAGATGCGCAGCGAGGCTGTAAAGGAAGGTCATGTGCTGCGCCGGCCAGGCTGGACAGCCGCTGCTTGAGTGGACGGCAGGCCCGTCGATGCACGCTGAACTGGGTGGCAGCCGCAAGGGGTCTCGGATCTCCGCAATCCGCCCGTTGTCGACGGTCGTCGAAGTTGATCTTTCGCTTCGTCAGGCGTTCGACGTGCCAGCGTGCCGAGGCCAGCGGGTGCCCTTTCCCTCCATGTCCCCCGCCGTCGGCTGGCGCCGCCGGCTCCTCCTTTACTTACGGGAAAGGGCACCCGCTGTCCTCGGCGGGCAACCGCAGCGGTGTTCGACCGTCGAATACCCAGGCGGTGGCAGGCCAAGGTCGGCGGGCACCCTCCCACGTAAGTAGAGGAGGAGCCGGCGGCGCAGCCGACGGCGGGGGAGCGAGCCCGGACACAAACAGTCCTGCGGACTGTTTGTGCCTGGCGAGCGCCCGGGGCACTGCCCCCGGGCATGGAGTGGGAGGGTGCCCGCCGGCCTTGGCGCGCTGGCACGTCGAACGCCAAGAGGGGCGAAGAACCGACTTCGACTGTCTGCAACGGACCGAAAGCGGACACCCCAGCGCCGCCGACCGCCGCGGCGCAGCCCGCGCTCAATGCGCCGCCGCCGCCACCCGCGCGTCCGGCTTGACGCTGCGCAGCGCGGCCATGAAATCGGCCTCGATGCGCTTCAGCGCACGCTTCGTGTGGCCCTCGAAACGCAGCACCAGCACCGGCGTCGTGTTGGAGCCGCGGATCAGTCCGAAGCCGTCGGGCCAGTCGACGCGCAGGCCGTCGATCGTGCCGACCTCGCCGCCGGGAAACGTCAGCCGCCCATCGGCCACGCGCGATTGCAGCTCGGCCACCAACGCATGATGCTCGCCCTCGGCGCAGGGGACGTTGAGCTCGGGCGTGCTGTGGCTGGTCGGCAGCGCGTTCAACACCCGGCTCGGGTTCTTGCTGCGCGACAGGATCTCCAGCAGCCGCGCCGCCGTGTAGGTCGCGTCGTCGAAGCCGTACCAGCGCTCGCCGAAGAAGATGTGGCCGCTCATCTCGCCGGCGATCGGCGCGCCGACCTCGCGCATCTTCGCCTTGACCAGCGAGTGGCCGGTCTTCCACATCAGCGGCACGCCGCCGGCGGCGCGGATCGCCGGCGCCAGACGTTGCGTGCACTTGACGTCGAAGATCACCGTCGCGCCCGGGTTGCGCGACAGCACGTCCTGCGCCAGCAGCATCAGCTGGCGGTCGGGGTAGATGATGCGGCCGTCCTTGGTCACGACCCCAAGCCGGTCGCCGTCGCCGTCGAAGGCCAGGCCCAGCTCGGCGTCGGTCGCCTTCACGGTCTCGATCAGCTCGGCCAGGTTCTCCGGCTTGCTCGGGTCCGGGTGGTGGTTCGGGAAGTCGCCGTCGACCTCGCTGTACAGCTCGCGCACGTCGCAGCCGATCGCGCGCAGCAGCGCCGGCGCGCTCGCGCCCGGGATGCCGTTGCCGCAGTCGACGACGATCTTCATCGGCCGCGCCAGCCGGACGTCGCCGGCGATGCGCGCGAGGTATTCGGGCACGATGTCCATCCGCGCGCTGCGGCCCTTGCCGGCCGCATGGTCGCCGGCCTCGATGCGCCGGCGCAGTGCCTGGATCTCGTCGCCATGGATCGCGCGGCCGGCCAGCACCATCTTGAAGCCGTTGTAGTCCTTCGGGTTGTGGCTGCCCGTGACCTGGATCGCGCTGCGGCAGCCGTGCTCGCCGCGCGTGGCGGCGACGTAGTAGGCCATCGGCGTCGTCACCGCGCCCAGATCGACGACGTCCAGCCCGGTCGACTTCAGCCCGCGGACCAGCGCTGCCGCCAGCCCCGGCCCGGACAGCCGCCCGTCGCGCCCGACCGCGACCGCGCGCTCGCCCTCGGCCAGCGCGGCGCTGCCGAAGGCGCGGCCCAGGTGCAGCGCGAAGCGCTCGTCGAGGGTCTTGCCGACCACGCCGCGGATGTCGTAGGCCTTGAAGACGGAAGCGTTGGTTTTCATGCGGGGCGGCCGGCGGGGCGGCGGTCGGTGGCGAGATGGGCCGGGCCGGTGGCAGGGCCGGCGCGAGACGGCGGGATTGTAGGGATCGCCACCCGCGCTGCCGGCTCGAGCAGCGCGAGGGTCGCGCGAGGAGCAGCGCGAGGGTCAGGTCTGAAATCGAAAGCGCCCGCGTCGCTCGAGGCTATGATCGGCCCGCTGGTGCTCGCACCGCCGACTCCCGGCGGTGCAGTTCAACGGGAATCAGGAGGGACGCGCGGACTCGCGCCGGGCGACCCAACCTGAGCTGCCCCCGCAACGGTAAGCGGACGGAGGCGGCGCTTTTCGGCGCCCCTCCCGCTCGTGTCGGGCTCCACTGGGCGCGCGGCCTCGTCTTGATGACGGGGCGGCGCCTGGGAAGGACACACGGGTCGTCTCCGCCAGCCCGGATACCGGCCAGCATAGGGGCGCGCCGCGCGCGGCGCGCCGTGAGGTGCATGCCGGCGGGGGATCCGGCGCGCACGGCTTGCTGCCGGGCGTCGACCCGGGTCCATCCATGTCCAAGTTCAGTTCCTCGTTCGGGGTCGCGCGTCGCCCGCTGGCCGCCGCATGCCTCGCCTTGTCCGCGTTGCCGCTCGCGGCGCAGACCCCCGCCGTCGTCGCCGCCGGGTCGCCACCGTCCGACGCGTCGATCGTCATCACCGCCACGCGGACGCCGACGCGCGTCGACGAGGCGCTGGCCGAGGTCACGGTCGTCGACCGCGCCGCTCTCGACCGCGCCGCCGGCCGCACGCTGGCCGAGGTGCTCGCGCAGCAGCCGGGGGTGCAGTTCTCGGCCTACGGCGGCGCCGGCAAGAGCAGCTCGCTGTCGCTGCGCGGGCTGGAGTCGCGCCACGTGCTGCTGCTGGTCGACGGCGTTCGCGTCGGCTCCGCGAGCGTCGGCGCGCCGGCCTGGGAGAGCCTGCCGCTGGATGCGATCGAGCGCATCGAGATCGTCCGCGGCCCGCTTTCGGCACTGTACGGCAGCGACGCCGTCGGCGGCGTGGTGCAGGTCTTCACCCGCGCCGGCGCGGCCGCGCCGGCCTGGGGCGCGCGCGCCACGCTGGGCAGCCACGCGCACCGCGCGCTGGCGCTGCACGGCCGTGGCGGCAGCGGCGACTGGGACTTCGCCGGCGGCATCGAGCATGTCCGCACCGACGGCTTCTCGGCGACCAACGCCGACGAGCCCTTCGGCAGCTTCGACCCCGACCGTGACGGCTGGCGCCAGGCCGCCGGCCACGCGCGGCTCGGCTGGCGCTTCGCCTCCGGCTGGCGCGCCGAGCTGCAGGCGCTGCACGCCGACGGCGTCACCCGCACCGACGACGGCCTCGCCGCCCCCGGCGTCGACCCGCGCGCCGGGCTGCGCAGCGGCAGCGTCTCGCTGCAGCTGGCCGGGACGCCGCTGGCGGGCTGGCGCACGCGGATCCAGCTCGGCCGCTCGACCGACGACTACGAGACCCAGGCCAGCGCGTCGCCCTGGGCCGAGATCGGCACCATCGGCACCGTGCAGCGCCAGCTCGCGTGGGAGAACACGCTGGCCACGCGCGCCGGCACGCTGCTGCTGCTCGCCGAGCGCGTCGAGCAGTCGGTCACCAAGCCGGGGGTGCCGTTCGATGTAGCCGAGCGCCGCATCGACGCGCTGGCCGCGGGGCTGAACGGCCGCGCCGGCGCGCACCACTGGCAGGCCAGCGTGCGGCGCGACCGCAACTCGCAGTTCGGCCACCAGACCACCGGCGCGCTCGCCTATGGGCTGGACATCGCGCCCGCATGGCGCGCCAGCGCGTCGGCCGGCACCAGCTTCGTCGCCCCGAGCTTCAACCTGCTGTACTACCCGGGCTGGAGCAACCCCGACCTGCTGCCCGAGGAAGGCGAGCATGGCGAGCTCGCGCTGCAGTGGACCGGGCAGTCGGCGACCGCGCGGCTGGCCTGGTTCGACCACCGCATCCGCGGCTGGATCACGCCGGGCCCGGCGCCGGCCAACGTGCCGCGCACCCGCGTGCGCGGCTGGACCGCGAGCGCCGAGGGCCGCTGGGCCGGCTGGCGCTGGACCGCGAGCCTGGACCATCTCGACCCGCGCAACGTCACCGAAGGCAGCCCGCAGCAGGGGCTGCTGCTGCCGCGGCGCGCCGAGGACAGCCTGCGGCTGGCGGCCGACGGCCGCGTCGGCCCGCTGGACCTGGGCGCGACGCTGGCCGCGTTCGGCCGCCGTTTCGACGATGCCGCCAATACGGTGCGGCTGGCGGGCTACCGCACGCTGGACCTGCGCGCCGAGTGGGCAGCGGCGCCGCTGCCCCCGGGCTGGGCGATCGGGCTGGTGGTCAACAACGCCGCCGACGAGCGCTACGAGACCGTGCGCGGCTACGAGCAGCCCGGCCGCGAGTGGTTGCTGACGCTGCGCGTCGGGGCACGCTGACGACGGATCGCGGGCGATGTCGCGCTTGTCCCCGGCCCCGATCCCGCCCGCGCGCCGGCCCGGGCGCCAGCCGCGGCTGCGCCGGCCGCGCGGCGTGTGGGGTGCCGCGCCCGGCTGGCCGCAGTGGGCGCACGTGTTGGCGCTGCTGCTGGCGCTGGCCGCGGCGCCGGCCGCGGCCGAGATCCGCGTGCGCGACGACCGCGGCGTCGAGCTGCGGCTTGTTGCGCCGCCGGCGCGCATCGTCAGCCTGCTGCCCTCGCTGACCGAGACCGTGTGCGCGCTCGGCGGCTGCGAGCGCCTCGTCGGCATCGACCGCTATGTCGACTGGCCGCCCGAGATCGCTGCGCTGCCGCGCCTGGGCGGGCTGGACGATACGCCGCCGGAGGCGGTCGTCGCGCTGCGCCCGGATATCGTGCTGATGGCGCGCTCGGCGCGGCTGGCCGAGCGGCTGGAGGCGCTCGGGCTGCGCGTGCTGGCCTTCGACTCCGACCGCCACGCCGACGTCGAGCGCAGCCTGCTGGCGCTGGCGACGCTGCTGGGCGATCCCGAGCGCGGTCGCCAGGCCTGGCAGCGCGTGCAGCAGGGGCTCGACGCCGCAGCGGCGCGCGTGCCGCCGGCCTGGCGCGGCCGGCGCGCCTACTTCGAGGTCGACGGCGGCCCGCACGCCGCCGGCGCGGCCTCGTTCGTCGGCCAGACGCTGGCCCGGATCGGGATCGGCAATATCGTGCCGGCCGGGCTCGGGCCTTTTCCGGCGCTGAATCCGGAATTCGTGCTGCGCGCGCAGCCCGAGCTCGTGATCGCGCGGCACGACGAGGTCGAGGCGATGCCGCGCCGGCCCGGCTGGAGTGCGCTGGCGGCGCTTCGCGACGGCCGCGCCTGCGGCTTCGAGCGCGCGACCTACGACCTGCTGACCCGCCCCGGCCCGCGCCTGGGCGAGGCCGCGGCGCGCATCGCCGACTGCATCGCGGCGCTGCCGGCACCGGCGCTGGCGTCTGCGCGCGCGCCACGCCGCGACGCGGCGCAGGGGGTCCGATGAACGCGCCCGCCCGGCCGCCGCGAAGCGGGCAATGGCCCCCGCCTGGCGCGTTCGCACGCTGCGCGAAGGGCCGCCCATGAGCCGCCCGGACGCCCTGCTGCGCGCCGGCCATGCCGGCGACGGCGTCGTCGACCGCGACGCGCGGCGCCGGCGCCAGCTCGCGTGGACGCTGGCGCTGGCGGCGATCCTGCTGCTGCTGCTCGGGCTGATGACGGGCGCGCAGGGGCTGTCGCTCGCGGCCTGGCATGCCGACTGGCAGGCCTGGCGCGCTGCCGACGACGGCCAGGCGGCGCTGATCCTGGGCCAGATCCGCGCCCCGCGCACGCTGGGCGCGCTCGCCACCGGGGCGCTGCTCGGCATGGCCGGCGCGATCGCGCAGGGGCTGCTGCGCAACCCGCTGGCCGACCCCTACCTGCTCGGCACCGCATCGGGCGCGGCGCTGGGCGTCGTGCTGGTGCTGGCCGGCGGCGCGATCGCCGGGCAGGCGATGACGATCGCCAGCGCCGCGTGGATGGCGCGGATCGGGATCGTCGGCGCCGCCTTCGCCGGCGCGCTGGCCGGCGTCGCGCTGACGCTGCTGCTGGCGCGCGGCGCGCTGCACACGCTAAGGCTGCTGCTGGCCGGCGTCGTCGTCGGCGTCGCGCTGGGCGCGGCGAGCGACCTCGTGACGACCTGGGTCCCCGACGCGCTGCGCGGCAAGCAGGCCTTCCTGCTCGGCAGCACGGCGCTGCTCGCGTGGCCGGCGGTCGCGCTGCTCGGCGCCGGGCTGGCGCTGCTGCTGCCGCCGGCGCTGCGGCTGGCGCGCGCGCTGGACGCGCTGACGCTGGGCGAGGACACCGCCGCGACGCTCGGGCTGCCGTTGGCGCGGCTGCGGCTGGCGCTGGTCGCGCTGCTCGCGCTGGCCACCGCGCTGGCGGTCTCGCAGGCCGGGCTGGTGGCCTTCGTCGGGTTGGTCGCGCCGCACCTGGTGCGCCGCGCGGCGCCGTCGCGCCATGGCTACCTGATCGCGGCCAGTGCCGCCGCCGGCGGCGTGCTGCTGCTGGCCTCGGACCTGCTCGCGCGGTCGCTGGCGGCGCCGCAGGAGCTGCCGGTCGGCGCGCTGACGGCGCTGCTGGGCGGCGGCTACCTGCTGTGGCTGCTGCATCGGCGCGGGCTGGGATGAAGGGGTGCACGACGATGAAGCTCAACATCCGGCCCTCTCCCACCGCCGTGTGCGGCGAGGCATCGACCCCGCGGCTGGCACGGCGGCTGGCGCAGGGTTCGGCACCGGGTTCGACGCAGACGTCGCCGCAGGGATCGGCCCGATGAGGCTGCAGGCCACGGAGATCCACGCGCGGCTCGGCGGGCGGCCGGTGCTGCAAGGCGTCAGCGCGCGCTTCGACCCCGGCTGGACCGCGATCGTCGGCCCGAACGGTGCCGGCAAGTCGACGCTGCTGCGCGTGCTCGCGGGGCTGCTGCAGCCCGATCGCGGCTCGGTCGCGCTGGCCGGCCGCGCGTTGGCAGACTGGGCCGCGGACGAGCGCGGACGCGCGTTGGCCTGGCTGTCGCAGGGTAGCGACACGACGGGCGAGCTGACGGCACGCGAGACGGTCGCGCTGGGCCGGCTGCCGCACACCGGCCTGTTCGGTGCGATGGCGCCGCGGGACGAGGCGGCGGTCGAACGCGCGATGGCGCTGACCGAGTGCAGTGCCTGGGCCGGCCGGCGGCTGCAACAGCTCTCCGGCGGCGAGCGCCAGCGCGTGCTGCTGGCGCGCGCGCTCGCGACCGAGGCGCCGGTGCTGCTGCTCGACGAGCCGACGACGCACCTCGATGCGCCGCACCAGGTCGCGCTGGCGCGGCTGGCGCGCCGGCTGGCGCCGACGCACACCGTCGTCACCGTGCTGCACGACCTGCCGCTGGCGCTGGCTGCCGACCGCGTGCTGGTGCTCGCCGCCGGCCGCGTGCGGGCACACGCCGACGCCGACGACCCGGCGCTGCACACGGCGCTGGTCGCAGCGTTCGGCGGTGCGGTGCAGGTGCGTACGATCGACGGCCTGGCGCGGGTGCTGCCCGTGCTCTGACCGCGCCATGCCCGGCCCGCCCGGCGGCGGCCGCGACGCATCCGCCCTGGGCCGTCGGCGACGCGCGCGCCACGCATGCGCTGGCACACCCATTCGCCCCGGCGGCAGCGGGCAACCGCGAGGGGGCACGCGCAGCGCGCAGCGCCGCTGCCGGCCTCACCGCAGCGGCTTGCGCGCGACCAACCCGATCAGTGCCGACATGCCGCAGTGGCCGCTGCCTTCGCGCAGTTCGGCGTCATATTCGCGCAGCTCGACGACTTCGAGCGCGGCGAAGGCCTCACGAAGCATCGCCTCGGTGTACAGGTGCGAGGCCACGCCCGGACCGCCGGTGCGGTAGTCGAGCTGGCGCGGCGTGTAGCCCTGCAGCAGCAGCGTGCCGCCTGGCTTCAACCCGGCGACGATGCGCGCGAACATCCGCGCGCGCAGCGCCGGGTCGGCGAACTGGACGAAGATCGCCGCGATGCCGTCCCAGGCCTCGTCACGCCAGGCAAAGCCGTCGCAGTCGGCGACTGCGAGAGCCACTTGCACGCCACGCTCGGCGGCGAGTCGACGCGCTTTAGCGACCCCGGAAGCGGCGATGTCGAAGGCGTCGACGACGAGACCGCGCTGCGCCAGCCAGACGCTGTTGCGCCCCTCGCCGTCGGCCACGCACAGCACGCGCTGCCCGGGCTGCCACAGGCCAGCGTGCTCGCGCAGCCAGGCGTTCGGCTGGGTACCGAACAGATAGCCCGGCGCGTCGAAGCGCCGGTTCCAGGTTCCGGCCGGGTCGGCGAAACCGCCGCGCTCGGGTGGGGATGGCTTCATCGTGTCGGTTCGCTTCGATCGACGGCCCGCCTCACGCCGCCGGCCACAGGCCGGTCGCGCGCGCCAGCATCAGCGCCGCGACGACGGCGCTGACGGCGGCGAAGCCGCGCCGCAGCCCGACCGGCGGCAGCCGGTGCGCGACACGGCGGCCGATCAGCAGCGCGACCACCGCGCCGCCGCCAAAGCCGGCCGCGAGCATCGGGTCGATCGCACCGCGGCCGGCGGCGGCGAGCACGCCCGCCAGGCTCGCCAGCGCGATCACCGCCAGCGAGGTCGCCGCCACGCCGTGCGCGGCGATGTCGGTCACGCGCGTCAGCGCCGGCACGATGACGAAGCCGCCGCCGACCCCGAGCAGCCCGGTCAGCAGCCCCGATACCGCGCCGGTGGCGGCGAGCACGCGCGCGCAGCGCGGCGTCCAGCGCAGCCGGCCGTCGGCGGGGTCGCGCACGCAGGGCACCCTGGCCAGTTCGATCTCGTCCAGCGCGCCCGGATGCCAGCGCGCCATGCGCCAGGCGGTGTAGGCCAGCAGCGCGGCGAAGGCCAGCAGCAACGGCTGCGGCGGCAGCCGCGCCGCCAGCCAGACACCCAGCGGCGCGGTCGCCATCGCCAGCGCGCCGATCAGCGCTGCCGCGCGGTAGCGCACGACCCCCTCGCGCAGCCCGAGCAGCGCGCCCAGCGCCGCCGAGGTGCCGACCGCGATCAGCGCCACCGGCGCCGCCTGCGCGACCGGCAGGTCGAGCCCGAAGACCAGCAGCGGCACCGCCAGCACGCCGCCGCCGGCGCCGGTGAAGGCCAGCACGAAACCGATCGCACTGCCGTACAGCGCGCTCAGCGCGACCAGCGGGTCCATCGCCGTCGCCCGTCCCGCGACGCGACGCTCAGGCCTTGGGCCCGTGCTTGTCGGCCTCGGACGTGAACGCGTCGGCGAAGAAGGACTGCGGCGGCAGCGCACAGCGGGCGACGAAATCGCGCTGTGCGGCGTCGACCATGACCGGGGCCCCGCAGGCGTAGACCTGATGGCCGGACAGGTCCGGGAGGTCCGCCATCACCGCCTCGTGGACGAAGCCCGTGCGGCCGCTCCAGCCGTCCTCGGGTGCGGGCTCGGACAGCACCGGCACGTAGCGCAGCCAGGGCAGCTCGGCGGCTGCGCGCTCGCACCAATCGTGCAGGTACAGGTCGGCACGCCGGCGGCAGCCCCAGTACAGCACCGCGTCGCGCTCGAGGCCCTGGGCGCGCATGTGCTCGACGATCGCCTTGATCGGCGCGAACCCGGTCCCGCTGGCCAGCAGGACGATCGGTGCCGCCGAGTCCTCGCGCAGGAAGAAGCTGCCGTAGGGCCCCTCCATGCGCAGGATGTCGCGCTCCTTCATGACGCCGAAGACATGGTCCGTGAACAGCCCGCCCGGCATGTGGCGGATGTGCAGCTCGATCGCCGGCGGGCTGCCCAGGTTCTGCGGCGCGACGGCCATGCTGTAGCTGCGCCGCGCACCGCCTTGCAGGAGGAATTCGAGATACTGCCCGGCGTGGTACTGGAAGCTCTGGTTCGCAGGCAGCTGCAGCCGCACGATCGCGACGTCGGGCGCAGGCCGGTCGACCGACAGCACGCGCGTCGGAAACCTGAGCACCGGGAACTGCCCCGCGCCCGGCACGCTGCGCGCCTCGACGATGCAGTCCGTCTGGGCCGTCGCGCAGCAGGTCAGGATCCAGCCCTCGGCCTCCTCCTGCGCCGACAAGGCCTTGTCCAGGTGGGCGCCGAGGACGACGCGGCCCTCGACCAGCCGGCTCTTGCACGAGCCGCAGGCGCCCTCGCGGCAGCCGTAGGGCAGGCCGATCCCCTGGCGGATCGCGGCGGCGAGGAGGGTCTCGTCGTCGCCGGCATCGAAGCTGCGGTCGGCGGGGGTGATGGAGATGCGATGGGGCATGAGGGGCTCGCTCTTACACTGCGGCGCCGATTGTGCCCCCTGCCCCATACCCCCATACCCCCGTGACCTGCGCCGTCGCCGTCGCGCGCCGGGGCCGGCCCGCCGGGCGCACCCGGCACCGACCACGCGCACCGGGACCCGCTTGCCTTCCCGCACCGCCGCCTCGCCGCGAACGATGACGCGTCACCGTCCCACCCTGCTGATCGTCGGCTGCGGCGACGTCGGCCTGCGCGTGCTGAAGCACCTCGGGCCCGGCTGGCGCGTGCTGGCGCTGACCTCGCAGCCCGCGCGCCGTGCCGAGCTGCGCGCCGCCGGCGCCGTGCCGCTGGTCGGCGACCTCGACCGGCCGGCCACGCTCGGGCGGCTCGCCACGCTGGCCGATGCGGTGCTGCACCTGGCGCCGCCGGCGTCGGAGGGCGCGCGCGACATGCGGTCGCGCCAGCTGCTGCAGGCCCTGGCGCGCGCAGCGCGCGCGTGCGGCGGCTGGTCTACGCGAGCACGGCGACTGGCGTCTACGGCGACGCCGGCGGCGCGCGCGTCGACGAGACCTGGCCGCCGCGCCCGGCGACCGCGCGTGCGCGGCGACGCGCCGACGCCGAGGCGCTGTGGCGCTGGGCCGGGCGGCGCGGCGGCATGACGGTGACGATCCTGCGCGTGCCCGGCATCTACGCCGCCGACCGCGCCGGGGGCGACCCGCGCGATCGCGTGCGCCGCGCCTCGCCGGTGCTCGTGCCCGCGGACGATGTCTTCACCAACCACATCCATGCCGACGACCTGGCGCGCGCGTGCATCGCCGCGCTGCACCGCGGCGCGCCGCAGCGCATCGTCAACGTCTGCGACGATACCGAGCTGAAGATGGGCGAGTACTTCGACCTCGTCGCCGACCTGCACGGCCTGCCTCGCCCGCCGCGGCTGACCCGCGACGAGGCGCGCCGGCAGCTGTCGCCGATGACGCTGAGCTTCATGGGCGAGTCGCGCCGGCTGTCGAACCGGCGGATGAAGCGCGAGCTGCGCCTGCGGCTGCGCCACCCGACGCTGCGTGAAGGCCTTCCGCCGCCTCGACCGGCGGCACGCTGAGCCGTCAGCGGCGGCGCCGCCCGAACGGCGGCTGGCCACGCCAGTAGCGGATCATCAGGAAGCCGCCGACCATCCCGCCCAGGTGCGCGAAGTGCGCCACGCCGCTTCCGCCGGAGATGCCGAACAGCAGCTCCAGCCCGCCGAAGACGATCACGAAGGTGCGTGCCTTCATCGGGATCGGCGGGAACAGCGGCATGATGGTGCGGTTCGGGAACAGCATCCCGAAGGCGAGCAGCAGCGCGAACAGCCCGCCCGACGCACCGACCGTCGGCACGCGCGATCCGGCCAGCGCGGTCACCACCAGCTGCGCGATCGCCGCGGCGATCACGCCGGCGAGCAGGAACAGCAGGTAGCGCCGCTGCCCCCACAGCCGCTCCAGTTCGCTGCCGAACATCCACAGCCCGAACATGTTGAAGAACAGGTGGCCGATGCCGCCGTGCAGGAAGGCATAGCTCAGCGCCTGCCAGGGCAGGAACAGCCCGCTGCCCAGAGGCCAGAGCGCGAAGTAGAAGTAGAAACCCTGCCAGAGCTGCTGCAGGACGAAGATCGCCGTGCAGGCGATCATCAGGGCGCGGGTGGCGGGCGGAATCGGAGGCATGGGCTATCGGCTGGGTTCATGGTGCCCGGGGCCGGACTCGAACCGGCACGCCTTGCGGCGGGGGATTTTGAGTCCCCTGCGTCTACCGATTTCGCCACCCGGGCAGGAGGATCGCTGCCGATGGCACACATGAAGCGGGAGATTATGCACGCCGGGTTCCGTGCGATCGCGAGCCCGGTGCATGGCCCGCGCGATCGCCACGACCCACGCGCGCCGCCGCTGCGACAATGCACCGTCGCGTCCACCACGCCCCGACCGCGCCATGCCCGACCCTGCCGCACCCGCCTACCCGACGCTCGAGGATCTCATCGGCCGCACGCCGCTGATGCGCCTGCAACGCCTGCCCGGCGCCGACAACGCGCGTCGCGGCAACCTGATCCTGGGCAAGCTCGAGGGCAACAACCCGGCCGGTTCGGTCAAGGACCGGCCCGCGATCGGGATGATCCGCGGCGCCGAGCAGCGCGGCGAGATCAGGCCCGGCGACACGCTGATCGAAGCCACCAGCGGCAACACCGGCATCGCGCTGGCGATGGCGGCGGCGATCCGCGGCTACCGCATGGTGCTGATCATGCCGGAGGACCTGTCGGTCGAGCGCGCACAGACGATGAAGGCCTTCGGCGCCGAGCTGGTGCTCACGCCCAAGTCCGGCGGCATGGAGTACGCGCGCGACCTGGCCGAGCAGATGCAGCGCGACGGCAAGGGCCGCGTGCTCGACCAGTTCGCCAACCCCGACAATCCGCGCATCCATGAGCAGACCACCGGCCCCGAGATCTGGGACGCGACCGGCGGCCGGGTGACGCACTTCGTCAGCGCGATGGGCACGACCGGCACGATCACCGGCGTGTCGCGCTGCCTGAAGGCCAGAAACCCGGCGGTGCGCATCGTCGGCGCGCAGCCGACCGAGGGCTCGCGCATCCCCGGCATCCGCAAGTGGCCCGAGGCCTACCTGCCGAAGATTTACGACCCGTCGGCGGTCGACGAACTGGTCTACGTGACGCAGGCCGACGCCGAGGCGATGGCACGCCGGCTGGCGGCCGAGGAGGGACTGTTCTGCGGCATCTCGGCTGCCGGCGCCTGCTGGGTCGCGCTGCAGATCGCATCCCGCGTCGAGGGCGCGACGATCGTCTTCGTCGTCTGCGACCGCGGCGACCGCTACCTGTCCACCGGCGTCTTCCCGGCATGATCGCCGAGCCGCGCTACTGCCCGCAGTGCGCCACGCCGCTGCAGGCGCTGGTCGCGGCCGAGGACGGCGGCGACAAGACGCGGCTGCGCTGCCCGGCCTGCACGTGGACGCACTGGAACAACCCGACCCCGGTGCTGGCCGCGATCGTGCAGTGCAGCGACCGCGGCGACCGCCTGCTGCTGGCGCGCAACGCCGCCTGGACGAACCGCATGTTCGCGCTCGTCACAGGGTTCATGGAGGCGGGCGAATCCCCCGAGGAAGGCGTCGCGCGCGAGGTCCGCGAGGAGACCGGGCTGGTCGTCGAGCGCACGCAGCTCGTCGGGGTGCACGATTTCCAGCGCATGAACCAGCTCATCGTCACCTACCACGTTCGCGCGCACGGCGAGATCCGGTTGTCGCCCGAACTGGCCGAGGCGCGGTTGTTCGAGCCGGCCGAGGTGCGCTGCTGGCGTGCCGGCACCGGGCTGGCGCTGGCGCAGTGGCTGCGCTCGCGGGGCCACGAGCCGCGCTTCCTCGACGAGACGGCGCGCGGACCGGCGGACGCCGGGCGGGACGCCGCCTAGAATCGCGCCGCCGGAGACCCGAGCATGCAAGCCGACAAGGAACTCGATACCCGCGGCCTGAACTGTCCGCTGCCCATCCTCAAGGCCAAGAAGGCGCTGGCGGACATGCAAAGCGGCGACCTGCTGAAGGTCGTCTCGACCGACCCGGGATCGATCCGCGACTTCAAGGCCTTCGCCCGCCAGACCGGCAACGAGCTGCTGTCGCAGACGACCGAGGGCGCCGACTTCGTCCACCTGCTGCGCCGACGCTGAGGGCGCGCGGGCCGCGATCCGGCCGCCGTTGCCGGCGCGGCTACAGCTCGAGACCGCGCAGGAAGTCGCGGAACCCGGGGCCCAGCTCGGGGTGGGCGAGGGCCAACTCGACGTTGGCCTGCAGGAATCCCTCCTTGCTGCCGCAGTCGTAGCGCTTGCCCGCGTAGCGGTAGGCAAAGACCTTCTCGCGCCGCAGCAGCGATGCGATGCCGTCGGTGAGCTGGATCTCGCCACCGACCCCGCGCGGCTGGGTCGCGATCTCGTGGAACACGCCCGGCGTCAGGATGTAGCGCCCGGCCACGCCCAGCCGCGACGGCGCGACCTCGGGCGCGGGCTTCTCGACGATGCGGGTGACATCTATCACCCGGTCGCTGACCTCGGTGCCGGCGACGATGCCGTAGCGCCGCGTCTGCTCGGCGGGAACCTCCTGCACCGCGAGGATCGACGCCCGCCACTCGCCGAACTGCTCGACCATCTGCGCCAGCACCGGCCTGTCGCCGACCATCAGGTCGTCGGCCAGCAGCACCGCGAACGGCTCGTTGCCGACCAGCCGCTGGCCGCACAGCACCGCGTGACCCAGCCCCAACGCCTGCGCCTGGCGTACGTAGATGCACTCCATGTCATCGGGCTTGACGCTGCGCACGACCTCCAGCAAGTCGCGCTTGCCGGCCTGCTCGAGGGCCACCTCGAGCTCGAAGGTCATGTCGAAGTGGTCCTCGATCGGCCTCTTGTGGCGCCCGGTGACGAAGATCATCTCGCGCACGCCCGCCGCATAGGCCTCTTCCACCGCATACTGGATGAGCGGCTTGTCGACCACCGGCAACATCTCCTTGGGCTGCGCCTTGGTGGCCGGCAGAAAGCGCGTCCCGAGCCCCGCGACCGGGAATATTGCCTTCTTGATATACATTTTCTTACATAGACTCCGCGACAACTAGAGAGCGCCAGCCCATTGTGGCATGGGGCCACCGAGGAGTCTTCGCCACTCCATCACCGCTCCTCATGGATCTGATGATCGTCGAGCCGCTGGACCCGGACGTGGTCCAGTGGCTCGAAGTGCGCTACCGGGTGCAGCATGCCCCGGAGCTCGCGCGCGAGCCGCTGGCGCTGCGCCGCGCGCTGGCTCACGTGCGCGCGATCATCGTCCCGCCGGCGGTCGCCGTGGACACCTTGCTGCTGCGCGCGGCGCCGCAACTGCGCGCAGTCGGCCGGCTGTCGGCCGGGGCCGAGAACGTCGACGTCGAGGCCTGCGCACTGGCCGGGGTCGAGATCGTCCGGCCCAGTGGCGCCAGCGCGGCCGCCGAGGCCGAGTTCACGATCGGCGCGCTGCTGCAGCTGCTGCGCAGGGTCCCGGTCGTCAACGCCGAGGGTCTGCTCGTCGGCCGCGAGCTGGGCGGCGCCTGCGTCGGGCTGGTCGGCATGAGCCCGGCGGCACGACCGCTGGCGCGGCTGCTGGCCTCGTTCGGCGCCGAGGTGCTGGGCTACGACCCGGCGCTGCACGCGTTCGACCCGCTTTGGACCGATTGGGGCGTGCGCGCGACCCCTATGCGCAAGCTGTTCGAGCAGTGCGACGCGGTATGCGTGCTGCTGAGCTATTTCACGCGCTACCGCGGGCTGATCGGCGATCGCTTCCTCGCCGGCAGCAAGCCCGACCAGGTGCTGGTCGGGCTGACGCACTCGGACGTCTTCGACGAGGCGGCACTGGCCGACGCGCTGGACAGCGGCCGCCTCGTCGCCGCCTGGCTCGACGGGCTGGCGCCTGGCGCGCTCGACCCGGGCCGCCCGCTGCACGGCGTGCGCAACCTGCAGGTCACGCCGCGGGTGGCCGCGACGACGCGCGAATCGCGGCTTCGCAGCGCGTGGGCGGTGGCGCGGCGCATCGACGAGATCCTGCAGTCGCCGCCGCCGCCACGCCCCGGATTCAGGGCGACGGCACCAGCCGACGTCGTTGATCTCGGAGACGATCCAGCGCCTGAATGAAGCCGGCCAGCCGCTCGCGCTCCTGCGCGACGACCACCGCTGGCGCGCGCTCGACGAAGCGTGCGTTGCCGAGCTTGGACTCGGCCTTCGTCGCCTCGGCCTGAAGGCGCTCGATCTCGCGGTCCAGCCGCTGCTGTTCGGCGGCGACGTCGACCTCGACATGCAGCGCCAGCCGCAGCTCGCCGGCCAGCGTCACCGGCGCGGTCGCGGTGGCGACGGCGAAAGCGGCCTCGTCGGCGAGCACCCGCACCTGCGACAAACGCGCCAGCGCCTGCAGCGCCGGCGCCGCGGCGTCGACGAAGCCGCCGTCGCCCAGCACCAGCAGCGGCACGCGCTGCCCGGGCGGCAGGTTCATCTCGCTGCGCAGCTGGCGCGCGGCGCCGACCACGGCCTTCAGCCGCGCGACCCAGGCGTCGGCCGCGGGGTCGATCTTCGCCGGCTGGGCCTGCGGATAGGGCGCGGTGGCGACCGTGAGGTCGTCGCCCACCTCGCGCCGGCCGGCGACCACCGCGACCACGTCCCACAGCTCGGCGGTGACGAAGGGCGCGATCGGATGCAGCAGCCGCAGCACCGTCTCCAGCGTGCGGATCAGCGTGCGCCGGGTTCCACGCGCGGCCGCCTCGTCGCCGCGCGCGACCGCCTGCGCGAGCTGCACCTTGGCGATCTCGAGGTACCAGTCGCAGAACTCGTCCCACACGAAGGCGTAGATCGCGCCGGCGACGAGGTCGAGCCGGTAGTCGTCGAAACCCTTGGCGACCGCGGCCTCGACGCGCTGCAGCTCGCCGACGATCCAGCGGTCCGCGGGCGAAAACGCCAGCACGCCGCGCTCGCAGTCGCCGGGCGCCGGCTCGGCCGGGCCGATCGACTGCCCCTCGCAGTGCATCAGCACGAAGCGGCTGGCGTTCCAGAGCTTGTTGCAGAAGTTGCGGTAGCCCTCGCAGCGCTTGCTGTCGAAGTTGATCGTGCGCCCCAGCGTCGCCATCGCGGCGAAGGTGAAGCGCAGCGCATCGGCGCCGTAGCCCGGGATGCCGTCGGGAAACTCCTGCTGCGTGGCCTTGCGCACGGCAGGGGCCTTCTCGGGCTTGCGCAGCCCGACGACGCGCTTGTCCAGCAGCGGCGCCAGATCGATGCCGTCGATCAGGTCCACCGGGTCGAGCACGTTGCCCTCGGACTTGCTCATCTTGTGGCCGTGCGCGTCGAGCACCAGGCCGTGGATGTAGACGTCGCGGAACGGCACCTTGCCGGTGAAGTGCTTGGTCATCATGATCATCCGGGCGACCCAGAAGAAAATGATGTCGTAGCCGGTCACGAGCACGCTGCTGGGCAGGAACAGGTCCTGCTCGATCGTGCGGCCGGGCCAGCCCAGGGTCGAGAACGGCACCAGCGCCGACGAGTACCAGGTGTCCAGCACGTCGGGGTCGCGCGTCAGCTCGCCGCGGTAGCCGGCCGAGTGCGCCATCGCGCGCGCCTGGTCCTCGCTGCGGGCGACGAAGGTCTCGCCGCCGCTGCCGTACCAGGCCGGGATCTGGTGGCCCCACCAGAGCTGGCGGCTGATGCACCAGTCCTGGATGTGGTGCATCCAGTGGTTGTAGGTGTTGACCCAGTTCTCGGGCACGAAGCGCACCTCGCCCGACGCGACGGCGTCGATCGCCACCTGCGCGATGCTGCGGCCGTCGCCGCGCGGCCGGCTCATCGCGACGAACCACTGGTCGGTCAGCATCGGCTCGACGATCTGCCCGGTGCGCGCGCAGCGCGGCACCACCAGCCGGTGCTTCTTGGTCTCGACCAGCAGGCCCTGGGCGTCGAGGTCGGCGACGATGCGACGGCGCGCCTCGAAACGGTCCAGCCCGCGGTAGGCCTCGGGCGCGAGCTCGTTGACCGTCGCGTCCAGCGCCAGCACGCCGATCGCCGGCAGCCCGTGGCGCTGGCCGACGGCGTAGTCGTTGGCATCGTGCGCCGGCGTCACCTTGACGACGCCGGTGCCGAACTCGCGGTCGACGTAGGCGTCGGCGATGACCGGGATCTCGCGCCCGACCAGCGGCAGCGTCACCGTCTTGCCGACCAGGTGCGCGTAGCGCTCGTCGTCGGGGTGGACCATCACCGCGACGTCGCCGAGCATGGTCTCGGGTCGCGTCGTCGCCACGACCACGCTGCCCGAGCCGTCGGCGAGCGGGTAGCGGATGTGCCACAGGAAGCCGTCCTCCTCGGCGCTCTCGACCTCGAGGTCCGACACCGCCGACTTCAGCACCGGGTCCCAGCTGACGAGCCGCTTGGCGCGGTAGATCAGCCCCTCGTCGTACAGCCGCACGAAGGTCTCGGTGACGACCGCCGACAGCTTGTCGTCCATCGTGAAATATTCGTGCGCCCAGCTGACGCTGTCGCCCATGCGGCGCATCTGCTGCGTGATCGTCGCGCCCGAGCTGCGCTTCCAGTCCCACACGCGATCGACGAAGGCCGCGCGCCCGAGGTCGTGCCGGCTCACGCCCTGGTCCTGCAACTGGCGCTCGACGACGATCTGGGTCGCGATGCCGGCGTGGTCGGTCCCCGGCACCCACAGCGTGTTGAAGCCGCGCATGCGGTGGACGCGCGTCAGCGCGTCCATGATCGTCTGGTTGAACGCATGCCCCATGTGCAGCGTGCCGGTGACGTTGGGCGGCGGCAGCTGGATGCAGAACGACGGCCGCGACGCGTCCAGCGTCGGCGCGTAGATGCCGCTGGCTTCCCAGCGCGGCGCCCAGCGCGCCTCGATGGCGGCGGGCTCGAAGGACTTCGCGAGATCGGTCATGATGCGGGCCGCGCGATCGGCATGGCGCGCGCGGCGGGGCGCGCCGGCGGCCGAGGGCGGTCGGGGTCGGGCGGGAGGCGCGATTGTAGGAGCCACCCCCCGGCGCGGCATGCCGGCCGGCGGGCCACGCCGCGCGCGCAAGACACCGCGGCCAAGGAGGCAGGATGCGAGCCCGGACCCGTTTGACCCTTTGCCTCGCCGCGCTGCTCGTCGCCGGCTGCGGCGGTGGCGGCAGCGGCAGCGACCCGATCGCGCCGCCGGCGAGCTGCGACGTCGCCGACCGCAAGGTCTGGCTGCGCGACTACATGCGCGCGTGGTACCTGTGGGCCGCGCTCGGCCCGTCGCCCGACCCGGTGCCCTTCGGCTCGATCGACGACTACTTCCCGGCGCTGCTGTACGGTGGCGGAGGCACAGTCCCGGCCGACCGCTTCAGCCGGCTGGAGAGCACCGAGAGCTACCGGCGCTTCTACGACGAGGGCCGCACGCTGGGCTACGGCCTGTCCGTCGCCGGCCTCGAGGTCGAGGGCCGCCCCGACCTGCCGCTGCGGGTTCGCCACGTCGAGCCGCAGTCCGACGCCGCCGCGCAGGGCTTGCAGCGCGGGCAGCAGATCGTCTCGCTGGGCGGCCGGCCGGCCTCGGAGCTGATCGCCGACAACGACTACGAGGCGCTGGTGCCGGATTCCGAAGGCGAGCAGCTCGCGCTGGTCGTGCGCGACGGCGCGGGCGAACGTGCCGTCACGCTGACCGCGGCCGTCTACCCGCTGACGCCGGTGCCCGCCGAGGCGCTGCTGACGAGCCCCGGCGGGCGGCGCGTCGGTTACCTGATGGTCAAGGACATGATCGGGCAGATCGACGCGCCGGTGACCGCTGCGATCGCGCGCTTCGCCGCCTCGGGCGTCGACGAGCTGGTGCTGGACCTGCGCTACAACGGCGGCGGCCGGGTTTCGGTCGGGCGCACGCTGGCCTCCGTCGTCGACCCGGCGCGCACCGCGGGCGAGGTCTACGCCCGGCTGCGCTACAACGACCAGCGCGCGGGCGACTACGACCAGACCTATCGCTTCGAGGAACGGCCGGGTCTGGGCCTGAATCGCGTCTTCGTGCTCGCCGGCGCTCGCACCTGCTCGGCCAGCGAGCAGCTGATCCACGGTCTCGCCCCCTTCGTCGAGGTCGTTCTCGTCGGCGACGCGACTTGCGGCAAGCCGGTCGGCTTCCTGCCCAGGGACGACGGCTGCGGCACGACCGTCAGCGCGGTCAACTTCGATTCGGTCAATGCGCGCGACGAGGGCAGCTACTACGACGGCTTCGCACCGCACTGCGCCACCGCCGACGACCTCGACCACCCGCTCGGCGACCCGGCCGAGGGGCTGCTCGCGACCGCGCTGGCGCTGGCCGACGGCGGCGCTTGCCCGCCGCAGGCGGCGGCACGCGCGCAGCCGCTGGCGGCGTCGGCACGCGCCGCGATCCGGCGCGGCGCCGGCGAGCCGATGCCCGCGCGCGGGATGGTCGCCGACTGAAGCCGCGGCCGGGCGGCCGCGGCGCGGCGGCGGCCGGCGCTACATGAAGAGGTGCTCGCCCGCGTTCTCGCCGCCGAGGATGACGTAGTTCACCCGCTTCAGGTCGGCGAGCACGCGGCCGCCGGCATAGCTGATCGAGCTCTGCAGGTCCTCGCGCATCTCGCGCAGCGTCTCGGCGAGCCGGCCCTTGACCGGCTCGAGGATGCGCTTGCCCTCGACATGCTTGTACTCGCCCTTGTTGAAGTCCGACGCGCTGCCGTAGTACTCCTTGTACAGCCGGCCGTCGACCTCGACCGTCTGCCCGGGCGACTCCTCGTGGCCGGCGAACAGCGACCCGATCATCACCATCGCGGCGCCGAAGCGGACGCTCTTGGCGATATCGCCGTGATGCCGGATGCCGCCGTCGGCGACGATCGGCTTGGTCGCCACGCGCGCGCACCATTTCAGCGCCGAGAGCTGCCAGCCGCCGGTGCCGAAGCCGGTCTTGAGCTTGGTGATGCAGACCTTGCCCGGGCCGACACCGACCTTGGTCGCGTCCGCACCCCAGTTCTCCAGGTCGATCACCGCCTCGGGCGTGGCGACGTTGCCGGCGATCACGAAGGCCCCGGGCAGGCGCGACTTGATGTGCTCGATCGCGCGCCTGACGCTGTCGGCGTGGCCGTGCGCGATGTCGATCGTCACGTAGTCGGCGCCCAGCCCCTCGGCGGCGAGCCGGTCGACGAGCGCGAAGTCGTGTGCCTTCACCCCCGCGCTGATCGAGACGAACAGACCCTGGTCGCGCATGCGGCGCGCGAACGCGACCGCGTCGAGGTCGAAGCGGTGCATGACGTAGAAGTGCCCGCTGCGCGCGAGCATCTCGGCGATCGGCTCGTCGACCACCGTCTTCATGTTGCTCGGCACGACCGGCAGCGCGAAGCGCCTCGGGCCGAATTCGACCGACGGGTCGCACGCGCTGCGGCTGTCGACGCGGCACTTGCGCGGCAGCAGCAGGATGTTGTCGTAGTCGAAGATCTCCATCGCCGCGCCGCTCCAGGAACGAAAAACCGGCCGGGACGATGCGTCCGGGCCGGTGGCGCATTCTACGCCGGGGCCCCTCCTAGAATGCCCGCATGTCAGCCGCCCCGTCGTCGACCGACCGCCTGCTGCTGGGCCTCAACCCCGAGCAGCTCGCCGCGGTGACGCTGCCGGCCGGGCCGGCGCTGATCCTCGCCGGCGCCGGATCCGGCAAGACGCGCGTGCTGACGACGCGCATCGCCTGGCTGCTGGCCACCGGGCAGGTCTCGCCCGGCGGCGTGCTGGCGGTCACCTTCACCAACAAGGCGGCCAAGGAGATGTTGGCGCGGCTGTCGGCGATGCTGCCGATCCCGGTGCGCGGGATGTGGATCGGCACCTTCCACGGCCTGTGCAACCGCCTGCTGCGCGCGCACTGGAAGCTCGCCGGGCTGCCGCAGGGCTTCCAGATCCTCGACGCCGCCGACCAGGTCGGCGCCGTCAAACGCGTCGTCAAGGCGCTGAACCTGGACGACGAGCGCTACGTGCCCAAGCAGGTCGCGTGGTTCATCGCCGGCAGCAAGGAGGACGGGCTGCGCCCGCGCGACGTCGCACCGCGCGACGAGCACGGCCGCACGCTGGTCCGGATCTACGAGGCCTACGAGGCGCAGTGCGAGCGCGAGGGCGTGGTCGACTTCGCCGAACTGATGCTGCGAAGCTACGAACTGCTGCGCGACGACGACCCGCTGCGCGAACACTACCGCAGGCGGTTCCGCCACGTGCTGGTCGACGAGTTCCAGGATACGAACAAGCTCCAGTACGCGTGGCTGAAGATGTTCGCGCCGCCGCCGGCCGAGTCCGCCGCCGCGGGGCTGGCACCGCAGGGCGTGTTCGCGGTCGGCGACGACGACCAGAGCATCTACGCCTTCCGCGGCGCGCGCGTGGGCAACATGGCCGACTTCGAGCGCGAGTACGGCGTGGCGCGCGTGATCCGGCTGGAGCAGAACTACCGCTCCTACGCCAACATCCTCGACACCGCCAACGCGCTGATCGCGCACAACCGCCGCCGGCTGGGCAAGAACCTGCGCACCGAGGCCGGCGCCGGCGAGCCGGTACGCGTGTTCGAGGCGACGAGCGACTACGCCGAGGCGCAGTGGCTGCTCGAGGAGGCGCTGACGCTGCACCGCGCGGGGCTGCCGCTCGGCGAGATCGCGCTGCTGTACCGCAGCAATGCGCAAAGCCGGGTGCTGGAGAGCGCGCTGTTCAACGCCGGCATCCCCTACCGCGTCTACGGCGGGTTGCGCTTCTTCGAGCGCGCCGAGGTCAAGCACGCGCTGGCCTACCTGAGGCTGATCGAGAACCCGAACGACGACACCAGTTTCCTGCGCGTCGTCAACTTCCCGCCGCGCGGCATCGGCGCACGCACGATCGAGCAGTTGCAGGACGCGGCGCGCGCCGGCGGGACGAGCCTGGCCGGGAGCGCGGGCGCGGTCGGCGGCCGCGGCGGCGCGGCCCTGGGCGGTTTCATCGCGCTCGTCGACGAGCTGCGCGAGCGCACGCGCGGGATGACGCTGCGCGAGATCATCGCGCGCATGCTCGACGCCAGCGGGTTGCTGGCGCACTACCGCAGCGACAAGGACGGGCAGGACCGGGTCGAGAACCTCGAGGAGCTGCTCAACGCTGCCGAGGCCTTCGTGACGCAGGAGGGATTCGGCAAGGACGCCGTCGCGCTGCCGCTGGACGAGCAGGCGCCGCGCGGCGTCGACGGCCCGGTCACGCCCGACGCCGAGACCGGCGAGATCATGTCGCCGCTGGCGGCCTTCCTGACCCACGCCAGCCTCGAGGCGGGCGACAACCAGGCACAGGCCGGCGCCGACGCCGTGCAGCTGATGACGGTGCACGCGGCCAAGGGGCTCGAGTTCGACGCCGTCTTCATCACCGGCGTCGAGGAGGGCCTGTTCCCGCACGAGCAGTCGCTGTCGGACGCCGACGGGCTGGAGGAGGAGCGCCGGCTGATGTACGTCGCGATCACGCGCGCGCGCCAGCGGCTGTACCTGAGCTTCAGCCAGACCCGGCTGCTGCACGGACACACCCGCTACAACGTCAGGAGCCGATTCCTCGACGAGCTGCCCGAGCAGGCGCTGAAGTGGCTGACGCCGCGGCGCGACGCCTTCGGGTCGGGCTACGCGCAGGCCTACGGGCAGGCCTGGGCACGCGGCAGCGGGCTGGCCGGCATCGTCGGCGCCGGCCGCGTCGAGCGCCACGAAACCCCGACGACGACGGCAGCGCACGCCGCCGGCACGCCCGGGCTGCGCAGCGGGCAGGCCGTGTTCCACAACAAGTTCGGCGAGGGCATCGTCGTCACGATCGAGGGCCGCGGCGACGAGGCGCGGGCGCAGGTCAACTTCGGCCGCCACGGGCCGAAGTGGCTGGCGCTCGCGGTGGCCAAGCTGACGCCGATCGACTGACCGCGCCCGCCTCGACCGCCACCCCGAGCCGCGAAGGATCCCGCCCTTGCTCGCCTCGATCGTCGCCATCGCCACCGGCGCCGCGCTCGGTGCGCTGCTGCGCTGGCTGCTGGCCGTGCAGCTCAACGCGCTGCTGCCCGCGCTGCCGCCGGGCACGCTGCTGGCCAACCTCGTCGGCGGTTACCTGATCGGCGTGGCAATGGCCTTCTTCGCCGGCCACCCGGCGCTGCCGCCGGCGTGGCGGCTGTTCGTCGTCACCGGCTTCCTGGGCGGGCTGACGACCTTCTCGACGTTCTCGCTGGAGATCGTGCACCAGCTCGAGGGCGGCCGCCTGGGCTGGGCCCTGGCCGGCATCGCCGCGCACGTGCTGGGCAGTGTCGCGATGACGCTGCTGGGCATCGCGACCGTCGCCGCCTGGCGCGCGCGCGACCTGGCGGGCGGCTGAACCGTCCAGGCCTGGCTGCAGGCGCCGCGTCAGTCGTCGGCGCCCTCCTCGCCCGCGGCCGCATCCACTGCCGCACCGACCACCTTGCCGGTGACCTCGACGCCGGTGGAAACGACGGCGCCGGTGACCGCGATCGCCGCCCCGGCGGCGGCACCCACCACGGTCACGACCGCGCAGCCCGGCAGCGCCAGCGCACCGGCCAGGACAAGCACCGGCAGGGCGACTCGGGCGGGTATCGATCCGGCCATCGCGGTCAGCCGTCTTGCGTCAAGGTCGACGGCGGCGGCTCGCTCGGCAAGCTGCCATCGCCGAAGCTGTCGTCGAAGGAGTGGATCAGCGACACGTAGAACACGGTCGAGAACAGCAACCCGGCCGGCATCGCCATCATCGCGGCCAGCGTGCCGGCGCCGATCAGCCCGAGCACGATCGCGGTGCCGAGACCGAACGTGAGGATCACGGCCAGCCAGGCCAGCCCGTAGGCCAGGAAGGCGCCCTTGGCACGCCACACCGCCAGCGTGCTGGAAAACAGCGCCTGCCCCGCGCCCTGCCCGCCCCAGTGCACCAGCGCCGGCGCGTGCCAGAACGGCACCGCCAGCAGCGCGCCGCCGGCCAGCAGCGCGATCGTGCCGAGGAAGACGCCGCGATCGGCCGCCATGGCGTCGATCTCCTTCGGCTCGGCGCTGCCCGAGGCCAGCAGCGCCTGCATCTCGGCGAGCTTGCCGTCGGAGATCGCATTGGCCAGCAGCAGCACGCCGATCGCGCCGGCCCCGTACAGCGCGCACAGCACGAGCATCGAGCGGCGGCGCGCCGGGTCGCCCGTCAGCGGTTCGACCAGGTGCGCCGGCGTCACCGGGTCGCCGCGCTGTGCCGCGCGCGACGCCACCATGAAGCCCAGCGACAGCAGCGGCAGCATCGCCATCTGCAGCGCACCGCCGACCAGCGGCACGAACAGCACGATCAGCGCCGCGAACAGGAAGACCAGGAACAGCCCGGTGAAGCCCAGCGGCCGGCGCGCGAACAGCGTGAAGCCGCCGATCACCCAGGCGGCGCCTCGCGACGGGTGGACGGGCTTGAGCGAAAGCGGCATGCGAGGGGGTTCTCTCAGCGCGGAGGATGCCAGGGCTGCGCGATGCGCTCGCGCAGCATGCGCTCGAACGGCGCCGGGTCGTGCGGGTTCAGCAGCGCCGCCTCGCGCGGGCGGTGGCGGTCGTCCAGCCGCGACAGCCAGAAACGCAGCGCCGCCGCGCGCATCAGCGCCGGCATCAGCCGCAGCTCGGCTGCCGCCAGCGGCCGCTCGCGCTCGTAGGCGGCCACCAGCGCCGCCGCGCGCGTCTCGTCCAGCCGTGCGCTGTCCGGGTCGCTGCACCAGTCGTTCAGGCACACCGCGATGTCGAAGGCGACGACCTCGTCGCCGGCGAAGAAGAAGTCGAGCAGCCCGGTGAGCTTCTCGTGCCCCGGCAGGCCGTCGAACAGGACGTTGTCGCGAAACAGGTCGCCGTGCACCGGCCCGCGCGGCAGCTGCGCGTGGTCGCCCGACGCCGCCACCGCACGCTGGAACGCCAGCTCCGAGTCCATCAGCGCCGCCGCCGCGTCGTCGACGACGCCGCGCAGCCCGGCCGCCGTCGACGCGCACCAGGCGAGCCCTCTCGGGTTGGGCTGCACGCGCCCGAAGTCCGCCGCGGCCCGGTGCATGCGCGCCAGCACCTGCCCGAGTTGCTCGACATGATGCAGGTCCGGCGCCAGCCGGTGGCTGCCCGGCATGCGCGTCAGCAGCGCCGCCGGCTTGCCGTGCAGCTCGACGCTGAACGCGCCGCCGTCCGCGGGCTGCGGATCGGGCACCGGCAGCCCGCGCGCCGCGAGGTGGCGCATCAGCGCGAGGTCGTACGCGAGCGGGTCGCCGCGCAGGCGCTCGAACAGCGTCAGCACATAGCGGCCGCGGTCGGTGTCGACGAAATAGTTGCTGTTCTCGATCCCGGCGGCGATCCCCTGCAGCCCGATCAGCTCGCCCAGGCCGAGCCGCGCGACGAGCGCGCGCGCCTCGTGCGGGGCCACCACGGTGTAGACCGCCATCCGCGGCGGCTCAGAAACCGAACACGCGCCACACGCGCTGGCCGCTGCCGCCGCGCGCGGCGGTGGTATCGCGCCCGGGATCCGGTGGCTCGATCTCGTAGGCGCGAACGCCCTCGACCTTGGGCTGAACGACCAGCCGCCGCACCTGGCCGCGAACCCGCAGCTCCTCGATGCGGACGCGGTCGTCCTCGATCACGGCGCGCTGCACGCCGGGCTCGGAAGCCCGGCCGCGAAACGCCGGCGCGGGTTCCGGCGAGGCCTCCTTCGGAACCTGCGCGACGCCCTGCGCGGGCGGCACCGCCTGCGCATGCGCGCACACCCCGGCGAGCGCAAGGGCCGAGGTGATCGAGGTGGCGACGATGCGGCGCACGATGACGAGGATTCTAGTGCCCCACCTCCCGCGGCCGGGGTGGGCGGCGGCCTGCGGCGGCACGCACGGCGCCACAATGCACGCATGCGCCCCGACCCTGAACCCGCGAGCCCCGCAGCCGGCGCCAGCCCCGCCGGCAGCCCGGCCGCCCGGGCCGACGCCGATGCGCCGCTGCTGCTGCTCGTCGACGGCTCGAGCTACCTCTACCGCGCCTACCACGCCCTGCCCGACCTGCGCGCCCCGGACGGCTTCCCGACCGGCGCCATCCACGGCATCGTCGCGATGCTCGAGCGGCTGCGCGAGCAGTATCCGTCGGCGCACGCGGCCTGCATCTTCGACGCCAAGGGGCCGACCTTCCGCGACGACTGGTATCCGGCCTACAAGGCGCAGCGCGCGCCGATGCCCGAGGAGCTCGCGCGCCAGATCGAGCCGATCCACGAGGTCGTCCGGCTGCTCGGCTGGCCGGTGCTGGAAGTGCCCGGGATCGAGGCCGACGATGCGATCGGCACGCTCGCGCGCGCCGCCGCTGCGGCCGGTGGCCGGGTGCTGGTCTCGACCGGCGACAAGGACCTGGCGCAGCTCGTCGACGACCGCGTCACGCTGGTCAACACGATGAGCGGCGAGCGGCTGGACCCGGCCGGCGTCGAGGCCAAGTTCGGCGTCCCGCCGGCACGCATCGTCGACTGGCTGACGCTGGTCGGCGATGCAGTGGACAACGTCCCCGGGGTCGACAAGGTCGGGCCGAAGACGGCGGCGAAGTGGATCGCCGAGCACGGCTCGCTGGACGGCGTGATCGCCGCCGCCGACCGCATCAAGGGGGTCGCGGGCGACAACCTGCGCAAGGCGCTGGACTGGCTGCCGACCGCGCGCAAGCTCGTCACGGTCGCGACCGACTGCGATCTTTCGGCGCAGCTGCCCGGCTTCCCGGCGCTGGACGCGCTCGCGCTCGCGCCACCGGACCGCGAGGGGCTGCGCGCGTTCTACCGCCGGCACGGATTCCGCAGCTGGCTGCGCAAGCTCGACGAGGGGCAGGACGCGCCCACCACCGCCGACGCCGCCCCGGCGCCGCCGCCGGCCGCGCAGCGCGCGGCGCGCGCCGATGCGGTGCTCGCGGAGGCGATCGCCGCCGTCGCCGCGCTGCCGCTGGCACGCGAGTACGAGACCGTGACCGATGCCGCGGCGCTCGCCGACTGGGTCCGGCGCCTGCGCGCCGCGCCGATCGCCGCCGTCGACACCGAAACCGATTCGCTGGACCCGATGCGCGCGCGCCTGGTCGGCATCTCGTTCGCGGTCGAGCCCGGGCGCGCGGCCTATGTCCCGGTCGGCCATGTCGGCCCGGATGCGCCGGAACAGCTGCCTTTGGACGAAGTGCTGGCCGCGCTGCGGCCGTGGCTGGAGGACGAGGGCTGCGCCAAGCTCGGGCAGAACCTCAAGTACGACCTGCACGTCTTCGCCAACCACGGCGTCGCGCTGCGCGGCATCGCGCACGACACCATGCTGCAGAGCTACGTGCTGGAGGCGCACCTCGGCCACAGCCTGGAAAAGCTCGCCGAGCGCCACCTCGGGCGGCGCGGGCTGAGCTACGAGGACATGTGCGGCAAGGGCGCGGCGCAGATCCCGTTCGCCCAGGTCGCGGTCGCGCGTGCCACCGAGTATTCGGGCGAGGACAGCGAGATGGCGCTGCACGTGCACCTGGCGCTGTGGCCGCAGCTGCAGGCCGAGCCCGCGCTGCAGCGCGTCTACGAGACGATCGAGATGCCGGCGATGCAGGTGCTGCAGCGCATGGAGCGCCACGGCGTGCTGATCGACGCCGCGGTGCTGGCGCGCCAGAGCCGCGAGCTCGCCGAGCGCATGCTGGCGCTGGAGCAGAAGGCCTACGAGATCGCCGGCCAGCCGTTCAACCTCGGCAGCCCGAAGCAGATCGGCGAGATCCTGTTCGGCAAGCTCGGCCTGCCGGTGAAGAAGAAGACCGCCAGCGGCGCGCCGAGCACCGACGAGGACGTGCTGCAGCAGCTCGCGGCCGACTACCCGCTGCCGGCGCGCATCCTCGAGCACCGCAGCCTGGCCAAGCTCAAGGGCACCTACACCGACAAGCTGCCGCAGATGGTCAACCCGGCGACCGGCCGCGTGCACACCAACTATGCGCAGGCGGTGGCGGTCACCGGCCGGCTCGCGAGCAACGAGCCCAACCTGCAGAACATCCCGATCCGCACCCCCGAGGGCCGGCGCGTGCGCGAGGCCTTCGTCGCCCCGCCCGGGCACCGCATCGTCTCGGCCGACTACAGCCAGATCGAGCTGCGCATCATGGCGCACATCAGCGGCGACGAAGGGCTGCGACGCGCCTTCGCCGAGGGGCTGGACGTGCACCGCGCGACCGCGAGCGAGGTCTTCGGCGTGCCGCTGGACCAGGTCAGCAGCGAGCAGCGCCGCTACGCCAAGGTGATCAACTTCGGCCTCATCTACGGCATGGGCGCATTCGGGCTGGCGAGCAACCTGGGGATCGAGCAGAAGGCCGCGCGCGACTATATCGACCGCTACTTCGCGCGCTTCGCCGGCGTCAAGCGCTACATGGACGACACGCGCGCGCGCGCCGCCGAGCAGGGCTGGGTCGAGACCTACTTCGGCCGCCGCATCCACCTGCCCGAGATCCGCGGCGGCAGCGGCCCGCGCCGCGCCGCCGCCGAGCGGCAGGCGATCAATGCGCCGATGCAAGGCACCGCGGCCGACCTGATCAAGCTGGCGATGATCGCGGTGCAGCGCGCGCTGGACGACGAGCGGCGCACCGCACGCATGATCCTGCAGGTGCACGACGAGCTGGTGCTCGAGGTCCCGGAGGCCGAGGTCGACTGGGCGCGCGAGGCGATCCCGCGCCTGATGGCCGGCGTCGCGCAGCTCGACGTGCCGCTGCTGGCCGAGGTCGGCGTCGGCGCGAACTGGGATGAGGCGCACTGAGCGCGCCGCCGGGCGGCCGCGCGCCCCGCGCGCCACACACCGGGCTTGTCCGCCGAACGATCAGATCGCGGCGTCGCGCAATTTATCGTTCATCGTGAGGCAGCGCTGTGGCTTCAGGGTCGGACCGGCTCCAGACGCGCTCCGGCGAACCGAAGAACCGGCGAGCGCGTCGCGCCTCGCTCGTAGCGGACCGACACTCCGTAAGATTCCGTGCCGACCGAAACGAACCTCGAGCCGTCGTTCACCGAGCTTTGCAGTGTGATTGACGCCGGCGCGGCGGACGCCACGATGGCGCCGTCCTGCGAAAGCGTGAAAAATGAAGTGCCGACCAGAGGCCCGTGACACTCGGACCCGGGTGATCCCGAGCAGCCGGTGATCTGGAAGTAGACGCGATCGTTGGACCAACCGATGAGCCAGGGACTGAAGGAGACACGACGATTCGGAGGCGCCGGGATGCTGCCCTGAAAGAGCAGGGATCTGGTCTCGAGATCAAGGATGTAGAGATCCGCGCGTTGCTCGAGCACGCGGGGTACTCCACCGTCTGGAAAGGCCGCCAGTCCGGTGGCCGGCCGAAAGCGCTCGTACTTCACGATCGCCGCGAGGACCGCGCCGTCAGGCCGCAGAGCGACGTTCTGGACCAGAAGCAGATCCTCGGCGGGGCCGTACGTGCACCCGAGTGCGAGCATCGCAAAGATCGTGACCGCAGCCGTCCGCATTGGTGCGCCGCCTGACGAACAGCGGTAGCCTGGGCCCACTGACCGGCGGCAGCCAAACCCGGTAACCCTCATGGGCGTGATGCCCGACGAGCGATCGGGGCTCTGCCGAGCGGTTCGTATCTGGGGCCTCGGCATTGACCGAAACAAGCGCGCCTGTGGATGTGCAGTCTGTTCCTCGTCGCTGTTGTCATTGCGCGCTGCAACCGCTGGTCGGAACTGAATCGGAAATCGATTCACGACGTTGACCGAGTGGGGAGTCCCTGTAGAGGGTTAGGCCTCATCGCCGGCGCTGACGCGCTATGCCCCGAGCTTGTTGGACTTGAGCCAGTCCTTCAGCGCGGCGTCGACTCGCGTTTGCCATCCTTCCCCGGTGGCTCTGAATCGGCGGACGACATCGGGCGACAACCGTATCGTGATGCGTTCCTTCGTAGGGGTCTTCTGCGGACCGCGCACACCCAGCTTCCGAGCCAGGCTTGACGGCGCGACGTCGGCTGCTGGCCGGAACCTTGCCAGATCCTCGGATTTCAGTTCTCTGACCTCTCCGTCGGAGTCAGTCAGTGGCTTTCGACCTGCCATATCGAGCTACCTCGCGCGCATTGGCCTTGCGCAAGCTGATGACGCGGATGCCTTCCTGCGTCTCGGTGAAGCACAGCACGTGCAGCCTGCCATCCAGCAGGCCGAGTGCGACATAGCGGACCTCACCGTAATCCTTCCTCTCATCGGCCGCAAGCAGAGCGTGGGCAAAGTCGAAGTCAGCGGCCCGGTTGAGGGGCAAGCCTCGTTCCTTCCGATTGCGCTCGCTCTTGGCCGGGTCGAAGTCGATCCGCATGCACCAGATTGTACATACAAAAAGATGTGCCGAGTACAGCGAGGTGGCGCTGTCTATGAGGCCGTGATCTCGGGCGCGATTCCGCGCCCCTAACCGGATCGTGGCGCGATTGTGCGCTGCCTATCCGGGTAAGGAGCCGCGGGGCCGCAGGCCCGCATGACAAGCTCGGCCGCCCCCTCGCCAGCGCCTTGGATCTGCGGCCGGTCTGGATCGTGCTCCCCCTTCCGAAGCGCCGTCAAAGCCAGGCGCCCCAAGCGACGTGCAAAACGCCGGGCCGGCAGCGCGATGCGGCCGCGCCGGCGGCGCACCGGATAATCGCGCCCATGTCCCGCCCCGTCCGCAGCACCTACGAGGACTTCATGCGCCACGTGCTCGAGCACGGACTGGCCAAGTCCGACCGCACCGGCACCGGCACGCGCAGCGTCTTCGGCCACCAGATGCGGTTCGACCTCGCCGACGGCTTCCCGCTCGTGACGACGAAGAAGGTGCACTTCAAGAGCATCGCGGTCGAGCTGCTGTGGTTCCTGCGCGGCGACGCCAACGTGCGCTGGCTGCACGAGCACGGGGTGACGATCTGGGACGAATGGGCGCGCGCCGACGGCGACCTGGGCCCGGTCTACGGCGTGCAGTGGCGCAGCTGGCCGACCCCGGACGGCGGCCACATCGACCAGATCGCGCAGGTCGTGCAGCAACTTCGCAGCGACCCCGACAGCCGCCGCATCGTCGTCAGCGCCTGGAACGTCGCCGAGCTGCCGAAGATGGCGCTGGCGCCCTGCCATGCGTTCTTCCAGTTCTGGGTCGCGCCGCCCGAGGCGCCCGGCGCGCGGCGCCGGCTGAGCTGCCAGCTCTACCAGCGCAGCGCCGACCTCTTCCTCGGCGTGCCGTTCAACATCGCCAGCTACGCGCTGCTGACGCACATGCTGGCGCAGCAGTGCGACATGGACGCCGGCGACTTCGTCTGGACCGGCGGCGACTGCCACATCTACGACAACCACGTCGAGCAGGTCCGCACCCAGCTCGCGCGCGCACCCTACCCCTTCCCGCGGCTGCAGATACGCCGCCGGCCGCCGACGATCCTCGACTACGCGTACGAGGACTTCGAGATCGTCGACTACCTGCACCACCCGCCGATCAAGGCGCCGGTGGCGGTCTGACGCGCGGCGCGGCGGCCGTCGATGACGCTGACCCGGCGCGACGCCGGCCTGCTCGTGCTGCTGACGCTGATGTGGGGCGTCAACTGGCCGATGATGAAGTTCTCGCTGCGCGAGGTCACGCCGCTGTGGTTCCGCGCGCTGACGATGAGCGGCGGCGCGCTGATGCTGATGCTCTTCTACCTCGCGCGCGGCAGCGCCATGCGGCTGCCGCGCAGCGAGTGGGCGCGCGTCGCGTGGCTGGCGCTGCCGAATATCGTCGGCTGGCACTTCTTCTCGATCCTGGGGCTGAAGGAGCTGGCGTCGGGGCGCGCCGCGATCCTCGGCTTCACGATGCCGGTGTGGACGGTGCTGATCGGGCTGCTGCTCGCGCACGACCGCATGACGCCGCGCGTGTGGATCTCGGTCGCCGGGGCGGCGGCGGCGGTCGCGCTGCTGTCGGCGCAGGAGCTGGCGCAGCTCGCGGGCCGGCCGCTGGGCATCGTGTGGATGCAGCTGGCGGCGGTCAGCTGGGCGCTGGGCACGCTGCTGGTGCGCCGCAGCAGCACGGCGCTGCCGGTGGAGGCGCTGACGGTGTGGATGATGATGGTCGGTGCCGCCTTCTTCTGGGCCGTTGCCCCGCTGGCCGAGCCGGCCCCCGACTTCGCCGCCTTCAGCGCGCCGATGTGGGCCTCGCTCGCCTATGGCGTCTTCCTCAACTACGGCTGGGCGCAGGTGCTGTGGTTCGGCATGGCGCGGCGGCTGCCGCCGGCGGCCAGCGCGTTCTCGATCATGGCGGTGCCGCTGGTCGGCACGCTGGGCGCCACCGTGATCGTCGGCGAGACGCCGGGCACGCTCGACTGGCTGGCAGCGGCGGCGGTGGTGACGGCGATCGCCAGCGCACTGCTGCCGCGGCGTGCCCCTGGCCCTTGACGCCGCCTCCCTGCAACGCCGAGGAGACCCCTGCGATGCCCCCCGAGATCGTCCTCGTCGCCGCCGTCGCGCGCAACGGCGTCATCGGCCGTGACGGCGGCCTGGTCTGGCACGAGAGCGCCGACCAGCGCCACTTCCGCACCGTGACGATGGGCTGGCCGGTGATCATGGGCCGCAAGACCTGGGAGTCGCTGCCCGAGCGCTTCCGCCCGTTGCCCGGGCGGCGCAACCTCGTCGTCAGCCGCGACCCGGCCTACGACGCCCCCGGCGCCGAGGTCGTGACGAGCCTGGACGCGGCGCTGGCCGCCGCCGGCGATGCGACGCGCGTGTGCGTGATCGGCGGCGCGCAGCTCTACGCCGCCGCGCTGCCGCGCGCCGACGTGCTGGAGCTGACCGAGATCGACGCCGACCTGGACGGCGACACCGTCTTCCCGGCCTGGAACAGAACACGCTTCGAGGCCGTCTCGCGCGCGCCGCGCATCGCGGCCGACGGCACGCACTACGCCTTCGTCACCTGGCGGCGGCGCGCCTGAGCGCGAGGCCGCCACGGCGTCGGGACCCCGGCCCCGGCGATCAGCGCACCCTGACGTTGGAGAACTGCCAGGGATCGTCGGTATCCAGATCCTCGGCAAACAGCTCGCCGCGCCGCTGCAGCGGCGTCCAGTCGCTGAAGACGCCGACCATCTCGCCCAGATACGGGCGTGCCACCGCCAGCACCTCGCGGAAGTCCATCTCGTCGGGGTCGACGATGCCGCGGTCCGGGTGGCGCATCGCCCAGACGACGCCGGCCAGGACGCCGGCCGCCGTCTGCAGGCTGGTGGCGTTGTTCAGCGGCGCCAGCGCGCGCGCCTGCTCGTTGGTCAGCCGCGAGCCGTACCAGTAGGCCGTGCGCGCATGCCCGCCGAGCAGCACGCCGAGCTCGTCCATGCCGTCGACGATGTCGTCCGCCGCCAGCATGCGCCGCCCATCCTGCAGCTGCCACTCCCGCCCGGCCAGCTCGTGCAGCGACAGCACGGCATCGTCGCAGGGGTGGTACGCGTAGTGCACGGTGGGCCGGTAGGCCACGCTGCCGTCGGCGCCGCGCACCGTCAGGTGCTCGGCGATCGAGATCGACTCGCCGTGCGTGACGAGGAAGCCGCGGTACGGCCCCTCCAGCGGCGTCCAGCTGCGCACCGGCGTGCCGGCGCCCGGGCGCAGCAGGTAGATCGCGGCGTCGCAGCCGAACCCGTGGCGGCGGCCGTCCGGGGGCAGCGCGCGTTCGTGGCTGCCCCAGCCGAGCTCGGCCGGCTGGCAGCCCTCGCCGACGAACCCCTCGACCGACCAGGTGTTGACGAACTCCCCGCGCCGCTTGGGCACGCGGCCGATCTGGGTGTCGCGCTCGGCGACGTGGATCGCCTTGATCCCCAGCCGCTGCGCCAGCGCGGCCCAGCCGGCGCGGTCGGCAGGCTCCGGCGCCGGCACGCCGACCGCCTCGGCAATATCGAGCAGCGCGTGCTTGACGAAGTGCGACACCAGCCCCGGGTTGACGCCGTGCGTCAGCACCGCGGTCGGCTGCGGGCCCGGCCGGCGCAGCGCCAGCGCCTGCTCGCGCAGCGCGTAGTTCGAGCGCTGCGACGGCGTCAGCGCCGGGTCGGTGTAGCCGCCGGCCCAGGGCTCGATGCAGGCGTCCAGGTAGAGCACGCCGTGGTCGCGGCACCAGGCGACGAGGTCGACGCTGCCGACGTCGATCGACAGGTTGAGCAGGAAGTCGCCCGGCCCCAGCTCCTCGGCCAGCACGTTGCGGTGGTTGGCGGGCGTCAGCGGCTGGGCGCGCAGCGCCAGCCCCCATTCGCGCGCGATCGCCGCGTGGCTCGCGTCGGCGGTGAGGATGCGCACGCGGTCGCGCGCGATGCCGATGTGCCGGAACAGCAGCGGCAGCAGGCCGCGCGCGATGCAGCCGAAGCCGACGATCAGCAGCCGGCCGGGGAAATCGACGTGAAGGGTGTGCGGATCGGGCATGGCAGACGGCGTGCGGGCACGACGCGCCAGCCGTGCAACGTATTCGGACACATGCGATCTTAGCGGGGCGCCCCACCCGTCCCCGGCAGCGCGGCACGCCCCGCGCCGGCGCGGCGACAATCGACCCTCCGCGCGCCCGCCGGGCGCGGTGCGTGCGCGCCGCGGGCGACCCGGCGCGCCGATGCGCCACCCTCCGCGACTTCGTCTTCCGCCGATGCCGACCTACGCCACCTGGAACGTCAACTCGCTCGCGGTGCGCCTGCCGCAGCTGCTCGCCTGGCTCGAGGCGAACCCGGTCGATGCGATCGCGCTGCAGGAGACCAAGCTCGTCGACGAGAAATTCCCGCACGCCGAGCTTGCCGCCGCCGGCTGGCAGTCGGTCGCGCATGGCCAGCGGACCTACAACGGCGTGGCGCTGCTGTCGCGCACGCCGGCCGACGACGTGGTGCGCAACATCCCCGGCTTCGACGACGAGCAGGCGCGCGTGATCGCGGCGACCGTCGACGGCGTGCGGCTGGTCGGTGCCTACTTTCCGAACGGCCAGGCCCCGGGCAGCGACAAGTTCGCCTACAAGATGCGCTGGCAGGATGCGCTGCACGACTGGATCGGCGACGAGCTCGCGCGCCACCCGCGGCTGGTGTTGATGGGCGACTTCAACGTCGCCCCCGAGGACCGCGACGTCCACGACCCCGTCGCGTGGGCGGGGCAGATCCACTGCACGCCCGAGGAGCGCGCGCAGTTCCGCCGCCTGCTCGACCTCGGCCTGGTCGACGCGTTCCGGCTCTTCGACCAGCCCGACAAGAGCTGGTCGTGGTGGGACTACCGCAACCTCGCGTTCCGTCGCAACCAGGGCCTGCGCATCGACCACATCCTCGTCAGCCCGGCGCTCGCCCCGCGCGTGCGCGCGTGCCGCATCGACAAGACGCCGCGCCGGAACGAGCGCCCGAGCGACCACGCCCCGGTCGTCGCCGAGATCGGCGACTGACGGCCGCCACCGCCGCCGCGGCGCGGGCCGCCGGCGCCGCCGATCCCCCTGTCGAAAGCCACGCATCTTGGACCTGGCCACCCTGCTGAAGGCGCTCGTGATGGGCGTCGTCGAGGGACTCACCGAGTTCCTGCCGGTCTCCTCGACCGGCCACCTGATCCTGGCGGCGTCGCTGCTGGACTTCACCGGCGAGCGCGTCAAGCTGTTCGAGGTCGTGATCCAGACCGGCGCCATCCTCGCGGTGCTGTCGGTCTACGCCGAGCGCCTGTGGGGCACGGTGCGCGGCCTGGGCAGCGATGCGCGCGCACGGCGCTTCGCCGCCAACGTGGCGATCGGCTTCGTGCCGGCGGCGGCCGCGGGCGTCGCTGCCGCCGACTTCATCAAGGGCGTGCTGTTCAACCCCATCGTCGTCGCCAGCGGCTTCATCGTCGGCGGCGTCGTCATCCTGTGGGCCGAGCGCCGCCAGCGCGGCGGCGCGCACGTGCGCGTGCACGACGTCGACGAACTGGGCTGGCGCGATGCGCTGAACGTCGGCCTGGTCCAGTGCCTGGCGCTGATCCCCGGCACCAGCCGCTCCGGGGCGACGATCATCGGCGGCATGCTGCTCGGGCTGTCGCGCAAGGCGGCCACCGAGTTCAGCTTCTTCCTCGCGATCCCGATGATCTTCGGGGCCGCCGCCTGGGACCTGCTGAAGAACCACGCGCTGCTGAGCGCGGCCGACCTGCCGATGTTCGCCGTCGGCCTGGTGGTCTCGTGGCTGGCCGCCTGGGCCTGCGTGCGCTGGCTGCTGCGCTTCGTCGCCCACCACACCTACACGCCCTTCGGCTGGTACCGGATCGCGTTCGGCATCGTCGTGCTGGCGACCGCCTGGGGGGGCTGGGTGGACTGGCGGGCCTGAGCGGGCCGGTCTCCGGACGACCGGTGCGCCCTGCCCCCCCCCTGACTGCGGGGGTCGGCGCGATCGCCCGGCGAACGATCGACGAACGGTGAGCCGGCACATTCGCTGCACGCCGCAACGGGACGCGGCAGCAGGAGAGCAGCGATGAATGCATGGACGATGGCGCAGAGCCGGCGGCAGCAAGGCCCCGCGTGGCTGCTGGCGGCGAGCCTGGCCGCAGGCGCCGGCGGCGCCCGCGCGGCGACCTACCTGGAGACCTTCAGCGGGCCGCTGAACCCCGCCGTCTGGGCGCTGACCGAGGGCGGCAACAGCCTCAGCATCACCGGCGGCGAGATGGTCTTCGCGCGCACGAGCAACGACACGTCGTTCCTGCGCTTCGTGCCGGCGCTCATCGGCAACTTCGACGTCAGCTTCGAGTACCGGCTGATCGACTGGACCTCAACCTATGGCTCCGGCGACCGCCTGCAGCTGGACGTGCACAACCTGCTGCCCACCAGCCGAGGACATGCCGTCGGGCGTGCGCAGGAGGGCGGCACGGGCTCCGGCAGCCACTTCGGCGTCGTCGACAATGCCTGCTGCACCTTCTCGTCGCCGGGTTCCAGCACCACGGGCGCGTTACGGATCACGCGCGCCGCGGACATCGTCACCGTCTCGTACCGCGACGGTGGCAGCTGGCAGAACCTGGGGCAGAGCACGGCCGATGCCCGCGACATGACACTGAACTTCACTGCCTACATCCACAAGGGCTTCGCCCCTGGCACGGAGTACGCGATCGACAACTTCTCGATCTGGGCCGAGGGCTTCTCGCAGCCGGTGCCCGAGCCGGCCAGCGGCGCCATGCTGGCCGCCGGGCTGGCGACGCTGGGCTGGATGGCACGCCGGAGGCGCCGACCGGCCGCCTGATCAGGCCAGCGCCAGCCTCACGGCCGCCGGCAGTTCGAGCGGCGCACCGTCGCCCCAGGCAGCCAGCGCGGCGGCACGGCCCAGCGCCTGCCGGCAGCGCCGCCGCGTGCGCGCGACGTCGCGGCGGTCGGAGGCCGACAGGGCGCCATAGTTCTGCCGCCAGAAGCGCTCGGCAAAGCCCATCAGGCGCGCCGCGCGTGCCGCGTCGCCGCGCGCCAGGGCCAGCGGCCCCAGGTTCCACAGCGCGTACAGCGCGTTCTCGGTCTCCAGGGTGGCCCAGGCCTCGGCCAGCGCCTCGCGCGTCGCCACCTCGGCCTCGTCGCGCCGTCCGAGCGCGTCGAGCGCGCTGCCGCGCGCGTTCAGCAGCTGCGCCAGCAGGTGGCGGTCGTGCGCCGCCGTGGCCTCGTCGCGCAGCGCATCCAGCACCGGCAGCGCATCGGCCGCGCGGCCGGCGTAGATGTCGGTGATCGCGAGGTTGTAGCGCAGGCCTCGCCTGGCGTGCGCGCTGGCCTCGGGGTCCTGCTCGTGCACGGCCAGCGCGTGCCGGTACAGCGCGGCGGCAGTGCGCGCGTCGTGGTCGACCTCGTTGGCCATCGTCGCGCGCAGCGTGAGGACGGCCGCGAGCACGCGCCGCGTGGCGCCGCCCGCGGCCTCCGCCTCGGCCGCATCGAGCAGCTGCCGCGTCGCGGCGACGTCGCCGGCGCAGCGCCAGCGCACGCGCGCCACCTGCAGCCGCGCGCCGGCACGCGCAGCCGGCTCCTGCGGCCAGCGGCGCGCGGCCGCATCGGCGTGCGCCAGCGCATCGCCGCGCCGGCCGCTGGCGGCGCACAGCTGGGCCGCCAGCGCGTGCGCACGCGCAGCCAGGTCGTCGGGCAGGCAGCCGGCTGCCAGCACCGCGCACAGGGCGTGCACGCCGCCGGCGGGCAGGCTGCGCTCGGCCCAGGCCGGCGCCAGCACGAGCAGCAGCTCGGCCAGCTCGGTGGCTGCGCCGTCCGGCAGCGCGGCGTGCAGCGCACCCAGCAAGGCCGGCAGCGTCTCGTCGAGCTCGCGCAGCGGCACCGTGGCCGGCAGCGCTGCCGCCCAGCGCGCGAGCGCGTGCCGCCATGCTGCCCGCGCCGCCGCCGCTTCAGGCGCCATGTCGCCATGGTCACGTGCGACGTCGGCCACCGGCTCGGGCAGCGACCACCAGAGCCGGTCGTCGCCGCCGGGGCGGCAACGCAGCAGGCTGGCCGCAGCCAGCGCGTCGAGCCGCATGCGTGCGTCGGCCTCGCGGGTGGCCAGGCCGGCGTGCAGGGCCGCCTGCTCGACCAGCTCGCCGCTGACGGCCGCCGGCGCGAACGCGAGCAGCCGCAGCAGCGCCGCCTGCGACGGCTCCAGCAGCCGCCAGCTCCAGTCGACGACCGCCAGCATCGACGCGTGCCTGGGGTCGGCCGCCGAGCGGGCGCCGCTTCGGGCCAGCAACGACCAGCGCGCCGAAGACGCCTGCGCCGCCGGCGCGCGAAGCAGTCCCAGCAGCCGCGCCGGCGGCAGCGTGCGGACCCGCGCCGCCGCCAGCTCCAGCGCCAGCGGCAGGCCGTCGAGCGCGCGCACGAGCTCGGCGATGGCCTCGACGTTGCCGGCGTGCAGGAAGAAGTCGGCGCGCGTGGCGCGTGCCCGGCTGAGGAAAAGCTGGACCGCAGGCGAGTCCTGCACCTGCGCCAGGCTGGACCCCGCCGGCGGGCCGGGCAGCGGGTCCAGCTGGAGTTCGTGCTCGCCGTCCAGGGCCAGCGGGCGTCGCGAGGTGACCAGCAGGTGCAGCTGCGGCAGCCGGGCCGCCAGCGAGGCGACCAGCCCGACGGCTTCGCCATCGAGCTGCTCGGCATTGTCGAGCACCAGCAGCACCCGCCGGCCCGCCAGCGCGCGCGCGACGGCGTGCATCGCATCGCCGTCGGCCCGCACCCCGAGCGCCAGGGCCAGCTGGTCCGCGGCCTGCTCCGCGCTGCGGCAGCCGACCCAGGATACGAAGCCCACATGGTCGAAGGGCGCGCCCTCGTCTTGCAGCCGCTGCGCGATCTCCACCGCAAGCCTCGTCTTTCCAGCCCCTCCCGCACCGCGCAGCGTCACGAGACGGTGCGCCAGCACGCGCTCGCCCAACCCCGCCAGCGTCGACTCGGCACCGAACAGCGGCCCGAGGTAGCGCGGCAGGCTCGCCGCCTCGCCGGCGACGGACTGCGGCGACGCGGCGTCGGCGTGCGCGCGCGGCGAGGCAGTGGCCGGGGCAGAGGTCGATGCGGCGCGCCCAGGCTGCGGCGGCTGCGCACCGGCCGGGGCGCGCGTCGTCACGGGGCCGCGCAGGTCCAGCCGGTCCGCCAGGGCCTGCAGCCGCAGTCGTTCGTCGACGATCCATTCGTCGTAGAAGCCCGGCAGCAGCTCGCCTCGGTAAAGCGACATCGCGCACGCCGCGTCGCCACGGCGGCAGGCCTGCTCGAACTCGTGCGCATCGCACCGGATCGCGCCGGCGACGAGCCGCAGCACACGGCGGTCGGCTTCGATCACCGGCGCGCCGCCGGCCGCGTGGCGCGGCTCGAGCGTCGCCCTGAGCGTGCTGAGCGTCTGCCGCAGGCGGGCACGCCCGGTCTCGGCGTCGGCGTCCGGCCACAGCAGCGCCGCCAGCTCCTCGCGAGCGTGCGCGCGTTGCGGCGCCAGCGCCAGCCGCGCGATCAGGCCGACTGCCGCCCGGCTGTGCAGGCGCGTCAGCCGCTGCCGGCCGTCGTCGAGGTCGAAGCCTCCCAGCAGTCTGAGGCGCCAGCGCGCGTGCGCGCCAGGCTCGGAGGTCGGGCCAGGATCGGCCATCGTCGGATCACCGGTGCAACGGCATCGATTCGGCCTATCCCCGGATCAGGGGTCGACCCCGTCCAGCCCCAGCTCCTGGATCTTGCGCGTGATCGTGTTGCGGCCGATGCCCAGACGCTGCGCGGCCTCGATGCGCCGGCCGCGCGTGCGCGCCAGCGCGCTGCGGATCAGCGCCGCCTCGAAGTCACGCGTCAACTGCTCCCAGACCGCCGGCGTGCCGGCGGCGAGCCTCCGATCGGCCTCGCGCCTAAGGGCGTCGAGCCAGTCGGGCACCGCGGCCGCGGCGCCCGCCGCATCGCCTGCGCCGCCGGCCAGGCCGGGCGGCCGCGGCGCCCCCGCGGCTCCCGGCTGCACCGCCGCCATCGCACCCGCATCCGGCGGGGCCGCCGCGACGTTCTGCAGTTCGGGGGGCAGATCCTTGGCCTGGACGGTCTGCGCCGGCGCCATCACCGTCAGCCAGTGGCAGACGTTCTCGAGCTGGCGCACGTTGCCGGGGAAGTCGAATGCCGCCAGGCGCGACATCGCCTCGTCGTCGATCCGCTTGGCCTCGACGCCGAGCTCGCGCGCGCTGCGCGCGAGGAAGAACCGCGCCAGCGTCGGGATGTCCTCGCGCCGCTCGCGCAGCGGCGGCAGCCGCAGCCGGATCACGTTGAGCCGGTGGTACAGGTCCTCGCGGAATGCGCCGTCGCGCACGCGCCGCTCGAGGTCCTGGTGCGTGGCCGCGATCACGCGCACGTTGGCCTTCAGCGGCTGGTGGCCGCCGACGCGGTAGTACTGGCCGTCGGACAGGACGCGCAGCAGCCTCGTCTGCAGCTCGAGCGGCATGTCGCCGATCTCGTCGAGGAACAGCGTCCCGCCCTCGGCCTGTTCGAAGCGCCCGCGCCGCATCGCCTGCGCGCCGGTGAAGGCGCCGCGCTCGTGGCCGAACAGCTCGCTCTCCAGCAGGTCCTTCGGGATCGCCGCGGTGTTGATGGCGACGAAGGCGCCCGCGGCGCGCGGGCTGTGGCGGTGCAAGGCACGCGCCACCAGCTCCTTGCCCGACCCGCTCTCGCCGGTGATCAGCACCGTGACCTGGCTCTGGCTCAGCCTGCCGATGGCGCGGAAGACATCCTGCATCGCCGGCGCCTGCCCGAGCATCTCGGGCACGTCGACCGCGCCCTGCTCGGCCTCGGCCTCGCGCAGGCTCTCGTCGACCGCGCGCCGGATCAGCTCGACCGCGCGCGGCAGGTCGAAGGGCTTGGGCAGGTATTCGAAGGCCCCGCCCTGGAACGCCGACACCGCACTGTCGAGGTCCGAGTACGCGGTCATCACGATCACCGGCAGCCCGGGCAGGCGTGCCCGGACCTGGCCGAGCAGCTCGACGCCCGACATCCCCGGCATGCGGATGTCGCTCACGAGCACCTGGGGCGCCTCGTCGTCCAGCGCTGCGATCACCTCGCGCGCGCTGGCGAAGCTGCGCACCGGCAGCTGCTCGCGCGCCAGCGCGCGTTCCAGCACGAAGCGGATCGAGGGGTCGTCGTCGGCGATCCAGATGGGTCTCATGCGCAGCATGCAGCGTGGGGTCAGGGCAGCGGGATCACGATCCTGAATACGGTACGGCCCGGGACGCTGTCGCACTCGATCGTGCCCATATGCTGCTGCACGAAGTTCTGCGCCAGCGTCAGCCCGAGTCCGGTGCCACCGTCGTGCCCCGATACCAGCGGGGCGAAGATGCGGTCGCGGATCGCCTCGGGCACGCCGGGCCCGTTGTCCTGCACTTGCAAGTCCAGTGCCAGCCTGTAGCGCTGGCGGCCGACGGTAACCTGGCGCGCGATCCGCGTCCGCAGCACGATCTCGGCGTCGCCGCGGTCGATGCGCCCGCCGACCGGCGGCGCGCCCGGCGCGGCCAGCGCCTGGGTCGCGTTGCGCACGATGTTGAGCACGGCCTGGATCAGCTGCCCGCGGTCGCCGCGGAACTCGGGGATCGAGACGTCGTAGTCGCGCACGATGCGCAGCCCGCGCGGGTACTCCGCCAGCACCAGCGCGCGCACGCGCTCGCAGATCTCGTGGATGTTGACGTCGCCGACCACCTGCGGCCGGCGGTGCGGTGCGAGCAGCCGGTCGACCAGCGCGTGCAGGCGGTCGGCCTCGTGCACGATCACGCGCGTGTACTCGGCCAGCGCGCGGTCGCCGAGCTCCATCTCGAGCAGCTGCGCCGCGCCGCGGATGCCGCCCAGCGGGTTCTTGATCTCGTGCGCGAGGTTGCGCAGCAGCTCCTTGCCCGCCCGCGCCTGGTCGAGCGCGCGCGCCTCGCGGTCGGCACGCGTCTGCTGCTCGATCTCGATCATCTCGACCATCACGCAGCCCGGCCAGTCGGTCGGCGAGACGATCACGTGCACCGGCAGCTCGGCGTGACCGGGCCCGAAGGATGGCGCACGCTGCAGCACGGCGTCGAAGCGGCTGCTCGCGACCTCGGCCGCGGCGACCGCGCGCAGCGTCCTTGCCATCGCCCGCGGGTCGGCCAGCAGCTCGCTGACGAGGCCCCGCTGCAGGGCGCGGCGCGCCACGCCGGTGCGGTCCTCGAGCGCGGCGTTCGCGAACAGGCAGCGGCCGTCGGCATCGGCCAGCGCGACCATCGTCGCGAGCTGGTCCAGCACGCCGGGGTCGGCCGCCAGGGGGCCCGGCGGCGCAGGCGCGACGGCGCTCGCCGCCGCCGGCGTCGCCGCGGCGGGCGCGGCTTCAGCCCGCACCGCTGCGGTCTCGTCGGGCGCGGTCCGGCGCGGGGGGCGGCGCGGCCGGCCCCCGCGGGTCACGACCCCAGCTTGTCGAGCTCGCGCTGCAGGGCGGCGATATCGGCCTCCTTGCGCGCGATCGCGGCCTTCATCTCGGCCACGCGGTCCAGGTAGCGCTGGTAGTTGCGTTCGCTGCCCAGGCGCTCGGGCTGGCCGTCGTTGTACTCGCGCCGCAGCTCGGTCAGCGCCGAGCGCTCGCGCTGCAGTTCCTCGGTCAGGATGCGACGCGCCTCGGCGTCGCGCGCGCGCTGCGCATCGGGGGCGACACGCGCGCCCTCGCGCGCGGCGGAGGTGGCCGCGGGCTTGGCGTCCGCCACCGGCGCCGGCCTGGGCTGCGTCTGCACGATGGTCAGCGGCGCCCCCTCGATGCGGCGGCAGCCCCGCTCGGCCGCCTGCTGCGGCGTGAGCTGGTCGGTGTAGAGCACCGGCGGGCCGGGGCAGCGGTAGACCGGCTTGGTGTCCTGCGCCGCCGCCGGCATCGCCGCCGCCACGGCGAGCGACACCGCCAGTGCCGCGACCGCGCCTGCCGCCGATGCGCCCAGCGCCGGTCCCGATGGCGATGCCGAGGTGCTCATGCGCGCATTGTCGCGCCGAATGCGCGCGCGGGGACGGCGCACCGTCCCCGCGCCATCGCCCGATGAACGGGGCGATGACCCGCCATCACAGCGAGTAGTACATGTCGAACTCGATCGGGTGCGTGGTCATGCGGAAACGCGTGACCTCCTGCATCTTCAGCTCGATGTAGGCGTCGATGAAGTTGTCGGTGAAGACCCCGCCCTTGGTCAGGAAGCCGCGGTCGGCGTCCAGGTGTTCCAGCGCCTGGTCCAGGCTCGAGCACACGGTCGGGATCTTCGCGTCCTCCTCCGGCGGCAGGTGGTACAGGTCCTTGCTCGCCGCCTCGCCCGGGTGGATCTTGTTCTCCACCCCGTCCAGTCCCGCCATCAGCAGCGCCGCGAACGCCAGGTAGGGGTTGGCGGTGGGGTCCGGGAAGCGCGCCTCGACCCGCCGCCCCTTGGGGTTGGCCACGTAGGGGATGCGGATCGACGCCGAGCGGTTGCGCGCGCTGTACGCCAGCTTGACCGGCGCCTCGAAGCCCGGCACCAGCCGCTTGTAGCTGTTGGTGCCGGGGTTGGTGATCGCGTTGAGCGCGCGCGCGTGGCGGATGATGCCGCCGATGTAGTGCAGCGCGAAGTCGCTGAGGCCGGCGTAGCCGTCGCCGGCGAACAGGTTCTTGCCGTCCTTCCACACCGACTGGTGCACGTGCATGCCGCTGCCGTTGTCGCCGACCACCGGCTTGGGCATGAAGGTCGCGGTCTTGCCGTAGGCCTGGGCGACGTTCCAGATGATGTACTTCTGCAGCTGCAGCCAGTCGGCGCGCTGCACCAGGGTGCTGAACTTGGTGCCGATCTCGTTCTGGCCGGCACCGGCGACCTCGTGGTGGTGCACCTCGACCGGGATGCCCATCTGCTCGAGCAGCAGGCACATCTCCGAGCGCATGTCCTGGAAGCTGTCGACCGGCGGCACCGGGAAGTAGCCCCCCTTGACGGTCGGCCGGTGGCCCATGTTGCCGCCTTCGAAATCCTTGCCGGTGCTCCAGGAGCCTTCCTCGGAGCCGATCTTGACGAAGCAGCCCGACATGTCGGCGCCCCACTGGACCTGGTCGAAGATGAAGAACTCGGGCTCGGGGCCGAAGTAGGCGGTGTCGCCCAGGCCCGAGGCCTTCATGTAGGCCTCGGCGCGCTTGGCCAGCGAGCGCGGGTCGCGCTCGTAGGGCTTGCCGTCGCCCGGCTCGATGACGTCGCAGGTCAGCAGCAGCGTCGGCTCTTCGTAGAACGGGTCGATGTTGGCGGTATTCGGGTCGGGCATCAGCAGCATGTCGGAGGCCTCGATGCCCTTCCAGCCGGCGATCGACGAGCCGTCGAAGGCGTGGCCGGAGCTGAACTTGTCCTCGTCGAAGTGCGACACCGGCACGGTGACGTGCTGTTCCTTGCCGCGCGTGTCGGTGAAGCGGAAGTCGACGAACTTGACCTCGTTGTCCTTCACCATCTTCATCACGTCGGCGACTGTCTTGGCCATCGGGCTCTCCTGGGGTTTGGCGTTCGGGGTGCGTGGGTGGCGGTCATCGCGGGCATGCGGCCGCCTACTCGCCGCGACGATTTCGCGGCCGCATGCACCGATACCGTGCCAGCCAATCTAGCAGAAAGCGTGCCCGCTGCCGGTCTTTCGCGCCGCGCACTGGCCCGCGCAAGATGCGGTGACAGCGCGGACGCGATGCACCACGGAAGATCATCGTAACGCACCTTTATGGTGCGTTACGCACCATGTCAGCGCGCGAGCTCCGGGCCGGTGCGCGCGCCCATCGAAGCCAGCCCCTCGCGCAGCGCCTGGTAGGCCGGGGCGACGGCGTCCTCCCGGCCCTTGACGCCGAGCTCGATGTGCCGCCCCCACTGCGGGTGATCGACGCTGGGCAGGCTGAAGACACGCACGCCGGCGAAACGCGCCTGGATCTCCTCCATCAGCGGCGTCAGCACGGCCTCCATGGTGCCCAGCACGATGACCGAGCGCTCGGACTGCGGCATCGCGCTGGCCGCCAGGTCGGGGTAGCGGGTGTCGAGCACCCACTCGATCATCGGCCAGGCCATGACCGGGAAGCCGGGCACGAAGTGCACGTCGCCGACGCTGAAGCCGGGGATGCGGTTGTACGGGTTCGGGACGATGCGCGCGCCCTGCGGGAACTCGCCCATCGCCAGCCGGCGCCGGTTGTCGGGGTGTTCGGGGTCGAACGGCCGTCCCTGCTCGGCGGCCATCTCGCGCATGCGCGCCATGATCAGCTCGCGCGCCTCGGGGTGCAGCGCCAGCGGCACCCCGAGCGCCTGCGCGGCCGCCTGGCGCGTGTGGTCGTCGGGGGTGGCGCCGATGCCGCCGCACGAGAACACCAGGTCGCCGCTGCCGAAGGCCTCCCGCAGCGCGCTGCCCAGCCGCGCGCGGTCGTCGCCGAGGTAGCGCGCCCAGGTCAGCGTCAGCCCGCGCGCGTTCAGGATGTCGATGCAGCGGCTCAGGTGCTTGTCCTGCCGCTTGCCCGACAGGATCTCGTCGCCGACGATGATCAGCCCGATGTCCATCGACAAGCCTCCTTCAGCGCTGTGGGGGCGCGTCACCGCCTGCAGGCGTCGGCGCATCGTCGGCGCCCGGCATCGGGGCGTCGCGACCGTCGGGTGCCCGGCCCGCACCGGAATCCGGACTCGCGCCGGCGTCGGCGGTACCGGTCGGCGGCCCGTCCGCCACCGGCAGCAGCAGCGGGATGTCCCGCTGCGCCGCCGCGGCCACCTGCTCGGCATCGCGAAGCGCCTGCAACTGCGCCAGCGCGTAGTGCGCGAACCAGGCGGCGGCGAAGGCGAAGACCAGCGTGTACAGCCACACCGAGACGACGAGCAGCAGCGGGGCCAGCACCAGGGTCGCCGCGCCGGCGGCCCACAGCAGCGTCGGCGCCGCCCCCATGAAACCGGCGATGACCCCCATCGCCAGCAGCGTGCTGCGCTGCGTGCCCATGATGCGCCGTCGCTCGTCGGCACTGGCGTGCGCCGACAGCACCTCGTAGGCGAAGACGCGGTAGGTCAGCCAGCCCCACACCAGCGGCGGCAGGACCAGCGCCACCGGCGGCAGCAGCCACAGCGGCAGGCTCAGCGCCAGCACCACGAGCGCGATCACGGCGGAGACGAGCGACCAGGCCCAGACCTGCCACCACGCCGCGCCCTCGCGCCGCTGCAGCGCGGGGAAGCGCCGCTGCGCGACCAGCCCGACGATCGCCGGCGTCATCAGCATCGCCACCAGCGCCAGCGCCAGCACGACCATCAGCGGCACCGCAAGCGCCAGCAGCAGCACGGGCGCGATCCACTCGCGCACGGCGCCCAGGCCGAAACCCTCGAGCCAGCCGAACACCGCCTGCATCCAGGGCCAGCCCTCCAGCGTCGCCCGGACGGCCGCCACCATCGCATCGCCCTGCCACCAGGCCAGCCCGCCGACCAGCAACACCGCGATCAGCACCGGCGCGACCGACCACAGCACCACGCGCGGGTGCAGGCAGTACGCCGCCGCGCGCCAGAACGCGTCGAGCATCTCGCTCATCGCGGCGCGCTCAGCGACGGTCGCCGCCGAGGACGGCGTCGAGCAGCCCGCCGCCCCCGAAGCCGCCGAGCACCGAGCCCTCGCCCTGCTGGCGCCCGCCGCCCTGCGGCGCGGCGGCGAAAACGCGCGAGGCCAGGCGCGAGAACGGCAGGCTCTGCAGCCAGACCGACCCCGGGCCGCTCAGGCGGGCCAGGAACAGCCCCTCGCCGCCGAACAGCGCGGTCCTGACCTTGCCGACATATTCGATGTCGAAGTCGACTCCCGTCGTGTAGGCGACGACGCAGCCGGTGTCGACGCGCAGCGACTCGCCGTGGGCCAGTTCGCGCCGCAGCAGCGTGCCGCCGGCGTGCACGAAGGCCAGCCCGTCGCCGTCGAGCTTCTGCATGATGAAGCCCTCGCCGCCGAAGAAGCCGACGCCGAGCTTGCGCTGGAACGCGATCCCGAGAGCGACCCCGCGCGCCGCGCACAGGAAGGCGTCCTTCTGGCAGATCAGCGTGCCGCCGAGCTGGCGCAGGTCCATCGGCACGATGCGGCCCGGGTAGGGGGCGGCGAAAGCGACGCGCCGCTTGGCGGGCGACTCGTTGGTGTAAACGGTGGTGAACAGCGACTCGCCCGTCACCAGCCGCTTGCCGGCACCGAGCAGCTTGCCCAGCAGCCCGCCCTGGGCCGCCGAGCCGTCGCCGAAGATGGTGTCCATCGCGACGCCGGTCTCCATGAACATCATGCTGCCGGCCTCGCCGATCGCCGCCTCGCCCGGGTCGAGCTCGATCTCGACGAACTGCATCTCCTCGCCCCGGATCTCGTAGTCGACCACGTCCATGCCCATCGCCGTCCTCCGCGGCTCCACGCCGCACCAGGCATCGATGGTAACGGCCGCGCGTGTCGCATCTGGTTGCACGGTTCGCGGCCGCGGCTCGCAGAATGCGGCGATGGACCAGCCCACCGTCGCCCTGCTGTCCGCCGCCGCCGCCGTCGCCGCGGCGGCGCTGGCGGTGCTGCGCAGCGGCATCCGCCAGCGCCGGCTGCGCGGATGGGCCGCGTGGTCGGCCGCGCTCGCCAGCGGCGCAGCGGCCATCGCGCTCGCGCCCTGGTCTGCCACCCCCGGCGCGCCGACCCTGCCGGCCGCGGCGCAGGAGCTGCTGCTGCTGGCGTGGCCGTTGCTGCTGCTGGCCGGCACGCGGCAATTCCACGCGCGGCTGGCGCTGCCCGGTGACGAGCGCCTCGACATGCTGGCACTGGCGGCAGCAGCCGCGGTGGCGATCGTCGTCCGCCTGCTCGACCCGGTGCCGGCCGGGGCGCCGCTGCTGCCCGGGATCGCCGCGCTGCTGCTGCACCTGTACGTCGCGGCGATGCTCGCAGCCGGACGCAGCAGCGACGACGCCGGCGCGCTGCGCCTGACCGGCGGCGCGGTCGGGCTGGCTGCGCTGGCGCCTGGCGTGGCCTGGATGGCCGGCGCCGGCGACCCGGCCGCGGGCGGGCTGGACCTGCGCACGCTGGGGGCGATCGCGCCGCTGGCGGTGGTCGGCTTCACGCTGCTGGCGATGATGAACGAGCGCACCGCGCGCGAGCTGGTCGACTCGCGCCGGCGGCTGCAGGTGCTGGCCTACACCGACACGCTGACCGGCATCGCCAACCGGCGCCACTTCGAGCTGCTGGCGGCGCGCCTGCTGCACGCGGGGCACGCGCCGGTGCTGCTGCTGTTCGACGTCGATCACTTCAAGACCCTCAACGACCGCCTCGGCCACGCCGCCGGCGACCGCGCGCTGCAGCTCGTCGGTGCGGGGCTGCGCGAGACGCTGCGCGCGGGCGACATCGCCGGCCGGCTGGGCGGCGACGAGTTCGCGCTGCTGCTGGCCGACGTCACGCTGCGGCAGGCCGTCGGCGTCGCCGACCGGCTGCTGCAGCGCATCCAGTCGCACGCGCCGGCGCAGCGGCTGCCACGCCTGGGGCTGAGCTTCGGCCTCGTGCAGACGCGCGCCGGCGAGACCGTCGACGAGGCGCTGCGGCGCGCCGACCAGGCGCTGTACGAGGCCAAGCGCCAGGGCCGCTCCTGCCTCGTGACGGCGCAGGGCGAGGAACACCGCCCGGTCTTCTCCGAGAGCCAGCGGCTGGGGCTGACCGAGGCCTGAGAGCGCGCGCGTCGCGACCGCTAAGATCGGTGCCCCGAAGACCACGATGGAGCGTATCCATGGCCAACGAGGGCTACCACGAACCGACTTCCGAACTCTCCGACGCCACGCGCGACATGCACCGCGCGATCGTTTCGTTGATGGAGGAGCTGGAGGCGGTCGACTGGTACAACCAGCGCGTCGACGTCTGCAAGGACGAGACGCTGAAAAAGATCCTGGCGCACAACCGCGACGAGGAGAAGGAGCACGCGGCGATGGTGCTGGAGTGGATCCGGCGCCAGGACCCGACCTTCGACAAGGAGCTGCGCGAGTATCTGTTCACCGACAAGCCGCTGGACCACGACTGAACGCAGCCCGGCCGGCGACGGCGCGCGACGCCGCGCGCGGCGTCGCCGGCGGCGGCCCTCAGCCGATGCGCGACGGCTGGCCCAGCATGTCGGCCGTCACCAGCGTGATGCCGCCGGGGCTGAGGTGGAAGCCGCGCGCGCGGTCGGCCACCGGGTCGACGCCGGCGTGGAAGCCCTCGGGCAGCCGGCAGTGCTTGTCGACGATCACACGCTGCAGCGTCACCCCGGGCCCGGCGACGACGTTGGGCAGCACCAGCGAATCCTCGATCAGCGAGCCCGCCTCGACGCGCACCTTGGCGAACAGGATCGAGCGCCGCACCGTCGCGCCGCTGACGATGCAGCCGCCGGCCACCAGCGACTGCAGCGCCACGCCGCGCCGGCGCTCGTCGTCGAAGACGAACTTCGCCGGCGGCAGCTGGCGCTGCAGGCTCAGGATCGGCCAGTCGTCGTCGTACAGGTTGAGCTCGGGCTGGACCTGCGTCAGGTCCATGTTGGCGGCCCAGTAGGCGTCGACGGTGCCGACGTCGCGCCAGTACGGCCGGTCGTCGACCATGTTGACGCAGCTGCGCTCGAAGCGGTGCGCGTGCAGCCGCTCGCGGCCGATCAGCGCCGGGATCAGGTCGTGGCCGAAATCGTGCGTCGACCCCGGATCGGCGGCGTCGCGCGCCAGCGCGTCGTGCAGCACGCCGGCATCGAACAGGTAGATCCCCATGCTCGCCAGCGCCCGCCCCGGCCGCCCGGGCAGCGGCTGCGGCCGCGCGGGCTTCTCGTCGAAGCCGACGATGCGGTCCTCGGCATCGACCCTGACGATGCCGTAGGACGAGGCCTCGTGCAGCGGCACCTCGATGCAGGCCACGCTCGCCGTGGCCTTGCGCGCGATGTGCTCGGCGAGCATGGCCGCGTAGTTCATCTTGTAGACATGGTCGCCCCCGAGCACCAGCACATGGCGCGGGTCGGCCTCGGCGATCAGGTCGCGGTTCTGCCACACCGCGTCCGCGGTGCCGCAGTACCACGCGGCGCCGGTCTGCTGCTGCGCCGGCACGACGTCGACGTACTCGCCCAGGCTGCCGGCGAGAAAGCCCCAGCCGCGCTCGACGTGGCGGATCAGGCTCTGCGACTTGTACTGCGTCAGCACGGCGATGCGGCGCACGCCGGAGTTGACGCAGTTGCTCAGCGCGAAGTCGATGATCTTGAGCTTGCCGGCGAACGGCACCGCGGGCTTGGCCCGGCGGTCGGTCAGCGGCCCGAGCCGCGACCCGCGCCCGCCGGCGAGCACCACCGCGTAGGTGTGCTGGCAGAAGGTATCCTGATGCCCGATCGCCATCGTCGCTCCCCGGATCAGCGCCCCCCCCGGTCAGGGCGCAGGAACTGCGGACGACCCGCAGCACCCGCCGCCCCGGATGGCGGGCGAGGTGCCGAAGGACCCCGTCGATGCCCGCGTGACGATGCGGGAGCATCGAGTCTAAGACTGCCGCGCCGCCCCGCACACCCCAGCCGGTATCATGGCGCGGCTCCGTCCCGTCGCCAGCCCCTGCATGAGACTCAAGACCCATATCCGCATCGTCGGCCTGGTCGCGATCGGCGGCCTCGTCATCGGGCTGGCGCTGCTGCTGCGTGCCGAGCTGGGCCTGCTGCGCGAAGCGCGCGAAGTCGTCCGATCGTTCGAGGGCCTGCACGCCTTGTCCGAGCTGGTCCACGAGCTGCAGCGCGAGCGCGGGCTGGCGGGGATGTCGGTCGACGTCGCCGACGCGCAAGGCCCGGTCGTCGGCCAGTATCCGCGCACCGACGCCGCACAGCGCGCGGCGCTGGACGCGGGGGCGATCGGCGAAGACGAACTGGCGCCGCTGCGCATGCAGCGCCGCCACTGGAGCACGAGCGGCAGCGATCCACTCGCCGTGCGCGGCTACTACACGGCAGCGATCGACCGCCTGCTGGGCCGCGTCGCCGAGCAGGCGCGCGACACGGGCGACGCCACGCTGCGCAAGGCGCTGCTGGCGCAATCGGAGCTGCTGCGGACCAAGGAGACGCTCGGGTCGCTGCGGGCGCTAGGCGCGCGCGGACTGGCGCAGGGCGAACCGCGGCAGGCGCTGGCGGCGCGGGCGCGCGAGCAGCTCGCGGTGGTCGAGGCCACGGCCGCGCGCAGCCTCGAGACCGCTCACGCCGCCGACCCGGTGCAGGCCGGGCGCGTCGACGCCGTGCTGGTGGGCCCGGCGTTCGGCGACGTGCGCGAGGCGGTCGATGCGCTCGGTCGCGCCCCGGCGGGCGCGGACCTCGACGCCGCCCAGGCCTGGTTCGATACCGTAGCCGCCGCCATGGACCATCTGCAACGCGCCGGCGACCAGGGGATGGCGGCCGCGCGCGAGCGGGCCGACGCCGTCGCTCGCGAGGCGACCGCAGGGCTGATCGCGCGGGTGCTGCTCGTCGTCGCCGGCTGGATCGGGTCGTGCTGGATCGTGCTCGCGTCGTTGCGCCGCCTGATGCTGACGGTGGACCGGCTCGGGCGCGAGACGCGCGCGCTGCTGGCGCGGCTGGACGCCGGCGACACCGATGCCGGCGACCTGCACGGCGGCTTCATGCACCTGGTCGAGCGCGTCGAGCACCTGAGCACGCAGGCCAGCACCGACCCGCTGACGCGGGCGCTGAACCGGCGCGGCTTCGAGCCGCTGGCGCACGCCGAGCTGTTGCGCGCGCAGCGCCACGCCCGGCCCCTGGCGATCCTGTTGCTCGACATCGACCACTTCAAGCGCATCAACGACGAGCACGGCCACGCCGCCGGCGACACTGCGCTGCGAGAGGTGGCGCTGCTCGTGCGGCGCACGATGCGTGCCGAGGACCTGTTCGCGCGCTGGGGCGGCGAGGAATTCGTCGTGCTGGCGCCCGAGACCGACGAGGCCGCCGCGGCGCAGCTTGCCGACAAGCTGCGCCGCGCCCTCGAGCAGCACGACTTCGGCCGCCCGCGGCGGCTGACGGCGAGCTTCGGCGTCGCGCAGGCAAGCACCGGCGACGACCTCGGGCGCCTGTTCGACCGCGCCGACGCCGCGCTGTACCGCGCCAAGGCCGGAGGCCGCAACCGCGTGTGCCGCGCCAGCGATGCGCCGGCGGCCGCGGAAGGGCTGCGGCTGGTGCACGGTTGAAGGGCCGGCGGCGACGCCCGGGAGCGAGCCCGGACACGAACCGTCGTGCGGACGGTTCGTGTCTGGCGAGAGCCCTGGGCACTGCCCGCGTGCATGGAGGGCAAGGGTACGCGGAGGCCTTGGCACGCGCGGTCGTCGCACGCGCCCCACAGAAGAGGCCCCGCAGACCGGCGGCAACGGGCCGGCAGCGGCAGTGACGAGGGCGGCAGCCCGCGGCAATCCCGGCCAAGAAAAGGGGCCCGGAGATCATCCGACCCCTTGTAGATGGTGGTGGGTTGGCAGCCGGTCCTAAACCGCGTTGAGTCAGCGCGAAACCGAGGTCTCGGCAAGTTGCAGATTGCCGCCAATTCCAGCGAAAAACGGGGCTTGACAGACCAATTTCGGGGGTATTTCTGCGGTTTCCGCTGGCAAGCGGTCGGCTACGGGGGTGCCTGAACCTTGCGGACGGCTGGCCCGGTTCAACCTAGATCCGGCAGTTGGGCGCGCCCGAGCGGGCCGTCATCGGCCGCGCTGGCAAGGCGCAAACCGCAGCGATGGCTCGTGCCATCGCGAGGATTTGCAACGCCGCCAGCGTGGTCGAGGGCGGCTCGATCGGGTGCGCAGCGCGCTCACCCGACAGGTGAGCAGCGTCGTGGCCACTTTCGTCAAGCACGTCAAGAGGTTGCATGCGGAGGAAAGCGGTCAACTGCCGGATCTAGGTTCAATTCCCATTTCCGGAATCGAACCCTTGTCCGCACCAGCAGCTGTGCGGCGAAAAGAGCGCCCTATCGCCGCAAGAAGTGCGTCGAATAACTTGAACGCGCGGAGAATGTGACCCATAATCTCCGCATGCCAAGCGGCGATTACACTTACATCTGGCAGGCCGACGACTGGCCAAGTTGGCGCTACGACCTGGCTACCCTGGCTCGCTCGTTGGCCGACGTCAGCCGCGCCCAGGGTCTGTTGATGGGACGACTGGCCGATGTCGGCATGGCTCTGCGCGATCAGGCCAGCCTGTCGGCGCTGACCGAAGACGTCGTCAAGACTAGCGAGATCGAGGGCGAACAGCTCAACGTCGAGTCTGTGCGCTCCTCCATCGCCCGCCGCCTCGGCGTCGACATCGGCGCCCTGGCCCCGGTGGACCGTCACGTCGAGGGCGTGGTCGAAATGGTGCTCGACGCCACCTCCAACTGCAGTTTGCCGGTCACCAGGGATCGCCTGTTCGGGTGGCACGCAGCGCTCTTCCCCACGGGCTATTCGGGCCTGGTCCGGATCAACGTGGGCGGCTGGCGCGACGATGCCACCGGCCCGATGCAGGTGGTCTCTGGGCCGCTGGGGCGTCAACGCGTGCACTTCGAGGCGCCGCCAGCCGATCGGCTGGAGTCGGAAGCTGCTCGGTTTCTGGCCTGGGCCAACAGCGCGTCAAGCGAGCCGCCACTGATCAAGGCCGGGCTCGCGCACCTGTGGTTCGTCACGCTGCATCCGTTCGACGATGGCAACGGCCGCATCGCGCGTGCCGTCGGCGATCTGTTCCTGGCCCGTGCGGATGGCAGCCCACAGCGCTTCTACAGCCTGTCGGCGCAGATCCAGCGTGAGCGCAAGGCCTACTACGACGTCCTGGAGCGCACTCAAAAGCAATCGCTGGATGTCACCGAGTGGCTTGCCTGGTTCCTCGCCACGCTGCATCGCGCCGTCGACCAGGCACAGCACACTCTGGATGCCGTGCTGGCCAAGACGCGGTTTTGGCAACGATGGGGCGCACCCACCTCGACGCCATTGAACGAGCGACAGGTGAAGCTGGTCAACAGGCTGCTGGATGGCTTCGAGGGCAAGCTCACCAGCAGCAAGTGGGCGGCGATCGCCAAGTGTTCGCCAGACACCGCCCTGCGAGACATCACGGACCTGCTGGCACGCGGCGTGTTGCGCAAGTCTGCCGCGGGCGGGCGCAGCACCAGCTATGAATTGAACGACGAGTCCAAGTAGTCCGCCCGTCCTCGCCTCGGAACGACTTGGCTTGCAGGCGGAAAAGCGCCTTCATGGATTCCTGCCAACTCATTCGGAAGGAAACCAACATGGACGTCGTCCACCTCAACCAAAAGCAACTGGCCGCGCGCTGGCGGCGGAGCGAAGCCTGTCTCGAGCGCTGGCGCAGCGAGGGGATCGGGCCCAAGTTCCTCAAGCTCTGCGGCCGCGTCCTCTACCGCCAGGTCGACATCGAAGCCTTCGAGGAGTCGTGCCTGGCGACTTCGACCTCGGTGCGAGTGGCAGCCCCAACGTGACAGACTGACCGCGATTCGATTCAGTGTTGCTCAATCGAGCCCACGTCCGCACCAGCCCGCTACTGGATGCGGTGAATCGCTATGCGCCTTCGCGGAGACGATGCAGGGTGCGTTCGGCATCTGTCCAGGGCAGTCGCCGCTTGCCTTCTTGTCGGCGCAGCGGCAGATCCTCTCGCGGTTCGACGCGTGACGGCGGCTACGCGCCCTCGATCAGCTGTTCGATGGGAAGCTGCTCTGCCGCTTGGCAGGCGCTTCGGAGCACGAAAGCCGACACGGGCATGCCCGCAACATCCGCCGCGCGGCGCAACAGGTCCCGCTGCTGGGGTGTCATCCGCAACGTGATGCGAACCCAGTCAGGGGATGCCCCGTTCCTTTCCGCCATCGGGATACCTCAGCCCTGAGCCCAAGTCAGGCCATCACGACCTGGGCGCGTACCTCGACCTTCAGCGCGCGCTTGATGGCGGCGAAGATCGCGGACACGTTGCTCATCGTCGGGTTGCCCGACTTCGACAACATCCGGTGCAGGCTCTTGGCCGGCTTGTGGATCTCGTCGGCCAGCGCCTCGAAGCCCACGGTGGCGTTGACGAGATCGCGCAGGATCAGCTTGGCGGACTCCGGCTCGCCGTTGACGAACAGGGTGATGGCCTCGTCCAGCAGGGCTTGCGCGAAGGCCGGATCGCTCTGCACGCGCGCGGCCACGGTCTCTTTGAAGTCACGGGTCAGTGCCATGTCACTTCGCTCCTTTCTGGGTTGATGCCTTGCGGCGCTTGTAGTCCTCCCACAGCGCCACCGCCTGATTGATGTCCTGCTGCTGGCGCTTCTTGGTTCCGCCGCCGATCAGGATGATGATCTTCAGGCCGTCCTTGGCCAGGTAGATGCGCAGCCCCGGACCCCAGTCGATCTTGTACTCGCCGATGCCGCGGAACCACTCGACGTTGGACAGGTTGCCCTGCTCCATCCGGCTCACGGCCACTCGCACCTTGGCCGCGGCCACGGCTTCCAGTGAGCCGAACCACTCACCGAAAGGGCTGTCGCCATCGGCGAGCAGCAGTTCTTTGATCTGGTAGGTCACAAGCCACATGGTAACGTAAACGTTCCCATTGTGCGAGAGCGAGTATGCCGCCGGTACCGTTCGGTGCTTGACCGGTCTCCACGGTTGACGATGAACCGCCGCGCGTAAGTCGTTGATTTTGCGAGGCCAGGCGCTGCGCCTACCCGCAGACCGAACAAAGAAAAGAGACCGCTCTCGCCCGGGAGATGGGCGATGTCGAGCGTCCTGGCAAGCCCGCACCCGTAGCACGGCGAGCCGGAACCCCGCGTGGCGCGGGGATCACAGGCGAAAAAAAGGGCCCGGAGATCATCCGAGCCCTTGTAGATGGTGGACCCGGGGGGGATCGAACCCCCGTCCGCAAGCCATCACCGGACGGTTCTACATGCTTAGCTGGCTGATTTGGATCTCGCCGGTGGATTCGCGCAGCAGCACGCTAACCCACCTGCCAGTCACCTAGATCTCGCTCCGTACCAAGTGACCCGGCACGGCGCCAGCCGATGTGAATGACCTCTCAGCTATTGGGTCTTACGACCCTCGAGCCCGGCCCATCGGCCTGCCGTTGAGAGGCTCACCGGTGTTAAGCGGCGAGGGCGAAACGTTCGTCGTTCGCAGTTACATCGTTCCAGTGGATTTACGAGCGTACTGGTGCTCGGCATGCCCCGCGCCGGCTCCGCACCCACGTCGAAGCCAAGTCGGGCCCAGGGCCGGAGTTTAGGGCAATCGCAGCCAGTTCAAGATCTCCCCCGGTTCGGCGAGGACGGCATCGGCGCCCCAGTCGTGCACCGCGTCGCCCTGTCCCATGTAGCCCCAGCCCGCCACCAGCGTCGCCATGCCGGCAGCACGCCCGGCCTGCACGTCGCGCAAATCGTCGCCGACGTAAACGCAGGAGCCGGGCGGCCGCCCCAGCCTGCGAGCCGCCTCGTGCAGCGGCGCCGGGTGCGGCTTGGCATGCGGCGTCGTGTCGCCGCACACGAGCGCGGCCGCCCCAGCGTGCAATCCCAGCCCCTGCACCAGCGGCTCGGCGAAGCGCGCCGCCTTGTTCGTCACGATGCCCCAGGGCAGCCCGGCACCGGCCAGCGCCTGCAGCACCGGCGCGACGGCGTCGAACACGCGCGTGCAGCGCAGCAGCCGCTGCGCATAGCGTGCGAGGAAGGCATCGCGCAGGGCGTCGAATCGGGCGTCGCCGGGCCCGACCTCGAACGCCGCGCCGAGCAGGCCGCGCGCACCGGCGCTGGCCATCGGCCGCAAGCGTTCGTACGGCAGCGGCGCCAGCCCGTGCTCGGCGCGCAACTCGTTGGCCGCGCCGGCGAGGTCGGGCGCGCTGTCGACCAGCGTGCCGTCGAGGTCGAAGAGCACGGCACCGGCGCGTGCCATGGCCCGGTCGCCAGCCATCCGCGGCCGTCGGTCGCCTGTCACCCGTCACCCGGGCCGCCGGCAGGCGACCAGGTAGTTGACGCTGGTGTCGTCGGCGAGCGCATAGCGCCGCGTCAGCGGGTTGTATTGCAGGCCGCGCATGCCATGCAGGACCAGGCCGGCGTCGCGCAGGTGGCGCGCGAGCTCGCTCGGGCGGATGAAGCGCGCGTACTCGTGGGTGCCGCGCGGCAGCAGCTTCAGCACGTATTCGGCGCCGACGATGGCGAACAGGAAGGACTTCGGATTGCGGTTGATGGTCGAGAAGAAGACCCAGCCGCCCGGCCGCACCAGGGTTGCGCAGGCGCGCACGGTGGACGCCGGGTCGGGGACGTGCTCGAGCATCTCCATGCAGGTGACGAGGTCGAACGCAGCCGGCCGCTCGGCCGCGAGCGCCTCGGCGGCGACCTCGCGGTAGTCGACGTCGTCGACGCCGGTCTCCAGCGCATGCAGCCGAGCCACGCCCAGCGGCTTGGCCGCGAGGTCGATCCCGGTGACCCTGGCACCACGGCGCGCCATCGACTCGGCCAGGATGCCGCCACCGCAGCCGACGTCGAGCGCCCGCTTGCCCGCGAGGGCGGCCAGCTCGTCGATCCAGTCCAGCCGCAGCGGGTTGATCTCGTGCAGCGGGCGGAATTCGCTGTCCGGGTCCCACCAGCGGTGGGCCAGCTCGCTGAACTTGGCCAGTTCCTGGGCGTCGACGTTGCTCATCCGGCAATGGTAGCGAGACAAAAACGAAACCCCGCCGCGGCGGGGTTTCTGGCATGCCGGGGACGGGCCCTGACGGGCCCGCGGCATCGGGCTCAGCGCGCGGTCCGCGTGCCGACCACCTCGATCTCCACGCGACGGTTCTTGGCGCGACCTTCGCGGGTGCGGTTGTCCGCAACCGGCTGGTTCTCGCCCTTGCCCTCGGTGTAGACGCGGTTGGCGGCGATCCCCTTGCCGACCAGGTATTCCTTGACCGCATTGGCACGACGCACCGACAGCTGCTGGTTGTAGCTGCCAGGGCCGGTGGCGTCGGTGTGGCCGACGGCGATCACGACTTCCAGCGCGATGCTCTTGGTCTTGTCGACCAGGTCGTCGAGCTTGGCGCGTGCCTCGGGCTTGAGCACCGCCTTGTCGAAGTCGAAGAACGCATCCGCGGCGTAGGTGACCTTCTCGGCCTTGGGCGCGGCGGGAGCCGGAGCCGGAGCGGGAGGCGCGGGCGGCGGGGGAGCGGCAGGCGCCGGCGCCGGCGCCGGGGCCGGAGCCGGGGCCGGCGGAGGCGGCGGCGCCTTCTTCGGCGCACCGTCGCAATCTTCCTTGGCCGTGGCCGGCGTCCAGAAGCCATCGCGCCAGCACAGCGCGCCGTCACCGTTCTTCCAGACGGTGCCGTCGGTCGCGCGCCAGTTGTCGATCGTGGCCTCCTGAGCGAGGACCGTGACCGGGGCGGCAAGCGCGACCGATGCGAACAGCACCGCCACCTTGTTCAATTTCTTCATTGATTCTCCTCTCGAGGAAAGCCGCAGTTGCCTGCGAAACGTCCGAAACGGGCACCTGATGCGTGGGCAAACGCGCTCGGAGACGGGGTTCCCCACCGACGATTCATTGTGCCATACGGCATCCAGCGGACTGTATTTTGGCGCCGGAAGCGGGCTCGGCAGCCGCGCCTGTTGCGCGGCTGCGACAGGCGCGGCCGCATAGAATGGCGCGCCCCTCGAAGCGGCCGTCCTCGTCGCCATGCGGCTGCCCGCCGCCCCAAGGCTGCCCACGCTGCCGCTCCCTCCGCCGCCCGCATGACCCCCTTCGCCAAGGAAACGCTCCCCGTCAGCCTCGAGGAGGAGATGCGCCGCTCCTACCTCGATTACGCGATGAGCGTGATCGTCGGCCGTGCGCTGCCCGATGCGCGCGATGGCCTCAAGCCGGTGCACCGGCGCGTGCTGTTCGCGATGCACGAGCTGGGCAACGACTGGAACCGGCCCTACAAGAAGAGCGCGCGCATCGTCGGCGACGTCATCGGCAAGTACCACCCGCATGGCGACCAGTCGGTCTACGACACCATCGTGCGCATGGCGCAGGACTTCAGCATGCGCCACATGCTGGTCGACGGCCAGGGCAACTTCGGCAGCGTCGACGGCGACAGCGCGGCGGCGATGCGCTACACCGAGATCCGGCTGGCCAAGATCGCGCACGAGATGCTGGCCGACATCGACAAGGAGACGGTCGACTTCGGCCCCAACTACGACGGCTCCGAGCGCGAGCCGCTGGTGCTGCCGACGCGGCTGCCGAACCTGCTGGTCAACGGCTCCGGCGGCATCGCGGTCGGCATGGCGACCAACATCCCGCCGCACAACCTGGGCGAGGTCGTCGACGCCTGCCTGCACCTGCTGGCCAACCCCGACGCGACGGTCGACGAGCTGATGACGATCGTGCCGGCGCCGGACTTCCCGACCGCCGGCATCGTCTACGGACTGCAAGGCGTGCGCGAGGGCTACCGCACGGGGCGCGGGCGCGTCGTGATGCGCGCGCGCTGCCACTTCGAGGACATCGACCGCGGCCAGCGGCAGGCGATCGTCGTCGACGAGATCCCCTACCAGGTCAACAAGAAGACGCTGCTGGAGCGCATCGCCGAGCTCGTCAACGACAAGAAGATCGACGGCATCAGCCACATCCAGGACGAGAGCGACAAGTCCGGCATGCGCGTCGTGATCGAGCTCAAGCGGGGCGAGGTGCCCGAGGTCGTCCTCAACAACCTGTACAAGCAGACCCAGCTGCAGGACACGTTCGGGATGAACATGGTCGCGCTGGTCGACGGCCAGCCGCGGCTGTGCAACCTGCGCCAGCTGATCGAGATCTTCCTCGAGCACCGGCGCGAGGTCGTCACGCGGCGCACCGTGTTCGAACTGCGCAAGGCACGCGAGCGCGGCCACGTGCTCGAGGGGCTGGCGGTGGCGCTGGCCAACATCGACGCCTTCATCGAGACGATCAAGACCAGCCCGACGCCGCCGGTGGCCAAGGCGGCGCTGATGGGACGCGGCTGGGACAGCTCGCTGGTGCGCGAGATGCTCGCGCGCGTCGAGGGCGACACCCCGGGCGGGTACGCCGCCTACCGCCCCGAGGGCCTGCCGACGCACTACGGGTTGCAGCCCGACGGGATGTACCGCCTGTCCGACGAGCAGGCGCAGGAGATCCTGCAGATGCGGCTGCAGCGCCTCACGGGGCTGGAGCAGGACAAGATCCTCGGCGAGTACAAGAGCGTGATGGCGCAGATCGCCGACCTGCTCGACATCCTGGCCAGGCCGGCGCGCGTGACGGCGATCATCACCGGGGAGCTGCAGGCGCTGAAGGCCGAGTTCGGGCAGACCAAGGCCGGCGCGCGCCGCAGCACGATCGAGCCCAACGCGCAGGAGCTCGGCACCGAGGACCTGATCACGCCGACCGACATGGTCGTCACCCTCAGCCACGGCGGCTACATCAAGAGCCAGCCGCTGGCCGAATACCGCGCGCAGCGGCGCGGCGGGCGCGGCAAGCAGGCCACGCAGACCAAGGAAGACGACTGGATCGACCAGCTCTTCATCGCCAACACGCACGACTGGATCCTGTGCTTCAGCGACCGCGGGCGGGTGTACTGGCTCAAGGTCTGGGAGGCGCCGCAGGGATCGCGCGCCAGCCGCGGCAAGCCGATCGTCAACATGTTCCCGCTGCAGCCGGGCGAGAAGATCACCGTCGTGCTGCCGCTGACGGGCGAGTTCCGCGCCTTCCCGTCGGACCACTACGTCTTCATGTGCACCGCGTTCGGGACGGTGAAGAAGACGGCGCTGGACGAGTTCGCCAACCCGCGCAAGGCCGGGATCATCGCGGTCGACCTCGACGACGGCGACCACCTGATCGGCGCCGCGCTGACCGACGGCCGCCACGACGTCATGCTGTTCTCCGACGCCGGCAAGGCGGTGCGCTTCGACGAGGACGACGTGCGCGCGATGGGCCGCACCGCGCGCGGCGTCCGCGGCATGGCGCTGGAGGACGGCCAGCGCGTGATCGCGATGCTGGTGGCCGAGGACGAGTCGCAAAGCGTCCTGACCGCGACCGAGAACGGCTACGGCAAGCGCACGTCGATCGTGGAATACACACGCCACGGCCGCGGCACCAAGGGCATGATCGCGATCCAGCAGAGCGAGCGCAACGGCCGCGTCGTCGCCGCGACGCTGGTGCGGCCGGCCGACGAGATCATGCTGATCACCGACACCGGCGTGCTGGTGCGCACGCGGGTGGCCGAGATCCGCGAGCTCGGCCGCGCGACCCAGGGCGTGACGCTGATCGCGCTGGACGATGGTGCCCGCCTCGCCGGGCTGCAGCGCATCGTCGACAACGACGCCAACGAACCCGCCGGCGACGGCGAGGACGCCAACCCGCCGCCCGCGCCGCCGGGCCAGGAGAACCCCCGATGATCAAGACCCTCGTGCTGGCCGCCGCGCTGGCCCTCACGGCCCAGGCCCAGGCGCAGTCCACGCCGAGCAAGAAGGCCATGGCCGCGCAGATCGTGCAGGCGCAGCAAGGCGGCGTCGACCAGATGGCACGCCAGCTCGTCGAGCAGCCCGCCGTGCAACTGCTGCAGCGTGCCGGCATGGTGATCCAGAGCCGTGTCGAGGCCGACAAGCGCCAGGCGATGGGGCGCGAGCTGCAGGACGAGGCGCGCAAGTACGTCGAGGAGACCTTTCCGATCGTGCGCGACCGCGCCCGCGCGCTCGCGCCCGATGCCCTGGTGCCGCTGCTCGAGGACAAGCTGTCCGAGGCCGAGCTGCAGGAGGTGCTGGCGGTGCTGCAGTCGCCGGCCTGGCGCAAATACCAGCAGCTCGCCCCCGAGATGCAGAGGGCGCTGGGCGAGAAGCTCGTCGCCGACGTCAAACCGCAGCTCGAGCCGCGCCTGAAGGCGCTGGACCGCACCATGGCGGGCAAGCTCGGCATGACCGACACCGCCGCGCCGGCCGCGGCACCCGGCGGCACCAAGTAGCCGTGGCCGCAGGCCACCAACCCCTCGCTCGCGTGCGCCCGGCCGCAGCACGATGAACGCCCCACCGGCCGGACGCGACGCCGCGCTGCAGTCGCTGCGTACCCGGATCGACGCCGTCGACGCCGAGCTGCTCGCGCTGCTGAACCGGCGCGCCCGGCTCGCGGTCGAGGTGGGCGAGATCAAGAGGGACGAGGGCTCGGTCGTCTTCCGTCCCGAACGCGAGGCGCAGGTCATCGAGGGCCTGAAGCAGCGCAACGCCGGGCCGCTGAAGGCCGACAGCATCGCGCCGATCTGGCGCGAGATCATGTCGGCCTGCCGCAGCCTCGAGTCGCCGATGCGCGTGGCCTACCTCGGCCCCGCGGGCACCTTCAGCGAGGAGGCGGCGCTGCAGCACTTCGGCAGCGCGATCGCCAGCGTGCCGTGCGCGACCTTCGACGAGGTCTTCCACGCGGTGGCCGCGGGGGCCGCCGACTTCGGCGTCGTCGCGGTCGAGAACTCCACCGAGGGCAGCGTCGCCCGCTCGCTCGACCTGCTGCTGCACACGCCGCTGGCGATCGTCGGCGAGACCAGCCTGCTCGTGCGCCATCACCTGCTGCGCCGGCGCGACGGGCTGGACGCGATCGAGGCCGTCGCCGCCCACCCGCAGGCGCTGGCGCAGTGCCACGCCTGGCTGGCCGCCCACTTGCCGCAGGCCGAGCGCCGGCCGGTGGCGAGCAACGCCGAGGGCGCGCGCCAGGCTGCTGCCGACGAGCGGCTGGCCGCGATCGCCAGCACGCGCGCGGCCAGCCAGTGGGGGCTGCACGTGGTCGCGCCGGCGATCCAGGACGACGCGCGCAACCGCACCCGGTTCGCGATCGTCGCCGACCCGCAGCGCCACCCGCAGCCTGCCGCGTCGGGGCGCGACTGCACCAGCCTCGTCGTCTCGGTGCCGAACCGACCGGGCGCGGTGCACGACCTGCTCGTGCCGTTGAAGGAGCACGGGGTGTCGATGACGCGTCTGGAGTCGCGCCCCGCACGATCCGGGCAGTGGGAGTACTACTTCTACATCGACCTCGAGGGCCATCCCGACCAGCCGCAGGTTGCCGCCGCGCTGGCGGCGCTGCGCCGCGCCTGCGCCTTCTTCAAGCTGCTCGGCGCCTACCCGGTCGACGCCCACTGACGGGCGTCGCCTGCGCCATGTTCCAGCAGCTCGGCGTCATCGGTTGCGGCCTGATCGGCGGCTCGTTCGCGCTCGGGCTCAAGCGCGCGGGCATGGTTCGCCGCGTCGTCGGCTACAGCAAGTCGCCGTCGACGACCGAGCGTGCGCGCCGCATGGGCGCGATCGACGTCGCCGCCGAGTCGGCGCTGCTGGCGGTGGCGGGATCGGACATCGTTCTGATCGCGGTCCCGGTATCGGCCACCGAGGCGACGCTGAAGGCGATCCGCCACCTCGTCGACCCGGATGTGCTGGTGATGGACGTCGGCTCGACCAAGCGCGACGTCGTCGACGCCGCGCGCCGCGTGCTACGCGAGCGGCTTGCCGCGTTCGTGCCGGCGCACCCGATCGCCGGCAAGGAAGCCGCCGGCATCGAGCACGCCGACGCCGCGCTGTTCAGCGGCCGCGCGGTGATCCTGACCCCGCTGGCGCAGACTGCGCCCGGCCACGTCGAGCGTGCCAGCCAGGCCTGGAACGCGCTGGGCGCGCAGGTGCTGCGGATGACGCCGGAGAACCACGACGCCGCGTTCGCGGCCGTCAGCCACCTGCCGCACCTGCTGGCCTTCGCCTACTTCGCCGGCATCGTCGCCCACCCGGCGGGGCGCGACTATCTCGGCCTGGCGGGGCCCGGGTTTCGCGACTTCACGCGCATCGCCGCCAGCGACCCGACGATCTGGCGCGACATCCTGATCGCCAACCGCGAGGAGGTGCTGCGCCAGGCCAGCCGCTTCCGCCAGACGCTGGACGCGTTCGAGCTCGCGATCCAGTCCGGCAACGCCGACGCCCTGCAGGGCCTGATCCGCGGCGCCTCGCAGGCGCGCGCGACCTGGCAGATGGGACAGATCGCGGTGCCACCGATCGCGGCGACCGATGCCGCAGGCGGCGCGCCCGACGGGGGCACGTCCGCGCGCGGCCGCCGCGCGTGAACACGACCGTGAGCGCGGGCTTTCTCGACCTGCCGCCGCTGGTGCGCGCGGCCGGCCGCGTGACGCTGCCGGGCTCCAAGAGCATCTCCAACCGCGTGCTGCTGCTGGCCGCGCTGGCCGCCGGCACGACGCGTGTGCGCGGGCTGCTCGACGCCGACGATACGCGCGTGATGCGCGACGCGCTGCGCGCGCTCGGCTGCACGCTGCGCGACGAGGGCGAGGTGCTGCACGTCCAGGGCCTGGGCGGCCGGCTCGCGGTGCACGAGGCCTCGCTCTTCCTCGGCAACGCCGGCACCGCGATGCGGCCGCTGACCGCGGCGCTGGCGGTGCTGGCGGCGACCCAGGGTGGCCGCTTCGAGCTCGCCGGCGTGGCGCGCATGCACGAGCGCCCGATCGGCGACCTGGTCGGCGCGCTGCGCCAGCTCGGCTGCACGGTCGACGAGCTCGGCAGCCCGGGCTACCCGCCGCTGCGCGTCGGCGGCCGCGCCGGCGGCCGGCTCGCCACCGCGCAGCCGATCCGCGTGCGCGGCGACGTCTCGAGCCAGTTCCTCACCGCGCTGCTGCTGGCGCTGCCGCTGGCCGCGCAGGGCGGCGACGCGGTGACGATCGAGGTCGCGGGCGAGCTGATCTCGCGCCCCTACGTCGAGATCACGCTGAAGCTGCTGGCGCGCTTCGGCGTCGAGGTCGCGCACGAGGGCTGGCGGCGCTTCACGATCGCCGCCGGCAGCGCCTACCGCAGCCCGGACGCGATCGACGTCGAAGGCGACGCCTCGTCGGCGTCGTACTTCGTCGCCGCCGGCGCGATCGCCGCCACGGCGGACGCGCCGGTCGTCGTCGAGGGCGTGGGCAGCGACTCGATCCAGGGCGACATCCGCTTCGTCGACGCCGCACGCGCGATGGGCGCGGCGGTGCACGCCGAGCCCGGGCGGCTGGTCGTGCACCGCGGTGCCTGGCCACTCGTGCCGATCGAGCTGGACTGCACCGAGATCCCCGACGCCGCGATGACGCTGGCGGCGATGGCGCTGTTCGCGCACGGCACGACGCGGCTCGGCGGCATCGCGAGCTGGCGCGTCAAGGAGACCGACCGCATCGCGGCGATGGCGGCCGAGCTCCGCCGCGTCGGCGCGCAGGTCGTCGCCGGCGACGACTTCATCGCGATCACGCCGCCCGCGTCCGGCGGCTGGCGCGCGGCGGCGGTGCGTACCTACGACGACCACCGGATGGCGATGGCGATGTCGCTGGCCGCCTTCAACCCGCGGGCCGGCGCCGCACCGCGGGTGCCGCTTCGCATCCTCGACCCGCGCTGCGTCGCCAAGACCTTCCCCGGCTACTTCGACGCCTTGTTCGGCCTCGTCGAGGCCGACCCGGCCGACGTGCCCGTCCTCACCGTCGACGGCCCGACCGCGTCGGGCAAGGGCACGCTGGCGGCGGCGCTCGCGGCGCGGCTGGGCTACCACCTGCTCGACTCCGGCGCGCTGTACCGCGCCACCGCGCTGGCGGTCGACGCCGACGGCATCGCGCCCGGCGACGAGGCCGCGGTCGCCGCCGCCGCCGCGGCGCTGGACCTGCGATTCGACGGCGGGCGCTGCGTCCTGCGCGGACGCGACGTGAGCGAGGCGCTGCGGCTCGAGCGCACCGGCGCGCTGGCGTCGCGCGTGTCGGCGCTGCCGGCAGTGCGGAAGGCGCTGCACGCCAGGCAGCTGGCGTTTCGCCGCGCGCCCGGCCTGGTCGCCGACGGGCGCGACATGGGCACCGTCGTCTTCCCCGACGCGGCGCTCAAGGTCTTCCTCACCGCGAGCCCCGCCGAGCGCGCGGAGCGACGGCATAAGCAGTTGATTTCCAAGGGGATTTCAGCTAGCATCGCCGATCTTCGTGCCGACCTGGAGGCGCGCGACGCGCGGGATCGTTCCCGCCCCGTCGCGCCGCTGGTGCCGGCGCGGGATGCGCTTTCGCTCGACAACTCCGCGCTCGACGTCGACGCTTCGGTCGACCTCGTCCTCGATTGGTGGGCCGAGCGCAGGCCGTTCGACCGCTGAGGCCGCGCCGCACGAGGGCGCTGCGAGGCGCTCGTCGGGCCACCCGGTGCGACACCCTCCCCTGCCGGGCCGCCGGGCCCACCGGGGGTGTCGCGTTCGTCCCACCTCCAACCCCGCAACGCCCGCGTTGCCTTCACCGCCCGGCGCATCCCCGATGCGGCGCATCGGGCCGCCGGGCCCCAGGAAACCACATGCCCCAAACCCAAACTGCCACCACCGGAGGCGGCGAGTCCTTTGCCGCCCTGTTCGAGGAATCGCTGAAATCCAGCGACATGCGCGTCGGCGAGGTCATCTCGGCCGAGGTCGTGCGCATCGACTTCAACCACGTGGTGGTCAACGCCGGTCTCAAGAGCGAGGCCTACATCCCGATCGAGGAGTTCAAGAGCGACCAGGGCGAGCTCGAGGTCCAGGTCGGCGACTTCGTCGCGGTGGCCGTCGAGGCGGTCGAGAACGGCTACGGCGACACCATCCTGTCGCGCGACAAGGCCAAGCGGCTGTCGTCGTGGATGACGCTCGAGAACGCGCTCGAGTCCGGCGAATTCGTCGAAGGCACCGTGACCAGCCGCGTCAAGGGCGGCCTGACCGTGATGGTCAACGGCATCCGCGCCTTCCTGCCCGGCTCGCTGATCGACACCCGTCCGGTCAAGGACCTGTCGCCCTTCGAGGGCAAGACGATGGAGTTCAAGGTCATCAAGCTCGACCGCAAGCGCAACAACGTCGTGTTGTCGCGCCGTGCCGTGGTCGAGGCCTCGATGGGCGAGGAGCGCGCCAAGCTGCTCGAGACGCTGCGCGAGGGCGCGGTGCTGCACGGCGTGGTCAAGAACATCACCGAGTACGGCGCCTTCGTCGACCTCGGCGGCATCGACGGCCTGCTGCACATCACCGACATGGCCTGGCGCCGCGTGCGTCATCCGACCGAGGTCGTGCAGGTCGGCCAGGAGCTCGACGCCAAGGTGCTCAAGTTCGACGCCGAGCGCATGCGCGTGTCGCTCGGCCTCAAGCAGCTCGGCGACGACCCGTGGCTTGGCGTGTCGCGCCGCTACCCGACCGGCACGCGGATGTTCGGCAAGATCACCAACATCGCCGACTACGGCGCCTTCGTCGAGATCGAGCCCGGCATCGAGGGCCTGGTGCACGTCTCGGAGATGGACTGGACGAACAAGAACGTCGCCCCGTCCAAGGTCGTCACGCTGGGCGAGGAGGTCGAGGTCATGATCCTCGACATCGACGAGGACAAGCGCCGCATCAGCCTGGGGATGAAGCAGTGCAAGGCCAACCCCTGGGACGAGTTCGCCGCCAACCACAAGCGCGGCGACAAGGTCAGCGGGCCGGTCAAGTCGATCACCGATTTCGGCGTCTTCATCGGGCTGGAGGCGGGCATCGACGGCCTGGTGCACCTGTCGGACCTGTCCTGGCACGAGCCCGGCGAGAGCGCGGTGCGCAACTACAAGAAGGGCCAGGAGGTCGAGGCGGTGGTGCTGGCGGTGGACGTCGAGCGCGAGCGCATCAGCCTGGGGATCAAGCAGCTCGACGTCGACCCGTTCACCAGCTTCACGACGCTCAACGACCGCGGCGCCCTCGTCAGCGGCACCGTCAAGTCGGTCGACGCGCGCGGCGCGGAGATCCAGCTCAACGCGGACGTCACCGGCTACCTGCGCGCCAGCGAGATCAGCCGCGACCGCGTCGAGGACGCGCGCAACGTCCTGAAGGAGGGCGACGAGGTGTCGGCGATGATCGTCAACGTCGACCGCAAGGCGCGGTCGATCCAGCTGTCGATCAAGGCCAAGGACAGCGCCGACCAGCAGGAGGCGATGCAGCGGCTGAGCCAGGCCAGCGAGCGCGAGACCGCCGGCACGACCAGCCTGGGTGCGTTGCTGCGCGCCAAGCTGGACCAGCAGGGCGAGTGACGATGGCGGGGGGTGGCGCGCGCCGCGAGCCCGGGGGGCCGTCATGACCCGCTCCGACCTCGTCGAGCGGCTGGCCGAGCGATTCGACCAGCTGACGCAGCGCGACACCGAGGCCGCCGTCAAGGCGATCCTCGACGCGATGGCCGACGCACTCGCGCGCGGCCACCGCATCGAGATCCGCGGCTTCGGCAGCTTCTCGATCAACCGCCGCCCGCCTCGCATCGGGCGCAACCCGCGCAGCGGCGAGCAGGTGGTGGTGCCCGAGAAGCTGGTGCCGCACTTCAAGCCCGGCAAGGCGCTGCGCGAGGCGGTCGACCGCGACGACGATCCGGACGCGGGGTCGGCGGCGCCCGGGTCGACACCGGCCTGAGGCGCCGCGGCACCGGCCGCAGCGCCGGCCCGCCTGCCCCGTCGCGGCCCCGTCTCGGGGCCGCTTCTACAATGCGCACGGCATGCGCATCCTGTCCTGGCTCCTGCGGGCGTTCGTCTTCTTCACGCTGTTCGCCTTCGCGCTGAACAACCAGGAGCCGGTCGTCGTCCACGGGTTCTTCGGCCTGGACTGGCACGCACCGCTGGTGATCGTCGTGCTGCTGGCCTTCGGCGCCGGCAGCGCGCTCGGCGTGCTCGCGATGCTGCCGCCCTGGTGGCGTGCACGCCGCCGCGCCGCGGACGGCACCCGCGACCTCATGCCGGACCGCCCCGCGACGGCGCCCGCCGCAGGCGGCCGCGACATGCCGCCGGCATCGGGTCCGAAGCGGGCGGAGCCGCCGCCTTCGGGTTTCGACGGCGGCAGCACCACGTCGCGCGCCGACCTCGGCATCTGAACGCGCCGCGCCCCGGTTCCGCGAGCCGCACGTGGACTTCGACCTGCAGTGGTTGCTGATCGGGCTGCCGCTGGCGTTCGCGCTCGGCTGGGCGGCGTCGCGGCTGGACCTGCGCCAGTGGCGGCGCGACCCGCGCGACGCGCCGCGTGCCTACTTCGAGGGCCTGAACCTGTTGCTCAACGAGCAGCAGGACAAGGCGATCGACGCCTTCATCGAGGCGGTCCAGCTCGACCCCGACACGACCGAGCTGCACTTCGCGCTGGGCAACCTGCTGCGCCGTCGCGGCGAGTTCGAGCGCGCGGTGCGCGTGCACCAGCACCTGCTGTCGCGCGCCGATCTGGCGGCTGCGGATCGCGAGCGTGCGCAGCGCGCGCTCGCGCTGGACTTCGACCGCGCGGGGCTGTTCGACCGCGCCGAGGCGGCCTGGCGCGCGCTCGCCGGCTCACGCTTCGCGACCGAGGCCCGGCTCGCGCTGCTGGCGCTGCACGAACGCGCGCACGACTGGCCGTCGGCGATCGCCGATGCGCGAGCGCTGCAGGAAAGCGGCAGCGGGACCTTCGCCACCCGCATCGCGCACTACCACTGCGAGCGTGCGCTCGAGGCCGATGCCGCCGGCCGCGGCGACGAGGCCACACAGGCCGTCGCCGCGGCGCTGCACGAAGCGCCCGAGGCGCCGCGCCCACTCGTGCTCGCAGGCGAGCGCGCCGCGCGCGCCGGCGACGCCCGTGGCGCGCTCGCCCACTGGGGCCGGCTGCGCGAGGTCGCGCCGGCGATCTTCCCGCTCGTCGCGCTCGACTACGCGCAGCAGGCGCTGGCCGCCGGCGCCGACGCCACCGCGCTCGCCTCGAGCACGCTGCGCCAGGCCTGGGACGACGACCCCCAACCCGAGCTGCTGCCCGCGCTCGAGCAGATCGAACGCAGTGACGCGACGGGCGAGGCCTCGGCGGTCGACCGCCTGCGGCTGGATCACCTCGAGCGCCAGCCCAGCCTCGCGGCCGCCAGCGCGGTGCTCGCGCTGGACACGGGCCGCTGGCGTGCCGATACGCGCGAGCGGCTGCTGCGGGCGGTCCAGCGCGGCGCGCTGCCGCTGCAGCGCTACCGCTGCGCCGCCTGTGGCTTCGAGGCGCAGCAGTATTTCTGGCAGTGCCCCGGCTGCCAGGGCTGGGACAGCTTCCCGCCGCGCCGGCTCGAAGCCGGCTGACCCCGCTGCGGCACCGCGGCGGCTTCATGCCGCATCGCGTTCAAGCCTTCCACTGGCGCCCGCGGTCGATCCCCGACAACCCCGTCCTTGTCGATCGAACGCCAACGCATATCAGGCGGCGCCATCGGACCCCTTTGTCGCGGGGCGGCACCCCTCGGCCGGGCGAGCGCCGTGCCCCCCACGCGGGTGCCCCTGCCGGCGGCCCTCCACGAGGCGATGGTCGGCGCCTGCACGGCGGCGAAGAATGACTTCCAGCCCGATGCCCTCGGTCGATGTCGAGCCGAAAGCCCCGGGCCCTTCCCGCAACCCTCTTCTCGATGATCAAGGAGCACACGATGACTCTTCTTCGCACCCTCGTCGCCGGCCTGCTGGCCACCCTGTCGATCGCCGCCGCCGCCGCCGTCGATGTCAACAAGGCCACCGAGGCCGAGCTGCAGGCGCTGCCGGGCGTCGGCCCGGCGTTGTCGGCACGCATCGTCGGCGAGCGCGCCAAGGCCCCGTTCAAGCACTGGGGCGACATGATCGAACGCGTGCGCGGCGTCGGCCCCACGAGCGCGGTCAAGCTGTCCAGCGCCGGGCTGACGGTCGGCCAGACGAGCTATGCGCCGACGGAGACGCAGGCCGAGCCGGCCAAGCCGGCGCGCAAGGCCGCACCCGCGGGCAAGTGACGCACGACAGGCCGCGGGCGGTCCTGAACCGCCCGCGGACTCGCATCACGCCGCAGCCCGTCGGCCGAAACCCTGCGCCGGCCAGCCGCCGCGCCCGGCGCCATCACCGCCCCCGGCGTCGCATCGAGCGCCCGCGCGCGACACCTACCCGCCGAGCTCGTAGACCACCTCGACGCGCCCCCCCTCCGCCAGCGCGCGCCAGCGCTGCAACGCCTCCTCGCACGGCCAGAAGCGGCCCACCGACCCGAGGTCGAGTTCGCCACGGGCGCCTGGCCGCATCAGCCGCAGCCGCACCGGCAGCCCCTGGTAGAGATCGCCCTCGTCACCCGGGATGCGCCGCGCAGGCCACTGGCGCACGATCTCCGTCACCGCCTGCGCCCCGCCGGCCAGGGCCAGGCTGAGGTGGCGGCCGAAGCGCGCGCGTGCGGCGGCCAGGTCCCAGGCCTGCTGGACCGACAGCCGCAGCCCGGCGCCGAATCGATCCGGCTGCACGCGAGCCTGCACGATCAGCAGCTCGTCGTCGCGCAGCAGCTCGCGACACGCGTCCAGCAGCGGCTCGCCGACCGCCGCCTCGATCGACGCGCTGCCGTCGTCGAGCCGGAAGATCCCGGTGCGCCCGCGCGGGCCGGTGACCACGCGCAACCCGCCGACCATGCCGGCGACGAGCTGCGGCTCGCGCGCGTCGACCAGCTCGGCGATGGTGCGCGGCACCATGCGCCGCACCTCGGTCGTGCAGGCATCGAACAGGTGGCCCGAGAGAAACAGCCCGAGCGCGCTCTTCTCCTGCAGCAGCTGCTCGCGCAGGCTCCACGGCTCGGCCGCCGCCAGCGCCGGCTCCTGCAGGCTCGAGCCATGGCCCCAACCGCTGCCGTCGTCGAAGTCGAACAGCCCGCCTTGCAGCGCGTGCGCCTGCTGCGCCTCGGCCCACTCGAAGCCCAGCGGCACGCTGGCCAGCAACCGCGCGCGGTCCGCATGCAGCGCGTCGAACGCGCCCGCCTTGACCAGCGCCTCGACGACGCGCTTGCCGACGAGCTTGCGGTCGACGCGGGCGCAGAAGTCGAACAGGCTGCGAAACGGCCCGCCCTCGTCGCGCGCGCGCACGATGGCGTCGATGGCGCCGGCGCCGGTGCCCTTGACCGCGCCCAGCCCGTAGCGGATGCGCCGGTCGCCCTCGGGCCCGGGCAGCGGCTCGAATCGCAGCACGCCGCGGTTGATGTCCGGCAGCTCGACCAGGATGCCGAAACGCCGGGCGTCCTCGATCAGCGTGTGCAGCTTGTCGGTGTCGTCGGCCTCGATCGTCAGGTTGGCGGCGTAGAACTCGGCCGTGCAGTGGACCTTGATCCACGCCGTGTGGTAGGCCAGCAGCGAGTACGCGGCGGCGTGGCTCTTGTTGAAGCCGTAGCCGGCGAACTTCTCCATCAGGTCGAAGACCTCGTCGGCCTTGGCCTCGGCGATGCCCTTGGCGGCCGCCCCGGCGCGGAACTTGTCGCGCTCCTTGGCCATCTCCTCGGCCTTCTTCTTGCCCATCGCGCGGCGCAGCATGTCGGCGCCGCCGAGCGAGTAGCCGGCCATCACCTGCGCGGCCTGCATCACCTGCTCCTGGTAGACGAAGATGCCGTAGGTCTCGGCCAGCACCGGCTCGAGCAGCGGGTGCGGGTAGGCGACCGGCTCGCGGCCGTGCTTGCGCGCGCAGAAGCTCGGGATGTTGTCCATCGGCCCCGGGCGGAACATCGCGTTCAGCGCGATCAGGTCCTCCAGCCGGGTCGGCCGCGCGTCGCGCAGCATGCCCTGCATGCCGCGCGATTCGAACTGGAACACCGCCTCGGTCAGCCCGTCGCCGAACAGACGGTAGACGCGCGCATCGTCCAGCGGCAGCGTCTCGTAGGCGAAGCCGGCCAGGTCGGGCCGGCGCGCGCGGATGAAATCCTTGGCCAGCTCCAGGATCGTCAGCGTCGCCAGCCCGAGAAAGTCGAACTTGACCAGCCCGATCGCCTCGACGTCGTCCTTGTCGAACTGGCTGACCGCGCTGTCGCTGCCGGGCTGCTGGTACAGCGGGCAGAAATCGGTGATCCGGCCCGGCGCGATCAGCACCCCGCCGGCGTGCATGCCGACGTTGCGCACGATGCCCTCGACCCGGGTGGCCAGCGCCAGCAGCTCGGCCACCTCCTCGTCGTCGGCCTCGCGTTGCTCGAGCTCGGGGGCCTCCTTGCGCGCGTAGATCAGCCCGGGGTCGGGTGCGTCGGGTGGTGCGGGCACGCGCGCCAGCGTTACCGTCTTGCCCGGCGGCGCCGGGATCAGCTTGGCGATCGAGTCGACATGCCCGTAGCCCATCCCGAGCACGCGGCCGACGTCGCGCAACGCGGCCTTGGCCGCCATGGTGCCGAAGGTCGCGATCTGGCTCACCGCGTCGCGCCCGTAGCGGTCCTTGACGTACTCGATGACGCGGTCGCGCCCGGCCTGGCAGAAGTCGATGTCGAAGTCCGGCATCGACACCCGCTCGGGGTTGAGGAAGCGCTCGAACAGCAGCGCGTAGCGCAGCGGGTCCAGGTCCGTGATCGCCAGCGCGTAGGCCACCAGCGAGCCCGCGCCCGACCCGCGCCCCGGGCCGACCGGGCAGCCGTGCGTCTTGGCCCAGCCGATGAAGTCGGCGACGATCAGGAAGTAACCCGGGAAGCCCATCTGCACGATGGTCGCGATCTCGAACTCGAGCCGCTCGACGTAGCGCGCCCGCTCGCGCTCGCGTTCGGCCGGGTCGGGGTAGAGCTGCACCAGCCGCTTGGCCAGCCCCTCGTGCGACAGGCGGGCGAAGTACTCGGCGATCGGCGACCCGTCGGGGGTCGGGAAGTCGGGCAGCTGTGCCTTGCCGAGCTCGAGCACGAGGTTGCAGCGGCGCGCGATCTCGACCGCGTTGTGCAGCGCACTGGGCAGGTCGGCGAACAGCGCGGCCATCTCGGCGGCGGGCCGGAACCACTGCTCGCGCGTGAAGCGGCGCACGCGCCGGGGGTTGGCCAGCAGCTCGCCCTCGGCGATGCACACGCGCGCCTCGTGGGCGTCGAAATCCTCCGGGGCCAGGAACTGCACCGGGTGCGTGGCCACCACCGGCAGCCCGAGCTCGGCCGCCAGCGGCACCGCGGCGCGGACATGCGCCTCGTTGGTCGGCAGCCCGGCGCGCTGCAGCTCGAGGTACAAGCGCCCGGGGAAGATCGCCGCCAGCCGCTCGGCCAGCGCCCTCGCACGCGCGCGGTCGCCCGCCAGCAGCGCCTGCCCGACGGCACCGGCATCGGCGCCCGACAGCGCGATCAACCCCTCGCCCAGCTCGTGCAGCCAGTCCCAGCGCACCCAGGCCTGCGTGCGCTGGACGTTCGTGGTCCACGCGCGCGCGAGCAGCTCGCTCAGGTGGTGGTAGCCGCGCACGTCCTGCACCAGCACGAGCAGCCGGCTGGCCAGGCGCTCGCCGGCGCCTGGCGCCGCGGCCGCTGCATCCGCGGGCTCCAGCCACAGGTCGGCGCCGACGATGGGCTTGACCCCCTGCGCGCGACAGGCCTTGTAGAACTTGACGGCGCCGAACAGGTTGGCCAGGTCGGTGATCGCCAGCGCGCCCTGGCCGTCGGCGCGCGCCGCCCGCGCGGCGTCGTCGATGCGAAGCGTGCCGTCGACGACCGAGTACTCGGTGTGGGTCCGCAGGTGGACGAAGGACTGCGTCATCCGCGGCATTGTAGGAAGCGGTGCCGGTGCCACGGCCGCGCTTGCGCCGTCGCCCGGGGCGCGTAGGATCGGGCCATGCCCGCGCCGCGCGCCGGCCCGCCTGCCCACCGCAAGGCCCCTGCCAAGGACCCTCCGATGGACCTCAAGCTCCAGCTCCTCGATACCTTCCACGCCAAGGGCGACGACGGCAAGGACTACAAGGTCTGCGCCTACGAGCGCCAGCGCCGCGACGACACCGTGCACGACGGCCAGGACCACTGGCTGCCCACCGGCGTCATCGAGTACCGCCTCGACAGCGGCGAGCAGATCGAGCCGCACGCAGACGGCTCGATGGTGGCGCTGCACAGCGGCGTGCGGCTGACCCGAAGCGCCTGAGTGCGCCGCGCCGCCGCACCGGCGGGCGGGTCGCGGCGCGAGCCGCCCGGGCCCGCCGGCTGGCTGCTTCGCATCGTCGGCGTCCTGCTGATGGCCGCGGCGCTGGCGATGGCGCTTTCGCGCGCGCCCGAGCGCAGCGTCGAGTCGCTGGTCGCGCGCTGGGCGCCGCCGCCGTCGGAGTTCATCGACCTGGGCGGCCAGCTCGTCCACCTGCGCGATGTCGGCGCGCGCGCCGACCCGCTGCCGGTGGTGCTGATCCACGGCACCTCGGCCAGCCTGCACACCTGGGAGGGCTGGGTCGCGCAGCTGCAGCCGCAGCGGCGCGTCGTCAGCTTCGACCTGCCCGGGTTCGGTCTGACCGGGCCGCGTGCCGACGACGACTACCGCGGCGATGCCGACGCGCGCTTCGTGCTCGCGCTGCTGGACCGGCTGCGGATCGCGCGCGCGGTGCTCGCCGGCAACTCGCTCGGCGGCGAGGTCGCATGGCGCGTCGCCACGCTCGCGCCCGAGCGCGTCGCCGCGCTGGTGCTGGTCGATGCCGCCGGGCTGCCGTTCGACGCCGGGCCGGCGCCGCTGGCCTGGCAGCTCGCCCGCGTGCCGCTGCTGAACAAGACGATGGAGTGGTTCCTGCCGCGGGCCATGGTCGTGCAGGGGCTGGTGCAGGTCTACGCCGACCCGACGCGGATCACGGAGCAGCTCGTCGACCGCTACTTCGAGCTCACGCTGCGCGAGGGCAACCGGCGCGCGCTGGTGCAGCGGCTGCGCCAGCGCGAGCACGGTGCCGACGCCGGGCGCGTGGCGCGCATCACACAGCCGACGCTGATCCTGTGGGGCGCCGAGGACCGGCTGATCCCGCCGGCGGTCGGCGAGGACTTCGCGCGCCGCATCGCCGGCAGCCGGCTCGTCGTCCTGCCGGGGCTGGGACACGTGCCGCACGAGGAGGATCCGCGGCGATCGTTCGCGCCGCTGCGTGACTTCCTGGGCCTGCCGGCAGCCGGGCCTCAGTGAGCGACGAGGCGACGCGCCAGCGCGATCGACCGATCGCGGGTATCATCGCGCGCTGTAGACATGCTCCAGAACAGTCTCTGCCCGGATTTTCAGGGCCTGGCCGGCGGCTTCCGCCTCCGGTCGTTCGTCGAAGTCCAGATCGTTGATTTTCTGAGTGTTTCTGCTTTTCGCGCGGCCATGCGGCCGTGCACCTTCACTTGGATAGGAAACGATATGACGACGCAAACCGGTACCGTGAAGTGGTTCAACGAGGGCAAGGGCTTCGGCTTCATCGCCCCCGACGACGGCGGCAAGGACCTCTTCGCCCACTTCAAGGAAATCCAGGGCACGGGCTTCAAGACCCTGCTCGAGGCGCAACGGGTGGAGTTCGAGGTGGTCCAGGGCCAGAAGGGCCCGCAGGCTTCGCGCATCCGCGTGCTGGCCTGAGATCAGGCCCCCTGCGCCCCGCGCGTCGCGCCGGGTGCACACCACGAAACCGCAGCCGCTGGCTGCGGTTTTTTCTTGCGCGGTCGATACTGCCACCCTTCGGCGAGACCCTGCCCCGGCGCTGCCCCGCCGCATGTCCGGGCGCAAGCCGCGCCACCTCGACGCTCGCACGCGTGACCCCGCTGCACCTGGACGCCCACCTGATCGCCGTCGACAAGCCCGCCGGGCTGCTCGCCGTGCCCGGGCGCACCGAGCCCGACTGCCTGGCCGCACGCGTGCAGGCCGTCTGGGCGGATGCGCGCGTCGTGCACCGGCTCGACATGGCGACCTCCGGGCTGATGCTTTTCGCGCGCGGTGCGGCGGCGCAGCGCAGGCTAGGCGACGCCTTCGCCGCGCGTCTCGTCCACAAGGGCTACGTCGCGATCGTCGGCGGGCTCGTCGACGCCGACGTCGGCGAGATCGACCTGCCGCTGGCCGCCGACTGGCCGCGCCGGCCGCTGCAGCGCGTCGACCACGAGCGCGGCCGGCCGTCGCTGACACGCTGGCGCGTGCTCGCACGCGACGCCACCGGCGGCCGCACGCGGTTGCGGCTGGAGCCGGTCAGCGGGCGCTCGCACCAGCTGCGCGTGCACCTGCAGGCGATCCGCCACCCGATCGTCGGCGATACGCTCTATGGCGGCGCGCCGGCGGCGCGGCTGATGCTGCACGCCGCCGAGCTGATCGTGCCGCACCCCGCCGACGGGCGCAGACTGCCGCTCGCGAGCGCGCCGCCGTTCTGAGGCACTGGCACGAGACCCAGGGCCGCTGGCCGCGGGCTGCTGCCCTCTGCCCGCCGCCCGCATCAGCGCCGCAGCGGCGCCGCCAGCCTGCGCTCGAAGTCGGACGGCGCCACGTACTGCAGCAGTTCGCGGCCGTCGCGGTCCAGCGCCACCGCCATGCCGGTCGCGGGGTACAGCCAGTGCTCGATCCGCTGGCCGAAGCCGATGCGCTCGGCCGGCTCGCCGAATCGCCCCTGCAGCATCGCCGCATCGAGCTGCGCCGACGGGATGAAGCCGATGCCCGCAAGCGGCGCCGATCCCGCCTCGGCCTGCGCCTGCGCGTCCAGCGCATGCCGGCGCGCGCCGGAGGCGGTCGGCTCGCTGCCCAGGCGCTCGCGCCAGCGCGCCAGCGCCGCCGTGTCGGCGTCGAAGCTCAGCAGCAGCCTCCCCTCGATGCCCCCGGCGACGAAGCGCTCCAGGTAGGCCTCCAGCGCGAGCGCGCCGTCGGCGCCGGCGATCAACGCCACTTGCAGTTCGTCGCCGGCCCGGGCGCGCGCATCGGCCAGCGTCGCCCCCGGCAGCGCCAGCCCGAAGACCTCGCTGCGCCCGGCTGCGGGCAGCGCGACCTGCCACGGCGCGCCCTGCGCCGGCGGCGCCGGCGCGCCGGGCACGACCATGCGCCAGCCCACCGGCACGAAGGCCGCGAGCACGCCGACCAGCGCCGCCGCCAGCGCGATCCGCAGCGGGTGCTTCATCGCCTCATCGCCTCATCGCCACGAGGCCACGTCGCCTCGTCGCCGCATCGCATCGTCGCATCCTCGTCTCGTCGCCGACTCGCTCGCGGCCGCCCGCCCCGCCGGCCTCCTGGCCTATGCTCCGCGTCCATGAACCCGAGTATCGCCATCCTCACCGGCGCCTCGCGCGGCCTCGGCCGCGCGATGGCGGCGCAGCTCCTGCAGCGCGGCCGCCACCTGCTGACGATCGCCCGCCACGCCGACCCCGCGCTCGACACGCTGGCGCGCGAGCGCGGCGCGACGCTCACCGCGTGGACGCTGGACCTGGCCGACGCGCCGGCCGCCGCCGCGCGGCTGGCAGGCTGGCTCGCCGCGCAGCCCCCCGCCGACGCGGTGCTGGTCAACAACGCCGCGCTGCTGTCGGAGCCCGCGCCGCTGCGCGACGGCCGCGACGCCGAGCTGTCGGCCGCGGTGCGCGTCGGGCTGGAGGCCCCGCTGCTGCTGAGCGCGGCCTTCCTGCGCGCGACCGATGGCTGGGGCACCGACCGCCGCGTGCTCAACGTCTCCTCCGGGCTCGGCCGGCGCGCGATGGCCGGCAGCGCGAGCTACTGCGCCGTCAAGGCCGGGATGGACCACTTCTCGCGCGCGCTCGCGATGGAGGAATCCGCGCGCAGCGACGGCCGCCGCGGTGCGCGCATCGTCTCGCTCGCGCCGGGCGTGATCGACACCGACATGCAGGTCCAGCTGCGCGGCGCCGACCGCACGCGCTTCCCCGACGGCGCGATGTTCGAGGCCCTGCAGACCGAGGGCCGGCTCGCCACCCCCGAGGAGGCCGCGCGCCGGGTCCTCGCCTTCCTCGCGCGCGAGGACTTCGGCACCGAGCCGGTGGCCGACGTGCGCGGCTGACGCGCACGCACGGCTCGGCAACCCCGCCGCGGGCCCGCGGCAGCCGACGGCGCATCCGCCGCGGCGCGGGCCTGGCGGCGCGCGGGCCGGGTGCGGCCCGGCCCCGCGCGCGCTCACTTGCCCGACGGCACCTTGCCCTCGACGCCGTCGACGTAGAAATCGACCTTGTCGTGCCAGTCCTGGTCCGCCATCACGCCGGCGGCCAGCCGCGCGGCGCCGGTGTTGTCGACGATCGGGCCGGTGAAGACCGCGAAGCTGCCGTCCTTCAGCCCGGCCTTGACCGCGTCGATGCGCTGGCGCGCCGCGTCGGGGACGATGTCGGCGATCTTCACGATCGTGGCCTGCCCCTCCTTGACGCCCCAGATCCGGCGCCCGGTCGACCAGCTGCCGTCGATCACCGCACGCACGCGCGCGACGTAGTACGGGCCCCAGTCGACGATCACGCTGGCCAGGTGCGCATCGGGTGCCACCGCGCTCATGTCGCTGTCCCAGCCGAAGGCGAACTTGCCGTTCTTCTGCGCCGTCTGCAGCACGGCGGTCGAATCGGTGTTCTGCAGCAGCACGTCGGCGCCGGCGTTGATCAGGCTTTGCGCGGCGTCGCTCTCCTTGGGCGGGTCGAACCAGGTGTTGACCCACACCACCTTGGTGCGGATCGCCGGGTCGACGCTGCGCGCGCCGAGCGTGAAGGCGTTGATGTTGCGCAGCACCTCGGGGATCGGGAAGCTGGCGACGAAGCCCAGCGTCTTGGTCTTCGTCATGTGCCCGGCGACGAGGCCGGCGAGGTAGGCGTCCTCGTAGAAGCGGTTGTCGTAGACCGCGACGTTGGGCGCCGTCTTGTAGCCGGTGGCGTGCTCGAAGCGCACGTCGGGAAACTCCTCGGCCACCTTCAGCGTCGGCTCCATGAAGCCGAACGAGGTCGTGAAGACGAGCTTGTGGCCCTGCGCCGCGAGGTCGCGGATCACGCGCTCGGCATCTGCGCCCTCGGGCACCTTCTCGACGATCGTCGTCGTCACCGTGTCGCCGAACTCGGCCTCGACTGCCTTGCGGCCCAGGTCGTGCGCGAAGGTCCAGCCGGCGTCGCCGACCGGGCCGACGTAGACCCAGGCCACCTTCAGTGGCGCCGGCTTGGGGGCCTCGGCGGCGGGGGCGGGAGCAGGCGCGGGTGCGGGCTCCTCCTTCTTGCCGCAGCCCGCGAGCGCGGCGGCGGCGAGGGCGACGGCAGCGACCTGCATCAGGGCGCGGCGGGCGAGATCGGTCATGGAAGCGGCTCCTCGGGTCGGGAAGGCGCGGATTCTAGGAGGCTGTCGAAGGACAGCCCCGCCTACGCCCCCGGATGAAACGGCCGCCCCAGCGACGCAGGCATGTTGGCGCGGATCCACGCCGGGTTGCGGCTGATCAGCGCCAGCACGACGATGGTGGCCAGGTAGGGCAGCATCGCCAGCAGCTGGCTCGCCACCGCGACGCCCGCGGTCTGCAGCCAGAACTGCAGCATCGTCACACCGCCGAACAGGTAGGCACCCAGCAGCACGCGCAGCGGCCGCCAGGTCGCGAAGGTCGTCAGCGCGAGCGCGATCCAGCCGCGCCCGGCGACCAGCCCCTCGACCCACAGCGGGGCGTAGACCACCGACAGGTAGGCGCCGGCCAGCCCGCACAGCGCGCCGCCGCCAGCCACCGCGGCCAGCCGCAGCCCGCGCACCGGGTAGCCCAGCGCGTGCGCCGACTCGGGCGATTCGCCGATCGCGCGCAGCACCAGCCCGGCGCGGCTGCGGTAGAGCAACCACACCGCCGCCAGCGCGAGCGCGATCGCCGCGTAGGCCATCGGGTGCTGGCGCATCAGCGCGCTGCCGACGAACGGGAGGTCGGCCAGCCCCGGGATCTCGAACGCGCTGCGCTCGGCCAGCTTCTTGCCGACGTAGGGCAGCCCGACGAAGGCCGAGAAGCCGGCGCCGAACAGGCTCAGCGCCAGCCCGGTGGCGTATTGATTGGTGCCCAGCCCGATCACCAGCACGCCGAACGCGGCCGCCATCAGCGCCCCGGCGCCGGCGCCGGCGGCGAACGCGAGCGCATCGCTGCCGGTGGCCAGCGCGGTCGCGAATCCGGCCACCGCGGCGACCAGCATCATCCCCTCGGCGCCGAGGTTGAGCACCCCGGCGCGCTCGTTGAGCAGCAGCCCCAGCCCGGCCAGCGCCAGCGGCGTGCCCGAGGCGATGGTCGCCGCGACCAGCAGCGCGAGCTCGTTCACCGCCCGCCTCCGGCCGCCTCGGCGCGCGGCGCGGTGCATGCGCCCGCGCCGACCCGGCGCACGCGGTACGCGACCAGCGCATCGCAGGCCAGCAGCAGGAACAGCAGCAGGCCCTGGAACACCGACGACAGCGCGTTCGGCAGCCCCAGCCGCGACTGCGCCAGCTCGCCGCCGATCAGCATCATCGACAACAGCAGCGACGCCAGCACGATCCCCAGCGGATGCAGCCGGCCGACGAAGCAGACGATGATCGCCGTGAAGCCGATGCCGGTGCTGATGTGCGGCGTGAGCTGGCGCAAGGGGCCCGCGGCCTCCATCGCGCCGGCCAGCCCGGCCGCCGCGCCCGAGACCAGCAGCGCCAGCCACAGCGCGCCGCGCGCCGAGAAGCCGGCATAGCGCGCCGCCGCCGGCGCCAGCCCGCCGACCAGCAACTGGTAGCCGCGCAGCGACCGGAACAGGAAGATCCACGTCGCCGCCGCCGCCAGCGGCACCAGCAGCACGCCCCAGTGCAGCCGCGTGCCGGGCGCGAGCGGCAGCATCCAGGTCGCGGGGTCGAAGCGCGGCGTCTGCGGGAAGTTGAAGCCCTGCGGGTCCTTCCAGGGCCCGAAGACGAGGTAGTTGACGAGCTGCTGCGCGACATAGACCAGCATCAGGCTGACCAGGATCTCGTTGGCACTGAAGCGGTCGCGCAGCGCGGCGACGATCGCCGCCCAGGTCATGCCGCCCAGCGCCCCGGCCAGCAGCACCAAGGGCGCGAAGACGCCGCGCGGCATGTCCTGCGCGTAAGGCGCCAGCGCCAGCGCGACGCCGCCGCCGGCCAGCGCGCCGAGCAGCAGCTGCCCCTCGGCGCCGATATTCCAGACATTGCCGCGGTAGCAGACCGCCAGCCCGAGCGCGCACAGCGCCAGCGGTGTGGCCTTGAGCAGCACCTCGCCGACGGCGCGCGTACCGGCCAGCGGCTCGACGAAGAAGACCGAAAGCCCTCGCGCCGGGTCCTTGCCGAGGGCGGCGAACAGCGCCGCCGCGACCGCCGCCGTCAGCAGCAGCGCCAGCAGCGGCGACGCCAGCAGCAGAACGCGCGACGGCTCAGCGCGCGCTTCGAGCCGCAGCATGCGCGCCCTCCTCGACCCGCGGCGCCGGCGCCAGCGCCGCCCGCTCGACCCCCGACTCGTTCGGCCCCTGCGGCCCCCTCGATGCATCGCCAGCGGCAGCCGCGCCGTCGTCCCACAGCCCCGCCATCCACTGCCCGATGCGCTCGACCGTCGCCTCGCGCGTCGGCAGCGCGGGCGACACGCGGCCGCGCGCGATGACGAGCAGCCGGTCGGCGATCTCGAACAGCTCGTCGAGCTCCTCGCTGACGACGAGCAGCGCGCAGCCGGCGTCGCGCAGCGCGAGCAGCTCGGCGCGGATGCGCGCCGCGGCGCCGACGTCCACGCCCCAGGTCGGCTGCGCGACGACGAGCAGCGAAGGCCGGGCATCGATCTCGCGCCCGACGAGAAATTTCTGCAGGTTGCCGCCCGACAGGCTGCGCGCCGCGGCGTCGGGCCCGGCGGCCTTGACACCGAAGCGGTCGATCAGCGCCGAGGCCAGTTCGTGGAGCGCGCGCCGGCGCAGCCAGCCGGCGCGACCGACGCCCTCGCGCCGCGTCAGCAGCGTGTTCAGCGCCAGGCTCATCGTCGGCACCGCGCCGCGGCCCAGCCGCTCCTCAGGGACGAAGTGCAGCCCCAGGGCACGCCGCTGCGCGGGCCCGCGGCGGGCGACATCCTGCCCGGCCAGCCGCACGCTGCCCGGCGGCGCGCGCAGGTCCTCGCCCGACAGCACCGCCAGCAGCTCCTGCTGCCCGTTGCCCGACACGCCGGCGATGCCGACGATCTCGCCGGCATGCACGTCGAAGCCCACGCCGCGCAGCTCGGCCGCGAACGGATCGGCTCGCGGCAGGTCCAGGCCACGCACCGCGAGCACGACCTCGCCGGTGCGCGCCTCGCGGTGCGTCAGCGCTGGCGGCTCGGCGCCGATCATCAGCCGCGACAGGCTGGCGTCGGACGCCTCGGCCGGGTCGACCTCGCCGCTGACGCGGCCGGCGCGCAGCACCGTGCAGCGGTGGCACAGGGCGCGGATCTCGTCGAGCTTGTGGCTGACGTAGAGGATCGCGCAGCCCTCGCCCGCGAGCTGGCGCAGCGTGACGAACAGCGACTGCACCGCCTGCGGCGTCAGCACCGAGGTCGGCTCGTCGAGGATCAGCAGCCGCGGCCGGGTCAGCAGCGCGCGCAGGATCTCGACCCGCTGGCGCTCGCCGACCGACAGCGTGTGCACCGGCCGCAGCGGGTCGACCTGCAGCCCGTAGCCGGCGGCGAGCTCGCGGATGCGCTGCACGACCTCGGCCAGCGCCGCCCCGCGACCGAGGCCGAGCCAGACGTTCTCCGCCACGGTCAAGGTGTCGAACAGGCTGAAATGCTGGTAGACCATCGCGATGCCGAGCCGCCGCGCGTGCGCGGGGCTGGCGACCTGCACCGGCGCGCCGTCGACGAGGATCTCGCCCGCGTCCGGCCGCACCGCGCCGTGGACGATCTTCATCAGCGTCGACTTGCCGGCGCCGTTCTCGCCCAGCACGGCGTGGATCTCGCCCGGCATCACGCGCAGGCTCACGTCGTCGCAGGCGGTGACGCCGGGGTAGCGCTTGCCGATGCCGCGCAGTTCGAGGCGCGGGGGGGCGGGCATGGCGGGAGGGGGCGTCATCGGCGGCGCGGGGCGGTCGTCGCTTGGGTCACGTGGGTCGCGTGGGTCGCGTGGGTCGCTTGGGTCGCGCAAGGTCTTGCGTCGAAGCCTGGGCGCGGCCCGCCGCGCGGCTGGCCGCGATTGTCCACGCCGGCGCGGCGCGCCGGCGCGGCCGCCGCGCGGCGCTAATCGTCGTTCGCCGCCGGCGTCGGGCCGCGCTCGATGCGGTTGGCCATCCCGGTGCTGCCGACGGTGGCCCGCTGCGCGGCCTGCGCAGTCGCGCGCCGCAGCAGCGTCGCGGCGTCGCGCCCATGCTCCGGGTAGGACGCCATCCCGCTGGCGACCGCGAACGCGCGCGCCTGCCCCGCCACCGTGAGCGGCTGCGCCAGCGCGCGCGCGAGCTTGGAGGCCACGCGCGGCGCGGCAGCCGAGGCGTCGATCCACGCCAGCAGCACCGCGAAGGCATCGTCGCCGATCGACGCCACGACATCGCTGGCGCGCAGCGCCGCGCGCAGCCGCACCGCGACCTTGCGCCGCAGCACGCTCGCCGCCGCCACCCCGAGCGCGGCCTCGGTGCCGGCCAACCCCTCGATGCGCAGCACGATCAGCGCCATCGGCGCCGGCTCGCGCTCGCGCAGCGCCAGCAGTTGCGTCATGTGCTCGAGCAGTTGCACGTGGTTGGGCAGCCCGGTCGCGAGGTCGGTCGCCCACGCCTTGCGCGCGTCGCGCTCGAGGCGCTTGCGCTCGACCGCCAGCCGCAGCGCGCGTGCCAGCGCGGCGGGCGTGGACTCGTCGCGGTCCAGCACGTCCTGCACCCCGTGCTGCAGCAGCTCCAGCGCGAGCGCAGGTGGCGGCGCCGGCGCGACGGCGACGAGCGCGGTGTCGATCACGCAGGCCGACAAGGCCGTCCAGTGCCGCAGCGCGGCGAGCGCGCCGGCGTCGTCGGCCAGCAGCAGCAGCGCATCCGCGGCTGCCGCCTGCAGCGCGGCGGCGACCCCGTCCAGCCCGGCGCAGGGCTGCAGCACGATCGCACCCCAGGGCGTATCGGCGAGCCCTGGCGGCGGCGTGCCGACGACGAGCACCTGCAGCGGCTCGTTCATCGAGGGCACCGCAACGCCGCGCGGCAGCCGGCGTGCCGACGAGCGCGCGCGCGACGAGACGACGTCGCGGTCATGGTCGCGGTCATGGTCATGGTCATCGCTGCCGGAGTCGCCAGGCCGGAATGATGAACGCGTCCGTGCACACGGACCAGCGAGGAATCACCCCCCTGACCGCCCCGCCCATTCGAGGCCGACCGCGTCGCGGCGCGCCCGCCAACCACGCCGATCCCGCCGACCCCCGGCGCAGCCCCGACGAGGCATGCCCGTCCGCCGAGGTCGCCAGCCGGTCGTGTCGGGCCCGGGGCTTCACCAAGCAACGCGGCGAATCCACCGGCGGCGCGGTAGAGTCGGGCCAACCGAAGGGATCCGTGATGCAGCCGGACGCCACCGCAGGACCACACGAATCCCCGCGGGCATGGCGTTTCCCCCGTTGGCAGCGCCGATTCGTCGCCGAGGTGACGGTCCACGGCAAGCCGGTGGTGGTCGAATGGTCGCGCGCCGCGCAGGCTGCGCTCGCGCGTCGGGCGCAGCCGCTGACGCTGGAGCTCGAGCTGTACTTCTCCTGCCTGGTCAAGAAGTCCGTTCGCTTCGCCGAGTCACCGGCCGGCTGCGACACAGCCGACGCAGCCGCCAGGACCGTTGCCGTCGGCGAGCACCTGCGGCTGCGTTTTCGCACCGTCACGTCCACCGCGTGCTCGATCGACGTCGCGCAACGCCTCGGGCGCCAGCCCGAGGTCGAGCTGGACGGCGCGGTCGCGCGGCGGCTGGCGCCCAGGCGGGTCTGGCTGGACCATCGCCGCGGGGCATGGACGGCGGACTACTGGATGTGAGGCCGAGGTCCGGCGGCAAGACCGCGCCTACCAGCTCGCCTCGCGCTCCGGGCTGGCGCCGATGCGGTGGATCGACAGGTCGGCGCCGCGGAACTCCTGCTCGCGGTCCAGCCGCAGCCCGACCACCGCGCGCAGCAGCCCGTAGACCGCGAACCCCGCCACCAGCGCCCAGGCGACGCCGGCGACGGTGCCGAGGAGCTGGGCGCCGAACCCGACACCGCCGCGGCCGCCGAGCGCGGCCTGGCCGAAGATGCCGGCGGCCAGCGAGCCCCAGGCGCCGCACAGCCCATGCAGCGGCCATACGCCGAGCACGTCGTCGATGCGCCAGCGGTTCTGCGTCAGCGTGAACATGCCGACGAACAGCGCGCCGGCCACCGCGCCGACCGCCAGCGCGCCGGCCGGGTGCATCACGTCCGAGCCGGCGCACACCGCCACCAGCCCGGCGAGCGGCCCGTTGTGGACGAATCCCGGGTCGTTGCGGCCCAGCAGCGTCGCCGCCAGCGTGCCGCCGGCCATCGCGAGCAGCGAGTTGACCGCGACCAGCCCGGAGATCTTGTCCAGCGTCTGCGCGCTCATCACGTTGAAGCCGAACCAGCCGACCGTCAGCACCCAGGCGCCGAGCGCGAGGAAGGGGATGCTCGACGGCGGGTGCGCGCTGATGCCGCCGTCCTTGCGGTAGCGGTTGGCGCGCGGCCCGAGCATCAGCACGGCCGCCAGAGCGACCCAGCCGCCGAAGGCGTGCACGACCAGGCTGCCGGCGAAGTCGTGGAAGTCGGCCCCGGTGACCGCGCGGATCGCCTCCTGCACGCCCAGCCGCCCGCCCCAGACCGCGCCTTCGAGCAGCGGGTAGGCGACGCCGACGAGGACCGCGGTGGCGACGAGCTGCGGCCCGAAGCGCGCGCGCTCGGCGATGCCGCCGGAGACGATCGCCGGGATCGCGGCGGCGAAGGTCAGCAGGAAGAAGAACTTGACCAGCTCGTAGCCATGCGCGGCGGCGAGCGTCTCGGCCCCGGTCAAGAAGCCGACGCCGTAGGCGACCGTGTAGCCGACGAAGAAGTAGACGACGGTCGAGACCGAGAAGTCGACCAGGATCTTGACCAGCGCGTTGACCTGGTTCTTCTGCCGCACGGTGCCGAGCTCGAGGAAGGCGAATCCCGCGTGCATCGCGAGCACCATGATCGCGCCGAGCAGGATGAACAGGGCGTCGGCCGCCGGCGCGAGCTGGTTCAAGGTGTGCCTCCGGGTGCTGGTGACCGGGTGCGCACCCGGTCGGTGTGGTTGTGCACCGGAATCAGCAACAAACATGCCGGCTTGGTGCATGCGCCGACCGGGCCCGATGCACAAACGGCGGGCGTGTCTCGCCCTTCGATGGGGCGCCACGCATCATGGCGGGGCGTGGAATGGCCCTCGCCGAAGCGCGATCGGCGGCGGTATCGGCGCAGCGCGCTTCGTCGCGAGAGGCGCGCCGCCTCCTTCGGGCGCCTCACCGGCATCGTCGCCGGCAACGGTTCGCGTTATCGTCGCCCCGACACGCCCTCTCCCGCACGCGCACGCAAGCCCATGCCCGGCGCCCCACCCTCGATCGCGTCGATCGCCGACGTTCGCCGTCTGAGTGCGCTGCCCTACGAGCGCTTCATGCCGCACCGGCGCATCCTCGAGGCGTTGCAGGACGTGGCGGCGCGCCAGCCGCAGCGCATCGCGCTGACCGGCATCGAGCTGCCCGACCCCGATGCCGCGGTGCGGCGCTGGACCTACGCGCAGCTCGTCGCCGACGTGAGGCGAACGGCGAATCTCTATCACGCACTCGCCGACGGCGCGCCGGCGCGCGTCGCGCTGCTGCTGCCGCCGATGCCGCAGACGCACCTGGCGCTGTGGGCGGCCGAGACCGCGGGCACCGCCTGCCCGATCAACCACCAGCTCGATGTCGACCACCTGGCGGCGCTGATCGATGCCACGCAGGCGAATGTCCTGGTCGCGCTCGGCCCGGCGCCGGACCTCGACATCGCGCCGAAGGCCGAGGTGCTGGCCGCGCGCTGCCGCGGGCTGCGCCACCTGCTGCACGTGCCGGCTGGCCCGGGGCTGCCGCTGGCCGCCGGCCAGCGCGACCTGATGGCCGCGATCGCCGCGCACGACGGCGCGCGGCTGGACTTCGCCGAGCCGGCCGATGCGCTGGCGGCGCTGTTCCACACCGGCGGCACGACCGGCGCACCCAAGCTCGCACGGCACACGCACGCCAACCAGCTGCACGCGGCCTGGGGCGCGGCGTGCATGTTCGGCACCCGGGCCGACGATGTCATCCTCAGCGGCTTTCCGCTGTTCCACGTCGCCGGCTCCTTCGTCTATGGCTTGTCGACACTGCTGGCCGGCGGCGAGATCGTGCTGCCGACGCGGCTCGGGCTGCGCAACGCCGAATTCATGCGGCGCTTCGGCGACTTCGTCGAGCGCTTCGGCGTGACGCTGATCGCCGGCGTGCCGACCGTGATCGCCGGCCTGCTCGCGCTGGACCTGCCCAGCGACAAGCTGCGCCGCGTTCGCGTGATGCTGACCGGCGGCTCGCCGTTGCCCGACGAGCTGGCCGACGCGTTCGAGGCGCGTCACGGCATCCCGGTGCGCAACATCCTCGGCATGACCGAGAGCGCCGGCGTCATCAGCATCGAGCCGCTCGCCGCGCCGCGCGTGCACGGCTCCTGCGGGCTGCCGTTGCCCTATACCGAGGTCCAGGTACGGCGCGACGACGGCACGCCGGCGGCCAGCGGCGAGACCGGCATCGTCTGCGTGCGCGGCCCGCAGGTCAGCCCCGGCTATACCGACGCGGCGCGCGACGCCGGGACCTTCGAAGGCGGCTGGCTCGTCAGCGGCGACATCGGCCACCTCGACGCCGACGGCCGCGTTCACGTCACCGGCCGCGCCAAGGACGTCATCATCCGCGGCGCGCACAACATCGACCCCGGGCTGATCGAGGGCGTGCTGCTCGGCCACCCCGCGGTGATGGTGGCGGCCGCGGTCGGCGAGCCCGATGCCTACGCCGGCGAGCTGCCGGTGGCCTACGTGTCGCTCGTGCCCGGGCAGCAGGCCACGCCCGAGGAGCTCGCGGCCTTCGTCGCGCCGCGCATCGCCGAGCGGCCGGCGCTGCCTCGGCGCATCGAGATCCTGCCGGCGATCCCGATGACCGCGATCGGCAAGGTCTACAAGCCGGCGCTGCGCGTGCTGGCGACGCGCCATGCGCTGCAGGCGCTGCTGGCCGCACGCGGGCTCGAAGCGCGTGTGCGGGTCGAGGTCGGCGAGTCGGCGCACGGCATGCAGCTGTGCTTCACGGCCGCCGACGCGCAGGCCGAGGCCGAGCTGCGCGAGGCGATGAAGCCGTTCGCGCTGCGCTACGACGTGCGGCTGGAGAATGCCCGATGACACTGCCGATCCAGACCGCCGTGCACGGCGCCGTGCTGCTGGTGACGCTGGACAACCCGGCGCGGCGCAATGCGCTGACGCCGGAGATGCTGTGCCGGCTGGCCGATGTCGTGGTCGGCTTCGCGCGCGATGCGGCGCTGCGCGTCGCGGTCGTCACCGGCGCCGGCGACCAGGCCTTCTGCGCCGGCGGCGACCTCGCGCGCACGCTGCCACTGATGACCGGCGACCGCGCGCCCGAGGACGACTGGGACCGCCGGCTGCTGGCCGACCCGCAGGTGATGGCGGCCTCTGGGCTGCGCGACTTCCCGCTCGACAAGCCGGTCGTCGCCGCCGTCAACGGCATCTGCATGGCCGCCGGATTCGAGCTGCTGCTGGGCACCGACCTGCGCATCGCGTCCGAGGCCGCGATCTTCGGCCTGCCCGAGGTGCAGCGCGCGCTGCTGCCGTTCGCCGGGTCGATGGCGCGGCTGCCGCAGCAGGTGCCGCACGCGGCGGCGATGCGGCTGCTGCTGACCGGCGAGCCGATCGACGCCCCGGAGGCGCTGCGCATCGGCCTGGTCAACGAGCTGCGCCCGGCGGCCGAGGTGCTGCCGGCGGCGATGGCGGTGGCCGAGCGCATCGCGCGCAACGGGCCGCTGGCGGTGCGCGCGATCAAGCGCACGGTGCTGGAGTCGCGCGGGCGCCCGCTGGTCGAGGCCTTCGCGCTGGAGGATGCGGCCAAGCGCGAGGTGCTCGCCAGCGCCGATGCGCGCGAGGGCCCGCGCGCGTTCGTCGAGAAGCGCGCGCCGCGCTACGAAGGGCGCTGAGGCGCGGCGCACGCACTGCGCACGCTCGGCCGGGCCACGGCGTGCCCGACGTGCGTTGTTGCGCTTTGACTTGCTATGAAAGCCAATCTAGATGACCGGCAATCCCGACACCCACAGCAAGATCATCGGCTACCTGCTCTGGATCTTCGGTTTCATGGGCGCGCACCGCTTCTACTACGGGCGCCAGCTCACCGGCACGCTGTGGTTCTTCACACTGGGCCTGCTGTTCCTCGGCTGGATCATCGACCTGTTCCTGATCCCCGGCATGGACCGCGACGCCGACCGCCGCTACGTGGCCGGTCCCAAGAGCTACAACCTCAGCTGGGTGCTGCTGACCTTCCTGGGCATCTTCGGCATCCACCGCTTCTACCTCGGCAAGTGGCTCACCGGGCTGCTGTGGCTGCTGACCGGTGGGCTGCTGCTGCTGGGCGTGCTTTACGACTACTGGACGCTGAACGGGCAGGTGGACGAGGTCAACGGCGGGCCAAGCTGACGCGCTCCTGTGCCCGCCCGCGCGCGGTCGTGGGCGGCAGCAGCCTGAGCAGCACCGGGGCCGGCGTGTGAACGCGGGTCGGCGAACACGCGGCCGCAGCAGCGGAACAGCCCGGTGGCGCGGATGGCGCCGGTCGCGGTCGATCAGTCGTTCAGTGCCGCGACGCCGCCGGCGCCCGGGCGTCCGCCCGCCGCGTGCATGCAGCCGTCACCGCCGGCATGGCCGGCCTGCGACTCGGCCAGCGCGCGGACCTTCTCGACCATCGCATAGACGCCGACGTGACGCGTCGGGCTCAGGTGGTCGAAAAGCCCGAGTCGATCGAAGAAGGCGTCGGCATCGGTCGCCAGCACCTCCTCGGCGCTGCGGCCCGAATACAGCGCGACGAGCAGCGCGACCAGGCCCTTGACGGTGCTGGTGTCGCTGTCGCCATGGAAGCGCAGCCGGTCGGGCTGGCCGGCATCGGGCTGGACGACGATCCATACCTTGCTCATGCAACCCATGACGCGGTTCGAATCCAGCTGGTCGGCCGCGGGAAACGGCGGCAGCTTCGCGCCGAGCTCGATCAGGAACTCGTAGCGCTGCTCCCAGTCGTCGAGGAAGTCGAAGACCTCGGCGATGCGGTCGATGCCGGGAAGACCCTTGTTCTGGCTCATGCGCTGGCTCCGCGGCAAGCCCTTGCCCCTGCGGGGACCGGACCGGCCGCACATGAATGTCTGAGTAAATTTGTCGGAATTCTCCCGCATCGGCCGGCATGCGTCAAGCAAGGTGGTGGTCAGGCGCTATCCTCGTTGCTGGCGGGCGCCATCCCGGCGGCCACGCCCCGTCGAGCGAGCCGATGACCCAAGGTCCCCCAGCGCTGGCGAGTCCCGCGGCGGTCAGCTTGGCCGCTGCCGTGCCCGATCGCGACGGCTCAGGCGCGCACACCGCCGACGAGGTCGACGACCCCGACCAGGCGTCCAGTCTGCTCGCGACGGTCTACAGCCCGAACCGCCTCAGCGTGCTCGGCCCGCGCGCCGCCTTCCGCATGCGCTGGCGGCGCGATGCACTCGGGCCGATGCTGCTGTCGACGCTGAGCTTCGACACCGAGGTCGAGCTGCGGCAGCAGGCTCCGCAGTCGTCCTACCTCGTCAGCACGCAGCTCAGCGGCCGGGCCGAGATCGACGCCGGCGACGCGCGCGGCGGCGGCGGCGCCGGCCTGGTCGTCGTCGACTCGGCCACGCGCGGCGTCGTCAAGCGCTTCAGCGCCGACAGCCAGCGCCTGCACGTTCGGCTGCCCTGCGAGGAGGTCAGCGCGACCTGCGCCGAGCTGCTCGGCCAGCCGCTGCCGCGACCGCCCGAGTTCGACCCGTTCATGCCCGCCGGCGGCCACGCGCAGCAGCGCTGGCTGGCGCTGACCGCACTGCTGCTCGACCGCGCCGACGCGCCCGCAGGCTCGCCGCTGCTGTCGCGGCTGCACCGCCAGCTCACCGAGCTGGCGATCCTGACGCTGCTGACCGAGCACCGCCACAGCTACAGCGATCGCCTGCGCGTGCCGGTGCCGGCGCCGGCGCCGCGCCACGTGCGCCGGGCCGAGGCGTTCATGCGTGCGCACGCCGCCGACGCACCGACGCTGGCCGACGTGGCGCGCGCCGCGGGGGTCGGCGTGCGCACGCTGTCGGCCGGCTTTCAGGCGCAACACGGCAGCTCGCCGATGCGCTGGCTGCGCGAGCTGAGGCTGCAAGGGGCGCGTGCCGACCTGCGGCGCGGCGATGGCAGCGTCGCCGATATCGCGTTGCGCTGGGGGTTCGGCCACTTCGGGCGTTTTGCCGCCGACTACGCGCGGCGCTTCGGCGAGGCGCCGTCGCGCACGCTGCGCCAGGGCTGAGCCGTTCAGCGAGTCGGCGGCGCCGATGTCCGCGCGGGTTGTCGCCGTCTCGCGCGGGATCAGGCCGCAACGCGCCGGAATCGGACAGCCGCGGCCGGATCCGGCTCGCGCGATCGCCGGCGCGCGGCTACGCTGGGCGCCTCTCGTCCCACGATGGCATTGCGATGCATGCTGCACCCTTCAGCGAGGCGTCCGGCCCGCTGTACCTCGGCCTGGACCTTGGATCCTCGCGCACCAAGGTCGCGCTGATCGACGCCCGGCGGCGGTTGCGCGGTCGCGCGGTGCGCAAGTCCGGCATCGACTTCGCGCAGACCGCGCGCGCCTGCCTCGACGAGGCGCTGCACGAGGCCGGCGCGACGATCGGCGATGTCGCCGGCGCGGTCGCCACCGGCTACGGGCGCAACAACGTCGGCTTCGTCACCGAATCGACGCGCACCGAGATCGGCTGCCTGGCGCGCGGCGCCTACGAGGCCTTCGGGCGCGCGATCACGGTGATCGACATCGGCGGGCAGGACAACAAGATCGTCAAGGTCGACGCCGCCGGCCGGCGCGAGTCGTTCAAGATGAACCGCAAGTGCGCCGCCGGCACCGGCGCCTTCCTCGAGGAGATGGCGCACCGCCTGGACGTCTCGCTGCCCCAGATGGACGCGCTGGCGCGCCAGGCGCGCGACATGGTCAAGCTCGGCAGCTACTGCACCGTCTTCTCCGCCACCGAGGTGCTCGAAAGCATCCGCGCCGGCCGCCCGGTGCCCGACATCGTCAAGGGCATCTACTACTCGATGATCAAGCGCGTGCTCGAGATGGACGCGCTGGGCGAGCACATCGTCATGACCGGCGGCGTGGTCGCGCACAACCCCTACCTGGCGCAGATGAGCGCCGAGCTGATCGGCCGTCCGGTGCTGCTATGCGAGCAGCCGCAGTTCGTCGGCGCGATCGGCGCCGCGCTGCACGCGCTCGACGAGGCCAGCCAGCCCGAGCGCAGCGACGCCACCCCCGAGGAGCAGACATGAGCGAGACCCGACGCAAGCCGATCGCCGCCGCCGCCACGATGGGGCGGATGATGGGCGACTATTTCCGCGAGCTCGACGAGGCGTCGCGCAGCGGCAGCCACAAGGTCGCCTGGTGCACCAGCGTCGGCCCGGCCGAGCTGCTGCGCGCGCTGGGCTTCCTCGTCTACTTCCCCGAGAACCACGGCGCGATGCTCGGCTCCACCCGTTGCTCGACCGACCTGATCCCGGTGGCCAACGCGGCCGGCTATTCGCCCGACATCTGCTCGTACCTGACCTCGGACATCGGCGCCTACCTGCAGCGCACGACGCCGCTGGCCAGGGCCTACCCCGGGATCGAGCGCGTGCCGCGGCCCGACGTGCTCGTCTACAACACCAACCAGTGCCGCGACGTGCAGGACTGGTTCGGCTGGTACGCGCGCGAGCTGAAGGTGCCGTGCATCGGCATCACCAGCCCGCGCAGCGTGATCGACGTCGAAGCCGGCCCGGTGGAAGACGTGGCGCGCCAGATCGAGGCCCTGGTGCCCACGCTGGAGCAGGTGGCCGGCACCCGGCTGGACATCGACCGCCTGCGCGAGACGGTGGCGCTGTCGCGCCAGTGCAGCGATCTGTGGGGCGAGGTGCTGGCCACCGCCGCGCATCGGCCCGCGCCGCTGACCTTCTTCGATGGCACCATTCACATGGGCCCGGCGGTATGCCTGCGCGGCACGCCGCAGGCGCTGGCGTACTACCGCGAGCTGCTGGCCGAGATGCGCCAGCGCATCGCCCGCGGCGTGGCCGCGGTCGAGCGCGAGCGGCTGCGCCTGTATTGGGAGGGCATGCCGGTGTGGGGCCGGCTGCGCCAGCACTCCGAGCTGTTTGCGAGCCAGCGAACGGCCGTGGTGGCCTCCACCTACTGCAGCAGCTGGGTGTTCAAGGCCTTCGACGGCGCCGATCCCTTCCGCAGCATGGCACGCGCCTACCTGCAGCTGTTCATCGTGCGCGACGAGGCCTACAAGGAGCGCTACCTGCAGGAGATGATCGAGCGCTTCGGCGTCGACGGCATCCTCTACCACGATGCCAAGACCTGCCCCAACAACTCCAACAACCGCTACGGCCTGCCGCAGCGGCTGCAGGCGCGCACCGGCGTGCCCTCGCTGGTGATCTCGGGCGACCTGAACGACCTGCGCTGCGTGTCCGACGAGCAGACGCGCATCAACGTCGAGGCCTTCGTCGAGCAGCTGCTGGAGCGCGCGTGACCCCCACACCGCAACCGCCCGCGCGGCGCGATTCGCTCGACGCACTGTTCTGGCCGCGCGCGGTCGCGGTGATCGGCGCGTCGCCGCGCGAGCATGCGATCGGGCACTCGATCGTCGCCAACCTGCAGGCCTTCGGCTACCGCGGGCCGGTCCACCCGGTCAACCCGAACGCGAAGCCGATCCTCGGCCTGAAGACCTACGGCGCTCTGCACGAGGTGCCGGGCGAGGTTGACCTGGCACACCTGGTCGTGCCGGCGGCGCAGGTGCCGCAGGCGATGGCCGACTGCGGCGACAAGGGCGTGCGCGCGGTGATCGTCAACTCGGCCGGCTTCGGCGAGCTCGGCGCCGAAGGCCTGCGCCTGCAGCAGGCCTTCATGGACGAAGCGCGGCGCCACGGCATCCGCGTCCTCGGGCCGAACTGCCAGGGCATCATCAACACCGACCCGTCGCTGCGCGCATACTGCAACTTCACCAACACGATGCCCGCCGCCGGCGGCGTCTCGCTGGTGGCGCAGAGTGGCGGCGTCGGCGGCTTCATCCTGCAGGGGCTGGCCGATATCGGCGTCGGCCTGCGGATGTACGCGTCCAACGGCAACGGCTGCGATATCTCGATCACCGAGATCCTGCGTTATCTCGGCGACGACCCCGGTACCCGCGTCATCGTCCTGTATACCGAGGGCCTGGCCGACCCGGCGGCCTTCCTGGAGGTGGCGTCGGCGATCACCGCGCGCAAGCCGCTGCTGGCGATGCGCGCCGGCCGCACCGCGCGCGGTGCCGAGGCGGCGGCGTCGCACACCGGCGCGCTGGCCGGGTCCGGCCGCGTGGCCGACCTCGTCTTCGAGCGCGCCGGCATCACCGCCTTCGACGACGAGGGCGAGCTGATCCGCGCCGCGATGGCGCATGCGAGCCAGCCGCCGGCGCGCGGGCCGCGCATCGCGCTGCTGACCAACACCGGCGGCCCGGCCGTGATCGCCACCGATGCGCTGGTCGCCCAAGGGCTGCAGGTGCCGCCGCTGGGTACCGGCACCGTGAATCGCCTGCGCGAGGCCCTGCTGCCGCAGGCGGCGCTGGACAACCCGGTCGACGTGATCGCCACCGCCGGGCCGCTGCATTTCCGCGCCGCGCTGCAGGCGCTGCTGGACGACGACGCTATCGACGCGCTGCTGGTGGCCTTCGTCACGCCGTCGTTCACCGACACGCAGGCGATCGCGCGCGAGATCGCGGCCGCCAGCGCCGGCGGCCGCAAGCCGCTGGTGTGCAACTTCATGACCGACCTCGCGCAGGAGCGCTTCCGCGCCACGCACGCGATCCTGCGGGACGGTGGCGTGCCCTGCTTCGCCTACCCGAGCGACGCCGCGCGTGCGCTGGCGGCGCTGTGGCGCAGCCAGGTGCGGCGTGACCGGCCCGCGGAGTCGCCGCGCAGGCCGGTCGGGATCGATACCGTGCGCGCACGCGCCGTGGTCGAGCGCGCGCACCAGCGCAAGCAGGCGATGCTGCCTGCGGCCGACGTGATGGAACTGCTCGCCTGCTACGGCATCCCGTTCGCATCGTCGCGCGTCGTCGGCGGGCCGGACGACGCGGCCGCGGCCGCGCGCGCGATCGGGTTCCCGGTCGTCGTCAAGATCGACACCGAGGCCGCCAGCCACAAGAGCGACGTCGGCGGCGTCGTGCTGGGCCTGGCCGACGAGGCCGCAGTGCGCGAGGCGATGGCCGACCTGCAGGCGCGCTGCGCCGCGCTGGCCGCGCAGGCGCCGCTGCGCTTCGTCGTGCAGGCGCAGCTGCGCGGCGGCGAGGAGCTGATCGTCGGCGCCAGCCGCGCGCCGGGGATCGGCCACATGCTGATGTTCGGGCTCGGCGGTATCCACGTCGAGGTGCTCGGCGATGTCGTGTTCGAGCTGGCCCCGGTGGCCCCGGCACAGGCGGTACGCATGATCGGCTCGATCCGCGCCGCGGCGCTGCTCGACGGCGTGCGCGGGCGCGCGCCGCTGGCGCGGGCAGCGCTGGCCGAGCTGATCGAGCGCGTCTCGTGGATGGTGCACGACCTGCCCGAGATCGACGAGCTCGACCTCAACCCGGTGCTCGCCTGGTCCGATCGCGCGGTCGCGGTCGACGCGCGAATCCGGCTGCTGCGCGAGGCCCCGACCGCCGGTCGCTGAGGGCGTGCGACCGGCAGGCCGCGGCGGCAGGGCCGTGGCTCGCCACCGAGCGCGCGCACCGATGCGCGGCGTCGGGCGCGGCCCGGGCGCTTGCGTCTACCATCGCCGCCACCCACGCCGTCCCGCGGCCCCGCCTCACCGCCTTTGCGAGACCAACCATGGCCCACCTTCGCCCTTTGGCCGACGACGAGATCCCGCACGCCGACATCGTCGAGCGATTCCGCCACTACGAGGCCACGCGCGGCTTCGTGCCCAACAGCATCCGCACGATGGCGCGCCGCCCCGAGGTCGTGCGCGCCTTCATGGCGCTGAACCAGGCCGTGCTGTACGAGGGCAGCGTGCCGACGGCGCTGAAGATGCTCGTCGCGCTGGCGACCAGTCTGGCCGCCGGCTGCCGCTACTGCCAGTCGCACATGGCCAACCTGTCGAGCATCTGGCAGGTTCCCGACGAGAAGATCGCCGCCATCTGGGAGCTCGACCGCAGCGAGGCCTTCAGCGCCGCCGAGAAGGCCGCGATCGGCCTGGCGCTGAAGGCCGGCATGGTGCCCAACGCGGCGTCGGCCGAGGACTTCGACGCGCTGCGGCCCCATTTCGACGAGGCGCAGGTGGTCGAGATCGTCGCCACGATCGCGCTGTTCGGCTACCTCAACCGCTGGAACGACACCATGGCCACGGCGCTCGAGCCGCTGCCGGCGCAGGTCGCCGAGCGCGCCGTGGGCGGCGCAGGCTGGGAGCCCGGCAAGCACGGCTGAGCGATGCGCCGACGCACCGAGCCGGTGAAGCAGCCAGGTCGACAAGGGTCTCGCCATCTCGTCCTCGCAGTGCAGTCGATGCTTGCCGAACGGCATCCCGGTGCTGATCAGGCGCTCCAGGTCCTCGGGCTTCATCGCACGGCCGCAGTCGATTCGTCCAGCCAGCCGCGCACCGCGGCGTGGTACTCGGCGGGCTTTTGCAGCATCAGCCAGTGACCGGCGTCGAAGCCCTGCACGCGGCATCCCGGTGTGGCGGCCAGCGCCGCCAGCCAGCGCGCCGAATGGAACATGAAGGGCTTGCGCGTGCCGAAGCAGAACAGGGTCGGGATCCGCGGGCCGAACACCTTGTCCACCCGCGCCACGCCGCGCAGCCCGCCGCAGGCGCCGAACCACTGCATCGCGTAGGGGTAGTTCATCGGCCAGCCGATGCGCGCGGACGGCGCCCGGCAGCCGACCCGGCGCGCCATGAAGCGCGTCATGCGGTCGGCCAGCCGGGGCAACCAGCGGCCGAGCGTCCAGGCCACGGCGAGCCAGATCTGGTAGCCGGCGATCAGCCCCTTGTGCCTGACCGTCAGCGCGCGGAGGTAGGCACCCGAGTTGGTGTCGCCGACATCCGTGCCCACCACCCGCGCCACGCGCCCGGGATGGCGCGCCGCGTACTCGTAGCCGAAGAAGCAGCCCCAGTCGTGCAGCACGAGGCTCACCGGCTCGCCGGGGCTGACCGCGTCGACCACGGCGGCGACGAGCGTGCACATCGCGTCCACCGACACCGGCCGCGGCGGCCGCGACAGGTCGTAGCCCGGCAGCGCGAAGCGCACGCAGCGGTAGCCGTCGCGCAGCGCGGCCACCGTGCCGTCCCACAGCGCCGGGGTGTCCGGCCAGCCGTGCAGCATCACCACCGTGGGGCCGCTGCCCTCGATGGTCACGGTCAGGCCCTGCACGTCGAGGTTGTGGCGCATGGACGAAGTGTCTGTCGACCGAAGCGGCGGGGATCGTAGCAAGCGCGCGCTCGTCGCCTCGCCGCACGCCTGCAGCCGGGGCCTGCCCTGCACGTCGGCTCACGGCCCGGTACCGGGCCGCGTCGATGCACGCCGAACGGGCCCCTGCCGCGGGGCGCCGGATCGGCAGCCGCGTCGACGACGGTTCCGCCCGATGGCGGTTCAGCAGTCCGGCGCCTCGTCCAGCACGAGCAGGTCGACGTTGCGTGCCTTCGCGGCGCGTTTGGCGCGCGCGGCCAGGTTGGCGGCATCGGCGGCCTTGTGCGCGCAGCCGCACATCCGCGCCGCCCCGATCGACAGCGTCGTCAGGGGGTGGAAGCGCTCGACGCCGTGCCGGTCCTCCGCCATCACCCCGCCGGCGGCGCGTGCCTGATCGTCGTAGAGCTCCCGTGCCGCTGCGTTGAAGTCGGCCACGGCCCGACGGCAGCGGGCCTGCCAGTCCTCGCTCTGGAACAGGATCACGAAGTCGTCGCCACCGACGTGCCCCAGGAAGTCACGCTGGGGATCGGCCTGCGCCGACAGGCAACGGGCGGCCATCAGGATCATCTCGTCGCCCCGCCAGTAGCCGTACAGGTCATTGAACGGCTTGAAATGATTGAGGTCGGCGTAGCAGGCGACGAAGTCACGCCCGGCGGCCAGCAGCCGCTCGATGTGCTGCGTGATCGGGATGTTGCCGGGCAGCAGCGTCAGCGGGTTGGCATGGCGCGCGGCCTCGATGCGCGCCTCCGTCACCGCGCGCACGAGGTCCTCGCCGCTGGCCAGCCCCCGGTAGCGCCCGTGCTCGGTGATCACGATGCCCTCTGAAAGGTACCGCTGGTCCTGCGACGTCAGCACCGCCGTCAGCTCGTCGACCTGCGCATGCAGGTCCACCGTCTTGGGCGTGGGGTTGGCGAACTGCAGGCTGGGCTTGCGGCCGTACAGGTCTCGAAAGAACGGCTGGGCATAGCGGGCGATGAACCCGACGCGTCCGATCAGCCCGACGGGCCTCTCGTGCTCCACCAGCGCGACGGCGTGGAAGTCGGGGTGCGCGTTGAACAGCGCGAAGACGGCCTCGCAGGTGACCGACGGCGGCAGCGGCTCGATCTCGCGCATCAAGGTGTGCGTGCTGGCCCGCTGCTGGGGCGGCCGGCGGCGCTCGGGGATGATGGCCACGTCCCGGCTGCGGATGACGGCCAGCGCCTCGGCCGGCGGCGCGGCCACCGGCTCGGGCGCCGGCCGGCCCAGCGCCCACCCCTGGCCGAAGCGCACGCCCAGGTCGCGCAGCACCAGCAGGTCGTTGCCGGACTCGATGCCCTCGGCCACCAGGGCCGAGCCGAAGGTCTGCGAGATCTGCAGCAGGGCCCTGAGCGTCTGCACCTTCTCCGGGTGGGTGGCGATCTCGCGCGTGAAGTACTTGTCGACCTTGACGAACTCGGGCTTGAGCTCGGACCACAGGCGCAGGCTGGAGCGGCCGTCGCCGAAGTCGTCCAGCGCGATGCCGACCTTGTGGCGCCGCAGGCGCGTCACGGCAGCCATGAGCGTGTCGACATCGCGCACGTGCTCGTGCTCGGTCAGCTCGACGACCAGCCCCTCCGGCGCGACCCGGGCGGCCTCGGTGACCGTCATCAAGGACTCGAGGTCGCGCTGCGCCAACACCGCGACGAGCGCGCGCGCACTGAGGTTGAGGAACAAGCGCCCCCTGCCGCCGTGCTGGCTCCAGCCCGCGAGCGCACGCCGGACGCACTCGAGCTCGAGCTCGACGCCAAGCCCGGTGCGCGCCGCGGCGGCGAATAACTCGTCGGGGTTGCGCCAAGGACAGCCTGGCGGGGTGCGGATCAGTGCCTCGTGCGCCCAGACCTCGCCGTCGGCCAGCTGCACGATAGGCTGGAAGTGCGGTCGCAGCGCGTGGCCGGCGATCAGCGCGCGCAGGACGCCGGCCTCGTCATGGGATCGTTTGGCGTGCGGGGATTCCCATTGGGCGAGCATGCGGACATCCAGAACTGACGGACCAGCGGGTTTTCGGCCGCAGGGCTGCCCACCTGTAGGCCCGCAGGCCCCGGCATCGTGAGTCGGCCGGCCGATGGCCGCCGACCGGCTCGCGGCACCGTGACGCGCAGGTGCAGTCCCGCGAACCGTCCGGCACAGCGCCGTTGCGGGCCTGGATGCTCAAGTCCGGGCCCCGGCGTCCGATGTAGACGGGTATCACGTTCGCCCTTGTCGCGCCGGACGCCGGCCCGCCCCCTCCACCCACGGTTTCACATGAGCCACCCGCAACGAGCCCTGGTGGTCGACGACAACGCGCTCAACAGCCGTCTGGTCGCGGTGTTCCTCAAGCGCCTCGGCTGGACGGCGCAGCTCGTCGACAACGGCGACGATGCACTGGCCCTGCTCGCGCGCGAGACCTTCGAGCTCGTGCTGCTGGACCTTCGCATGCCGCATGTCGACGGCGTCGAGGTCTGCCGGCGCATCCGCGGCGGGCTCGGCCTGCGCGCGCTGCCGGTGATCGCCTACACCGCGCACAGCACGCCCGAGGAGCGGCAGCGCATGATCGACGTGGGCTTCAGCGGTCTGCTGGTCAAGCCGCTGTCCTTCTTCGACCTGCGCGAACTCTGCGCCGAGTTCGGCAGCCCCAGCGGCGCGGCCGACCCGAAGGTCGCCTGATGGTCGAGCTCGACACCGGGCCGGACGTCGTCGAATCGTCCGTGGCGGCCACGCGCCGCGCCTGGCTCGTGATGGGCGGCCGGGAGCAGGCGGCTGCCATCGGATGCGCACTGCGCGAAGGCGGCTGGCAGGTGGATGCCAGCGTGCACACGCTGGCCGCCGTGCACACGCTGCTCGGCTCCGGGCTGCCGCCGCCGCAGGTGATCGTCAGCGGCGTACGCTTCGACGACGGCGACGCGATGCGGCTGATCCGGCTGCTGACGCGGCGCCAGCTCGGCCCGGCGCTGTTCTTCGCCAGCCATCAGCAGCGCGCGGTCATCAAGGCCGCCGCGGCGATGGCCGCCGCCTGCGGCGTGCCGGTGGCCGGGGTCGCGGAGCAGCCGGTCGACCCCGCAGCGATCGCGAAGGCGCTCGCCGGCCATGTCACCGTCAGCCCGCCGCCGAAACGCCGGATCGCACCGCCGCTGGAGCGCGCGGAGCTGTTCGAGCTGATCGGCCGCGGTGCGCTGCACCCGTGGCTGCAGCCGAAGCTGCGCCTGGCCACCGGCGAAGTCACCGGCTTCGAGGCCCTGCTGCGCGCGCACGACGCCGAGGGCCGGCTGGTCATGCCCGACCGCCTGGTCGGCGCGCTGTCGCAGCACGGCCTGCTCGACCAGGCGACGCTGCAGATGGCGCGCCAGACCGTCGACTTCGTCGCCACCTGCCTGGGCGACGGGCTCGCGGTCAGCGCGTCGATCAACGTCTCGATGCAATCGCTGTCCAGCCTGGCGTTCTGCCAGGAACTGGAGCACACGGTCGCCAGCGCCGGGCTGGACCCGAGCTGGATCACGATCGAGATCACCGAGACCGACGCGATGGCCGACCTGGCGACAGTGATCGAGAATACCGCGCGCATCCGCATGCTCGGCTTCAACCTGTCGATCGACGACTTCGGCACCGCCTACTCGAGCCTGATGCAGCTGTCGCAGATCCCGTTCTCCGAGCTGAAGATCGAGCGCAACTTCGTCGCCGGGATCGCGGGCGACCCGGTCAGGCAGGCGATCGTGCGATCCTGCGCCGAGCTCGGTGCGGCACTGGGGCTGCACGTGGTGGCCGAAGGCGTGGAGACGCGCGACGAGATGGCCTGCGTGCAGCGCCTGGGCTGCTCGCACGTGCAGGGCTACCTGGCGTCGCGGCCGCTGCCGGCGCAGGTAGCCCTGCAGTGGCTGCGCGAGCTGCCGCAGGGCCGGCTGGTCCTGTAGCCCTCGCGCGCTGCGGCCGCGACGCCCGAACGCGTCGGCACACCGTGTTCAACGCGCCAGCATCCCGGTGTCGCCGGTCTTCGCGACGTAGCGCTGCAGCATGTCCAGCACGCGTCGGGCGCTGTAAGGCTTGACGACGAAGCTGCCGACGCCCTGCGCGACGGCGTCGTGCACCAGGTCGGCCTCGCTGCGGGCGGTGACCATCGCGACGAAGGCCTCGGTATCGCCATCGCGGCGGATCTCGTTCAGCACGCTCATGCCGTCGCGCTCGGGCATGTCGACGTCCAGCAGCGTGATGTCGGGCCGCAGCCGCCGGAACTGTTCGAGCGCCCGGGAACCGTCGCGGGCTTCGTGAATCTCGGCCGCGGTGAACTGCCGCAGCAGGCGCACGAGCAGCACGCGGCTGTCGCCGACATCGTCTGCGACGAGGATGCGGCGTGGCCGGTCGGCGGCACGCGCGGGGGCGGGTGGGGTGTCGTGGGTGGTCATGCGGGGGTGGCGATCAGCGCTGCGCGCGCTTCGAGGATAAGGCCTTCGCACAGCACCGCGGCGCCCGCTTCGCGACCGTGGCGCAGCTCGGTCTCGACCTCGCCCGACAGCTCGGTCAGGTGCGGGAAGCCGTAGGAGCCGGCGGTGCCCTTCAGGGTATGGACCAGCGAACGCAGCGTGGCCCAGTCGCGTGCCGCGAGGGCCATGCGGATCTGGTCCAGCTGCGCCGGCAGGCCTTCGCGGAACATCGCGGTCAGCTCGGCGATCTCGGCCGAGCACTCGTCGTCCAGCTGCGCCGCGGGAAGCCGCAGCGCGTCGTCCCGCAACTGCTCGGCGATCACCTGATAGAAGCGCTGGCGTTCGATGGGCTTGGCCAGCACGTCGTCGCAACCGGTCTCGCGGTAGCGCTGCACGTCCGACTGCATCACGTTGGCCGTCAGCGCGACGATCGGCCGCATGTAGCCGGCGTCGCGCAATGTGCGCGTCGCGGCCACGCCGTCGAGCACCGGCATCTGCACGTCCATCAGCACCAGGTCGAAGTCGTTGCGCAGCGCGGTCTCGATCGCATCACGGCCGTTGCCGACGACGGTGACCCGCAGCCCGGCCTGCTTCAAGTAGGCGCCGATCAGGCGCTGGTTGTCGGCGCCGTCCTCGGCCAGCAGCACCCGGCCGGCGAGCTCGGGCACCGAGAAATCGGTGATCGCGAAGTCGGCACGCTCGTGGATGTGCAGGTCGCCCTCCATCGTCATCAGCGCATCCGCGGCACAGGCCTGAGGCAGCGGCAGGACCAGGTGGAAGGCGCTGCCCTGCCCCGGCGCGCTGTCGACCTCGATGCGGCCGCCCAGCGCGGTGGCCAGCTGACGCGACAGGTACAGCCCGAGTCCGGTGCCCCCGTAGCGCCGCGTCGTCGACACATCGGCCTGCACGAAGGGCCTGAAGAGCCGGGCGAGCTGCTCGGGCGTCATGCCGATGCCGGAGTCGATGACGCTGAACGTGAGCGTCGGCGGCGACGCAGCATAGCGCAGCGCCAGCTTCACCCGGCCGCGGGGCGTGAACTTGATCGCGTTGCTGCAGAAGTTCAGCAGGACCTGCTTGATGCGCACCGGGTCGCCGGCGAAGCGCGCCGGCAGCGGCAGCTGTGGCTCGACCTGGAACTCCAGCCCCTTCTCTTCGGCCCGCCCGGCCACCAGCGTGACCACGTCGCGCAGCAGCAGGCCCAGGTCGATCGGGATGCGCTCCAGCTGCACCTGGCCGGTCTCGATCTTCGACAGGTCGAGGATGTCGTTGATCACCTCGAGCAGGTGGCGACCGTTGCGGATGATGGTCTGCACCGCGGCGAGCTTCTCGTCGCGCCCGAGGTCGCGCCCCAGCAGGAGCTCGGCGAAACCGATGATCGAAGTCAGCGGCGTGCGGATCTCGTGGCTCATGTTGGCGAGGAACGCGCTCTTGGCGCTCGACGCGGCGACCGCCTCCTCGCTGGTGCGGCGCAGCTCGTCGCTGCGTCGTTGCGACTCCGCGCGCGCGGCCTCCAGCGCGCGCTCGCGGCGCACGTGCTCGGTGACGTCGGTGCTGAAGGCCAGCAGGCTGCCGTCGGGCAGCCGCTGCTCGACGATGCGCCGCCAGCGGTCGCCCGGCAGCTCCCGCTGCACCGGCGCGCCGGGCGTCGCATGGTCGGCCAGGCGCTGCGCGACCCACTGCGCCTCGCGCCCGCGGGCCTGCGGAACCAGGCCGGCGGCGACGGCATCGCGCAGCAGGTCCTCGAAGCGACGGCCTGGTTGCAGCCGGTCGCCCAACCCGCCGTAGAGCTCGCGGAAGCTCTGGTTGCACAGCACCAGCCGGTCCTGGGCGTCGTAGAGCACGATGCCCGCGTCCATCGCGTCGAAGGTCGCGCGCAGGCGGTGCTCGGACACCTCCAGTGCGCGGTTCTGCTGCGACAGCCGGCGCGAAAGCCCGTGCATGGCGACACCGGTGGTCAACGGATAGACCGCCAGCATCGGCAGGCAGGCCATGAGGGTCGGCAACGTGGCCGTGGGCTCGAACTGCAGACCCAGCAGCACGACGCCCGCCGCGATGCCCGCCCCGTGCAGCGCGCTGCCCAGCACGAACAGCCGCGGCCCGCCGATCGCGAGGTTGTTCATTGCCAGCATTGCGGCGATCAACACCGAGGGCAGCAGGTTGAAGGCCATCGCCGGCAGCCAGAGGCCCCCGACGACTGCATCGATCAGCAGGTTGCGGCGCTCGGCCTGCTGCGGGTTGTGCGCCCGGCGCGCCCACTGCCAGGCCAGATGCGGCCACGCCAGCGCGTTCAGCGCCAGCGCGATCCACACCAGCGGCGGCGCGCCCCCGCGTTGCGCCAGCGCCGCCGCCACGGCCAGGCCGCCGAGCGCGTGGCCGATCACCCTCGGCAGGTAAACGCGCCGCGGCAGCGCCGGCGCTGCCGCCCCGGGCGAGCGGGCCGGGCCGGTGCGGTCAGGCACAGCGGGACGGGTGGGCATCCCGTGCATATCGGTCTCGGGGGCCCTAGCTTGAGACCCGGCGCGCACGTCCCGTCGTCGGTGGCGAACAGCATTGCGACGATCCATCGAGCGCGACGACCAACGGCGCGATGCCCGGGGCCGGTGCACGCCTCGCGACGCGGGAGCGGGCCGAAGCGGGGGCTTGGCGCTGCCAAGCCACGGCCGGGGAGCACGTGGTGAACCAGCCTACTTTGGCGCTGGAGGCGCCGATCGTCGCGGCGCCCGGCGAGGTGGCGCACTCGCAGGACCACTCGCGTTCAGCGCCGCAGCCGTGATGGCCGGGGCCAGTAGCCTCTTCTTCATCACTTGCCCCCGCTGGCCGCGTCGTCGGCACGTCGGGTAGCACTTCGCGCCGTCGTGGGTCGGATGGGGGAGAACAGAACGAACCGCCCCCGGACCCGCACGAAAGTCAGTGGTCTGGCGGAAAGGGAGGGATTCGAACCCTCGATACGGTAAACCGTATACCGGATTTCGAGTCCGGCGCATTCGACCACTCTGCCACCTTTCCGGATCGCGCGGGCGGTGGTCCTGCCCGCGGCGAAGGGTGGAATTCTAGCCGACGAAGCGCAGCGTCAATGGCGCGAGCCGCGCAGCGCCCGGCCGCGTGCGCCACGCCTGCCCCGGCGCCACCGGCCAGGCATCGGTGATCGTCCCGGTGGTGACGAGTTCGCTGGCGCGCACCGGCGTGCCCGGCATGCGTGCGGCCATCGCGCGGCGCCACAGGCGCAGCGCGTTCAGCGGGCCGTCGAGCACGTTGCGGCCGACGCCCCGGTCGACCTCGCGCCCGTCGTGTTCGAGGGCCATCGTCAGCGCAGCCAGGTCGGCGGCCAGCGTCGTCCAGCTGGCCACCGGCACGCGCGGGCCCACGAG
>JACKLM010000002.1 GCA_024235895.1 Burkholderiaceae bacterium | reverse complement strand
GCGCTTGCCATCAAGGATGTCCGCGACTTCGGCGAGCGGCTTCAGCTCCCATGTCCTCGCGTCCGTCGCACCGATAGCGGCTAGCACTGCGCTCACGCCACCAACTCCCGATTCAATTCATCGATCACCTTCGGCAACTCCGCCCCGAAGAGCTGATGCACCCTCCCCAGCCCGCCTCGCTGGTCGAACGGCGCGTAGCCGAAGTCCTCGGCTTCGATGCCCAGGTTGCTGGCGATGTGCTCGGCCATCTTCTCCAGCCACCAGCGCTGCTCGTCGGTGAACGCCTTGCCCGCCGCCTGCTGCTGCGCCATCCACGCCCTAAAGTTGGCGGCCACGCGCTCGGGGTAGGGCACCAGATCGTTCTCCTGGTGCATCGCGTAGCGCACCAGTGAGACCAGGTCGGTCAGGATGCGACGGCGGCTCGCGCCCTTGACCTTGCTCTGGTCCAGCGCGGCATAGGCCTGCCAGAGCTGGCTCTCGGTCCACAGGTGCGGCGGGGCTTGCAGCGTGTCGGCCAGCGCCTTCAGGTCTTCGAACTTCAGCGGCGCCTTGGTAGGGCGGTTGTAGAGGATTTGCAGCGCGGTGATCTCGTCGCGGTGCTCAGCGATGAACGCCTCGAAGCTCTGCACGATGCCCTGCGCGCGCTCGCGCGCGGCCTCGGAGAAGCCGGCTTCGAGCACGCGGTCCTGGGTGACGGTGTCGATCACCAGTTCCTTCTGCTGCTTGAGCGTCAGGATCAGCGTGCGCAGCGTGGGGTTGGACAGCGGCTTGACGGCCTGACGCAGCGCGGCCTCGGCCTCCTGCGGCGAGCGATCCTCGCGCGGGTCCAGCGCCTGCACGATGCCGCGCGACAGTGCCTTCAGGCCCAGGCCGCCGGCTTCCGTCACCACCTTGGCGCGCTCGGCGTCGCTGAGCTGGGCGTCCAGCCTCGCCAGGCGCACGGCCACGCTCGAAAGCACCTCGGGCTCCACGTTGCCCAGGCTCACGGCCTGCAGCAGCGCGTCCAGCGGCACGCTCTTCTTCTGGTCCATCGGCCGGCTGTCGGTCTTGTCGCGCTCGCACACGCCGACGCAGTCGACGATGACGAACCGGTCCTTGTGCACGTGCTCGCCGGGGTTCACGCCGCGCAGGTCGTCGTCCTTGATCACGCGCACGCCGCGGCCCTTCATCTGCTCGAAGAAGCTGCGGCTCTTCACGCTGCGCATGAAGACGACGATCTCCACCGGCTTGATGTCGGTGCCGGTCGCGATCATGTCCACGGTGACGGCGATGCGCGGGTAGTAGCTGGTGCGGAAGGCCTTGATCAGCTCCTCCGGCTTGGCTCCGGTGGTGCGGTAGGTGATCTTCTGCGCAAACTCGTTGCCGCGGCCCCACTCCTCGCGCAGGATGCCGACGATCGCCTCGGCGTGGTTGTCGTCCTTCGCGAAGACCAGCGTCTTGGGCAGCTCCTGCCGCTGGGGGAAGAGGTCGCGCTTCCAGTTGTCGCGCAGCGTGCGGGCGATGGTGCGGATCTGGTCGGGCGTCTGCACGCTGCGGTCCAGCTCCTCCGGCGCGTACTCGAAGTCGTCGTCGAGCTGCCAGTCGCGCCGGGCGCGGGTGGGCTTGTCCAGCACCTGCAGCCAGTAGCCGGCTTCCACCTTGCTGCCGGCCTCGGTGACCTCGGTCTTGATGCGGTAGACGTCGTAGTTGACGTTCACGCCGTCGGCCACCGCCTGCGGGTGGCCGTACTCCATCACCAGGTTCTGGTTGAAGAAGCCGAAGGTCTGCTTGTTGGGCGTGGCGGTCAGGCCGATCAGGTGCGCGTCGAAGTACTCCAGCACCTGGCGCCACAGGTTGTAGATGCTGCGGTGCGCCTCGTCGGTGACGATGATGTCGAAGGTCTCGATCGGGAACGCCGGGTTGTAGTCGATGGGCTCCGGTGCCTTGTCGAACAGGCTCTCCACGCGCCCGGTGGACTCCTCGTCCGCCTCTTCCGGCAGCTCGCGGCCCTTGAGCATCGAGTACATGCGCTGGATCGTGCAGATGCACACGCGTGCGGTCTTGTCGATCTGGTTGCTGGTGAGGTGCTGGACGATGTACTCCTCGCCGAACTTGTAGTTGTTGTACGGCGAGACGTACTGGTCGAACTCCTTCTTGGTCTGCCGGCCCAGGTTGCCGCGGTCCACCAGGAACAGCACGCGCCGCGCGCCGGCGAACTTGAGCAGGCGGTAGATCAAGCTGATGGCGGTGAAGGTCTTGCCGCTGCCGGTGGCCATCTGGATCAGCGCGCGCGGCATGTTCTGCGCCAGGCTGGCTTCCAGGTTCTGGATGGCGGTGATCTGCGCGGGCCAGAGCTTGAAGTCGCCCCATTCCGTCACCAGCGGCGGCATGGCCCGCAGCCGGGCGAGCATGGTGCGGCCGTTGGCACGTTCGACTCCCGCGGCCGGTGGGTGGCCATCGGTGGTCAGGACGGTGGCCGGCGCCCCGGGTGGGTCTGCCGCGGCCTGCGCCAGCCACTCGGCCAGCGTCTCGGGGCGATGGAAGGCGAATACGCTGCGTGCGCGGGGCGCCGGGTCCAGGGCGCTCGTGAAGTGGGTCTCGATGCCGGTCGATTCGTAGACGAAGGGCAACGGTCGCCGCCACGCGGGCAGTCTGGCCGGCAGGCCCTGGGCATAGCGGCCGGACTGCGCCTCCACGCCGGTGAGCGTCGCACCCTGCTTCTTGGCCTCGATGACGCCGCAGGCCTTGCCGTCGACGTAGAGCAGGTAGTCGGCGGTGCCGAAGCCCGGGTTCAGCTCGAACTCGCGCAGCGCGACGCCGCGCGACGCGTGGAGATCCGCCGTCCTGAGGTCCTGGACGGACCAGCCGGCCGCCGCCAGCAGCCGGTCGATCTGCACGCGCGCCTGCTGCTCCGGGGCCGTCATGCGTTGGGTGCTCCGCGTCGGCTGGTCTGGGCAGGCGCTGGCGCGCTACACGTCGATATTCGCCGCCCTGAGCGCGTTGCTCTCGATGAAGTCGCGCCGCGGCTCCACCTCGTCGCCCATCAGCATCGTGAAGACGCGGTCGGCCTCGATCGCGTCGTCGATCTGCACCCGCAGCAGCCGGCGCACCGCGGGGTCCATCGTCGTCTCCCACAGTTGCCCGGGGTTCATCTCGCCCAGGCCCTTGTAGCGCTGGCGGCCGACGCTGGATTCGGCCTGCTGCATCAGCCAGGCCATGGCGGCGCGGAAGTCGGCCACCTTGTGCTCCTTGCGCCGCTCACCCTCGCCGCGGGCGACGAGGGCGTCGTCGGCGAGCAGCCCCTTGAAGGTCTGGCCGGCGCTGGCCAGCGCCTCGTAGTCGGCGCCGTGCACGAAGTCCAGCGTGATGACGCTGCTCTTGACGTTGCCGTGGTGGCGCCGGCTGATGCGCAGCAGGTGCTTGTCGCTGCGGGCGTCGAACTCGGAGGCGACCTCGGCGTCGTGCAGCGCGCCTTGCAGCGCCACCGCGCTGGCCTCGGCCTTGCCGGCGTCGTCCAGGTCCAGCGTCAGCCCGGCGGCGATCGCGCGCAGCGCCTCCGGGTCCATCCAGTTGGCGAGCCGGTCGACGACGTTGTTGGCGACCAGGTACTTGCGCGCCAGCGCCTCCAGCGCGTCGCCGCGGATCGGCTCGCGGCCGGCGCCGGGCAGCACCTCGGCGCCGTCCAGCGCCACCTGCAGCAGGTAGGCATCGAGCTCGTGGCCGTCCTTCAGGTACTGCTCCTTCTTGCCGTGCTTGACCTTGTACAGCGGCGGCTGCGCGATGTAGATGTGCCCGCGCTCGACCAGATCGGGCATCTGGCGGTAGAAGAAGGTCAGCAGCAGGGTGCGGATGTGCGCGCCGTCCACGTCGGCGTCGGTCATGATGATGATGCGGTGGTAGCGCAGCTTGTCGGGGTTGAAGTCGTCGCCACCCATGCCCTTGCCGATGCCGGTGCCCAAGGCGGTGATCAGCGTAAGGATCTCGTTGCTGGTCAGCAGCTTCTCGTAGCGCGCCTTCTCGACGTTGAGGATCTTGCCGCGCAGCGGCAGGATCGCCTGGAACTTGCGGTCGCGCCCCTGCTTGGCGCTGCCGCCGGCGCTGTCACCCTCGACGATGTAGATCTCGCACAGCGCCGGGTCCTTCTCCTGGCAGTCGGCGAGCTTGCCGGGCAACCCCAGGCCGTCGAGCACGCCCTTGCGGCGCGTCATCTCGCGTGCCTTGCGCGCCGCCTCGCGGGCGCGCGCGGCGTCGACGATCTTGCCGCAGACGATCTTGGCATCGTTCGGGTTCTCCAGCAGCCACTCGCCGAGCTTGCTGGCGACGACCTCCTCGACCGGGCCGCGCACCTCGCTGCTGACGAGCTTGTCCTTGGTCTGGCTGCTGAACTTGGGCTCGGGCACCTTGACGCTGAGCACGCAGGTCAGCCCCTCGCGCATGTCGTCGCCGCTGATCTCGACCTTGGCCTTCTTGGCCAGCTCGTTGTCGTCGATGTACTTGTTGATGACGCGCGTCATCGCCGCGCGCAGCCCGGTCAGGTGGGTGCCGCCGTCGCGCTGCGGGATGTTGTTGGTGAAGCACAGGACGTTCTCGGTGTAGCCCTCGTTCCACTGCATCGCCACCTCGACGCCGATCGCCGTGCCCTGCTCGCTCGGCCGCTCGGCGATGGCGTGGAAGATCGTCGGGTGCAGCGTCTTCTTGCCCTGGTTGACGAACTCGACGAATCCACTGACGCCGCCGGCGAACGCGAAGTGGTCCTGCTTGCCGATGCGCTCGTCGACGAGCCGGATGCTGACGCCGTGGTTCAGGAAGCTCAGCTCGCGCAGCCGCTTGGCGAGGATGTCGTAGTGGAAGTCGGCGTTGTGCTGGAAGATGGCGTCGTCGGGCAGGAAGTGCACCTCGGTGCCGCGCTTCTCGGTCTCGCCGAGGATCTTCATCGGGCTGACCTCGACGCCGTCGCGCATCTCCAGCACGCGGTCCTGTGGTTCGCCGCGCTTGAACTCGATGAAGCGGACCTTGCCGTCGCGCCGCACGGTCAGCCGCAGCCACCTGCTGAGCGCGTTGACGCAGCTGACGCCGACCCCGTGCAGCCCGCCCGAGACCTTGTAGCTGTTCTGGTTGAACTTGCCGCCGGCGTGCAGCTCGGTCAGCGCGATCTCGGCCGCGCTGCGCCGCGGCTCGTGCTTGTCGTCCATCTTGACGCCGGTCGGGATGCCGCGGCCGTTGTCGACGACGCTGATGCTGTTGTCGCTGTGGATGGTGACGACGATGTCGTCGCAGTGGCCGGCCAGCGCCTCGTCGATCGAGTTGTCGACGACCTCGAACACGAGGTGGTGCAGCCCGGTGCCGTCGCTCGTGTCGCCGATGTACATGCCGGGGCGCTTGCGCACCGCCTCCAGCCCTTCGAGGATCTGGATCGCGCCTTCGCCGTAGCCGGTGTCGGGCGCGCTGCCGGGGGCGGCCGGGCTGTTGCTGCTGTCGCTCATGAATGTGCCTGGAAGAGGGCCGCGAACGCGGCCCGGGCGTCGAACTGACTGGAACCCCCGCTTGGCGGGGGCAGGGGGTGCGCCATGTCGCGCGCAGCGGATCGGACGCGTCAGCGTCAGATCCGCATCGGCATCACGACGTACTTGAATCCGGGCTGCTCGGGCACCGTGAACAGCGCGCTGGCCTGGCCGTCGAGCAGCTCGATCGTGACCATCTCGGCGCCGATGTTGGCCAGTGCGTCGGTCAGGTAGCCGACGTTGAAGCCGATGTCGATCGCCGGGCCGTCGTAGTCGATCTCCAACTCCTCCTGCGCCTCCTCCTGCTCGGCGTTGCTGGCAGCGATCTTGAGCATGCCAGGCTCGACGCCCAGCCGCACACCCTTGAACTTCTCGCTCGTCAGGATCGCCGCGCGCTGCAAGCTGGCCAGCAGCGGCGCGCGGCCGAGGGTGATGTGGTTCGGGTGGTTGCGCGGGATGACGCGGTTGTAGTCGGGGAACTTGCCCTCGACGAGCTTGCTGACGAACTCCATGCTGCCGAACGCGAACTTGGCCTGGTTGGCGGCGAAGCGGATCTCGATCGGCGCCTCGTCGTCGGCGAGCAGCCGCTGCAGCTCGAGCACCGTCTTGCGCGGCAGGATGACCTCCTGCTTGGGGATCTCGTGCCCGAGCGTCGCCTGCGCCAGCGCCAGCCGGTGGCCGTCGGTCGCCACCAGCGTCAGCTGCGTGCCCTCGGCGATGAACAGGATGCCGTTGAGGTAGTAGCGGATATCGTGCACCGCCATCGCGAAGTGCACCTGGTTGACGAGCGCGCGCAGCGTCTTCTGCGGCACCGAGAACATCGGCCCGAAGTCGACCGATTCGCTGACCAGCGGGAAGTCCTGCGCCGGCATGGTCTGCAGCGTGAAGCGGCTGCGGCCAGCCTGCATCAGCAGCTTGTTGGCGCCCGAGCTCAGCGTGACGGTCTGGTCGGGCGGCAGCGCGCGCAGAATGTCGATCAGCTTCTTGGCCGAGACCGTGGTCGCGAGCTCGCCGGCATCGCCGCCGAGCTCGGCCTGGGTGCGGACCTGGATCTCGAGGTCGCTGGTGACGAACTCGAGCTGCGGGCCGTTCTTGCGCAGCAGCACGTTCGCCAGCACCGGCAGCGTATGCCGGCGCTCGACGATGCCGGCGACCGACTGCAGCGCGGCAAGCAGTTTTTCCTGGGCTGCCTTCAAGACGATCATGTCGTTCCTTTAAAGCCTGGTAGCCGTAGTAGAGGCCGGCGGTGGCTGTGGAGAAGCGCTATTTTCGCCTGTTCCGTCAAGGTCTTAGCTCGGCGGCAACCCTGTGGGTGCAGGGCCGGGTGGCGGGGCCCGCGAACGGGGACAAGTGACGCCGCCCGGCCGGGGCTGTGGACAGCCGGCGGCTTGTTCCGGACTTGTCCCCAGGTTTGTCGCGCCGCCGCGCGCGGCCGGTGGCGAAGCGCAGGGGCGGCTCGCGGCGCGCGCACCTGGATCAGCCCTTGAGGGTCTGTTCCAGCACGTGCAGCTGCTGGTTGAGCTCGCCGTTCTTGAGCCGCTCGCCGCCGATCTTGCGCACCGCGTGCAGCACGGTCGTGTGGTCGCGCCCGCCGAACAGCTCGCCGATCTCGGGCAGGCTCTTCTGCGTCATCTCCTTGGCCAGGAACATCGCGATCTGGCGCGGCCGCGCGATCGACGCCGGGCGCTTCTTGCTGTACATGTCGGCGACCTTGATCTTGTAGAAGTCGGCCACCGTCTTCTGGATATTCTCGACCGAGATCTGGCGGTTCTGGATCGACAGCAGGTCCTTGAGCGCCTCGCGCGCCAGCGCGATCGTGATCTCCTTGTGGCTGAACTTGGCGTACGCCAGCACCTTGCGCAGCGCGCCTTCCAGCTCGCGCACGTTGGCGCGCACGTTCTTGGCGACGAAGAAGGCGACGTCCTCGGGCATCTCGACGCCGTCGGCGCGCGCCTTGCTGATCAGGATCGCGACGCGCATCTCGAGCTCGGGCGGCTCGATGGCCACCGTCAGCCCGGCGTCGAAGCGGCTCGTGAGCCGCTCGTCGATGTCGGCCAGCCCCTTGGGGTAGGTGTCGCTGGTCATGATGATGTGCGCGCGCTTGGCCAGCAGCGCCTCGAAGGCGTTGAAGAACTCCTCCTGGGTGCGCTCCTTGCCGGCGAAGAACTGCACGTCGTCGATCAGCAACAGGTCGAGCTGGTGGTACTTGGCCTTCAGCTCGTCGAAGGTCTTGCGCTGGTAGTTGCGCACGACGTCGCTGATGAACTGCTCGGCGTGCAGGTACAGCACGCGGGCATCGGGGCGGTCGGCAAGCAGCGCGTTGCCGACCGCGTGCACGAGGTGCGTCTTGCCCAGGCCGACACCGCCGTAGATGAAGAGCGGGTTGTACATGGCGCCGGGTGCGCCGGCGACGTGCAGTGCGGCGGTGCGCGCCATCTGGTTGGCGCGGCCGGGGACCAGCGTGTCGAAGGTCAGCGCCGGGTTGAGCTTGTGGCGCGTGGCACTGGGCGGTGGCGCTGCCGCGGCCTCGGCGCTGCCGTTCGGCGGCGCGGGATGCGCCGAACCGTTGGTGGGCGGCGGCAGCGCGGCGGATGCGGGGCGGGACGCTGCGGACGGCACGGCGGCGCCCTGGCCGTCGCGGGGCGCGAGCGTCAGGTCGAGCTTGACCGGATGGCCGGCGAGTTCACTCAGGATCGACTCGATGTGAGCGGCGTACTGAGCGCGGATCCAGTCGAGCTTGAAGCGGTTGGGCACGCGCAGTTCCAGCCGCGTGGTACCGGGGTCGGCGGGGCGGGGCTCGGCCGCAGGCAGCGGCCGGATCCAGGTATTGAATTGCTGCTCGGGCAATTCGGTGGCCAGGCGCTGGCAACCTCGCTGCCAAAGGTCGAGGCTCATCGGGATTGTGGACATCTTATGGTTGTGGAGGGCCGGTGACCGCATGTGCGGGGCGGCAGGATGGCGGTTATCCACAGATCCGGGCCCGAGGTCAAGCCCCCCGAAAGCCATGCGCTACGGTGCAAGTGTTTGACCGGGAAAGGCTTTCTTGGTCTAATCGTCGGTTTCCCGAAGTCCGGCGGGTGGCTTCTTTGCGCGCCTACGTGCCGTCTCGGGGGCCGATCGTCGCGCCGTTCGTCACGCCTTTGTCGTGACGAGGCAACAGGCTCTGGCGCACCGTCCGGCCTTGCTGCGAGCCAACCTCTTCCCTCAGGAGCCATCATGAAGCGCACTTACCAACCGTCCAAGATCCGTCGCGCGCGTACGCACGGTTTCCTCGTGCGCATGAAGACGCGTGGTGGCCGAGCGGTCATCAACGCCCGCCGGGCCAAGGGCCGCAAGCGCCTGGCCTGAGTGCCGTGGGTCTCGGCGCGCGCCGGGCCGGCCGTGGTCGCCCGCCTTGTGCACAGTGCCGACTACGCGCGGCTGCGCAGCACGAGGCCGTGGGCGCGCAGTGAGCACTTCGCCGTCCACCATTTGCCGGTGCGGCCCCACGATCGCCGTCGGAGCACGACGAGCGATCCATCCGAGACGGCCGGCATCGAGTTGTCCACAGCTGTGGAAGATATCGGACCCGAAGCTGTGGATAAATCGCCCGACATGCACTGGCTCGGTTTCGTGCTTCCGAAGCGGCTGGCTCGTCGCGCCGTGACGCGCAACCTGCTGCGCCGGCAGATCCGCGCTGCCATGTCCCGCCACGCGACGAGCCTGCCGCCCGGTCTGTGGGTCGTCAGGCTGCGCGCGGCGTTTGCGCGCACGGCCTACGTCTCGGCGGCGTCCGACGCACTGAAGCGGGCCGTGCGGGACGAACTCGACGCGCTGCTGCGCAGCGGCGCGGCGCGCGCGGCGGCCAGTGCCGCGGCGGCCTGACCGGCCGACCCTGACGATGCCTCTGCCACCTGCTTCCCACTGGCCGCGCCAGCTCCTGATCGGGCTGGTGCAGGGCTACCGCCTGCTGCTCAAGCCCTGGCTGGGCAATGCCTGCCGCTTCGAGCCGACCTGTTCGCAGTACGCCCTCGATGCGCTGCGGCGGCACGGCGCCATCGCCGGGGGCTCGCTTGCGGCGGGCCGCGTGCTGCGCTGCCACCCGTGGTGCGACGGCGGGCTGGACCCGGTGCCGGCGCGCGCTCCGGGGCTGTTCACGCGGCTGGGGCTGGGCGCGGCCGACGAGACTGCGGCGCCAGCGACCGCGACCGCCACCGATCGGAATCCCTCATGACGGATATTCGCCGCACCCTGCTGTGGGTGGTCTTCACGATGTCGCTGGTCCTGCTGTGGGATGCCTGGAATGCCCACACCGGCAAGCCGACGCTCTTCGGCGGCGGCACGCGGCCGAGCGCGCAGGCGCCGGCCGCGACGACACCCGCCACGCCCGCCCCCACGGCCGACGCGGTGCCGCAGGCGATCACCGGGGCCGATGCCGCGCCCGGCGGGCAGAACGCCGTTCCGGCGGCCGGCACACCGGCCGCCGCGCCCGGTGCCGAGCAGGTGACGCTGACCACCGACGTCGTGCGCGCGACCTTCGACAGCCGTGGCGGCACGCTGGTCGGGCTCGACCTGCTGGCCTTCGACGACGCGCAGGCGCCCGGCCGACCGGTGCGGCTGATGCTGCAGGACGGCGCGCGCATGTACATGGCGCAGAGCGGGTTGATCGCGACACGACCCGGCGCGAGCCTGCCCAACCACCTGACGCCGATGCGCGTGCGTCCGGCGCCGCGCGAGCTGGCGGCCGATGCCAAGGAAGTGAGCGTCAGCTTCGAGTCGACCGGCAGCGACGGCGTGACGGTCGTCAAGACCTACACGCTGACCCGCGGCCGCTACGACATCGCGGTCACGCACGCACTGAGCCACGGGGGCAGCGAGCCCGTCGAGCCGCAGCTGTACCTGCAGCTCGCGCGCGACGGCAACCCGCCGCCTGGCGAGTCGTCGTTCTACTTCACCTTCACCGGGCCGGCGGTCTACACCGAGGCCGCCAAGTTCCAGAAGATCGACTTCAAGGATATCGCCGAGGGTGACGCGAAGTACGAGCGCAGCGCGCAGGACGGCTGGATCGCGATGGTCCAGCACTACTTCACCTCGGCCTGGCTGCTGCCGGCGGCGCAGCCGCGCGAGTTCCGCACCGCCAAGGTCGGCGACGGCCTGTACACGGTGGCGATGGTCACGCCGCTGGGGGTGCTCGAGCCCGGCGCCACCCGCACGCACACGGCGACCCTGTACGCCGGCCCGCAGAACGAGTACGTGCTGGCCGAGCTGGCGCCGGGGCTGGACCTGGTGAAGGACTACGGCTGGTTCACGATCCTGTCCAAGCCGCTGTTCTGGCTGCTGACCCAGTTGCACGCGATGATCGGCAACTGGGGCTGGGCGATCGTGGCGCTGGTGGTGCTGCTGAAGATCGCGTTCTACTGGCTCAACGCCAGCGCCTACCGCTCGATGGCGAAGATGAAGGCCGTCGGCCCGCGGCTGACCGAGCTGCGCGAGCGCTACAAGGACAAACCGCAGCAGATGCAGCAGGAGATGATGCGCATCTACCGCGAGGAGAAGGTCAACCCGCTGGGCGGCTGCCTGCCGATCCTGGTGCAGATGCCGTTCTTCATCGCGCTGTACTGGGTGCTGCTGTCCAGCGTCGAGATGCGCAACGCGCCGTGGATCCTGTGGATCACCGACCTGTCGGCCAAGGACCCCTGGTTCATCCTGCCGATCCTGATGACGGCGTCGTCGCTGTTCCAGGTCTGGCTCAACCCGCGCCCGCCCGACCCGATGCAGGCCCGGCTGATGTGGTTCATGCCGCTGGCCTTCGGGGTGATGTTCTTCTTCTTCCCGGCCGGGCTGGTGCTGTACTGGCTGACGAACAACATCCTGTCGATCGCCCAGCAGTGGTGGATCAACAAGCGGCTGGGCGTGATCGGCAAGTAGGCCAACTGCATCACGCGGGCGCGCGGCACCCGCGATCCGGGGGTTGAGGCAACGGCCGCGCGGGTCGAAGATGCAGCCATGCGGGTCGACCCGGCTCGAGAGGGCCGGCTCGGGAGCGGGGTCTGGCCGGCCTGATCACCCGCCGGCAGACCGCTCCGCCCGCGCCATCCCGAACCGGGTCCCGTACGCGCTCGCGCCGACGGAGGCCGCCAGCGCGGGTGCGCGGGTGCGGCACGCACGCCCGACGCCGGCCGTACGCGACACGGCGCCGCGACAATCGTGCCGCCATGGATGAGCCTTTCCCGCCCGCTGGCCGCGTCGCCGCGCCCGTAGTCGGCGCCGGCGACCTGGCGCCGCCCGTGCCGCCCGTGCCGCCCGTGCCGCCGCGCGAGGCCATCGTCGCGATCACGACGGCGCCCGGCCGCGGTGCGGTCGGCATCGTCCGCGTCTCGGGCGCCGGCCTCGCGGTGCTGGCGCGAACGGTCTGCGGGCGCGAGCTGCGCCCGCGCCATGCGCACTACGGCCCCTTCCTCGACGAGCATGGGGAGGCGATCGACCACGGGCTGGCGCTGTACTTTCCGGCGCCGCACTCCTACACCGGCGAAGACGTGCTGGAGCTGCAGGCGCACGGCGGCCCGGTGGTGCTGCAACTGCTGGTGGCACGCTGCCTGGCGCTGGCCGGCACGCCGGCCGCGCCGGCCGGGCTGCGGCTGGCGCGGCCCGGCGAGTTCAGCGAGCGCGCGTTCCTGAACGACAAGATCGACCTCGCGCAGGCCGAGGCGGTTGCCGACCTGATCGACGCCAGCACCGAGGCCGCGGCGCGATCCGCCGCGCGCGCGGCCGCCGGGGTCTTCTCGCGCCGCGTCGATGCGCTGGCGGCGGGGCTGATCGAGCTGCGCGCGCTGGTCGAGGCGACGCTGGACTTCCCGGAGGAGGAGGTCGACTTCCTGCAGGCCGCCGGCGCCCGCGCGCGCCTCGACGCGCTGCGCGCGGCGCTGGACGAGCTGGCCGCCGGCGCGCGCCAGGGCGCACTGCTGCGCGAGGGCATGCACGTCGTGCTGGCAGGCCAGCCCAACGTCGGCAAGAGCAGCCTGCTCAATGCGCTCGCGGGCGCCGAGCTGGCGATCGTGACGCCGATCCCGGGCACAACGCGCGACCGCATCGGGCAGACGATCCAGATCGAGGGCGTGCCGCTGCACGTCGTCGACACGGCGGGGCTGCGCGAGGCGGCGCACGCCGCCGACGAGGTCGAGCGCATCGGCATGGCGCGCAGCTGGGAGGCGATCCGCGGCGCCGACGCGGTCGTGCTGCTGCACGACCTGACGCGCCGCGGCGAGGCTCCTTACGAGGCCGCCGACGCGGCGATCGCCGCCGAACTCGCCACCGCCGCGGCGGCCGGCGCCGTGCTGCACGTGTGGAACAAGGCCGATGCGGCCCCCGCGGCCGCCGCCGCGGTGGCGGCTGAAGCCGCCGAAGCGGCCGAAGCTGCCGACCGCGCGGATGGCGCCGCGCGCGCCGGCGCGGCGGCGGTGATCGTCCTGTCGGCGCGCAGCGGCCAGGGCCTGCCGACGTTGCGCGAGGCGCTGCTCGTGCGCGCGGGCTGGCAGGCGCGGCCCGAGGGCGTCTTCATCGCCCGCGCGCGCCACCTGCAGGCGCTGGCCGGCGCGCGCGGGCACGTCGAGCAGGCCTGCGCGCTGGCCGCGCAGGGCGACGCCGCGCTCGACCTGCTGGCCGAGGAGCTGCGGCTGGCGCACCGGTCGCTCGGCGAGATCACGGGCCAGTTCGGCGCCGACGAACTGCTGGGGGAGATCTTCGGGCGGTTTTGCATGGGGAAATGATCGCGACGCGCGGCCCTGGTGCGCTCGGCACGCCCTCGATGCCGGTTTAGCATCGGCGACATACCCCTACCGCCAAACACCGGCCGCTGTCCGTGCCTTCGGCATCGATGCGGTGCACGACGAGAAAGCCCCGCATGAAGCAAGCCGCGCCCCAGCCCGCCTCGATCACCGGAACCGCGATTCGTGCTGCACGGCGTGTGCTCGCGGCCGCGTTGCTGGGGCCGATGATCCTGGGCGCTGGCTGCGCGGTCCGCAGCGTGGAGCTGCAGAACCTCGAGCCGGCGCGCGAGCTCGCGCGAGCGGCGCAGCCGCCGGGGTCGGTGGCCACCGGCTGGCGCGTCTACCAGCAGCGTTGCGCCGACTGCCACGGCCCCGCGGCCGGCGGCGGCGACGGCGCGCCCGACCTGACCGAGCGGCTGCGCGATATCGGGCCGCACCGCTTTGTCGACCTCGTGCTGCGTCGCTACGACTGGGGGCTGCCACCCGGCAGCGCCGGCGCGCCGCGCGAGACGCTGGTCGACGAGATCGTCGCTCGGCGCCTGGGCGAGATGCGGATGCCCGCATGGCAGGGCGAGCCGGTGGTCAGCGCGCACGTGATGGACTTGTACGCCTACCTGTCGGCGCGCGCACAGGGCGCGCTGGGGCCGGGACGTCCGCCGCATTGAGGGGCGGGGCACCGCCGCCCTCGGCACGCCCGGGCTTCGCACGCAACCCAGCGTCGAGGTCCGGGCGACAGGCCACAACGGGCAACCCCCGGCCGTTCGACCGCGGGCGCCGGTCGAAGGCCCGAACGCAATCCCGGATCAGCGGCCCTCGAAGGCCACCAGCGTGAAGACCGTCAGCCCGGCGTCACGCAACCTGGCGGAGCCGCCGAGCTCGGGCAGGTCGACGATCGCCGCCGCCTCGACGACCTCGGCACCCAGCCGCTGCAGCAGCCGCGCGCCGGCGAGCATGGTGCCGCCGGTGGCGATCAGGTCGTCGATCAGCAGCACGCGCTCGCCGGCGCCGACGGCGTCGGTGTGGACCTCGACCGTGGCGCTGCCGTATTCGAGCTCGTAGCTCTCCTGCACGGTCTGGTAGGGCAGCTTGCCCTTCTTGCGGATCGGCACGAAGCCGACGCCGAGCTCGTACGCGACGACCGAGCCGAGGATGAAGCCGCGCGCGTCCAGCCCCGCGACCGCCGCCGGCCGGGCGTCGAAGTAGCGGTGCACGAACTGGTCGACCAGCACGCGGAAGACGCGCGGGTTGGCCAGCAGCGTCGTGATGTCGCGGAACTGCACCCCCGGCGCCGGCCAGTCGGGGACGGTGCGGATGTGGGCGCGGATGTACTCCGACGGCGGGGTCTCGTGTTCGGCGCGCATGGCCGCGGATGATAGGCGCGGGCCGGTGCGGGGCAAGAGGCCGCGAGCGCGAGCGCGCTCTCAGGCGGACGGCACGCGCGCCAGGACCTGCACCGCGTCGCCGGGGCCGGCGCGCAGCACCAGCGACTCGCCGCTGGCCGCACCCTGGCCGACGAAGTCCGCGAGGACGAACATGTGCGTGACCCAGACCTCGAACCGCCCGCGCGGCACCGCGGCGAGCGCGGCACGCAGCCCCGGCATCCGCGCGGCGTTGACCTCGGGCGTGCTGCCGCGTGGCGAGCCGAGCAGGTCCCACGGCTCGGCGGCGCCGAAGGCCAGGCGCGCCGTATCGAGGCAGCGGCACCACGGGCTGGACCGCACCGCGGCCGGTGCCAGGCCGCGCTCGCGGTACCACGCGCCGATGCGCGCGGCCTGGGCGCGGCCGCGGTCGCCGAGGTTGCGCTGCGTCGCGCAGTCGCCGAGGCGGAATCCCGGCGGGTCGAAGTTGCCGGGGGCGTCGGCATGCCGAAGCGCGACGACGACGCCCCCGGCGCCGATCAGCGAGGCCGCACCGGGCTGCGCCGCGGCGCCGCGGGCGAGCACCCAGGGGGCGAGCAGCGCGGCCCCGAGAAGATGTCGACGATGCGGCAAGGTCAACCTCTCAGCAGCTTGTCCTCCGCCAGCGCGAGCGGTTCGGGCAGCCCCGACAGCACGAGCGTATCGCCGACCGCGAGGACCATGTCGTCGTCGGGGCCACCGACCGCGCCGCCGGCACGGCGCACCGAGACGATGCGGGTGCCGATGGCCTCCAGCGCCAGGTCGCCCAGCCGGCGCCCCAGGGTCGCTGCCGCCGGCGGCAGCGTGACGCTGGTCAGCCGGGACTGCTGGCGTTCCTCGGGGCCCTCGTCGTCGACGCCGTGGAACCAGCCGCGCAGCAGGCCGTAGCGCGCCGCGCGCGCCTCCTGCGCGATGCGCAGCACGCGCCGCAGCGGCACACCCAGCAGCGCCAGCGTGTGGCTGGCCAGCATCAGCGAGCCCTCGATCGCCTCCGGCACGACCTCGGCGGCACCAGCCTCGCGCAGCCGCTCGAGGTCGCTGTCGTCGATCGTGCGCACCAGCACCGGCACCGCCGGCGCGTGCTCGTGGGCCAGGTGCAGGATCTTGAGCGCCGACGGCGTGTCCGGGTAGCTGACGACGACGGCACTGGCGCGCGCCAGCCCGGCGGCCATCAGGCTGGGCAGCCGGGCCGCATCGCCGTAGACCACGCTCTGGCCGGCGGCGGCGGCCTGGCGCACGCGGTCGGGGTCCAGGTCCAGCGCCATGTACGGGATGCCCTGCGTGTCGAGCAGCCGCGCCAGGTTCTGCCCGCTGCGCCCGTAGCCGCAGATGATCACGTGGTGCTCGGTGCGCATGCTGCGCCGTGCGATCGAGGTCAGCTGCACCGACTGCAGCAGCCAGTCGCTGGGCACCAGGCGCGTCACGATCTTGTTGCTGTACTGGATCAGGAAGGGCGTGGCGAGCATCGTCAGCACCATGCTGGCGAGGATGGGGTTCATCCACTCCGGGGCGACGATCCCCTCCTCGGCCCCCAGCGTCAGCAGCACGATGCCGAACTCGCCCGCCTGCGACAGGTACAGCGCGGTGCGCAGCGCGATGCCGGGCGGGGCGCGGAAGATGCGCGCCAGCGCGGCGATCAGCGTGAACTTGGCCAGCAGCGGCAGCGTCGTCAGCAGCAGCACCAGGCCCCATTGCTCGAGCACCAGCCGCCAGTCGAGCTTCATGCCGATGGTGATGAAGAACAGCCCCAGCAGCACGTCGTGGAAGGGGCGGATGTCGGCCTCGACCTGGTGCTTGTATTCGGTCTCGGCGACGAGCATGCCGGCGACGAACGCGCCCAGTGCGAGCGACAGCCCGGCGTGCTCGGTCAGCCAGGCCAGCCCGAGCGTGACCAGCAGCAGGTTGAGGACGAACAGCTCCTCGCTCTTGCGCCGCGCCACCAGCGTCAGCCACCAGCGCATCAGCTTCTGCCCGCCCGACAGCAGCAGCGCCAGCAGGGCCACCGCCTTGAGCACGGCCAGACCGATCGCCAGCGCCAGCTCGCGCCCCTCGGCGCCCAGTGCCGGGATCAGCACCAGCAGCGGCACCACCGCCAGGTCCTGGAACAGCAGGATGCCGATCACGCGCCGGCCATGCTCGGACTCCAGCTCCAGCCGCTCGGCCATCATCTTGACGACGATCGCGGTCGACGACATCGCCGCCGCGCCGCCGAGCACGACCGCGCCCTGCCAGCCCATGCGCCAGCCCTCGCCCGTCAGCCACTGCCAGCCGAGCACCAGCAGCGCGTGACCGGCCAGCGCCGCGAGCATCGTCACCACGACCTGCGACAGCCCGAGCCCGAACACCAGCGCGCGCATGCTGCGCAGCTTGGGCAGGTTGAACTCCAGCCCGATGACGAACATCAGGAAGACGACGCCGAACTCGGCCAGGTAGCGCACGCTGGGGCTGTCCTGCGCGAGCGCGAAGGCGTGCGGGCCGATGACGACGCCGACCACCAGGTAGCCGAGCATCGGCGGCAGCCGCAGCCAGCGGCAGGCCGTGACGCCGGCGACCGCGGCGATCAGGTACAGCAGGACGAGCTCGAGGGTGCCGGTCATCGTGGCCGGTGGGGGTTGGGCAGCGGAAGGCGCGCGCGGCCAGGCCCGACTGCCTCCTAGAATGCCCTGATGCTAGCGGAGCGCCCCGAACCGGACGCCGCGGCCGGCGCACCGGCGCTGGACGCCGACCGCGCGCTGGCGCTGGCGCGGCGGACCTTCGAGATCGAGGCGCGCGCGCTGCACGCGCTGGGACAGCGGCTGGGCACCGAGTTCTCCGACGCGGTTCGGATGGTGCTCGGCTGCCGCGGGCGCGTGATCGTGATGGGCATGGGCAAGAGTGGGCACGTCGGGCGCAAGGTCGCCGCGACGCTGGCGTCGACCGGCACGCCGGCGTTCTTCGTGCACCCGGCCGAGGCCGGTCACGGCGACCTCGGCATGGTGCAGCCGGGCGACGTGGTGCTGGCGATCAGCAACAGCGGCGAGAGCGACGAGCTGGCGGCGATCCTGCCCGCGCTGCGGCGCCTGGGCACGACGCTGGTGGCGGTCACGGGCCGGCCGGACTCGACGCTGGCGCGCCATGCGGATCGGGTGCTGTCCAGCGCGGTCGACCAGGAGGCCTGCCCGCTCAACCTGGCGCCGACCGCGAGCACGACGGCGCAGATGGCGATCGGCGACGCGCTGGCGGTCGCGCTGCTGGACGCGCGCGGATTCCGCGAGGAGGATTTCGCGCGCTCGCACCCCGGCGGGACGCTGGGGCGCAAGCTGCTGATGCACGTGCGCGACCTGATGCGCCTGGGCGATGCCGTGCCGCGCGTCGGGCCCGACGCGCCCTTCGACGCGCTGCTGCGCGAGATGACCGGCAAGGGCCTGGGATTTGCCGCCGTCGTCGACGCCGCCGGGCGGCCGCTGGGCATCTTCACCGACGGCGACCTGCGCCGGCTGATCGAGCGCGCCGAACGCAGCGCCGACCTGCGCCGGCTGACCGCGGCCGAGGTCATGCACGGCGCGCCGCGGCTGGTGCGCGCCGATGCGCTGGCGGTCGACGCCGCGGGCGTGATGGAGCGCCACCGCGTCACCAGCGTGCTCGTGGTCGACGACGCCGGGCTGCTCGTCGGCGCGCTCAACTCCAACGACCTGATGCGGGCGAAGGTGATCTGATGCGCGAGGCCGGCCGCGCCGATGCGCGCTTCGCGCCCGAGCTGCTGGTGGCGGCGCAGGGGGGCGCCCAAGGCATCCGGGCCGCGCTGTTCGACGTCGACGGCGTGTTGACCGACGGCCGCATCTACGTCGGCGAGCACGGCGAGGCCTTCAAGGCCTTCTCGACGCTGGACGGGCAGGGGCTGAAGCTGCTGGCCGCCGGCGGCATCGAGCCGGTGGTCGTCACCGGGCGCGACTCGGCCGCGGTGCGCCGGCGCGTGGCCGACCTCGGGCTGGCGCACGCGGTCTACGGTGCGGCCGACAAGCTCGCCGCGGCCGAGGGCGTGCTGGCGGCGCTGGGCCTGGGCTGGGACGCGGTGGCGGCGATCGGCGACGACTGGCCCGACCTGCCGCTGCTCGAGCGCGCGGTATTCTCGTGCGCGCCGCCGCAGGCGCACGCCGACGTGCTGGCGATGGTCGACCACGTCACGTGCGCGGCGGCCGGCCACGGCGCCGCGCGCGAATTCTGCGACCTGCTGCTGATGGCCGCAGGCCAGTACGGGCGGCTGCTGCAGGCGCAGCGGCGCACGCTCGACGGCGCCTGAACAGGCGCCGCGAGCCGGGTGCTGACGCCATGCCCGCCGAGCTCCACCTGCCCGACCTGCCCGAGGTGCCGATCAGCCTGGGCAGCACGCGCGTCCCCGGGCCGCCGCCGCCGCCGATGCCGTGGCCGCTGCGGCTGCGCGAAGCGCTGGCGGCGTACCTGCCGCTGCTGCTGATGGGCGCGCTGGCGCTGGCGAGCTGGTGGCTGGTTCGCAACACGCCGGGTGCGGCGCCGGCGGCGTCGATCCAGGCCGTGCGCGACGAGCCCGACTACACGATGCGCCGCTTCGTCGTCCAGCGATTCGGCGCCGACGGCCTGCTGAAGGTGCAGCTCGAGGGGCTCGAGCTGCGCCACTATGCCGACGGGGCAGGCGGGGGGGCCGAACGGATCGAGATCGACCAGGTCGAGCTGCGCGCCTGGACCGACGACGGCAGGCTGACGACCGCGAGTGCGCGCCGCGGCGTGGCCAGCGTCGATGCGCGCGTCGTCACGCTGGCCGGCGGCGCCCAACTGCACGGCAGCGACGAGGCCGGGCAGGCGGTCGAGGTCCGCAGCGAGTTCCTCGAGGCGAGGCTGGACGAGGGCATCGTCCGCACCGACCAGCCGGTGCAGGTCGTCCACGGCACGCAGCAGCTGAGCGCCGCGGGGCTGGTCTACGAGCGCGATCGCGGGCGGCTGCGATTCGACGGCCCGGTGCGCGCACGGCTGGCGGGGGTGCGCCGGTGAGCGCCCGGTCGGCCGCCCCGCTGGTGCTGATCACCGGCGCCTCCAGCGGCATCGGGCAGGCGCTGGCGGCGCACTATGCGGCGGCAGGCTGGCGGCTGGCGCTGGTCGCGCGGCGTGCCGACAGCGTGCGCGACTGGGCGCGCGTGCAGGGGCTGGACCCGGCGCGCTGGGCGGTCTTCGCGGCCGATGTCGGCGACCCCGACGCGATGGTCGCGGCGGGCCGGGCGTGCCTGGACACGTTGGGGCTGCCGCAGGCCGTGATCGCCAACGCCGGCATCAGCGTCGGCATGGACAGCGTCGAGCGCGAGGACCTGGACGTGATGCGCGAGACGCTGGCGACGAACGTGCTCGGCGTGGCGGCGACCTTCCACCCCTTCCTGGCGGCGATGCGCGAGCGCGGCAGCGGCACGCTGGTCGGCATCGCGAGCGTGGCGGCGATCCGGGGCCTGCCGGGCCACGGCGCCTACTGCGCGAGCAAGTCGGCGGTGGTCGCCTACTGCGAGAGCCTGCGCGGCGAGTGCCGGCCCTACGGCGTTCGCGTCGTGACCTTGCTGCCGGGCTACATCGCCACCCCGCTGACCGCGCGCAACCCGTATCCGATGCCGTTTCTGCTGCAACCGTCCGAGTTCGCCGCGCGCGCCAAGCGCGCGATCGACGCCGGCACCAGCTACCGCGTCATCCCCTGGCCGATGGGCGTGGCCGCCAAGCTGCTGCGGCTGCTGCCGAACCCGGTCTTCGACCGCGTCTTTGCTGGCCGTGGGCGCAAGCCGCGGCGCAGCCGCGCGGGCGCACGATGATCGACGTCGTCGTCCTGTTCTTCCTGCTCGGCGTCTTCGCGCGCCTGGTCGGCTCGGACCTGCGGCTGCCCGAGGCGCTGTACGAGACGCTGTCGATCTACCTGCTGCTGGCGATCGGGCTCAAGGGTGGTCTGGAGCTCAGCCGCCAGCCGCTGGCGGCTCTGGCACCCGAAGTGGCCGCTTGCATCGTGCTGGGATTCTCGATCCCGCTGGCGCTTTATCCGCTGCTGCGCGCGCTGAAGCTGCCGGCGGTCGACGCGGCTGCGGTGGGCGCTCACTACGGCTCGGTCAGCGTCGTGACCTTCGCGGTGGCCAGCGCCGCGATCGCCCGCGCCGGGCTGCCGGCCGAGAGCCACGCGGCCCTGTGGGTCGCGGTGATGGAGGCGCCGGGGCTGGTCGCCGGCATCCTGCTGGCGCGGCGCGCGCAGCGGCGCGCCGACGCGACCAAGGCGGATGCGGGGGGCGCGGCGGGCCAAGGCTGGGGGGCGCTCGCGCACGAGGTGCTGTTCGGCAAGAGCGTGCTGTTGCTGCTGGGCGGGCTGGCGATCGGCGCGGTGGCGGGGGACGCCGGCGTGGCGCCGATCGCCGCTGTCTTCCTCGATCCGTTCAAGGGGGTGCTGGCGCTGTTCCTGCTGGAGCTGGGGCTGGTCGCCGGCGGCAGGCTGGCCGAGGTCAGGCGCTTCGGGGCCGTGGTGCTGATCGTCGGCATCGGCGTGCCGCCGGTGCTCGCGCTGGCGGGCGCGGCGACCGGATGGCTGCTCGGGCTGAGCGTGGGCGGGATCGCACTGCTGGCGACGCTGGCCGCCAGCGCCAGCTACATCGCGGCGCCGACCGCGATGCGGATCGCGGTGCCGCAGGCGAACGCGGCGTTGTCGATCACGGCCGCGCTGGGGGTGACCTTCCCGTTCAACATCGTGATCGGGATCCCGTTGTATATCGCGCTGGCGCAGGCGATCGCTCGCTGAGCGCGCGACGAGAACGCGCCGGAGGAGCAGGCATGAGGGGCAAGCACCGCAAGACCCAGCTCGTGATCGTCGCCGAGGCCGCGATCGAGTCGCGCCTGGTGGCGCTGGCGCGCCGCATGGGCGCGCAGCGCTGGACGATCACCGACATCCGCGCGGCGGGCCTCGACGAGGTGCGTGAAGGCCGTTGGGAGGCCGACCGGACGATCGAGTTGCGGCTCATCGCCGACCCGGAGGTCGCCGACGCGATCGCCGAGCAGGTGCTGACCGATTACGCGCCGCACTTCGGCGTCGCGATGCACTTCAGCGAGGTCTCGGTGCTGAGGCCGGAGCGCTTCTGAGCGCCTGCTCCGGCCTGGCTGGAGGGCTCAGTACCCGTTGCCGTAGCCGCCGCGGCCACCGCCGCCGCCACCACCGCTGCCGCCACCGCTACCGCCACCACGACCATAGGGGCTGCGACCGCCGCCACCGCCACCGCCGCCGTAGGGGCTGCGGCCGCCACCACCACCGCCACCACCGTAGCCGCCGCCGCCACCACCACCGCCGCCGTAGCCGCCGCGGCTACCGCCGCCGCCGCCATAGCCGCCGGGGCGCTCCTCGCGCGGACGCGCTTCGTTGACGACGATGTTGCGGCCTTCCAGGGGCTGGCCGTTCATGCCGTCGATTGCGGCCTTGGCCTCGGCGTCCGAGCCCATCTCGACGAAGCCGAAGCCCTTGGAGCGGCCGGTGTCACGGTCCATCATGACCTTGGCCGACTGAACCGTACCGAAGGCCGCGAAAGCCTGTTGCAGGGAGTCGTCCCGGACCGAATACGCCAGGTTGCCGACATAGAGTTTGTTTCCCACGGGAAAGCCCTTAAGCAAAGAGATAACGAAATACCAGGCGGAGCTTCAACCCTGCGGAACCCTCTTCGAGACGAAAGGCGCGGCATCCAGACACAGGCTGGACGATTATCGGGTCGCCGAGCCGCGTTGGGCAAAGCGCAGGCCGCTGCGGTGTTGTTTTGTTGTCCCTGGGTTATCCCGTAGCCGATGGCTCGACGGGCCGGCGCGGCCCCCGGTGCGCCGGCAAGCGCCTTCGCCCGGGCCGTAGCCCGGGACGCGGGGAAGCCCCGATGGGCGCGGCGTGCGTGCCCCGCTACATTCGCGCGCACTCGCGCCGCCGGCCGCCTCGGCAGCCGGCGTCCGGCGCGAGGGGAGCCGAGGAGACATCGGGGGGCCGAAGAAAGCCGCCGGCAGCCGGCGTACACATCACCGACGTACGACAAAGCGCGCCCGATCTGGCGCCGACAAATCCTGCGAGGGCGCCCACGAGGCGCCCTCGCGCCTTTCAGGTGGGGGCCGAACTGGGCCGCCGCGGCGGCGCATCTGCGGCGATCGACGCGGCCCCGGCCTGCCTAGGATCGGGCCGAGTCCCCCTCGCGCCCTGCCTGCCGCCCGCCATGTCCGTCCAGCCCGAACTGCGCAGCCTCGACATCGACATCCCGGCCCAGCCCGGGGCGCTGGTCAAGCTGTCGCTGCTGCTGGCCGAGGACGAGATGAACCTGCAGGCCGCCGCGGCGCTGATCGAGACCGACATGGCGCTGGCGGCGGCGGTGCTCAAGGCGGTCAACTCGTCGTTGTACGGGCTCAAGGGCCGGGTGCAGACGGTTCAGCAGGCGATCACCTACCTCGGCATGCGCGAGGTGGCGGCGATCACGTTCGAGATGGGGCTGCGCGCGGCCTTCCCGCCGGCCGAGGAACTCGAGCCGCTTTGGCGGCGCGCGGCGCGCCGCGGCCGCCTGATGGGGCGGGTCGCGGCGCGGCTGGGGCTGGATGCCTGGGCCGCGCATTCCGCCGGGCTGTTCGAGGAGTGCGGCAAGGCGGTGCTGTTCCGCCACGCAAGCGACCACTACCGCGCGATGCTGCGCGCCGCCGGCAACGACGTCGAGCTGACGGCGCTGGAGCGTGCGGGCTTCGGCGTCAGCCACGACGCGCTGGGCGCCGCCTTGTGCGAGAGCTGGGGCCTGGCGGCCGCCGCGGTGGCCAGCGTGCGCCACCATGTCGCGCTGCAGGCCGAGACCGCGGAGCCGCTGTTGCTGCCGCCAGCGCTGCCGCCGGCGCGCCGCGGGCTGGTGGCGCTGTCGGCCATCGTGCACAGGCTGATGACGACGCCCGACGACGCCGAGGCGATCGACGCCGTGGCCACGGCGCTGGCGCCGCAGGCGGACCTGGACCCCGAACTCGTGTTGCGGTCCGTGCGCCAGGTGCATTCGCAGCTCGAAGAGGCCGCGGCGCACGGCCGCGACTGAACGCGCGCACGGGCGCGTCCAGGCCGGCAAGGACCTCGGCGGTGGCGCGCCTTGACGGCCCGCGCACCGCAGGGGCTAGAGGCGGGACCCCAGTCTCGACGCGGAGCGGCCCGCGGGATCCCGCCCCGATGGGCAGGACGATCGATGTCGGCTACGCTGCGGGTTGGATCCACCAACCCGCCACGACCATGTCCGCCACCGTCCCCGCCGACCAGCTGCCGCTGCAGCGCCTGTACCACTGGGCCCGCACCGCACCCGACCGCATCGCGTTCACGCAGCCGCTGGGCGGCGGGCCGGTGGCCGACTACAAATGGGCCGACGTGCTCGACCAGGCGAGCCGGATGGCCGCGCACCTGAAGGCGCAAGGCATCGAGCCGGGCGACCGGGTCGCGCTGATCTCGAAGAACACCGCGCACTGGATGATGAGCGACTTCGCGATCTGGATGGCCGGGGCGATCTCGGTGCCGCTGTATCCGACGCTGGCGCCGGGGACGATCCGCCAGATCCTCGACCATAGCGGGGCGAAGCTGCTGTTCGTCGGCAAGCTCGACGGCTGGGAGCACATGAAGCCCGGCGTGCCCGAGGGGCTTGCCTGCATCAGCCACCCGCTGTCGCCCGACGACGCGAAGAAGAGCTACCCGGGCTGGGACGCGCTGATCGGCGGCGTCGAGCCGCTGGGCGAGCTGCCGACGCGCCCGGCCGACGACCTGTCGACGATCATGTACACCTCGGGCACGACCGGCATGCCCAAGGGCGTGATGCACACCTTCGGCAACTTCATGGCCGCCGTCGATGCGGGCCTGAAGCGCGTCCCGCTGAATCACGAGTCGCGCATGCTGTCGTACCTGCCGCTGTCGCATGTCGTCGAGCGCGCGCTGGTCGAGCACGGGCAGCTGGCCACCGGCATGCGGGTTTACTTCGCCGAGAGCCTGGACACCTTCACCGCCGACCTGCAGCGCGCGCGGCCGACGGTGTTCTTCTCGGTGCCCCGGCTGTGGGTCAAGTTCCAGCAGGGTATCAACCACAAGATGCCGCAGAAGAAGCTGGCGCTGTTCCTCAAGCTGCCGATCCTGTCGGGCATCGTGAAGAAGAAGGTGCTGAACACGCTGGGCCTGGACCAGTGCATCTTCGCCGCCGCCGGCGCGGCGCCGATGCCGGTCGAGCTGCTGCAGTGGTATTCGCAGCTGGGCCTGAACATCGCCGAGGGCTACGGCATGACCGAGAACATCGGCGCGACCCACATCACGACCGCCAACCCGGCCGACTTCGGCACCGTCGGCCGCCCCTACGAGCCGGTGCAGTGCCGCATCGCGCCGGACAACGGCGAGATCCAGATCAAGGCCCCGTGGAACATGCTGGGCTACTACAAGCAGCCCGACCTGTCCAAGGAGGTCTTCACCGACGACGGCTGGCTCAGGACCGGCGACAAGGGCTCGACCGATGCCCAGGGGCGGTTGAAGATCACCGGCCGCGTCAAGGACTTGTTCAAGACCAGCAAGGGCAAGTACGTCGCACCGGCGCCGATCGAGGACAAGCTGGTCATGCACGTCGCGGTCGAGGCCTGCTGCGTGACCGGCGCCAACCTCGGCCAGCCGCTGGCGCTGCTGATGCTCAACGAGGAGGCACGCAAGCAGGTGGACGGCGGCGGCAAGGCCGAGCTCGAGGCCTCGCTGGTCGAGCACCTCAAGCACATCAACGCGACGCTGGACCCGCACGAGCAGCTCGACTGCCTCGTCATCACCGCCGAGGCCTGGACGGTCGACAACGACCTGATCACGCCGACCTTCAAGGTCAAGCGCAACCGGATCGAGGACATGTTCGCGAAGAACTACGACCGTTGGGTCGGTCAGCGCAAGCCGGTGGTCTGGAACGCCTGATCGGCGCAGCCGGCCCAGGCCGCGCGAGCCGGCTGCCCGGTCGCGTGCGCGGCCGACCGGCCTGCGCAGCGGGACAGGCGTCCGCGCGGCGGGCGACCGCCGCGGTCAGGGCGCCTCGCCGCGACGAAGCTTCTCGCTGCGCCAGTAGATGTCGTCGCCGCCCAGGCCGTCGAGGTTGGCGCGGTTGAGCACGCGCGCGAGCACGAACAGCAGGTCCGACAGCCGGTTCAGGAAATGGCGCGGCGCGGCGTTGACCGCCTCCGTCGCCGCCAGCGCCACCAGCGCGCGCTCGGCGCGCCTCGCCACCGTGCGCGCGACATGCGCGATCGCCGCGCTGCGCGTGCCGCCGGGCAGGATGAATTCCTTCAGCGCCGGCAGCTCGGCGTTGTAGCGCGCCAGCGCCGCGTCCAGTCGTGCCACCGCCTCGTCCTTCAGCAGCGTGAAGCCGGGGATCGAAAGTTCGCCGCCGAGGTCGAACAGCTCGTGCTGGATCTCCACCAGCAGCGCGCGCACGTCCTCGGGCAAGGGCTCGCACTGCAGCAGCCCGAGCGTCGAGTTCAGTTCGTCGACGTCGCCGAGCGCGGCGATGCGCAGCGCGTCCTTGCGCGTGCGCGTGCCGTCGCCCAGCCCCGTCGTGCCGTCGTCGCCGGTGCGGGTGGCGACTTTGCTGACGCGGTTGCTCATGGTCTTTGTCCTCGGGTGTGGGCTGCAAACCTAGAATGATCCACGATAGTCGCGCTGTCGGCGCGCCGTCCCCGCAGGAGCCACGACGATGAATGCCCCATTGCCCAACGAGGTGCTGCCTGCCTACGAACGCCGGGCGGCGCCCCGCGCGATGCTGGAGGCGCTGCGCGAGCGCTTCGGCGACCGCTGCTCGACCGCCGCCGCGCTGTGCGAGCAGCATGGCCGCGACGAGTCGCCCTACCCGGTGACGCCGCCCGAGGTCGTCGTCTTCTGCGACAGCACCGACGAGGTCGCCTTCGTCGTCGCGCAGGCGAGCGCGCATGGCGTGCCGGTGATCCCGTTCGGGGTCGGCTCGTCGCTGGAGGGCCAGCTGCTGGCGGTGCAGGGCGGCGTCAGCGTCGACCTGTCGCGCATGACGCGCGTCGTGCACGTCAACGCGGAGGACCTGACAGTGACGGTCGAAGCCGGCGTGACGCGCGAGCAGCTCAACCGCGAGATCCGCGACACGGGCCTGTTCTTCCCGATCGACCCGGGTGCGAATGCGACGATCGGCGGGATGGCGGCCACGCGCGCCAGCGGGACCAATGCGGTGCGCTACGGGACGATGCGCGAGAACGTGCTCGCGCTGACGGTGGTGACCGCCGCGGGCGAGGTCATCCGGTCCGGCTCGCGCGCGAAGAAGAGCAGCGCCGGCTACGACCTGACGCGGCTGTTCGTCGGCAGCGAGGGGACGCTGGGCGTGATGACCGAGATCACGCTCAAGCTCTACCCGCTGCCGGAGGCGGTGAGTGCCGCGATCTGCCACTTCCCGGGCGTCGACGCCGCCGTGCGCGCGACGATCCAGGTGATCCAGATGGGGGTGCCGATCGCGCGCTGCGAGCTGCTCGACACCAATGCGGTGCGCGCGGTCAATGCGCAGAGCAGGCTCGGGCTGCGCGAGAGCCCGATGCTGCTGATGGAGTTCCACGGCAGCCCGGCGAGCGTGCAGGAGCAGGCCGAGACGGTGCAGGCGATCGCCGCCGAGTTCGGCGGCGAGGGCTTCGAGTGGGCGAGCACGCCCGAGGAGCGCACGCGGCTGTGGACCGCGCGCCACAAGGCCTACTTCGCCGGCATGCAGATGAACCCCGGCTGCCGCAGCGTGACGACCGACACCTGCGTGCCGATCTCGCGCCTGGCCGAGATCATCGAGGCGTCGGTGGCCGACGCCGACGCGTCGGGCCTGCCGTACTACATCGTCGGCCATGTCGGCGACGGCAACTTCCACCTCGCCTACCTGGTCAAGGAGGGCGACGCCGGCCAGCGCGCGACGGCCGAGCGGCTGTCGATGCAGATGGTGCAGCGCGCGATCGCGCTGGAGGGTACCTGCACCGGCGAGCATGGCATCGGGCTGCACAAGATGGGTTTTCTCGAGGGCGAGACCGGGGCGGGCGCGATCGCCGCGATGCGCGCGATCAAGCGCGCACTGGACCCGGGCAACATCATGAACCCGGGCAAGATCTTCGCGCTCTAGCGCGGCGGGACCGCGCGCGATGCGACGTCGAAGCTGGCTGTCGTCGGGCCTTGCGCTGGCCACCGCCGCGCTGGGGCAGGGGCCGGGTGCCGCGTTCGCCGCGCTGCCCGAGCTGATCGCCCGGACCAAGCCGTCGGTGCTGCCGGTCGGCGGCTTCGACGCGCTGGCCAGCCCGCGCTTCGTGTTTCGGGGCACGGCCTTCATCGTCGGCGACGGCCGCCTGGCGGTGACGAATGCGCACGTCGTCGCCGACGCCAAGATCAAGCAGTGGGCGCTGCAGATGCCGCCGGCCGGCGGCGGGCCATCGTGGCGCATGGCCGAGGTGGTCGCGCGCGACGCGGCGCACGACCTGGCGCTGCTGCGCGTCGAGGGCGACCCGCTGCCGCCGCTGCCGCTGGGTGCGCGCGAGGGCGTGCGCGAGGGGCAGGCGGTGGCGCTGATGGGGTTTCCGATCGGCGGCGTGCTCGGCTTCAGGCCCGTGACGCACCGCGCCATCGTGTCGTCGATCGCCGCCATCGTGCTGCCGGCGGCGACCGCGTCTCAGCTCGGCCAGCGCGCGGTGGCGCAGATCCGAGCCGGCGGCTTCGACATCTACCAGCTCGACGGCACCGCCTACCCCGGCAACAGCGGCGGGCCGGTGCTGCATGCCGACAGCGGCGAGGTGGTCGCGGTCGTCAACATGGTGCTGACCAAGGGCAGCCGCGAGTCGGCGCTGCAGCACCCGAGCGGGATCAGCTACGCGATCCCGGTGCGCTGGGTGCACGAGCTGCTGGCGCCGCAGGGGCGCTGAGCGCGGCACGCGCCGAGCGCGCCGGCCCGCGCCGGGGCGGCTACACGCCGTGGTAGCCGCGGTACCAGTCGACGAAGCGCGCGATGCCGTCGTCGATCGAGGTCGCCGGGTGGAAGCCGACCCAGGCATTCAGCGCATCGACGTCCGCGTAGGTTGCCGGCACGTCGCCGTCCTGCATCGGCAGGAAGTTCTTCTGCGCCGTGCGCCCGAGTGCGCGCTCGAGCGCGCCGATGTAGTCCATCAGCGGCACCGGCTGGTGGTTGCCGATGTTGAAGATCCGGTACGGGACGTTGCTCGTCGCGGGGTCGGGCGTGTCGGGCTGGTAGGCGGGGTCGGGTGCGGCGGGCTTGTCGCTGACGCGGATGACGCCCTCGACGATATCGTCGATGTAGGTGAAGTCGCGCTGCATCCGGCCATGGTTGAAGACGTCGATCGGGCGGCCCTCGAGGATCGCCTTGGTGAACAGGAACAGCGCCATGTCGGGCCGGCCCCAGGGCCCGTAGACGGTGAAGAAGCGCAGCCCCGTCGTCGGCAGCCCGTACAGGTGGCTGTAGGTGTGCGCCATCAGCTCGTTGGCCTTCTTGGTCGCGGCGTACAGGCTGACCGGGTGGTCGACGCTGTCGTGCTCGGAGAACGGCATGCGCGTATTGCCGCCGTAGACGCTGGAGCTTGATGCGTAGGTCAGGTGCGGCACTTTGGCGTGGCGGCAGCCCTCGAGGATGTTGACGAAGCCGATCAGGTTGCTGTCGGCGTAGGCCAGCGGGTTGACGAGCGAGTAGCGCACGCCGGCCTGCGCGGCGAGGTGGATGACGCGCTCGAAGCCTTCCTCGGCGAACAGCCTGGCCATGCCTTCGCGGTCGGCGACGTCGAGCTTGACGAAGCGGAAGCGCGCGTGCGCCTGCAGCCGCGCGAGCCGGTCCATCTTGAGCTGGACCGAGTAGTAGTCGTTCAGGTTGTCCAGCCCGACGACCTCGTCGCCGCGCTCCAGAAGGCGCAGCGACAGCGTCATGCCGATGAACCCGGCGGCGCCGGTGACGAGTGTCTTCATGAGGGTTTGCGTGGCGAGGCGGAGTTGCCTGCGATCATAGGTGTCGTGGCTGGGCATCTGGACGGCGGCAGCCTGCCGTCCATCGCTCGCGGCGCCAAGTCCTCACGCAGGGGCGATGGCGTGAAGGCCTGCGAACGGTGCGCTGCAGTCTTTGGCGGCCTGCTCGCATGTGGCATGCGACGGCCTGCGCGTGCCGAGGCCAGCGGGTGCCCTTCCGCTCCATGTCCCCCGCCACCGGCCTTCGGCCGCTGGCTCCTCCTTTACTTACGCGGAAGGGCACCCGCTGTCCTCGGCCGGCCGTGGCTGGGGGTGTTCGACCGTCGAATGCAAAGACGGTGGCAGGCCAAGGTCGGCGGGCACCCTCCCACGTAAGTAGAGGAGGAGCCGGCGGCGCGAGCCGACGGCGGGGGACATGGAGTGGGAGGGTGCCCGCCGGCCTTGGCACGCTGGCACGTCGAACGCCAGAAGAATCGAAGTACTGACTTCGACGACCGTCGGCAACGAATCGTCAGCCGCGACCCCGCGAATCGCCGCGCTCAGCTCGTCGGCCCCGGCACGCTCCAGCGCCGCGTCACCTCGCCGGCGGCGTCGACGCTGTCCAGGTGCACCGCGAAGCCCCACAACCGCGCGACATGCTTGAGCACTTCCTGCGCGCTGTCGTGCAGCGGGCGGTCGCGGTGCTGGAAGTGGCGCAGCGTCAGGCTGCGGTCGCCGCGCAGTGCGACGTTCCAGACCTGGATGTTGGGCTCGCGCGTGCCCAGGTCGTATTGCGCCGACAGCTTCTCGCGCAGCTCGCGGTAGCCGGCCTCGTCGTGGATCGCGCTGACCTCGAGCTCGTCCTCGTGCTCGTCGTCGGTGATCGCGAACAGCCGCATCTCGCGCATCAGGCGCGGGCTGAGGAACTGGCCGACGAAGCTCTCGTCCTTGTAGTTGCGCATCGCGTGGTCCAGCGTCGGCAGCCAGGGTGCGCCGGCGATCTCGGGGAACCACTGGCGGTCCTCGTCGGTCGGCCGCTCGCAGATGCGCCGGATGTCCGAGTACATCGCGAACCCGAGCGCGTAGGGATTGAGTCCGCTGTACGCGGGGTGCCCGACCGGCGGCTGCGCGATCACGTTCGTGTGCGACTTCAGCCACTCGATCATCACGCCGTCGGTCAGCCAGCCGTCGTCGTACATCGTGTTGAGCAGCGTGTGGTGCCAGTAGCAGTTGTGGTTGACGAAGCAAGAGGCCTTGTACGCGTGCGAGTTCTCGACGCTGAAGTCGTACACCGGGCCCTCGTCGAATTCGATCCGCTCGATCACCGTGCGGTCGTGCTTCTTGACGAACCAGCGCGCGTCGTCCAGCGCCTGCCGCAGCGCGCGCTGCTTGGCCTGCAAGCGAAAGCCGATCGTCTCGGCGTACAGACGCAGGTCCGAGCCCGTGATCACGAGCCGGTGCGTGCCGTCCCGCTGCGGCCGCACCGAGCAGACGATGCCCAGGTTGAGCAGCAGCAGCTGCTCGGTGCGCAGCAGCTCCAGGCTCTTGCTGACGAGGATCACCTGACGATCGGGGACCGACACGCAGCCGTCGGTGTCGAAATGTCCGCGCAGGAAGGCCACGACCACCTCGCGCGGCGAGCGCAGGACGATCTCCGGCACTGTCTTGCGCCCGGCGGCTCCCGGCCCCTGCGCGAAGCCGAGGTTGTCGACCAGCACGCGCGCCAGCGCCGCGCTGTGGACGGTCGAGTTGAAGTGGTTGCGGTCCGGGCGGCGCCGCGCATGCAGGCCGAAGCAGGCCGCCATCGTCTGCTCGAAAAAGTCCAGCAGTTCGGCGTCCTGCGAGGTCAGGTTGATGCGCCCGCTGTGCGTCGTCTCGACAAAACCGTCGCCGGTCAGCTGGCCCAGCACTTCGGCGAGGTCGGGGCCCAGCATGTCCGGGCGCCGCGGCAGGTCCGCCGCATCCTGCAGTGTCAGACGCAGCGCGGGGTCGCTCTTGATCGCATGCCACTCGCGTTCGCAGGCCTGAAGCCTCTCGCGCATCGCCGCGCCGACATGCAAGGCGGGCGAGCGCCACTGCCACTTGCCGAACGTCCCCGGCGCGACGCCGTGGCGCGCGCAGATCTCGGCCAGGCGCGGCCTGGATGCGGTGTCGTAGTCGATCGCCGCCGGCGCTTGCGCGAAGACCGAGCGCCCGCGGCGGATCTCGACCTCGCTGCCGACGCGCAGGTCGCGCAGCTCGACCCAGCGGTCGCCGACGAGTACCTTGTGGTCCTCGCCGCCGTGAAGCACGTAGCCGTGTCGTGTCGTGATGCGAACGCGCCGGCGCGACGCGGCGTGGAACCAGTCGACGATGCGGTTGCCGTCCTCGACCCGGCCGTCGAATCGGGTCTCGACGAGCTCGCGTGCCGGTATCAGGCCATGGTCGGTGACGACCAGCGTATCGCCGGTCACGCAGGCCCAACCTTCGTTCATGACCTGGGTCTGTCGCTGCGGGTAGAAGTACTGCGCGACCTTGCGCACGATGCGGACGATCTCGCGCTGCCAGGGTTCGAGCAGCGGCGCGTTCTTCTCGATGAAGTACAGCAGGTTCTCCTGCGGCTCCTCGGGGAAGCGCCTGGCCTCGGGCGACTCGGCGGCGTCGCTCTCGCGCCGCGGCAGCGTGCGCCACAGATCGTTGACCTGCTGCTGCGCGTAGGCCTCGCGCTCGCGCCGCTCGGCGAGTTCCTGCGCCAGGCTCTTGCGCGCCGGACGGCGGTAGCGGTCCACGCCGTGGTTGGCCAGCGCGTGGCAGCTGTCGAGAAACTCCTCGACCGCGTCCTCGCCGTGGCGCTCCTCGCACTGCGCGACATAGCTGCGCGCGTAGACCAGGTAGTCGATGATCGACGACGCGTCGGTCCACATGCGGAACAGGTAGTTGCCCTTGAAGAAGCTGTTGTGCCCGTAGGCCGCGTGCGCGATCACCAGCGCCTGCATCGCCAGCGTGTTCTCCTCCATCAGGTAGCTGATGCAGGGGTTGGAATTGATGACGATCTCGTACGCCAGCCCCATGTGGCCGCGCCGGTACTTCTTCTCGGTCGCGATGAACTCCTTGCCGTAGCTCCAGTGGCGGTAGTTGACCGGCATGCCCACGCTCGCGTAGGCGTCCATCATCTGCTCGGCGGTGATGATCTCGAGCTGGTTCGGGTAGGTATCCAGCCCGTAGCGCTGCGCGGTGGCGCGGATGACCTCGTGGTAGCGCTCGATCAGCTCGAAGGTCCACTCGCTCGGCCCGGGCAGCGGCTCGGCCGGACGCGGGCCCGGCGGGCGCGGCTCGGGCAGCGGGCCGTCGCGGCGCTCGACCACCGGGCCGTGCTGGCTGCGTCGCGCGGTGTTCATGCTGCCTTCGCCCCTTCCTTGCGGAAGAGATCGCGGAAGACCGGGTAGATCTGGTCCGCGCTGGTGGCCTTGCGCATCGCGAAGTGGCGGTGGGTGTCCAGGAGCTGCGTGTACTCCTCCCAAAGGTTCTGCTCCTCCTCGGCCACCTGCACGTAGGCGAAGTAGCGGCAAAGCGGCAGGATCTGCTCGGCCAGCAGCTCGCGGCAGCGGCCGCTGTCGTGGTGCCAGTTGTCGCCGTCGCTGGCCTGCGCGCCGTAGATGTTCCACTGCGCCGGGTCGTAGCGCGCGCGCATGATCTCGTGCATCAGCACGAGCGCGCTGCTGACGACGGTGCCACCGGTCTCGCGGGCGTGGAAGAAATTCTCCTCGTCGACCTCGGCCGCCTGCGTGTGGTGGCGGATGAACACCAGCTCGATGCGCTCGTAGTGCCGCGTCAGGAACAGGTACAGCAGGATGAAGAAGCGCTTGGCGAGCTCCTTGCGCTGCTCGTCCATCGACCCGGAGACGTCCATGACGCAGAACATCACCGCCTGGCTGGTCGGCACCGGGACCTTGACGCGGTTGCGGAACCGCAGGTCGATCGGGTCGAGGAAGGGGATGCGCGCGATGCGTGCGCGCAGGGCGTCGACCCGCGCCGCCAGCTCGTCGATTCCCGCCTGGCGCGCGCGCGCCGCGTCCTCGTCGGCCGGGCGCGGCGTGGCGCGCAGCGCGTCGAGCTGCGCCTCGAGCTCGATCAGCTCGCGCCGCGCCTCGGCACCGAGCGCGATGCGCCGGCCGATCGCGCCGCGCATGCTGCGCACGACGTGCAGGTTGTTCGGCGTGCCGTCGCTGCTGAAGCCGGCGCGGTGGTATTTCCACTCGGGCGTCTCGGCCAGCTGGGTGCGCACCAGGTGCGGCAGCGCCAGGTCCTCGAAGAAGACCTGCATGAATTCTTCCTTCGACAGCGCGAAGACGAAATCGTCCTCGCCCTCGCCGGAGTCGCTGGCCTGGCCCTTGCCGCTCCCGCCGCCGCCGCCCTTGGGGCGCTCGATGCGGTCGCCGCGGACGAACTCCTTGTTGCCCGGATGGACGATGTCGCGCACCCCGCCCTGACCGTGGCCGAACACCGGCTCGGCGATGTCTCGCTTGGGGATGCGGATCTCCTCGCCGCGCTCGATGTCGCGGATGCCGCGGCCGTCGATGGCGCGCTTGACGGCGTCGCGGATCTGCGTCTTGTAGCGGCGCAGGAAGCGCTCGCGGTTGCCGACCGACTTGTTCTTGCCCGCCAGCCGGCGGTCGATGATCGATTGCAGCGCCATCGCTCAGGTCCCCGCGCGCTCCTTCGCTGGCCCGGCCTGCGTCACGAGCTCTTGCGCACCCGCAGGTACCACTCGCACAGCAGCCGCACCTGCTTGGGCGTGTAGCCCTTGTCGACCATGCGCTGGACGAAGTCCTCGTGCTTCTTGGCCTCGTCGGCGCTGGCCTTGGCGTTGAAGCTGATGACCGGCAGCAGCTCCTCGGTGTTGGAGAACATCTTCTTCTCGATCACCGCGCGCAGCTTCTCGTAGCTGGTCCACAGCGGGTTCTTGCCGGCGTTGCTGGCGCGCGCGCGCAGCACGAAGTTGACGATCTCGTTGCGGAAGTCCTTCGGGTTGGCGATGCCGGCGGGCTTCTCGATCTTCTCCAGCTCGGCGTTCAGCGACGCGCGGTCGAACACCTCGCCGGTGTCGGTGTCGCGGTACTCCTGGTCCTGGATCCAGTAGTCGGCGTAGGTGACGTAGCGGTCGAAGATATTCTGGCCGTACTCGCTGTAGCTCTCCAGGTACGCGGTCTGGATCTCCTTGCCGATGAACTCGGCGTAGCGCGGGGCCAGCGTCTCCTTGACGAAGCCGACGTACTTCTGCTCGAGCTCGGGGGCGAACTGCTCGCGCTCGATCTGCTGCTCGAGCACGTACATCAGGTGCACCGGGTTGGCGGCGACCTCGGTGCTGTCGAAGTTGAACACCTTGGACAGGATCTTGTAGGCGAAGCGCGTGCTGACGCCGCTCATGCCCTCGTCGACGCCGGCGTAGTCGCGGTACTCCTGGTAGCTCTTGGCGCGCGGGTCGGTGTCCTTCAGGCTCTGGCCGTCGTAGACCAGCATCTTCGAGTAGAGGGACGAGTTCTCCGGCTCCTTCAGGCGCGTCAGCACCGCGAACTGCGCCATCATCTTCAGCGTGCCGGGCGCGCAGGTGGCCTCGGCGAGCGAGGAGTTGCGGATCAGCTTCTCGTAGATCTTGACCTCTTCGGTGAGGCGCAGGCAGTACGGCACCTTGACGATGTAGATGCGGTCGAGGAAGGCCTCGTTGTTCTTGTTGTTGCGGAAGGCCTTCCACTCGCTCTCGTTGCTGTGCGCGAGCACGATGCCGTCGAACGGGATCGCGCCGAAGCCCTCGGTGCCCTTGAAGTTGCCCTCCTGGGTCGCGGTCAGCAGCGGGTGCAGCACCTTGATCGGCGCCTTGAACATCTCGACGAATTCGAGCAGCCCCTGGTTGGCCAGGCACAGCCCGCCCGAGTAGCTGTAGGCGTCGGGGTCGTCCTGCGCGTAGGTCTCGAGCTTGCGGATGTCGACCTTGCCGACCAGCGAGCTGATGTCCTGGTTGTTCTCGTCGCCGGGCTCGGTCTTGGCGACCGCCACCTGCTTGAGGATGCTCGGGTGGCGCTTGACGACGCGGAACCTGCGGATGTCGCCGCCGAACTCCTCGAGCCGCTTGACCGCCCAGGGCGACAGGATCCGCGTCAGGTAGCGGCGCGGGATGCCGTACTCGTCCTCGAGGATCGGCCCGTCCTCGTCGGGGTCGAACAGCCCGAGCGGCGACTCGTTGACCGGGCTGCCTTCGAGGGCATAGAACGGCACGCGCTCCATCAGCTGCTTGAGCCGCTCGGCGATCGAGCTCTTGCCGCCGCCGACCGGGCCCAGCAGGTACAGGATCTGCTTTTTTTCCTCCAGCCCCTGCGCCGCGTGGCGGAAGTAGGACACGACCTGCTCGATCGAGTCCTCCATGCCGTAGAACTCGGCGAACGCCGGGTAGATCTTGATGACCTTGTTGGCGAACAGCCTGGACAGCCGCGGGTCGTTGCGGGTGTCGACCTGGGTCGGCTCGCCGATCGCCTCGAGCATGCGCTCGGCGGCGGTCGCGTACGCGAGCCGGTTGCGCTTGCACTCGGCGAGGTAGTCCTCGATCGAGAGCGACTCCTCGCGCGAGCGCTCCCAGCGCGAGGCGAAGTGGCTGATCACGTCCATGCGGACCTCCTGCTGAGGTGCACCGGCCGACCCGCGAGGGGGCCGACGGATGGGGGAAGTTCTGATGGCGTCCCGGCTGTACGGGCCCGGGCGCCATCAGAGCTTTCCTGGGGTCACGCAGACATGGTCGGACGATGAGGCAAATCGGTGACGACGAGCGTTCGAGTATGACGGCGAATCCACCCCTGTTGTGGCGGATGGACATGCGATCCGCGCGACAAGTTCCACCCCGGCGGTGCCGCCGCAGGTGGCAGCCACGGCGCACGGCGACTGCCAGCCCCGCCCAACGCGCGAGGCCCGGCGGCGGATGACAGGGCATGCCCGGCGCGCTTGCGGTGTTGTATCTTCGGACCATGACATCGGACGGCCCGCGGGTGGGCGACGAGCCGTCGCTCGCGCTCGGCGCGATCGGCAACTGCGCCATCTCGGCGCTGGTCGATGCGCGCGCGCGCATCGTCTGGGCCTGCCTGCCGCGCGTCGACGGCGACCCGGTCTTCCACGCGCTGCTGGGCGTGCCCGGGGGCGGCGGCGAGGGCGATGGCGCGTTCGCGGTCGAGGTCGAGGGCTTCTCGCGCAGCGAGCAGTTCTACGCCGGCAATACCGCGGTGCTGGTGACCAGGCTGTGGGACGAGCGCGACCAGTGCGTCGAGGTGACCGACTTCGCGCCGCGCTTCATCGCCCGGGGGCGCATGTACCGGCCGCTGATGCTGGTGCGCCGGCTGCGCGTGCTGGCCGGCGCGCCGCGCGTCCGCGTGCGGCTGCGGCCGCGCTTCGACTGGGGGCGGGCGGCGCCGCGGCTGACCCAGGGCAGCCACCACGTCCGCTATGTCGGCCCGGACCAGGTGCTGCGGTTGACGACCTCGGTGCCGCTGGCCTACGTGCTGCGCGAGGAGCCCTTCGTGCTGACCGAGCCGGTCAGCCTGGTGCTGGGGCCGGACGAGTCGCTCGACCTCGGCCCGGACGAGACCGCGGCCACCTACGAGCGCGAGACGCTGGCCTACTGGCGCATCTGGGCGCGCCGCCTGGCGCTGCCGCTGCAGTGGCAGGATGTCGTCGTGCGCGCCGCGATCACGCTCAAGATGTGCGTGCACGAGGATACCGGCGCCATCGTCGCCGCGCTGACGACGAGCATCCCCGAGGCGCCGGGCACCGCGCGCAACTGGGACTACCGCTACTGCTGGCTGCGCGACGCCTTCTTCGTCGTGCGGGCGCTGAACTCGCTGTCCGAGGTCGGCACGATGGAGGACTACCTGCGCTGGCTGCGCAACGTCGTCGCGCACGCCGACGGCGGCCACGTGCAGCCGCTGTACGGCATCGCGCTGGAGCGCGAGCTGCACGAGGAGATCGAGCCGCAGCTGCCCGGCTACCGCGGCCACGCGCCGGTGCGGCGCGGCAACCAGGCCTGGGAGCACTTCCAGCACGATGTCTACGGCAACATCGTGCTCGGGGCGGCGCAGGCCTTCCACGACCGGCGGCTGCTGTACCCGGCGGGCGAGCCCGAGTTCCGCTCGCTCGAGGCGGTGGGCGAACAGGCGGTGCGCGTGCACGACCAGCCCGACGCCGGGATGTGGGAGCTGCGCACGCGCGCACGCGTGCACACGTCGTCGATGCTGATGTGCTGGGCCGCGTGCGACCGGCTGGCCAAGATCGCCGCGCGGCTGGGCCTGGCCGACCGCGCCGCGTACTGGCAGGGGCACGCCGGGCGCATCCGCGCGCGGCTGCTGGAGGGCGCGTGGAATGCCAGGCGCGGCGCCTTCGTCGAGAGCCTGGGCGGCGAGCACCTGGACGCCAGCGTGCTGCTGATGGCCGAGGTCGGCTTCATCGACCCGCGCGACCCGCGCTTCGTCGCCACCGTCGACGCGCTCGAAGCCACGCTGTGCGACGGCCCCTACATGCGGCGCTACGAGGCGGCCGACGACTTCGGCCTGCCCGAGACCGCGTTCAACATCTGCAGCTTCTGGCGCCTGGACGCGCTGGCGCGCATCGGGCGGCGCGACGAGGCGCAGGCGATCTTCGAGGCGATGCTGGCCGCGCGCAACCACCTGGGGCTGATGAGCGAGGACACGCATCCGGTCAGCGGCGCGATGTGGGGCAACTTCCCGCAGACCTACTCGATGGTCGGGCTGATCAACGGGGCGGTGCGGCTGTCGCAGCCGTGGGAGACCGTCATCTGAGCCGCATGCCCGCAGGGGCGCAGCGGCTGGCCGGGGGCGGCGCCGCGAGGACGAGGAGGACGAGGACATGGGCAGGCTGGTCGTGGTCGCGAACCGGGTCGCCGACCCGCGCAAGCCCGGCGCCGGCGGGCTGGCGGTGGCGCTGGGCGAGGCGCTGCGCGCCAGCGGCGGGCTGTGGTTCGGCTGGAGCGGGCGGACGGTGGAATCCTGCTCCGGCAACCGCGTCCACCAACAGCGCGCCGGCGAGATCACGCTGGCGACGGTCGACCTGTCGCACGCCGACTACCGCGCCTACTACCTCGGCTACAGCAACAGCGTGCTGTGGCCGGTGTTCCACTACCGGCTCGACCTGGCGGACTTCGACGCGGGTGACATCGAGGGCTACCGGCGCGTCAACCGGCTGCTCGCGCACAAGCTGGAGCCGATGCTGCGCCCCGACGACGTCATCTGGGTGCACGACTACCACCTGATCCCGCTGGCGGCCGAGCTGCGCGCGATGGGCTGTGCGCAGCGCATCGGCTTCTTCCTGCACATCCCGCTGCCGCCGCGGACGATCCTGGCCGCGATCCCGCAGCATGGCTGGCTGATGCGGTCGCTGATGGCCTACGACCTGGTCGGCTTCCAGGGCGCGACCGACCGCGACCACTTCGCCGACTACGTCTTGCGCGAGGCCGGCGGGCAGATGCAGGGCGACGACCGTCTGCACGCCTGGGGGCGCACCGTGCGCGCGCGCGCGGTGCCGATCGGCATCGATGTCGCCGAGCTGGAGTCGATGGCGCGCGGCGAGGAGGCGCGCGAGATGCGCCGCGCGATGCGCGAGAACTATGCGCAGCGCAGGTTGCTGGTCGGCGTCGACCGGCTCGACTACAGCAAGGGCTTGCCGCAGCGCATTCGCGCCTTCAGGCGCCTGCTCGAGCAGTATCCGGAGAACCGGCGCAGCGCGACGCTGATCCAGGTCGCGGCGCCGTCGCGCGAGGATGTCGACGCCTACGGCGACATCCGGCACGAGCTGGAGACGCTGTGCGGCGCGCTCAACGGCGACTTCGGCGAGCTCGACTGGATGCCGGTGCGCTACATCCGTCGCACGGTCGCGCGCAAGCGGCTGCCCGGGCTCTACGCGGCCAGCGCGGTCGGGCTGGTGACGCCGCTGCGCGACGGCATGAACCTGGTGGCCAAGGAGTATGTCGCCAGCCAGGACCCGGCCGACCCCGGCGTGCTCGTGCTGTCGCGCTTCGCCGGCGCGGCCGAGCAGCTGGTCGAGGCGCTGCTGGTCAACCCCTACGACACCGCCGGCACGGCGGACGCGATCCAGCAGGCGCTGCGCATGCCGCAGGAGGAGCGCGTCGTGCGCCACGCGCGGCTGATGCAGAGCATCCGCAGCCACGACGTGCACTGGTGGGCGCACGAGTTCCTGCACGCGCTGGCCGACGTCGACGCCTGACGAGGCGGCGCGGCGCCGGCGGCGCCACCGTCGCCCGGCATACCTGATCGGGCATGCGATGATCCGCGCATGAACCGCCACCTGCTGCTGCTGGCGCTGTGCCAGGGCCTGTTCCTGACCAACAACGTCACCTTCATCGCGATCAACGGGCTGGTCGGGCTGCAGCTGGCGCCCTGGGGCTGGATGGCGACGCTGCCGGTGGCGGGCTATGTCGTCGGCGGCGCGCTGTCGGCGCCGCTCGTCGCGCGCATGCAGTCGCGCATCGGGCGCAAGCGCTCGTTCCAGGCCGGGCTGCTGGTGGCGGCGGGGTCGGCCGCGGCTTGCGCGCTGGCGGTCACGCTGGGCAGCTTCTGGATGCTGGTGACGGCCACCGTCGTCGCCGGCTTCTACAGCGCCAACGCGCAGCTGTACCGCTTCGCCGGGCCCGAGTTGGCGGCGCCGGGGTTCGCGGAGAAGGCCTTGTCGCTGGTGCTGGCCGGCGGCATCGTCGGGGCCTTCGTCGGGCCCAACCTCGCCAGCGCGACGCGCAGCATGCTGCCAGTGGCCTTCGCCGCGTCCTACCTGGCGCTGATCGGCGTCGCGGCGCTGTCGCTGCTGGCGCTGTCGTTCATCCGCTTCCCGGCACATGTCGCGCCGGCGAAGGGCGCGAGCACGGGGCGCCCGCTGGCCGAGATCGCGCGCCAGCCGGCCTTCGTCGTCGCGGTGGCGGCGGCGGCGCTGGGCTACGGCGTCATGAACCTGCTGATGGCGGCCACGCCGCTGGCGATGCAGCAGTGCGGGCTGCCGTTCTCCGACGCCGCGTTCGTCCTCGAGTGGCATGTGCTGGGGATGTTCGTGCCGAGCTTCTTCACCGGCCACCTGATCAGGCGCTTCGGCAGCCTGCCGATCATGGTGGCGGGCGCGCTGCTGAACTTCGCCTGCGTCGCGGTCGCGCTGTCCGGGGTCGACCTGATGCAGTTCCTGGTCGCGCTGTTCCTGCTCGGCGTGGGCTGGAACTTCCTCTACACCGGCGGCTCGGTGCTGCTGACGACGACCTACGCGCCCGAGGAGAAGACGCGCGCGCAGGGCGCGATGGACACCTGCGTCTTCGCGACCATGGCGGTGACCTCGATCGCATCGGGCGCGATGGTGACGACGCAGGGCTGGACCTGGCTGAATATCGGCTCGCTGCTGCCGATCGCCCTCGTATCGGCGGCGCTGGCGTGGCTGGCGCTGCAGCAGCGCGCGGAACGCGTGGCCGCGCTGGCGGCGGGGCGTTGAGCGTCGAGCAACGACCGCGCGATCAGCGCGAGGGCACGCCGAGCTTGTCGAGCAGCGCGTCGAGCTCGTCGAGCGAATCGAAGCGGATCGCGATCTCGCCGCGCTCGCCGCGCTGGGTCCGCTTCTTGACGCGGATCTCGACCGGCGCCGTCAGCGCATCGGCGAGCGCCGACTCGAGGCGCACGATCTCGCGCGGCTTGTCGGCCTTGACGCGCAGCAGCGGCGCCTGCCGGCCGGCGCCGGCGGCCACGCGCGCGACCAGCCTCTCGGCCTCGCGCACGCTGAGCTTGCGTCCGGCGACCTGGTTGGCGGCGCTGATCTGCTGCGCGCCGTCGAGCGCGAGCAGCGCGCGCGCATGCCCCATGTCGAGGTCGCCGGCCATCAGCATCTGCTGCACCGGCTCGGACAGCTGCAGCAGCCGCAGCAGGTTGCTCGCCGCGCTGCGCGAGCGGCCGACCGCCTGCGCCGCCTGCTCGTGCGTGAGCCCGAACTCGTCGACCAGCCGCTTCAGGCCCTGCGCCTGTTCCAGCGGGTTGAGGTCCTCGCGCTGCATATTCTCGATCAGCGCCATTACCGCGGCGGCCTCGTCGGGCACCGCCTTGACCAGCACCGGCACCTCGTCCAGCCCGGCCAGCCGCGCGGCGCGGAACCGGCGCTCGCCGGCGATGATCTCGTAGCGGCCCTCGGCCTCGTCGCCGACCGGGCGCACCAGCACCGGCTGCATCACGCCCTGGCTGCGGATGCTCTCGGCCAGCTCGTACAGCGCGCCCTCGTCCATGCGCGTTCGCGGCTGGTAACGCCCGGGCTGCAACCGGTCCAGAGGCAGCGTCGTCGGCGCGCCCTGGGGGGGCGGCGCGTCGCTGACCTTGGGGCCGAGCAGTGCCTCCAGGCCGAGGCCGAGTCCCTTGGGTTTCCTGGTTGCCATGGGGGCGGATTGTCGGGCAATCGGCGCCTGCCGCAGGCGGCTGCGTTGCGCCGGCCTGGCGCGTGCCGCTGCACGGAAAACCGATCGCGTATCCTCGACCCACCGATCTTCCCCGAGACAGCGGGCAAGGAGTGCAGCATGGCAACCAAGGTCTTCGTCGATGGCCAGGAGGGCACGACCGGGCTGCGCATCCACGAGGTGCTGGCCGCGCGCGACGATATCGAGCTGCTGCGCATCGACCCGGCGCGGCGCAAGGACGCCGCCGAACGCGCGCGGCTGCTCAACGCCGCCGACGTCGCCTTCCTGTGCCTGCCCGACGCCGCCGCGCGCGAGGCCGCGTTCATGGTCACGAGCGAGCACACCTGCGTCATCGACGCCAGCACCGCGCACCGCACGGCGCCCGGCTGGGTCTATGGGTTGCCTGAGTTGACGCCGGGGCAGCGCGAGGCGATCCGGCGCGGCCGGCGCATCGCCAACCCGGGTTGCCACGCGACCGCGTTCGTGCTGCTGCTGCGGCCGCTGGTCGACGCCGGCCTGGTGCCGGCAGCGCTGCCAGTCAGCGCCACGTCGATCACCGGCTATACCGGCGGCGGCAAGACGATGATCGCGCAGTACGAGGCCGGCGGCGACCCGGCGCTGATGGCGCCGCGGCCTTATGCGCTGACGCTGGCGCACAAGCACCTGCCGGAGATGGTGGCGCACACGGGGCTGGCGGCGCGGCCGGTCTTCATGCCGGTCGTCGGGCCGTTCGCCAAGGGGCTGGCGGTGTCGGTGCCGCTGCACCTGGCGCAGTTGCGGCCGGGGACGACCGCAGCCGAGCTGCACGCCGCGCTGGCGGCGCGCTACGAGGGCGAGCGTTTCGTGCGCGTGATGCCGCTGGGCGACGAGGCCAACCTGGCGGGCGGCTTCTTCGACGTCACCGCGTGCAACGACAGCAACCGCGCCGAGCTGTTCGTCTTCGCCGGCGACGGCCAGGCGCTGCTGGTCGCGCGGCTGGACAACCTCGGCAAGGGCGCCAGCGGCGCCGCGGTGCAGTGCATGAATATCCACCTCGGCCTCGACGAGGGGCTGGGGCTGGAGGGCTGAGAGGGGCGGCGCGCGGATGCGGCTGTCCCCGGCGCTGGCCGCCGGCATCTTCGACCTCGACGGCGTGCTGACGCGCACCGCGCGCGTGCACGCGGCGGCGTGGAAGCAGGTCTTCGACGCCCTGCTGGCGCGCCAGCAGCCGCCGCAACCGCCGTTCGACGCCGGGCGCGACTACCTCGAGCATGTCGACGGCAAGCCGCGGCTGGACGGCGCGCGCGATTTCCTCGCCGCGCGCGGCATCGCGCTGCCCGCAGGCGACGAAGGCGACGCGCCGGGGCTGCAGTCGCTGCGTGCGCTGGGGGCGCTGAAGAACCAGGCCTTCCACCAGGTGCTGGCGCGCGACGGCGTCGAGGCCGACCCTGCCGCCGCGGCGCTGCTGCGCGCGCTGCGCGACGGTGGGCGGCGCACCGCGGTCGTCTCGTCGAGCCGCAACGCGCGCGCGGTGCTCGACGCCGCAGGGCTCGCGCCGCTGCTCGATACCGTCGTCGACGGCCGCGATGCGGCGCGGCAAGGGCTGCGCGGCAAGCCGGCGCCGGACCTGTTCGTCGAGGCCGCGCGCCGGCTCGGCGTCGCGCCGGCGCGCGGCTTCGTGGTCGAGGATGCGCGTTCCGGCGTCGCGGCGGCGCGCTCGGGCGGCTTCGGCCTCGTCGTCGGCATGGCCGGGCGCGGCGCGGCGCAGGCCGAGGCGCTGCGCGTGCACGGCGCCGACCTCGTCTGCCAGGAACTTTCGGAGCTGACCGTCGTGAACGACCCCTGCCCGCCCGCGCTGGAACACCTCGACGAGATCGCCGCCCGCCTCGGGCGCGGCCGCCCGGCGATCTTCCTCGACTACGACGGCACGCTGACGCCGATCGTCGACCGCCCGCAGGATGCGTTGCTGGACCCGCCGATGCGCGAGGTGCTGGGCGCGCTGGCCGCGCGCGTGCCGCTGGCGGTCGTCAGCGGGCGCGACCTGGGCGATGTGCGCGATCGTGTGGGTGTAGCGAGCGCTTACTACGCCGGCAGCCACGGTTTCGACATCGCCGGGCCGAACGGCGAGCGGCACCAGCATCCGCAGGCGCAGGCCCGAACCGCGGCGCTGGATGCGGCGCAGGCGATGCTGCAGGCGCGGTTGTTCAAGGTGCAAGGGGCCCTGGTCGAGCGCAAGACCTTCTCGCTCGCGGTGCACGACCGTCTGGTCGCCGACGCCGACCTGGCGCGCGTGCGCGAGGCGGTGGCGGCGGCGCAGGTCGCGAACAAGGGCTTGCGCGTGCAGGAGGGCAAGCGGGTGCACGACTTCCAGCCCGACCTGCCATGGCACAAGGGGCATGCGGTGCGTTGGTTGATGGAGGCGATCGGTGGCCGTGCGGCACAGCCTGGCGGTGGGCAGACGGGCTCGGCCGGCGCGGCAGCCGGCGGCGCTGCGCGGACGGAGCGACTCGTGCCGCTTTATATCGGCGACGACGTGACCGACGAGGACGCGTTCGAGACCCTGGCCGCCGATGGTGTCACGGTGGCGGTGCTCGACGCGCCGCGGCCGACCGCGGCGCAGTACCGGCTCGGGTCGGCCGACGAGGTGCGGCAGTTGCTGAACGCGCTGGCCGGGCGGCTGGCGCCCGGGGCCGATGAAGGATGACGGATGAAGGCGCGGCAGGGCCGCGGGAGCCTGCGATGAACGACGACGACGCCGCGCCGCCGCCCGACTGGTGCCTGACCTGGGAAGGCTTCGACCCGGCGCAGGAAGGCCTGCGCGAGGCCTTGTGCACGCTGGGCAACGGCTTCGTCGCGCTGCGCGCTGCGGCGCCGGAATCGCGCGCCGACGGCGTGCACTACCCGGCCACCTACCTGGCCGGCGGCTACGACCGCAACGTCACGCCGGTGGCCGGGCGCGAGGTCGAGAACGAGGACCTGGTCAACTTCCCGCACGCGCTGGCGCTGGACTGGCGGGTCGCCGACGGCGACTGGTTCGGCGCCGGCGGGCTGGAGCGGCTGGAGCATCGGCAGACGCTGGAGCTGCGCGCCGGGCTGCTGCGGCGCTCGATGCGCTGCCGCGACGCCGCGGGGCGCATCGTTCGCGTCGAGCAGCGCGTGCTGGTGCACATCGGGCAGCCGCACCTGGCGGCGCTGCAGATGACGATCACGCCGGAAAACGGCGCGGCGACGATCGGCTTCGCGAGCCGGCTCGACGGCAACGCGCGCAATGCAGGGGTCGCGCGCTACCGCGACTTCGATGGCCGGCACCTGGACGTGCTGGAGGCGACGGTCGACGACGACGAGACGCTGTTCGCGCGCGTTCGCACGCGGCAGTCGCGCCTCGAGCTCGCGCTGGCGGCGCGCACGCGCGCGTGGCGCGGCGACGAGCCGCTCGCGCTGGTGCCGCGCCGCGTAGTCGACGAGGGCCTGGCCGAGCTCGCGTTCGAGGTCGCGGCCGAGGCCGGGCAGGCACTGCGCATCGAGAAGATCGTGGCCTTGTACAGCTCGCGCGACGCCGCGACCTCGGAGTGCGGGCTGGCGGCGCGCGAGGCGGTGGCGCACGCCGGCAGCTTCGACGCGCTGCAGCGCAGCCAGGCCGTCGAATGGCGGCACCTGTGGCAGCGCTTCGACGTCGGCGACGTCGAGATCGACGGCGCGAACGCCGTGGCCACGCGGCGCGTGCTGCGGCTGCACGCCTTCCACCTGCTGCAGACGGTGTCGATGCACACGATCGACCTGGACGCGGGCGTGCCGGCGCGCGGCTGGCACGGCGAGGCCTATCGCGGCCACATCTTCTGGGACGAGCTGTTCATCTTCCCGCTGCTCAACCTGCGCTGGCCCGAGGTCACGCGCGCGCTGCTGCTGTACCGCTGGCGGCGGCTCGACGCGGCGCGCGCCAACGCTCGCGCCTGCGGGCTGCGCGGCGCGCTGTACCCGTGGCAGAGCGGCAGCAGCGGGCGCGAGGAGAGCCAGCGCGTGCACCTGAACCCGATGTCCGGGCGCTGGGTGGCGGACGACACCTGGCTGCAGCGCCACGTCAACGCCGCGATCGCGTTCAACCTGTGGTCGTACTGGCAGGTCACGCGCGACATGGAATTCATGGCCTTCCACGGCGCCGAGATGATGCTCGAGATCGCGCGCCTGATGGCCAGCCTCGTCAGCTACGACGCCGCCAGCGACCGCTACGAGATCCACGGCGTCGTCGGCCCGGACGAGTTCCATACCGCGCTGCCGGGCGCCGAGCGGCCGGGGCTGAGCAACCACACCTACACCAACCTGATGGCGGTGTGGGTGCTGGCGCGCGCGCTGGAGCTGCTCGAGCTGCTGCCCGAGGAGCGCAGCGCCGAGCTCGCCGAGCGCATCGGGCTGGGCGACGACGAGCGTGCGCAATGGGACGCGATCAGCCGCCGCATGCGCGTGGTCTTCCTGCCCGACGGCATCCCGGCCGCGTTCGAGGGCTGGGACGGCCTGCAGGAGCTGGACTGGGACGCCTACCGCGCGCGCCACGGCGACATCCACCGGCTCGACCGCATTCTGGAAGCGGAGGGCGACAGCGTCAACCGCTACAAGGCCGGCAAGCAGGCCGACGTGCTGATGCTGATGTACCTGTTCTCGGCCGAGGAGCTGGCCGAGCTGTTCGGGCGGCTGGGCTACGACTTCGACCCGGCGCTGATCCCGCGCACGGTCGCCTACTACACCGCGCGCACGACGCACGGATCGACGCTCAGCCGCGTCGTCGACGCCTGGGTGCTGGCGCGCGCCGACCGGCGGCATTCGTGGGAGCAGCTGCAGCTGGCGCTCAGGAGCGACGTCGACGACGTCCAGGGCGGCACGACGGCCGAGGGCATCCACCTCGGCGCGATGGCGGGCACGGTCGACGTGCTGCAGCGCGGCTATACCGGCATCGAGACGCGCGGCGATACGCTGTGGCTCAACCCCTGCCTGCCCGAGGAGGTGCGGCGGCTGCGGCTGCTGGTGCGCTACCGCGGGCACGCGATCGAGCTCGAGATCGGGCCCGGGACGCTGGAGATCCACGCGCGCGACCACGCGCGGGCCTTTACCGCGGCGCCGGTGCGCGTCGGCGTGCGCGACGAGATCTTCATGCTCGCGGCGGGGCAGCGGCGGGCGTTCGAGCTGCCAGCGGGGCCTGCTCCGTGCGCGCAGGACGATCCGGGGCGGATGGGCTGAGGCGGACGCCCGGATCGCTTGCCGATTCGATCTCGATGGCCTACGGCGAGCGCGACCAACGAAGTGGGCGCACACGTCACAGACAGTTGCATATCATGGCCGACGATGTCGGCGTGCGCGTCGACCCTGAGCCGGTGCGCGCCGACGCAGCCCGCAGCGGGCCATGCGGCGATGCCGGTCAGGCGGTGGCCGTATCCCCGGCCAGCGCCGGCGGCGCACCCTCGGGGCCCGCGGCCGCCGGGCGGCCGAGCCGGCGGACCATCTCGGCGGCGAAGGCGACATAGGCCTGCGCACCCTTGGACGCCGGGTCGAAGACCACGCCAGGTTGGCCGTAGCTCGGCGCCTCGGCGAGCCGCACGTTGCGCGGGATCACGGTGGCGAAGACCTTGTCGCCGAAGTGCGCCTGCAGCTGCTCGCTGACCTGCTGCTGCAGCGTGATCCGTGGGTCGAACATCACGCGCAGCAATCCGATGATCTCCAGGTCGCGGTTCAGGTTGGCGTGCACCTGGCGGATCGTATTGACCAGGTCCGACAGCCCCTCGAGCGCGAAATATTCGCACTGCATCGGCACGATGACGCCGTGCGCGGCGCACAGGCCGTTGAGCGTGAGCAGGCTCAGGCTGGGCGGGCAGTCGACGAGGACGAAGTCGTAGTCGGGCGCGACCTCGCGCAGCGCGTCGCGCAGCCGGCGCTCGCGGCGGTCGATCTCGACCAGTTCGACCTCGGCGCCGGCGAGCTCGCGGTTGGCGCCGAGCACGTCGTAGCCCGCGTGCGGGCTGCGCTGGCGCGCGGCGGCGATGCCGTGCGTGCCGAGCAGCACGTCGTAGACGCTGGCCGGCAGCTCGCGCTTGGCCAGGCCCGAGCCGGTCGTCGCGTTGCCCTGCGGGTCGAGGTCGACGACGAGCACACGCTGGCCGATGGCGGCCAGCCCCGCGGCCAGGTTGACCGTGGTCGTCGTCTTGCCGACGCCGCCCTTCTGGTTGGCGATGCAGAAGATGCGCGGGCCGCTCACGTCGCTGCGCTCGTCACGAGGTCCCCAGGCGGATGCCGAAGCCGATCAGCGCGACCCCGGCGAGCTTCTGCAGCCCGCGCGCGAGCCGGCGGTGCGCCCGCACCTGTGCGCTCAGCGCATGCGCGAACAGGCACAGGATGGCCGCCCAGGTGGCGGTCAGGATCGCGATCGTCAGCGCCATCGCGCCGAAGGTGACGAGCCCGCGGTGGCGCGCCGGGTCGATGAAGAGCGGGAAGAAGGCCATGTAGAAGACGATGGCCTTGGGGTTGAGCAGCGTGATCAGGAAGGCCTGGCGGGCATAGTGGCGCGGCGCGATGCGAACCGGGGCGGCGGCGCCATCGCGGGCGCGCAGGAGCTGCCAGCCGATCCAGGCGAGGTAGGCGGCGCCGGCCCACTGGACGGCGGTGAAGAGCGTGGGGTTGGCGGCCATCACCGCGGCCACGCCGCCGACGGCGAGCCAGAGCAGCACCTGGTCGCCGGCGATCAGCCCGGCGGTGGCCGCGGCGCCGGCGCGCAGCCCGCCCTGCCCCGTCGAGCCGAGCAGCGCGAAGGTGCCGGGCCCGGGCAGGGCGAGGAAGACGAGGACGGCGGCGCAGAAGGCGCCGTAGTCGGCGATGCCGAACATGGTGGGTCAGGATGAGGGGCGGGCGTGAGCCCCAATTGTGCCGCGGCAGCGCGCCGCGAAGGCTGGGCTTGTGGGGTGCGCGCCGCGATCCGAGGCGTATCGGAGCCTGCCCGGCACCCGAGCCCGCGCGCGGGCTCGGGTGCCGGGCAGGCTTTCACGCCGCTTGGCGCATCCAGACGAGGCAGCGCTCGGCGTCCAGCCCCGGCACGCGCAGGGGTTCCACGTGAAACACCGTCACATCGGAGGGCAAGGCCGCGACCTCGTCGTCGGGCACCCTGCCCTTCATCGCGACCCAGACGCCGCTGGGCCGAAGGTGGCGGCGCGTGGCGGCGACGAAGTCCGCGAGGCTCGCGAAGGCGCGCGAGACGACGATCTCGGCACCCACGGCTGGCGCCTGCTCGGCGCGGGCGTGGACCGCGGCGAGGTTGGTCAGCCCGAGTTCGATCGCGACTTGCTGGACGAAGCGCATCTTCTTGGCAACCGCGTCGAGGCAGGCAACGCGCCAGTGCGGCCGCGCGATCGCGATGACGATACCGGGCAGGCCAGCGCCGCTGCCGACGTCGAGGATCGTCGGCGTTGCCGATTCGGGCGGCGCGGTTCTCTCGGTTTCGCTGGCGGCGGCGAGGTGGCAGTCGATCGCGGGAACGAGGGCGAGGGAGTCGAGGAGATGGAGGGTGTCGATCGCGGCCTCGTCGTGGATCGCGGTCAGGTTGTGGACGCGGCTCGCACGCTGCAGCAGTCCGCGGTAGCTGCGAAGCTGCGCGAGCTGTACCGGGGCGAGCGGGCAGCCTAGCTGGGCCGCGCCCTCGGCGAGGGTGTCGGGCAGGCCCGGATCCTGTCCGGGGGGCATCAGGCGGCGTCCTGCGCTGGACCTTCGGCGGTGAGCTCCGCGTCGGACGCAGTGCCGGTCGAAGCGCCGCGGGTCGGAGTCGCGCCGGTCGACTTGGCGCCGTTCGTTGAACCGGTCAGTGCCCGGCCGCGCTTCTTCTTCAGGTGGACCAGCAGCAGCGAGATCGCCGCCGGTGTGACGCCGGAAATCCGCGAAGCCTGCCCCAAGGTCGCGGGACGGTGCTGCGCGAGCTTGTGCCGGACCTCGAACGACAGCGCATGCACCTGCGCGTAGTCGAGATCGGGCGGCAGCGGCAGCTGCTCGAAGGCGGCGGCGCGGTCGACCTCCTCCTTCTGGCGGTCGATATAGCCAGCGTACTTGAGCGCGATCTCGGCCTGCTCGATCACGGCATCGGCCTCGCGGGCGCCGAGCTCGGCGCGCAGTGTTTCACGTGAAACAGCCTGACCTGGGCGGGCGATCGCCTCTGCCTCGGCGATGCGGTCCCAGCCGATGCCAGGCCGCCGCAGCAGGTCGGCCAACGCATATTCGTGGTCCAGCGCCTTGCCCAGCAGCCGCTCGGCGTCGGCGTCGGGCAGCGTCTGCGGCCGCACCCAGGTCGCGCGCAGCCGCTGCAGCTCGCGCTCGATCGCGTCGCGCTTGCGGCAGAAGGCGTCCCAGCGCCGGTCGTCGACCAGGCCGAGCCGGCGCCCGGTCTCGGTCAGCCGCAGGTCGGCGTTGTCCTCGCGCAGTTGCAGCCGATACTCGGCGCGGCTCGTGAACATGCGGTAGGGCTCGGTCACACCCTTGGTGATCAGGTCGTCGACCAGCACGCCGAGGTAGGCCTCGTCGCGCCGCGGCAGCCAGGGCTCGCGTCCCAGCACCTGCAGCGCGGCGTTGACGCCGGCGAACAGCCCCTGCGCCGCCGCCTCCTCGTAGCCGGTCGTGCCGTTGATCTGGCCGGCGAAGAACAGGCCCTCGATCTGCCGCGTCTCGAAGCTGGCGCGCAGCTCGCGCGGGTCGAAATAGTCGTACTCGATCGCATAGCCCGGGCGCAGGATGTGCGCGCGCTCCAGCCCCGGGATCGACTGCACGGCGGCGATCTGGATGTCGAACGGCAGCGAGGTCGAGATCCCGTTCGGGTAGAACTCGTTCGTCGCCAGCCCCTCGGGCTCGAGGAAGACCTGGTGGCTCGCCTTGTCGGCGAAGCGGTTGACCTTGTCCTCGATGCTCGGGCAGTAGCGCGGGCCGACGCCCTCGATGACGCCGGTGAACATCGGGCTGCGGTCGAAGCCGCTGCGGATGATCTCGTGCGTGCGCGCCGTCGTGTGCGTGATCCAGCAAGGCAGCTGGCGCGGGTGCTGCTCGGGCGTGCCGAGGAAGCCGAACACCGGCATCGGCGCGGTCGGTGGCGTACCGCCGACGCCGGGCATGCCGTCGCCCGGTTGCTCGGTGCAGCGTGCGAAATCGATCGTGCGCCCGTCCAGCCGCGGCGGCGTGCCGGTCTTCAGCCGCCCCTGCGGCAGCTTCAGCTCCTTGAGCCGCGCCGACAGGCTCAGCGCCGGCGGGTCGCCCGCGCGCCCCGCGGGGTGGTTCTGCAGCCCGACGTGGATGCGCCCGTCCAGGAAGGTGCCGGCGGTCAGGACCACGGCGCGGGCGCGAAACCGGATCCCGGTCTGGGTGACGGCGCCGACGACGCGGTCGCCGTCCAGCATCAGGTCGTCGACCGCCTGCTGGAACAGCCACAGCCCGGGCTGGTTCTCCAGCCGGCGCCGGATCGCCGCCTTGTACAGCTCGCGGTCGGCCTGCGCGCGCGTGGCGCGCACCGCGGGCCCCTTGCTGGCGTTGAGGATGCGGAACTGGATCCCGGCCTCGTCGGTCGCCTCGGCCATCGCGCCGCCGAGCGCGTCGACCTCCTTCACGAGGTGGCCCTTGCCGATGCCGCCGATGCTGGGGTTGCAGCTCATCGCGCCCAGCGTCTCGAGCTTGTGCGTCAGCAGCAGCGTCGCGCAGCCCATGCGCGCGGCGGCGAGCGCGGCCTCGGTGCCGGCGTGGCCGCCACCGACGACGATGAGGTCGAATTCCTGGGGATGCAGCATGCGGGCCACCTCGGCGGCTGGCGGCAGTGGGCGGAACAGGGTGCGCGCGGGGCTTTGCTGAAGCGCTGCCGGCGTTCGCGCGCGGTGCAGCCGGGCCGGCGCCGGCAGCGCCGGCCCGGCTGGGCTCGCACCCATGCCCGCGTCGACGCAGGCTCGATTCTATGAAGCCGTCGCCCGCGCCGCCGGGGCCTGCCAGCGAGCCCACGCCGCCTTGATCCGCGGGTGACCCCACCAGCGGTCGAACAGATAGTGCACCACGGTATTGACCGCCGGCTCGATCAAGGTGATCGCGCCGGCGATCGCGATGTCGCCGGTCAGCGCATAGCCGATGGCGAAGGCGACCGTCACGTGGACGGCTCCGAAGGCGAGGGACTTGGTCATGGCGGCATCCAATGCGATGTATTCGCATTCGCATCATGCCATGAAGAGTCTGCCGGCGCCATCACCTTCGCCGATCGCATCGATAGCCACGCATCCGGCGGCGGGCTGGCGCGCCCGGGCCGCCTCGGCATCGCGTCCTGGGTCGACCCCCCGCACACAACGGACGATGCGCGATCATCGGCGCATGCGAGCTGCCGCGCCGACGCCCGACCCCGCGCCGTCGATCGAATGCCGCCCTGGCTGCGGGGCGTGCTGCATCGCGCCGTCGATCAGCAGCGCGCTGCCGGGGATGCCGGGCGGCAAGCCGGCCGGCCTGCCCTGCCCGCACCTGGACGGGGCACTTCGCTGCACGCTCTTCGGCCGCCCCGAGCGGCCGGCGGTTTGCCGCACGCTGGCGCCCAGTGTCGAGATGTGCGGCGGCTCCTCGGGGCACGCGATGGTGTGGCTGGAGCGGCTGGAGCGGGCGACGCGGCCGTAGTCGCTGATAAGACGCGCTGCCCTGCCGGGTGCGCCGCCGCCCGGCGCCGGGCCGCCGTCTATGCCGCGGATTCCACCCGCTCCGCCGAAGCCTTGCCGACCGGATAGTGGATCGGCGGCACCGCCATCCCGTCCAGGTGCGCCGCATCGGCCCAGCGCAGGATGACGAATCCGCCCGCGGCCTCGTCGGCCGGGCGCAGCACGTTGACGCCGGTGTTGGGGATCTCGCAGCTGCGCGCGCTGGTCAGCGGCTGCCCGCTGACCCCGCGCCAGACCATGTCGAGCACGCCACCGTGCGTCACGACCGCGATGCGCGCGCCGCGGTGCGCCTGCGCCAGCTCGCGCAGCGCGCCCCAGACGCGGTCGAAGAACGCGCGCCGCGGCTCGCCGCCCGGCGGGGCGTCGTCCGGGTCCTGCCGCACGACGCGCGCCCAGAGCTCCGGCATCGTCGCGCGCACCGTCGGCACGTCCAGCCCCTCGAGCGTACCGAAGGCCTGCTCGCGCCAGCGGGCGTCCGGCCGCAGCGCCAGCCGCCGCCGGGCCGCCAGCGGCTCGGCGGTCTGCAGCGCGCGCTGCAGGTCGCTGGCGACGATCAGGTCGATCGGCTCGTCGGCCAGCCGCTCGGCCAGCCGCGCTGCCTGCGCCAGGCCGTTGGCGTTCAGCGGCGCGTCGAGGTGGCCCTGGAAGCGAAGCTGCCGGTTGAAGTCGGTTTCGGCGTGACGGATCAGCAGCAGCTCGGGCATGCGGCGAGTATGCGCCGAAGGCGGTGACCGCGGTGTGGCAGGGGCGGACCGCGATCTCGCGTGACGCCAGCGCCGCCGCTCAAGCCTTCGGCGGCCCGAACACCCGCCCAGGCTTGTCGGCCCGCGCGTACAGCGGCTGCACCTTGGGCAGCACGCGCTCGATATCGCGGATCCGCGTGTCGCCCGCCGGGTGGGTCGACAGGAACTGCGGCGGCTGGCCGCGGCTCTTGTCCATCATCTTGCGCCACAACGTGACGCCGGCCGCCGGGTCGTAGCCGCCGCGCGCGGCCAGCTCCAGTCCGATCAGGTCGGCCTCGGACTCGTCGTCGCGGCTGAACTTGAGCGTCAGCATCTGAGCGCCCATGCTCAGCGCCGCGTCGCCGAGGTTGCCCATGCCGAGCAGCGCGCTGGCCAGGCTGGCGCCGACGCGCGTGACGGTGGTCTTGGCCAGGCGCTCGCGCGCATGCTCGCGCAGCGCGTGCGCCATCTCGTGGCCCATGATCGCCGCGACCTCGGCGTCGTCGAGCTGCAGCCGCTGCAGGATGCCCCAGAAGAACGCGATCTTGCCGCCGGGCATGCAGAAGGCATTCAGCTCGGGGCTGCCGATCAGGTTGACCTCCCAGCGCCAGTCGCGCGCGCGCGGGTTCCACGGCAGCGCGTGCGGCACCAGCCGCTCGGCGATCGCGCGCAGCCGCACGACCTGCGAGTGATTCGCCGGAGCGAGTGCTTGCTTCGATGCCGCCTCGCGCTTCATCTGCGTGTACTGCGCGGCGGCGGCCTCCTCGACCTGCTCGGCCGGGACCAGCCGTGCCATGCGCGAGCTGCGGCCGACCTCGTCGCGCACGCCGTCCTGCGCCCAAGCCGGCCAGGCCGCCACCGCGCCGCCGGCGAGCAGCGCGCCGGTGAAAAGGCGCCGGGCGTGCAGCGGGCAGCGGCAGCCTGGGGCGTGCGCCAGCGTGGGAGTCTGGACGGTGGCGTCGGTGCGAAAGCGCGGTTTCATGCTGCGTCGGACCGGTCGGGCCGGCCGCGGGTTCCGATGGGGGGATTCTAGGAAGCGCGGCCCTCGCTATCGTTCAGGCCAGCGTGCGTGCCGCGGAGCCGGGCCGAGGCCCGGCGCGAGTTCGTCCGCGCCGCCGCGCGCAGCCGCTGTCGCGCCATGAGGCGCGCCGTCAGCCCCCGCCCTCCAGCGCCCGGATCGGCCGCCGCAGCCACACCAGCATCGCCAGCGCCGGCAGCGCCAGCACGGTGCTGACGACGAAGAAGCTCGGCCAGCCGATGCTCTCGGCCAGCACGCCGGCCAGCGGCCCGACCCACACCCGGCCGACCGATGCGAACGCCGACAGCAGCGCATACTGGGTCGCGGTGAAGCGCTGGTTGCACAGGCTCATCAGGAGGGCGACGAAGGCCGCCGTGCCCATGCCGCCCGAGAGGTTCTCGACCGCGATCACCATCAGCAGCCCGCCGTCGACCGGCGTGGCCTGCGCCAGCGCGACGAATCCCCAGTCGAAGGCCGGCAGCGTCAGGCCCGGCAGCACGCCCTTGCCGTAGACCGCCAGCCACCAGAAGCCGAGGTTGCTCGCCGCCTGCAGCACGCCGAACAGCAACAGCGCGCGCCACAGCCGCAGCCTGAGCATCAGCGCGCCGCCGAGCAGGGCACCGAAGATCGTCAGCCACAGCCCGATCACCTTGTTGACGACGCCAACCTCGGCCGGGCTGTAGGCCATGCTCTTGAGCAGGAACGGCGTCATCAGGCTGCCGGCGAAGGCGTCGCCGAGCTTGTACAGCACGATCAGCAGCAGGAAGCCGGCCGCGCCGGTCTGGCTGAAATAGCTCGCCAGCCCCGACAGCAGCGTCTCGAAGCGCGCGCGCCGCGCCGCCCAGGCCGCCAGCGGCAGCGTCAGGCCGATGCCCAGCAGCAGCGCGACGAGGTCGATCCAGCGCTGCTGCAGCCGCGGCTCCAGCGTGCTGCCCTCGAGCCAGGGCCCGAGCAGCGCCAACGAGACTGGCGGCGCGAAGCGGTCGCTGAGCAGGTAGCCCAACGCGACCGCCGCGAGCACGGCGGCGAAGCCGAACAGGTCGTGGCGCGCGACGCTGGCGCGGCCGGCCGGCATCGGCACGCGCGGCAGCATCGTCGCCGACAGCAGCGCCGCGCCGGCCATCAGCATCGCCATCGCGCGGTAGACCTCGGGCCAGCTCCACGCGCCGTGCTGCGCCGGGTCGGTCCAGATCAGCGCCAGCCCGCCGGAGACGATCATCGCGAGGCGATAGCCCATGACGTTGAGCGATGCCCCCAGCCCGCGCTCGCGCTGCGGCAGCAGGTCGGTGCGGTAGGCGTCGATGACGACGTCCTGCGACGCCGAGACGAAGGCCACCGCCACCGCCAGCAGCGCGAACAGCCGGATCGACGCCGACGGGCTGGTCGCCGCCAGCGCCCACAGCGCCGCGGCCAGCGCGAGCTGGGTCAGCACCAGCCAGCCGCGCCGCCGCCCGAGCCAGGGCAGGTCGAAGCGGTCCATCAGCGGCGCCCACAGGAACTTGAAGGTGTAGGGCAGCCCGACCAGGCTCAGGAAGCCGATGGTCGCGATGTCGATGCCGTCGGCCGTCATCCAGGCCTGCAGCGCCTGCCCGGTCAACGCCAGCGGCAGGCCGGAGGCGAAGCCGAGCACGCTGACGACGACGAGGCGCTGCAGCGCCGCCAGCCGATCGGCGACGGAGTGGGCGGGGACGGCGGGCAAGGGCGGTCGGGCGGTGCGGCGGGTGGCACCGCGATTGTCGCCGCGCAGCCTTCGTGCCACGCGTCGCGACCGCGGCCACCGTGCCCGGCATGTATCGGGACCCGAGGCCGCCGAACGTCGCCGCGTCGCCTGCCGGACTACATCGACTTGAACAGGTGCGCGTAGGCTTCGGCCACCTGCAGCGACTCGCTGCCCTGCTTGAGCCGCACCTGAAGCCGGCCGCGGAAGTCGCGCGCGACACCGGCGATCGCCGCGACGTTGACCAGCGTCGAGCGGTGGATCTGCCAGAACTGCTGCGGGTCGAGCTCGTCGGCGAGCTCCTTCAGCGGCTTGCGGATCAGCGCCTCGCCCTGCGCCAGCGCGACGCGGGTGTACTTGTTGTCGCTCTGGAAATACTGGACCTCGTCGACCGTGATCAGCCTGAGCGTCTGGCCGACCGAGGCGTTGATCCAGCGCAGGTGCTGGCGCGGCGCGGCGCCGGCGCGCGCTGCGTCGAGCGAAGCCAGCACCTCGCCGAGGTCAGGCGGCGGCGCCGCGAGCCGCTCCTTGACGCGCCCGATCGCGGTGAACAGCCGCGCCGGCGCCAGCGGCTTGAGCAGATAGTCGACCGCGCCCTGCTCGAACGCCGCGACCGCATGCTGGTCGTAGGCGGTGACGAAGACGATGCGGCTGTGTCCACCGACCTGGCGCGCGACCTCCAGCCCGGTCGCGCCGGGCATCTGGATGTCGAGGAACAGCACGTCGGGCCGAAGCTGCTCGACCAGCCGCAGCGACTGCAGGCCGTCGGCGGCAACGCCCACGACCTCCAGCTCGGGCCAGAGCTGGCCCAGCCGCTCGACCAGCTCCTGCCGCAGCGTCGCCTCGTCCTCGGCGACGACGGCGGTGGGGCGGGCCTGCGCTCGCATCGCCGATCAGCCGCAGCTCGGCGTGCAGGCGAGCCGCAAGACGAAGCGGGTGCTGCCTGCGGCGCCGTCGCAGCGCAGCGTCAGCGGGCACCACCAGGCCGCCTGCGCGCGCTCGGCCAGATCTCGCAGCGTCTCGGCGCTCGGGCAGGGTGCGGCGGCTTCGAGGGCGAGCGTCAGCTCGAACCCGCCGCCATCGGCCCGCGCCTCGAGCCGCGCGGTGGGGGCCGTCGGACCCGCGGCCGCTGCGCCCGGCTGCGGCGCAAAGGCGGCTTGCAGCAGCGGCAGCAGCAGCATCGGCGGCAGCGGTGTCATGCCGAGCGCCGGCGGCCAGTCGACGTGCAGCGTCGCCGGCACCGGCAGCCGGTGCTGCGCGACCGCCAGCCAGCTCGCGAGCAGCTCGGTCTCTGTCGCCAGCGTCGTGCTGCCGTCGCGCAGCCGCGGCAGCGCCACGCGCAGGTGCCGGATCAGCGCGTCCAGCCGCGGCGCCGCGTCGGCGCCGGCGCGCGCGTAGGCCTGCTCGATGTCGACCAGCGCATCGAACAGGAACTGCGGCTCGAGCTGCGCCTGCAGCGCCGCCAGCCGCGCCGCCAGCGCCTCGCGCGCCAGGCATTGCTGCTCGGCCTGCAGCTCGTGCAGCCGGCGCGCGTTCTCGCGCCGGCGCCCGACGAGGTCGAACAGCACGAAGGCCAGCGCCGCGGGGAGGAAGACGGTCAGCACGTCGCCGGCGAAATTGCCCCACTGCCATTCGCTGAACATCGGGTGGCCCTTGGCCTGCCGCATCAAGTCGCCGACCGTCGGCCACTGCAGCCAGCGCACGAGCGGCCACAGCAGCGCCATGCCGGCCATCGCGCCGGCCAGCGCGGAGCCGGCCAGCAGCCAGGTGCGCGCCGGCCCGGTCCCCGGGTGGCGCGCCGCCGGCAGCCAGAACGGGACCAGGATCAGCGAGGCCAGCAGCGGAATCAGCACGAGCCGGGCGACAGTCGGCCATGGCGAGACGCCGGCCGGCAGGTCGGCCAGCGAGCCGAGATCGGTCAATCCGTAGCCCAGGCCCATCAAGACGAACCAGCCGAGCTCGACGCGCTGCAGTGACCGCCAGGCCCGGACGAGTTGCGTCGGTGCCCCGCTGCCGGTGCGCGGTGCCAGCAGGGTCGCATCCATCAGGCCGGCGTCGCTTCGATGGCAGGCGGCCCCGCCGCCGGACCGGGCTTACCCGAGGCCGGCGTCGCCGCCGCGCCGGCGGGGCCGTCCGCCAGGGCCTCGGCGCGCGGCAGCCGCACGCGCGCGATGACGCCGCGGGGCGTGGCGGCCTCGAGCTCCAGGGCGGCGCGCCCGCCGAACAGCGCCACCAGCCGTGCCCGCGTATTCGCCAGCCCGACGCCGCTGCCGCCGCCGGCGACGAAGCCGCGCCCATCGTCCTCGACCTCGATCACGATCGCGTCAGCGACAGCGCGCGCGCGGATCTCGATGCGGCCGCCGTCGGGCAGCGGCGCCAGCCCGTGCTTGATCGCATTCTCGACCAGGGTCGGCAGCACCATCGGTGGCAGCCGCGCCGGCAGCAGCGCGGGATCGGCCGCGATCGTGAAGCGCAGCCGCGTGCCCATGCGCATCTGCAGGATGCCGAGGTAGCTGCGCACCAGGTCGAGCTCCTGGCCGAGCGTCGACACGCTGCGTCGCATCCCCGGCAGCGCGGCGCGCAGGTAGTCGATCAGCCGCGTCAGCATGTCGCGGCCGCGATCGGGGCTGGTCTCGTACAGGCGCTTGACGGTGGCCAGCGTGTTGAACAGGAAGTGCGGCTCGATCTGCGCATTCAGCGCCGACAGCTGCGCCTCGATCTGCTGCGACTGCAGCGCGGCGCGCGCGGCGCGCGCCTCCAGCAGCGCTGCCTGCGCGCGCTGCTCCGCGCGTGCCGCGAGCACCAGCGCATAGGCGATCGCGCCGAGCAGGCTCCACAGCAGCGCGGTCGACCACATCCAGCCCCGCGGCATCGAGGCCGCGGGGTCGCCGAGGTTGGCCAGCTCGAAGCGCAGCCAGGTGCCGCCGAAGGCGGCGCAGCCGACCGCCAGCGCGCGCACGGCGAGCCCCGCGGCGCGCGCACCGGGCTCGCCGCGCCAGGCGAGCCAGGTCTCGGCCGCCGCGACCGCGAGCAGCATCAGCGCGCCGGTGATCAGCGTCTGCCGCGTGTAGCGCGCCAGCGTGAAACCCCATTCGGCCCAGGACTCCGCATCGGCCAGCCAGCCGAAGGCGCGCGACAGCGCCAGCGTCAGGCACAGGTAGAAGACGATCGCGATGCTGCGCAGGTCGAGCAGCCGGATCCAGGTCGACCAGGCTGCCGCGCCTGAGGAGCGGCCCGGCCGCGACGCGGTGTCGGACATGCCGTCATTCTGGGCCGCTGTCGCGCCCGACGCCAGTGCGCGGCGACGGACCGGCGTGGGCGGCGACGAAGCCGCCCGGCGGCCGACGAAGCCGGCCGCGGCGCGGCCTCGCGCCGGCGGAGCATGGACAATCGCGACCGCCGGGCCCCGGGTGCGGCGGCGGCCATGACCCGATCCCGCGCCGCGGCCGTGCACAGCGATCCGACCGACCTCCAGGAGGCCCGATGTACCTGCCGCCGCACTTCGCCGTCGCCGACCCGCGGGAGCTGGAACGGATCGTTCGCGAGCACCCGCTGGGCATGCTCGTCACGCACGGCGACTGGGGCCTCGACGCGGACCATATCCCGTTCGAGTTCGACCCGGCGGCCGGGCCGCTGGGCACGCTGACGGCGCATGTGGCGCGCGCCAACCCGCTGTGGCAGCGCTGCAGCGCGGTCGACGCGGTGCTGGTGGTCTTCCGCGGCGCCGACGGCTATGTCTCGCCGAGCTGGTACCCGAGCAAGCACGAGCAGCATCGTCAGGTCCCGACCTGGAATTACGAGGTCGTGCACGCGCACGGCACGCTGAGCGTGCGCGACGACGAGCGATTCGTGCGCGGCGTCGTCGCGCGGCTGACGCGCCGCCACGAGGCCGGCGAGCCCAGGCCGTGGAAGATGTCCGACTCCGCGCCCTCGTTCATCGACGACATGCTCGGCCGCATCGTCGGCATCGAGGTCGCCGTCACTTCGCTCGTGGGCAAGCGAAAGCTGAGCCAGAACAAGGAGGCGCGCGACCGCCTCGGCGCGGCCGAGGCCCTGGCCGCGCGCGGTCAGGACGAACTGGCGCGACGGATGCGCGAGGCCGGCTGAGCGCTGTGGCCGGCAGCTCAGCGCCACGCCCTACCATCGCCTGTCGAACCAGGACCGAGAGCTGCCGATGCCGCTGCACTACCGCACCATCCCCGTCACCCCCTTCCAGCAGAATGCCAGCATCCTGTGGTGCGACCGCACGCGCGAGGCGGCCGTCGTCGACCCCGGCGGCGAGCTGCCGCGTCTGCTCGCCGCCGTCGCGGCGCTGGGCGTCGAGCTGCGCCAGATCCTGCTGACGCACGCGCATATCGACCATGCCGGCGGCGCCGGCCAGCTCGCACGCGAGCAGGGGCTGCCGATCGTCGGGCCGCATCGCGGCGACGCGTTCTGGATCGACGCGCTGGCGCAGCAGTCGGCGATGTTCGGCTTCACCCGGGCCGAGACCTTCGTGCCGACGCGCTGGCTGGAGGATGGTGATACGGTGCAGGTCGGCCAGGTCGTGCTGAACGTGCGCCACTGCCCGGGGCATACCCCGGGGCATGTCGTCTTCCATGACCCCGAGTCGAAGCGCGCCTTCGTCGGCGACGTGCTGTTCGCCGGCAGCATCGGCCGCACCGACCTGCCCGGCGGCGATTACGACGAGCTGATCGCCAGCATCCGCGAGCGTCTGTGGCCGATGGGCGACGATACCGTCTTCATCCCCGGCCATGGGCCGGAGAGCAGCTTCGGGCGCGAGCGGCGCAGCAATCCGTTCGTGGGCGAGCCCTGAGCGAGGACCGCATTCGGGCCTGAGTGCCTCACCCCGAGTGGACCCTGGTTCCGGTGTTCGGAGCCGGCCCGCACGTCGGCCTGGATTCGAGTACCGGAACCAGCCGAGTTTCTTGCAATGCCGGGTTCGGCCCCCATCCTGAAAACGGAGCTCGTGGCGCGCTGCTCGTTGTCCCTAGCATGGCGCGTTGTGGGCGATGGACCTGGAGGATGCCCTGTGAGCGACTCGCCCCGTCATATCCCCTGCGCGCATTGCGGCGCGCTCAATCGTGTCCCGTCGGCCCGTCTCGGCGACGACCCGGTCTGCGGCCGCTGCGGCCAGCCGCTGCTGGCCGGCACCCCGGTCGAGCTGTCCGACGCCGACTTCGACCCGCTCGTCGGCCGCATCGAGCTGCCGGTGCTGGTCGACTTCTGGGCGACGTGGTGCGGGCCGTGTCGATCGATGGCGCCCGCGTTCGCGCAGGCGGCCGCACAGCTCAAGGGGCAGGCGGTCCTGGCCAAGGTCGATACCGACGCCAACCCGAAGCTCGCGGCACGCTTCGGCATCCGCAGCATCCCGACGCTGGTGCGGCTGGACGGAGGGCGTGAAACCGCACGCCAGGCCGGCGCGCTGCCGCTGGGGGCGATCGTGTCGATGGTCCGCTAGCGCGCGCCGGCCCGCCGCCGCGCCAGCTCGACAAACCAGTCGACGCTGCCGGCATTGGCCATCGCGTCGCGGTTCATGACCTTGCCGGCGTCGGCACCCATCAGCAGCTTCTTGACCGGCAGCTCCATCTTCTTGCCCGACAGCGTGCGCGGGATCGCCGTGACCTGGAAGATCTCGTCCGGCACATGGCGCGGCGACAGCGCGGCGCGCACCGCGGATCTGATGCGCGACGTCAGCGCATCGTCGAGCGTGAAGCCCTCCCGCAGGACGACGAACAGCGGCATCCAGCTCGGGCGGCCCAGGTATTCGAGGTCGACGACCAGGCTGTCGAGCACCTCGGGCAGCGCCTCGACCGCGCGGTACAGCTCGGCCGTGCCCATGCGGACGCCGTGGCGGTTGATCGTCGCGTCGCTGCGACCGTAGATGATTGCCCCGACCGACCCGGACTCCGGGTGCGCGACGAGCCGGATCCAGTCGCCGTGCCGCCACACGCCGGGGTAGGTGTCGAAGTAGCTGTCGCGGTAGCGCCGGCCGTCGGCGTCGCCCCACAGGTACAGCGGCATCGACGGCATCGGCCGCGTGCAGACGAGCTCCCCGACCTCGTCGAGCACCGGCCGGCCCTGCTCGTCGAAGGCCTGCACCGCGGCACCCAGGCAGCGGCACTGCATCTGCCCTTCGACCTGCGGCAGCAGACGCTGCCCGCCGACGAACGCGCCGGCGAAGTCGGTGCCGCCGCTGATGCAGGCGATCCACATCGGCTGCCCGCCCGGGCGCGGCAGCTTGTCCCACAGCCAGTGGTAGGCGTCCTCGGGCAGCGGTGACCCGGTCGAGCCGACCGCGCGCAGCGCGACCAGGCCGCGCCCCGGTGCGGCGCGCTCGGCCTCGCGCTGCGGGTCGATTCCTTCCTTCATGCAGCTGACGTGGAAGGCGGCGCCGGCGCCGAAGAAGGTCGCGCCGCTGGCGGCGACAAAGCGCCACAGCGTGCCCCAGTCGCGCCCGCCGATGCCGGCCGGGCTGCCGTCGTAGAGGCACAGCGTCGTGCCGCCCAGGAGGGCGGCGAGGGCGGCGTTCCACATGATCCAGCCGGTCGAGCTGAACCAGAAGAAGCGGTCACCGGTCTCGACGCTGGGGCCGACGTCGTTGTGCAGGCCGCCCTTGAGCGACTCCAGCACGATGCCGCCGTGGCCGTGCACGATCGCCTTCGGCAGCCCGGTGGTGCCGCTGGAGTAGACGATCCACAGCGGGTGGTCGAACGGCAGCCACTCGGGCTCGAAGCCTGCGCCGTCGCCAGCGACGAGCGCCGGCCACTCGTGCACCGCGAGCCCGGGGCGCGCGAAGGCGGCCGCGTTGGCGCGCGGGTCGAGGTCGGCAACGAACGCGAGGTCGCGCAGCCCCGGCAGCCCGTCGAGGATCTCGCGCAGCACACCTCGGCGGTCGTGCGGCGTGCCGCCCCAGGTCTGTCCGTCGACCGCGAACAGCCAGGTCGGCTCGATCTGGCGGAAACGGTCGAGCACCGCAACCGGCCCCATGTCGGGCGAGCAGATCGACCAGATCGCGCCCAGGCTGGCGGTGGCCAAGAAGGCGACGATCGCGTGCGGCGTGTTGGGCAGCCAGGCGGCGACGCGGTCGCCGCGCCGCACGCCGGCGTCGCGCATCGCCTGCGCGAGCGAGCCGACCTGGCGCCGCAGCTCGGGCCAGCGGGTCTCGACCGGTTCGGCCATGCGCTCGCGCTGGAACACGATCGCGGGATGGCCGGCGGCGTGCGCGGCGTCGGCGTGGCGCAGCACCTGGCGCGCGAAGCTGGTCTGGGCGCCGGGGAACCAGACGGCGCCGGGCATGCGGTCATCGGCCAGGACCGCAGTGGCCGGCGTCGGCGACTCGACGCCGAAGAAGTCGCGGATCGAGGCCCAGAAGGCGTCGAGCTCGGTGACCGACCACGACCACAGTGCTTCGTAGTCGTGAAAGCGCAAAGCGCACTCGCGCGCGAGCCAGTCCTGGTAGAGGGCGATGCGGGGGATCGGGAGCGAGGCGGCGTTCATGCGCCGCATCTTACGCAGCGGCGCCGTGACCGTACTGCGCCGGCTGCCGCGGCCGGCGCGTCAGGAATGGCTCGTTCCGATCAGTTCAGCGCGTCGAGCTCGGCGGCCATGCTGTCGCTGAACTGCTCGGCCAGCAGCCGCGCGAGAATGCCTTCCTCGTCGCGCTGCGAGAACGCGAACGGGTACAGCGATCGCACATTGCCGGCATCCTCGGGCCGGCCGCCGAACAGGCCGATCTGGTCGCGGATGAACTCGAACCGTGCAGACAGCAGCACGGCCGGAGCGCCGACACCGGCGTGGGTGCGCGGGCCACCTACGACCTGGCAGCCGAGCATGCGCTCGTAGAAGCGAGCGTGGCGCGGGTTGACTTCCAGCAGCAGCGTGTCGTAGCGACGGATCCGGTAGGCGACGATGTAGCCGACGTGGAACAGCGCCGCCAGCACGCGCGGGCTGCTGGCGCCGGGGTCGATCGCCAGCCGCGTGAACTCGGCCAGCCTTGCGCCCGCGGCGCGCAGCTCGGCAGTGACGTCGCCGAAGGCGTTGTCGGCCGACAGCGGCTGGCTTCCGTCGAGCTCAACCGTCAGCGTGCCGATGACATCGTCGCCGTCGTGCGCGCTCAGCGTCGAGCGAAATCCTGTCTGGTCGGCCGGCAACTGGACGGTTCGGTAGCCGCGCCAGCTGTAGCGTTCGCGCAGCAGTTCGGCGGCGTGTTCTCGCTCTGGGCCGGAGCTCGCGGTGCGAACCGTGAACGTGCGCTCGGCATGACGGTGGCCGTCTGACCCCCTGAGCGACGGGATGGCCATGCCGCGCGGCATGGCCAGTGGCGCGACGGCGACGGTGCGAGCTTGCATAAGTACTAATCTTGCCAGGAATGTGAAGACGCACGAAGAGCCAGCGCGCCGGAAATGCGGTTACGGCCCTGTCAACCCCCCCTGATCCAGGGGGGTGCGACAGCCCTGTCGACCCCCTGGCTCAGGGTGACAGCTGGAGGTTACGGCCGCGAAGCCTGCGCGCGCATGACATGGCCGGTAACCAATGGTCAACAAAGGTTCCCAGTTGCGCCATCGCAGTCTTGTCGTCGAGAGCACGAAAGGGAAGGCTCACGGCGGCCCATGCCGCTTCGCCGTTCATCCGGGCCATCGGCCGATTGGTTGCAGCCCGTCACCGATGATGCCAAGCGCGTGAGCCTCGGCTGGTGTGCATGCAATCCGGCAAGTCCCGATGCGGGCTCGTCACGACTCTCACGGCACCGTGTCGGGCCGACTCCTACCGCTAACGCCGAGGCGGTCTCAGCGGACGGACCCGCCGGGCTCGATGTCGACCACATGCCACCAGTCCTGCCAGAACAGCGGGCGCCGGTAGCCCACCAGTTGCGGCCGCGCCAGGTCGGTGACGATGCGGTGGATCAGCGTCTTGTACGGCGCGTAGGCGACCGCCAGCCGCTTGGCCTCGTGGAACAGCGCGTCGCGTTCGGCGCTGTCCGGGATCAGCTCCATGCGCTCGTACAGCGCGTCGAACTCGGCCAGCACGAAGCGGCCCATGTTCTGGCCGCCGATCTGGCGCGAGTGGTAGCGCGCCAGCGCCGGCAGCCCATCGGGCGCGGCGGCCGAGCCGCCGACGCGCCACACCATGTACTGGCCGGCGCGCGCCGCCTTGAGGTTCTCCGGCCACTTGGCCGGCTTGTAGACCACGCGCAGGCCGACCGCGGCCAGGTTCTTCGCCCGCAGGTCGTCGAGCGCGCGCGACTGGTTGTCGGGCTGGGTCGTGATCTCCAGCACCAGGGGCCGGCCGTTGGGCTGGTCGCGCCAGCCGTCGCCGTCGCGGTCGACATATCCGTACAGGTCCAGCAGCGCCATCGCGCGCGCCGGGTCGTGGTCGCCCATCTCGCTCTTGAACGCCGGGTCGTAGCCGCGCGTGCCGGGCACCAGCGGCGACTGCGCCGGGATCGCCTGGCCGCGCCAGACGAGCGCGATCTCGCGCGGCACGTCCAGCGCCAGCCCGATCGCGCGGCGCAGCGCGACGCGATCGGGGGTCAGGCCGCCGATCACCGGGTGCTCCATGTTGTAGAGCATGTAGAAGACATCCGGCCTGACCATGCGGTAGCCACGAATGCCCTCGCGCGCGAGATTCGGCGCGATGCGGCCGCCCGGCATCGCCAGGTCGATGAACGACGCCGGCATCTGCTCCAGGAAGTCGTGCCGCCCCTGCAGGAAGCTCAGCCAGCGCGGCTGCTCCTCCTCGATGACGTCGATCTCGACCCGGTCGACCATCGGGATGCGCCGGCCGGCGAAGCGCGCGCGCAGCGCCTGGCCCTCGGCATCGTCGGGCGCGGGCTCGGCGTCGTAGACGCGCTCGCGGTAGCCGGGGTTGCGCTCCAGCGCGATGAACGAGCTGCGCCGCCATTGCACGAGCCGGAACGGCCCGGTGCCGACCGGGTGCGCGCCGATCGCGTCGCCGTAATGCTCGACGACCTCGCGCGCGACCGCGCCGAACAGGTCGCCGGTGGCCAGCGTCTCGAGGAAGCGCGGCCGCGGCTCGCGCAGCCGGAAGCGGATCGTCGTGCGGTCCAGCGCCTGCAGGCCGGCGATCGGGCGGTCGATGTCGAACGGCCGCCGGCCCTCCAGCGCCTCGCGTCGCAGCTCGGCCAGCCCGACGATGCCCTGCTGCTCCAGCCCGGTCCAGGCCGGGCTCTTGAGCGCCGGGTCGGCGAAGCGCTTGAAGCTGTAGACATAGTCGTCGGCGGTCAGCTCGCGCCGCCGGCCGCCGAACGCCGGGTCGTCGGCGAAGAAGATGCCGGGCTGCACGCGCACCGTCCAGGTCCGGAAGTCGTCGCTGACCTCGGGCATCGCGGCGGCGGTGAGCGGGCGGATGCGGTACGGGCGCGCGAGGTGGTCGTAGCCGTACAGGCCCTCGAAGATGTGCGGCGTGACGGTGCGCGAGTAGATGTCGATCACCTGCGCCGGGTCGAAATTCGTCTCGGCGACGCGGAAGGCATAGCGCAGCACCTTCGCGCGCGGCCCGGTCGCAGGCGCAGGCGCCGCGGTCGCCGGGTCGGCCGGCTGTGCAGCCGCCGGCGGCGAGGTGGCCGCCCACGCGAGCAGCGCGAGCCCTGCGAGCAGCCTGTCCAGCACGCCCGGCCAGCCGGCCGCCGGCAACCGCGGCCGCAGCGCGCCCTGCGGCGCGGCGGCGTGTCGCATCGTCACTGCAACGCCCGCGCGCGCTGCTGCGGGTCGAGGTCGACCAGGTGCCACCACTCGTTCCAGAACGTCGGCCGCCGGTAGCCGATCAGCCACGGGTGCCACAGGTCGGTGCTGATGCGGTGCACGGTCGGCTTGTAGGGCATGTAGGCGGTGCCGATCTTCTTGGCCTGCAGGAACAGCGCCTCGCGCTCGGGGCCGTCGGGCAACTGCGACATGCGGTCGAACAGCGCGTCGAACTCGGGCAGGCGAAACCGCGCCAGGTTCTGCGACCCGGCCTGCAGCCCATGCAGGCGGAACAGCGCGGTCTGGCCGTCGGTGCTCGTCGCCGACGAGCCCAGGGCCCAGATCTGCAGCTTGCCGGCGCGCGCCTTCTTCAGGTGCTCGGGCCACTGCCCGGTCTCGAAGCGCACCTTGATCCCGACCGCTTCCATGTTCTTGCGGAACAGCTCGTCGAACTGGCGGTAGATCTGCTCCGGCTGCGTGGCCTTGAGCAGTTCCAGCGGCTGGCCGTCGGGCTGCTCGCGCCAGCCGTCGCCGTCGCGGTCGACATAGCCGTACAGGTCCAGCAGCGCCATCGCGCGCGCCGGGTCGTGGTCGCCGGCCTCGCTCTTGAAGCCCGGGTCGTAGCCGGTCGTGTACGGCACGATGTTGGACTGCGCCGGGATCGCCTGGCCGCGGCGGATGATCCGGATCTCGCGCTCGATGTCCATCGCCAGCCCGATCGCCCTGCGCAGCGCGACCCGCTCGGGCGTATAGCCGCCGACCACCGGGTCCTCCATGTTGAAGTAGGTGATCGCGATGTCGGGGTTGACCGACTGCCGGCCCTGGATGCCCCGCTTCGCGAGGTTGGGCGCGATCTGCCCGCCCGGCATCGCCTGGACGACGAAGTTGCCCGGCACCGGCCCGTACTTGGACGCCAGCGCGTCGATCTCGGCGTTCAGGAAGCTCAGCCACATCGGCTGGTCCTCCTCGATGATCGAGACCTCCACCTCGTCGACGATCGGGATGCGCCGGCCCTCGAAGCGGGCCCGGATCGCCTGGCCCTCGGCATCGTCGGGAGCGGGCTCGGCGTCGTAGAAGCGTTCGCGGTAGCCGGGGTTGCGCGCGAGGACGATGCGCGAGCTGCGGCGCCAGCTCGCGAGCCGGAACGGCCCGGTGCCGACCGGATGCTCGCCGATCCTGTCGCCGTAGAACTCGACCACCTCGCGCGCGACCGCGCCCAGGATGTCCGAGGCGGCCAGCGCGCCGAGGAAGCGCGGGTTGGGGTCGACGAGGCGGATCTGCAGCGTGTAGCGGTCCAGCGTGCGCAGGCCCTCGGGCTCGCGGTCGTAGTCGAACGGCGTCCTGGCGTCCAGGTGCTGCTGGCGCTTCTCGGCCAGGCCGGCGATCTTGAGCGACGCGATGTAGGTCCAAAGCTCGCTGCGGTTGGCCGGGTCGGCGGTGCGCAGGATCGAGTAGACATAGTCGCGCGCGGTCAGCTCGCGCCGCCGGCCCTGGAAGGCCGGGTCGTCGGCAAAGAAGATGCCGGGCCTGACGCGCACGGTCCAGCTGCGCCAGTCGGCCGAGACCTCGGGCATGCCGGCTGCGGTCAGCGGCTTGATCTTCGCCGGCCGCGCCAGGTGGTCGTAGTGGTAGAGGCCCTCGAAGATATGCGGCGTGATCGTGCGCGAGTACAGGTCGCTGATCTGCACCGGGTCGAAGCTGGTCTCGGCGGTGTTGAAGGCCACGCGCAGCACCTTCTTCGCCGCGCCGGCCTGGTGCGCCGGCATCGCGTCGCCCGGCGCGCCCGGCTCGCCCGCCGCCGCGGCGCCGACGACGGCGCAGCCGAGCACGACGGCGATCGCGGCGCGACGGAACGCCGACAGGAAGGCGCGCGAGGCACCGACGCTCATCACGGCAGCCTGGCGGTGTCGATGTCGACGTAGCGCCAGAAATCGCGCAGGAAGGGGTGGCGCCGGTAGCCGACGAGCTGCGGGTGCATCAGGTCGGTCGCCATGCGGTGGCCGGTCGCCTTGTACGGCATGTAGGCCACGCCGAGCCGCATCGCGCGGCGGATCAGCGCGTCGCGCTCGGGGCCGTCGGGCAGCACGCGCTGGCGCTCGTACAGCGCGTTGTATTCGGGCAGGTCGAAGCGGGCGTGGTTCGCCTGGCCCTTGTTCGGGCCGTACATCAGGTCGAGGAAGTAGCTGCCGTCGGGGCTGACGCCGCCCCAGGCCACGCCCCACATCATCAGCTTGCCGGCGCGGCTGGCCTTGAGCTGCTCGGGCCACTTGGCGATCGCGAAGCGCATGCGGACGCCGACCGACTCGGCGGCCTTGCGCCACAGCTCCTGCAGCTTGCGCGAGAGCTGGTCGGGCTGGGCGGCGTACTCGATGGCGAGCGTGCTGCCGTCGGGCTGCTCGCGCCAGCCGTCGCCGTCGCGGTCGCGCCAGCCGTACAGGTCCAGCAGCGCGTTGGCACGCGCGACATCGTGGTCGCTCATCTCGGTCTTCAGCGCCGGGTCGTAGCCCGACAGCTGCGGCGGCACGATCGCCTGCGCCGGGATCGCCTGCCCGAGCCGGACCTGCGCGATCTCCAGCTCGACGTCGTAGGCCAGCGCCAGCGCGCGGCGCAGCGCGATGCGCTCGGGCGTGTAGCCGCCGACGACCGGGTTCTCCATCCCGAAATAGCTGTAGGTCGTGTCGACCAGCGGCTGGCGCTCCATCACGATGCCCTGCTTGCGCAGGTTGGGCGCGAGCTGGTTGTGCGGGATCGCCACCGGGGCGAATTCGTTGGGCAGGCGGTCGAGGAAGTCGTGCTCGCCGTTGAGGAAGGCCAGCCAGCGCGGCTGCACCTCCTCGACGATGCTGATCTCGACGCGGTCGATCATCGGCAGCCTGCGCCCGGCGAAGGCGCGCGCGATCGCCTGGCCCTGGGCATCGTCGGCCTGCGGCCGGGCGTCGTAGACGTGCTCGCGGTAGCTCGGGTTGCGCTCGAGCACGATCCGCGACGAGCGCCGCCAATCGGCGAGCCGGTACGGCCCGGTGCCCACCGGGTGCGCCATGATCGTGTCGCCGTAGCGCTCGACGACCTCGCGCGCGACCGCGCCCATCGAGCCGCCGTCGGTGAACAGGTAGTGGAAGCGCGGGGCCGGCTCGGCGAGGCGCAGCTCGAAGGTATAGCGGTCCAGCGCCCGTGCGCCCTCGACCTCGGTGTCGTAGTCGAAGGGCTGGCTGGCCTCGATCGCGCGCCTGCGCAACTCGGACAGGCCGAGCAGCCCGGCGTTCTCGAGCTGGAACAGGTTCGGGCTCTTGAACTTCGGGTCGTAATGGCGCTTGATCGAGTAGACGTAGTCGGCCGCGGTCAGCTCGCGCGGCCTGCCGCCGAACGCCGGGTCGTCGGCGAAGAAGATGCCCGGCCGGATCCGGAAGGTGAATCGGCGGCCGCCGTCGCCGATCTCGGGCAAGGACTCGGCGGTCTGCGGCACGACCCTGGCCGGGCGCGCGAGATAGTCGTAGGTCAGCGGCGCCTCGAAGATGCTGGCCGCGATCGTTCGCGAGTACAGGTCCGAGATCTGCGCCGGGTCGAACCCGGTCTCGGCGACCGGGAAGGCATAGCGCAGCACCTTCGGCGGCTGTGCGGCCGCGGCCGGCTGCGCCTGCGCGAAGGCCGTGCCGCAGGCCAGCGCCAGGCTCATGGCGAGCGCCAGCAGGACGGGTCGGATCATCTCGTGGGGTGCGGCGCGGGTCGCGCGCCGCGGCAGGCGATCGAAAGCCGGCAGTCTATCGGCGGTGCCGCGCGCGATACCGGGGCATGCCAGCGGCGGGATCGGGGTTTCCCCGCGCCAGACGGGGGCGTCGGGGCGCGGCGGACCGGCCGGCGCGACCGCGGGCTAACGCGGGGCGGGATCGTGCGGGCGCACTCTTAAACTCGCGCCTTCCCCGATCCGGGAGTGACCGACGACATGGCCGCCTACCTCCTGCGGCGCCTGTGGCAGATGGTGCCGACGATCCTCGGCGTCGTGCTGCTGGTGTTTTTCCTCTTCAAGTATTTCGGCGGCGACCCGGCCGAGATCCTCGGCGGGCTGAACGCGACGCCTGAGCAGATCGACGCCATCCGCCAGCAGCTCGGGCTGGACCAGCCGGTGTGGGTGCAGCTCGGCATCTACCTGAAGAGCGTCGTCACCTTCGACTGGGGCAAGAGCTGGGCGACCAACGAGTCGGTCGCCAACCTGTTCGCGACCCGGCTGCCGGCGACGCTGACGGTGATGCTGCCGATCCTGGTGCTGGAGGCGCTGATCGCGCTGCCGATCGCGATGTGGGTGGCGTACCGGCGCGGGTCGGTCGCCGACCGCACGATCATGGTCGTCAGCACGGTGGCGCTGTCGATCAGCTTCCTCGTCTACGTCATCGTCGGCCAGTATGTGTTCGGCTTCCTGCTCGGCTGGTTCCCGGTCCAGGGCTGGAGCGACAGCGTGTGGACCAACCTGACGACCTACGCGCCGCTGCCGGTGATGCTGGCGGTGGCGGTGTCGCTGGCACCGTATACCCGGCTGTACCGCACCTTCTTCCTCGACGAACTGGGGCACGACTACGTGCGCACCGCGCGCGCCAAGGGGCTGGGCGAGAACACGGTGATGTTCAAGCATGTGCTGCGCAACGCGATGATCCCGATCCTGACGAATATCGGGCTGGCGCTGCCCAGCGTCTTCGTCGGCTCGTTCCTGATCGAGGTCTTCTTCTCGATCCCCGGCCTGGGGCGCGAGGTGCTGATGGCGGTCAACCGCAGCGACTACCCGGTGATCCAGGCGATCGCCGTGTACCTCGCGGTGCTGACGATGCTGATCAACCTGGCGGTGGATCTGCTGTTCAAGCTGGTCGACCCCCGCGTGCAACTCAAATGAGCGCGGTCATGACCCCCGCGGCCGGCGCCGTCGGCGCCGCCGCCGAACGCTCCGAAGGCGTCTGGCACGCCGCCTGGCGGCGTTTCCGGACCGATCGGGTCGGCGTCGTCTCGGCCGCCGTCGTGATCGCCTTCCTGCTGCTGATCCTGGCCTCCTGGACCGGGATCGTGGCGCGCGACTGGCAACGCGAGGTCGGCGTCGCCAACGCGCCGCCGACCTTCCTCGGGCCGCGCCCGCCGGAGGCGATCGGCGCGATCGAGGTGCCCGCGGGCCCGAACGTCGACCTGTCCGACGTCGACCCGCTGGCGCCGCGCTATGCCGAGTGGGAGGCCGCGGCGCAGAAGTACCGCACCGCCGAGACGCCGAAGGCCGAGACGCTGCCGCTGGGCGGCGACCGGCTCGGCCGCGATGTGCTCGCCAAGGCGATCAAGGGCACCGAGATCTCGGTCTTCGTCGGCGTGCTGGCGGCGATCGTCGCGACGACGATCGGCACGGTGCTGGGCGCGCTGTCGGGATTCTTCGGCCGCCGCGTCGGCGACTTCCTCGAGTGGCTGTACAACGTCTTCGAGTCGATCCCCGGCATCCTGCTGATCTTCGCCTTCGCCGCCGTATTCGGGCGCGGCATCGGCACCGTGGTGCTGATCCTGGGCTTCACCGGCTGGACCGGGCTGTACCGCCAGGTGCGCGCCGAGTTCATGAAGCACGGCTCGCGCGAGTACGTGCGCGCCGCCGAGGCGATCGGCGCCAGCCGCACGAGCCGCATGTTCAGGCACATCCTGCCCAACGTCAGCCACGTCATCCTGGTGCGGATGAGCCTGCTGGTGGTCGGCTTCATCAAGGCCGAGGTGATCCTGTCCTACCTCGGGCTGGGGGTCGGCGTCGAGGACGTGTCCTGGGGCACGATGCTGGCCGAGGCGCAAAGCGAGCTGATCCTGGGCTACTGGTGGCAGCTCGCGGCGGCCACGCTGTTCATGGCGGTGTTCGTGACCGCGTTCTCGCTGCTGGCCGACGCCGTGCGCGATGCGCTCGACCCGAAGCTGAGGGGGCTGGAGTGAGCACGCTGCTGTCGATCCGGGACCTGAAGGTCCGCTTCCGCATGGGCAAGCTCGCCGGGGTGCCGCAGGTCGCCGAGGCGGTCCGTGGCGTGAGCTTCGACGTGCCCGAGAACACGATCGCGGCGCTGGTCGGCGAATCGGGCTCCGGCAAGAGCGTGACCGCGATGTCGATGCTGGCGCTGCTGCCCGACAACGCCGAGCGCAGCGGGCAGGTGCTGTGGCAGGGGCGCGACCTGCTGAAGACGGGGCTGGCCGAGCTGCAGGCGATCCGCGGCAAGGAGATCGCCTGCGTCTTCCAGGACCCGATGCAGTCGCTCAACCCGGTCTTCACCGTCGGCGCGCAGCTCGTCGAGCCGCTCGTGCGCCACCTCGGGCTGGGCCGGCGCGCGGCGCTGGAGCGCGCCGAGCAACTGCTCGCCGAGGTCGGCATGCCCGAGCCCAAGCGCCGCCTGGCGAGCTACCCGCACGAGCTCTCCGGCGGCCAGCAGCAGCGCGTGATGATCGCGATGGCGCTGGCCTGCGAGCCCAAGCTGCTGATCGCCGACGAGCCGACGACGGCACTGGACGTGACCATCCAGCGCCAGATCCTCGAGCTGATCGGCCGCCTGCGCGAGCGCCACCGCATGAGCGTGCTGTTCATCAGCCACGACCTGGGTGTCGTCGGCGAGGTCGCCGACCATGTCGTCGTGATGCGTCACGGCGTGATCCGCGAGCAGGGGCCGGTGGCGCGCATCTTCGCCGCCCCGCAGGATGCCTACACCAAGGCGCTGCTGGCCTGCCGCCCGAGCCTGAGCGAGAACCCGGCGCGGCTGATGGTGATCGACGACCACATCGCCGCCGGCGCGGCCGCCGCGCCGACCGCCGAGGCCAGCCGCGCCGTCGCCAAGCCCAAGGACCCGCGATCGCCGGTCGTGCTGCAGGTGCGCGCGCTGGCCAAGAGCTTCTTCATCAAGCAGGGGCTGTTCGGCAAGCGCGAGTTCAAGGCGGTGCAGGATGTCAACTTCGAGCTCAGGCGCGGCCACACGCTGGGGGTGGTCGGCGAGTCGGGGTCGGGCAAGACGACGATGGGCTTGTCGCTGCTGCGGCTGCACGAGCCCACCGGCGGCGAGGTGATCTTCGACGGCCGCGACATCCTGAAGCTCTCCGACCGCGAGCGCCAGCCGATGCGCCGGCGCATCCAGGTCGTGTTCCAGAACCCGTATGCGAGCCTGAACCCGCGCTTCACGATCGGGCGTGCGCTCGTCGAGCCGATGGAGATCCACGCCATCGGCCGCGACACCGCCGAGCGCGAGCAGCGCGCGCGCGAGCTGCTGGTCAAGGTCGGGCTGGACGGCAGCGCCTTCGGCAAGTACCCGCACGAGTTCAGCGGCGGCCAGCGCCAGCGGGTGGCGATCGCGCGCTGCCTGACGCTGAACCCGGACGTGCTGGTGCTCGACGAGGCCGTGAGCGCGCTGGACGTGTCGGTGCAGGCGCAGGTGCTGAACCTGTTGAAGGACCTGCAGGACGAGTTCGGCCTGGCCTATGTCTTTATCAGCCACGACCTGGCGGTGGTGCGCTTCATCAGCGACGAGGTGCTGGTGATGAAGGACGGCCGCGTCGTCGAGCAGGCCAGCGCCGAGCAGATCCTGCGCGCGCCGCGCGAGGCCTACACGCAGCGGCTGCTGGCGGCGATCCCGCGCGGGTATCAGGGGGTGGCTGCGGCTTGATGTGACGCGGGGGGGAGGGTCGCCTTGCGTCCCGCAGCTGCCATTCGAGGGTGGCCTCCCCTGGTTTGCGTGCCGTGACCAAGCGGGCCGCGAGCGGCACGTCATTCCATGCGCCGCACACTGATCGTGTAGTCCCCGACCCCCGCCTCGCGGTTGTAGTGCCGCACCTGCACCCAGTATGTCCCGGGCAGCAGGTCGGCGCCGATGCGCGCGTTGTAGGCGTAGCCGGAGTCGTCGTCCTCGGCGACGAGACGTGTGGGCTGGTCGGGGCCGAAGAGCTTCAGCACGACGTCGGTCGGGCCGCGGGTGTCGATCACGTGGTGGCCCTCGCGGTCGACGACGAAGCGGAACAGGTCCTCCTCGCCGAACCTGCCGATCGACGCCGCGGTGCGCCGACGCGCGCCCACCAGCAGCTCGGTGGCGACGTCGACCGTGGGCCCGGCCTTCGGGTACATCCGCGCGCCGGCGATGAAGGCCTTGTCCAGCGCGGACAGCACCTCGTTGGCCTGCGTTCCGATGCCGCTCGTCGTCCACTCGGCGGGAAAGAAGTACAGCATGATCGACTCGGGGTCGAAGCGCGTGCCGTTGATCTGGTCGGCGCTGTAGCGTCGCAGGATGTTGTGCCGCGTCGTCGCGGCGTCCCAGTAGTTGGGTGGCCCGGCCATCGCGCGGATCACGATGTCCTCGTTCCACTCGATGCCGCCGTCCGGGTTCTGGTGCTCGTGTGCCAGCCCGATCGCATGCCCCCACTCGTGCGCCGCCGTCCCGCCATCGAGGAAGCCGAGGTTCATCGTCGGCTGGTCCAGCGGGATCTGGCGTGCGTCGGTGCCGATGTACGACCACGCGCCGTCGCCCGCGTCGAAGGCGACGCGGATGTCGGCATTCGGCGCATCGTCGAAGACCAGCTGCAGGTTGGCCACGTCGGTCCACCAGCCGGCCTGCTCGCGTGCGGTCGCGCGCTGTGTCGCGTTGCCGCCGATGAACCGCGCGTGCAGCGTGCTGCCGTTCATCCAGGTCTTGCCGATCGGCGAAATGCCGCGCACGCGGCCGCGAGCGGCGCGCCGGGTGCGCTGCGGACGCATCAGCTCGAGCGGCAGGATGCGGTCGAAGCAGACGTGGGGGCGGTCGGGCATGGGCGTCTCCTCGTGCCGTCGGTGGTCGAGCGACGACCGGCCGGGCGCCGACCCGCCGTCGCGTCGGAGCATGCCCCTGAAGGCACCGTCGGACAAGTCTCGTTCGTGGGGGTGCCCGTAGCCGTGACGTGCTGCGTCGGCCTTGTAAGCGACCCGTAACCGGGCGCACCGCTCGCGTGAACGATCGCACGCCGCATCCTTGGCACGGTGCGTGCATGCCAGGTGACTGACAGAACCCGCGAAAGCCGACCCATGACGCGCGCCGCTGCCATCCCGCCCCGCCGCCTGCGCCCCGCCCGCTCTGCGACGCGCAATGCGCTGTCGTCGCTGCTGCGGCTTGGTCGCGTCCCGCCGCGTCGCGCGGGCATGTCGGGCTGATCACGCCGGCGCGGACGCCCCGACAGGGGCGGCACACGGGCCCGGCGGCGATGCGCACAATGCGCGCGTGATCGCCCCCAAGCCCTGCCCACGACGTCTCCGCTCGATCGAGACGGCGGCCTCAGCAGGAGGCCTCGTGGCCTCCGCGGCGGTACCGGGCCGACCCGAAACGGCGCCGCCTGGCCGGATGGCCGCCGCGCTGACGACCGCCGTCTTCGCCGTGCTGGCGCTGGGCCCTGCGCCCGGCGCGGCTGACGAGGTGGGGCCGGACACGGTCGGCCCCGGGCCGTCCGGTGCCGCGCAGGAGGCTGCGCGGCAGGCCAAGCCGTCCGCCGCGGCCGAAGCGCCGCAACGCATCGAGGTCACCGGCCGCCGCGACGACCCCGACGCGGCGCGCCGGCGCGCGACCGCGGCCAAGATCGTCATCGACCGGCAGGAGATCGAGGCCTTCGGCGACAGCAGCCTGGGCGAGGTGCTGCGCCGCCTGCCGGGGATCACGACCGGCGGCACGCCGGGCCGCGGCGGCGCGCCGCGGATGCGCGGGCTGGGCAGCGGCTACACGCGGCTGCTGATCGACGGCGAGCCGATCCCGCCCGGCTTCTCGCTCGAGCAGATCTCGCCCGAGCTGGTCGAGCGCATCGAGATCCTGCGCGCGCCGACCGCCGAGACCGGCGCGCGCGCGATCGCCGGCACGATCAATATCGTGCTGCGCGAGGCGCTGCGCCAGCGCATCGACGAGCTGCGCATCGGGGTCGACGGCGAGCGCGGCGAACTGTCGCCGCGCCTGGCCTGGACACGCAACGACGCCCGCGCCGGCCTGAGCTGGAACTTCTCGGGGACGGTCTTCGAGCGCCGCACGCGCAGCCCGTCCGAGATCACGACCGGCACCGAGGACGAGGCCGGCGCCGAGGTGGTCGATCTGTGGCGCGAGTCGCGGCTGGCGCAGGGCCTGCGTCGCGGCGTGCACGCCAGCGCGCGGCTGCAGTGGGGGCTGGGCGAGCCGGGCGAATCGCTGACGATCTCGCCCAGCGTGTTCCACGCCCGCAACGAGAACGGCTCGCGCAGCGCCTGGCAGGCGATCGCCGGCATCCCGCCGAACGAGCTGGCGCGGTCCGAAAGCGAGAGCCGGTTCACCGCGGGGCGGCTGAACGCGCAGTGGCGCGAACGGCTGGCCTCGGGGGCGCGCGCCGAGCTCGGCGCGAACCTCGGGCGCTGGCAGTCGCGCAGCGCGGGCGGGCGCGACGAGTTCGACCACGCCGAGGACGCGCTGCCGGCGCGCCGCATCGACGACATGGGCCGCAGCGCGCAGACGAGCCTGGCCTTGCGCGCCAAATGGTCGCTGCTGCTCGGAGGCGACGAGGCCGATGCGCCGCCGGCGCGCGATGCCGCATCGTGGCGCGGTGGCGGCGGATCCGGGCGCGAGACCGGCGCCGACGAAGGCGGCGACGAGGCGTCGGCGGGGCCGACGCGCCGCGGCATGCAGCCCGCCCCGCCGCGGCTGCGCGCGCCGGCGCCGGATGCGATGCACGAGCTCGTCGCCGGCGCCGAGCTCGAGCTGCAGCGCCGGCGCGAATCGCGCAGCCTGCTGGAGGGCGGCGTGCCGCTGCTGGCCGATTTCGGCGCCGAGCTGCAGGCGCGCCGCACGCGCGCGGCGGCCTACCTGCAGGACGAGTGGAGCCCGTCGCGCCGCTGGAGCGTGCAGGCCGGGCTGCGCTGGGAGGGCATCGAGACCGCCGGCGAGGCCGACCCGCTGCTCGGCGACGCTGCGCGCGTGCGCAACCGGCATGGCGTGTGGACGCCGCTGCTGCACGCGGTCTTCAGGCCCGATCCGGCCAGCCGCAACCAGTGGCGCGCCAGCCTGACGCGCAGTTGGCGCGCGCCGGCGACATCCGACCTGGTCGGCCGCCCGCGCCCCGATACGCGCTGGCCGCTGGACGGCCCGAACGAGCCGACCGCGCCCGACCGCATCGGCAACCCGGCGTTGCGCCCCGAGCTGGCCAGCGGCATCGACCTCGCGTGGGAGCATTACCCGGCCGGCGGCGGCGTGCTCAGCGTGGGCGTCTTCCAGCGCCGGCTGAGCGAGCTGATGCGCAGCGTCACGCGGCTCGAGGACGTGCCCTGGAGCCCGGTGCCGCGCTGGGTCGCGCGGACCGAGAATGTCGGCGACGCGACGACGCGCGGGCTGGAGCTGGAGGCCAAGGGACGGCTCGCCGAGTTGCTGGGACATGGGGCGGGCGCGCGCGGCGAAGCCGGCCGTGTCACGGCGGCCACGGGCTCCGCCCCGGCTGCAGGCGACGCATGGCCGCGCATCGACCTGCGCGCCAGCCTGAGCCTGTACCAATCGAGCGTGGCCGGCATTCCCGGCCCCGACGACCGGCTGGACCGCCAGCCCTCGGCGAGCGCCAAGCTCGGCGCCGACTGGTCGCCGCGCGGCTGGCCGCTGCGCCTCGGCGCCGACCTCGACTGGGTGCCGGCCTACGAGACCCAGGTCGACACCGGGCGGCGCGTCGGCGTCAGCACGCGCCGCATCGTCGACGCCTACCTGCTTTGGACGATCGGCCCGTCGGCGGCGCTGCGCGTCAGCGCCGGCAACCTGCTGCCGCGAACGAGCGAGGACTTCGAGCGCGTCGACGCCGGTGCGGCGGTGGCGACCGAGCGCACGCTGACGCCGTCGGCGCGAAGCTGGGCGCTGCGGCTGGAGCTGAAGCTGTAAGCTCGCGCGGGCCGCGGCGATGCCGACGCCACGCCGCTTCGGACGATGCCCCGCCATGCCTCGTTTTGCCGCCAACCTCACGCTGCTGTTCACCGAGGTCGATTTTCTCGACCGCTTCGAGCGCGCGCGGCGCGCCGGCTTCGACGCCGTCGAGTTCCAGTTCCCCTACGCCTGGCCGGCAGCGGAGATCCGCGCCCGGCTCGACGCGCATGGCCTGCAGGCGGTGCTGCACAACCTGCCGGCCGGCGACTGGCAGCGCGGCGATCGCGGCATCGCCGCGCTGCCAGGCCGCGCGGCGGAGTTCCGTGCCGGCGTCGCGCGTGCGATCGACTACGCGGCCGTGCTCGGCGTGCCGCGGCTGAATTGCCTGGCCGGCTGCGCGCCGGACGGCGCCGGCGCGGCGACGCTGCGGCGCACGCTCGTGGCCAACCTGCGCTTCGCGGCCGAGGCGCTGAGGCGCGCCGGGATCGATCTGCTGGTCGAGCCGATCAACCGCTTCGACGTCCCCGGCTTCTTCGTCGACCGCACGCAGCAGGCGCTGGACCTGCTCGACGAGGTCGGCGCCGACAACGCCTTCGTCCAGTACGACGTCTACCACGCGCAGCGCAGCGAGGGCGAGCTGGCGACGACGCTGCAGCGCCACTTGGCGCGGATCGGGCATGTCCAGATCGCCGACAACCCGGGGCGCCACGAACCCGGAACCGGAGAGATCGCCTACGGTTTCCTGTTCGCGCACCTGGACCGCATCGGCTACGGCGGATGGGTCGGCTGCGAATATCTCCCCGCGACGACGACCGAAGCCGGGCTGGGATGGCTGCAGCGGGCGCGCGTCGGGCAGCCGCTGGCCGAGCCGGCGGTGCCCGAGCCCGCGCTGGCGGCAGCGGCAGGGCCCGCGGCGCAGGTGTCGCCGCGGTGAACCCGGACGCGGCGCGGGCGCTGCTGCGCCGGATGTTCGACGCTGCGGTCGCGTCGGCGCAACCGGCGCGCTGCGTGCCGCCGCAGCTGCCCGACCTGGCCGAGGTGCGCGGCCGTGTCGTCGTCGTCGGCGCCGGCAAGGCCTCGGCCGCGATGGCGCAGGCGGTCGAGCAGCATTGGCGCGACGGCGGCCTGGATCGCGTCAGCGGGCTCGTCGTCACGCGCTACGGCCACGGCGCCGCCTGCGAGCGCATCGAGATCGTCGAGGCCGCGCACCCGGTTCCCGACGCCGCCGGGCAGGCCGCAGCGGCGCGCATGCTGAGACTCGTTCAGGGGCTGTCGGCCGACGACCTGGTGCTGTGCCTGATCTCGGGCGGCGGGTCGGCGCTGCTGCCGCTGCCCTTGCCGGAGCTGACGCTGGACGACGAGGTCGCGGTCGCCCGCGCGCTGCTGGCCAGCGGGGCGACGATCGCCGAGATGAATGGCGTGCGCCGCCACCTTTCGGCGATCAAGGGCGGGCGGCTCGCCGCGGCCTGCCACCCGGCGCGCGTGCTCGGCCTGCTGATCTCCGACGTCCCCGGCGACGACCCGATCGATATCGCCAGCGGCCCGACCGTAGCCGACCCCACGACCTGCGCCGATGCGCTGGCGATCGTCCGCCGCCACCGTATCGCGCTGCCGGCGTCGGCGCAGGAGCTGCTCGCGAGCGGCCGCGGCGAGTCGGTCAAGCCGGGCGACCCGCGGCTGGCTGGCGTCGAGACGCGCATCGTCGCCGCGCCGCAGCAGGCGCTGGAGGCGGCGGCGGCGGTCGCGCGCGAGGCCGGCCTTGGCGCGCATATCCTGGGCGACGCGATCGAGGGCGAGGCGCGCGAGGTCGGCCGCGTGCTGGCGGCGATCGCGCTGCAGGCGGCGAACCGCGGCCAGCCCTTCGCGCCGCCTTGCGTGCTGCTGTCCGGCGGCGAGACGACGGTCACGCTGCGCGGCGGCGAGTCGGCCGGCCGCGGCGGCCGCAATGTCGAGTGCCTGCTCGCGCTGGCGATCGCGATCGACGGCCACCCGCGCATCCACGCGCTGGCCGCCGATACCGACGGTGTCGACGGCAGCGAGGAGATCGCCGGCGCCGTCGCCGGCCCGGATACGCTGGCGCGCGCCTGGGCGCTCGGCCTGCCGCCGCGCGAGCGGCTGGACGCGCACGACGGCCACGGCTTCTTCGGCGCGCTCGGCGATGCGGTCGTCACCGGGCCGACGCGCACCAATGTCAACGATTTCCGCGCCCTGCTGATCGACGCCGGGACGGCAGCGGGCGTAGACTGAGCGCGTCGACCTGCCCTGCCCGCCGCGACCGACCATGGGACGAGCCCTGCCCCGCCCGACGCTGAGCGCCGACGAGTTTCTCGCCTGGGAGGCCGGGCAGCCGCTGCGGCATGAATTCGTCGCCGGCGAGGTCTTCGCGATGGCGGGTGGCGAGGACCGCAACAATACGGTGGCGCTCAACCTGGTCGTCGCCTTGCGGCAATCGCTGCGCGGCAGCCCCTGCCGCGTCTATGCGGGCGACGTCAAGCTCGGCGTCGAGGCCGCCGACGCCTTCTTCTACCCCGACCTGATGGTCACCTGCAGCGCCGCCGACGCCGCCGACCGTCTCGTCAAGCGCGAGCCGGTGCTGGTCGTCGAGGTGCTCTCGCCGGCGACCGCCGCCTTCGACCGCGGCCCGAAGTTCGCTGCCTACCGGATGCTGGCGTCGCTGCAGGAATACCTGCTGGTCGACGTCGACCCTCGGCGTTGCGACCTGTACCGGCGCGGCGCCGACGGCCTGTGGGTGCTGCACCCGAGCGAGCCCGGCGCGGGTGTCGAGCTGGCCAGCGTCGGTGTGAAGGTCGCCGGCGAGGCGCTGTGGGCCGAGATCGAGGGCGAGGCGTCCGAGCCGAGCGCCTCGCCGCCCGGCTGAAGCCGGCCCGGCGGCGCGTTCAGCGCGCGTGGCGCCGGCGCGCCGTCACGCCTTCGGCCAGCGCTTCCAGCACGGTCAGCGTATCGTCCCAGCCGATGCACGCATCGGTGATGCTCTGCCCGTAGGCGAGCTGCGCCGGGTCGTCCTTGCCGGGGGTGAACTTCTGCGCCCCGTCGTGCAGGTGGCTCTCGACCATGGCGCCGAAGAGGCAGCGGCTGCCGGCGGCGAGCTGGGCGGCGATATCGTGCGCGACGTCGACCTGCCGCTGGTGCTGCTTGCTGCTGTTGGCGTGGCTGCAGTCGATCATCAGCCGGCATGGCAGCTTCGCGGCGTCCATCTCGGCGCAGGCGGCGGCGACGCTGGCGGCGTCGAAGTTCGGCGTCTTGCCACCGCGCAGGATGACATGGCAGTCCTTGTTGCCGTTCGTCGACACGATCGCGACCTGGCCGTTCTTGTGCACCGACAGGAAGTGGTGCGGCTTGCTCGCGGCCTGGATCGCGTCGCAGGCGATCTTCAGGTTGCCGTCGGTGCCGTTCTTGAACCCGATCGGCGCGCTCAGGCCGCTGGCGAGCTCGCGATGGACCTGGCTTTCGGTCGTGCGCGCGCCGATCGCGCCCCAGGCGATCAGGTCGCCGATGTACTGCGGGCTGATGGTGTCGAGAAACTCGCTGCCCGCTGGTACCCCGAGGCGCGCGATGTCGACCAGCAGCTGGCGCGCGATCCGCAGCCCCTCGTGGATGCGGAAGCTGCCGTCGAGGTAGGGGTCGTTGATCAGCCCCTTCCAGCCGACCGTGGTGCGCGGCTTCTCGAAATAGACGCGCATCACGACCTCGAGCTCGCCGGCCCAGCGCGCGCGTTCGTCCTTCAGCCGGCGCGCATAGTCCATCGCCGCCGCCGGGTCGTGGATCGAGCAAGGCCCGACGACGACGAGCAGCCGGTCGTCCTTGCCGTGCAGGATGTCGCGCACCGACTTGCGCGTCTCGCCGACGAGTTTCTCCACCGGCGTGCCGGCGATCGGGAAGAAGCGGATCAGGTGCTCGGGCGGCGGCAGCGGGACGACATCGCGGATGCGCTGGTCGTCGGTCTGGCTGGTCTTCTCGCTCAGCGCGTAGCGGCTCTCGGGCAGGGCGGTCTTCGGGCTCATGGCAAGGGCTTCCTGTTCGCGGCGCCTCGGCAACAAAAAACCGCCGGGGCTGCCGGCGGTCTCTGGGGTCGTCTGCGTCTGCCTTGCCTACGCGATCGTCTCTCCAGCCGCCGTGCGGTGCGAGAACCAAAAGTAGGCAAAAAAGAAGACTGCGGGACGCATGGGGCGCAATGTAGCACGGCACGGCCGGCGCCAGGCTGACAGGAGCGGCTGATCGCCAACATCGGCGCGGCCATGCGCCAAGTCCAGGCAGCAGCTCCGCCGTTCGAGGGACTCTCGACCGCTTGGGCGGCCTGCTGCGCGGCATCAGTGGCCGCTTCGTAACCGTCAACGGGCCGCCAAGGCTGCCGCCGAGGGTATCGGCGACTGCGCAACTGCCGGCCTCGGGGTCAGTCCAGCGTCGCCTCGGTGCGCACCGCGCCCGCGCGGTCGGCGCGTGCAGACAGGCCGACGCGGGTGCCCACCGGCGCCCTGACGATCCACTCGGCCACCGCGCGGTCGCCGGTGATCTCGCGCTTGGGCAGGAACGCCAGCAGCGAGGCCTGCGGCGCATGCCCCTCGAGGTGACCGCCGACGGTGCGCGCCGCGCCGCCGACCAGCGAGGCTCCCTCGGGCAGGTGGATCTCGAACACCGTGCCGCGCACGGTCTTGCGCTCGAGCGCGCGCCGGCTGACATAGCTCGGCAGGTAGCCGCCGTTGGCGACCGCGAAGCGCACGCGCCAGGTGTCCGCGCCCAGCGCGCGCACCTCCGTGCGCAACACCTCGAGCCGCGGCAGCGACAGCGCCAGCGTCTTCAACCAGGCCGGGAAGCGCGCCGCCTCGCGTTCGCGCAGCCACGGCGGCGGGTTGCGCCAGAAGTTCATCTTGTCCCAGCCGCCGAGCTCGACCATGCCGAGCTGCGGGTGCCGAAACGGCCGCCAGTCGACGTAGGCCTGGCCGCCGCAGGCGGTATCGCTCCAGTGCAGCAGCTTGAGGTCGTCCGCCACCGGATGGTCGCGGTACCACTCGATCCATCGGTAGTCGGTGATCCCGGCTTCCTTGTTCGGGGCCCAGATCTCGACCGTCCAGAACAGTGCGCCGAGGTGCTCGTAGACCCAGTCCTGGGTCCCGGTGATGGTCTCCTTGGGGTGGTACTTGAACTCGTGGTAGAGGCTCACCGCCGGGTAGCCGGTGAGCTCGGCGCCCAGGTCCGACAGCCGCTTGTAGATCCACAGGTCCTCGGGCGTCATGTCGTCGTCGCTTTGCGTGCCCATCGGTCGCAGGATGACGCCGCTGTGGGTGTGGAAGCTCACCGCCGCGCCGATGTTCGGATGGCGGACGACGAAGTCGACCATCGCCCGCACCTCGGGCTCGCTCGTCGGGTAGGGGCCGGCGCCGGGCTGCTCGAACTCCTGCCGCCAGTACGACGGGAAGTTGCGGTTCAGGTCCAACCCCTCGCGGTCCTTGTTGACGTTGATCGTCAACCCGTCCCAGTTCGTCAGCAACCCCTCGGGCATCACGCGGTAGTACTCGCCGCCGAACTCGCCCGGCGCGCGCGGCACCATCAGCCGCGGCTCGTCGGGGTGCTTCCTGTACGGGCCGTGCGGGTCAGGGACGCGCATCGACAGCACGCGACCGTCGCCGTCGACATCCTGCACCGTCAGGCCCTCGACCGCGTCCTCGTCCCAGGGGTAGGGGCGGGTCGAGCTGCGGATATGGCGCGGCCGGTCGGCCAGCGCCAGCTCGGCACCGTCGGGGTTCAGGCGCGGGCACACATAGACCGCGCGCGTGTCCAGCAACTGCGTGATCTCGCGGTCTTCGCCGTGGCCGGCGACGAGCTGGTGCAGGAAATACAGGCACGCGGTGCCCGCGGTCAGCTCGGCGGCGTGGATGTTGCCGTCGACCCACAGCGCCGGCTTGTCGGTGTCGGCGCCGGTGGCGGTGTTCGTCACCACCAAGAGCCAGATGTCGCGTCCCTCGTGGCTGCTGCCGATGGATCGCAGCTCGACCAGCTGCGGCGCGGCGTCGGCGTAGTCCTGCAGTAGCCGTGTCAGCTCGCCATGGCGGTAGAACTCGTCGAAGCGGGGGACGGGGATCGCGGGCATGGCGGGACGGTCGGTAGCGGCGGGCTCGGCCTATTGTCGGCCGAAGGCCTTGCACGAGGGCGGCGAGCGGAGCTGCCCGACGCGGCGCCGCCCGGCTACTCGAACATCAGCTTGCCGATCCCGCGCCAGCTCAGCAGCCGGCCCGGGTTCTGCGTCTCCTCCAGCACCCCGCTCATGCGGCGCAGGATGCGCGGGCTGCGGTTGGCGCGCCAGATCACGAGGTCGGTGAGCCAGGGCCGGCGATTGACATGCTCGGCCTTCTGGTACAGCGCGAATCGCGGCTCGAGCTCGCGCAGCGCGGCCTCGTAGCGCGCCCGCACGGCGGCGTCGGCGTCGCCGCCGGCGATCGCGTCGGCCGCCATCATGCCGGTGGCCATCGCCTTGCCGATGCCCTCGCCGGTGAACGCGTAGGTGCTGCCGATCGCCTCGCCGGTGGCCAGCATGCCGGGGCGCGATCGCCGCGCGCCGGTCAGCGAGCAGCGCAGCGGCGCGCCCTCGAGCTTGCCGTCCCAGCTCCCGCCGTCGACCAGGGCGCGCGCGTCGGCGTGAAGCTCGCAGAAGGCGGCGAAGAGCTCGCGCAGGTTGTGCGTGCGCTCGGCGTAGGTGCCGGTGATGCCGGCGCCGATGTTGAACACGCCGCCGGGCAGCGGGAAGATCCAGCCGTAGCCGCCGGCGAGGCGACGGTGCCAGACGATCTGCAGCGTCGTGATGCGCTCGCGCATCGCGTCGTGGCGCACGTAGCCGCGCAGCGCGACGCCGCTCGGGCCGCGGCGCTCGTTGAGCCCGGCGGCGATCATCGCCTGCGGCGGCGCGCCGGTCGCGAGCACGACCCAGCGCGTGGCGATTTCGTGCGCGCTCTCGCCGGCGCGCAGCCGTGCCCCGACCACGCGGTCGCCGTCGACGAGCGGCGCCTCGAAGCGCGCCGGTGGCAGCAGCCGTGCGCCGGCCCCCTCGGCGGCACGCACCAGCACATGGTCGAGCACGCGTCGCTGCAGCACCGCGAGCCGCCCCGGCACGTCGATGCGCCCGCCGCGCGATCCGAAGCAGCTGACATGCTGCACCGGCTGCGCCAGCGCCATCACCTCGTCGAGCACCCCAAGCCGCGCCAGGGCCGCGTGCGCATCCGGGATCAGGCCGTCACCGCAGGTCTTGTCGCGCGGAAATGCATGCTGGTCGACGAGCACGACCTCGCGCCCGGCACGCGCGAGCATCTGCGCGCAGGCGCTGCCGGCGGGCCCGGCGCCGACCACCAGCACCTCGCAGCGGCTCGGCAGGGCTTGCATGGGTGGAAATTCTAGGAGGACCTCGGGCTCGGGGCTGGAGAGCCACCTTGAAGGGTGCGCAGCACGGCAGCAGGCTTGCGCGGCCGCCCGAAGGGCCGAGGGCCGCCTCTCGCTCACTTGACGGCAGTCAATCGGGACCGACCGCCGGTGGCGCATCATGCACCCCGACGACATTGCGGGAGGTTTCATGAGCACCTTGTTGACGAGCGGCCAGCGCGCGCTGCTGCAGGCCGAGCTCGAGCAGCGGCGCGACGCGCTGCGGCGCCAGCTCGACGAGCACCTGCGCGGGCGCAGCGAGGCCGAGCGCGCGCACGACATGCTGACGCAGGACGGCGACGACGCGCCGCAGCGGCTGCCCGAGCGCGAGATCGCCAACGCGCTGACCGCGCACGAGCGGCGCGAGCTCGACGCCGTGGTCGCGGCGCTGGACCGCCTGGGGCGAGGCGACTACGGCAGCTGCGTCGACTGTGGCGTGGACATCCCCTACGATCGGCTCAAGGTCGAGCCCTGGGCGCTGCGCTGCGTCGATTGCGAGTCGCGACGCGAGCGGGCTGCCCGCTGACGCGCGCCGCGACGCGGGGCGCGCCCGCCTGCATCCGGCTGCATCCCCCCTCTTTCGGAGACTCCCATGACGACCTTCCATGCCGTGGTCCGCATCGACCACAAGACCGCCGAGATCCTGCAGTTCGACGCCGAGCACGTTCAGGCGCAGAGGATCAAGGCGCACTCGCACCACACCGCCTACCACGGCAGCACGGTGCGCACCGAGCACGAGTTCTTCGGCGAGGTGTGCGACGCGCTGGCGGGCATCCCCGAGATCCTGGTCACCGGCTCGCACCAGGCGATGGCCGATTTCCGCCACTACGTCGACAAGCACCGGCCTGCGCTGGCGCCGCACATCGTCGGCTGGGAGACGGTCGACCAGCCGACCCAGGCCCAGCTGGTCGCCCTGGCGCGCCAGTATTTCCTGAAGTTCGACCGCATGTCGGGCACGCCGACGCCGAGCTGACCGCCGCTGCCGCGCCGCGCGATGCCCACGATCTTCGAGCGCCTCGCCAGCGGCGAGCTGCCGTGCGCCAGGGTCTGCGAGGACGCGCTCGTGTTCGCCTTCATGGACGCCGGACAGGTCAACGACGGCCACGTCATCGTCGCCACGCGACGACCGGTGGCGACCCTGATGGACTGCAGCGACGACGAGGCGGCGGCGCTGATGCGCACCGCGCGCCGGGTCGCGATCGCGGTGCAGCAGGCCTTCGCGCCAGCCGGCATCACGGTGCTGCAGGCGAATCGACCGGCGGGCTGGCAGACGGTGCCCCACCTGCACCTGCACGTGCTGCCGCGCCACGATGGCGACGGTGTCGGCCTGGCCTGGCCGCGCAAGGAGCCTGGCCTGGAGCGGCTTCGGGAGCTCGCCGACCGCGTCGTACGGGCGATGGGCTGAGCGCCGCCCCGATCAGAACCGGTAGTACGCGCCGAAGCTGTAGGTCACCGGGCGGAAGTCGATCTTCGTCGTCAGCACGGTGGCGCCGACGGCGACGACCTCGCTCTGGACATCGAGCCGCGCGACGCTGCCGAACAGCCCCCAGCGCGGGTCGATCGCGTAGGCGACGCCGGCTTCCAGCACCCAGCCCGTCGAGTCCTTCATCTTCACATCGTCGGCCAGGGTCGAGCGGATGTCGACGAAGCGCGTGTAGTTGATGCCGGCGCCGAGGTACGGGCGCCAGCGCGCCGACGGGTCGGCGAGGTAGTACTTGGCGATCAGCGTCGGAGAGACGTTGCGCGCCGACAGCACGCCGTCGCCGAGGAAGGCGACGCTGCCGGTGGCGCGCGCCTCGATGCGCGGCGGGATGCCGAGCACGAGCTGGCCCGACAGGCGCGGCGTCAGCGCGCGCTCGTAGACCAGCAGCAGCGTCGTCGCGTCGCCGGTCTCGGCATCGGCCCCCGGCGGCACGCCGACCCCGGAGATGCCGTTGCTCTTCGAGTCGGTCGTGTAGCGCGTGACGCCGACCATCAGGCTGTTGTCCTGCGCGTGCACCGCTGGCGCGGCGGACGCGGCCAGGCCGGCCGCCAGGAGCGTGGGAACGAGGATTCGCATGGCTTGGCTCCCCAGTGGGCGGTCAGTCGATCCAGCCGAACGCGCGCAGCTCGTCGAGCACCTGCGCGGCGATCACCGCGTGGCCGCCGCGGGTCGGGTGCACGCCGTCGGCAAAGAGCCAGTTGTCGATGTCGGCACCCGCAGCCAGCGTGTTGTACGGCGCCCCGGGCGTGGCGTTGCAGAACAGCGACGAACCGTCGGTGACCGCACCACCGGTCAGCGCCTCGATCGCCGCGGCACTGCAAACCGGCGTGACGATGTCGACGAAGCCGAAGCCTGTCGGGTCGGCGAGCAGCTCGCGGTAGAAGGCGAACATGTCGAGCAGCTGCACCGGCTGGTCCCTGAGGGACTCGCGCAGCCAGAGGTTGAAGTTCTCCGACAGCGCGGTCAGCACCGGCCGCGCGCTGGCGGGCACCAACTGACCGAACGGGGTGGAAGCGATGTCCGGCAGGTTCATGACAGCGACGTAGCGCGCCCCCTTGTCGAGGATGTCGCTGCGGATATAGCCGCCGAGCTCGATCGCCGCCTGCTTCATCGCGCCGAGCGCCTGCAACTGCGCGTCGAGCAGCAGGGCGTTGGCCTGGTCGGGGGTCAGCGCGCCGGCGGCGGCCTGCGCCTGGATCTGCGCCGCGGTCGCGGCGAAGACGCCGAACTGGACCAGGGCGTCGTTGGCACCGGCCCAGACGACGACGAGGTCGTCGGCGTCGAAGCCGCCGAAGGCCGCCAGGTGGTTCGCGATCTGCGTCTTGACTGGCACCGTCAGCGCGCCGCCGGCCTTGCCGATCCCCTCCGGGTCCGTGACGCGCGCGCCTCCCTGCGCATAGGCGGTGCAGGTGGTCGCCAGCGCCGGGACCGACGCCGCGGGGCATTTGACCGAGCTGCCGGCGAATCCGATCTCGGCCTGCGTGACGACGAGGCCGAGCGCGCCGGCGACGCGGTCGATCCACAGCGGCGCATCGTCGCCCGGGCTGACCGGGTCGGTCGTCGCATTGGTCGTGAACTTGCCGCCGAAGAACGGCGGCGTGCCGTTGCCGGCCAGCGAGGTCGCCGGCTTGTAGGTGCCGATGTCGCTGAGGCTGTCGCCGAACGAGACAACGGCGCTGAACGCACCCTTGGTCGTCGGCGCGCCGGCGGGACCGTCGCTGCCGGGGACGTACGGGTCGCCGCCCCCACAAGCCACGAGGCCCGCGACCGCGACGGCGGTGATCAGCCAGGAACGCAAGCTCTTCATGAACACCTCGGTGGTCGCGGGATGGGTGCGGGCCTGGACTAGCCCCCGATGCGGCAGGCGCGAGCGCCCTCGTGGCGCGCGCGGCCGCGATCGGCATCGCGGCCGGGCATCATAGGCGGCGCGAATGCGGCACGAAAATGCGGGTGAGCCCGCGGTGTGCGGCAGGCGGCCGAGGCCGTTCGCCGGCGCTCGCCGCAGAGAAACGGAAGATGCCGGGCCGCCGCAAGTTCTCTCGTCCGCTGCGGGGAGCGGGGCGGGCGCAGCCTGGCCCTGGGCACGCTCAGAAAGTCAGCCCGCGCTGCACCAGCGGCCCGGACATCGGCTCCAGCAGCGCGAGCAGCGGGCGCAGCTCGGCGTAGCGGTGCGCCACCCGCGTCGCGTAGCCGAAGAAGCGCGGCAGGTCGCGCGCGTACTGAGGCTTGGCGTCGCGCAGCTCGAGCCGGCAGAAGATGCCGAGCACCTTCAGGTGGCGCTGCAGCCCCATCCACTCGAGCGCGCGCCAGAAGCCGCCGAAGTCGGACCCGAAAGCCTCGCCCAGCGGCACGCCGGCGTCGCGCGCCGCCTGCCATGCGCGAACCGCCCAGTCGAGCTCGCGCTCCTCGTCCCAGGAGACGAAGGCGTCGCGCAGCAGCGACGCCAGGTCGTAGGTGACGGGGCCGCGAACCGCATCCTGGAAGTCGAGGATGCCGGGGTTCGGATCGGCGACCATCAGGTTGCGCGGCATCCAGTCGCGGTGCACCGCGACCGTCGGCTGCGCGAGCGCGGCGTCGATCAGCAGCCGGCAGGTCCTGTCCCAGATCGCGCGCTCGCGATCGCCCCAGCTGATGTGGTGCTTGCCGCGCACGCACCACTCGGGGAACAGCGCCAGCTCGCGCGCCAGCAGCGCCCCGTCGTATGGCGGCAGGGTGTCGGCGGGGACGCGAAGCTGCCACTGCACGAGGGCCGCGGTCGCATCGCGCATCAGGCGGTCGGCCTCGGCGGGGTCGGCCTCGCGCAGCGCATCCAGGTAGAGCCGCCGGCCCAGGTCGTCGAGCAGCAGGAAGCCCTGTGCCGGATCGGCCTCGAGCACGCGCGGCGCGTGCAGTCCGGCGGCGCCGATCAGCGCGGCGACGTGGACGAAGGGGCGGACGTCCTCATGCGGCGGCGGCGCGTCCATGACGATGAAGCTCGCCGCGTCGCCCTGGATGCGCAGGTAGCGGCGGAAGCTCGCATCGGCCGACGCCGGCGCGAGCGTTTGCGGCTGCAGGCCGTGGCGCGGGCCGACCTCGGCGAGCCAGCGGCCGAAGGCGGCGCGGCGCGCAGGGTCGGGCCAGCTGACGGCGTCTTGCGTCCCGGCCGTGTCGGGGGAGGCGGAAGTCGACATGGATAATCGATTGTAGGAATGCCGATGCGCTGCGCCCCCGCCCGCCCCTGGCTGCTGCTGCTGCTGTGTATCCAGGCGGCGGCGCCGCTGCGGGCGGCCGACGATGCGCCGCGGCTGCCGGTGACGCTGCAGGCCGACCGACTGTCGAGCACGCCCGACGGCCGCAGTCGCGCCGAGGGCGAGGTCGAGCTGCGCCAGGGCGGTCTTCGCATCCGCGCCGACCGCCTCGACTACCGGGCCGACACCGCTCGCGCGACCGCGAGCGGCCGCGTCGTCGTCGAGCGCGAGGGGCTGGTCCTGCGCGGCACCGAGATCGACCTCGGGGTGCGCGACTTCAGCGGCTGGTGCCTCGCGACGGAGTTCGACTTCCTCGACCGCGGCACGCGCGGCAGCGCCTCGCGCATCGACCTGGCCAGCCGCACGCGGCTGCGCGCCGAGGACTTCGCCTACACGAGCTGCGCGCGTCCGGCGTCGCCGGACGAGCGGCCGGACTGGGAGCTGCGTGCGCGATCGGTGGCGATCGATTTCGACGCCAACGAGGGTGTGGCCGAGGCGGCGCGGCTGCAGTTCCAGGGCGTGACGCTGCTGGCGCTGCCGAGCCTGAGCTTTCCCGTCACCGACGCGCGCAAGTCGGGCTGGCTGCCGCCGACCCTCGATCTGGACAGCCGCAGCGGCTTCGAGGTCTCGGTCCCGTACTACTGGAACCTGGCGCCAAACCGCGACCTGACGCTTGCGCCGCGCCTGAGCACGCGTCGCGGCCTGGGGCTGGAGGCCGAATTCCGCTACCTGGAGCCGCGCTGGCGCGGCGAGGTCCGGCTCGACGGCCTGCCCGACGACCGCGCCGCGCGTCGCTCGCGCTATGCGCTGGAGTGGGAGCACCGGCAGCGCGCCGGGCGTCGGACCACGCTGGAGGTGGATCTGGCGCGCGTCTCCGACGACGACTGGTGGAAGGACTTCCCGCGCGCCACCCCTGGGCCCTGGCCGCGTCTGCTCGCATCGCGTGCACGTGTCGAGCGGCCATGGCAGTGGCGCAGCTGGCAGGGACAGGCCTGGGCGCAGTTGCAGGACTGGCAGGTGCTGCAGGACCCGGGCGCGCCGGTCGTCGCCCCGTACGCGCGGCGGCCGCAGCTCGGTGTGCTGGCCGAGGCCGCGCAGGGGCCACTGCAATGGCGGCTGACGAGCGAGCTCAACCGCTTCGAACGGCCCGGCGGCGACGTCGACGCCGACCGCCCCCAGGGTTGGCGCTGGCACGCGGTGGCCGACCTCGCGTGGCCGCTGCGGCGACCCGGCGGCTGGCTGGTGCCGCGGCTGGCGCTGAACGGGGCCTGGTACCGCACCGACGACCCGATGGCCGACGGGCGCACGACGGCGTCGCGCTGGATCCCCAGCGCCTCGGTCGACGCCGGGCTGGTCTTCGAACGCGACGCGACGTTCTTCGGCCGCGCGTTGCGGCAGACGCTCGAGCCGCGCGCGTTGTACGTCCGCACCGCCTACCGGCGCCAGGACAGGCTGCCCAACTTCGACGCCTGGGCGCGCGACTTCGACTTCGACTCGGTCTGGGCGCGCAACGCCTTCGCGGGCGTCGACCGCGTCTCCGATGCCGACCAGCTCACGCTCGGGGTGACGAGCCGGCTGCTGGACCCCGCCAGCGGCGCCGAACTGCTGCGGCTGGGCGTGGTGCAGCGGGTGCTGCTGCGCGACCAGCGCGTCGCGCCGCAGCCCGACGGCAGCGCCGATGGACCACCGCTGGAGCGCAGCGTCTCGGACCTGCTGCTGCTGGGGTCGACGACGCTGCTACCACGCCTGGGTCTGGACGCGTCGATGCAGTACAGCCCCGACCTCGGGCGGCTGACCCGATCGGTGCTCGGCGCCAACTGGTCGCCGGGGCCGTTTCGGACCATCGACGTGCGCTACCGGCTCGCGCGCGGGACCAGCGAGCAGGTCGAGGTCGGCTGGCAGTGGCCGCTGGGGGCGGCCGCGATGGCCGCGGCGCGGGCGATCGCCGAGCAGGAAGCCGCGGCCACCGGTGCGCCGGCTGCCGACGGGGCCAGGGCCGCGTCGCCCGCGGCCGCACAGGCGGAGTGCCGCGGCCGCTGGTACGGCGTCGGCCGCATCGCCTACAGCATGCGCGACAGCCGCATCACCGATTCGCTGCTCGGCGTCGAGTTCGACGCCGGATGCTGGATCGCGCGCATCGTCTCCGAGCGCGTCTCGACCGGGCGCAGCGAGGCGACGACGCGGCTGATGCTTCAGCTCGAGCTCGTCGGGCTGTCGCGGCTCGGGACGAACCCGCTGCGGGTCTTGAAGGACAATATCCCCGGTTACCGCCTGCTGCGCGACGAGCATGGCGAGGAGCCCCTTGCATGGCCTTCGAACCTCCCCTGACCCCAGCCGCCCGACGGACCCGACCCGGCCGCCAGGCATGGGCCGTGCTGCGCGCGGCCACCCTGGCGACGGCGTTGCTGGCCGGCGTGCTGTCGGCGACCGCGCAGGTGCGCGCGCCGGCGCCGGTGCAGGACGCGCCGGGCGACCACATCGTCGCGATCGTCAACCAGGAGCTGGTGACCGCGGTCGAGGTGCAGGCGCGCATCGAGGCGCTGCGGCAGGCGGCCGCGCGCGCCGGCCAGCCGCCACAGCCGACGTCGGCCTGGCGCCGCCAGGCGCTGGACCAGCTGATCGACGAGCGTGTCGTCGTCACGCATGCTCGCGAGGTCGGTGGCGGGGTCGACGACGCCGAGCTCGACCGCGCGGTCGCCAGCGTCGCGGCGCAGAACCAGCTCACGCCGGACCAGCTGCGCCAGGCGCTGCAGGCGCAGGGGATGGACATGCGGCGCTTCCGCGCCAGCCTGCGCGACCAGATCCTGGTCGAGCGCACGCGCGAGCGCGAGGTGGTCGGCCGGATCGTCGTCGGCGAGGACGAGATCGACCGCGAGCTGGCGGCGCGCGCGCAGGCCGCCGGCACCGCCGTGGAGATCAACCTGGCGCAGATCCTGGTCGCGGTGCCCGAGGGTGCCGACGCGGCCGGCGTCGCCGAGCGCCGCGCGCGTGCCGAGGCGGCGCTGGCGCGCGTGCGCGCCGGCGAGCCCTTCGAGGCCGTCGCGCGCGAGTTGTCCGACGACGCTGGCCGCGAGCGTGGCGGCGAGATCGGGTTGCGTCCCTTGTCCCGGCTGCCCGACCTGTTCGTCGAGGCCGCCTCCACGCTGCAGCCCGGACAGGTGCACCCGCAGCTGCTGCGCAGTGGCGCCGGCTTTCACCTGCTCAAGCTGCTCGACCGGCGTGAAGCGGCCGACCCGGCGCTGGTGCAGACGCGCGCGCGCCATATCCTGCTGCGCGTGTCGCCGCGGGCCAGTGCCGAGCAGGCGGCGGCGCGCCTGGCCGAGATCAAGCGCGAGATCGAGTCCGGCGCACGCCGCTTCGAGGACGCTGCGCGTGCCTTCTCCGAGGACGGGTCGGCCGCGCAGGGCGGCGACCTGGGATGGTTCTCGCCCGGCATGATGGTGCCCGAGTTCGAGCAGCCGGCCAGCCGGCTGCCGCTGGGGGCGATCTCCGATCCGGTGCGCAGCCGATTCGGCGTCCACCTGATCCAGGTGCTCGAGCGCCGCGCGCTCGAGCTGACGGCCGAGCAGCGGCGCGAGCAGGTTCGCAGCATGCTGCGCGAGCGCCGGTTCGAGCAGGCCTACGAGGACTGGGTGGTCGAGCTGCGCGCGCTCGCCTACATCGAGCTGCGCGAGCCGGATCCGTCGTGAGAGCCCCGGTGCGGCCGCGGCAGGGCACGCGCTGCCGGGCCGACGGCCATGCGCCGGCGCGGCGGGTGCGGGTTTGAACGCAGCCGACGCACGCCGCGGCACCGGCCACGTCGCGCGCAAGCGCTTCGGCCAGCACTTCCTCGCCGACGCCGCCGTCGTCGAGGCCATCGCCCGGGCGATCGACCCGCGCCCCGGCCAGGCGCTGGTCGAGATCGGGCCGGGGCTGGGGGCCTTGACGCGCGCGCTGCTGCCGCGCTGCGGGGCGATGACGGCGATCGAGCTCGACCGCGACCTCGCCGCGCGGCTGCGGGGCTGGCCCGGGCTCGCGGTCGTCGAGGCCGATGCGCTGACGGTCGACTTCCGCGCACTGGCAGCCGCTGCCGGGCAGCCGCTGCGCGTGGTCGGCAACCTGCCGTACAACATCTCGACGCCGCTGCTGTTCCACCTTCTGGGGGCGGCGGACTGTGTGCGCGACCAGCACTTCATGCTGCAAAAGGAAGTCGTCGACCGCATCACGGCCGGGCCCGGCGGGCGCGACTACGGGCGGCTGACGGTCATGTTGCAGTGGCGGTATGCGGTCGAGCCGCTGTTCGACGTCCCGCCGCAGGCCTTCGACCCGCCGCCGCGGGTCGACTCGGCCATCCTGCGCATGACGCCGCGCGCCGATGCGGTTCCGGTCGATCCGGTGCGGCTGGCCGAGGTCGTACGCGCGGCTTTTTCGCAGCGGCGCAAGCGGCTGCGCCACACCCTCGGGCGCTGGCTGGACGCGCAGGGCGCGGCGGCCTTGGCCGAGACGCAGGGTTTCGACCTGCAGCGCCGCGCCGAGGAAGTCCCGGTGGCCGAGTACCTTGCGCTGGTGCAGGCGCTGCAGCCGCCGGCGTAGCCTGACGCCCTTGAAGGCTGTCCGGCATTGTGGGCGCCTCACCTATGCCCGGAAGCGGCTCGGTCCGGCAAGAGGGTCGGTCGCCAGGGCCCGGCGCACCGCATGGCGGTAGCAACCGGCCCTTTGCCGACGGTTGTCGAAGTCGGACTTTCGCTTCTTCTGGCGTTCGACAAGCCAGCGCGCCAAGGTCGGCGGGCACCCTCCCACTCCATGTCCCCCGCCGCCGGCTGGCGCCGCCGGCTCCTCCTCTACTTACGTGGGAGGGTGCCCGCCGACCTTGGCCTGCCACCGCCCCGGTACTCGACCGTCGAACACCAACTCCGTGGCCTGCCGAGGGCGGCGGGTGCCCTTGACCGTAAGTAGAGGAGGAGCCAGCGGCCGAAGGCCGGTGGCGTGGGAGCGAGCCCGGACACAAACAGTCTTGCGGACTGTTTGTGCCTGGTGAGCGCCCGGGGCACTGTCCCCGGGCATGGAGGGCAAGGGTACCCGCCGTCCTCGGTCCGCTCGGTCATGGCACGAAAACCAAGAGGTTGGTCCTGGCGAGTTGGAGCAACAGGGCCAACATCAGGGCACACGCGAGTCCTATCGAAACCTTGGGCGGCTCCCGAAGCCCGGCGATTTCCGGCGAATTCCACGATGGCCGTCCGAAAATGCCGACGGCGGCCAGGGGCCGCCGTCGTTCGGGTTCGGCGCAGCGGGGCACTCAGGCTGCGTCGCGCCACATCGCGGTGTCGAAGGCGCTGCTCATCATCGGCATGTTCATGCCGAAGTTGGGGTTGACGCCGTTCTTGGAGACGACCCGCGGCGGCGCCTTGGCGGCGAGCGGGGCGGCCTCGGCCGGGCGTTCCCAGGGCTTGTCCTGGCTGCGCGCGACGGCGAAGGAGTAGAAGCAGCGGAACGCGATCCGCCGCTCGCCCCAGAAGTCGGCGGCGTCGCGGAAGACGTCCAGCAGCTGCTCGCGCGCCTCGCGATCGAAGCGGGGGTTGTCCGGGAGCTGCTCGAGCACGACGACGAAGCCCGGCTGCGGGCCGGCCTTGTGGACGAGGTCGGTCATGCAGTCGTACAGCGCGTCCAGGTTCTTGCCGAAGTGCGCGGGGAACAGGAAGGCGGCGGCGATCGCCTCGAGCACCTCCTGCTTGTTCTGCGCCTTGGACAGGTCCGCGTACAGGAAGTGCTGGCCGGCATCCTGCGCGGCCTGCATCAGGTCGTCCACGCGGTAGGCACGGATCGCCTGCACGATATTGGGTCGGACGGTTTGCAAGAGCATGTTCGCGTTCCTCCAGGGCGTCGAAACGGATCGGGGATTCGGGGCGATGACAGGGTTGCCGGTCAGGGCTCGATGCGGCGGAAACTGGCGTAGTGGTCGGCGCTGTAGTAGCAGGCGTCGGGGGCGGTGGGCCTGTCGCCGCCGCACACGATGCGGCGCGCCCCCCGATCGCCCGCGCCGGGCGTCGTCACGGTGTACTCACGGTAGTAACCCCGCGGATGCGGCGGCAGCAAACGCTCCCGGTTGTGGAAGACGGTGCCGTCCTTGTCGTAGGGGAAGGGCCCACCTTGCGCGATGAGCAGCTTGGTCCTTTGCGCCTGCGCGGGCAGCGACGCCAGGGAAACCGTGCCGGACTCCGTGGCGACCGACGGTACCGGCCCGTCGACCCTATCGGGCCGCCAGGCCGAAACCGCGACCACCGCGGCCGCCGCGAGAGCGAGGGCTAACTTCGTCGATGCCCGCCTGGCGACGACCTGACGGAAAGGGGACACGGGATAACCCTGTGAAACAAGCCCCGTATGGTACCGGATGGCCCCCCCAAACTCAAGGGGGCTGCTTCACGACCCCGCGATCCGAAGGTGAAGAAGTGTGTACGCGCTCACCGCATGTTCAGCGTACGGCATGGGCGTCGGCCACCGCCAGCGCGCTCATGTTGACGATCCGACGCACGGTGGCCGATGCGGTCAGGATGTGAACCGGCTTGGCTGCGCCGAGCAGCACCGGCCCGATCGCGATGCCGCCTCCTGCCGCGGTCTTGAGCAGGTTGTAGGCGATATTGGCCGCATCCAGGTTCGGGAAGACGAGCAGGTTGGCCTCGCCGACGAGCGTGCTGCGCGGCATCACGCGCTGGCGCAGCCCGGTGTCGAGCGCGACGTCGCCGTGCATCTCGCCGTCGACCTCCAGCCACGCGGCCTGGGCGTGCAGGATCTCGAGCACGCGGCGCATCTTGGCCGCGCTCGGCAGGTCGACGCTGCCGAAGTTCGACCCCGACAGCAGTGCCGCGCGCGGCACGACGCCGAAGCGGCGCATCTCCTCGGCCGCCATGGCGGCGATCTCGGCCAGTTCCTCGGCGCTGGGGTCGGCGTTGACGTGGGTGTCGACGAGGAAGACCTGGCGCCCCGGCAGCACGAGCGCATTCATGCACGCGTAGACGGGGATGTCCTGCGCCGTCAGCGGGCTGCCGCCCGGGCGGCGACCGATGACCTGGTCGATGTAGTGCAGGTGGCCGGCGGTCGTGCCCCAGGTGCCGCACAGCATGCCGTCGACCTCGTCGCGGTGCAGCAGCATGGCACCGATCAGCGTCAGCCGCCGGCGCATCTCGATCTTGGCCATCTGCGCTGTCACGCCCTTGCGCTCGGTCATCCTGTGGTAGGTCTGCCACAGCTCGCGGTAGCGCTCGTCGTGCTCGACGTTGACGACGTCGTAGTCGCGCCCCTCGACCAGCCTGAGGCCGAAGCGCCGGATGCGTTCGGCGATGATCGCCGGGCGGCCGATCAGCGTCGGCCGCGCGAGGTTCTCGTCGATGACGATCTGCGCCGCGCGCAGCACGCGCTCCTCCTCGCCCTCGGCGTAGGCGACGCGCTTGGACGGCGCGGCCTTCGCGGCGAGGAAGATCGGCCGCATGACCTGTCCGGACGCGTAGGCGAAGCTCTGCAGCTTCTCCACGTAGGCGTCCATGTCGGCGATCGGCCTCGACGCCACGCCGGATTCGACGGCCGCGCGCACGACCGCGGGCGCGATCTTGACCATCAGCCGCGGGTCGAAGGGCTTGGGGATCAGGTACTCGGCGCCGAACGCGAGCGTCTGGCCGGCGTAGGCGGCGGCGACGATGTCGCTCTGCTCGGCCTGCGCCAGCTCGGCGATCGCGCCCACGGCGGCGATCTCCATCGCGTCGGTGATCGTCGTCGCCCCGCAGTCCAGCGCGCCGCGGAAGATGTACGGGAAGCACAGGACGTTGTTGACCTGGTTCGGGTAGTCGGTGCGGCCGGTGGCCATCACGACACCCTCGCGCGCCGCGTGGGCCTCCTCGGGCAGGATCTCGGGCGTCGGGTTGGCGAGCGCGAAGATGATCGGCCGCGGCGCCATCGTGGCGACCATCGCGGGCTTGAGCACGCCGCCGGCCGACAAGCCCAGGAAGACGTCGGCGCCGGCGATCACCTCGGCCAGCGTGCGTGCCCCGGTGGTCTGCGCGAAGGCCGCCTTGTCGTCGTCCATCAGCTCGGTGCGGCCCTGGTAGACGACGCCGGCCAGGTCGGTGACCCAGATGTGCTCGCGCGGCATGCCGAGCTTGAGCAGCAGGTTCAGGCAGGCCAGCGCCGCGGCGCCGGCCCCCGACGTCACCAGCTTGACCTCGCGGATATCCTTGCCGACCACCTTCAGCGCGTTGAGCAGCGCCGCGCCGACCACGATCGCGGTGCCGTGCTGGTCGTCGTGGAAGACCGGGATCCGCATCCGCTCGCGCAGCTTGCGCTCGACGACGAAGCAGTCCGGCGCCTTGATGTCCTCGAGGTTGATGCCGCCGAAGGTCGGCTCCAGTGCGGCGATGACGTCGACCAGCCGGTCCAGGTCGCGCTCCGCGAGTTCGAGGTCGAACACGTCGATGCCGGCGAAGCGCTTGAACAGCACCGCCTTGCCCTCCATCACCGGCTTGGACGCCAACGGTCCGATATCGCCGAGCCCGAGCACCGCGGTGCCGTTGGTCACGACCGCGACCAGGTTGCCGCGCGCCGTGTAGCGGTAGGCATTCGCCGGGTCGGCGACGATCTCCTCGCAGGCCGCGGCGACGCCGGGCGAGTACGCCAGCGCGAGGTCGTGCTGGTTGACCATCTGCTTGGTGGCCTGGATCGCCACCTTGCCCGGGCGCGGGAGCTCGTGGTACTCGAGGGCGGCGCGGCGCAGCGTGTCGCGCTTGTCGTCGGTGGTCGGCATGGTCGACTCCAGGGTTGGCGTGGCGTAGGCGGCTCGATCGGGGCGGCTGCCGGCCGCCGCGCGGGCGGCGGGCGAGGGCTGCAGTTTCGCAGTGTGCGCGCAGCGGCGTCGGCCCGGGATGCGCGAAACTGCTTAGCGGGCCGGTCCCCGATCGCGGCAAGATGCGGCCGCGATGGACGCCCGACCCGACCGCACGCCCGTCCGCGGGGATGCGCTGCCGCGTGCGCCGCGGCCCTGGCGGCTGCGCCGCACGGGGCTGTGGGCGGCGCTGGTCGTGCTGCTGCTGGTCGCGCAGACGCTGCTCGTGGCCTTGACGCTGAACTACGAGACTTCGCGCGCGCAGGAGACGACCGAGTCGGTCGCGGCCGAGGTCGTGTCCCAGGTCCGGCGCGAGCTGACCGCGCTGCAGCAGCAGCTGCATGCGCTGGGCGCACCGGCCGAGTCGGCCGCACCGGCCGCCGGCGGCGCGACACGCGCCGCCGCCGAGCCCGTGTCGGCGCCGCCCGCGACCGGCGCGCTGGCCGCATGGCGGCGGGCGGCGCAGGTGCTGCTGCGCGAGCGGCGCGCGCTGATGCGCATCGAGTGGCGCGGCGCCGACGGTGCGGTCGCCGAGGCGATCGACACCCCGTACCGCGCGCCCGTCTTCGGCCTGCTGGGCCGCGGTGCCGCCGACGGCGAGACGCTGGCGGCCTGTGCGGCCGCCGTGCGCACCCGCGCGCCGGCGTTCTCGCGCAGCTATTTCGTCCCCATGCCCGGCGGCCACGGGCTGGAGATGGTCGACCTGTGCCTGCCGCTGCCGGGTGATCCGGCGCGCGCCGGGTCGGTGGTGGCGACGATCGCGCTGTCGCCGCTGCTCGAGTCGAGCCTGACGCCGGCGCAGGCGCGCGGCCACGAGTTCACCTTCACCGAGGGCGATGGCACGCGGCTGGCGCGTGCCGGTGTCCCGCGCGGCGCCGGGGTCTTCCGTGCCGAGCGGCTCGTCGACCTCTCGGGGGCGACGCTGCAGCTGCGCGCCGACAGCGCGGCCGGGGCGCCGCGGCTGATCCCCAACCTGTCGACCGCGCTCGTGCTCGGGCTGTCGCTGGCGCTGTTCGCGCTCGTGCTGCTGCTGGCGCGCGACGTGCGCCGGCGCGCTGCCGCCGAGCGCGCGCTGGCCGAGGCGCTGGCGCTGCGCAAGGCGATGGACGACGCGCTCGTCACCGGGCTTCGCGCGCGCACGCTGGACGGCCGCATCAGCTATGTCAACCCGGCGTTCTGCGCGATGGTCGGCTATACGGGTGCCGAGCTGACCGCGGCCGACGAGCCGCCCTATTGGCCGCCCGAGCGGCGCGACGAATACCACGCGCGGCTGGCGGCGCGTCGGGCCGGGCACGGTGCGACCCTGGACGACGCGCTGCGCGAGGGCGTCGAGACCGAGTTCATGCGCAAGGGCGGCGAGCGATTCCCAGTCATGGTCTACGAGGCGCCGCTGGTCGATCCGCAGGGCCGGCATAGCGGCTGGATGAGCGCGGTGCTGGATATCTCGGCGCAGCGCCGCATCGAGGAGCTGTCGCGCCAGCAGCAGGAGCGGCTGCAGGCCACGGCGCGGCTGGCGACGGTGGGCGAGATGGCGTCACTGCTCAGCCACGAGCTGAACCAGCCGCTGGCGGCGATCTCGAGCTACGCCAGCGGCTCGCTCAACCTGCTGCAGCAGGCCGCCGGCAACGCCCCGCTGCCCGCCGAGGAGACCTGCGCGATGCTGAGCCAGGCGCTGGCGCGCATCGCCGAGCAGGCCGAGCGTGCCGGGCGCGTCATCAAGAGCGTGCACGACTTCGTGCGCCGGCGCGAGCAGCTGCACGAGGCGATCGGCGCCGACCAGCTGGTCGACGCCGTGCTGCCGCTGGTGCGGCTGCAGGCGCGCAAGAGCGGCACCAGGGTCGAGGTCGAGCTGCCGACGCCGGCGCCGCGGGTGCGCTGCGACCGCACGATGGTCGAGCAGGTGCTGCTGAACCTGACGCGCAACGGCATCCAGGCGATGGAGTCGGCGACGCCGCTGGCCGCGAGGGTGTTGACGATCCGCGTCGACCGCGCGGACGCACGCGGGGTCGTCTTCAGCGTCCAGGACGCGGGCCCGGGGATCGCGCCCGAGGTCGCCGCGCGCCTGTTCACGCCCTTCTACACGACGCGCGCCGACGGCATGGGACTCGGGTTGAGCCTGTGCCGCACGGTCGTCGAGCAGCATGGCGGCGTGCTCGACTTCGAGACCGCGCCCGGACGCGGCACGACCTTCCGCTTCACACTGCCGCTGGCGCCGACGCCGGGCACCGAGGACCGCCGATGAACGCCAACCCCGCCGCCGAGATCCCGCTCGTCTACCTCGTCGACGACGAGGAGGTCGTGCGCGAGGCGCTGGCCTGGCTGCTGCGCTCGCGCCGGCTGCTGTCCGAGGGCTTCGCCAGCGCCGAGGCCTTCGAGGCGCATCTGGCCTCGCAGGTCACGGGGGCTCTGCCGTGGCCGCGCGCGCCGGTGTGCCTGCTGCTCGATGTCCGTATGCCGGGCACGAGCGGGCTGGTGCTGTTCGAGCGGCTGGCCGAGCGGGGCTGGCTGCAGGCGATGCCGGTGATCTTCCTGACCGGCCACGGCGACGTGCCGACCGCGGTCGCCGCGGTCAAGCGTGGCGCCTTCGACTTCGTCGAGAAACCGTTCTCGAACAACGCGCTCGTCGACCGCGTCGAGCTCGCGCTGCAGGCCAGCGCGCGCACGCTCGCGCAGCAGCGTGCCGCGGCCGACCGGGCGCGGCTGCAGGCCGAGCTGAGCGAGCGCGAGCGCGAGGTCATGCGACTGATCGTCGCTGGCCGTCCGAACAAGCTGATCGCCGATGCGCTGGGCATCAGCGTGCGCACGGTCGAGGTGCACCGCGCGCGCGTCTTCGACAAGATGGGCGTGCGCTCGGCGGTCGAGCTGGCCAACCTGCTGCGCGCCGGCACCGCGGACGACGACTCGCCCGGCGGGACTGGCGCGGCCTGAGAGGCTCGCATCGCGGCCGACCCGACAGGCGCGGGCGCGTAAGCGCGTGTAGCGTCCGTAACGTGCGCGGCATGGTTCACGCCGGGACGCGACCGGCCGGCGTGCGGCCCCTGTCGCGCGCGCCGGCATCGGGCGATCATCGGCCACGGGCGGCCGTCGCGCCGCCGGGCCGTCACCGCGATGGGCGCTGCCACCCCGACCAGCTTCACCGAGCTCGGCGCACTGCCGACGCAGGCGCATGCGCTGCAGGATGCGGTGCGCTTCCTGCGCCTGCCCTCGACGGTGCGCGAGCGCTGCGCCGCGGTCGCCGACGCGGTCGCCGCCGGCCGCTCGTCGCACCTGGCACTCGACCGCTCGCGGCTGCCGGAGCTGGCGCGCCGCGTCGCGCGCCTGACGCGCGAGCGCTATCCGGGCGGCGAGGTGCCGCTGCACAGCTGCTGGCGCCACTTCGAGGCCGGCGGCATCGACCGCCGCGCGGTGCTCGACGCCAGGCTGCGCGGCATGGAGCCTGCCGAGGCGGCGCGCGCGCGGGTGGACCTGGCGATCGTCGCCGTGCTGCTGGACGGCCCGTCGGCGCTGCACTGGCAATTTCGCGAGCCCGGCACCGGCTGCCAACTCGGGCGCGCCGAGGGGCTGGGGGCTGCGGTCTTCCAGGCCTTCATGGCCGGACGATTCTCGAGCGACCCGGCCGATCCGCTGCGCGTCGACGCGGACGCGCTCGCGCGCCTGAACCCGGGGACGATCGGCGAGATCTTCCAGGCCCGCGCGGACAACCCGTTGCCAGGTCTGGATGCCCGGCTGCGGTTGCTGCAGCGGCTGGAATCCGTGTTGCGCGGGCGCGCCGACATCTTCGGCCAGCCCGGGCGGCCGGGGCGGCTGCTCGACCTGCTCGGCCATGTCGTCGTGCGCGGGCCCGACGGCCGCGAGCAGAGGCTGCCGGTGCAGCGGCTTCGCGCGCCGGTCATGCTGCGGACCTTGATCAAGGCCTTCGGGGCCGTATGGCCCGGCGGTGCCCCGCTGGCCGGGCGGGTGCTGGGCGACGTCTGGTCGCATCCGCTGGCCGGCGGCAGCGGACCGGGCGCGGGCCGCGTGCCGCTGCACACGATGGCGCAGTGGCTGGCGCTGTCGCTCGTCGAGCCGCTGGCCTCGGGCGGCATCGGGATCGACCAGCTCGACGAGCTGACCGGGCTGGCCGGGATGCGCCACGGCGGCTTGTTCATCGATGGCGGCGTGATCGTGCCGCGCGAACCGGGCTTCGTGCGCGCAACGCACATGGTCGGCGACGCGGCAGTCGTCGAGTGGCGCGCGCTGACGGTGGTGCTGCTGGACGAGCTGGCACGGCTGGTGCGCGCCGAGCTGGGGCAGCCGGCGATGTCGCTGCCGGCGGTGCTCGAGGGCGGCGTCGCTGCGGCCGGCCGCGAGTTGGCGGTCGAGCGCCGGCCGGGCGGGCCGCCGCCGCTGACCGTCAGCGGGTTCGGCACCCTGCTCTGACGCGCCGGCCGCGCAGCCCGGCCGGCAGGGCCGCAGCATGGCCGCGGCTTCGTCGACGCGCCGCCAACCGCGCGGCAGCCCGCACCCGACATGGCCGCGCGGGCGCCGCCCACGGCGGCTCGGCGACGTGGAGGAAGGAGGTCGATCGTCGGGCGCCGCCTGGGCTGCCGAATAATCGCGCCCGCCCGAACCAACAAGCCCCCGAGGAGGAGCCATGTCCCTGATCCCGAGCTGGCGCACCGTGCCGGTCGCGCCCGGCAGCGTCGTCGCGCCCGACGAGCGGCTGCCCTGGCCGCACACCCTCGCGATGGGCGTGCAGCACGTCATCGCGATGTTCGGTGCCACCGTGCTGGCGCCGCTGCTGATGGGCTTCGACCCCAACGTGGCGATCCTGATGTCGGGCCTCGGCACGCTGATCTTCTTCGTCGTCGTCGGCGGCCGGGTGCCGAGCTACCTCGGGTCGAGCTTCGCCTTCATCGGGGTCGTCATCGCCGCCACCGGCTACGCCGGCAGCGGGCCGAACACCAACCTGGGCGTCGCGCTCGGCGGCATCGTCGCCTGCGGCATCGTCTACACGCTGATCGGGCTGGCGGTGATGGCCACCGGCACACGCTGGATCGAGGCGCTGATGCCGCCGGTGGTCACCGGCGCGGTAGTCGCGGTGATCGGGCTCAACCTGGCGGGCATCCCGATCAAGAATATGGCGCCGACCTCGTTCGACGCCTGGATGCAGGGGCTGACCTTTCTCGCCGTCGCGCTGGTCGCGGTGCGAACGCGCGGCATGGTGCAGCGGCTGCTGATCCTGGTCGGGCTGATCGTCGCGAGCGTGCTGTACGCCGTGCTGACCAACGGCCTGGGACTGGGCAAGCCGATCGACTTCTCGGGCGTGCTGGCGGCCCCTTGGTTCGGCGCCCCGCGCTTCGCGGCTCCGGTCTTCGACCCGGCGGCGATGCTGCTGATCGCGCCGGTGGCGATCATCCTGGTGGCCGAGAACCTGGGCCACATCAAGGCGGTGGCGGCGATGACCGGGCGCAACCTGGACCCGTACATCGGCCGCGCCTTCGTCGGCGACGGCATCGCGACGGTCGTCTCGGGGTCCGCCGGCGGCACCGGGGTGACGACCTATGCCGAGAATATCGGCGTCATGGCCGCGACGCGGATCTACTCGACGGCGATGTTCGTCGCCGCGGCGCTGATCGCAATCGTGCTGGGCTTCTCGCCCAAGTTCGGCGCCCTGATCCAGACCATCCCGCTGGCGGTGATGGGTGGGGTGTCGATCGTCGTCTTCGGGCTGATCACGATCGCCGGCGCCAAGATCTGGGTCGACAACCGGGTCGACTTCAGCGATGCGCGCAACCTGATGGTGGCGGCGATCACGCTCGTGCTCGGCACCGGCGACTACACGCTGAAGTTCGGCGACTTCGCGCTCGGCGGCATCGGCACCGCGACCTTCGGCGCCATCGTGCTGCACCTGATCCTGAGGCCGCGCCAGGGCTGATGCTGGCGGCACTCTTCTTGCTTGGCGCAGCCCTGGCCGAAGCCCGCGTCGTGGTGCGCGCGCCACGGCCGCGCCGATAGAATGCCCAGGCAACAGGGATGTCCGGCTGTAACGAATGAAGCTCATCGGGTCGCCGACCAGTCCGTACGTGCGCAAGGTGCGTATGGTGATGGCCGAGAAGAAGCTGGACTTCCAGCTCGTGGTCGAGGATCCATGGTCCGGCGACGCCGTGCTCAAGGCCAACCCGCTGGGCAAGGTGCCGTGCCTGGTGATGGAGGGCGGCGAGGCGGTGTTCGACTCGCGCGTCATCGTCGAATACCTCGACACGCTGTCGCCGGTCGGCAAGCTGATCCCCGCGTCGGGACGCGAGCGGGTCGAGATCCGCACCTGGGAGGCGCTGGCCGACGGCCTGCTCGACGCCGCGGTGCTCGCGCGGCTGGAGGCGACCTGGCCCGGGCGCGCGCCTGTGCAGCGCTGCCAGGCCTGGATCGACCGCCAGATGAGCCGCGTCGCCAGCTCGCTGAAGGCGATGAGCCAGGGACTGGGCGAGACGCCCTGGTGCGCCGGCAACGCGCTCACGCTGGCCGATATCGCGGTCGGCTGCGCGCTGGGCTACCTGGACTTCCGCTTCCCGCACATCGACTGGCGCGGCGACTACCCGAACCTCGAGCGTCTGCACGCCAGGATCGCGGCGCGCCCGAGCTACGCCGAGACCGCGCCGCCTTCGGCCTGATCGGCCGCGCCCGCTCGGGCGGCGGCGAACCGCCACAATCGGTGCATGACGCTGACCGAGCTGCGCTACATCGTCGCCGTCGCGCGCGAGCGCCACTTCGGCCGCGCGGCCGAGGCCTGCTTCGTCTCGCAGCCGACGCTGTCGGTGGCGATCAAGAAGCTCGAGGAGGAGCTCGACTGCAAGATCTTCGAGCGCGGCGGCAACGAGGTCAGCGTGACGCCGGTCGGCGAGGAGATCGTGCGCCAGGCGCAACAGGTGATCGAGCAGGCGCAGGGCATCAAGGAGATCGCCAAGCGCGGCAAGGACCCGCTGGCCGGCCCGCTGCGCGTCGGCGTGATCTACACGATCGGCCCGTACCTGCTGCCCGACCTGGTGCGCCAGGCGATCGAGCGCACGCCGCAGATGCCGCTGATGCTGCAGGAGAACTTCACCGCCCGGTTGCTCGAGATGTTGCGCACCGGCGAGCTCGACTGCGCGATCATGGCCGAGCCCTTCCCCGATGCCGGGCTCGCGGTGGCGCCGCTGTACGACGAGCCGTTCGTGATCGCGGTGCCGAGCAAGCACCCGCTGGCGCGGCGCAAACGCATCCCGGCCGAGGAGCTCAAGCGCGAGACCATGCTGCTGCTGGGCACCGGGCACTGCTTTCGCGACCACGTCCTCGAGGTATGCCCGGAGCACGCGCGCTTCTCCAGCGACGCCGAGGGCATCCGAAAAAGCTTCGAGGGCTCGTCGCTGGAGACGATCAAATACATGGTCGCCTCGGGCATGGGGATCACGGTGGTGCCGCAGCTGTCGGTGCCGGCCGAGCCGCAGCCGCACGTGGTCTACGTCCCGTTCGCCGATCCGGTCCCGACACGCCGCGTCGTGCTCGCGTGGCGGCGCAGCTTCACGCGCTACGAGGCGATCGCCGCGCTGCGCAACGCGATCTACGCCTGCGCGCTGCCGGGGGTGACGCGGCTGACGGGCTGAGCGCCCTGGCTGGCGACCCAGCCCGAGGTTGGTTGCCTCGTGCGCGTTTTCCGTCAGCCGGCACTGCCGAGCAGCCGCCGCAGCACGTTGTCGAAGACGGGGATGTCGATCGGCTTGGCCAGGTACTCGTCGAACCCCGCCTCGATCGCGCGGCGGGCATCGCTCGGCATCGCCTGCGCGGTCAGTGCCACCGCGGGGATGTCGCGCGTTCGGGCATCGGCGCGCAGCCGTGCCAGCAGCTCGTAGCCGTCCATCTCGGGCAGGTGGATATCGAGCAGGACCAGGGCCGGCCGCTCGCGCCGAATCAGTTCCAGGCCGGCGCGACCGTTGGCGGCGCTGACCAGCCGCACGCCGGCGTGGCGGGCGACGATCTGCTCGACCAGAGCCAGGTTGGCGGGGTTGTCCTCGACATAGGCCACGGTCACCGCAGGAAGCGCCGGTGACGCCCCGTCGGCCGCAGCTGGGGCGTCGGCTGGAGGCGCCGCCATCAGGCCCCGCGGCAGCTCGACCCAGAAGCTGCTGCCGACACCGGGGGCGCTGTCGACCCCGATACGCCCGCCCATCAACTCGACCAGCCGCCGGCTCAGCGCCAGCCCGATCCCGGTGCCCTCGACGGCACCGTTCTCGGCACCGAGCCGGTTGAAGGGCTGGAACAGCTGAGCCTGTTTGGCCGCTGCGATCCCGCTGCCGGTGTCGCGCACCGCCAGCCGCAGCCGTCGGACGTCGACTGCCGTCGCGTCGACGTGAACCTCGCCGCCGACGCGGTTGTACTTGACTGCGTTGGCCAGCAGGTTCAACAAGACCTGCTCGAGACGCGTGCGGTCGGCCCGTACGACCAGACCCGGCTCGAGCCGGGTGTGCAGCGCGATGCGGCGCGCCTCGGCCAGCGGCGTTGTCAGCGCCACCGCGCCGGCGACCAGCGCACTGACCTCGATGGCCTCGGGGGAGATCACGAGCCGGCCCGATTCGACCTGCGCCAGGTCGAGCACTTCGTTGATCAGCCGCAGCAGGTGGCGCCCGGCGCGCAGGACCTCGCGCACGTGAGTCTGCGTGCGCACGCCGAGCGCGCGGTCGAGCTCGATCAGCTGCCCGAAGCCGAGGATCGCGTTCAGTGGCGTACGCAGTTCGTGGCTCATGCTGGCCAGGAACTCGGACTTCGCGCGGCTGGCCTGCTCGGCGGCGTCGCGCGCGGCCACCAACTCGGCCGTTCGGGCGGCGACCTGCGCCTCGAGCTGGTCGCGTTCGGTCTGCAGCGCGCGCTCGGCGGCGCGCCGCTCGCTGATGTCCTGGACGATCGCGAACACGCGCCGCACCGCGCCGCCGGCGTCGCGCTCGCAGCGCACCGCCAGCGCGCACTCGAGCACGCCACCGTCGCGACGCAGGTAGCGCTTGTCCAGGACGTAGCCGTCGATCTCGCCTGCCAGCATGCGCGCGTAGTGCGCCTCGTCGGCAGGGAGGTCCTCGGGATGGGTCAACGCGGTCCAGTCGCGTCGCGCGACCTCCTCGGGCGTGTAGCCGAGCATGTCGGCCATGCGTCGGTTGACCTGCAGCCAGCGACGGTCGGCTTCGGCGATCGTCATGCCCACGAGTCCGGCGTCGAAGAACTGCCGCAGCCGCTCCTCGCTGTCCGCCAGCGCCTGCGCGGCGCGCTTGCGTTCGTCGATCGACGTGATGAAGCCGTGCCACAGCGTGCTGCCGTCGGCCAGCTGCTCTGGCGTGGCATACCCTTGATGCCAGCGAACCTCGCCATCGCGCGCGACGCGGTACTCACACTCCCAAGGCGTCAGTGTCGTGGCCGACTGCTCGATCGTCGCCAGGATGTGCGGCAGATCGTCCGGCAGCGCGCGCGCGAACAGCGCGCTGGCGTCGGCTTCGACGGCCGCCGGCGCGACGCCGAACAGGTCGTGAAGCCCGTCGGTGGCGAACGGCATCGCCATCCGGCCATCGGGCCAGAGCTGGAATTGGTAGAGCACCCCCGGCACGTGGCGCGCCAGTCGCTGCAGCCGGCGTTGATCGGGTAGATCGGCGAGCTGCGCCGCCAGCCCGCGCGCGAGCAACGCCAGTCTGGCGTCCAGTGCCGGACGCATCGCGATGGCAGCCGGGTCGTCGCGCGCCGACCCGGCCGTGCGGTGGAACGCGGCGATCCCGCCGGCGAACCGGCCCGCCGCGGGCAGACCGCTGGCAGCGACGCACACGAGCGCCCCGCCAGCCTGCGGCTTGCCTGCCGCCAGCGTTGCCGCCGCCAGCGCGCGCGCCGTGGGCCACTCGGCCCCGTCCAGCCCGCTTGCCGCCTCCGATCGATTCCGAGGATCGTCGACCCAGGCGATCGCCGCACCGCCCGCCAGCGCGGCAACCAACTCCGCGGTCTCGGCCAGCACCCGCGGCGGTCCGTCGGTGTCGAATACGGTCGCAGACGTCATGCCCGAGGTTCGGGATTCACGGCGTGCGCGGCCGAAGCTCGATCTCGCCGTCGGCGCTGAAGCGTCCGCCACCGGCGCCGCTGCCGCCCAGGCGCCCGCGCAGCGCGTAGCCGATGCGCTCGGGCGGGCCGCGCCCGGCATCTCGCAAGAGGTCGAACAGCTGCCACGCCAACGCCAAGGCCGATGCCGACACCGGGACCGCCAGCACCGTCTCCTCCCAGCCCGTGATCTCGCCGCGAAGCGGCGCCACGCCGCTGGCGAATCGCTGCCCGCGCAGGTCGAGTTCGAGCGAGACGCCGTCGTACCGCAGCGGATCGGGGCCGGGATTCTGGACCCGCAGCCTGGCCGCGAATCGCAGTTCCATGCCTTCGCCAGCCAGTGGTTCCAGCCCAGCCAGCGTAACCCGGGGCGGCGCGGCGGCGCCGGGCAGCGACGAACATCCCCAGAGCGTCGCGGCCAGCATGGCCTGCACGGACAGGGACAGGCAACGGCGGCGGGTCGGCATGGCGGGTTCGAGGATCGGCGACTTCGGGCAGCGCGCGGGGCCGATGTTCGCAGATTTCCCCCCCGGCCGTGCCAGATGACGTTGCCCCGCTGCGAGGACAACTCGCTGGCGCGCGTTGCGCATCACATGCATCGGTGCCGGGGCAGAAGGCCTCCTGGGACCTCGAACGATCGTGTGACCGGGGCGAGCGCCGTCGCCCGCGAGCGGGCGCCCTTGGGCTTGCAAGCGTCCCCAGCGCGACCGACGACCTCCTAGAATTCGCGCCCGCGCGCGGGCTTCGTGCCCAGCGCAGGGGAAGAGGCCGATATGCGACAGGCTATGGGCACCTTGGGGCATGCGTACATGGCGATGTACCTATCGGGGAAATGCAAGCGATGTCGGACGTTCAGATCGAGCAGCAAGTCAGGCGTAGAAGAACGTTCGCCATCATCAGCCACCCCGACGCCGGCAAGACGACGCTGACGGAGAAGCTGCTGCTGTTCTCCGGCGCGATCCAGATCGCCGGCAGCGTCAAGGCACGCAAGGCGAGCCGCCACGCGACCAGCGACTGGATGGAGATCGAGAAGCAGCGCGGCATCTCGGTGGCCAGCTCGGTGATGCAGATGGAGTACCGCGACTGCGTCATCAACCTGCTCGACACGCCGGGCCACCAGGACTTCAGCGAGGACACCTACCGCGTGCTGACCGCGGTCGACGCCGCGCTGATGGTGATCGACGCCGCCAACGGCGTCGAACCGCAGACGCGCCGGCTGCTGCAGGTCTGCCGCGCGCGTAACACGCCCATCCTCACCTTCGTCAACAAGATGGACCGCGAGGTGCAGGAGCCGCTGGCGCTGATGGACGAGATCGAGCGCGAGCTGGGCATGGACGCGGTGCCCTTCACCTGGCCGGTGGGGATGGCCAAGTTCTTCGGCGGCGTGCTCGACCTGCGGCGCGACCGCATGCGCGTCTTCGCCGCGGGCGAGGACCGGCGAAGCGACGACGACGAGATCGTCGAGGGCCTGGCCGACCCGCGGCTGGCGCGGCGCTTCGGCGCGCCCTGGGAGCAGGCGATGGCCGAGATCGAGCTGGTGCGCGAGGCAGCGCCCGCGTTCGACGAGAACGAGTTCCTCGCTGGCCGCTGCACGCCGATGTTCTTCGGCAGCGCGATCAACAACTTCGGCGTGCGCGAGGTGCTCGACGCGCTGGTCGACCTGGCGCCGCCGCCCGGGCCGAAGCCCGCGCTGCAACGCAGCGTCGAGCCGACCGAGCCGCGGTTCAGCGGCGTCGTCTTCAAGATCCAGGCCAACATGGACCCGGCGCACCGCGACCGGATCGCCTTCGTGCGCGTGGCCAGCGGCCGCTTCGAGCGTGGCATGCGGCTGAAGGTCGCGCGCAGCGGCAAGGAGCTGCGGCCGAATACGGTGGTCACCTTCCTCAGCCAGCGCCGCGAGCTGCTGGAGGAGGCCTACGCCGGCGACATCATCGGACTGCCCAACCACGGCGTGCTGCAGCTCGGCGACACGCTGACCGAGGGCGAGGTGCTGCAGTTCACCGGGCTGCCGTTCTTCGCGCCGGAGATCTTCCGCACCGTCGAGGTCGCCGACCCGCTGAAGACCAAGCAGCTGCGCGCCGGGCTGACCCAGCTCGGCGAGGAGGGGGCGATCCAGGTCTTCCGGCCGGTGGCCGGCAGCGTGCTGCTGCTGGGGGCGGTCGGGCAGCTGCAGTTCGAGGTCGTCGCGCACCGCCTCGAGCACGAGTACGGGGTCAAGGCACGCGTGCAGCCGGCGCGCTACAACGTCGCCCGCTGGGTCACCTGTCCTGACGAGGAGGGCGGGGCCAAGGAATTGCAACGCTTCATCGACGCCAATGCGCACCGGGTCGCGCTCGACGCGGTCGACGCGCCCTGCGTGCTGCTGGAATACGCGGGCGAGCTTCGTGCGATGCAGGACAACTGGCCGAAGATCCGCTTCCACGCGCTGCGCGAGCACGCGGGGCTGGTCTTCCAGCAGCGGCTGGAGGGCTGATACGCGTTTGCGTTCGATCGACAAGAACTTGGCTGGCGGCGATTGACCGCCATGGCGCGTTGCTGCCGGTTGCCGAAGTCGGTTCTTCGCCTCTTCTGGCGTTCATCCTGCCCGCCGGCCTTGGCCTGCCACCGCCTTGGAGATCGACGGTCCGACGGTCGAACACCACAGCAGCTGCCCGCCGAGGACAGCGGGGGCCCTCTCCCGTAAGTAGAGGAGGAGCCGGCGGCGCAAGCCGACGGCGGGGGACATGGACGGAAGGGGCACCCGCTGGCCTCGGCCCGCTCGGTCATGGCACGCAACCGACAGACAGGCTCCGACGCGTGGCGGCAACGGGCCGTTCGAGGCCGTTCGAGCGCGGGCACAAGGTGAAGGCTTGAGCGCGACCCCGTATGAGGCGGGCATACGCCCCGGCGCTGCCTGAACAGGAAAACCCGGGCCCGTATCTACGGGCCACCCCGATGGCGCCCGGGGCCGCGGCGTGCGATGCTCCCGCTCTTTCCTCAACCACCGTCAGGAGGCCTCATGAGCGACTACGCTGCCGATATCGCCAAGTACACCAGCAACATCAACCAGGCTGCGGTCGACGCGATCGTCAAGTACTGCGGCATCGCGCTGCGCAACGCCGACTCGGCGCTCGTCGCGCTCGCCGACGACAAGGAGATCGCCACCGTGCGCGACGGCTTCGCGGCCAAGAAGCTCGGCCTCGCACCCGACGCCGCCGAGGCGGCGCTGAAGAAGGTGGCCGAGAAGATGAAGGGCAACAACCGCAAGAGCCGCGTCACGGTCTACTACCTGCTGGCCGAGGCCAGCGGGACGATGGGCAAGCTGGCCTGAGGCGCTGGCGCCCGAGGCGCGGCCTGAGGCGCCGCGCCCGACCGTCCGCTCGCGCCGGATAATCCGGCGCATGACCGTCACCACCGCCCCGGCGCCGCGGCCGCGCTCGCGGCTCGCGGCGTACCTGGACCTGATCCGCTGGGACCGCCCGGCGGGGTGGCTGCTGCTGCTGTGGCCGGGGCTGTCGGCGCTGTGGATCGCCGCCGACGGCTTCCCCGGCTGGCACCTGCTGGCGGTCTTCGTGCTCGGCACGGTGCTGATGCGCAGTGCGGGCTGCTGTGTCAACGACGTCGCCGACCGCGATTTCGACCGCCACGTCAAGCGCACCGCGCGCCGTCCGGTGACGACCGGCGAGTTGCCGGTGCGCGAGGCGCTGCTCGTCGGCGCGGGGCTGGCGCTGGCCGCGTTCGCGCTCGTGCTGACGACCAACCCGCCGACGATCTGGCTGTCGTTCGCGGGGCTGGCGATCACGCTCGCGTACCCGCTGGCCAAGCGCCACGTCTCGATGCCGCAGGCGGTGCTGGGCATCGCCTTCAGCTTCGGGATCCCGATGGCCTTCGCCGCCGTGCTCGGTGCACGCGACGCGTCGTGGCAGGCGGTCGCCGATGCGGTGCCGCCGCACGCCTGGGCGCTGCTCGCCGGCAACCTGTTCTGGGTGCTGGCCTACGACACCGAGTACGCGATGGTCGACCGCGACGACGACCTGAAGATCGGCATGAAGACCTCGGCGATCACGCTCGGGCGCTTCGACGTGGCGGCGGTGATGGGCTTCTACGCCGTCTACCTGCTGAGCTGGGCGCTGATCGGGCGCAGCCTGGGGCTGGGCGGCGTCTACCTGCTTGGCATCGCCGCCGCGGCGCTTCAGGCGGCGTGGCACGGGACGCTGATCCGCGACCGCTCGCGCGACGGCTGTTTCCGCGCCTTTCGCGCGAATCACTGGGTCGGGTTCGCGGTCTTCGCGGGTGTGGTGGCGGACTTCGCGCTGCGCTGAGGTGGCGGTGCGGGACAGCCGGTCTGTGCTGCGCTGCGGGGTCTGACGGTTCGAGCGTGGATGGCGGCTTGAGCCGCTGTCTCTTGCCCACCCAGCAAGTGCGTTGCTGCGGCGTACGACCCGCGCGCGCCGAGGGCAGCGGGAGCCCCCGTCAGCCGAACGCGTCCCCGAGCTCGCGCGCGCGCCGCTCGGCGGCGCGGATCGCGGCGACGATCGCTGCACCGACCCCCGCCGCGTCCAGCGCGCTGATCGCCGCGTGCGTCGTGCCGCCGGGCGAGGTCACCTGCGCGCGCAGTGCAGCCGGCGACTCGGACGACTGCATCGCCAGCGCCGCCGCACCGGCCACCGTCGCCTGGGCCAGCGCACGCCCCTGCGCGTCGTCCAGGCCCATCTCGCGCGCCGCGGCCATCATCGCCTCGATCAGGTAGAAGACATAGGCCGGGCCGGACCCCGACAGCGCGGTGACGGCGTCGAGATCGGCCTCGCGCTCGACCCACAGCGTCGCGCCGGTCGGCGCCAGCAGCCGCTCGACCGTGGCGCGCTCGCCGGCGTCGACCGCAGGCCGCGCGTACAGCCCGGCGATCCCCTGTCCGATCAGCGCCGGCGTGTTCGGCATCGCGCGCACGACGCGCTCGCTGCCGCTCGCGCGTGCGAGGGCGTCGCTGCGCACGCCGGCCATCACGCTGAGCTGCAGCGCGCCGGCGACGAAGGGTGCGCAAGGCAGGGCGGCGTCGGCGAAGGCCTGCGGCTTGACCGCCCAGACGACGATCGCGGCCTCGCGCAGCCGTGCGTCGGCCGCCGGCTGCGCGGCCACGCCGAAGTCGGCCGCGAGCCGGTCGCGCCGGGCCGGGGCGGGCTCGACGACCCGGATCGTCGACGCCGGCTGGCCGCGACGGAGGAGTCCGCCGATGAGTGCGCCGGCCATGTTGCCGCCGCCGACGAAGGCGATCACGGGATGCTCCATGGCCGGCAGTGTAGGCGCGGCCCTCAGCTTCCGATCGGCCCGCCGTCCAGGCGCCGGATCGCGACGGTGGCCGAGCGCGGCCGCTGCGCGCGCTCGCCGTCGGGCCAGCGTGACCATCGCGTCGGATCGGCGGGATCGGCGCGGTCGGCCGGCGCCTCGCCCGGGTGCTGGATGTCGACGAACAGCGTCGTCGCATCGGGTGTGAACGCCGCGCCGGTGACCTCGGCGTTCACCGGCCCGGTGAGGAAGCGCCGCACCTCGCCGGTGGCGACGTCGCAGGCGAGCATCTGGTTGTTGCCCAGGCGGACGAATTCGCCGCGGTGCATCTGCGACGCATGGACGTCGGTCTGGATCCACAGCAGCCCGCGCGGGTCGAACGCGAGGCCGTCGGGGCAGCCGAAGAAGTCGCCCTCGATGCGGCCGCGCGCCTCGGGCCGCTCGTTGGCCGGGTCGCCGGCCAGCACGAAGTGCTCCCAGCGGAACGCGGTGGCGTCGAAGTCGCCGCCCTCGTCCTCGCCCTCGCGCCAGCGGACGATGTGGCCCATGGTGTTGCCTGCGCGCGGGTTGGCGGCGTCGGCGCCGGGCCGTCCTTCGGTGCCGCGCGCACGGTTGTTCGTCAAGGTGCAGTAGACGCTGCCCGATCGGGGGTCGATCGCGAGCCACTCCGGGCGGTCCATGCGTGTCGCGCCGAGCAGGTCGCTGGCCTGGCGCGCCTTCACGACCACCTCGCCCTGGTCGGCAAAGCCGCTGGCCGGCGTCAGCGGCCCTTGGCCATGCACCAGCGGCAGCCAGCGGCCGCGGCCGTCGGCGTCGAAGCGCGCGACGTACAGCGTGCCGTGGTCCAGCAGCGTGCGGTTGGCGCGCGCGCCGCCGGCTGCGATGCGGTCGCGGCTGACGAACTTGTAGATGGATTCGAACGCCGCGTCCTCGCCGCTGTAGACCACCGCGCGGCCGTCGCGCGTGACCGCGACCCAGGCGCCCTCGTGCGCCGCGCGGCCCAGCGCGGTGCGCTTGACGGGCGGGCTCGCCGGATCCAGCGGGTCGATCTCGACGATCCAGCCGAAGCGGTGGAACTCGTTCGGGTGCCGGCCGGCGTCGAAGCGCTCGTCGGTGGTCCACCACGGGTACCAGCCCTCGCTGCGCAGCCCCCAGCGCCGCTGGTCGGCGCCGCGCGCATCGCCGCCGCGGAAGTAGAAGGCGAAGTTCTCCTCGCCGACGAGCACCGTGCCCCAGGGTGTGAGACCGCTGGCGCAGTTGTTGAGCGTGCCGCGCACGACCCGCCCCTCGGGGTCGTGCGCGGTGCGCATCAGCGGGTGGCCGGCGGCCGGGCCGGACAGCACCACCGGCGAGTCGGCGGTGATGCGGCGCGCGTGGCGCGACGGGCGGACGAGCTGCCAGCGGCCGCCGTCCAGCGCCACCTCGACGACCGAGATCCCGTGCGCCGCCTGCGACTTGGCGGTCTTCGCCGCGCTCCACGCCGCCATGCCGTCGGTGAACAGCAGCCCGTCGTCGGTGTACTCGTGGTTGATGACGAGCAGGCCGCGGCGCGAGCCGTCCAGCGGCACGTATTGCAGCCCGTCGTGGTGCATGCCGAGCTGCCGCGCCTGATCGGCGGCGGTATTCGACGCATCGGGGCGCCACGCCGGCATCGCGCCGACGATGCCGACCGGCTCGCCCCAGGGCGCGATCACCTCGGCGACATAGCCCGGCGGGACGACGAGCGCATCGGCGCGCGATGGCGGCACGCCCGTGAAGCCCAGCCGCGGCAGCTCGGCATGCCGCGCTGTCCCCGGCCCCGCGCGCGGCGGCGAGCAGCCGGCCCCCAGCGCCCCGTACAGCGCCGCCGCCGCGCCGCCCATCGTCAGCCGCAGCACGTGCCGGCGCGCCGGGTCGGAGACCTCCCACAGGCTGGGGTTGGCGCTGCGGTTGCTGTCTTCCCAGGCTCCGAAGGGTTTGTGCATCGCGGGCCTCGTGGGGCAGGATCGGGCGACGTGGCGCGGCCGGGCTCTGGGAGGCTGCCGGGCTCGGGGAGGGCATTCCCTGAGCCCGGCCGCCTCCGACGGCGCGACGCCGCGCGATCGCGAGCCTAGCACCGGCCTTTCGCCCCGTTGAGCTCGGACAGGCCAGGGGCACTCGGGACAGCCGCCCACACCGGACTCACAGTCCGTGACATCTCTCGCGAACGAGACCCGAGTGTGTGCGTGAACCCCCTCACGCAGGGGGCCGCGCGTCCCCTGACGAGGGGGTGTGCGGCGCGCCCGTGCTGCCGAGAATGAACCATGGGATCCAGGCTGCGCTTTCCCCGGCACACCGGCCGCGGCGATGGTGCCAGCGGCTTCGCGCCGGCAGGCGCAGCGTCGCTCTTCGAGGTCTCGGCCGCTGCCCCGCTGCGGCCGCGGGCGTCGCCGACGGCAGGCGCCGCCCATGCCTGCGGCGCCGCGGCCGACGGACGGCCCTCGCATGCCGCCGCGGCCTCGCGCCGGCTGCGCGCCGCCTTCGGATGGCTGACCGCGTCGGCCGAGCGCCGTCGCCAGACGGCGGCCGAGGAGCGGCTCAACACGCTCAGCCACGGTATCGGCTTCGTCGCCGCCGCCGCCGCCTGGCCGATGCTGTCGGACCACGCGGCGCAGCGCGGCGGGGCGCTGGCAGCGCTCGGCATCGCGGTCTTCTGCCTGGCGGCGATGCTGGTCTACGCGGCGTCGATGCTCTACCACGCGTTGCCCGACGGTCGCGCCAAGGACTGGGCGCGCCGCATCGACCACGCGAGCATCTTCGTCTTCATCGCCGGCAGCTACACGCCGTTCGCGCTCGGGCCGTTGCACGGCGGCATCGGCGGGCCGCTGCTGGCGGGCGTCTGGGGGGTCGCGTTGCTGGGTGCAGGCTGCAAGGTCGGCGGTCGGCTGCGGCACAGGCTGGCGTCGACCCTGCTGTACGCGGCGCTGGGCTGGATGGCGCTGGCGCTGCTCGGGCCGCTGGCCGCGCGCGCCGGCGGCGCCGCGGTGCCCTGGCTGCTGGCCGGCGGGGTGGCCTACACGCTGGGCGCGCTGTTCTACCTCGCCGACGACCGGTTGCGGTTCGGCCACTTCGTCTGGCACCTCGCGGTGCTCGCCGGCAGCGGCTGCCATGTGCTGGCGGCGCTGGCGACGATGGGCTGATCGCGCAGGCCGCCGGCGCGCGCCGGCGGCGACGCATCGCCGAGGTCGTCGGCAAGGGCCGCCGCAAGCCCCGGGGCCCTGCCTCAGCCTGCCCCTTGCGCCGACGCGCCGGCATGGCGCTCCAGCAGCGCCAGCCAGTCCGCGACCGCGCGCGATTCGGCCGTGCTGCGTCTGCGGACACCGCCTGCGAGCGCGTAGCGCGCGTTGCGCGCGACCGAGTCCCAGGACTTCGGTGCCGGCATGCGGGCGTGCAGGTCGGCCGCGCGCCGCTCGAGATCGGGAAACGCGGTCGCCAGCCGGTGCCCGGCGACCGCTTCGAAGGCGTCGATCTCGATCCCTGCCGCCATGCACCAGAAGTCGGGGTCGCATGCCATCTTGTCGCGCACGCTGGCCCGCGCGCGCGCCACGATCTCGTGGTCGAAGCCGGCCCACCCGGCGTCGCCGGCGTGGCCGGCCAGCGCCGTGGCCATGCGGTTGAGCGACGCGTAGAACAGGTCCGGCAGTCCGCGCTCGATCGCGAAGCGTTCGGCCTTCTCGTACCAGGCGGCCGAATCCCGTCGCGCGGCGTCGGCGGCGCGCTCGTCGTCCTGGATCGTGGCGACCATCGCCAGATGCTTGCAGGCCGACCCGCACAGCATCAGGCGCTCGAGCGTCGGCACCGCCGCGATGCCCTCGAGCCGCCGGCGCGCGTCGTCGATCTCGGCCCGTGCGGCGTCGAGCGCACGCCGGCGCGCCGGCGTGCCGCCCCTGGCGGCCCCGGCCCGCGCGGGCACGGCGAGGCCCTCGGCGCGGTCGACGGCCAGCCGCACGCGCAGGTTCAGCCACTGCTCGACGGCCTTGATCGACGCGCTGCCGTCGCCCGCGTTGACGGCGTTCGCGTACCAGCCCACCGCCTGCTCGCGCCGACCCGATTCGGCATACGCGAGGGCGAACGCCTCGGCCACGGCGCCCATGCCGCCCCAAAGCCCGCCGAAGCGCGCCTCGAGGTGGCGGACATGGTCGACCCGCACACCGTCGTCGCCGCTGCGGTGACGCGCCTGGACGGCCAGCTTCTCCAGCGCGAGCGCCAGGCCCAGCGGCGAGGAGATGCTCTCGTACTCCCGGCGGATCGGATCGCCGTGGCCGGCCTCGCCGTCGCCGGTGCGGCGGCGAAAGACCCAGTTCGGGTCGCCGTAGCACTGGTAGGCGGCCCAGGTGTCGCTGCCTTCGCCGTCGCGCCACGCCGCCTCGCGTGCCAGCGCGACGGCGTCGATGAAGGTCCGCCCGCCGAGCAGGGCGTCGTACAGCGTCGTGGCGAAGGTCTCGGCATCGGCATCGTCGACCGCCCAGCCGGCGGCGACGACGCAGCGCACGCCGGTCTCGATCAGCGCGTCGGCGACGCTGGCCGCGAAGGCCGGCATGTCCAGCGGCTTGCGTCCGACGGGCGGCAGCGGCGCGCCGCGTGCCGCCAGATGGCAGCAGTTGACGAACACCATCTCGGGCACGGTCCTCATCTGCTGGATCTCGCGCGGGCCGAGGAAGGTGCCCTCGGACATCACCAGCCCGCCCTCGCCGCCGGGCTCGCCGTGGCCGGCGATGTGGACGATCCGCCAGCGGCCGTCGAACAGCGTATTCAGGATGGCCTGCGCGTCCTGCCGCACCAGCAGCTCGACGTGCGAGGGGTCCAGGCCTTGCGGGCCCGCGAGCCTGGCAGCCACCGCCCTGGCCTCGGCGAGCGCCCCGGGCAGCGCGGCATAGCGCACGTCGCGCAGCAACGGCTCGCCGATCACCAGCACATGGTCGTCGGCGGTGGCGTCCTGCGGGCGGGCGCGGAAGCGTGACTTGCGAAGCTTGCGCAGCAGCCGGGTGCGGATCGACCACGGCCGCTGCGGCATCGCGGCGCGCCCGTCGGCCGGTGCCTGCAGCAGCTCCCACGGGATGGTGGCGGCCTCGTCGTCGAGCTCGAGGACCATGCGCTCGGTGCCGGCGAGGTGGACCTCCATCTCCTGCGGCACCAGCAGCTGGAACAGCGTGCTGCCGATGCGGCGGTCCTCGTCGCGGTCCTGCGCCGCACGCTGGATCATCTGGCGCACCAGACGGCCCTGCGTGGCGACCGTGTTGAGCTCGGTGCGCGCGCGGCGGGTGTCGATGCGGTAGCGGATGCTGCCGTGCTCGGCCATCGGCATCTCGGCGATGACGAGGTCGTAGTCGATGCCGCGGTAGCTGGAGTCGATCTGGCGCCGCAACGGCCCGGTGCCGCTGACGACGGTCGGCGCGATCGTGAAGCGTCCGGGCATGGCCGCCGACTGGATCTGCAGCGCACGCCAGGCGTCGGATGCCCGCTCCAGGTAGAGCTCGATCAGCGACAGGCGGGTCGGGACCGGCCATGCAAGATAGTCGGCGTCGGTGGCCCCGGCGGCGCCCGCCGGGCTGCGGCTGGCGGCCGCCGCGTCGCCCTCGGCAGCCCAGTCGCGCACGCTCGCCCGCGCAGGCCGGCGCGCGTGCAGGTCGCGCGCGCGCTCGGCCTGGTCGCGCCGCGCCTCGTTGCCCCTGCGGACGATCTCGGCCGCCTCCAGCACGCCGCGCGCGATCGCGCCGGCGGCGTCGCCGGGCGACACGCCCAGCCCGCCGCTGCCCAGCAGCGTGGCGGCGAGCTCGAAGGTCGCCGGTGGCTGCGGCTGCTCGGCCAGCCGCTGGCACCACGCCAGCGTCGCCTGGCGCACCCCCTCGACCAGGTGCGCGGTCTTCAGGAAGCCCTCGTCACCCAGGCCGATGACGACCGCGGCCTCGGGCCGCGGTGGCTGCAGCGGGTTGTCGGGTGCCGCGGTCGTGTTGACGAAGACCTGGTGCTCGCGGACCTCGATCGGGTACAGCCCGGCGTCCAGCGCCGCCTTCATCGCGCCGCCGAGCATGCGGTCGACGACCCACTCGGTGCCGGTCAGCGACGACGACCGGTAGTGGCCGACGAGCAGCGGCTGGCGACGCACGAACGCCAGGTCGCCGTTGACGACGACGACCTCCAGCGCCTGCGCGCGCTGGGGCTCGGCGGCAGCCTCGTCGGTGTCGGGGGGTGCGAGCAGGCCGCCGAAGTCCTCCGGCGCGCGCGCCGCCAGCGGCCTGCCGCGCGAAGGCCGCGCATCGACATGCGCGACTGCGGGACGCGCGGCCGCTTCGCCGCCGCGCGGCGCGGCGTCGAGCCGGTCGAGCCGGGTCGTGTCGCCGCGCTGCAGCAGCTCCAGGTAGGCGTCGAAGGCCTGTCGCTCGTCGGGCAGCCGTCCGTGGTCGCAGCGAACCGCCCAGGTGCGCACCCCCGGCAGCAGCGCGCTGGCCAGCGTGACCCGGCCGTCGCCGCCGTCGACCGCGTTGCGGTAGACCAGCCCGCGCTCGCTCCACTGGTAGCCGTCCGGCGTGAACCGGGCGCGGCCTGTCACCAGCAGCATGCGGTCGGCGAAGGCCGGCAGCACGTGGTCACGCTGGTGGTCGAGCCTGCGCCGCAGCTCGCGTGCCTGGTCGAGCACCTTCTGCGGCGGCACGCCCCAGCGGTACGGCACCAGCGCCAGCCCGGGGTCGGCGCCGAAGGCCTGCGTGTGCCACCAGCTGGCCTCGCGCACCGCGGCCAGGTCGCGGTCGGCCAGGTCCTTCCAGGTCCGCTCGTCGCCGAGCCGCCGCTCGGGATCGAGCAGGTCGGCCTGGAGCTGGACGAACCCCGGCATCGCGGCCATGATGCCGCGCGCCTCGTGGTCCTGGAACGGCGCGCCGAACGCGGCCAGCGTGTTGCCGAAGGTGTCGTCGCCCGACAGCACCTGCATCGGGGCCCACGAGCCCCCGTTGGGGGTTCCGAGCATCAGCAGCCGCGCGCCGTCGCGCGCCATCATCCGGTCCCAGACCTCGGGGGCGACGATCTGCATCGTGCGCGCGAGCACGCCACCCATCGAGTGGGCGAGCAGGCGGACCGGCTGGCGCGAGCCGTCGCGCAGCGTGAGCTCGCGCGCCACCGCGTCGGCCAGCCGCCGCGCCTCGTCCTCGATCGGGCGCCGCCAGTCGAACGCGAACGCGATGACCTCGTGGCTGGCCGCCAGATGGTCGGCCAGGTCGTCGTAGAACATGCCGATCGGCGCGTCGGGGCGGATCGCGCCGTCGCGCTCGGCGTCTTCGCCGCGCCAGCGCAGCCGGGACAGTCCGCCGATCAGCCGCCAGCTCAGCCAGATGCGCTTGCCTCCCTCGGCGAGATGGCTGCCGAGGATGCCGGGCAGCAGGATGACCGCCGGCCGCTGCTCGGGCGGGGGCGCGTCGGGGGGCCGGCGCGCAGCGCGCACGCCCGAGCTGTCGACGCCGGACCACGAGAGCGGCCCGATCACGCGGAAGGCCGGCGGGCGGTCGAGCACCAGGGCGTCGACGACGGCGTTCGCGCTGCGCGCGTTCGCGAAATAGCCGAAGTGCGTGCTGTGCCCGCCCTGGTCGAGGACGAAGCTCGCACCGGCGGCGCGCGGCGTGCCGCCGTACATCGAACGCGTCTGCACGACGAGGTCGTTGTCGGTCCAGAAGAAGGCGTCGGCCAGCAGCGTCTTGACCCAGCTGCCCAGCGAGTCGCCCTCGAGGTCGCCGGCGACGACGCGCAGCTCGCCGCCGATCGCGCCGTCGTCGGTCGCCGCGGCGCTGTTGAGCCACTGCACCAGCGGGCTGTCGGGCAGCATCGCCGCCAGACCCGGCAGGCTGGCCGGGTCGCGACGCTGACGCGCCACCTCGGCCAGGAAGCCGACGAGCTGCGGCGCCACCGGCACCCGTGCCAGCTCGAGCGTCCACTTCAGGACCGACAGGTAGGCGTCGAGCCGGCGCGACGCCAGCAGCGTGCCGCGCGCCGGGCAGGCCACGCGCACCACGCGTTCGACGACCAGGTCGCGTCCCTCGAGCTCGCGCGCCAGCGCGGCCAGCTCCGCGCGCGCTTCAGGTTCGGCGAAATGCGCCAGCTCCTCGTCGGCGAGCTTGCCGCGCTGGCCGCAGACGCGCGCCAGCACCTCGGCCACCAGTCCGCCGCGCGAGTGCGTCGCCAGGTGCAGCCGCGCACCCCGCGGCGCGCGGCGCATCGCCCGTGCCAGCGCCAGCGCGTTGGCCACCGGGCTGTCGCCCAGGGTCGGGTGGTCGAACGCGAAGACGCGAGCGCCGTAGTGGTCGAACAGGCGCTGCACCGCGCCCGGGTGCTCGGCCCACAGCTTGGCGAAGGTGCTGGCGGTGTCGACGAAGGTCCCGTGCAGCAGGATCAGCAGCGGTCCGTCACTGGCCGATGCGAGATCGTCCGCGGTTGCCGGCGGCGCGCCCTTCAGGCTGCCGAGCCCGGCGCGATCGAGGCGGTACAGGCCGGTCGTGACCTGGCCGTCGATCAGCTCGCGGAGCTTCTCGGCGGTCAGCTTCGCCGCCCTGGGCCGCAGCACCTGCAGGCCGCGCAGCAGCACGTCGCCGAGAAAGCCGCGGCTGCGCGTCGGCGCTGCGTGCTCCAGCGTGCGCCAGCGCAGGGTCGCCGGCACTTCGACCTCACCCGTGTCCGCCGCGGCACGGCGCGTGGCCGTACCCTGGCCGCGCATCAGGTCGTACGCGGTCCGCGGGTGCAGCACCAGCGACGGGCCGCCGGCGAGGTCCAGCACGACCAGATCCTCGTCCGGCACCGCCTCGACGCGCAGCGTCGCCCCCCCGGCGCGACGCGCGCCGACGCGCACCGCGGTGCGAACCTCGGCGTCCAGGCCGGCCAGGCCGCCGGCCGGCTCCGCATCGACGCCGCCGCCCGCGCTGCGACGGGCCACGGCCTGACCGGGAACGATGAAGACGATTGCGTCGTGGCTCACGGGGCCTCCTGCGTCGGCTCGCCCTGGCGGGCGGCGAATCCCGAGCATGGGCGCAAATCCGCATCGTGGCAACGTGCGGGCGCCGCCGGGGGCACGCGATCCCTAGTGCAGTGTTCTACGCCAATCAGCACTTATGGAGCCGCGCCTTCGCCCCCGTGGCGGCGTTGCAAATCCTCGCGATGCCACCCGGCATCGCTGTGGTTTGCGCCTTGCCACGAGGGCGAATCCGCTGGCCCATAAGCGCCGCTTAGCGTAGAACACTGCACTAGAACGAGGGGGGGTCACGGCGACGGGCGGGTCTCCAACGCGGCGCTGGTGCGGCGGATGCGCCGCGCCGCGTTCAGCGTGGGGCCAGCACGATGGGCTGCAGCGGCAGCGCGTCGGCGATGCGGCCGGCGGCCGCCTGGGCCGCCGGCCGCGACGCGAACGGACCCGCCTGCACGCGCGTGAAGCCGCCGCCGTCCAGCGCGCGAAGCGTCGCCGCCAGCCACGGCAGCTCGGCGCGGATCAGCCGCTCGAGCTGCCGCGCCCCGGCGTCGTCGCGGAACGCGCCGAGCTGCAGCCACCAGCCCCCCGTCGCGGACTCGGCCGGGCTGCCGTCCGCGGCCGGCGCGGGGTCGTCGTCTGCGGGCTGCGGCGCGCCGCGCCCGCGGGCCCAGCGGCCGCTGCGGATCTCGTCGTGCGTCAGCCGCTCGACCTCGACCGGCGCGACGCCGCCCAGCAGCCCGAGCCTGAGCGCGGCGGTGTAGCTGAGGTCGATCACGCGGCCGTCGACGAACGGGCCGCGGTCGTTGACGCGCACGATCACCTCGCGCCCGTTGGCCGGGTTGAGCACGCGCGCGTAGCTCGGCAGCGGCATCGTCTTGTGCGCCGCCGTCATCGCGTACATGTCGTAGGCCTCGCCGAGCGCGGTCGGCCGGCCGTGGAAGGCGGTTCCGTACCACGAGGCGCCGCCGAGGTCGCGCAACGGGGCGTCGCGCGCCAGCGGCACGTAGCGCCGGCCCCTGACCGTATACGGCTTGTTCGGGCCGCCCGCGCGCAGCGGCTCGACGCGCGGCTCGGCATCGGGGATGCGGTGCAGGTCGGCGGGAGGGCGTGCAGGCGGACCGTCGCGCCCGACGGGGGCGCGACCGGCGCATCCGGCGATCACCGCCAGCAGCACCAGCGTGGGCAGGGCGGCGTTCGCGCGTGCACGCATGCGAGGCGGGGGCGTGGCCCTGGCGCGACCGGCAGGAATCGAACCTGCGCCGCAGCCTTCGGAGGGCTGCATGATATCCACTTCACCACGGTCGCCAGGGGGCCGATTCTAGCCCGCCAGGGGTCTGCGGTACTGCATCGCCTCGGCCACGTGCACGCTGCCGACGCGCGCCGCGCCGGCCAGGTCGGCGATCGTGCGCGCGACCTTGAGCGTGCGGTGCAGCGCGCGCCCGGACCAGCCCAGCCGCTCGGCGGCGCGGTGCAGGAATGCGACCGCGGCCTCGTCGGCGCCGACCGCGGCGTCGACGCCGGCGGCGTCCAGCCGCGCATTCGGGCAGCCCTGGCGCGCGAGCTGGCGCGCACGCGCCGCCGCCACCCGCGCGGCCACCGTGGCGCTGGGCTCGCCGTCCGGCAGCGCCAGCAGCTCGGCCGGGGGTGCCGCCAGCACCTCGACTTGCAGGTCGATGCGGTCCAGCAGCGGCCCCGACAGCCGGCCGCGGTAGCGCGCCACCACCTCCGGCGTGCAGCGGCAGTGCGGGCCGCTGCGCCCGGGGGTGGCCGGCGCGCCGAGCCATCCGCAGGGGCAGGGGTTCATCGCCGCGACGAGCTGGAAGCGGGCCGGGAATCGGGCCTGGCGCGCGGCGCGCGAAATCGTGATCGCGCCGGTCTCCAGCGGCTCGCGCAGCGCCTCCAGCGCGCTGCGCGGGAATTCGGGCAGCTCGTCCAGGAACAGCACGCCGCCGTGCGCGAGCGAGATCTCGCCCGGCCGCGGCGGCACGCCGCCGCCGACCAGCGCCGCGGCGCTGGCGCTGTGGTGCGGCGCGCGCACCGGGCGGCGGCCGATCGCCGCGTCCGCATGCGCGTCGGCGCGCAGCAGCCCCTGCAGCGCGGCGCTGGCGAGCAGCTCGTCCTCGTCCATGGCCGGCAGCAGCCCAGGCAGCCGCTCGGCGAGCATCGACTTGCCGGTGCCCGGCGGGCCGAGCAGCAGCAGCGCGTGGTCGCCGGCGGCGGCGATCTCGAGCGCGCGCTTGGCCGCGGCCTGGCCTTTGACGTCGCGCAGGTCGGCCGCGCGCGCCGACGGCGCTGCGGCCGCAGATGGCGGCTGCGCGCGCGGCAGCGGCGGCACGGCGTCGCCGGGCATCAGCGCGGCGGCGACCTGCAGCAGGTCGCCTGCGGCGCGCACGTCGACCCCAGGCACTCGCGCGGCCAGCGCCGCGCTCGCCTCGGGCAGCACCAGCGCGCGCGCCGGCGCCCCGGCACGCGCGGCCTCGCGTGCGCCCAGCGCCAGCGCGACCGCGCCGCGCACCGGCCGCAGCTCGCCGGCCAGCGACAGCTCGCCCGCGTACTCCGCCTGCGCCAGCCTGGCGGGGTCCAGCGTGCCGCTGGCGGCCAGGATGCCCAGCGCGATCGGCAGGTCGAAGCGGCCCGATTCCTTCGGCAGGTCGGCAGGCGCCAGGTTGACGGTGACGCGCTGGTTGTGCGGGAACGCGAAGCCGCTTTGCTGCAGCGCCGCGCGCACGCGCTCGCGTGACTCCTTGACCTCGGTCTCGGCCAGCCCGACGAGCTGGAAGCTCGGCAGCCCGGAGGCGGTCTGCACCTCGACCCGTACCTCGGGGGCGCGCAGCCCGTCCAGCGCGCGGGTGTGGACGATCGCGAGCGACATCGCAGAGGCCTTGTCCAGGTTCACGGTTTCGAGGCCGCCATTGTTCGCCGCGCCCCCGCCGGTGTCGTCCCGCCGGCGTCGGCCCCCGGTCGGGGGGGGGCACTGCGGCAGGGCGTGCGGGGCGCGCCGGTGCGATCCGCGCACCAGCGTGGTGCGCGCCTGGGCCGCCCGCGAGTGCATAAGCGCGGTTCCGGGGCCGGATGGGGCTGGCACGGTCCCTGCAGAGAGGCGGAGGACATCCACCTGGCACCACCGAACCCGAGGAGCCCATGAAAAACACCCTGATCACCTTCGCCGCCGTCGCCGTCGCTGCCGTCGCGCTGCCCACCGCGGCGCAGGCCGAGCTGTCGGCCAATCTCGCGCTGACGAGCAAGTACAAGTTCCGCGGCCAGGACCAGAGCGACCCGGGCGACTCGGTGCTGCCCGCGGTCCAGGGCGGCTTCGACTGGGAGGGCGCGGGCTTCTACGCCGGCAACTGGAACTCGTCGATCGGATTCGGCGGCGGCACCGAGATGGACTTCTACGGCGGCTGGCGCGGCGACGCCGCGGGCCTGGCGGTCGACGTCGGCGCGCTGCAGTACCACTACCCGGGCGACACCGACCTGAACACGACCGAGCTCTACGCCAGCGTCGGCTGGGGGCCGCTGACCGCCAAGTACTCGCACACGGTGTCGAGCAGGTGGTTCGGCGTCGCCGACGGGCGCGGCAGCGGCTACTTCGAGGTCAACGGCAGCATGGACCTGGCCGGCGGCATCGCGCTGGCGGCGCATGTCGGCACGACGCGCTTCGCGAGCAAGGCGCGCAAGGCCGGCGACGTGGCCGACTACACCGACATCAAGCTCGGCGCCAGCATCGAGCTCGGCCACGGCTTCGCGGCCGAGGCGGCCTGGGTCGGCGCCGACAAGAAACGCTTCTGGGGCGACGTCAACGACGGCCGCGTCGTGCTGACGCTGTCCAAGTCGCTCTGAACCACCCCCGAACCCACGAGGAGCCCACAATGAAGATGGTGACGGCGATCGTCAAGCCGTTCAAGCTCGACGAGGTGCGAGAGGCCCTGGGCGCGATCGGCGTGCAGGGGATCACGGTGACCGAGGTCAAGGGCTTCGGCCGCCAGAAGGGCCACACGGAGCTGTACCGCGGTGCGGAGTACGTGGTCGACTTCCTGCCCAAGGTGAAGATCGAGGCCGCGGTGCCCGACGACATCGTCGAGCGCGTCGTCGAGGCGATCGAGGCCGCGGCGCGCACCGGCAAGATCGGCGACGGCAAGATCTTCGTCAGCGCGCTCGAGCAGGTGCTGCGCATCCGCACCGGCGAGACCGGTCAGGCCGCGCTGTGACGCGCCCACACACGACCCCCGGAGATCGAACCATGCGAAAGACGATTCCGATGCGCGTCCTGGCCGGGCTCGCGACGCTCGGCCTGTCGACCGGCGCGCTGGCGCAGCAGGCCGCCGAGGCCGCCGCCCCTGCGGTCCACAAGGGCGACGTGGCCTGGATGATGACCGCCACGCTGCTGGTCATCTTCATGGCGCTGCCCGGACTGGCCCTCTTCTACGGCGGCCTGGTGCGGCGCAAGAACATGCTGTCGGTGCTGATGCAGGTGATGGTCGTGTTCTCGCTCGTCAGCGTGCTGTGGGCGGTCTACGGCTACAGCCTGGCCTTCGGCGGCGAGGGGCTGGTCATCGGCGGGCTGGACAAGTTGTTCCTGTCGGGCGTGACGCTGGACAGCCTGGCCGACACCTTCAGCGACGACGTCAAGCTGCCCGAGCTGGTCTTCGTCGCCTTCCAGGCGACCTTCGCCGGCATCACCTGCGCGTTGATCGTCGGCTCGCTGGCCGAGCGCGTGCGCTTCTCGGCGGTGCTGCTGTTCTCGGTGCTGTGGTTCACCTTCAGCTACCTGCCGATCGCGCACATGGTCTGGGGCGCCGGCGGCTACCTGCTCGACAAGGGCGCGCTGGACTTCGCCGGCGGCACGGTGGTGCACATCAACGCCGGCGTCGCGGGGCTGGTCGGCGCCTACGTGCTCGGCAAGCGCATCGGCTACGGGCGCGAGAACCTGGCGCCGCACAGCCTGACGCTGACGATGGTCGGGGCCTCGATGCTGTGGGTCGGTTGGTTCGGCTTCAACGCCGGCTCCAACCTCGAGGCGACCGCGGGTGCGGCGCTGGCCTTCGTCAACACGCTGTTCGCGACCGCGGCCGCGGTGCTCGCGTGGTCGGCCGGCGAGGCGCTGCTCAAGGGCAAGGCCTCGATGCTGGGCGCGGCCTCGGGCGCGGTCGCCGGGCTGGTGGCGATCACGCCGGCCTGCGGCTCGGTCGGGCCGATGGGCGGCATCGTCATCGGCGCGGTCGCCGGCTTCGTCTGCCTGTGGGGTGTCAACGGGCTGAAGCGCCTGCTCGGCGCCGACGATTCGCTGGACGTCTTCGGCGTGCACGGCCTGGGCGGCATCGTCGGCGCGCTGCTGACCGGGGTCTTTACCGCGCCCGGGCTCGGCGGCACCGGCGGCGAGGACTTCTCGATCGGCTCGCAGCTGCTGGTGCAGGCCGAGGGGGTGGCGATCACGATCGTGTGGTCGGCCGTCGTCGCCGTCGTCGCGTTCAAGATCGTCGACCTCGTCATGGGGCTGCGCGTGAGCGAGGAGGCGGAACGCGAGGGGCTGGACATCAGCTCGCACGGCGAGGCCGCGTATCACGGCTGAGCACGCTCGACGCGTCCCGGCCGGGCGTCGCGTCCCGGCCGGACGCTCGTGGCCCCGAGGGCCGCCCGCGCGGGTCGCGCCGGCGGCCCTTCGCGTCGGGTGCGCCCGCCGCGTCGCCGGTGCGCCGCGGCCGCCGGGCGCGGGTGTCGCGAGAGCGCGTCCGTAGAATGGCCCGATGCCGAACGCCGGAGTCCCGCCATGGTCCCGCACCTCGTCACCGCGCTGACCGGCCCGATCAACGAGCTCGAGCAGCGCATCCTCGAGTCGATGCCCGCCATCGAGCGCTGGTTCCGGCTCGAGTGGATGGAGCACACGCCGCCGTTCTACTGCGCGGTCGACCTGCGCAACGCCGGCTTCAAGCTCGCGCCGGTGGACACCAACCTGTTCCCGTCGGGATTCGGCCACCTCAGCGCCGAGATGCTGCCGCTGGCGGTGCAGGCGGCGATGGCCGCGATCGAGAAGATCTGCCCCGAGGCCAAGAACCTGCTGCTGATCCCGGACCGCCGCGCACGCCACAGCGCCTACCTGGACAACCTGCAGCGGCTGGTGCAGATCTTCACGATGGCCGGGCTGAACGTGCGGCTGGGCAACCTCGACACCTCGGCCAAGGCGCCGGTCGCGCTGGCGCTGCCCGACGGCGGCGAGCTGACGCTCGAGCCGCTGGCGCGCAAGCGCGGGCGGCTCGGGCTGAAGAATTTCGACCCCTGCACGATCCTGCTCAACGACGATCTGTCGGCCGGCGCGCCGGCGGCGATCGAGGGCCTGTACGAGCAGTACCTGCTGCCGCCGCTGCACGCGGGCTGGACGGTGCGACGCAAGAGCCGGCACTTCCGCAGCTACGAGGAGGTGGCCAAGAAGTTCGCCAAGCTGCTGGGCATGGACCCGTGGCTGATCAATCCGATGTCGGGCCGCTGCGGCGAGGTCGACTTCGGCGACCCGAAGGGGCTGGATTGCGTGCAGACGGCCACCGACGCGCTGCTGGCCAAGATCCGGCGCAAGTACAAGGAGTACGGGATCGCCGAGAAACCCTTCGTCGTCGTCAAGGCCGACGCCGGCAGCCACGGCATGGGCGTGCTGACGGTGCGCGACGCGCGCGAGCTGGCCGAGCTCGACGCCGCCACGCGCGGGCGCATGAGCGTGACGCGCGAGGCACGGGCGCTGACCGAGGTCATCGTGCAGGAGGGGGTGGCCACGCGCGAGCGCGTCAACGACGCCGTCGCCGAGCCGGTCGTGTGCATGATGGACCGCTACGTGGTCGGCGGCTTCTACCGTGTGCACGCCGAGCGCGGCGCGGACGAGAACCTCAACGCCCCGGGCGCCGGCTACGTGCCGCTGGCCTTCGACCACAGCAGCCAGATGCCGCGCCCCGGCGCGCGACCGGGGGCGAGCGCCCCCAACCGCTTCTACATGTACGGCGTGATCGGGCGGCTGGCGATGGTGGGCGCGGCCTACGAGCTGGAGGCGACCGACCCCAACGCCGAGATCTACGAGTGAGGGCGCCGCCGCCCGTGGCCGGCGCGATGGCCGCGCCAGCCCGGCTCGTGCGCCGGCCGCGCGCGTTCTGGCGCGACCTGTCGCTGCCCGCCGTCGTCGCCGGCTTCGTCGCCGTCCTGGTGGGGTTCACGAGCTCGGTCGTGATCGTCTTCCAGGCCGCCGCCGCACTGGGCGCGACCGCGGCGCAGACGGCGTCCTGGATCTGGGCCCTGGGGCTGGGCATGGCCGCCACCAGCATCGGGCTGAGCCTGCGCTACCGCCAGCCGGTGCTGACCGCGTGGTCGACGCCGGGCGCGGCGCTGCTCGTCACCGCCGGCGCCGGGGTCGACATGGCGCACGGCATCGGCGCCTTCATGGCCTGCGGGGCGATGATCGTCGCCGCCGGCGCCAGCGGCTGGTTCGAGCGCGTGATGAACCGCATCCCGCAGGCGCTGGCGGCGGCGCTGCTGGCCGGCGTGCTGGCGCGCTTCGCGATCGACGCCTTCGTGCAGCTCGGGCGCGAGTTCGCGCTCGTCGCCCCGATGCTGCTGGCCTACCTCGCCGGGCGGCGCGGGTGGCCGCGCTATGCGGTGCCGGGGGTGCTGGCGCTCGGCATCGCGATCGCGGCGGCACAGGGGCGGCTCGCGTTCGGCGGCGTCGGCTGGGGCTGGGCGCGGCCGGTCTTCACGCCTCCGGCGTTCAGCGTCGCGGCCTTCGTCGGCGTGGCGCTGCCCCTCTTCATCGTCACGATGGCGTCGCAGAACCTGCCCGGGGTGGCGGCGCAGCGCGCCGCCGGCTACGCGACACCGGTCTCGCCGGTCGTCACCGCCACCGGCGCGACGACGCTGCTGCTGGCGCCGTTCGGCGGCTATGCCTTCAACCTGGCGGCGATCACGGCCGCGATCTGCATGGGGCCGGAGGCGCACCCGGACCCGGCGCGGCGCTACACGGCGGCGGTGATGGCCGGCGTCTTCTACCTCGCCGCCGGGCTGGCGGGCGGCGCCGTCGTCGGGCTGATCGCCGCCTTCCCGCAGGCGCTGGTGCTGGCGGTGGCAGGCTTCGCGCTGCTGGGGACGATCGGCAGCGCGCTGGCGCTGGCGATGAAGGACGAGCGCACGCGCGAGCCGGCGCTGGTGACCTTCCTCGTCACCGCCAGCGGGCTGGCCCTGTGGGGGGTCGGGGCGGCGTTCTGGGGCGTGGTCGCCGGCGCGCTGGCGCTGGCTGTGCAACACTGGCGCGCGCGCTGACCGCGCGCGCCACCACCTCGCCATGGACCTGCTGTTCGTCGCCGACCCGCTGGAGTCCTTCAAGCCGTACAAGGACTCGACCTTCGCGATGATGCGCGAGGCCGCGCGCCGCGGCCACCGCATCCTGGCCTGCGAGCCGCGCCATCTGCGCTGGGAGCGCGCGGCGCACCGCGCAGGTCCCGTGATGGCGCAGGTGCGCGAGGTGGAGCTGACCGGCACGAGCGGCGCCGACTGGTTCCGCGATCGCGCGGCGCCGCAGCCGCCCGCGGCGCTGCCGCTGCGCGAGGTGCACGCGGTGCTGATGCGCAAGGACCCGCCGTTCGACCTCGAGTACCTGTACGCCACACACCTGCTGGAGCAGGCCGAGCGCGAGGGCGCGCGCGTCTTCAACCGCCCGCGCGCGCTGCGCGACCACCCCGAGAAGCTCGCGATCCTGGAGTTCCCGCAGCACATCGCGCCGACGCTGGTCACGCGCGACGCGGCCGACGTGCGGCGCTTCCACGCCGAGCACGGCGACGTCATCCTCAAGCCGCTGGACGGCATGGGCGGCGCGGGGATCTTCCGCGTCGGCGCCGACGGGCTGAACCTGGGCAGCATCGTCGAGACGCTCAACGCCGGCGGCGCGCACACGCTGATGGTCCAGCGCTACCTGCCCGAGATCGCCGCCGGCGACAAGCGCATCCTCGTCATCGATGGCAGGCCAGCCCCCTATGGCCTGGCGCGCATTCCGCAGGGCACCGAGATCCGCGGCAACCTCGCCGCCGGCGGCAAGGGGGTGGCGCAGCCGCTGTCGGACGCCGACCGCCGCATCGCCGAGGCGATCGGCCCGGTGCTGGCGGCGCGCGGGCTGCTGCTGGTGGGGCTGGACGTGATCGGCGAGTGCCTGACCGAGGTCAACGTCACCAGCCCGACCTGCTTCCAGGAGATCATGCAGCAGACGGGCTTCGACGTCGCGGCGATGTTCGTCGACGCGCTGGAGGCGGTGCTGGCGCGTCCGGCGTCCTGAACGCGCCGCGGCGAGCGCAGCGCGCCCGGGGCGAACTCGCCGCCCGCCGCCCGCCGCCCGCAGCTCGCGGGGCACCGCGCGCCGTGATCCACCGTAGCGACAATCGCGCGATGGCCCTGCTCACCCTCGCCGACGCCCACCTCGCCTTCGGCCATGTCCCGCTGCTCGACGGCGCCTCGTTTGCGCTCGACGCCGGCGAGCGCGTCGCGCTGATCGGGCGCAACGGCGCCGGCAAGTCCTCGCTGCTGAAGATCCTGGCCGGGCTGGAGCGGCCCGACGACGGTGCGCTGCAGCTGCAAGGCGGGCTGCGCCGCGTCTACGTCGCGCAGGAGCCGTCCTTCGCCCCTGGCAGCACGGTCTTTCACGCCGTCGCCGAGGGCGTGGCCGAGGCGCGCGCGCTGCGCGAGCGCTACGAGCAGCACGCCGACGGCGAGGACCTGGACGCGCTGCAGTCGCGCATCGAGGCGCTGGGCGGCTGGACCTGGGAGCAGCGCGTCGACGCCGCGCTGCAGCGGCTGCACCTGGATCCGCAGGCGCGCGTGCAGACGCTGTCCGGCGGCACCGCCAAGCGTGTCGCGCTGGCGCGGGCACTGGTCGCTGCGCCCGAGGTGCTGCTGCTCGACGAGCCGACGAACCACCTCGACATCGACGCCATCGAATGGCTGCAGGACCTGCTCGTCGACTGGCGCGGCGCGCTGCTGCTGGTGTCGCACGACCGCGCCTTCATCGATGCGGTGGCGACGCGCATCGTCGAGCTCGACCGCGGCGTGCTGCGCAGCTACCCGGGCCGCTTCGCCGCCTACGAGGAGGCGAAGGCGCGCGAGCTGAACGCCGAGGCGCTGGCCGCGGCGCGCGCCGACAAGCTGCTGGCGCAGGAGGAGGCCTGGATCCGCCAGGGTGTGGAGGCGCGGCGCACGCGCAGCGTCGGGCGGGTGGCGCGGCTGCAGCGCCTGCGCGAGCAGCGCGCCTCGCGGCGCGAGCGTGTCGGCCGCGTGCGGCTGGAGCTCGACGCCGGGGCGCCGCCGGGCAAGATCGTCGCCGAGCTGCAGGACGTGACGCTGCGCTTCGGCGAGCGGCTGCTCGTCGACCGCTTCAGCGCCACGCTGCTGCGCGGCGACAAGGTCGGGCTGATCGGCCCCAACGGCTGCGGCAAGACCTCGCTGCTGCGGCTGATCCTGGGCGAGCTCGCGCCGAGCGCCGGCCGCGTGCGGCGCGGGACGAACCTGCGCATCGCGTACTTCGACCAGCTGCGAAGCGTGCTCGACCCGCAGGCGACGCTGGCGGAGACGATCGCCCCGGGCAGCGAGTGGATCGAGATCGCCGGCCAGCGCAAGCACGTGATGAGCTACCTCGGCGACTTCCTGTTCGCCCCCGAGCGCGCGCGCTCGCCGGTGCGCACCTTGTCCGGCGGCGAGCGCAACCGGCTGCTGCTGGCGCGGCTGTTCGCGCTGCCGGCCAACGTGCTGGTGCTCGACGAGCCGACCAACGACCTCGATATCGAGACGCTGGAGCTGCTCGAGGACCTGCTGCAGGCCTACGAGGGCACCGTCTTCCTCGTCAGCCACGACCGGCGCTTCCTCGACAACGTCGTCACCAGCACGATCGCCTGGGAGGGCGACCCGGCCTTCGGCGGCCGGCCGGGGCTGTGGCGCGAGTACGCCGGTGGCTACGAGGACTGGAAGCTGCAGCGCGCGCGCGGCGCCGTCGCTGGCATACCCGGTGCGGCCGCGCCGGCCGCCGCGCGGACCGGGGCACCGGGGGATGCCACCTCGGCGGGCCCGGCGCGGGCGCGGACCAAGCTCAGCTACAAGGAGCAGCGCGAGCTCGATGCGCTGCCGGCACGCATCGAGGCGCTGGAGGCCGAGCAGAAGGCGATCGGCGAGCGCCTGGCCGGCGCCGAGCTCTACACCCGCGAGCCCGAGCGCGTCGCCGAGCTCAACGCACGCTACGCGCAGATCGAAGGCGAGCTCGCGTCGGCGCTGGAACGCTGGGAGGCGCTGGAGGGCCGCTGAACACCGCAGCGAGGCGGCATCGCCCCTCAGGCGCGGCCGAGCCCGGCGCGCCAGACGTCCTGGGTCGCCGCCGGGTGGGTCCGGCTGACGATCAGCGCCGACAGCAGGTAAAGGGCATTGAGCAGCCGCATCGCGCGCGAGCGGTCGAAGCCTGGCCAGGCGGCGATCTCGCGCAGGTTGGTCGTCCCGCGGCGCAGCCTCTCCACCGCCGCACCGAGCGTGCCTTCGAGCGCGAGCGCGCGCAGGTCGGCCGCCGGCGCGACCCGGTAGGCCGCGCCGCCGGCGAGCTCGGGCAGCAGCTCGCCGATGCGGCCGCGCAGCGCCAGCTCCCAGACGAAGGGATCCAGCGGTGCGCAGCGCGCATGATCGGCCTGCGGGCCGCGGCCCCCGGGGCGCGGCGGTCGCAGCACCGCGGGCTCGACCTGGAGCACCTCGAAGGCATCGAGCCGCATCGCCAGCAGCGCGGGCAGCGGCATCGGCGCGTGCAGCAGCCGGTCGCGCGGGAACAGGGTCAGCGGCAGCACATGCTGGCCGTGCTCGACGTGCACCAGCAGGGCATGCCCGTGGCGCAGGCTGGCGGCGACGACCTCGAGCAGCGCCGTCGCGCGCCCGCCGCGCTCGAAGCGCAGGAGATCCTGCAGCACCGAGGGCTGCAGCGTCGACAGGCGTGTGCTCGCGGCGCCGGCGTGCGTCGACTCCTGGTCCAGGTAGTCGCGAAAGGCGCTGGCGCGCATCAGCTCGGGCGCGCCGGCAGGCAGGGTGGATTCGAACGCGGGCATCGTCACGGGCATGCCGACAGCGGGCCGGCGCCGGACCCCGGGGCTGCTGACGGAGCGATGGCAGCATCTTACCGAGGTCGTCCGGTGATGCGACCGCTCGAATGAGGGGGTGAGCCGGCCGCAGACGGCCTTCCGCGCGTGGGGACGCGCGCCGGGGTCATCCGCGCGTGGGAACGCGCGCCGGGGTCATCCGCGCGTGGGAACGCGCGTGGGGCCATCCGCGCGCGAGGGCACGTGCGGGGGCGGTGACACCCTGCCCGCTCCTGCGTATGCTTGCACCAGGGCGGCGGCATGCCGCCGCGGACCCAGGAGGACGCGCCGATGAGCACCGAGGTCGACCATCTGGTCGTCGCCGCCGCGACGCTGGACGAGGGCGTTCGCTGGTGCGAGGCGACGCTCGGGCTGACGCCAGCGGCCGGCGGCCGCCACGATTTCATGGGCACGCACAACCGCGTGCTGGCGACTTCGTCGGCTGCATTCCCGCGCAGCTACCTCGAGATCATCGCCGTCGACCCGCAGGCCGCACCGCTGCAGCGGCTGCGCTGGTTCGGGCTCGACGACGCCCAGCAGCAGGCGCGGCTGCGCGCCGAGGGGCCACGGCTGATCCATGTCGTCGTGCGCACGCACGAGATGGAGACGCACCGCTGGGGCTTGATCAACAAGGGGCTCAACCCCGGGCCGCTCGTCGAGGGGCAGCGCGACTCGGAGCACGGCCCGCTGGCCTGGCGGATCACGGTGCGCGACGACGGCCGGCTGCTGGCCGGCGGCGTGCTGCCGACGCTGATCCGCTGGGACAGCGCGCACCCGGCCGATCACATGCCCGACCAGGGCGCGCGGCTGCTGTCGCTGCGGCTGGACGGGTTGCCGGCGGTGGCGCGCGAGCTGCTGCGCATCAAGGGCGTCGAGGCCGACCCGCAGGCGCCGCCGCGCCTGAGCGCCGTCGTCGCGACGCCGCAGGGCGAGGTGAGCTTGCAGTCCTGAGCCGCCGGCCGACCGTTTCGGGCATCCCCGCCGCGGCCGGCGTGTGCGAGGCGCATGGCCGATCAGTGCGCCGGGCTCAGCCGCAGCCCGACGAAGGCATGGCGCGGTGCGCCGGGCTCGAAGAAGCGGCGGTTGCCATCGTTGACGATCATGCTGGCGGCGTGGTGGCGGTCGAACAGGTTGTCCACGCGCAGCAGCCACTCCATCGCGCCGCCGGCGCCGAGCGGGTAGCGCTTGGACCAGCGCAGGGCGGCGGTGGCGTAGCCGTCGGCGGCGTCGGTATTGCGGTCGTCCACCGGCGCGCGGCCGACGGCACGCCACTCGACGCCGAACTCGCCCCAGCGCGCGTCGGCCCAGGCCACCTCCGCCCAGGCGCTGCCGCGCGGCGCACCGGCGATTCGGTTGCCGGCACCGCAAGGCGTGCCGTCGCAATCGAGGAAGTCGTTCCGATAGGTGGCATCCAGCGTGCTGGCCACCAGCTGCGTGCGCCACGCGGGCGCCGGCCTCCAGTCCAGCGCCGCCTCGACGCCGCGACGCAGCGTGCGGCCGACGTTGCCGAACGCCGAGCGGCCATACTGGCTGGCGACGACGCCGAGCTCGTCGCGCGTGCGCGCCTCGAAGACCGCGAGGTCCAGCCCCAGGCCGTCGCCGCGCCACTTGGCGCCGAGTTCGAGCTGGCGGCTTCTCTGCGCCTTCAGCTCGTCGTTGAAGCCGCCGTTGCCGTCGGCGCGGTAGGCGACCTCGCCCAGCGTCGGTGACTCGTGGCCACGGCCGAAGCTCGCATACAGGTTCAGTCCCGGGCTGGCGCGCCAGCGCAGCGCAGCCACCGGTGTCGTGTAGTCGTAGTCGACGCGGCCCGAGTCGTCGCCGTTGGCGAGGAAGGCGTCGCGCGACGACAGCTCGACGCGCCCGCTGCGCAGCCCGGCGCTGGCTTCCAGGTCCGCCGCCAGCGTCCACTGCGCCTGCGCGTAGAGCTCGCGCGTTCGCGCGTGGTTGACCTCGTCGCGGCGCAGCGCGCCGAAGACGCCGAGCACGCGCGCGTCGCCGCTGCCGACGAAGTTCTCGTAGCCCCGGCGGTCGTCGCGCTGGCGCTCCAGCGCCGCGCCGACGACGAGGTCGAAGGGCCCGCCGGCGAGGCGCGCGCGCGCATCGACGCCGTCGACGCGGCGGTCGAAGTCGACGACGCCGCCGCCTTGCAGCGGGCTTTCGAGCTGGACGAAGGGCGGGATCGACAGGAACTGCGTGATGCTGCGCGTGCCGGCATAGGCCGCGACCGTCGACTCGCGCAGCAGCCCTTCGCCCCATCGGTGCCGCCACGAGGCGCCGAGCTGGGTCTGGCGCGCCTTCTTGCGCGTGTCGTAGGTGATCGCGTTGACGGTGGTCTCCTCGGGGCCGAGGTCGAACTGCTCGCGCGTCAGCCCGAGCGGGTCGTCGGCCGGCTGGTCCAGGTGGTTGAACATCACCGTCAGCTGCTCGGCGCCGGTGCGCCAGCCCAGCCGTGCGGCGGCTTGGTGCTTGTCGGCGCCGCTTTGCGGGCGGAAGCCGTCGATGCGCATCGTCGACGCCGAGGCGCGCAGGTCCAGCCCGCCGCCGAGCAAGGCCGCGCCGTCGACGCCGAGCTGGCGCAGCCCGAAGCTGCCGGCGCCGACGCGGCCGGCGACCTCGGTGCGTGTCACCGGCGCGGTGTGGACCGCGATCACGCCGCCCGAGCTGTTGCCGTACAGCGCCGAGAACGGCCCGCGCAGCACCTCGATGCGCTCGGCGCTGGCGAGGTCGAAGTGCGAGACCTGTCCCTGGCCGTCGGGACCGGTGGCGGGAATGCCGTCGGCGTACAGGCGCAGCCCGCGCACGCCGAAGGTGGCGCGGGCGCCGAATCCGCGCGAGCTGACCTGCAGGTCCTGCGAATAGTTGGAGCGGTTGCTCGCGACCAGGCCCGGCACCCGCACGAGCGCCTCGCTGGCGTTGATCATCGGCCCGGCGCGGCGGATCTCGTCGCGGTCGACGACGCTGATCGCGAAGGGCGCATCGTGCGCGGCGCGCGTCGTCGCCGAGCCGATCACGACGATGGTCTGCTGCGCCATCGCAGGCAGCGACGCGGCGAGGCAAGCCAGGCTCGCCAGGCGGGCGATGCGGACGAGTTCGACGAGGTGGAAGCGGCGCATCCGGCCGATGACACCGTGTCGCGGAGGCGCTGCCAAGGCCGCGAAAACCCGAAGGCCGCTGCGGGCGCGTGTCGTGCCGGGACATGCCCGGCCAGCCTGGCCGGCCGCGCCGCGTATCGCGCCTGCGGGCACGGCCTTAGACTCGGGTCCGAGTGCTACCGGACCCGGCCCGGGTGCCGACCCGGCCGACTGCATGGACCCACCCTCGATCGAACTCGTCGAGCCGGCCGAGCCGGCGTTGATCGACGACACGCGGACCCTGTTCCGCGAATATGCCGATGCGCTCGGCATCGACCTGTGCTTCCAGGGGTTCGAGCGCGAGTTGCGCGAGTTGCCCGGGGCGTACGCGCCACCCGACGGTGCGCTGCTGCTGGCCTTCGTCGACGGCGCACTCGCCGGCTGCGGCGCCTTTCGCGCGTTGCCCGAGGCCGACGACCCCGGCGCCTGCGAGATGAAGCGGCTGTTCGTGCGGCCGGCCTTCCGCCGGCTCGGGCTCGGGCGCATGATCGCGCACGAGCTGATGGACCGCGCGATCCGCGCCGGGCATGCGGTGATGCTGCTCGACACGCTCGACGAGATGGAGGCCGCGCGCGGGCTTTATGCGTCGCTCGGCTTCGTCGAGGTGCCGCCGTACTACTACAACCCCATTCCCGGCGCCCACTACCTGAAGGTCGAGCTGTGACGGCGGCCGACCCACGACCCGCAGGAGCGCGACGATGAACCGATTCCGCCAACTGCTGAAGTCCGCCGGCGGCCGCCCGCCGGTAGGCACCTGGATCATGTCCGCCAGCGCGATCGTCGCCGAGGCGGTCGGCTACGCGGGGTTCGACTTCGGTGTCGTCGACATGGAGCACAGTCCGCTGGACCTGCGCGATGTCGTCGCGCTGCTGCAGGCGGTGTGCAACACCAAGATGGTCCCGGTGGTGCGCGTGCCGTGGAACGAACCGGTGGTCGTCAAGCGCGTGCTCGACGCCGGCGCGACGACGGTCATGTTCCCCTTCGTGCAGAGCGCGGACGAGGCGGCGCGCGCGGTCGCCGCGACGCGCTACCCGCCGGCCGGCGTGCGCGGCGTGGCCGGGATGAGCCGCGCGACGCAGTACGGCACGCGCGCCGACTTCATGGCCGCGGCCGACCGCGAGATGGGCGTCATCGTCCAGCTCGAGACGCCGCAGGCGCTCGACGCGCTGGCCGAGATCGCCGCGGTGCCGGGGGTCGATGCGCTCTTCATCGGCCCGGCGGACCTGTCGGCGGCGATGGGCTACCCGGGGCAAAGCCTGCACCCGGCGGTGCTCGACCGCATGGCGCGCGCGGCCAGGCTGGCCGACGAACTCGGCAAGCCGATCGGCACGCTCGGAGGCAGCGCGCCGGCGGTGGCGCAGTACCGCGCCGCGGGATTCCACTATGTCGCCGTCGGCGCCGACCTCAGCCTGATGATGCAGGGCGCGCGCGCGGCGCTGGCGGCGCTGCGCGGCGGCGAGGGCGAGTCGCACGTGCACACGCTGGCCGAGGGGACGCTGACCGGCACCGCGAAGGCGCGGGGCTGAGCTCGCGACGCAGGCCCGGACCCGACCGCGCCGTGCCAGGGCTCGGCGCGATCAGGGCAGCGCCGCCAGCGCGCCTCGCACCTCGTCGACGCTGAGGATCTCGCTGAGCAGCGTCGGCGCACCGCCGCCCGGCGCATACAGCGCGTAGACCGGCACGCCGCTGCGGCCCAGCCGCGCGAGCTCGGCGGTGATCGCATCGTCGCGCCGCGTCCAGTCGGCGCGCAGCCGCAGCACGCGGCGCTCGGCGAAGGCCGCGTCGACGCGCGCGTCGGCCAGCGTCGTGCGCTTGTTGAACTGGCAGGTGACGCACCAGGCGGCGGTGAAGTCGACGAAGACCGCCTGCCCGGAGCCGGTCGCCGCTGCGACGCGCTCGGCCGACCACGGCTGCCAGTCGCCGTCCGCCGCGGCCATCGCCGCGCCGGCGTCGCTGCGCAGCGCCGGCAGCGTCCAGGCCAGCGCCGCCGCCAGCAGCAGCGCGCCGACGCCGCCCAGCGCGCTGCGCGTGCGCCGGGCATGCGCCACACCGCCCAGGCCCCAGGCCAGGAAGGCCAGCGCCACCAGCGTGCCCAGCAGCGCCGCCACCGCGTCGATGCCTGCCTGCTGCCCCAGCACCCAGATCAGCCAGACGACGGTGGCGAACATCGGGAACGCCATCAGCCCCTTGAAGGTCGCCATCCACGGCCCCGGGCGCGGCAGCGCGCGCGCCAGCGCCGGCCACGCGCTCGCCGCGAGATAGGGCAGCGCCATCCCGATCCCGAGCGCGCCGAATACCGCCAGCGCCTGCGGCGCCGGCAAGGTCACCGCGAAGCCCAGCGCCGCACCCATGAACGGCGCCGTGCACGGCGCCGCCACGGCGACCGCGAGCACGCCGGTCAGCGCCGAGTCCGCCAGCGGGTGGCGCAGCTGCATCGTCGCCAACCGGTCGGGCAGCATCTGCCCGAACTCGAAGACGCCCGCGAGGTTCAACCCGATGATCGTGAACAGCGCCGCCAGCGCGGCGACGACCAGCGGCGACTGCAGCTGGAAACCCCAGCCGAGCTGCTCGCCGCCTGCGCGCAGCGCCAGCAGCAGGCCCGCCAACGCGAGGAAGGAGACGACGACGCCGGCGGCATAGGCCAGCCCGCCGGCGAGCAGCCGGGCGCGCTCACCGGCATGCTGCGCGAACCCGAGCACCTTGAGCGACAGCACCGGGAAGACGCAGGGCATCAGGTTGAGCAGCGCGCCGCCGGCGACGGCGAACAGCAGCGCCAGCGGCAACCCGAGCGCGCCGGACGCGGCGGCGGCCCCGGGGGGGGCAGGGCCGCCAGCGCCGTCCTGCCCCGCGCTGGCGGCCGCACCCGAGGACGGCGCGGCCGCCGCGGCGCCGACTGCCGGCCATTCGCCGGCGACGGCGACCTCGATCTGGACGCCGGCGATCGCGCCGGGTGCGGTCAGCACCGCCGGGATGGTGCTCGGGCCGGCGCTGCGCTGCGGGTCCAGCGGCAGCTCGGCCAGCCAGGCCTCGCCGTCCCAACGCGCGCGCGGCAGAGCCGCGTTGTGGATGACGCCGCCGACCTCGGGGAAGAAGGCCAGCTCGCGCCCCTTCCACGACGGCGGCAGCCCGGTCACGCGCAGCTTCAGCGCACCGGCCGCGACCTCGGCCGAAGCGGCCGCATCGGGCAGCGTGACCGGTATCGCCGCCTTTGCGGCGTCGAATTCGGCCGCGTGCGACGCGCTGGCGGCACGCGCCGGCACGCGCAGCGCGAACTCGCCGCCCTCGGGGATGCAGATGTCCTTGCAGACCAGCCACTCGGCGCGCAGCGCGATCTCCAGCGCCTCGGCCGCGAAACCCGGCGGGATGCTGATCGGGACCGGCAGCAGCAGCCGGCCGTCGTAGCCGTAGTTCATCAGCGGGCCGAGCGGCACGCGCTGCGGCGTCGGCCACGCGATCTCGCCCGCGCTCACCCCGGCCGGCAGCGTCCACGCGAAGGTCGTCGGCAGCCCGGCGTCGCCCGGGTTCTTCCAGTAGGTATGCCAGCCCGGCTGATGATCGATCAGCAGCCCGAGCGCGATCGTGCGGCCCGGCACGACGCCGTCGGGCGCGTGCACAACGAGCTCGGTGCGTACCTGGGGCGTGACGACGACGGCCGAGGGCGACGCGGCCGAGGCCGCCGAGCAGCCCAGCAGCGCGAACGCCGCGGCGAGAAGGGTGGAAGGTCGACGCATCGTGGATCCTGGGACAGCCGCGGATGCGGCGGGGTTCCGCACCCGGGCGCGCCGCCGGCCTCCGCATCGAGCGGCCCGTCGCCAGCCTGCCGTCCGGTTGTCCGGCAGCGGCCGTGCAGGGCGCGCCGGGGCGTAGTGTCGCTCACGGGCGCGTCCCGCGCATCGGCATCGCGGCCGCGCGGGACGTCCGCCCGGGCCGGCGGCCGGGCAGGCACGGCCCGTCGCGTGGCGCGCCGAACCGCCATCGGCGACATGCCGGCCCGAGACCCCGAACCGATAGCCCGAAAGGGTGGCTCGGGTTTGCCCCTATAATCCTGCGGCTTTGCCGGACGCGACGGAGCGCGACACGATGGGCCAAGCCCCGACCGCCGTCCGCCGGGCCGCAGCGATGCGGCACGGCGACGGGGACCACGCAACGGCCCGACGTGGGGACGACGAGCGCGACGAGGCGCAGGCCTGGCGGCCGCTGACGCGGCACGAGGCCGAGGCCTTGCGAGCGAGTCGGCCGTCGATCAGCCCGTGGCGGGTCGTCGGCGTGCAGGTCGTCGTCGGCCTGCTGCTGGCGATGCTCGTGGGCGGCGTGTTCGGCGATCGGGCCTTGGCCTGGTCGGCCCTGTACGGTGCGGCGGTGGTCGTGCTGCCGGGCGCCCTGATGGCGCGCGGCATGACGAGCCCGCTGGGCCGGGCGTCGCCGGGCGCCGGGGCCGTCAGCTTCGTGTTGTGGGAGCTGGTGAAAATCGCGGTCGCGGTGGGCATGCTGATGCTGGCGCCGCGGCTCGTGCAGCCGCTGAGCTGGCCAGCCCTGCTGGCGGGCCTGGTGGTGTGCATGAAGGTGTACTGGATCGCGCTGCTCTGGCGCGGCCGGTGAAGAAGACGAAGACGCTACGGACGGGACACTCACATGGCAGCCGCGGGTCAGGCCCCCACCTCGGGCGAATATGTCCAGCACCACCTGGTGCACCTGCAGAACACGAAGCAGGTCGGGCCGCTGGATTTCTCGGTCGTCAACTTCGACTCGCTGTTCTTCTCGATCGCGCTCGGTGCGCTGGTCTGCTTCGTGCTGTGGCTGGCCGCGCGCAAGGCGACCTCGGGCGTGCCGGGGCGGTTCCAGGCCGCGGTCGAGGTCCTGGTCCAGATGGTCGACAACGAGGCCAAGGGCATCGTCCACAACGCGCACAGCCGCAAGATGGTCGCGCCGCTGGCGCTGACGGTGTTCCTCTGGATCTTCATGATGAACGCGATGGATCTGCTGCCGGTCGACCTGATCCCGCAGATCTGGCACGCGGCCGGGCCGGCGATGGGGCTGCCCGACTACATGCGCGTGGTGCCGACCGCCGACCTGTCGGTCACGATGGGGCTGTCGATCGGCGTGCTGCTCGTGTGCCTGTACTACAACGTCAAGATCAAGGGCGTGGGGGGCTGGGTGCACGAGCTGTTCACGGCGCCGTTCGGCAGCCACCCGGTGCTGTGGCCGATCAACTTCGCGATGCAGATGATCGAGTTCGTCGCCAAGACGGTCTCGCACGGGATGCGGTTGTTCGGCAACCTGTACGCGGGCGAGCTGATCTTCATCCTGATCGCGCTGATGGGCGGCGCCTGGAGCCTGTCGGCGACCGGGATCGGCCTGGCCATCGGCCACATCATCGCCGGCAGCGTGTGGGCCATCTTCCACATCCTGATCATCACGCTGCAGGCCTTCGTGTTCATGATGCTGACCCTCGTCTACGTGGGTCAGGCGCATGACGCCCACTGACGGCCGCCGGCGCCGTCGCGGCACACCGTTGCCTCTCCCTTCCCTTCCCTCACCCCACCTCTTTCGAGAAAACTAGGAGCTCTCCATGGAAGTCATCAGCTTCGTCGCGCTGGCCGCCGGCCTGATCATCGGTCTGGGCGCCATCGGCGCCTGTATCGGCATCGGCATCATGGGCAGCAAGTACCTCGAGTCGGCCGCGCGCCAGCCCGAGCTGATGGGCGAACTGCAGACCAAGATGTTCCTGCTGGCCGGCCTGATCGACGCCGCGTTCATCATCGGCACCGGCATCGCGCTGTGGTTCGCCACCGCCAACCCGTTCCTGGGCCAGATCGCCAACCTGCCGAAGTAATCCCGCTTCGCTGCCGGTTCGCGAGACGCTCGCCGAGGCGCGCGTCACAGGTATTCCCATGACGAGGTCACAGCCGTGAACATCAACGCCACCCTGATCCTGCAGATGATCGTGTTCGCGATCCTGGTCGGGTTCACGATGAAGTTCGTCTGGCCGCCGATCACAGCGGCGCTGGACGAGCGTGCGCGCAAGGTCGCCGAGGGCCTGTCGGCGGCCGACAAGGCCAAGGCCGACCTGGCCGCAGCCAACCAGCGCGTCGAGCAGCAGCTCGCCGCCGCGCGCGACGATGCCGCCAAGCGCCTGGCCGACGCCGAGCGGCTGGCGCAGCAGATCGTCGAGGAGGCCAAGGGCCGCGCCGGCGAGGAGGCGGGCAAGATCGTCGCGGCCGCGCGCGCCGAGGCCGAGCAGGAGCTGGTCAAGGCGCGCGAGACGCTGCGCGAACAGGTCGCCGGCCTGGCCGTCAAGGGCGCCGAGGCGATCCTGCGGCGCGAGGTCGACCCCAAGGTGCACGCGGACCTGCTGGGCCGGCTGAAGGCCGAGCTCTGACCATGGCCGAGCTCGCCACCATTGCCCGTCCCTACGCCGAGGCGCTGTTCAAGGCGGCCGGCGGTGCCGAGGCGCAGGGCCTAGTCGACCAGCTCGCCGCCCTGGCAGCGGTCGCCGCCGACCCGACGCTGCGGCAGTTCGCCGACAGCCCCAAGGTCAGCGACAAGCTGGTGTTCAACGTCTTCGCCGACGTGCTCGCGCGCCAGGGCGTGACGCTGCTGCCGGCCGTGGCCAACCTGCTGCGAACCGTGCTGGACAACGGCCGGCTGCCGGCGCTGGGTGAGATCGTCGCGCAGTACCGCGCGCTGGTCGACGCCCGCAGCGGCATGTCGCGCGCGATCGTCTACAGCGCCTTCCCGATCGACGGCGCGCAGCTGGGCGACGTCGTGGCCGCACTCGAAAGTCGCTTCGGCCGCCGCCTGGACGCACGCGTCGAGGTCGACCCCGAACTGATCGGCGGCATCCGCGCGGTCGTCGGCGACGAGGTGTACGACGCCTCCGTCAAGGCCCGTCTCGAACAGATGAAGGTGGCGCTGACCGCCTGAGGCGGCACGCGACCAGGAGAGAGAACCCATGCAACTGAACCCCGCTGAGATTTCCGAGCTGATCAAGAGCCGCATCGAGGGGCTGGAGGCCTCGGCCGAGATCAGGAACCAGGGCACCGTCGTGACGGTGACCGACGGCATCTGCCGCATCCACGGCCTGTCGGAGGTGATGGCCGGCGAGATGCTGGAGTTTCCAGCCGGCGCCGACGGGCAGACGACCTACGGGCTGGCGCTCAACCTCGAGCGCGACTCCGTGGGCGCGGTCATCCTGGGCAACTACGAGCACATCTCCGAGGGCGACACCGTCAAGTGCACGGGACGCATCCTGGAGGTGCCGGTCGGCCCGGAGCTGATCGGCCGCGTCGTCGATGCCCTCGGCCAGCCGATCGACGGCAAGGGCCCGGTCAACGCCAGGATGACCGACGTCATCGAGAAGGTCGCCCCGGGCGTGATCGCGCGCCAGAGCGTGTCGCAGCCGGTGCAGACCGGGCTGAAGTCGATCGACTCGATGGTGCCGATCGGGCGCGGCCAGCGCGAGCTGATCATCGGCGACCGCCAGACCGGCAAGACCGCGGTCGCGATCGACACGATCATCAACCAGAAGGGCCAGGACATGGTCTGCGTCTACGTCGCGATCGGGCAGAAGGCCAGCTCGATCAAGAACGTGGTGCGGGCGCTGGAACAGCACGGCGCGATGGACTACACCATCGTCGTCGCCGCGTCGGCGTCGGAGTCGGCGGCGATGCAGTATGTCTCGGCCTATTCCGGCTGCACGATGGGCGAGTACTTCCGCGACCGCGGGCAAGACGCGCTGATCATCTACGACGACCTGTCCAAGCAGGCGGTGGCCTACCGCCAGGTGTCGCTGCTGCTGCGCCGCCCGCCGGGGCGCGAGGCCTTCCCGGGCGACGTGTTCTACCTCCACAGCCGGCTGCTGGAGCGCGCCGCGCGCGTCAACGCCGACTACGTCGAGAAGTTCACCAAGGGCGAGGTCAAGGGCAAGACCGGCTCGCTGACCGCGCTGCCGATCATCGAGACCCAGGCCGGCGACGTCTCGGCCTTCGTGCCGACCAACGTGATCTCGATCACCGACGGCCAGATCTTCCTCGAGACCAGCCTGTTCAACAGCGGCATCCGGCCCGCGATCAACGCCGGCATCTCGGTGTCGCGGGTCGGCGGGGCGGCGCAGACCAAGCTGATCAAGAACCTGTCGGGGGGCATCCGGACCGACCTGGCGCAGTACCGTGAGCTGGCCGCGTTCGCGCAGTTCGCCTCCGACCTCGATGCCAGCACCAAGAAGCAGCTCGACCGCGGTGCGCGCGTGACCGAACTGCTCAAGCAGGCGCAGTACACGCCGCTGCCGATCTCGCTGATGGCGGCGTCGCTGTTCGCGGTCAACAAGGGCTACCTCGACGACGTCGACGTCAAGAAGGTGCTCGGCTTCGAGTCCGGGCTGCACCAGCACCTGAAGTCCAGCCACGCCGCGCTGCTGGCCAAGCTCGAGACCGACAAGGCGATGGACAAGGGCGCCGAGGAGGAGCTCACGGCCGCCATCGTCGCGTTCAAGAAATCCTTCAACTGATCGCCACGGCCTGACCCGAAAGGAGCACCGTCATGGCGGTCGGCAAGGAAATCCGCGGCAAGATCAAGTCCTTCGAGAATACGAAGAAGATCACGAAGGCGATGGAGATGGTCGCCGCGTCGAAGATGCGCAAGGCGCAGGAGCGCATGCGCGCAGCGCGGCCGTACGCGGACAAGATCCGCAACATCACGGCCAACCTGTCGCAGGCCAACCCCGAGTACCGCAGCCCCTACATGCGCGTCGTCAAGGACGCGAAGAAGGTCGGCTTCATCGTCGTGACGACCGACAAGGGGCTGTGCGGCGGCCTGAACACCAACATCCTGCGTGCGCTGACCACCAAGATGCGCGAGGTGCAGGACGGCGGCGGCAGCGTCAAGGCGGTGGCGATCGGCAACAAGGGCAACGGCTTCCTGAACCGCGTCGGCGTGCCGGTGCTCAGTCACGCGACCCAGCTCGGCGACACGCCGCAGCTCGACAAGCTGATCGGCCCGGTCAAGGTGATGCTCGACGCCTTCGTCGCCGGCGAGCTCGACGCCGTCTACCTGTGCTACACGAACTTCGTCAACACGATGCGGCAGGAGCCGATGGTCGAGCAGCTGCTGCCGCTGTCGGCCGAGCGGCTCGAGCAGAGCGCGTCGGAGAAGTCGCAGTACGGCTGGGACTACCTCTACGAGCCCGATGCGCCGACCGTCATCGACGAGCTGATGACGCGCTACATCGAGGCGCTGGTTTACCAGGCGGTGGCCGAGAACATGGCCTCCGAGCAGTCGGCGCGCATGGTCGCGATGAAGGCCGCGACCGACAACGCCGGCAACCTGATCGACGAGATGAAGCTCATCTACAACAAGACGCGGCAGGCGGCGATCACGAAGGAACTGTCCGAGATCGTCGGCGGCGCGGCCGCGATCGGCGGCTGAGGCCGCGCGCACGCCCCGCAGGCAACGCATACCGTTAGAAGGACCCCGAAATGGCTCAAGGCAAGATCGTCCAGTGCATCGGCGCCGTGGTGGACGTCGAGTTCCCGCGCGAGCAGATGCCGCGCATCTACGACGCGCTGAAGATGGAAGGCGGCGCGCTGACGCTCGAGGTGCAGCAGCAGCTCGGCGACGGCGTCGTGCGCACGATCGCGCTCGGCTCGACCGACGGCCTGCGCCGCGGGCTGATGGTGACCAACACCGGCGCCCCGATCACGGTGCCGGTGGGCAAGTCCACGCTCGGCCGCATCATGGACGTGCTGGGCAACCCGATCGACGAGCGCGGCGACATCGACCAGTCGCTGACCGCGGCGATCCACCAGCGCGCGCCGCAGTACGACGAGCTGTCGCCGTCGACCGAGCTGCTCGAGACCGGGATCAAGGTCATCGACCTGATCTGCCCGTTCGCGAAGGGCGGCAAGGTCGGTCTGTTCGGCGGCGCCGGGGTCGGCAAGACCGTCAACATGATGGAGCTGATCAACAACATCGCCAAGGCGCACTCGGGCCTGTCGGTCTTTGCCGGCGTCGGCGAACGCACGCGCGAGGGCAACGATTTCTATCACGAGATGATGGAGTCGGGCGTCGTCGTCAGCGACAACCTGGGCGAGTCCAAGGTGTCGATGGTCTACGGCCAGATGAACGAGCCGCCGGGCAACCGCCTGCGCGTCGCGCTGACCGGGCTGACGATCGCCGAGTCGTTCCGCGACGAGGGCCGCGACGTGCTGTTCTTCGTCGACAACATCTACCGCTACACGCTCGCCGGCACCGAGGTGTCCGCGCTGCTGGGCCGGATGCCGTCGGCGGTGGGTTACCAGCCGACGCTGGCCGAGGAGATGGGCAAGCTGCAGGAGCGCATCACGTCGACCAAGGTCGGCTCGATCACGTCGATCCAGGCCGTGTACGTGCCCGCCGACGACCTGACCGACCCGTCGCCGGCGACGACCTTCGCCCACCTGGACGCCACCGTCGTGCTGTCGCGCGACATCGCGGCGCTGGGCATCTACCCGGCGGTCGACCCGCTGGACAGCACCTCGCGCCAGGTCGACCCGAACGTCGTCGGTGAGGAGCACTACGGCACGACGCGCGCGGTGCAGGGCACGCTGCAGCGCTACAAGGAGCTGCGCGACATCATCGCCATCCTGGGCATGGACGAGCTCAGCCCCGAGGACAAGCTCGCGGTGGCGCGCGCGCGCAAGATGCAGCGCTTCCTCAGCCAGCCGTTCCACGTCGCCGAGGTCTTCACCGGCACGCCGGGCAAGTACGTGCCGCTGAAGGAGACGATCCGCGGCTTCAAGATGATCGTCGCCGGCGAGTGCGACCACCTGCCCGAGCAGGCCTTCTACATGGTCGGCACGATCGACGAGGCGTTCGAGAAGGCGAAGAAGCTGCAGTGACGCAGGCGCGATGACGGATGACGCGGGGTCGTCGTCCGTCATGCGAGCGCAGCGATCCGTCGTCCCTCATCGACCCTTCCGGAGCCCCGCATGGCCACCACGATCCACGTCGACGTCGTCTCCGCCGAGGAGAGCATCTTCTCCGGCGACGCCAAGTTCGTCGCGCTGCCGGGCGAGAACGGCGAGCTCGGCATCCTGCCGCGCCACACGCCGCTGATCACGCGCATCAAGCCCGGCGCGGTGCGGATCCAGCGCGCCGACAGCGGCGAGGAGGAGTTCGTCTTCGTCGCCGGCGGCATCCTCGAGGTGCAGCCGGGCACGGTGACGGTGCTGGCCGACACCGCGATCCGCGGCCACGATCTCGACGAGGCGAAGGCCGCCGAGGCCAAGCGGCAGGCCGAGGAGGCGATGAAGAACGCCAAGAGCGACATCGACTTCGCGAAGGCGCAAAGCGAGTTTGCCGCCATGGCCGCCCAGATCGCCGCCATCGCCAAGCTGCGCAAGAAGTGACCCCGCGGCACCGGCCCTGAGTCCCGCGCGCGCTGCGCGCCCTCACCACGAAGCCCGCCCGGCCTGGCGCCCGGCGGGCTTCGCGCTGCTGGAACGGCTATAACGCGGTCATCGACGCGACGACGAAGGCGGGCGGCACATGGGCAGCGACTCCGGCAAGGACAAGCAGGGCAAGAAGGACAGGAAGGGCGGCAAGCGCGCCGGCGCCGACGGCGGCAAGGCCGGGATGTCCAAGTCCGACTACGAGGACAGGCTCGAGCCGCTGCAGCTCGAGCTGCAGCGCATGGCGCGCTGGCTGCAGCACACGGGCCGTCGGCTGCTGGTCCTGGTCGAGGGGCGCGACACCGCGGGCAAGGGCGGCGTCATCAACGCCATCGCCGACCGCCTCAACCCGCGCAGCTGCCGCGTCGTCGCGCTGACCAAGCCGAGCGACCGCGAGCGCACGCAGTGGTACTTCCAGCGCTACGTGCCGCACCTGCCGGCCGCGGGCGAGATCGTGCTGTTCGACCGCAGCTGGTACAACCGCGCCGGCGTCGAGCCGGTGATGGGCTTTTGCACCGAGGACGAGACGCGCGCGTTCCTGAAGCAGGCGCCGGTGTTCGAGAAGCTGCTCGTCGACGACGGCATCCTGCTTTTCAAGTACTGGCTGACGGTGGACCAGGTGCAGCAGGAGGCGCGCTTCGCCGAGCGCGCGGCCGACCCGCTCAAGCGCTGGAAGCTGTCGCCGATCGATGCCGAGGCACGGACCAAGTACGAGGACTACGGCCGCGCGCGCGACCGCATGCTGCGCGCCACCCACACCGCGCACGCGCCGTGGACGCTGGTCGACTTCAACGACCAGAAGCGCGGCCGGCTGACGATGATCCGCCACCTGCTCGACCACCTGCCCGACCACCCGGTGCCGGAGCGGACGGTCGAGCTGCCGCCGCTGCCGCACGCACCGTTCGAGGAGCGCTTCCGCGGCCCGCTGAAGCCGATCCCCCCGGTCGACTGAGAGCCGGCGCCGCGACCGCATCGTGACGAGCGTGGACCAGGACGACGGCGTCGGCGCGGTCGTGCTCGCCGCCGGGGCGGGCGAACGCCTGGGCCGCAGGCCCAAGTGCCTGCTCGAACTCGACGGCGTGCCGCTGCTCGCGCGGCTGCTGGATGCGCTGGCCGCCGCCGGCGTCGCGCCGGTCGTCGTCGTCAGCGGCCACCACGCCGGGCGCGTCGAGCCGCTGGCGGGCGCGTGCGGCGGGGTGCGGCTCGTCCGCAACCCCGATCCCGACGCCGGTCAGGTCGCGTCGCAGCGCCTGGGGCTCGCGGCGCTCGGGCCGCCAGGGCAGGGACCGCGGGCGGTGCTGATCGCGCTGGCGGACCAGCCGCTGCTCGACGCCGACGACCTGCGCGCGCTGCTCCAGGCCTGGCGCGCGCGGGCTGCCGGCGTGGACGTCGTCTACCCGTTCGTCGTCGACAGGGCGCCAGCGGCAGCGCCAGCACCCGGTGACGTCAATGGCGTCCGCGGCAACCCGGTCGTCTGTTCGGCCGCGGTTCGCGCGCAGGTGCTCGCCGCCGGCGCCGGCTTCGGTTGTCGCCAGTGGCAGGCGCTGCACCCCGACCGTGTCCGGCGCTTCGTCACCGCGAACCGGCACTATGCGTTCGACGTGGACACGCCCGACGATCTCCTGCGCTTCGAGCGCGAGACCGGGCGCGTCCTGCGCTGGCCCGCGGGGCTGCAGGCTTGATCCGCTGCAAGGCGCGGCCCGCGCCGGCGCAGGAAGATCGCCCCGTGCGGCGCCACGCGCGCGGCGGGCGAGCGGTGCCGCCGCCGATGCGGGTTCCCAGGCCCGCCCAGGAGCACGGACGATGAACAGCATGGATGTCGAGGTCTTGCGCACCGCCGTCGCGTGGCTGGCGCGCGGCCACCGCGTGGTCATGGGCACGGTGGTCCGCACCTGGGGCAGCGCGCCGCGGCCGCCGGGCTCGCTGATGGTGATCCGCGACGACGGCCAGGTCGCGGGCTCGCTGTCCGGTGGCTGCATCGAGGACGACCTGATCGCGCGCGTGGCGCGTGGCGAGCTGGCGCTGGATCGCCCGCGCACGACGAGCTACGGGGTCAGCGCCGACGAGGCCCAGCGCTTCGGTCTGCCCTGCGGCGGCACGGTCGAGATCGTGCTGGAGCCGCTGGGTCCGCAGTCGGCGATGGCCGAGCTGCTGCAGTCGATCGAGCGCCACCAGGTCGTCGCGCGCCGGCTCGACATGGCCAGCGGCGCCGTCACGCTGCTGCAGGCGCGTGAGGGCGACCAGGTGACGTTCGACGGCTCCGTGCTGCAGACGGTGCACGGCCCGCGGCTGCGGCTGCTGGTCGTCGGCGCCGGGCAGCTGTCGCGCTACGTCGCCGCGATGGCGCTGATGCTGGACTACCGCGTCACCGTGTGCGACCCGCGCGAGGAATACCACGAGGCCTGGCAGGGGGCGTGGGGCGAGGCGCCATCGCCCGCCGCGGCTGCCGGCGTCGGCTGCGCGGTGCCCGCTGAGGTGGCCGGCGTCGATGCTGCCGGCATCACGCTGTCGCGCGAGATGCCCGACGACCTCGTGCAGGCGATGAAGCTGGACGCCATGAGTGCCGTGGTCGCGCTGACGCACGACCCGAAGATCGACGACCTGGCGCTGATGGAGGCGTTGAAGACACCGGCGTTCTATGTCGGTGCGCTCGGCTCCCGGCGCAACAACGCCAGACGGCGCGAGAGGTTGCGCGAGTTCGAGGTCACCGAGGAGCAGGCCGCGGCGCTGCGCGGGCCGGTCGGGCTCAACCTCGGCGGGCGCACGCCGCCCGAGATCGCGCTGGCGATCATGGCCGAGATCACCGCGGTGCGCCGCGGGCGGCCGCTGGCCGGCCCGCTGGCGGCCTGGGACCCGGCGGCCGCGGCCACCGGGTCGGGATGCATGGGCACGGCGACGGGCTGACCGGCCCCCGCTCGCGCGGCGGCCACCCTCGCATCGTGGCCAGCGGAAGAGGCCCCCCGCAGGGGCCTCGTGAATGCTGCCCGACGCGACCGGCGGCGCCGGCGCAGGTCGTCGCGGCAGGCTTGGTTTACTGCGGCAGCACGACGCTGTCGATGACGTGGATGACGCCGTTGCTGGCGACGATGTCGGTCGCGATGACGCGCGCGCCGTCGACCTTGACACCGCCGTCGGTGGCCACCGTCAGGCTGCTGCCCTGCACGGTCGGCACGCTGCCGGCCTTGACGTCGGCGGCCATTACCTTGCCCGGCACGACGTGGTAGGTCAGGACCGCGGTCAGCTTGGCCTTGTCGGCGAGCAGCGCGTCGAGCTGCGCCTTCGGCACCTTGGCGAAGGCCTCGTCGGTGGGCGCGAAGACCGTGAACGGGCCCGGGCCCTTGAGCGTGTCGACCAGCCCGGCGGCCTTCAGCGCGGTCGCCAGGGTGTTGAACTGGCCGGCGGCGACGGCGGTGTCGACGATGTCCTTGGCCTGCGCGGCCATGCTGGCGGCGGCGACGGCGGCGGCGATCAGAAACTTCTTCATCGGGACTTCCTTTGCGGTTGACGTGGGGGAGGAGGGGCTCCGGCCCTACGCGCCAGGTCGACGACGAGACCGGATGGACGTAATGTGAACTAAGCAGTATCTCCCGACAACCGTATGGTCTTTGTCCGGCGCCAAGGGCCGCCGGGGTGGTCGCGCAGCCCGGCGGCCGGGCGCGCGAAGGCGGCGGCCGGCGCCGCGCGCGTCGCCGACAATGCCGGCATGGCCAAGCCGCGCACCGTCTACACCTGCAGCGAATGCGGCGCCGCGAGTCCCAAGTGGCTCGGCAAGTGCCCCGGTTGCGGCGCCTGGAACAGCCTCGTCGAGGGCGTGGCCGAAGCCCCGGCGCCGCACCGCTACGCGCAAGGGCTGGTCAAGGCGCAGCCGGTGGCGACGCTGTCGCAGATCGAGGCCGCCGAGGTCGACCGCGAGCCGACCGGGCAGGCCGAGCTCGACCGTGTGCTCGGCGGCGGCCTGGTCGCCGGCGGCGTGGTGCTGATCGGCGGCGACCCGGGGATCGGCAAGAGCACGCTGCTGCTGCAGGCGCTGGACGCGATGTCGCGCCGGTTGCGCACCTTGTACGTTACCGGCGAGGAAAGCGGCGCCCAGGTCGCGCTGCGCGCGCGCCGGCTCGGGCTGGATGGCTCGGCGGTGCGCGTGCTGGCCGAGATCCAGCTCGACAGGATCGCCGCCGCGATCGACGCCGAGCGGCCCGCGGTGTGCGTCGTCGACTCGATCCAGACCCTGTACAGCGACCAGCTCACGTCTGCGCCGGGGTCCGTGGCGCAGGTGCGCGAGTGCGCGGCGCAGCTGACCAGGCTGGCCAAGGCCAGCGGCGTGACGGTGGTGCTGGTCGGCCACGTGACCAAGGAGGGCGCGATCGCCGGCCCGCGCGTGCTCGAGCACATCGTCGACACCGTGCTGTATTTCGAGGGCGATACGCACAGCAGCTTCCGCCTCGTGCGCGCGATCAAGAACCGCTTCGGCGCCGTCAACGAGATCGGCGTCTTCGCGATGACCGAGCGCGGCCTGAAGGGCGTGGCCAACCCGAGCGCGATCTTCCTGTCGACGCACGGCGACCCGGTGCCCGGCAGCTGCGTGCTGGTCACGCTGGAGGGCACGCGGCCGCTGCTGGTCGAGGTGCAGGCGCTGGTCGACAGCGGCGGGCCGAGCCCGCGCCGGCTGTCGGTCGGCCTGGACCGCGACCGGCTGGCGATGCTGTTGGCGGTGCTGCACCGCCACGCCGGCGTGTCGTGCATGGACCAGGATGTCTTCGTCAACGCCGTCGGCGGCGTGCGCATCAGCGAGCCGGCGGCCGACCTGGCGGTGCTGCTGGCGATCCAGAGCAGCCTGCGCGGGCGGCCGCTGCCGCGCGGCTTCTTCGCCTTCGGCGAGGTCGGGCTGGCCGGCGAGGTGCGGCCGGCGCCGCGCGGGCAGGAGCGGCTGCGCGAGGCGGCCAAGCTCGGCTTCGCGGTCGCGCTGGTGCCGCGCGCCAACCTGCCGAAGAAGCCGATCGAGGGCCTGACGATGCACCCGGTCGACCGCGTCGAGCAGGCGGTGGCGATGGCGCGGGAGCTCTGAACGGCGGCGCGGCCTCCGCGGCGTGCGCCGCCATGACGCCGCGATGACGCCGGCAGGCGCGCTATCGTCGCGCCCGTGGCCATGCCCGCCGGGGGCCGGGCTCGCCAACTGCGGAGGACAAGACCATGGGCATCATCGGAACCATCATCGTCGGCGCCATCGTCGGCGCGCTCGCGCGCTGGCTGATGCCGGGCGAGCAGAAGATGGGCTGGATCCTGACCATCCTGCTCGGCATCGGCGGGTCGATGCTGGCGGGCTACGTCGGCCAGGCGATCGGCTGGTACCAGGCCGGGCAGGGGGCGGGCTGGATCGCCTCGATCGTCGGCGCCGTCGTGCTGCTGTGGGTGGTGCAGAAGCTGCGCAGCAAGGCGTGACGCTGCGCGCGCCGCGCCGGCGCTGCACGGTCGACCCGACCGAGGTCGAGATCGACGCCGTCCGCGCGCAGGGCGCGGGCGGGCAGAACGTCAACAAGGTCTCGACCGCGGTCCACCTCCGATTCGACATCCAGGCGTCGTCGCTGCCGGCGGATGTCAAGGCGCGGCTGCTGGCGCGGCGCGACAGCCGGATCAGCGCCGACGGCGTGCTCGTGATCAAGGCGCAGACCGCACGCAGCCAGGGCGCCAACCGCGCCGAGGCGCTGGCGCGACTGCAGGCGCTGGTCGACGAGGCCGCGGTGGCGCCGCGCGTGCGCGTGCCGACGCGCGCGACGCGTGCGTCCAAGGAGCGGCGGCTGCAGTCCAAGACCCTGCACGGCCGGCTCAAGGCCACACGCGGCAAGGTCGGCGGCGAGGGGTGATCGAACGCGGGGCGCCGCGCCGGACCCGCTTGCGGGCGTGCGTCGCGCGCATCGCGTCTAACGGTGCACCCTGCGCTTTCTCGCCGCACCTACGCCGCGCCGAGGGCGCGTGTGCGCCGCGAGGCCGACTGCCGGTTCAGCCGGTGATGATCCCGCCGCCCAGGCAGACCTCGCCTGCGTAGAGCACGGCCGACTGCCCCGGCGTCACCGCCCACTGCGGCTGCTCGAAGTCGAGCCGGAAGCATCCGCCCGCGTTCGCGCTCACCTCGGGCTCGAAGCGGCACGCCGCGTCGGCCTGCCGGTAGCGCGTCTTGGCGGCGAGAAGGCCGGGCGGCGGGGACACGCCGGCGATCCAGCTCGCGTCGGCGGCGTGCAGCGTGCGCGACATCAGCCCCGGGTGGTCGTGCCCCTGCACGGCGACCAGGACGTTGCGCGCCAGATCCTTGCGCGCAACGAACCAGGGTGCGTGCGCGCCGCCGCCGGCCTTGATGCCGCCGATGCCCAGCCCCTGGCGCTGGCCCAGCGTGTAGAAGCTCAGTCCCATGTGGCGGCCGATGACGCGCCCTCGCTCGTCCTCGATCGTCCCCGGCTGCTGGTGCAGGTAGCGGCCGAGGAATTCGCGGAACGGGCGCTCGCCGATGAAGCAGATCCCGGTCGAGTCCTTCTTGCGCGCATTCGGCAGCCCGATGCGTGTGGCCAGCGCGCGCACCTCGGTCTTGGCCATCGCGCCGAGCGGGAACAGCGTGCGCGCGAGCTGCGCCTGCGTCAGACGGTGCAGGAAGTAGCTCTGGTCCTTGGCCGCATCCAGCCCCTTCAGCAGCTCGAAGCGCGGCGCGCTGGCGCCGTGATGCGGCGGCAGCGCGCGAACGCGTGCGTAGTGCCCGGTGGCGATGCGCGTCGCACCCAGCCGCATCGCGTGGTCGAGGAAGGCCTTGAACTTGATCTCGGCGTTGCACAGCACGTCGGGGTTGGGCGTGCGGCCGGCCTCGTACTCGCGCAGGAATTCGGCGAAGACGCGGTCGCGGTAGTCGGCGGCGAAGTTGACATGCTCGACCTCGATGCCGATGACGTCGGCGACCGCGGCGGCGTCGATCCAGTCCTCGCGCGAGCTGCAGTGCTCGCTGTCGTCGTCGTCCTCCCAGTTCTTCATGAACAGGCCGACGACCTCGAAGCCCTGCTGCTTCAGCAGCCAGGCCGAGACGGCCGAGTCGACGCCGCCGGACAGGCCGACGACGATGCGTTCGGGGCGGGAATCGGGCACGCTGGAATTATCCGGGCTGGCCGCCTGGCGTCGCGCCCGTAAGATGCGCCGCGGAGCGCCGATCGCGATGAACGCCGACAACCCGCATGCCGCACCGGCGCTGCGCCGCTGGATGGTCGGCGAGCGGCTCGGCGCGTTTCTGCGCGCGGATCCGGCGGCGATCCTCGGCACGCTGCTGCAGCACAGCGGCGGCAGCGTCGAGCCGACGCAACGCGATGCCTGGGCGCGGCAGGTCGAGATCCTGCAGGCGCTCGATTGGCCGGCGGAATGGGCCGACCGCGCGAGGATCTACTTCGAGTTCTCGGTCCCGCGCCTGGGCCGCAGGGTCGACGTCGTCCTGCTCGCGCGCCACGCGCTGTTCGTCGTCGAGTTCAAGGTCGGCGAGTCGGCTTTCACGCGCCACGCGCTCGACCAGGTCTGGGACTACGCGCTCGATTTCCGCCACTTTCACGAGGCCAGCCATGCGATCGTGATCGTCCCGGTCCTGATCGCGACCGAAGCCGCCGGGCGGGCCGTCCGCATCGAGACGACCGCGCATGGTGACGAGATGGCGCGCCCGCTGGCGGCGGCACCGGGGCAACTGATCCCGCTGATGCGCGACGCGCTCGCCCGCTTCGACCGCCCCGCGATAGACGCCGATGCCTGGGAGCGTGGGCGCTACCTGCCGACGCCGACGATCGTCGAGGCCGCGCGTGCGCTCTATGCCGGGCACGCGGTGACGCAGATCTCGCGCAGCGATGCCGGGGCGCGCAACCTCGCGCAGACGGCGGCCCTGCTCGACCGCATCGTCGAGCAGTCGCGCCAGCGCGGGCGCAAGTCGATCTGCTTCGTCACCGGCGTGCCCGGTGCCGGCAAGACGCTGGTCGGGCTGGACGTCGCGACGCGGCATCTGGACGCCGACAGCGAGACCTACAGCGTCTTCCTGTCGGGCAACGGGCCGCTCGTCGCGGTGCTGCGCGAGGCGCTGGCGCGCGACCGTGTCGAGCGGGCAGCGAGCCAGGGAGGGAAGGTCCGCAAGGGCGATGCGCGGCAAGAGGTCGAGGCCTTCATCCAGAACGTGCACCACTTCCGCGACGAATACTTGCGCGACGACCGCGCCCCGCCCGAGCATGTCGTGCTGTTCGACGAGGCACAGCGCGCCTGGAACCGCCAGCAGACGAGCGCCTTCATGCGGCAGAAGAAGGGCCGCAGCGGCTTCGCGCAGTCCGAGCCCGAGTTCCTCGTCTCGTGCCTGGACCGGCACGCCGACTGGGCGGTCGTCGTCTGCCTGGTCGGCAGCGGGCAGGAGATCCACACCGGCGAGGGCGGCATCGACGAATGGTTCGACGCCGTGCTCGGCAGCTTTCCCGCCTGGGACGTGCACCTCTCGACGCGGCTGGCCGATGCCGAGTACCGAGGCGGCGAGGCGCTGCAGCGCATCCGCGCGCGGCCGGGCTGCTTCGAGCACGACGATCTGCACCTCGCGACCTCGATGCGGTCGTTCCGCGCCGAGACGCTGAGCCGCTTCGTGCGCGAGGTGCTCGACCTGGAGGCCGATGCGGCGCGCCGCACGCTCGACGGCTTCGCGTCGCGCTACCCGATCGCGCTCACACGCGACCTCGGTGCCGCGCGGTGCTGGCTTCGCGAGCGTGCGCGCGGCTCGGAGCGCTATGGGGTCGTCGTGTCCTCGCAGGCCGAGCGGCTCAAGCCGCTGGCGCTCGATGTGCGCGTCAAGACCGACCCCGTCAAGTGGTTCCTCGACGGCAAGGAGGACACGCGCTCGTCGTACTACCTGGAGGACGTGGCGACCGAGTTCCAGGTGCAGGGGCTGGAACTGGACTGGGCCTGCGTGGTCTGGGACGGGGATTTGCGCCTGGACGGCCAGCGCTGGGCGCACCATCGCTTTCGGGGGACGCGCTGGACGCGCATCGCCCAGCCCGACAGGCGCCGCTACCTGGAGAACGCCTATCGCGTGCTGCTGACGCGGGCCCGGCAAGGCATGGTGCTGGTCGTGCCCGAGGGCGACCCGGAAGACCCGACACGCGACCGGCGCTTCTACGATCCGACCTACGACTACCTGCAGTCGCTCGGCTTGCAGTGCATCTGACCTGTCGCGGTGCCAGGCGCCGCGGCAACAGGCTCTCAGCCCAGCACCCGCGGCAGCACCAGACTCCCGTCCGCGTGCACCAGCTCGAGCGGAAAGCGCCGTCCCGCGCGGTGGTCGGCGATGCAGCGACCGACCAGCTCGCTGCGCCAGGCATCGCGCCGGGCCTCGATCTCCTCGGGATCGAGCCACAGCGTGCGCACGATCGGCGTATCCAGCGCGCGCCCGGCGATCGCCTCGCCGACCGTGCCGCAGTAGGCGAAGCGCAGGTAGGTGATGTCCTCGGCCGCGCGCCCCGGCGCCGCGGGACGCGTGAAGCGGGCCATGTAGACGCCGACCAGCGCCTGTGGGGTCAGCACGCGCGCGGTCTCCTCGAGCGTCTCGCGCACGACGCCTTGCAGCGGCGTCTCGCCCGGGTCCAGGTGCCCGGCCGGGTTGTTCAGCCGCAGGCCTTCCGGGGTGTGCTCCTCGACCAGCAGGTAGCGGCCGGCAGCGTCGGCGACGATGGCGGCGACGGTCACGCTCGGGTGCCAGCGTTCGATGTTCATTGGTGCATCGTAGCAAGCGTGCGGCCTCGCCGGAGGCGCCTTTCGTACACCTTACACTCGCCCCCCGAGGAACGGCCCTGCCACGCAGGGCCGCTGTGTCTACGAGGAGGAGTTGCATGGCCATGCTGATCGGGGTCCCCAGGGAGACGGCCGCGGGCGAGAAGCGCGTCGCCACCGTCCCCGATGTCGTCGAGAAACTGCGCAAGCTCGGCTTCGCGGTCGCCGTCGAGACCGGTGCGGGTGATGCCGCCAACTTTGCCGACGACACCTACCGCGCTGCCGGCGCCGAGGTCGTCGCCAGCGCCGCCGAGCTGTTCGCCAAGGCCGACATCGTCTTCAAGGTCCGTCCGCCCAGCGCCGCCGAGGTCGCGCTGCTGCGCGAGGGCGCGGTGCTGATCGGCTTCGTCTGGCCGGCGCAGCACCCCGAGCTGATGCAGCAGCTGGCGGCCAGGAAGGCCACCGTGCTGGCGATCGACTCGCTGCCGCGCCAGCTCTCGCGCGCGCAGAAGATGGATGCGCTGACGTCGATGGCCGGCATCAGCGGCTACCGCGCCGTGATCGAGGCCGCCAACGCGTTCGGCCGCTTCTTCAACGGCCAGATCACCGCCGCCGGCAAGGTGCCGCCGGCCAAGGTCTTCATCGCCGGCGCCGGCGTGGCCGGGCTGGCCGCGATCGGCACCGCGGCCAACCTGGGCGCGATCGTGCGCGCCAACGACACGCGCGCCGAGGTCGCCGACCAGGTGGTGTCGCTGGGCGGCGAGTTCGTCAAGGTCGACTACGAGGAGGAAGGCTCGGGCGGCGGCGGCTACGCCAAGGTCATGAGCGAGGGCTTCCAGCAGGCGCAGCGCGACATGTACGCGCAGCAGGCCAGGGACGCCGACATCATCATCACCACCGCGCTGATCCCGGGCAAGCCGGCGCCCAAGTTGATCACGGCCGAGATGGTCCGGACCATGAAGCCGGGCAGCGTCATCGTCGACATGGCCGCCGAGCAGGGCGGCAACTGCGAGCTGACCGAGCCCGGCCAGGCCGTGGTCAGGCACGGCGTGACGATCATCGGCTACACCGACCTCGCCAGCCGGCTGGCCAAGCAGGCCTCGACGCTGTACTCGAACAACCTGCTGCGCCTGACCGAGGAGCTGTGCAAGACCAAGGACGGCGTCGTCGACGTCAACATGGACGACGACGCCATCCGCGGCCTGACGGTCATCAAGGACGGTACCGTCACCTGGCCGCCACCGCCGCTGAAGCTGCCGGCGCCGCCGCCGGCGGCCAAGGCCGGCGCGATGCCGCCGCCGGCGCCCAAGGGCCACGGCCACGGCAGCGGCGCGCCGATGTCGGCCAGGTCGCTGGCCATCGTGTTCGGCCTGGGCGCGCTCGCGTTCCTCGTCGTCGGCCTTTATGCGCCGGCCAGCTTCCTGTCGCACTTCACCGTCTTCGTGCTGGCCTGCTTCGTCGGCTACATGGTGGTCTGGAACGTGACGCCGGCGCTGCACACGCCGCTGATGAGCGTCACCAACGCGATCTCGTCGATCATCGCCATCGGTGCGCTGGTGCAGGTCGCGCCGCCGCTGACCGGCGCCGACGCCGGCCGGCCGTCGGGGCTGATCCTCGGCCTGGCGGTGTTCGCGCTGACGCTGACGGCGATCAACATGTTCGGCGGCTTCGCGGTCACGCGGCGCATGCTGGCGATGTTCCGCAAGTAAGGAGACGGACATGACATCCGGTCTGGCCACCGTCGCCTACATCGCCGCGACCATCCTCTTCATCCTCAGCCTGGGCGGCCTCGCGAACCCCGAGACCGCGCGCCGCGGCAACCTGTTCGGCATCGTCGGCATGACGATCGCCGTGCTGGCCACCGTGCTCGGCCCGCGCGTCACGCCGGCCGGCTACGCCTGGATCATCGGCGCCCTCGTCGTCGGCGCGACCATCGGCCTGTTCGCGGCGAAGAAGGTGCAGATGACGCAGATGCCCGAGCTCGTCGCGGCGATGCACAGCCTGGTCGGCCTGGCCGCCTGCCTGGTCGGATTCGCCAGCTACGTCGACACCTCGACCGTGTTCCCGACCGCGGCCGAGAAGACCATCCACGAGGTCGAGATCTACGTCGGCATCCTGATCGGCGCGGTGACCTTCTCCGGCTCGGTGATCGCCTTCGGCAAGCTGTCGGGCCGCATCGGCGGCAAGCCGCTGCTGCTGCCGGGGCGGCACTGGCTGAACCTGGCCGGGCTGCTGGTCGTGATCGGGTTCGGCCGCGTCTTCCTGCAGGCGCACGACATCCAGGCCGGCATGACGCCGCTGATCGTGATGACGGTGATCGCGCTGCTGTTCGGCGTGCACATGGTGATGGCCATCGGCGGCGCCGACATGCCGGTGGTGGTGTCGATGCTCAACAGCTACTCGGGATGGGCCGCGGCGGCCACCGGATTCATGCTCAGCAACGACCTGCTGATCGTCGTCGGTGCGCTGGTCGGATCCTCGGGCGCGATCCTGAGCTACATCATGTGCCGGGCGATGAACCGCAACTTCATCAGCGTCATCGCGGGCGGCTTCGGCGGCGGCAGCAGCGCGCCGGCGGCCGGCGGCGCGGCCCAGCCGGCCGGCGAGGTGGCGCCGATCGACGCCGCCGAGACGGCCGAGCTGCTGCGCGAGGCCAAGAACGTCGTCATCGTGCCGGGCTACGGCATGGCGGTGGCGCAGGCGCAGCACACGGTGTTCGAGATCACGAGGCACCTGCGCGACAAGGGCGTCAACGTGCGCTTCGGCATCCACCCGGTGGCCGGCCGCATGCCCGGCCACATGAACGTGCTGCTGGCCGAGGCCAAGGTGCCGTACGACATCGTGCTGGAGATGGACGAGATCAACGAGGACTTCCCCGACACCGACGTCGCGATGGTCATCGGCGCCAACGACATCGTGAACCCGGCCGCGCAGGAGGACCCGACGAGCCCGATCGCCGGCATGCCGGTGCTCGAGGTCTGGAAGGCCAGGACCTCGATCGTGATGAAGCGCAGCATGGCCAGCGGCTACGCGGGGGTGGACAACCCGCTGTTCTACAAGGACAACAACCGCATGCTGTTCGGCGACGCCAAGAAGATGCTCGACGAGGTGCTGGCGGCATTGAAGGGCTGAGGCGCTCGGCGCGGGGAACCGGGGCGGGTGTCCCGGTTGGCGCGAGAGGGCCGGCGCTGCCGGCCCTCGTTCATTCGGCGCAACGAGAGGGCAGCACGGCCGGCACGTGACCCGGACGTGACGGCTGCGGTCGTTGCCCTGCCCGCATGCCGTGCGGTGGCCGCTATCGAATCCCCCTAGGCGCGCGTTGTCAGCCTGGCGTCAGAATCGGGCGAATGGAATGGGCGACGCGCGGCATGGACAAGCCTTGGTTGAAGCACTACCCGGCGGGGGTCCCGGCCGAGCTGCGCACCGACGCCTGCCCGTCGCTGGTCGCGCTGATCGACGAGGCCTTGCGCGCGCATGCGGCGCTGCCGGCCTACCGATTCATGGGGCGTGCGATCTCGTTCGCGCAGCTCGACGAAGCCTCGCGCGCGCTCGCGGCCTGGCTGCAGGGGCAGGGGCTGGCGCATGGCGACCGGGTCGCGATCATGCTGCCCAACGTGCCGCAGTACCCGATGGCGGTCGCCGCGGTGCTGCGCGCCGGGATGGTCGTCGTCAACGTCAACCCGATGTACACGCCGCGCGAGCTGGAGCACCAGCTCAAGGACTCGGGCGCGAAGGCGATCGTCGTGCTGGAGAACTTCGCCGCCACGCTCGAGCCGGTGCTGCCCGCGGTGCCGACGCGCACCGTCGTCCTCGCGGCGATGGGCGACATGCTGGGGCCGATCAAGGGCAGGGTCGTCAACCACGTCGTGCGCCGCGTGCGCAAGCTGGTGCCTTCGTTCAGCCTGCCGGGCGCGGTTCGCTTCGGCGACGCGGTCAAGGCCGGGCGGTCGATGGCGTGGACGCCGGCGAGCCCGGCGCCGGACGATATCGCGGTGCTGCAGTACACCGGCGGGACGACCGGCGTCAGCAAGGGCGCGGTGCTGCTGCATCGCAACCTGGTGGCCAACGTGCTGCAGTCCGAGGCCTGGTACCGGCCGGCGCTGGGCCGGATCCCGCCCGGCGAGCAGGTCGTCACCGTCTGCGCGCTGCCGCTGCATCACATCTTCGGCTTCACGACCAACATGATGCTGGGCCTGCGCACGGGCGGGTGCAACATCCTGATCCCGAACGCGCGCGACATCGCCGCGCTGCTCGACGAGCTGTCGCGGCAGCGCTTCCACGGCTTTCCCGCGGTCAACACGCTGTTCGGCGCGGTGCTGGCGCACCCGGACTTCGACAAGGTCGACTGGAGCCAGCTGAAGATCTGCGTCGGCGGTGGCATGGCGGTGCAGAGCGCCGTCGCGCGCCAGTGGCTCGAGCGGACCGGCTGCCCGATCGTCGAGGGCTACGGGCTGTCGGAGACCAGCCCCAGCGTCACCTGCAACCCGGTCGACAGCCCCGCCTACAGCGGCACGATCGGCCTGCCGCTGCCCGGTACCGAGGTGGCGGTGCTCGACGACAGCGGCCAGCCGCTTCCGCCCGGCAACGCCGGCGAGATCGCGGTGCGCGGCCCGCAGGTGATGGCCGGCTACTGGCAGCGCCCGGACGAGACCGCGCGCGTCATGACCGCCGACGGCTGGCTGCGCACCGGCGACGTCGGCGTGATGGACGAGCGCGGCCAGTTCCGCCTCGTCGACCGCAAGAAGGACATGATCCTGGTCAGCGGCTTCAACGTCTACCCGAACGAGGTCGAGGACGTCATCGCGCAGTTGCCCGGCGTGCTCGAGTGCGCTGCCGTCGGCGTGCCCGACGATCGCGCGGGCGAGATCGTCAAGGCCGTCATCGTCCGCCGCGACCCGGCGCTGAGCGAGGCCGACGTGCGCGCGCATTGCGAGGCCAGCCTGACCGGCTACAAGCGCCCGCGCATGATCGAGTTTCGCGACGAGCTGCCGAAGTCGACGGTCGGCAAGATCCTGCGGCGCGAGCTGCGCGACGCGGGCGCGCCGGCGCAGGCGGCATGAGCCGGATGCGAGGCGCGCGCGCCCGAGCGCGGCCGGCGTGGCGTGCAGGCCCCGCCACCGGTGACCGGGGTTCGTTGCCGGTGCTCGCATCGGGGTCCGAGGCGGAGACGGCAGGCGTGCCCGCGACCCCGGACGCCCTGCCCTCGCCATGACGCTGCGCCTGTTCGTCGCACTGCCGCTGGCCGCCGGCACCGAGGTCGAGCTGCCGCCGGCCGCTGCGCGTCATGTCCAGGTGCGCCGGCTTCAGCCCGGCGACGGGCTCATGGTGTTCGATGGCCGTGGCGGCGAGTGGCGCGCGCGCGTACGACGGATCGGGCGCCGCGAGGTCGCGGTCGGTATCGAATCGCACGACGACGTCGATCGCGAGGCGATGCCGCGGGTCACGCTGGCGGTCGGCATGCCGGCCGGCGAGCGCATGGACTGGCTGGTCGAGAAGGCCACCGAGCTCGGCGCGGCGGCGATCCAGCCGCTCGTGACCGAGCGCAGCACGTTGCGGTTGGACGGCGAGCGGGCGGTGCGCAAGCGCGCGCACTGGCAGGCGATCGCGGTCGCCGCGGCCGAGCAGTGCGGCCGCACCTGCGTGCCGCCGGTGCACGAGCCGAGGGCGCTGGCGCGCTGGCTGGACGAACCAGGGGCCGTGCGGCGCGGCTGGCTGCTGATGCTGCCGCAGGGCAACGGGGCCGGCGCGCGCGGCCCGGCCGAGCCGGACGACGAGGGCCGTGATCGAGGCGACCCGGCGGCCCCGGTCGTCGTCCTCAGCGGCCCCGAGGGCGGCCTGACGGACGACGAGCAGCAGCAGGTGCTGCGGCAAGGCCTGCGCCCGTGGTCGCTTGGCCCGCGCGTGCTGCGCGCCGAGACCGCGCCGCTGACGGCACTGGCGAGACTGACCGCCTAGCGAACATTGCCCCGGCGCCGAACACGGCGCCCGCCGTCGCCGCGCGCCGTGCCGAACGCGTGCCCGCTCAGGGCGCCGCGTCCCGCAGCCTGTCGCGCAGCACGGTCTTCAGCAGCTTGCCGTAGTGGTTCTTGGGCAGCGCGTCGACGACGACGTAGCGTCGCGGCCGCTTGTACCGCGCGATGTGCGCCAGGCAGTGCGCGTCGAGCACGCGCTCGTCGATCCGCTCGCCCGGCCGCGGCACGACGAAGGCGACCACCACCTCGCCCCAGGCCGGGTCGGGCGCGCCGACGACCGCGGCCTCCGCCACGCCGGGCGCGGTCAGCAGCACCTCCTCGACCTCGCGCGGGTAGATGTTCGACCCGCCGCTGATGACGAGGTCCTTGCTGCGGTCCTTCAGCGTCAGGAAGCCGTCGTCGTCGAGCACGCCGATATCGCCGGTAGCCAGCCAGCCGTCGCGCAGCGCCGCCGCGCTGGCCTCGGGCTTGCGCCAGTAGCCGGCCATCACGCTGTCGCCGCGCACCATCACCTCGCCCGCCTCGCCGGCGGGCAGCGGCCTGCCGTGGTCGTCGGCCACGCGCAGCTGCACCGGGGTCTGCGCCACGCCGACCGACGCCAGCCGCGCCGCGTGCCGTGGATGCGTGCGGTCGGCGATCACCGCGCGCCCCAGCGCGGTGCCGACCATCGGCGTCTCGCCCTGGCCGTAGATCTGCACGAATCGCGGCCCCATCACCGCCAGCGCGCGCCGGATGTCGGCCAGGTACATCGGCGCGCCGCCGTAGACGATGGTCTCGAAGGCCGCGGCGCAGTCGTCCGGGGACAGCCCTTCGGACGCGGCGTGGTCGACCAGCCGGTTGACGATGGTCGGCGCGGCGAAGGTCGACAGCGGCCCCAGCGCGCGTGCGAGCTCGAACAGTTCGGCCGGATCGACGCCGCCGCTGACCGGCACGACATGGCGCGCGCCGGCCATCAGGTGCGGGATCGCGTACAGCCCGCAGCCGTGCGACATCGGCGCGGCGTAGACGATCGCGTCGCCGCGCTCGACCGGGTCGACGTCGACGAAGTAGGCCATGCCCATCGTCAGCAGGTTGCGCGCGGTGATCATCACGCCCTTGGGGCGACCGGTCGTGCCGCTGGTGTAGAAAAGCCACGCGGTGTCGTCGGCGGCGCGCGCCACGGGCGGCTCGTCGTCCGGCGCCGGAGGGTCAGGGCCCGCCGCGGCCGGAGCGGTGAGCAGCGCGTCGGCCTCGGCGCCGTCGGCGTCGACCTGCCGCGCGACGCCGGCGATCGGCGCCGGCGCGACGTCGCGCGTGACGAAGGCCCAGTCGGCGCCGGCGTCGGCGGCGATCCACGCCACCTCCTGCGCGTGCAGCCTGGCGTTGACCGGCACGACGACCAGCCCGGCCCACCAAGCGCCCAGAAGCAGCTCGAGGTAGCGCGGGTGGTTGCGCATGAACAGCAGCACGCGGTCGCCGGGGGCGAGGCCGGCGGCGCGCAGCCGCCGCGCGAGCGCCGCGCTGCGTGCCGCCCACTGGCCGTAGCTCGCGTGCACCGTGCAGCCGGCGAAGATCGCGGCGCGGTCGGGCTGCAGCCTGGCCTGGCGCAGCAGCAGGTGGGCGAGGTTCATCGGGCCGGCTCCGGCGGGGCAGGGTCAGCTGCATTGTGCGGCGTCCGGGCATGCGCCGCCGCGGTGCGCCCGGCACCCTCGGCGACCCCGGGCGGGTGCGTGCGGTGCACGGCGTCGGTGCGCTGGCAGGCACTGTCCGAGGGCCTGTCGGCCTGTCGTTGGCCGCCGCGGCGTTGGCACGGTGCTTGCAAACCAGGCGGGCACCGGCCATGAGGGAGCAGGCAGCGATGGACCAACCCCGACTCGTCGTCGTCGGCAACGGCATGGCCGGATGCCGCACGCTGGAGGAGCTGCTCGCGATCGCGCCCGACTTGTACCGCATCACGGTCTTCGGCGCCGAGCCGCATGGCAACTACAACCGCATCCAGCTCTCGCCGGTGCTCGCCGGGGAGACGACCCTGGACGCGATCATGCTCAACGACCTCGGCTGGTACGCGCGCCACGGCATCGAGCTGCACGCCGGCCGGCGCATCGTCGCGATCGACCGCCGCCGGCGCCGCGTCGTCGCCGACGACGGCAGCGAGGCGCCGTACGACCGCCTGCTGCTGGCCACCGGCGCGCAGCCGATCCTGCTGCCGGTGCCGGGGCACGATCTGCCCGGCGTGCTCGCCTACCGGACGATCGCCGATACGCAGGCGATGATCGACGCCGCCGCACCCGGACGGCGCGCGGTGGTCGTCGGCGGCGGGCTGCTCGGGCTGGAGGCGGCGCATGGGCTGCGCGCGCGCGGCATGGAGGTCAGCGTCGTCCACCTCGCGCCGTGGCTGATGGAGCGCCAGCTCGACCGCGACGCCGCGGCGCTGCTGCAGCGCTCGCTCGAATCGCGCGGGCTGCGCTTCGAGATCGGCCGCCGCACCGCGGCGCTGCGCGCCGGTGCCGACGGCCGCGTCGCCGCGCTGCAGTTCGACGACGGCACCGAGCTGGCGGCCGAGCTGGTCGTGATGGCGGTCGGCATCCGGCCCGATACGGAGCTCGCGCGCGCGGGCGGCCTGCACTGCGAGCGCGGCATCGTCGTCGACGACACGATGCAGACCTACGACCCGCGCATCTACGCCGTCGGCGAGTGCGTGCAGCACCGCGGCGCGACCTACGGGCTGGTGGCGCCGCTGTTCGAGCAGGCGCGCGTGGCGGCCAACCACCTGGGCGAATTCGGCAGCGCGCGCTACCGCGGGTCGACGACCTCGACCAAGCTCAAGGTCACCGGCATCGACGTCTTCTCCGCCGGCGACTTCGGCCTCGATGCCGAGGCCGCCGAGGCCACCGAGGCGCGCGACGAGATCGTCGTCGCCGACCGCGCCGGCGGGGTCTACAAGAAGCTCGTGCTGCAGGACGACAAGCTGGTCGGCGCGGTGATGGTCGGCGAGACCGCCGACAGCGCGTGGTATCTGCAGCTGCTGCGCGAGGGCCAGAGCGTGGCCGGCATGCGCGATGCGCTGCGCCGCGGCCAGCCGCCGGCGGCCGACGCCGGCCACCAGGGCCGGCGCTGCGCCGCGGCGATCCCCGACGGCTTCGAGGTCTGCGGCTGCAACGGCGTGACCAAGGGCACGATCGTGCGCGCGATCAAGGAGCAGGGCCTGTTCACGCTCGAGGACGTGCGCCGCCACACCAAGGCGTCGGCATCGTGCGGGTCGTGCAGTGGGCTGGTCGAGCAGATCCTCGCCTCGGTCGTCGGCGGCGCCTACGCGCCGCAGGACCCGGCGACGAAGCCGCTGTGCGGCTGCACCGACTACACGCACGAGGAGGTCCGGCGCGCGATCCGCGACAACGAGCTGGTCTCGGTCGGCGCGGTGATGCGGTTCTGCGAATGGCGCAGCGCCGACGGCTGCCCGACCTGCCGGCCGGCACTCAACTACTACGTCCGCTGCGCCTGGCCGCTTGAGTCGCGCGACGACCCGCGGTCGCGCCATGTCAACGAGCGCATGCACGCCAATATCCAGAAGGACGGCACGTTCTCGGTCGTGCCGCGGATCGCCGGCGGCGTGACCAGCCCGGCGCAGCTGCGCCGCATCGCCGAGGTGGCCGAGCAGTACGCCGTGCCGGCGGTCAAGATCACCGGCGGGCAGCGCATCGACCTGCTCGGCGTGCGCGGCGAGGACCTGCCGCGCGTGTGGGCCGATCTCGGCATGGGGTCGGGCTTCGCCTACGGCAAGGCGCTGCGCACGGTCAAGACCTGCGTCGGATCCGAATGGTGCCGCTTCGGGGTGCAGGATTCGACCGCGCTCGGCGTCGCGCTGGAGAACGCGCTGGACCGCATGGCGGCGCCGCACAAGGTCAAGCTCGCGGTCTCGGGCTGCCCGCGCAACTGCGCCGAGGCCGGGATCAAGGACGTCGGCATCGTCGGCGTCGACTCGGGCTGGGAGATCTATGTCGGCGGCAACGGTGGCATCAAGACCGAGGTCGCGCAGTTTCTGGTCAAGGTCGGCTCGGCCGAGGAGGCCACCGAGCATGTCGCCGCGTTCCTGCAGCTGTACCGCGAGCAGGCGCGCTACCTGGAGCGCACCGCGCACTGGCTGGCGCGCGTCGGGCTGGCGTCGGTCAAGCCGCTGCTCGACGACGCCGACCAGCGGCGCGCGCTCGCGGCGCGGCTGCGCGACGCGCTGGCGGTCGAGGTCGACCCCTGGCTGCAACGCCTGCCCGAGACGCTCGCCGCGGCGCCGAATGCGGGCGACTACGCGCCGATCGTGCTGCACCCGCGCCGCCCGCGCGACCCCGAAGGAGCCCCCGATGAGCGAAGACTGGACGCGGGTCTGCCCGCTTGACGAGATCCCGCGCCTGGGCGCGCGCGTGGTGCACGGCGAGGCTGGCGCGATCGCGGTCTTCCGCACCGCGACCGACGAGGTGTTCGCGCTCGACGACCGCTGCCCGCACCGCGGCGGCCCGCTGTCGCAGGGCATGGTCTTCGACCGCCGCGTCGCCTGCCCGCTGCACGGCACGACGATCCGGCTCGATACCGGCGAGGCGGTCGCGCCCGACACAGGCTGCACGCGCCGGCACCGGGTTCGCATCGACCGCGGCGAGGTCTGGCTGCGCGCCGGCTGAGCGAAAAAGCGCGCCCGCCGCGCTTGCGCGTCGGCGGGCGTGCAGGGGCCCCGGCGACCGGGGTTCGGCTTCGATCAGCCGAAGATGTCGTGCGTGATGTTGTGGAACCAGCTGTGCGCGTACTCGACCTCGCGCCGGCGGAATTCGGCCGAGGCCTCGGCCGGGCTGACGCCGCCCGAGACCGCCTTGATCACCTGCGCGCCCTTGTCGTCGGTGCCCAGCGCGTAGACGTTGGCCACCGAGATGCCGTAGTCCTTGCCGACCACGCTGTAGCAGGTGTTGACGTAGGACGGCACGCCGGGCTGCTTGCCGTTCAGCAAGGCGACGATCGCCGCCGCGGTGACCTTGGCCTGCGAGTTGGCGGAATAGCCCGACTTCGGCATCGCCGACGCGACCGAGGCGTCGCCGATCACGTGGATGCCCTTGTGGATCGTCGACTCGAAGGTCAGCCGGTCGACCGGGCACCAGTCGCCGCTGCCGGTCAGCCCGGCGTCGAAGGCGATCTTGCCGGCCTTCTGCGGCGGGATCACGTTCAGCACGTCGGCCTTGAACGTATCGCCGAAGCGCGTCGTCACCGACCGCGCCGCGGCGTCGACCTTGACGATGCCGCGGTCGGTCTTCTCGCCGCTGATCCACTCGATCATCGCGTTGGGCGTGCCGTAGCCGTACAGCGCCTTCCAGCCGCCGATGAACAGGCCCTGTTTGGAGAACGCGGTGCTGGCGTCGACGATGATCACCTTGGACTTGGGCTTGTGCTGCTTGAGGTAATGCGTGATCAGGCTGGCGCGCTCGTAGGGGCCGGGCGGGCAGCGGAAGGCGCCCGACGGCGGGCACAGCACGACGGTGCCGCCGTCGCGCATCGCCTCGAGCTGCTGGCGCAGCAGCGTCGTCTGCGGGCCGGCCTTCCAAGCGTGCGGGATCGTCTCGGCGACCTTGGCGTCGTAGCCCTCGATCGCGTCCCACTTGAAGTCGATGCCGGGCGCGACGACGAGCCGGTCGTAGCCGTGGCTGCCGCCGCCGGCGGTCTTGACCGTGCGCGCTGCGGCGTCGATCGCGGTGACGGTGTCGTGCACGACGTTGACGCCGCGCTTGCGCACGCCGTCGTAGCCGAAGGCGATCGACTCCATCTTGCGCTCGCCGGCGATCACCTCGTTGCTCATGAAGCAGGTGTGGTAGGTCTTGTTCGGCTCGATCAGCGTGACCTCGATCGACGGGTCGAACATACGGAGGTAGCTGGCCGCGGTGCAGCCGCCGATGCCGCCGCCGACGACGACGACCTTCTTCTTGCCCTGCGCGATCGCGAAGCCCGGTGCCGCCAGCGCGAGGCCGGCAGCGCCGGCGCCGAGCATGAACTCCCTGCGTGCGGTGTTCGTCATTTCGTGTCTCCTCACTTCTGGCTGGCGTAGTAGTGCACGAGGGCCTGGAAGTCCTGATCCGTCAGGTCCTTCATGTTGGCGCGCATCTTCTTGGGCATGCCGCGATGGCCGGCGTTGAAGTCCATGAGCGCGTGGTTCAGGTAGGGCATCCACTGCCCGGCCAGCTCGCCCGAGCCGTCGCCCTTGCGGCCGCCGTCCTCGTGGCACTTCTCGCAGGCCTTGTCGTGCACCGCCTTGCCGCGCGCCGCGAGCGCGGCGTCGAAGCCCTGCGCGGCCGCGACCGCGGGCTTGGCGCCGAAGTAGTCGGCCAGCATGCCGATGTCCTCGTCGCTGTAGCCCTTGGCGATGCGGTCCATCACGGTGGCCAGCCGCTCATGGCCCTCGATATCGTCCGGGTCGAGCCCGAGCTTCTTCGCCGCCGCCCCGATCTTCTCGACGTCCTTGCCGTACTTGTACGACAGCATCGCGCCGACGAAATAGGCCTTCGACATGCCGGCGATATTCGGCGACGCGGGCCCGCGGCTCGTGCCGTCGACCCCGTGGCAGCCGACGCAGTTGCCGGCCAGCATCTGTACCGTCGCCGACTGGGCCGCGGCGCCGGACGCCCATGTCGCAGCCGCGATCAGCAGTGCGACCCCCAAAGCCTTGCGCTTCATCGTGTCTCCTACAGTGGTGAGGGGAAGGAACGAGGGACGGGCCGCCCGGCTCAGCCGGGGGCGCTGCCCGAGACGACCGCAGGCGGGTCGCTGCCGCGAAGCCCCGCCGCGGCGGGCGTGGGGGCCTCGGGATACTTGTGCACGAGCCCCTTGTGGCACTCGATGCAGGTCTTGCCTTCCTCGGCCGCCGACTCGTGCTTGCGCCGCGCCATCCGGTCCTGGACGTCGAGCGCCATCGAGTCGAAGGCGTGGCAGGAGCGGCAGGTCGACGAGTCGGTGCGCTCCATCATGCCCCACACGGCGCTGGCCATCTGCCAGCGGCGGGCCTCGAACTTCTCGGGCGTGTCGATGGTGCCCAGCATCTCGTGCCAGACATCCTTGGCCGCGCGCACCTTCGCGTACAGCTTGGGGCCGAGTTGCTTGGGCACGTGGCAGTCGGGGCAGCCGGCACGCACGCCCGAGGCGTTGGTGTAGTGCGCCGACTTCTTGTACTCCTGGTACACGTTGTCGTGCATCGTGTGGCAGGAGATGCAGAACTCGGTCGTGTTGGTCGCCTCCATCAGCGGGTAGTAGGCGACCGCATACAGCGCGACCCCGGCGAGCACGGCACCCAGCGCGCCCAGGCCGAGCAGGCGGCCCAGCGTGCGACCGGGCTTGGGGGCGCTGCGCAGCGCGTCGAGCAGCTTGCGCATGGGCTTCAGGCCGGCACCCGCAGCCCCGCCTCGACCGACGACGGGTTCGAAGACGGTGCGGACGCTGCGGCCGAGGCCGTTGCGCGTGATTTTCGAATCGCTGACAACCGAAGACTCCCGAGAGCCTGACCGCGTGCCGCCGTGCCGGCGGGCTTAGCGGTCGAATATCGACATCTGCTTATATTGGGCGCCGCTCGACCCAGCCTGTTTGCGCTGGGTCAAGGACTCACCGGCGTCGATGCGCGTGGTCCGGCCTCGGGGCCGGCAATCGAGGGTTAGTCCGGAGCGAATCCCGGGCGCGCCTGGCTGTGCGTCTACGGTCGCGGATTCCTCGGTCGCGAAATCCGTTCCTCGAAACCAGCTGCGGTTTGCGTGGGCCGGCCGGCCTGCATCCGCACCGCGCAGTACTTCAGCTCCGGGATCCGCGCCACCGGGTCCAGCGCCGGATTCGTCAGCCGGTTGATCGCCGCCTCGGCCCAGCAGAAGGCGACGAAGACCGCGCCCTCGGGCGTGCCCTCGTCGGCGCGCGCGTACAGGCTCACCTCGCCGCGGCGCGACCGCAGCGTGACGACCGCGCCCGGCTCGACGCCGTGGCGCGCCAGTTCCAGCGGGTGCACGAGCGCGACCGGCTCGGGCTCGATCGCATCGAGCGCGGCCGACCGGCGCGTCATGCTGCCGGTGTGCCAGTGCTCCAGCTGGCGCCCGGTCAGCAGCACCAGCGGGTAGTCGGCGTCGGGCTGCTCGTCGGGCGGCAGCACATCGGCGGGGACGAAGCGGCCGCGGCCGTCGGCGGTCGGGAAGCGGTCGCCGAAGACGATCGCCTGCCCCGGGTCGTCGTCGCTCGCGCAGGGGTAGGTGATCGCGCCCTCGCGCTGCAGCCGCGCCCAGCTCATGCCGGCGATGCTCGGCATCAGCGCGCGCATCTCGTCGAAGACGGCCCCCGCCGCCGCGTCGCAGTCGGTCGGCGTGGCGCCGTAATGCGACCAGTCGAGGTCGAACGCGCGCGCGATCTGGACCAGGCACCACAGGTCCTGCCGCGCCTGCCCGGGCAGCGCGAGCGCGCGCCGGCCGAGCTGGACCAGGCGGTCGGTATTGGTGAAGCTGCCGGTCTTCTCCGGGAAGGCGCTCGCCGGCAGCACGACATCGGCCAGCGCCGCGGTCTCGGTCAGGAAGATATCCTGCACCACCAACGCGTCGAGCCGCGCCAGCGCGGCGCGCGCGTGGTCGGCGTCGGGGTCGGACATGGCCGGGTTCTCGCCCATGATCAACATCCCGCGCACCTGGCCGCGGTCGATCGCGGCGATCGTCTCGACGACGGTCAGCCCGGGCGTCAGCGGCAGCGTGGATTCGGGCACGCCCCAGGCGGCGGCGAAGCGCGCGCGCGCCTGCGCGTCGCCGACGCGCCGGTAGTCGGGGTACATCATCGGGATCAGCCCGGCGTCGGACGCGCCCTGGACGTTGTTCTGCCCGCGCAGCGGGTGCAGCCCGGTGCCGGGGCGGCCGATCTGCCCGCTGGCCAGCGCCAGCGCGATCAGGCAGCGCGCGTTGTCGGTGCCGTGCACATGCTGCGACACGCCCATGCCCCACAGGATCATCGACGCCCCGCTGCGCGCATACAGCCGCGCGACCTCGCGCACGGTGTCCGCCGCGATGCCGGTGACGGGCGCCATCGCCTCGGGCGAATAGGCCGCCACCTTGGCCGCCAGCGCGTCGTAGCCGCTCGTGCGGTCGGCGACGAATCGCGCGTCGGCCAGCCCCTCGGCGACGATCACGTGCAGCATCGCGTTGAGCAGCGCGACATCGCTGCCGGGGCGGAACGCCAGATGGTGCGTCGCGTGGCGCGCCAGCGCGCTGGTGCGCGGGTCGATCAGCACCAGCCGCGTGCCGCGCCGCACCGCGTTCTTGATCCAGGTCGCCGCCACCGGGTGGTTGACAACCGGATTGGCGCCGATGACGACGATGAGCTCGGCATGCTCGACATCGCGCACCGGGTTGCTGACCGCGCCCGAGCCGATCCCCTCCAGCAGCGCCGCCACGCTCGACGCGTGGCACAGCCGCGTGCAGTGGTCGACGTTGTGGCTGCCGAACCCGAGCCGCACCAGCTTCTGGAACAGGTAGGCCTCCTCGTTGCTGCCCTTGGCGGACCCGAAGCCCGCGAGCGCCTGCGGCCCGTGCGCGTCGCGCAGCCGCCGCAACGCGCCGCCGGCGCGCGCCAGCGCCTCGTCCCAGCTCGCCTCGCGGAACGCGGCGCGCGCTGCCGCCGGGTCGGCCGCCAGCGCCGGGTCCTTGGGCGCATCGTCGCGCCGCACCAGCGGCACGGTCAGCCGCTGCGGATGCCGCGCATAGTCGAATCCATAGCGCCCCTTGACGCACAGCCGGCCGCGGTTGGCCGGGCCGTCGCGGCCCTCGACGTAGAGGACGCGGTCGTCGCGCACATGCAGCGTCAGCGCGCAGCCGACGCCGCAATACGGGCAGACGGTGTCGACCGAGCGCTCCGGCGCCGGCCGCGCCGCCTGCGCTGCGGGCGGGGCCTGCTGCGCTTCAGCCTGCACGTCACCCTGCACGGCCGTCTCGGCCGGGGCCGCCATCGCAGCGGCCAAGCTGGCCGGCGCCAGCGCGCCGGTCGGGCAGGCCTGCACGCATTCGCCGCAGCCGACGCAGCTCGACGCCCCCATCGGGTCGTCCTGGTCGAAGACGATTCGCGCGTGCTCGCCGCGCCACGCCAGGCCGATGACGTCGTTGACCTGCAGGTCGCGGCAGGCGCGCAGGCAGCGCGTGCACTGGATGCAGGCGTCGAGCCGGACCGCGATCGCCGGGTGCGAGCGGTCGGGCGCCGGTTGCGCGCGCGGCGCGAATCGCGGCCGCGCCACGCCCAGCCACCCGGCCCATTGCGCGACCTCGTCGCGCCGCGTCGGCCGCGCCTCGGGCGGCAGGTCCGACTGCAGCAGCTCCAGCACCATGCGCTGCGAGCGCCGCGCGCGGTCGCTCGCGCTGGCCACCACCATGCCCGGCGTCGGCGCGCGGCAGCACGATGCCGCCAGTGTGCGTTCGGTCCGGCCGTCGACCTCGACCTCGACGACGCAGGCGCGGCAGTTGCCCGCCGCCGGCAGCCCCTCGGCCCAGCACAGGTGCGGGATCTCGATGCCGGCGCGGCGCGCGACCTGCAGGATCGATTCGCCGGCGCGCGCGGTGACGCGCCGGCCATCGAGCGTGAACTCGACCTCGGCGCCGGGGGCGCCTTCGGCCGCGGGCGCGGCCGTCGTGGCCGCGTTCACTGGACGACCCTCCGCGTCGGGCGCTGCGGGACCCGCGCCAGGGAGCGGCGCGGCCCCTTCACGACGATCCCCTCGGCGCAGCGGCCGCGGGCCCGGCCGCGCCCGCAGCCGCGCCCGTGCCGCCCTCGTCGCCCGCCGCGCCGACCTCGTGCCCGAAGTGCGCCAGCACGCCGTCGGCGACATTCGGCGCCGCCTGCCCGAGGCCGCAGATCGACGCCTCGCGCATCACCGCCGACAGGTCGGCGAGCAGCGCGCGGTCCCACACCGGCGCGTCGAGCAGCGCGACCGCCTTGGCGGTGCCGGCGCGGCAGGGCGTGCACTGGCCGCAGGACTCGTCGGCGAAGAAGCGCATCGTGTTGCGCGCAGCGTCGGCGGCGCGGTCGTGCTGCGACAGCACGATCACCGCCGCCGAGCCGATGAAGCAGCCCTGCGGCTGCAGCGTGTCGAAGTCCAGCGGCAGGTCCGCCAGCCGCGCCGGCAGGATGCCGCCCGACGCGCCGCCGGGCAGGTAGGCGTACAGCGCGTGGCCGTCGGCCATGCCGCCGCAATACTCGTCGACCAGCTCGCGCAGCGTGATCCCGGCCGGCGCCAGCTTGACCCCCGGCTCGCGCACGCGACCGCTGACGCAAAACCGCCGCAGCCCGCGGCGGCCGTGGCGGCCGTGCGACGCGAACCCGTCGCCGCCGCGCTCGAGGATCTCTCGCACCCAGAAGAGCGTCTCGACGTTGTGCACCAGCGTCGGGCGGCCGAACAGCCCGCGCTCGGCGACATACGGCGGGCGCAGCCGCGGCATGCCGCGCCGGCCCTCGATCGATTCGATCATCGCCGACTCCTCGCCGCAGACATAGGCGCCGGCGCCGCGGCGCAGCTCGATCGCCGGCAGCGGCAGCGGTGCGGCGCGCTGCAAGGCGTCGATCTCGGCGGCGAGCATCGCGCGCAGCCCGTGGTACTCGTCGCGCAGGTAGATCCAGACCGCGTCGACGCCGGCGGCCCAGGCCGCGACCAGCATGCCTTCGAGGAAGCGGTGCGGGTCGCGCTCCAGGCACCAGCGGTCCTTGAAGGTGCCGGGCTCGCCCTCGTCGGCGTTGACCGCCATCAGCCGCGGCGCCGGCTGCGCGCGCACGATGCGCCACTTGCGCGCGGCCGGGAATCCGGCGCCGCCGAGCCCGCGCAGCCCGGCGCGGTCCAGCTCGGCGATCAGGTCGTCGACATCGCGCCGGCCCTCGGCACAGTCGCGCGCCAGCGCATAGCCGCCGGCGGCGAGGTAGGCGGCCAGGTCGACATGCCCTTCGACGCGGTCGAGCCGCTTGCCACTGCGCACCGCGTCGTGCACCGCCCCGGGCGTCGCGTGCACGACCGGATGCTGGTGCACGACCGCGACGGGCGCACAGTCGCAGCGGCCGACGCAGGGCGCGCGGACGACGCGCGCGCCGGGGCCGAGCAGCGCCGGCAGCCGCGCGAGCAGATCGCGCGCGCCGGCGAGCTCGCACGGCAGGCTGTCGCAGACGCGCACGGTCAGCGTCGGCGCGGCGCCTGCCGCCGGGCGTGGCGCATCGTCCTCGCGCACGACCTCGAAGTGGTGGTAGAAGCTCGCGACCTCGAAGACCTCGGCCTGCGACAGCCGCAGCCACTCGGCGAGCGCCGCGAGGTACGGTGCAGGCAGCCGCCCGAGCTTGTCGTTGACGAGGTGCAGGTATTCGATCAGCCGGTCGCGCCGCGGCGGCGCCTCGCCGCAAACCTCGGCCAGCCAGCCGCGCAGCTCGTTGCGCACGGCGGGGTCGACGCCGCGGCCGCGCGGGGCACGGCGCTTGCGCAGGCGGTCGGCTTCGGCGCCCACGGCGGCGTCGGACGGAGCGTTCGGGCTGGATGGCGGCACCCCCGCAGCGTAACGCAGCGCGGTGTCGTCAGCGTCCATGACGGCAGCAAGGCGCGACGAGGGCAGGGGCGGCGGAATGCTTCACAGGCTCTCAGCGCCGCAGCACCTCCATCCACGCCCGCTGCGCCGGCGTCAGCGCGTCGTCGGGCGTCAGCACCGCGCTGGCCAGCGCGGTGCGGATCTCGGGCTCGGGCGCGGGCAGCGGTGCCGCGAGCATGGCCTGCAGCACGCGCCGCGCGCCGTCCAGCGTGCGGCCGTAGCGCTCGAAGATCGCCGCCACGCTGACATGCGCGGTCGGATCGTCCATCCAGCAGTCGTAGTCGGTGACGAGGCCGACGGTGGCGTAGGCGATCTGCGCCTCGCGCGCGAGGAAGGCCTCGGGCACGTTGGTCATGCCGACGAGCTGGCAGCCGGCGCCGCGCAGGAAGTAGCTCTCGGCCTGCGTCCCGAGGCGCGGGCCCTCGACGCAGGCGTAGGTGAGGCCACGGTGCACGTCGACGCCCACCGTGCGGCCGGCGGCGACGAAGGCGTCGACCAGCGCCGCGCTGACCGGCTTGGCGGTCGAGATGTGCGCCGCCACGCCGCCGCCGAAGAAGCTGCGCTCGCGCGCGCCACGCGTCCAGTCGAAATACTGCTCGGGCATCGCCAGATGCCCGGGCTCGACCTCCTGCGCCAGGCTGCCGACCGCCGAGAAGCCGAGCAGCATCGTCGCCCCGGCGCGCTTGAGCGCGAACACGTTGGCGCGGTAGTTGACCTCGTGCGGCAGCAGCTTGTGCCCGGCGCCGTGGCGCGCGAGGAACAGCAGCGGTCGCCCGTGCATCGTGCCGCGGACGATCTCGCCCGACGGCGCACCGAACGGCGTGTCGCCGGCTAGGCGTTCGTCGACCGTCAGGCCGGGGAGTTCGTACAGGCCGGTGCCTCCGACGATGGCGAGCATGGCGGTCCTCTTGGCGTGGGTCTCGTGGATGATGCCCACCGCGGCGGGCGAGCGTGGCGCGGTCGCGGCGCCGATGGTAGTGCGACGCGCGGCGCGCTCAGCCACGCCGCCAGCTCGCCGGCAGCCGCGCCAGGTCGGCCGGCTCGTCGATGTCGGCCACCGGTGCCAGCTCGGCCCAGCGCAGCCCGGCGGCGGCGGCGCGATCGCGCGTGGCCGCCATCACCGCCGGCGTGCTCCACGCGATGCCGTCGAACAGCGTCGGCGCCGGGCGGCGCAGCCCGACGAGGGCGTAGCCGCCGTCCAGCGCCGGGACGAAGACGGCGTCGTGCTCGCGCAGCGCCGCGGCCGCGTCGCGCAGCCGCACGGCGCCCAGTGCCGGCGCGTCGCTGCCGATCAGCAGCGCCGCCGGCGCGTCGGCCAGCGCGCGCGTCAGCGCGCGGTCCATGCGCGCCCCGAGGTCGCCCGTACCCTGCGCGCTCCACCGCCAGCCTGGCCGCCCGGCCCAGTCGGCGAAGGCCGGGTGCGCCGGGTCGGGTGCGACGCAAAGCTCGCGCTGCGCAGGCGCCGCCGCCTCCGCCTGCTCGATCGTGTGCGCGAGCAGCCTTGCCGCCAGCGCGGCCGCGCCTTCTGCGCCCAGCGCCGGGATCAGCCGCGTCTTGACCTGTCCCGCGACCGGCGCCTTGGCCATCACGATCAGCCGCCAGCGCATGGCGCCCGCAGCGTTCATCGCCGGTAGGCCTCGGCCAGCGACTGCGGCGACTCGCCGCGCCAGTAGCGCCAGCGCAGCCGCCACATGAGCCGGATCGTGCGCCACGCGCCGTGCGCGTCCCAGCGCCGGCCGGAGGTGACGACGCGCGCGCGCAGGCAGGCCGGGCGGCCGATCGCGCGCAGGCGGCGGCTGATCTCGACATCCTCCATCAGCGGCTGGTCGGGGAAGCCGCCGATGCGGTCGAAGGCGTCGCGGCGCACGAAGATCGCCTGGTCGCCGGTGGCGATGCCGGTCAGCCGCGATCGCAGGTTCATCAGCGCGGCGACGAGGGGCAGCCAGCGCGAGCGGCCGTCGATGCGGACGTCGAAGCGGCCCCAGGGCGCACGCGCCAGCGCCCTGGCGACGCGTGCATCGGCATCCGCCGGCAGCCGGGTGTCGGCGTGCAGGAACAGCAGCCGCGGCGCGCGCGAGGCCGCGGCGCCGGCATTCATCTGCCGAGCGCGGCCGCGCGGCGCGGCGATCACCTGGTCGGCAAACGGGGCCGCCAGCGCCGGCGTGCCGTCGGTGCTGCCGCCGTCGACGACCACCAGCTCGGCGCCGCGCGCGCGCAGCGGCTGCAGCGCCTGCAGCAGCGGCGCCAGGCCGGCCGCCTCGTCGAGCACCGGCATCACGATGCCGAGCGTCGGCGCCATCGGCGGCGGCGCGCCGGAATCAGGCGGCGGCCGCAGGCGGCTCGCCGTCGAGTGCGCCGCCGCAGCTGCTGCCCTGGCCGGCGGTGCAGCCCCAGCAGTGGTCGGCCACGCGGATCGGCGCGCCATGCGGGTCGGTCGCCAGCAGGTCGCGCAGGTGGGCGCGCGGGCGCCGCCCGGGCAGCGCGGCCGGCAGGCCGAGCATCTGGTTGAAGTCGCAGTCGTGCAGCCAGCCCTGCCAGTCGACGCTGACCAGGCTGCGGCACATGACGCCGGCCAGGTTCTCGTCGCGGTGCGCGCCGCGCAGCAGCGCCATGTAGCCGGCGAACTCGCCCTTGCTGACCAGGGTGCTGCCGAAGCGCTGGATCGGCATGTTGGCGATCGCGAACAGGCGGTCGAAGCGGATGCCGAAGTTCGTCTTCAGCTCGCGCTTGTAGTCGGCCTCGAGCGCCGCCTGCGGCGGCGGCAGCGACGCGCCCTGCGGGTTGTAGACCAGGTCCAGCACCAGCCCGCTGCGGCCGTCGCCGTAGCCCAGCGCGTTGAGCCGGCGCAGGCCGTCGATGCTGCGGTCGAAGACGCCCGCGCCGCGCTGGCGGTCGACGTTGTCGGCCGTGTAGCAAGGCAGCGAGGCGACGACCTCGACGCGATGCGCGGCGAGGAACCCGGCCAGGTCCTCCTGCCCGGGCTCGGACAGGATCGTCAGGTTGCAGCGGTCCATCACGCGCACGCCGAGCGCGCGCGCGTCGCGCACCAGCTGGCGGAACCGCGGGTGCAGCTCGGGTGCGCCGCCGGTCAAGTCGAGCGTCTCGAGGCGGCGCGCCTGCAGGACCTGCAGCACGAGCGCCAGCGTCTCCTCGTCCATCGCCTCGGTGCGATCCGGGCCGGCGTTGACGTGGCAGTGCAGGCAGCGCTGGTTGCAGCGGTAGCCGAGGTTGACCTGCAGCGTCTGCAGCGTGTCGCGGCGGATCGCGGGGAAGTCGGTCTTGGCGAGCAGGGGCAGCGTGGCGTGCATGGGCGGCAAGTATCGGGGTCGGCGGGCTGGCCGGCGACGCCGGCGCTGCAAGATCCTTACGCCCGGCGCGGTCGATCGGTTACACGCCCCGCTGCGGACAGCCTCCTCGGCGCTGGCGACGGCGTGCGCATGCGACCCGGGTGCTGCGGGCTCACCAGTGCAGCAGACGCGGCCCCAGCAGCGCGCCGAGCGCCGCCGCGGCGCCGACCCCCAGGGTGTACCAGACGGCGACGAACGCGGCCGAGAGCTCGGGGCAGGTGAAGGCGTAGGCGACCGCACCGACCGCGCCGCCGGCCAGCCCGGCGGCTGCACCGGCCGCACGCGGGCGTGTCGGCGCCAGCCCGCGCAGGGCCCAGAGCGCGCCGGCGAGCGCGGGCAGCGAGACCAGCAGGACGTCGCGCGCGCAGGTCCGCCACGATTCGCCGAGCACCTGCGCCAGCCGCTGCCCGTCGGGCGCCAGCGCGACCACGGCCGACCCCAGCAGCACGATCAGCGCCAGCGTGGCCGCGAGCACGCGCACCGGCGCCGCGGTTCGCGCCAGCGGCCGCCCCAGGCGCGCGGCCAGCCAGCCGCCGCCCACGGCCAGCGCCAGGGCATAGCCGATCTTCAGCAGCATCCCCGGCTCGGCCAGCAGCAGCGACGGCACCGCGCTGCGCATCGACAGCGACAGGGCCAGCGCCGCCACGCCGCCGACCAGCAGCGCCGGGGCAATCCGCGCCGCGGCGGGTGCGCGCGGCGCGGCGCCGGCGCCGCGCGCCAGCATCGTGATCAGTTCGTCGGTCCTCATGGCTCGCTCCTCACACGCGCTGCCAGCCGCTTGAGCCCACGGTGCACCTGCACCTTGATCGCCGACACCGACGCCCCGGTGCGCGCCGACGCCTCGGCCACCGACAGCCCCTCGATCTTGGTCAGCACGATCGCGCGCTGCTGCGCCTCGGGCAGCTCGTCCAGCAGCTGCAGCAGGTCGCGCCGCGCCGGCGCCTCGGTGTCGGCGGTCGCCATCAGCGTCTCGTCGACATCGTCCAGCGGCATGTGCAGCGCGTCGCGTCGGCCGCGACGCCGCCACAGGTCGATCAGCTTGTGGCGCGCGATCGCCAGCACCCAGGCGCCCAGCGGCAGCGTCGGGTCCCAGGTCCCGCGCTGCAGGTGCACGGCCAGCAGGGTCTCCTGCACCAGATCCTCCACATCGTCGGGCAGCGTCTGCATGCGCCGCCGCAGCCATCCGCGCAGCCGCTGCGCGATACGGTGCAGCGCGTCGCGATAGGCCTCCTCGTCGCCCGCCTGCGCCCGCGCCCAGATCGGTGCGACCCGGGCCTCGAACTCGTCCTGCGCTGCGTTCTGGGTCATTCGTCGCCTGGGCGTCGCGGGTTACAGCACCACGCCCCAACGCCACGGCAGGCGGTCGAGGGGCGAGGGCGCGGCGCCGCGCGACGAGCGGGTGCAGTCCCGGGACCCGGCCGCAACCTGGGGCCCACGGGTGTCCGCAGGCGCGCCTCAGCGCGCCGCGGATTGTGCCCGCGCCGCGGCGACCCTCCGCCGGCGGCCGCGGGGTGCCGCGTCGGGAGGTCGCAGCGTGGGGATCCGCGCTCAGGCCGGTGCTGCGCCGGGCGCCGGCGCGTCGCCCGGGGCGGCCGGATCGGCCCAGCGCAGCGCGCGCGGGTCGAAGCTCGCGGCGAGCGACGGCTTGACGATCTCGAAGTACGGCGAGAGGTCGAAGTCGCGCGGCACGAACAGGCTGTGGTGGCGAACGTGCAGGATCTCGCCGCGGCAGTCGGCGCAGCCGTCGGTGGGCGCGGGCAGCGACTCGATGCGAGGCAGGATCGGGTAGCGCACCGACTGGAAGGCCTGCGCCAGCAGCGTCGAGCAGATCGCGCGCGTCGGGTCGCCGCTGCCCAGCGCCAGCATGCGGCGGCGCCAGCGCGTCGGCACCGGCGGCGTCGGCAGCAGCCAGCGCAGCAGGTCGACGACGTTCTTCAGGTCGTAACGGTGGCCGAGGCGCGCCACCGCGTGGGCGACGACGGCGGCGATCTCGTCCGGCCCGAGCCCGACCGGGCGGCAGATCCGCAGGTGCAGCCCGGCGAAGGACGCCAGCGCCACCGCGCGCACGCCGTCGACGACATCGGCCTCGACGATCGGCAGCGGGGTGCCGTCGGCGGCGCGCAGCCCGGCGGCGTCGCCGACGACCAGCGCCGCGTGCGACCAGGTCGACTGCGTCAGGTACTTGATCGCGGTCGAGAACCGCGTATCGCCCTCGACCAGCAGGACGTCGCCGGGGCGCATCACGCGCGCGAGCGCGTCGAGGTCGGTCGGGCCGGCGGTCGACGCCTGCGGGCGGCGCGCCGAGAGGTAGCGCGCCAGCCGCCCGCCCAGGCGGCTCAGCCAGCGGGACCCGATCGCGGTGGCGGCCATGATTCCTGAGGTCGATCGCCGGTCATGCCCGGTTACGCAAGCTGGACCCGACTCGGGGCCCGCGTGCTGCGCCTCGATGCCAGGCGGCATCGAGGGGGCCGGGGTGGCGCGGGCGCAGCGTCCACGATTCAGCCCAGCGCCTGATCGGCGGTGACCGATTCGCGCTGCTGCGCGACGCCCACCGGCGCGCAGGTCAGGCGACCGGCGTGCACGTTCAGCCCGGCGCGCAGGTGCGGGTCCTCGCGCAGCGCGTCCAGCCCGCGGTCGGCGAGCCGCTCGACGAACGGGCGCGTGACGGCGGTCAGCGCCAGCGTCGACGTGCGCGCGACGGCGCCGGGCATGTTGGCCACGCCGTAGTGGACGATGCCCTGCTCGACGAAGGTCGGTGCCGAGTGCGTCGTCGCGCGCGAGGTCTCGAAGCAGCCGCCCTGGTCGATCGCGATGTCGACCAGCACCGCGCCCGGCGGCAGCAGCGCGAGCATCTCGCGCGTGACCAGCTTCGGCGTCGCTGCGCCCGCCACCAGCACCGCGCCGATGACGAGGTCGGCCTGCGGCAGCGCGTCGGCGATCGCGTCGGGGGTGGCGAACCGCGTGTGGACGCGGCCGCCGAACTGTGCGTCGAGCCGGCGCAGCACCGGCGCTGCGCGGTCCATCACCGTGACCTGCGCGCCCATCCCGAGCGCGATCGTCGCCGCGTGCGTGCCGGCCACGCCACCGCCGAGCACCAGCACCCCGGCCGGCGCGACCCCCGGCACGCCGCCGAGCAGCACGCCGCGGCCGCCCTGCGCCTTCTCGAGCCAGTGCGCACCGGCCTGCGGCGCGAGCCGGCCGGCGATCTCCGACATCGGCGTCAGCAGCGGCAGCGAGCCATCGGCCGCGGTCACCGTCTCGTAGGCGACGGCGGTCGCGCCGCTGGCCAGCAGCTCGTCGGTCTGCGCGCGGTCGGGCGCGAGGTGCAGGTAGGTGAAGAGGATCTGCCCCGGGCGCAGCCGCGCACGCTCGACGGCCTGCGGCTCCTTGACCTTGACCACGAGCTCGGCGCCCCACACCGCCGGCGCGTCGCCGATCTTCGCCCCGGCGGCGGCATAGGCCTCGTCGGTGGCGCCGACACCGGCCCCGGCGCCGGTCTCGACGCTGACGCGGTGGCCATGCGCGACCAGCGCCTTCACGCCGGCCGGCAGCATGCCGACGCGGTATTCGTGGTCCTTGATCTCGCGTGGGATCCCGACGTGCATGGCGACCTCGGCCGTGGCTGAAGAGGTCGCCAATCTACGCCGGGATCGGGCGAAGATCGTGCGCAGGGGTTCGAAGTCGTGCCGGATCCGTCGACAAACCCAGGCCGGACGCCCGGGCGTGCCGCGAGGGCGGGGCCGTGCCTCTTGCCTCTTGTCAGCCGCGCTCGGCCGCCGGCAGGTCCGCTCGCACGAGCAACTGCCCCGCGTGCCCGGGGGCCGCGAAGCCGGAGACGGTCTCGAACAGCCCCAGCGACAGCACGACGGACAGCACCAGGGCGACGAAGCGGTGGGTGACGGGGGTATTCATGGCGTGCTCCTCGGGACGGGCGACGGTGGGTCGTTGCCGCGATGCACGCACTGTCGTCGTCTCGACCGGGCGGCGCGAGCGCCTTGCGACGAGGGGCGGGCGCAGCGGTGCGAAGCGCCGGTGGCGCCGACGAAGCTCCGCGCGGGCTCTCGGCGCCGGGCACTCCGCGCCGGGCTTGCCGGCGCTACGGCTCGATCCGGAAGCCGACCTTCAGCTTGACCTGGAAGTGCGCGACCTTGCCGTCGGCGATCTGGCCGCGCGTCTCGACGACCTCGAACCAGTCGAGGTGGCGCAGCGTCGCCGCCGCCTGCGCGATCGCGTTGCGGATCGCGTCGTCGGTGCCGGTGGGCGACGAGCCGACGAGCTCGACCATCTTGTAGACGTGGTTGGCCATGGGGGTTGCTCCTGGTCCGGGTTGCTTCGGGGCGGCCAGCGTACACCCGGCGCCGGACCGCTGCCGCGCGGGCCGCGGTTGCGACCTGTCACACCGGGGGCGCGTGCCGGCTGACGCATTGCGTCGACCTGGGCCGCCCGGGGCGCCTGCGGGTGACGAATCCTGTCAGCGGGCGTGAGGATTTCACGCCCAGGACCGGGGTAGGGGGCTGGCACGGGGGATGCATGGGGTTGGACGCCTCCCCTCCCTACCTGCTCAACGAAGGAGCCTGAACATGAAGCGAGTCCAACAGGGTTTTACCCTCATCGAACTGATGATCGTGGTGGCGATCATCGGCATCCTGGCTGCGGTGGCGTTGCCGGCGTATCAGGATTACACGGTCAAGGCCAAGGTCTCGGAGATCGTTCTGGCCTCGAGCCAATGCCGTACCGCGGTCTCGGAGGTTTACCAGACGGCCTCGGCCGGTCCGGGTGCCAATAACTGGGGCTGCGAGACAGCGGCGCAGTCGAGCAAGTACGTGGCTTCCGTCGCGACCGATCTCAATGGCGTCATCACGGTTACGTCGTCGGCAGCCGCGGATTTGCCTGCCGCTGCGCAGGGCAAGACGATCACGCTCACACCCAAGGACACTGCGAATGCCGCCTTGGTCGCCGCGGACGACATTCCGACCCAGGTTGCCAGCTTCGAGTGCAAGCCCGGTACCATGCCAGCGAAGTACCTGCCGGGCTCTTGCAAGTAATCGGGATTCGGGAACTCGAGGGGAACTCGAGAGGAACTTGAGGGTCAGGTCTTCAATCGAAACCCCAAGACCAAGAGTCCCAACTCCGACCCCAAGCTCCCCTCCCCCATCAAAGCGGCCTCCGGGCCGCTTTGGCGTTTTCCATGCCGGCCCAGGGTGGTCGTGGCCAGGGGACTTGGGGCCTCGAGGGTCAGGTCTCAAACCGAAACCCCGACCCCGAGGCTTCGACCCCGTCCCTCCGTTCCCCACGGTTTCAGCAAGGGCTTCGATCGAAACGCCCGATCGAAGCCACCCGCTTGTGGACGCGGGCGAGCCGCCCGGTCATAAGCTGAGCGCGAGGACTTGAGGGTCAGGTCCTAAATCCAAACCCCCAAGACCAAGATTTGCAGGTCCGACCCTAAGCACCCCTCCCCCCAACAAAGCGGCCTGCGGGCCGCTTTGTCGTTGGCGCAGAGCCGAGAGAGCAGGCGTCTTCGGCACCAGGCACGGACGCCTGGGCGGCGACACCCCCATCACATCGGGCGCCGCTTGGAGGCTCGCTTGCGCACAGTCAACGGCTCCGGTCTCAGCTTGCGAATACGGTCGAGCACGAGCGCGGGCGGCTGGGCCATGTGCAGGTTGCGCATGCACCGAAGCAGGTGTCCCGGCCGCTCGACGTGGGTCTTGGCTCTTTCCAGGTCGGCCTCGATGGAGCCGTACGCGCGGCCGGCCTTGTCCAGGGCGGCGCGCGGGATGGTCCTGCCGTCGAGCATCATGGCCAGGTCGATGAGGTCGCGCGAGTCGACCGAATCGTCGGCCCAGCGGTCGGAGTTGGCCAGCAGCTTCCCTGCAACCTGGTCGACATGGGTGAGCGCACGAACGCCGCAGACGGCGTTCTCGGCTTGCGGCACGTCGAGCTCGATGCGCGCCTCGAGCACGATCTCGAGCTTGATGGCGACCCCATCGACTTCGACGAACGTGCGGATGCCGTACTGGTCCATCCTGGTCTCGCGCAGCGGGGTCACCGGCTCCACGAAAAGGCCCGAGAGGCCCTCATTGCTCACGATGCCGCGCAGGTCCCGGTACGAAGCCAAGTCGGAGACCAGGAAGTCCACATCACGTGACTCCCGGTACTCGCCATGCAGCAGCGCGATGACGGTCCCGCCGCCGAAGAAGCAGTTGTGCGCCGAGAGCTTGGCCGCGTCGAGCGCGCCCAGCAGCTGGGCGATGCGCCGATGGTGGGCGCGCTCAAACAAGCATGACTCCGTTGCCGTAGCGGGCCACCAGGCGCGCGACGAGGCTGCGTTCGGCAGTCGACAGGTTCTTCTGGTCGACGTGTCGCCAGTTCCGCTCGTAGAGTGCCAGCGCCTCCTTCTCGGTGACGGTCTCGCCCGCCCGATGCCACGCAAGCTGGTTGAGCTGAGGGTAGTCGCCCAGGCGGACGACATCCGCGACCTCAGCCGCGGGCGACTCACGCGTGACCTCGACGGCCTTCAGGTCGAGGCCGAGAACCCGCATGGCATTGATGTAGGCGCCGGCCGTGACCGACGGTTCGCCGCGCTCGATTCGGTTGAGCGTTTGTCGATTCATGTTCGCCGCGCGGGCGACGCTCTGCGCCGCGAGCCGCATCGCCTTGCGCCGCGTGCGCACTGCCTCACCCAGCGCCCGCAGGCCTTGCCGGGTGGTGTCATCGACGAATGGGGGTGCTCGAGCTGGCATGCCGTTAGTGTATCTCATATTGTCGTTTTGTCGATAATGAAATACGTTACATCGACGCCGTCCCTCCGTTCCTCTCTCCCCATCAAAGCGGCCTCCGCGGTCTTGAGGGTCAGGTCTTAAATCGAAACCCCGCAGCCCGCGGCTTCGACGCCGGATCATCCAGTCCTGCCCTCCCCAGCAATACGGCCCGCGGGCCGGTTTGTCTGGGTGCCCGGGGTGGGCAGCGCATTCAAATCTTCGCGCTGAAGGCCTGCGCAGCACGCCAGACCGCCAGCAGCTCGCCGATGGCCGCGCGCCCAGGCGCTCGAGGCGTTGCAGCCGCTGCGCAAACGGGGCTTCGGGTGGCAAGGGGTCGAGCGTGGCGGCCAGCAGCCCGGGCGGCACCTTCTCGCCCAGGCTGTGCTGCAACTTCATGAAGCGGTACGCGGCTTGATCCAGCGAGCGGCGCAGCTCTGCCGTCACCGCGGCCGCATCCGCGGCATCGAACCTCGGCGGCAGCGCTGCCGCCGCCTCTTGCAGCACCCTGGCGTGCAGGGCGCACTCGGCCAAGGCCGCCTGCAGTTTGGGGGGGTGCGGCGGGTTCACGTCAACGCCACCCCCTGCGCCAGCGCGGTGCGCTGGATGGGCAACGGCTCGGGCTGCAGTGCCGGCGCATGCAGCACGACGTCGATCTTCTCGTCCTCGAAGCATGGGCTGGCATGCAGATCAGCCAGGAAGCGCAGCCGGGCCTCGACCAGGCGGTCGGTGTCCCTCTCCGGCGTGCTGACCATCAGGTCGTGGTCGCCGCCGCGGGCCTGAGCGTCCAGCCTGGATCCGAACACCCACAACCTGGCTGCGCCACCGAAGCGGCGGCGCAGCGCTTCTCGCAGCACTTGCTGTTGACGGGCGGTGAGCCTCATGGTGCAGGTATCGACCGTGCGGGCTCTGGCAGCATCTCCCAAGAGGCAAGACGCGGCGCCGCAGCGAATCGAGCGGACTCGAGGGTCGGGGTCCAAATCGAAGCCCCTTCGATCAACGGCGACGCCGCCGGGCTGACCCGCCCGCTGCGCATCGACTTGCCCGGCGCGCTGTATCACCTCAGCTCGCGCGGGGACCGGCGCGAGTCCATCTTCGCCGGCGATGCCGATCGGCTGGACTTCCTGGACGTGCCGGCGCCGGGCTGCGAGCGCTTCGACGCCGATGTCCATGCGTACTGCCTGATGGGCAATCACGACCCCCTGATGCTCGCGGCGCGGCAGGGCAAGCTCAGCGCGTTGATGCGCCATCTCGACGGGGTCTGCACGCAGCGCTTCAACCAGCGCCACGGCAAGGTCGGGCATGTGTTCCAGGGGCGCTTCGAGGCGATCCTGGTCGACCGCGATGCCTGCCTGCTGGCGGTGTGCCGCTACATCGACCTGAACCCGGTGCGCGCGCGCATGGTGACAGCGCCGGGCGACTGGCCCTGGTCCGGCTACCGCGCGCTGACGGGCGCGGCCTAGGCGCCGGATCGGCCAGGCGGGCGCACGCTGCACGCGCGGGCCGAACGGGCAGCGGGTGATGGGTGAAGGGGTTACGATTCAGGGCCTGGCCCTGGCCACCCAATCCCCCGACTTCCCCCCGCGCTTCTCCAGCACCCGCACGCCGTCGATGACCATCCCGCGGTCGGCGGCCTTGAGCATGTCGTAGACGGTCAGCAGGCCGACCTGGACCGCGGTCAGCGCCTCCATCTCGACGCCGGTGCGGCCCAGCGTCTCGACCTGCGCGGTGCAGCGGACCTCGCTGCGCCCGGCGTCGAGCTCGAAGTCGACCGCCACGCGCGTGATCGGCAGCGGGTGGCACAGCGGCACCAGGTCGGCGGTGCGCTTGGCGCCCTGGATCGCGGCGATGCGCGCCACGCCGATGACGTCGCCCTTCTTGGCCTGCCCCTGCGCGACGAGGCCGAAGGTCGCGGGTTGCATGCGGATGACGCCGGTGGCACGCGCGACGCGGTGCGTGGCGTCCTTGGCGGCGACGTCGACCATGTGCGCCTGGCCGGCGGCGTCGAAGTGGGTCAGCGGCGAGGCGGGGTCTGGCATCGGCGTGGCGGGGAGGTTCGCTTGCGGCGGGACAGCGCGGCTGCAGGACGGCCGACGGACCCCTCGGCAGGGCGGCGCCGGGAACGCGGCAGCGCCGGCCGGGCTCCAAGACCGGCGCCGGCGACGGGCCCTGCGGCCCGCAGCGCCAGGCGGGAAGCATGCCGCGCGCCCGCGGAAACCCGGCAGCAACACGACACTGTCATGATACCGAGCCGATGAGCCACCCCGCCCGCCAACCCTGTCGGCCGCGCCGACCCCGCCGAAGCCGCCGCCTGCGCACGCGCGTGCTCGCCTTCGCGTTGTCCGCCGCGCTCGCGCTGCCGGCGCCCGCGCTGCACGCGCGCAGCGCGCTGCCGGTGCTCGGCGATTCGGCGAGCGAGGACCTGGCGGTCGGCGACGAGCGCCGCCTGGGGCAGCAGATCATGCGCAGCGTGCGCACCGATCCGCTGTACCTGGACGACCCGATGCTGCTCGAATACGTGCAGTCGCTTTGGGCGCCGCTGGTCGACGCCGGCCGGCGCCTGGGCCACATCGGCGACGACACCGACGCGGCCTTCGGCTGGGAGCTGTTCCTGGTGCGCGACCGCGCGGTCAACGCGTTCGCGCTGCCGGGCGGGTTCGTCGGCGTCTACCTGGGGCTGGTGGCGCTGACGGCCAGCGGCGACGAGCTGGCGTCGGTGCTGGCGCACGAGCTGTCGCACGTCACGCAGCGCCACATCGCGCGCGGCATCGGCAGCTCGCAGCGCGTCGGCGTGGTCGCCACGGTGGCGATGATCCTGGCGCTGCTGGCGGCGTCGCGCGCCGGCAATGCCGATGCGGCGCAAGCGGCGATCGTCGGCGGGCAGGCGGCGATGCTGCAGGGGCAGCTCGACTTCACGCGCGAGATGGAGCGCGAGGCCGACCGCGTCGGCTTCGCGATGCTCGAGGCGGCCGGCTTCGCGCCGCAGGGCATGGCGTCGATGTTCGAGCGGCTGGCGTTCGCCAACCGGCTGATGGACGACAACGCCTTCCCCTACCTGCGCAGCCACCCGCTGACGACCGAGCGCATCGCCGAGGCGCGCGGGCGGCTGCCGGACGCGCAGGCGACGCACGCCGGCAGCGCGCTGCACGCGCTGATGCGCGCCCGCGCGCGCGTGCTGATGGCGCAAGGCGCCGAGCAGTGGCACGCGCTGGCGGCCGACGGCGACGAGGCGGCCACGAAGGGGTCGACCGCGCTGCGGCCTGCGGAGGCCGGCGCCGCCGCCGCGGCGCACGCGCAGCGCGCGCGCTGGCGCTGGCGCGGCTGCGCGACCGCACCGGCGTCGATCGCGAGGCGCGTGCGCTGCTGCGCGCGGCGCAGGCGCCTGCGCTGGACGCCGCGACGCGCCGCGCGGCGCACCGCATCGCCGCCGAGGCCTGGATCGCCGCCGACGCGCCGGCCGAGGGCGGCCGCGGCGCTGGACGAGGCCGGCGCCGCCGACGGCAGGCCTGGGCGGCTGCTGCAGGCCGAGCTGGCGGTGTTGCGCGCGCGCATCGAGCCCGGCGCCGCCGCCACCGCCGAGGCGAGGCGTCAGGCCGAGGCGCTGCAGGTCTGGACGGCCGAGCGCAGCGACGACGCGCTGGCCTGGGCGCTGCTGGCGCGCAGCGCGCGCGCGGCCGGGCTGCCGCTGCGCGCCCAGCGCGCCGACGCCGAGGCGCGCGCGGCGCTGGGCGACCTGCCCGGGGCGGTCGACCGCATGCGCGGCGCGCAGCGCATCGCTGCCGAGGCCGGCGCCGGCGCCGACCCGATCGAGCAGCAGGCGATCGACGCCCGGTTGCGCGTGCTGCAGCGCGAGCTCGACGCGCTGCGGGCGCAGTCGCGCGAGGCGCGCTGAGCCGGCGTCACATCGGCTCGCGCTGGAACAGCCGCTCGACGACGACGTCGACGACCATGCCGCACAGGCTGTAGATCAGCGACCCGACCAGCGCGGCGCCGAAGCCGTCGACGTGCAGCCCGGTCAGCATCGACGCCGCGGCCCAGAACAGCGCGGCGTTGATGACGAACAGGAACAGCCCCAGCGTCAACAGCGTGACCGGCAGCGTCAGCAGCACCAGCAGCGGCCGCACCAGCGTATTGAGCAGCCCCAGCACCAGCGCTGCTGCCAGCGCCGAGGGGAAGCTGGCCACCGACACGCCGCCGTAGACCTCGGCCACCAGCAGCAGCGCGCCAGCCAGCAGCACCCATCGCAGGAGAAGTCGCATACCGCGAGCATATCCCGCCTCGAAGCCGCTTCTCAGTGCCCCGCGGGGCGATTACCATGCCGTCCGCACCTGCCGGGCAGGCCTTTCACCTCGGTGCGAGGCTTTCCGGCGCGTGCGGGCATATCACAAGACCCTACGGAGCAACCCCATGGCAACTGCGAAGAAGGCCGCGAGCAAGACCGCGGCGGCGAAGAAACCCGCGGCTCGCAAGGCCGCCGCGAAGGCGCCGGCGAAGAAGGCGCCGGCGAAGAAGGTCCCGGCGAAGAAGGCGGCCGCGACGAAGGCCGCGAAGCCGGTGGTCAAGAAGGCCGCAGCCCCCAAGAAGGCCGCTGCCAAGAAGCCGCGCCAGCCGAACGCTGCGTTCATGAAGGCGCTGACGCCGAGCGCCGCACTGGCCGCCGTCATCGGCGACAAGGCGATGCCGCGCACCGAGGTCACCAAGCGGCTGTGGGACTACATCAAGAAGAACGGCCTGCAGGACGCGGCGAAGAAGACGATGATCAACGCCGACGACAAGCTCAAGGCGATCTTCAAGAAGGCCCAGGTCTCGATGTTCGAGATGACCAAGCTCGTCAGCGACCACCTCAAGTGACCGCGCCGGGGCGCGACGCTTTGCGCCGCCCCCCTGAGACCGGACCGGCCCGCGACGCTCAGCGCGCCGCGGGCCGTCGCGCCTGCAGGTGGCGCTGCAGGAAGCGCCCGGTATGTCCCGCATCCTGCCGCGCCAGTTCCGCCGGCGTGCCGCAGGCGACGATGCGCCCGCCGCCGGCGCCGCCCTCGGGGCCGAGGTCGACGACCCAGTCGGCCGCGGCGACGACGTCCAGGTTGTGCTCGATGACGACCAGCGAGTTGCCGGCGTCGCGCAACTGCGCCAGCACCCGCAGCAGCATGCGGATATCGTGGAAGTGCAGCCCGGTGGTCGGTTCGTCCAGGATGTACAGCGTGCGCCCGGTGTCGCGCTTGCCCAGCTCGAGCGCCAGCTTGACGCGCTGCGCCTCGCCGCCGGACAAGGTGGTGGCACTCTGCCCCAGCCGCACGTAGCCCAGCCCGACGTCCAGCAGCGTGCGCAGCCTGCGCTCGATCGCCGGCACGGCGTCGAACACCGCGTACGCGTCCTCCACCGTCAGGTCCAGCACCTGCGCGATGTCCAGCCCGCGGTAGCGGATCTCGAGCGTCTCGCGGTTGTAGCGCCGCCCGCCGCAGGTCTCGCACGGGACGTAGACGTCGGGCAGGAAGTGCATCTCGACCTTGATCACGCCGTCGCCCTGGCAGGCCTCGCAGCGCCCGCCGCCGGCCGACGCGGCGACGTTGAAGCTGAAGCGCCCGGCGCCGTAGCCGCGCTCGCGCGCCGCCGGTACCTCGGCGAACAGCTCGCGGATCGGCGTGAACAGGCCGGTGTAAGTGGCCGGGTTGCTGCGCGGCGTGCGCCCGATCGGCGACTGGTCGACCGCGATCACCTTGTCGATCGCCTCCAGCCCCTCGATCGCCTCGTGCGGCGCCGGTTCGGCCTGCGCGCCGTAGAGCTTGCGCGCCACCGCGGCGTGCAGCGTGTCGTTGACGAGCGTGCTCTTGCCCGACCCCGACACGCCCGTCACGCACACCAGCCGCCCGGTCGGGATGTCGACCGTCATGTGCTGCAGGTTGTGACCGCGCGCACCGACGATGCGTAACGTGCCGCCACCCCGGCCATCGTCGGTGTCGCCTGGGCGGCCCGTGCCCGCGGCCGCCGCGGCGGCCGGTGCGCCGGCGTCGGCCGACAGGGCGTCGTGCACGCACAGTGTGCCGGCCAGGTAGCGTCCGGTCAGCGAGTCCGGGTCCGCCTCGACCGCCTGCGGCGTCCCCTGCGCGATCACGCGCCCGCCGTGCACGCCGGCGCCCGGGCCCATGTCGATCACGTGGTCGGCGGCCCGGATCATGTCCTCGTCGTGCTCGACGACGAGCACCGAATTGCCGAGGTCGCGCAGGTGGCGCAAGGTGTCGATCAGGCGTGCGTTGTCGCGCTGGTGCAGACCGATGCTGGGCTCGTCGAGCACGTACATCACGCCCGTCAGGCCGCTGCCGATCTGCGACGCCAGCCGGATGCGCTGCGCCTCGCCGCCGGACAGCGTGTCGGCGCCACGGTCCAGGCTGAGGTAGGTCAGCCCGACGTCGACCAGGAAGCGCAGCCGCGAGCGGATCTCGCGCACGATCTTGTCGGCGACCTCGGCCTTCGCACCCGCCAGCGCCAGGGCCTCGAACCAGTCGCGGCACGTTGCCAGCGTCCAGCGCTCGACCTCGTAGATCGCCGGCCCGCGGCCGTGCGGCCCGCTGAGGAAGACGTGCCGCGCCTCGCGCCGCAGCCGCGTGCCGCCGCAGGCCGGGCATGGGCGTGCGCTCTGGTAGCGCGCCAGCTCCTCGCGCACCGCGGCCGAGTCGGTCTCGCGCAGCCGGCGCGCGAAGTTCGGCACGATGCCCTCGAACGGATGGCGCCGCCTGACGCTGCGCGAGCGCCCGCTGCCGCCCTCGGCGCTGTAGCTGAACTCGATCGCCTCGTCGCCCGACCCGTACAGCAGCACCTGGCGCGCGCGCTCGGGCAAGGCCTCGAACGGGGTGTCGATGTCGAAGCCGTAGTGGCTCGCGACGCTGCACAGCATCGAGTGGCTGTAGGCGTTGCGCCGGTCCCAACCCTTGACCGCGCCGCCGGCCAGGCTGAGCTGCGGGAAGGCGACGACGCGTTCGGGGTCCATCGCCGTCACGTGCCCGAGGCCGTCGCACGCCGGGCAGGCGCCGGTGGGCGAGTTGAACGAGAACAGCCGCGGCTCGAGCTCCGGCAACGCGTAGCTGCACGCCGGGCAGCCGAAGCGGCGGCTGAAGGCATGCTCGCGCGGCCGCGCCGCGGCGTCGCCGGCAGGGTCGCCGGCGTCGAGCTCGGCCGCGATCGCGCGCCCGTCGGCCAGCCGCAGCGCGGCCTCGAAGCTCTCGGCCAGCCGCTGGCGCGCATCGGCACGCACGCGCAGGCGGTCGACGACGACGTCGATGTCGTGCTTCTCGGTCTTCTTCAACGGCGGCAGCGACTCGGCGTCGACCAGCCGCCCCGGCTCGCCGGCGGCGCCGATGCGAAAGCGCACGAAGCCCTGCGCCTGCAGGTCCTGCAGCAGCTCGGCGAACTCGCCCTTGCGCTCGCGCACGACGGGCGCCAGGATCATCAGCCGCGTGCCCTCGGGCAGCGCGAGCACCGCGTCGACCATCTGCGCCACGCTGTGCGAGGCCAGCGGCAGGCCGTGATCGGGGCAGTACGGGGTGCCGGCGCGCGCGAACAGCAGCCGCAGGTAGTCGTGGATCTCGGTCACCGTGCCGACGGTCGAGCGCGGGTTGTGGCTGGTCGCCTTCTGCTCGATGCTGATCGCCGGCGCCAGCCCCTCGATGACGTCGACGTCGGGCTTGTCCATCCGCTGCAGGAACTGCCTCGCGTAGGCCGACAGGCTCTCGACGTAGCGGCGCTGCCCCTCGGCGTACAAGGTGTCGAAGGCGAGGCTGGACTTGCCCGACCCCGACAGCCCGGTGATCACGACCAGCGCGTGGCGCGGGATGTCGAGGTCGACGTTCTTCAGGTTGTGCGTGCGCGCGCCGCGGACGCGGATCATCGGCGGGTCGTCGGCGGGCATGGCGGCTCGGGGAAAACCGGGCATCTTACGGTGCCGAGGCCTTGCCGCCGGTGTGCGAGCACGGCGCGAGCCTGGATGCGTCCGCACGCGCGGCCTTCGGGAGGCGCGCGCGCGTTCAGCCGGCCAGCACCTGCAGGATCGCCTCGCCGTAGGCGTCGAGCTTCTTGCTGCCGACGCCGCTGATGCCGGCCAGCGCGTCGAGGGTCGCCGGGCGCGCGCGCGCCATCTCGGCCAGCGTGGCGTCGTGGAAGACGACGTAGGCCGGCACGTTGTGCGCGCGTGCGGCCTCGGCGCGCCAGGCCTTCAGCGCCGCGAAGCGCGCGGCCGCGGCGTCGTCCAGCGGCAGCGGCGGCGCCTTGTCGGCCTTCCCGGCCTTGCCCGCGCGGCGCGCATTGCCGGCACCGCGCCGGGCGTCGGACGGCACACGCAGTTCCAGCCTCACCTCGCCGCGCAGCACCGCGCGCGCCGAGTCGGCCAGCGCCAGCGTATGCCACTCGCCCTCGGCGTACACATGGCCGAGCGCGATCAGCTGGCGCAGCACGCCGCGCCACTGCGCCTCGCTGACGTCGGCGCCGATCCCGAAGGTCGACAGACGCTCGTGCCCGTGCTGGCGCACCTTGTCGGTCGTCTTGCCGCGCAGCACGTCGACCAGGTGGCCGGCGCCGAAGCCGCTGTCGCCATGCTGGCGGAAGCGGTAGATGCACGACAGCGCCTTGCGCGCGGCCTCGGTCGCGTCCCAGGTCGCCGGCGGCTGCAGGCAGTTGTCGCAATTCCCGCAGGGCCCGGAGGGCTCGCCGAAATAGGCGAGCAGCCGCACGCGCCGGCAGCCGTGCGCCTCGGCCAGTGCGAGCAGCGCGTCGAGCTTGCCGCGCTGCAGCCGCTTGAAGGTCTCGTCGGCCTCGCTGTCGTCGATCATGCGGCGCTGGTTGACGACATCGGCCAGCCCGTAGGCCATCCAGGCGTCGGCGGGCAGGCCGTCGCGGCCGGCGCGGCCGGTCTCCTGGTAGTAGCCCTCGATATTCTTCGGCAGGTCCAGGTGGGCGACGAAGCGCACGTCGGGCTTGTCGATGCCCATGCCGAAGGCGATGGTGGCGACCATGACCAACCCTTCCTCGCGCAGGAAGCGGTCCTGGTTGCGCCGCCGTGTCGTCGTGTCGAGCCCGGCGTGGTAGGGCAGCGCGGACACGCCCTGCGCGCTCAGCCACTCGGCGGTCTCCTCGACCTTGCGCCGGCTCTGGCAGTAGACGATGCCGGCGTCGCCGTCGTGCTCGTCGCGCAGGAAGCGCAGCAGCTGCGCCTTCGGGTCGGTCTTCTCGACGATGGTGTAGCGGATGTTCGGGCGGTCGAAGCTGCTGACGAACCGGCGCGCGTCGTGCAGCGCGAGCCGCTCGACGATGTCGGCGCGCGTGTGCGCGTCGGCGGTGGCGGTCAGCGCGATCCGCGGCACCTCGGGGTAGCGCTCGTGCAGCGCCGACAGCCCCAGGTACTCGGCACGGAAGTCGTGCCCCCACTGGCTGACGCAGTGCGCCTCGTCGATCGCGAACAGCGCCAGCTTGCCGCGCTCGTCGAGCGAGTCCAGCATGGCGAGGAAGCGCGGCGTCAGGACGCGCTCGGGCGCCGCGTACAGCAGCACGAGCCGGCCGGCGAGGAGATCGCGCTCGACGCGACGTGCCTCGTCGCCGTCCAGCGTGGAGTTCAGGAAGGCCGCCGCCACGCCGAGCTCGGCCAGCGCACCGACCTGGTCGTGCATCAACGCGATCAGCGGGCTGACGACGACCGTCGCACCCCGGCCGGCACGGTGGCGCAGGATCGCCGGGACCTGGTAGCACAGGCTCTTGCCGGCCCCGGTGGGCATCAGCACCAGCGCATCGCCGCCGGCGGCGACCTGGCCGACGATGGCCTGCTGCGTGCCGCGGAAGGCCGGGAAGCCGAAGACCTCGTGCAGCACCTGCAGCGCGGCTGCGTCGGCGCCGCCTCGGCCGGCGGCGGGCGGGATGGCGGCGGTTGCGGCGACGGCGGGCATGGTCCGCGGTGATGGTACCTGCGGACCGGACGCGGCCGCGTCCGCCCTTCGCGGGGACCTGCCGCGCGTCGCGGCCCCTTTGCAGGCGCCCCCTGCTGTGTGCCATCCTCCGGGCGAGGCTGCGCGCCGGGGGCGGCGCGATAATGCCCGCATCCCCCACTGCCCAGCGACGGAGCGAGCCATGGCGTCGGTCAACAAGGTCATCCTCATCGGCAACCTCGGGCGCGACCCGGAGGTGCGCTACGCGCCCAGCGGCTCGGCGATCTGCAACGTCACGATCGCGACCACGCGCAACTGGAAGAACCGCGACAGCGGCGAGAAGCAGGAGGAGACCGAGTGGCACCGGGTCGTCTTCTACGACCGGCTGGCCGAGATCGCCGGCGAGTACCTGAAGAAGGGGCGCCCGGTCTACGTCGAGGGGCGGCTGAAGACCCGCAAGTGGACCGACAAGGACGGCCAGGACCGCTGGACGACCGAGATCGTGGCCGAGCAGATGCAGCTGCTCGGCAGCCGCGAGGGCATGGGCGGCCCGCCGGCAGACGATGGCGATCGTCCGGCGCGTGCCGCCCCGGCGTCGCGCCAGCCCGCCACCAGGCCCGAGGCCAAGTCGTCGACGGGGTTCGACGACATGGACGACGACATTCCGTTCTAGCCGGGGTTTCGGCTCCGGACCCCGGGGCCCCGGGCCGAAGTGGGGTCGTGGTTCAGCCGACGGCCTGCAGCATCGCGTCCACGCGTGGGCTGACGCGGGCCGTCGCCAGCGTGACGCCAGGGTGGGCGCTGCGCTGCACGCGCAGCAGCTCGTCGGCGAATGCCGGGCCGACCTCGGCAACCCCGCCGAAGTCCAGCGTCGCATGCTCGAACGCCGCCAGCCGGGCCCACGCGCGCCGCGCCTGCGCCCGCGTGGCCAGGCTGTCGCCGGGGCCGGCGAGCAGTCGCAGGGCGACCTCGGTGCGCGCGAAGTCGCGGCCCCGGCCGCTGGCGCTGTGCGCGCTCAGCAGCGCTTCCAGCCTCACCGTCGTGTCGAGCGCGACGGCGACGAAGACCGAGGTGCCCTCGCGCGGAAGCGGGCGCCCCGCCTGCCAGCCGCCGCCCTCCCACCCCAGGCGCCGGTACGCGTGCCGGTTCGCGTGCAGCTCGAGGACATCGGCAAGCCGGGCGACGAAGAACAACCCCTTGCCGCTGTGCCGTGCCGGACATGAACTCAGCTTGCCCTTGGCCAGCTCGAGCATCGCGGTGGCGGGGTCGTCGATCGCGAAGCTGCGCGCGATCCGATCGAAGATGCCGCAGCCGTCGTCCGAGACCAGCAGCTGGACATGTGTCGGCGTCTGCCGGACCGAGATCGTCACCTGAAGGCCGCCGCTGTGATCGATCGCGTTGTTCAGCAGCTCGGTGTAGGCATGCTCGACCAGCAGCGCCACATGCGGCGGCAGATCCAGCAGCGGCGCGACCTCGCGTTTCCAGGGCCGGTCCTCGTCCAGGCCGTGCAACGGAAGGACCTGGATCAGCTGGCGCAAGGGGCCCGGGCGGTAGGTCGGCCGGCGTGTGCTGCCGGTGCGGTCGAGCCAGCGTGCTGCGACCAGGGCGGCGACGAGCCGCTGTGCGCTTCGGCGGCTGCAGGTGCGTTGTCGCGCGACTTCGTCGACGAGGGTGTCGCCGTGCGCGGCGGCCAGCGGCGTGATCCAGCGGGTGGCTTCGGCCAGCCGTGAGCGGCGCAGGTGACGGGTTCGGGCCATCGTGACGGTTTCCGGGCGTTCGGGGCGGCGGTCGAGTGTGAGCGGCGCGGACGGGCGCGATCGGTCGAACAGCGGTCGGATCGCCCGGCCCTCCCCGGTCGAGCGCGTGCGGCCTGACCCACCGCGGTCACGGGTGCCGACCGGGGGGCGGCGCAGGGGCGCGAGCGGGCGCCGCCGCTAAACTCGGGGTGAGCCCCATGTCACCGCGATAGGGAGAACCCGATGCCGCTCGTCTCGATGCGCCAGCTGCTGGACCATGCCGCCGAAAACGGCTACGGCATCCCGGCTTTCAACGTCAACAACCTGGAACAGGTGCAGGCGGTCATGACCGCGGCGGCCGAGGTCGGCGCGCCGGTCATCCTGCAGGCCAGCGCCGGCGCGCGCAAGTACGCCGGCGAGCCCTTCATCAAGCACCTGATCCAGGCCGCGCTCGAGCAGTGGCCGCAGATCCCGCTCGTGATGCACCAGGACCACGGCCAGAGCCCGGCGGTATGCCAGGGCGCGATCGACCTGGGCTTCAGCTCGGTGATGATGGACGGCAGCCTCGAGGCCGACGGCAAGACGATCTCGAGCTATGACTACAACGTCGACGTCACGCGCAAGGTCGTCGAGATGGCGCATGCGGTCGGCGTCACGGTCGAAGGCGAGCTCGGCTGCCTCGGGTCGCTCGAGACCATGCGCGGCGACAAGGAGGACGGCCACGGCACCGAGGCGACGATGACGCGCGAGCAGCTGCTGACCGACCCCGAGCAGGCCGCCGACTTCGTGCAGCGCACCCAGCTCGACGCGCTGGCGATCGCGATCGGCACCAGCCACGGCGCGTACAAGTTCACCCGCAAGCCCACCGGCGACATCCTGGCGATCGACCGCATCAAGGAGATCCACCGCCGGATCCCGAACACCCACCTCGTCATGCACGGCTCCTCCAGCGTGCCGCAGGAGCTGCTGGCGATCATCCGCGCGCACGGCGGCGCGATGAAGGAGACCTACGGCGTGCCGGTGGAGGAGATCCAGGAGGCGATCAAGCATGGCGTGCGCAAGGTCAACATCGACACCGACATCCGGCTCGCGATGACGGGCGCGGTCCGCAAATACATGGCCGAGAACCCCGAGAAGTTCGACCCGCGCGACTACCTGAAGCCGGCGCGCGAGGCCGCGCGGCTGATCTGCCGCCAGCGCTACCTGGAGTTCGGCTGCGAGGGCCAGGCGGCGAAGATCGCGCCGCTGCCGCTGCCCGAGGTCGCGGCGCGCTACCGGCGCGGCGAGCTGAAGCAGGTTGTGGCTGGCTGACGCGTCGGGCACGGCACCGAGCCTCAGGCGGGCCGCTTAGGCGGCCCGCTCGCATTGGGGGCCGGCGAGGCGCGCGTTCGACTTCCGGGGCGGGTGCGATCTGCGCGACACTCGCGGCGTCCGGTGCCGCCCGCCTCCGGATCCACTTCCCGCCGGCCCCGCCGAAAGACCGCCGATGAAGCCCGCCCTGTTCGAATCCCGTCTGCACTCGCTGCCCCTGCTGCACCGCGGCAAGGTGCGCGACAACTACGCGGTCGGCGACGACCGCATCCTGATGATCGCCACCGACCGGCTGTCGGCCTTCGACGTCGTGCTCGGCCAGCCGATCCCCGGCAAGGGCGAGGTGCTGACGCAGGTGGCCTTGTTCTGGTTCGACCGGCTGGCGCACATCGTTCCCAACCACCTGACCGGGCAGGCGCCCGAGTCGGTCGTCGCGCCGGACGAGGTCGACCAGGTGCGCGGGCGGTCGATGCTGGTCAGGCGTCTGAAGCCGCTGCCGATCGAGGCGGTGGTGCGCGGCTACCTGGCCGGGTCGGGCTGGAAGGAGTACCAGGCCGGCGGCGCGGTCTGCGGCGTCGCGTTGCCGCCCGGGCTGCAGCAAGCGTCGCGACTGCCGCAGCCGATCTTCACGCCGGCGACCAAGGCCGAGGCCGGGGCGCACGACGAGAATATCGACTTCGTGACCACCGAGCGGCTGATCGGCGCGGAGCTCGCGGCGCAGGTGCGCGACGTGTCGCTGCGGCTGTACCAGCAGGCTGCGGCCTACGCGCTGACGCGGGGGATCATCGTCGCCGACACCAAGTTCGAGTTCGGCCTGGACGAGTCCGGCCGGCTGACGGTGATGGACGAGATGCTGACACCGGACTCCTCGCGGTTCTGGCCCGTCGAGGGCTACCGCGAGGGCCGCAGCCCGCCTAGCCTGGACAAGCAGCTCGTGCGCGACTGGCTGGAGGCGTGCCGGGTCGATGGCAAGCCCTGGGACAAGAAGGCGCCGGCGCCGGAGTTGCCGGCCCAACTGGTTCGGAAGATCGAGGCGCGTTACCGCGAAGTCTACACCTTACTCAGCAGTTAGATTCTTCATTGGAGGACGGGCACATGGACAACGACCAACAGTCCCCAAGCTTGGATTCACTGTTAAGGGCTGCGCAGGACAATGCGAGAAGAGGCAGGTTATCGGAGGCCGAGTCGATTGTCGATGAAATACGATCGGCAACACGCGTTGAATTACAGCCAAGCCTCATCATCGGCATAATGATTATTGAGGGGTGTATATATTCCTACCGGGCCGATTGGAGGAATGCTCGGGATCGGCTCCTTCGGGCTCGAGCCCTTGCGGCCTCACAGCGAAAGATCGGTCTCGAGGTCGAGGCGCTGGCTTGGTTGGCCTACATTGCATTTAATGAAGGGGAATTGGAGGCCGCGGCCTCACGAGCCATGGAAGTCATGCGCTGGCGCGAGGATGCATCCCACTTCACGCTATATCGAGCATCAAGCGTAATTGCATTCTTGTATTTTCTTGCCGATAGACCGGAGTCTGCTGATCGGTGGTTGCGCTTCGCGAAGAGGATGGCTGAGCTGGCCGGCGCGCCTGGAGCGACGAGTTCGATCATTTTTGCTGCCGCAGCCCTGCGAGCCTCATCGGAGCGGGTGCGAAGGGCGTTGGACGGGTCTGGTAGAGCCAATCTTGATTTGGAGCTTTTGCTGTCCCGTTCGGCGCAAAATTATGATGAGATTACGAACGTTACGATCATGCCTGCACTGCATAAACTGCAGGAGGCGCAGGTTCTAAATATGATGGATAATTTCCAGGCGGCTCGGGATATATTGATCTCGGTTCTGGAGAGGCCAGAAGACCTTCCGCATATATCCGGAATTCAGGCTAGAATTGAACTATTTTGGGCTCGCTGGTCGATGGCCCCGAGATCGGCCCGTGAATCTGATCTGGAAGAAACTGTTAGATATGTAAACGAGTTTCTGGAAGACGATGACATCATTGTATATTCGGCTCGACTGATCCAGGCCTGCAAGGAGGTGGGCCGGATCGAATTCGTTGGCAGTCTCCAGACTGCATATGATAATGCAAAGGATAGATTTCTCCAGCAGCAAGCCCATATTCTCGAGGATCTCTCGCGAGGATTGGAGAAGGCTGGCGTCCCGTCGACTGAAAGGCTGAACGATTTGGTGACTGAGGTCGCAAGAAACCTGTCGACCGGTGACGAGAGCAAATATGGGCATTGACGAGGCTTGAACATGCACCCCCTCATCGCCCTGGCCATGGGCTCTTCCTCCGACTGGGAGACTCTGCGCCCCGCGGCCGAGCTGCTGACCCAGTTCGGCGTGCCGCACGAGGCGCATGTGCTCTCGGCGCACCGCATGCCCGACGACATGTTCCGCTTCGCCGAGACGGCGTGGGACCGCGGGCTGCGGGCGATCATCGCCGGCGCCGGCGGCGCGGCGCACCTGCCGGGCATGCTCGCGGCCAAGACGACGGTTCCGGTGCTCGGGGTGCCGGTGCCCAGCCGCCACCTGCAAGGGGTCGATTCGCTTTACTCGATCGTCCAGATGCCCAAGGGGGTGCCGGTGGCGACCTTCGCGATCGGCACCGCCGGCGCGGCCAATGCCGCGTTGTTCGCGGTCGCGCTGTTGGCGCGCGAGCAGCCGGGGCTGCACGACAAGCTCGAAGCCTTCCGGCGCGAGCAGACCGAGGCCGCGCGCGCGATGAACCGGGATCTGGCGTGATCGCCAGGCCGCTGCTGCCCGACGCCGCCGATCCGCGGCCCACGCTGGGCGTGCTCGGGGGCGGCCAGCTCGGGCGCATGTTCGCCCACGCGGCGCAGGCCGCAGGCTACGCCGTCGCGGTGCTCGACCCCGACGCTGCCGGCCCGGCCGGGCAGGTGGCGCAGCGGCAGATCGCGGCCGCCTACGACGATCCCGCCGGCTGGGCGGCGCTCGCGTCGTGCTGCCAGGCGGTGACGACCGAGTTCGAGAACGTCCCCGCGCAGGCGCTCGACTGGCTCGCGCAGCGGCTGCCGGTGTCGCCGTCCGCGGCCGCGGTCGCGGTGTGCCAGGACCGCGCGCGCGAGAAGGCCTTCTTCGAACGCGCTGGCGTGCCTTGCGCGCCGCACGTCGTCGTGCGCAGCGACGCCGACCTCGCCGCGGTGCCGCCGTCGCTGCTGCCCGGCATCCTGAAGACGGCGTCGCTGGGCTACGACGGCAAGGGGCAGCGCACGGTCCATGCACCCGGCGAGCTGGCCGCGGCCTGGGAGGCACTCGGCCGCAGGCCTTGCGTGCTCGAGCAGCGGCTGGCGCTGAAGCTGGAGCTCAGCGTGATCGTCGCGCGCGGCCAGGACGGCGCGATGGCCCAGCTCCCGGTGCAGCAGAACCTGCACCGCGACGGCATCCTCGCGGTCACGCAGGCGCCGGCGCCCGACCTGCCCGACGCGGTCGCCGCGCAGGCGGTCGACGCCGCGCGCACGCTCGCCGCGGCGCTGGACTACGTCGGCGTGCTGTGTGTCGAGTTCTTCTGGCTCGCCGACGGCCGGCTGGTGGCCAACGAGATGGCGCCGCGCCCGCACAACTCGGGCCACTGCAGCATCGACGCCTGCGACGTCTCGCAGTTCGAGTTGCAGCTCCGCACCCTCGCCGGGCTGCCGCTGGTGATGCCGCGCCAGCACTCGCCGGCGGTGATGCTCAACCTGCTCGGCGACCTGTGGTTTGCCGGAGGCACCGACGACCCGCGCACGCCGCCTTGGGACCGCGTGCTCGCGTTGCCGGGCGCGCGGCTGCACCTGTACGGCAAGGCCGAGCCGCGCCGCGGTCGGAAGATGGGGCACCTGACGGTGACCGCGGCGCGTGCGGACCAGGCGCGCCGCGTCGCCCAGCAGGCCGCGGCGCTGCTCGGCCTGCCGGCGTTCTGAGCCCCGCGGCGCTGCGGATGCCGGTGCTCGACGGCCACGATCCGGAGGCGATCGACGCGGCCGCCGCACGGCTGGCCGACGGCGACCTGGTCGCGTTCCCCACCGAGACCGTCTACGGGCTGGGTGCGCGTGCCGACGACGATGCCGCGGTGGCGGCGATCTTCGCTGCCAAAGGGCGGCCTGCGGACCATCCGCTGATCGTCCACGTGGTCGATGCGCAGGCCGCGCGCCGCTTCTGCGCGGCGTGGCCGGCGTCGGCGGCGCAGCTGGTCGAGCACCTTTGGCCGGGGCCGCTGACGGTGGTCGTGCCGCGCGCGCCGGCGATGGCCGGGGTCGCCGCAGGCGGGCAGGGCAGCATCGCGCTGCGGTCGCCGGCGCACCCGGTGGCGCGCGCGCTGCTGGCGCGTGCGGCCGCGCTCGGCGTGCCAGGTGTCGCCGCGCCCAGCGCGAACCGCTTCGGCCGCGTCAGCCCGACCACCGCCGCGCACGTGCGGCAGGAGTTCGGCGATGCGATGCTCGTTCTGGACGGCGGCGCGTGCCCGGTCGGCATCGAGTCGACGATCGTCGATTGCACGGCGGACCCGCCGGCGCTGCTGCGCCCGGGCAGCGTGACGCGCGACGACCTGGCCGCGGTGCTCGGCATGCCACCGGCCGAGCCCGGCGCGGCGTCGCCGCGGGCGCCGGGGAGGCTGGCGTCGCACTACGCGCCGTCGGCGCCGGTGCGGCTGCTCGACCCGGCGGCGCTGGCCACGGCCTGGGCGCGGCTGGACGATGCGGCGCGCACGACGGTGGCGGTATATTCCCGCGTCGCGCCGGCCGGCGCGACGCAGTTCCGGCGCATGCCGGGCGACGCGGCGGCGGTGGCACACGACCTGTTCGCGGTGCTGCGGGCGTTCGACGATGCCGGGGCGCGCGAGATCTGGGTCGAGCGGCCCCCCGTGGGGCCGGACTGGGACGGCGTCAACGACCGCCTGCAGCGTGCCGCGGCGTGATCCGCGGTGCGGCCAGCGGCGCGTCGACGCAGGCCATCGGCGATGAAGCACCCCACACTGCCCCGAACGACGCCGCGCGCCGCGCGCATCCGGAACGACGCCCCCCGAAACCCCGACGTGCCGACCCCGACCACGGCCGCCTCCGCGGAGAGATCATGAATCCGACACCCATCCGGCCCCGGCGCGGCCTGCGTGCCACGCTGGCGTCACTGGCCGGCGCCGCGCTGCTCGCGGCCTGCGGGGGGGGATCCTCGCAGGTCGAGGACTTCGTCCCGGTCCAGATGTTCGCGCTCGGCGACGAGAGCAGCGTGCTGCTGCCCGACGGGCGCCGCTACGGCGTGAACGTGCTGACCGACGCCGGCGCGCTGGACTGCGACGACGAGCGGATCTGGGTGCAGGCGGTCGCGCGGCAGTACGGTCTCGTCTTCGCCGGGTGCAACCCCGACGCCGACCCGGCGCCGCGCGCGCAGATGCTGGCCGCGGCCGGTGCGCGCGTGGCCGAGCTGGCGACGCAGGTCGACGCCGCGCTCGCGATGGCGCAGCCGGGCGAGGCGATGGTGGCCACGGTAATGGTCGGCGCCAACGACATCTGGGAGCTGTACGACGCGTTCGCCCTGGATCCGTCGCAGCCGACCGAGGCCCTGCTGGACGAGGCGCGCCAGCGCGGCGCGGGCGTGGCGGCCCAGTTGCGCCGTCTCAAGCAGGCCGGGGTGCGCGTGATCCTGTCGACCGTGCACGATGTCGGCAAGTCGCCCGATGCGCTGGCCGAGCAGCTGGCGCACCCCGACGGGGTCGACCGCGCGCGGCTGATCACGGACATGGTCTTCCAGTTCAACGCCGGGCTGCGCGTCGCGCTGCAGGACGAGGAGATCAACGACGGCCGCTACATCGGCCTGGTGCTGGCCGACGAGATGGTGCAGGCGATGGTCAAGGCGCCGGGCGGTTTCGGGCTGAAGGACGCCAGCGTCGCCGCGTGCACGGTGGCGCCGCCGGACTGCACGAGCGCGACGCTGATCGAGGGCGCGAGTTCGGCCAACCACCTGTGGGCCGACGGCCGGCTGATGGCCTACGGGGGCCAGGTCCAGCTCGGGCTGCTGGCGGTCTCGCGCGCGAACAACAACCCGTTCTGACGGCCGTCGCGCGGCGTCCGGCGCCTGCGCCTGCGTCTGGGCTGCCGACGTGCCGCGACGCGCGCGCTTCAGCGCGGCGCCTCGTCGTCCATCGTCCAGCGCATCAGCGCGTCCAGCGCCGGCCGCGCCGAGGCGGCGTCGGGGTGGTTGACGATCGCGACCAGCACCCAGCGGCGGCCGCTGGCGCCGAGCACGTAACCGGCGACGGCGGCGACGTCGCGCAGCGACCCGGTCTTCAGGTGCGCGCGACCGGCCGGAACGGGCGCGCGGCGCAAGGTGCCGTCGAGCCCGGCGGCCGGCAGCGAGGCCGCCAGCTCGGGCATCACCGGGCTGCTCCACGCCTGCTGCAGCAGCCGTGCCAGCGCCGCGGCCGACAGCCGCGCGTCGCGCGACAACCCGGCGCCGTTGTCGACCGTGAAGCCGGCCGCCGCATCGCCGAGCCGCTGGCGCAGCCAGCCGTCGACGACCGCGCGCGCGGCGTCGGCGGTCGCCGGCGTCGCCGGGGCGGCCTCGGCCGCCAGCGTCAGGAAGAGCTGGCGCGCCATCGTGTTGTTGCTGTACTTGTTGATGTCGCGCACGACCTCGGCCAGCGGCGGCGACTCGGCGACGAAGCTGGGCTCGGCCGCAGGCGCCGCGCCGTCGCGCACGTGCCCGCGCAGCGTGCCGCCCATCTCGCGCCACAGGCCCGCGAGCAGCCTTGCGTTGTAGGTTGCCGGCGCCGGGTCGGCGACCGGCCAGACGCGCTCGCCGCAGGCCGCCGGGTAGCGGCCGGCGAAACGTACGCGGCCGTCGTCGCCGAAGCGCGCCTGCAGCGCGCCGCGCCAGTCGCCGCAGCCGCCCTCGGCCAGCGGGACCGAGACGTCGACCTCGGCACCGGCCAGTGGCGGCACCGCGCCCACCCGCGCGCGGCCGGTGGCCGGGTCGGGCGTGAAGGTGTACAGCACCGACTTGAAGTTGAGCATCAGCGCGTCGGGCGCGACGTTGTAGGGGCGCAGCGGCTCGCCGTCGAAGGCCGAAGGGTCGGATGGCGCGGGGGCGAAGGCGCTGCGGTCGAGCACGATGTCGCCCGCGATCTCGCGCACGCCGGCCTGCCGGACTCGGCGCAGCAGCAGCCACAGCCGCTCGACGACCAGCGTCGGGTCGCCGCTGGCGCGCAGCACCAGGTCGCCGGCCAGCACGCCGTCGCGCACCGAGCCGGCCAGCCATACCGGCGTGCGCCAGCGCCAGGCCGGGCCGAGCCGGTCCAGCGCAGCGTAAGTGGTCACCAGCTTCGCCAACGAGGCCGGATTGACGGGAATGTCATCGTGGACGGCAAGCCGCTGCCGGCCGCCGCCGGCCTCCTCGACCACGGCGGCGAGCGCCTGCGGCGGGATGCGTGCGCGCTGCAGCGCGGCGGCCACCTCGACCGGAAGCTCGCGGGCCGTCGCCGTTGGCGGACGTGCGGGCGCGGGGGCGGCGGCGCCGAGCAGGGCGAGCAGCAGCGCGACCCTCGAGATGCTCGCGGAGCCGCCGCCCGCGGCCGAGCGGACGGGACGACCGAAGCGGCGGCGAAGCGCGGCGCCGCAGCGCGTGCCGGTGGGCGTGGGCGGTGGCATGGCCGGCATGATCGCACGGCTAAACTGCGCCGGTGGCCGCCGCAACCTACCCTGCGAACCCCGCGCTGATCGCCTTCGACACCTCGACCGAACGCATGGCCGTGGCTGCCTGCGGGCCGGCCGGCGAGGTCGCGTGGACGGGTGCGGGCGGCGCGGCGGCGTCGGCGACGCTGCTGCGCGAGGTCCACGCCGTGCTGGCGCAGGCCGGGCTGGCGCTGGCCGAGGTCGACGCCGTGGCCTTCGGCGCCGGCCCGGGCGCGTTCACGGGCCTGCGGACCTCCTGCGCGGTGGCGCAGGGGCTGGCGTTCGGCCTCGCGCGGCCGGTGCTCGCGGTCGACAGCCTGGCTGTCGTCGCCGAGGACGCGCCCTGGCGCGAGGGGACGGTCTGGGTCGCGATGGATGCGCGCATGGACGAGGTCTACGCCGCCGCCTACCGGCGCCAGGGCGCGCAGTGGGTGGCGGTCGCGAAGCCGGCGCTGTACACGCTGCCCGCGCTGGCCGCACGCTGGCAGGCCGAGCCGCCCTCCCGGGTCGCCGGGTCGGCCCTGGAGGCCTTCGGCGACCGGCTGCCCGTCGGCGCGGCGGCGCTGCACCCGGCGCAGACCGACCGTGCGGCTGCGCTGCTGCGATGCGCGCGCCAGGCCTGGGACGCCGGTGCGCGGCGCGATCCGGCCGACGCGCTGCCGGTCTACCTGCGCGACAAGGTCGCGCTGACGACCGCCGAGCGCGCGCAGCGGCGGGCCGAGCGCGCCGGCGCGTGAGGGGCCGTGGCAGCCATGGGGCCGCAGTCGGGCACGGCCCGGGTCGCCGGGCCGATCACCGAGTCCGACCTCGACGCCGTGCTCGCGATCGAGGCCTGCGCCTACGCCTTCCCGTGGCGGCGCAGCCACTTCCTCGACTCGCTCGCCGCCGGCCACTGGACCGCGCTGTGGCGCGACGACGCCGGGGAACTGGTCGGCTACGCGGTGGCGATGCAGGCGGTCGACGAGATGCACCTGCTGAACCTGACCGTGGCCCCGCCGCACCAGCGGCGCGGCCATGCGCGCGCGCTGCTCGATGCGCTGCAGGCCGAGGCCTCGACGCACGGCATGGCGTCGCTGTGGCTCGAGGTGCGGCCGAGCAACGAGCGCGCGCGCCGTCTGTATGCGGCGCGCGGCTTCGAGGAGGTCGGACTGCGACGCGCGTACTACCCGGCGCCGCATGGCCGGCGCGAGGATGCGGTCGTGATGCGGTTGCAGCTGGCTGGCGGCCGTGCCGGTCTCGCCGCGGCCCCGGCGGCCGGCACGGTGGCGGCGGCACCCGCCGCGCGGGCTCGCGCACCAGCCGAGACGGATGACCCGCATGGCCTGGACTGAACGGCAGCACGCGATGCTGCGCGCGATGGGGCTGCGCGTGTGGAGCGCGCCGCAGCCCGAAGGGGCGGCCGATGCGGGCGATGCCTGCGAGCGACCCGCGGCACACACGCCCATGACGGCCGACGCCGATCCGGCACAGGCGTTGCCCGTGCCACGCGCGGGCGCCGCGGCGCGACCTGTCCCACCGTCGCCCGCTGCGGCGCGACAGGTGCCGCCCACCGCTGCCGCGGCGCAATCCGCGGGGGTGACATCCGAGGACGGTGACGTCGATTCCGCCGCCCGCGCCGCGCGCATCGCCACGCTGGACTGGCCGGCGCTGCGCGACGAAGTCGCCGCCTGCCACGCCTGCGCACTGTGCGAGACGCGGCGGCAGACGGTCTTCGGCGTCGGCGCCGCGGATGCGCGCTGGATGGTCGTCGGCGAAGCCCCCGGCGAGCAGGAGGACCGCCAGGGCGCGCCCTTCGTCGGCCCGGCCGGGCGGCTGCTCGACCAGATGCTGGCAGCACTCGACTTGACGCGCGACGCGTCGGTGGCCGACCCGGCGCGGCGCGTCTACATCGCCAACACGCTGAAGTGCCGTCCCCCGGGCAACCGCAACCCGACGCCGCAGGAGCTCGCCTGCTGCGAGCCCTTCCTGCAGCGCCAGATCGCGCTCGTGCGGCCGCGCATCATCGTCGCGATGGGCCGCTTCGCGGTGCAGCAGCTGCTGCGCAGCAGCGAGGCGATCGGCCGCCTGCGCGGGCGGGTGCACGCCTACCAGGGGGTGCCGCTGGTCGTGACCTACCACCCGGCCTACCTGCTGCGCAACCTGCCCGACAAGGCGCGCGCGTGGCAGGACCTGTGCCTGGCGGCGCAGACGATGGAGTCGGCCGGCGGGGGTTGAGCGCGCCGAGGCTTTCCGCCGACAGCGGCGCGCTGCTGGCGCGCGCGTCAGCGCGCCAGCAGCAGCGACAGGTCGACCGCCGCCGCCGGCAGCGCCTGCGGTGCGACGACGCCGGGGGTGGCGCTGACCTGGATCTGCGTATAGCGCCCGTCGCGCGGCTCGCGCAGCAGGTGCACCAGGCCCTCGTCGAGGTCGACCAGCCAGACCTCGGCCACGCCGTGGCGTGCGTACAGAGGCAGCTTGACCTCGCGGTCGTAGCGCGAGGTCGTGTCGGCGACCTCGACCAGCAGCAGCACGTCGGCAGGACGCGGGTGCGCGGCGGCGTAGAAGTCCTCGCGCGGCGCCAGCAGCATCAGGTCGGGCTGCGGCTCGGAGTGGTCGTCCAGGCGCAACGGATTCTGCACGGCGACCAGCGCGGCCTCGCCGACGGCGGCCGAGAGCATGCGATTGAGCCTGTTGACCGCCGCGGCATGCCGCGACCCGATCGGCGCCATCTCGACCACCTCCCCCTCGACCAGCTCGACGCGCGCCCCGGGCGCGAGCACGCCGACCTCGCCCATGCGGTGGTACTGCGCCACCGTCAGCCGGTGCCGGCGCAGCAGGTCGGGGTGGTCGATCAGGCCCATGGGTTCGAAGCGAGCGAGGACCATTCTAGGTTCGCCAGCAAGCAAGGTGGGGTCAACTCTTCTTCGCCTTCACCGGCCGCTTCCAGCCCTCGATCACCCGCTGCCTGCCGCGCGCCACCGCCAGCGTCCCGGCGGGGACATCGTCGGTGATCGTCGACCCGCCGCCCACCGTCGCGCCGGCGCCGACCGTCACCGGCGCCACCAGCACGCAATTGCTGCCGATATGCACATCGTCGCCGATCGCGGTGCGGTGCTTGTTGGCGCCGTCGTAGTTGGCGGTGATGCTGCCGGCGCCGACGTTGACGCGCGCGCCGACCGTCGCGTCGCCCAGGTAGGCCAGGTGATTCGCCTTCGCGCCGTCGGCCAGCCGGCTGTTCTTGACCTCGACGAAGTTGCCGATGTGGACCTCGGCGCCCAGCTCCGCGCCTGGCCGCAGCCGCGCATACGGGCCGACCAGCGCGCCCGGGCCGACTGCCGCGCCTTCGACGTGGCAGAAGGGGTGGATCACCGCCCCGGCGGCGATGTCGGCGTCGCGGATCACGCAGTGCGCGCCGATGCGCACCCCGGCGCCCAGGGTCACCGTGCCCTCGAAGACGACACCGACGTCGATCTCGACGTCCGGCCCGCAGTGCAGCGTGCCGCGCAGGTCGAACCGCGCCGGGTCCGCCAGCCGCACGCCGGCGTCCATCAGCGCCTCGGCCTGCAGGCGCTGCAGGCGCCGCTCGAGTTCGGCGAGCTGCAGCGGGCTGTTGACGCCCAGCACCTCGGTCTCGTCGGCCACCGGCTGCGCGACCACCGGCACCCCCTCGGCCACCGCCATCGCGACGATGTCGGTCAGGTAGTACTCGCGCTGCGCGTTGTCGTTCCTCAGCGCCGCGACCCAGCGCCGCAGCGCCGCCGTCGGCGCGGCCATCATGCCGGTGTAGACCTCGCGGATCGCGCGCTCGCCTGCGCTCGCATCCTTGTGCTCGACGATGCCGAGCACGCGCTGGCCGCCGGCGTCGCGCACGATGCGGCCGTAGCCGCTCGGGTCGGCCAGCTCGACCGTAAGCAGCGCCAGCCGCTCGCCGCCGCAGGCGTCGACCAGCGCGGCGGCGGTCGCGGGGCGGATCAGCGGCACGTCGCCGTTGAGGATCAGCGTCGTCGCGTGCCGGTCGTCGAGCGCCGGCAGCGCCTGCTGCACCGCGTGGCCGGTGCCGAGCTGCGGCTCCTGGCGCACGCAGCGCACGCGCTGGCCGGCGACGGCGGACTCGACCACCTCGGCGCCATGGCCGACGATCAGCACCATGTTGGCACCGGCGTGCGTGGCGCCGAGCGCGCCCGCGGCATCGAGGACATGCTGCAGCAAGGGCCGGCCGGCCAGGCGATGCAGCACCTTCGGCAGGGTGGACTTCATCCGTGTACCCTTGCCGGCGGCCATGACGACGATATTGACAGCCATGCGGATGTTCTTTCCAGACTCTTGGGTTCGACTCGGGAGGTGGCTGATTATCGGCAGCGCGCTGCTCGCGCTCGCGGCGTGCAGCGCGGTGCGTGTGGCCTATGACAACGGGCCGTCGCTCGCGGGCCTGTGGCTGGACCGCTGGCTGGATCTGGACCGCCAGCAGGAGGCGGCGCTGGAGCCGGCGCTGCAGCGATGGTTCGAATGGCACCGCGCGAGCGAGCTGCCGGTCTATGCCGAGCGCATGGGGCGCTGGCGCGAGCGCGCCGCCGGCGAGGTCGACGCCGACGCGGTCTGCGCGCTGGTCGACGAGACGCGCGCATGGTCGCGCCGCGCGCTGGACGCCGCGCTGCCCGCGGCGTCCGAGCTGCTGCCGGCGATCACCGACGCCCAGTGGGCGCACCTGCAGGCGCGCCAGGCCGAGCGCCTGGCCAAGCTGCGCGCCGAGCGGCTGCAGCCGGACCCGGCCGAGCGCCGCGCGGCGGCGCTGGAGCGGGCGCTGAAGCAGGCCGAGGACCTGTATGGCCGCCTCGATGCCCGCCAGCGCGCGCTGCTGGCGGACTCCGTCGCGCGCTCGCCCGTCGATGCGGCGCGCTGGCTGGACGAGCGCGAGCGCCAGCAGGCCGAGCTGGTCGAGGCACTGAAGCGCGCACAGGCGCTGGCGGCGAGCGAGCGCCGGGAGGCGCTCGCCGCACTCGTGGCATCGACCTTCGAGGCGACCGACCCGCGCCAGGGCTGGCGCCGCGCCTGGTACCGCGACGGCTGCGAGGCCTGGGCGCGGCTGCACAACAGCACGTCGCCGGCGCAGCGCGAACGGCTGCGCCAGCGTCTGCTGTCCTACGAGCAGGACCTGTCCGCGCTGGCGGCGGCAGCGGCGAACTGATCGCGATCGTCGTTGCGGCGCCTGCGCGCGCCACCGCCACTCAGGGCAGCGTGACCGTCACCTGGCGCGGATTGGGCCCGGTGCGCGGGAAGTCCGCCAGCGCGGCACGGAACAGCGCCTGCTGCAGCGCACTGCCGCCGGCATTCGCGCCCTCGTTGCTCGCGCGCGCCTCGTACAGCGGCTTGCCCGACTCGGCGTCGCGCAGCAGCAGCGCGACCTCGCGCTCGTAGCGCGTGCGCGCGTGCAGCTCGGGCCACCACAGCGGCTCGACCCAGACCCGCCGGCCCGGCATCCAGCCGCCGCGCCACCACAGCGGGTCGGCCCAGATGTCGAGGTCGGCGCGCGAGTTGCGCGCCGCGACCTGGACCAGCACGTCGGGCTTGTCGCCCGGCGCCGCGGCGCTGAAGCCCGCGGCCTCCAGCGCCGCGCGCGCCGCGTCCTCGAGCCGCGCCGCCGCCTCGGGCTGCGCCGCCTGCGACGGCAGGCGGTCGAAGGCATAGCGGCCGGGCTTGCGGTCGGCCGGCCAGTCGCCCCAGGTCGAGATCTCGGCCGGCATCGTGTTGAGTGCGGCGCAGCCGGCGAGCAGCGTGGCCGCGAGCGCCGCCGCCATCGCGGCGGCGAGCATCGTTCGACGTCGTGGCTTTGTCATGCGTCGTCCTCCATCGTCGTCCAGGGTGGGGCCTGCGGAGCCGGCGCGGCGGCGGTGCCGGGCGCGTCGTCGGGGTCGAAGGCGCGGTCGCCCAGCGGGTCGGCCACCCCGGTGGCGCGCACGCTGCGGAAAGGGTACAGCGCGTGGTCCATCAGGTGCGAGGGCACGACATGCGACATCGCGCGCAGCATGCTGTCGCTGCGGCCGGGGTGCTGCCGCTCCCACTCGCGCAGCATGGCCTTGACCTGGACGCGCTGCAGGTTGTCCTGGCTGCCGCACAGGCTGCACGGGATGATCGGGAACCGGCGCAGGTCGGCCCAGCGCTCCAGATCGGTCTCGGCGACATAGGCCAGCGGGCGGATCACGACATGGCGGCCGTCGTCGCTGACCAGCTTGGGCGGCATGCCCTTCAGCCGCCCGCCGAAGAACATGTTCATCAGCAGCGTGACGACGATGTCGTCACGGTGGTGGCCGAGCGCGATCTTGGTGGCGCCCAGCTCGCTCGCCACGCGGTACAGGATGCCGCGCCGCAGCCGCGAGCACAGGCTGCACATCGTCTGCCCCTCGGGCACGAGGCGTTTGACGATGCTGTAGGTGTCCTGGTTCTCGATCCGGAACGGCACGCCCAGGCCGCGCAGGTATTCGGGCAGCACCTCGGCCGGGAAGCCCGGCTGCTTCTGGTCGAGGTTGACGGCGACGAGGTCGAAGCGCACCGGCGCGCGCGCGCGCAGCGCCAGCAGGACGTCGAGCAGCGCGTGGCTGTCCTTGCCGCCGGACAGGCAGACCATGACCCGGTCGCCCTCCTCGATCATCGCGTAGTCGGCGATCGCCTGCCCGACCTGGCGCTGCAGCCGCTTGCGCAGCTTGTTGGCCTCGAACGCGGCCTTGCGCGGGTCGGCGCGGCGGCCGCCGTCGTCGGCCTCACCGGGGGCGGTACGGGCCGCGACGCGCACGGTGGTGTCGTCGATGTCCAGCGGCAGGGCGGCGGGCGTCACAGCATCTCCTCGCGCATGCCGAAGACCTCGACGCCGACGGCCTCGCAGTCGGGGTAGACGTCGGGTTTCTCGGTGCTGACGCGTGCGGCGCGAACGCGCGGGTGCGCGAGCATCGCCTGCAGCACGTCGTCGACCAGCGTCTCCTGCAGGTGGATGTGGCCGCGCGCGACGCGCTCGGCGATGCTGCGGCGGATGAAGTCGTAGTCGACCACCTCGTCGAGCTTGTCGTGCGTCGGCGTCGACAGCGCCAGCGGGACGAACAGGTCGACGTTCATCAGTACCCGCTGCTCGCCCTTCTTCTCGAAGTCGTGCACGCCGATATTGATCCAGACCTCGTAGTCGCGCAGGAACAGCCGCCGGCAGTCCATCAGCTTGGGGTGTTGCAGCAGGGTCTGCATGGAGTCGGGGCTTTCAGTCGTCCTGGGCGAGGAAGAGGACGTCGCGCGGCTGCGGCATCAGGTGCTGGCCGCCGTCGACCAGCAGCGTCGTGCCGGTGATCGCGGGCGACTCCAGCACGAAGCGCACCGCGCGCGCGATGTCCTCGGGTGTCGACGAGCGCTGCAGCGGGGTCAGCCGGTGCGCGCGCTCGAACTCGGCCGCGCTCATCGGCCCCGACAGCAGCGTGACGCCGGGCGCGACGCCGGCCACGCGCAGCACCGGCGCCAGCGCCTGCGCCAGCAGCGTCGTCGCCGCCTCCAGCGCCGCCTTGCTCAGCGTGTAGGAGAGGTAGTCGGGGTTCGGGTTCCACAGCTTCTGGTCGAGCAGGTTGACGACCGCCCCGCGGCCGCCGGCGGATCCCAGTTGCGCGTGCAGCGCACGCGCGAGCAGGACAGGCGCGGCGGTGTTGGTGCGCCAGTGGCGCTCCATCGCCGCCTGGCCGAAGTCGGCCACCGTGTCGTACTCGAACAGCGAGGCATTGTTGACCACCGCGTGCACGGCGCCGAACCGCGCGGCGACGGCCGGCAGCAGCGCGGCGCAGGCGGCCTCGTCGGCGAGGTCGGCACCAAAGGCCTCGGCCGCAGCGCCGAGCGCGCGCGCCTCGGCGACGGTCGCGGCGGCCGCCTCGGCCGAGCTGCGGTAGTGCACCGCGACCGCCCAGCCGTTGGCGGCCAGCTCCAGAGCGATCGCGCGCCCCAGCCGCTGTGCCGCGCCGGTGACGAGCGCGACCGGGCGCTTGCCGGGTCGGGCGTCGGGGGTCTGCGACATGGGGGAATCCGTGCGAGGGGGGTGAGGGCGGTTGGCCGCACAGGCCCGCGATGGCGCCGGTGCGGCCGGCCGCGTGCGGCCCGCTGCCGAGCGACAGTTTATCGGCCGCCGTCCGGCGCTGCCGCGTCGCCCGCGCCGGCCTCGGCGCCGGCCTCGGCGCAGCGCCGGCAGATGCACGCCAGCCCCCGTGCCGCGGCGGGCACGCGCGCGAGCAGCTCGGGCGCGAAGCCGACCTGCGTGCACCAGCACGGCGCGTCGTGATCGCCGGCGGCCATCGCGCAGCCGTTGGCGCCGCCGCATAGCGGGCAGCGGCCGGGGTCGAGAGGGGTTGGGGCGGCGTTCATCGCGGCGGTGGCGGCGCGGGCATCGTACGCGACGCGGCAGGCTGCGCGGCGTTGCCGACGCGCTTCCTACAATGCCGCGGCCCATGCCGTCCGACCCCCGACCCGCGACGCCACCGCTGCACCAGCGGCTGCGCTCGGCGATCGCCGCGGCCGGCGGCTGGCTTGCGTTCGACCGCTTCATGGCGATCGCGCTGTACGAGCCGGGGCTGGGCTACTACGCGCGCGGCGACGCGCAGATCGGCCGCTGGCCGGCGGGCGGGCCGGGGGTGTCGCGTGCCGGCGCGGGCAGCGACTTCGTCACCGCGCCCGAGCTGTCGCCGCTGTTCGGCCGCGCGCTGGCGGTGCAGCTCGCGCAGGCGCTGGACGCCACCGGCACCGACGAGGTGTGGGAATTCGGGGCCGGCACCGGCGCGCTGGCCGAGCAGCTGCTGGATGCGCTGGGCGAGCGCGTGCGGCGCTACGTGATCGTCGACCTGTCGGGCGCGCTGGCGGCGCGCCAGCGCGCGCGGCTGGCGCGCTTCGGCCCCCGGGTGCAATGGGTCTCGGCGCTGCCCGCGCGTCTGGACGGCGTCGTCGTCGGCAACGAGGTGCTCGACGCGATGCCGGTGACGCTGCTGCACTGGGACGGCCAGGCGTGGTTCGAGCGCGGCGTGACGCTGCCCGACCCGGCGGGCGATGACGCCGGGGGCCCGGCCGGCCGTGGCACCGGGGCGGCAGCCGACAGCGGCTTCGCCTGGGCCGACCGAGCGACCGCGCTGCGCCCGCCCGTCGACGGCCCGTTCGTGCCCGGCACCGTGACCGAGATCCACCCGCAGGCGCAGGCGTTCGTGCGCACGCTGGCGGCCACGATCGGCCGCGGCGCGGCGTTCTTCGTCGACTACGGATTCCCCGAGGCCGAGTACTACCACCCGCAGCGCCGCGGCGGCACGCTGATGTGCCACCGTGCGCACCGCGCCGACGCCGACCCGCTGGCCGACGTCGGCGACAAGGACATCACCGCGCACGTCGATTTCACCGCGATCGCGCTGGCGGCGCAGGACGCCGGGATGGACGTGCTGGGCTACACCTCGCAGGCGCGATTCCTGATCAACTGCGGGCTGCCGGGGCTGCTCGCCGAGGCCGACCTTCCGGCGCGAACGGCGGCGCGGCGGCTGATCGACGAGCACGAGATGGGCGAGCTGTTCAAGGTCGTCGCGCTGGCCAAGGGCGTGGTCTTCGACGCCGTCGGCTTCGCGCAAGGCGACCGCTCGCACCGGCTGTAGCCGAGCGCCGTCAGCGCACGTCGACCGCGTCCGCCAGCTCGTTCGGGTTGGCCCGGCCCTCGGCCAGCGGGTAGTGCGCGACGAGCAGCGACTCGACCTCGGCCACCGCCTGCATCAGCCCGTCCTCGAAGCGGCCGGCCGCGAAAGCTTCGCGCAGGTGCGCGACGACCTCGTCCCAGTGCCCGGGCGCGACATGGCGCGCCACGCCGCGGTCGGCGACGATCTCGATCGCGTGCTCGGCCAGCAGCACGTAGATCAGCACGCCATTGTTGGCCTCGGTGTCCCACACGCGCAGCTTGCCGAACAGCATGATCGCGCGGTCGCGCGCGGCGAGCCGCCGCCAGACATAGGACAGCGGCAGCCCGCCCTCGATGCTGATGCAGATTTCGCCGGCGTGGCGGCGCTCGCTTTCGCGCACCCGGGCTTCGAGCCGGGCGAGCCCCTGCTCGCCGATCGCGCGCCGCACGTCGCGGTCGTCGGTGAAGCGGTGCCGCAGCAGGCGCGACCAGCGGTTCATCGTGCCACCCTCACCAGCTCCCGGAGGCGCCGCCGCCGCCGAAGCTGCCGCCGCCGCCGGACGAGAAGCCGCCGCCTCCTCCGAACCCGCCGCCGAAACCGCCGCCGCCGAACCCGCCGCCGAACCCGCCATCCCCGCCACGCCCGCCACCGCCGCGCCCGGCGCGGCTCAACGCGTTGCCCAGGCCGAAGACACCGACCAGGATCAGCGCGGCCAGCGCCGCGACGATGCCGATCAGCACGCTGGCGGTGACCAGCCACGCGAGCCCGCCCGAGGCGCCCGCGGTCACGAGGCTGCCGAGCTTGCGCCCGAGGACACCGGTGAAGACCGCGCCGATGATCGGCACGGCGACGAAGAAGAACATCAGCAGTTCCTCGATCTGCAGCCCCTGCCCGGCGTCGTCGCGGCGCTGCGGGGCCGGCAGGTCCTCGCCGCGGATGCGGGCGATGAGCTGGTCGACCGCGGCGTCGAGGCCGCCCGCGTAGTCGCCGGCGCGGAAGGCCGGGACGATCGCGCGGTCGATGATCTGGCGCGCCGCGAGGTCGGGCACCGCACCCTCGAGCGCGCGCGCGACCTGGATGTTGACGCGCCGGTCGTCCTTGGCGACGACGACGAGCAGCCCGTCGCCGACCTCGCGCCGGCCGATCTTCCAGCTGTCGGCGACGCGGTGCGCGTAGCTGAAGATGTCCTCGGGCGCCGTGGTGGCGACCATCAGGACGACGATCTGCGGCCCGGCCTCGGCCTCGAAGGCGGCGAGCCTGGCCTCGATCGCGGCGACACGCTCGGCCGCCAGCGTGCCGGTGAGGTCGATGACACGCGCGCTCAGCGCGGGCACGGGCTGCGGTGCCTGCGCGTGCGCCGTCGCCGCCAGCAGCGCCGGCAGCGCCGGCAGCAATGCCACCAGCAGCGCCGCCAGCAGCCCGGCCAGCGCCCGCGCCGATGTCGGCACGCGCGTGGCCGCCGGCCAAGCGCCTCGCCGCGCCGGGTCTTGCACCGCGCGCCTACCTGGTGCCGAAGTCGACCTTGGGCGGCGTCGAGATCTCGGCCTCGTTGGCGACCGTGAAGCCGGGCTTGATCTCGTAGCCGAAGACCATCGCCGTCAGGTTGGTCGGGAACTCGCGCCGCAGCACGTTGTAGGCCTGCACCGCACCGATGTACTTGTTGCGCGCCACCGTGATGCGGTTCTCGGTGCCCTCGAGCTGCACCCGCAGGTCCTGGAAGGCCTGGTTCGCTCGCAGGTTCGGATACTGCTCGACCACGACCATCAGCCGCGACAGCGCGCCGGACAGCTCGCCCTGCGCCTGCTGGAAGCGCTCGAAGGCCTGCGGGTCGTTGATCAGCTCGGGGGTCGCCTGGATGCTGGTCGCCTTGGCGCGCGCCTCGATCACGCGCGTCAGCGTCGTCTGCTCGAAGTCGGCCTCGCCCTTGACGGTGGCGACGATGTTGGGGATCAGGTCGGCGCGGCGCTGGTACTGGTTGAGCACCTCGGCCCAGCTCGACTTGACCTGCTCGTCCAGGCGCTGGAAGTCGTTGTAGCCGCAGCCGGCCAGCAGCGCGGCCAGGCCGAAGGCCAGCAGCAGGCGCTGCCAGCGGGCGATCGTCTCGGTCATCGGGTCCTCCTGGGGTGGACGCTGCCTTCGCGGGCTGCGCCTTCGTGGTCGACGGCGGCAACTGTAGCGCCGCATCCGGGCGCCGGCGCGCGCCCCGATGCGGGCGGGGCGCGCCCGATAATCCTTCGATGACCGCGCCCGAACTCGCCAACGACAGCTTCCTGCGCGCCTGCCTGCGCCAGCCGACCGACCACACGCCGGTCTGGCTGATGCGCCAGGCCGGGCGCTACCTCCCCGAGTACATGGCCACCCGCACCCGCGCCGGCAGCTTCATGGGGCTGGCGACCAGCCCGGACTATGCGACCGAGGTCACGCTGCAGCCGCTGGACCGCTGGCCGCTGGACGCGGCGATCCTGTTCTCCGACATCCTGACCGTGCCCGACGCGATGGGCCTGGGGTTGAGCTTCGCAGCCGGCGAGGGCCCGCGATTCGCGCACCCGGTGCGCGACGAGGCGGCGGTGGCGGCGCTGCGCGTGCCCGACATGGCCAGGCTGCGCTACGTCTTCGACGCCGTGGCGTCGATCCGGCGTGCGCTGCTGACCAGCGACGCCGAGGGCCGGCGCGTCGCGCGCGTGCCGCTGATCGGGTTCTCGGGCAGCCCCTGGACGCTGGCGTGCTACATGGTCGAGGGCGGCGGCTCGGACGACTACCGGCTCGTCAAGACGATGCTGTACGCGCGGCCGGACCTGATGCACCGCATGCTGGGCATCGTCGCCGACGCGGTCGCGGCCTACCTGAACGCGCAGATCGACGCCGGCGCCCAGGCGGCGATGATCTTCGACTCCTGGGGCGGCGTGCTCGCCGATGGCGTTTTCCAGTCCTTCAGCCTGGCCTACACGCGTCGCGTCGTGCAGGCGCTGCAGCGCGAGCACGAAGGCCGGCGGGTGCCGGTCATCGTCTTCACCAAGGGCGGCGGGCTGTGGCTGGACGAGATCGCCGGCTGCGGCGCGGATGTCGTCGGGCTGGACTGGACGATGGACCTGGGGCGCGCGCGCGCCGCGGTCGGCAGCCGCGTCGCGCTGCAGGGCAACCTGGACCCGGCGGTCCTGTTCGCGCCCCCGCAGACCGTCGCGCGCGAGGCGCAGGCGGTGCTCGACCGCTTCGGCGCACCGCAGCGCACCGACGGCGGCTGGGACGGGCATATCTTCAACCTCGGTCACGGCATCCAGCAGCTCACGCCGCCCGAGCACGTGAGCGCGCTCGTCGAGGCGGTGCACACGCATTCGCGCCGGCTGCGTGGCGCCGATGCTGCGCGTGCGAGTAAGTGAGCACTCAGGCTTGACTTATCCCCATCTTTCGTGCTGCGGCGCGGCAGGCTGCGGCATCTCCCCGCAGAGCGCGGGCTTGTGATGCAAGTGGTTGATTTGATGGGCATAGTCCGGATGCTGCCGAATCGGGCAGGCGGCGGGGAACGAAGCGGGATCAAGCACTTGGCGTGCGCGCGGGCGGTTTGCCCACAAAGTTGTCCACAGCTTTGGTGGGTAAGAGGAAAGCCTTTCTGAATCATCGGCTTACGGTGTCTTCTTCAGTCGCTTCGGAGCTTTCGGGCCTAATCGACGTCGATCCGGTCCGGCTCATGGTGGCGGTCGAGACGCCGCAGCACAGCGCGGTCGGCGGGCTGCTGGACTATCTGGCGGCGCGGCGGCTGGCACCCGGCACGCTGGTGCGGGTTCCGCTCGGGCGGCGCATGGTGACGGGCGTGGTCTGGGATGCGGACGGCCCTGGGCAGGCTCCCGCGCAGGCGCTGCGACCGATCGCGCAGGTGCTCGACGCCGTTCCGGCGCTGCCGCCGGGCTGGCGCGAGCTGGTGGGCTTCGCGGCCCGCTACTACCAGCGCGGCATCGGCGAGCTGGCGCTGTCGGTGCTGCCTCCCGAGCTGCGCCGGCTCGATGCCGCGGCGATCACGCGCCGGCTGGCGCGTTCGGTCGCGCCGTCGACGGCCGCGGGCCCGGCGTCCGGGCTGCCGCCGCTGACCGGCGAACAGGCGGCCGCGCTCGCCGTGCTGCAAGGGCTGCCGGCCGGCCCGGTGCTGCTGCACGGGGTCACCGGGTCGGGCAAGACCGAGGTCTACCTGCGCGCCGCCGCCGAGGCGCTGGACGCCGGCCGGCAGGCGCTGATGCTGGTGCCCGAGATCAACCTCACGCCGCAGCTCGAGGCGCGCTTCGCCGCGCGCTTCCCCGGCCGGGTGCTGGTCAGCCTGCACAGCCGGCTGACGCCGGCGCAGCGGCTGCGCCACTGGCTGCTGGCGCTGGCCGGCCGCGCCGACCTCGTGCTGGGCACGCGCATGGCGGTCTTCGCGCCGCTGCCACGGACGGGGCTGATCGTCGTCGACGAGGAGCACGATGCGTCCTACAAGCAGCAGGAAGGGGCGCGCTACTCGGCGCGCGACCTCGCGGTCTACCGCGGCCGGCTCGAGCGCGTGCCGGTGATCCTGGGGTCGGCCACGCCGTCGCTGGAGACCTGGCAGCGTGCCGAGGAGGGGCGCTACACGCGGCTCACGCTGGCCACGCGCGTGGGAGGCGGCGCACTGCCGGCGGTGCGCGTGTTCGACATGAACCGGCTGCCGCGCACGCGCGGCGCGCAGGCCCCGGTGCTGGCGCCGCCGCTGCAAGCGGCGATCGAGGAGCGCATCGCGCGCGGCGAGCAAAGCCTGCTGCTGCTCAACCGCCGCGGCTACGCGCCGGTGCTGCACTGCGGCGCCTGTGGCTGGAAGAGCGGCTGCCCGCACTGCAGCGCATGGCGCGTCTTCCACAAGGCCGACCGCACGCTGCGCTGCCACCACTGCGGCTTCACCGAGCGCGTGCCGCGCGCCTGCCCGGACTGCGGCAACCCCGATATCGCGCCGCTGGGCCGCGGCACCGAGAAGCTCGAGGAGCAGATCGCCGCGCTGCTGCCCGGCGCCCGCATCGGCCGCATCGACGCCGACACCACACGCGTCAAGGGCGCGCTGCAGGCGCGGCTGGCGGCGGTGCACGCGGGCGAGGTCGACGTGCTGGTCGGCACCCAGATGGTCGCCAAGGGGCACGACTTCCGGCGCATGACGCTGGTGGCGGCGGTCAACCCCGACGGCGCGCTGTTCGCGAGCGACTTTCGCGCCCCCGAGCGCCTGTTCGCGCTGCTGATGCAGGCTGCCGGTCGCGCCGGCCGCGACGCCGCCCAGGCTGCGTCGGGCGAGATGTGGATCCAGACCTGGCACCCGTCGCACCCGCTGCTGGCGGCGCTGGTGCGGCACGACTTCGTCGCCTTCGCCACCGAGCAGCTGGCCGAGCGGCGTGCGCTCGGGCTGCCGCCGTTCGTCCACCTGGCGCTGCTGCGCGCGGAGGCGAAGTCGGCCGCGATCGCAAAGGCCTTTCTCGACGCCGCCGCCGCCCTGCCGGCGCCGCCGGCGATCACGCGCTACGCGCCGGTGCCCACCAGCGTGGCACGCGTGGCCGGGGTGGAGCGCATGCAGTTGCTGGTCGAGTCGGCGTCGCGTGCGGCGCTGCAGCAGTGGCTGGCGGGATGGCTGCCGCAGCTGCACGCGCTGCGCGCCGCCGACAAGGCGGCCTACAAGGGGCTGCTGCGCTGGGCCGTGGATGTCGACCCTCTCGGGTTCTGAGCGCGGCCCCGGCGGCGTCAGAGCCTGTGAAGTATTCCGGCGCGCTCGAGCGGGTGGTCCAAGAGGTCCCAATCGAGGCGCAAAGCGCAGCCATAGCCCGTGCTATGGCGAGCATTTGCAACGAAGAGTGGGGCCGTTTGGGCCGCACGAGCGGGTGTGGCGGAATGCTTCACAGGCTCTCAGTTGATGACGCGGTCTTCGGGGTCGACGAACAGCTCGTCGAGGATCAGCGCGTCGGGCTCCTCGCCCAGGCTCCAGAAGACCATCAGCACGATGACCTTGAGGTCGTCGAGCGCGATCGGGCCGCCGCCGACCGCCATCGCGCGATCGACCACCATCTCGCGCATTGCCGGCGGCAGCACGCCGGCCGACTCGAGAAAGCGGATGAAGCCGATCGACTCCTCGCCCAGCCGATCGTGCTCGGCCTCGGTGTAGATGCGCAGGCTGCCGGCCTGCTGGCTGGCGACCGCGGCCTCGGCGCTCTCGGCCAGGCCGTCCAGCCAGCGCAGCGCCTCCTGGATCTCGTCGCGCTCGAACCCGGCCGCCGACAGCTTGCGCGACAGCTGCTTGTGGTCCGGGCATGCGTCCGGACGCCAGTAGTTCTCGTAGAGGTAGACGAGGACGTCGAACATAAAGTCACTATACCCGAGGGGCCTGCGCCAGGGGTGGCCCGGTTTCACGCAGGGACGCCCGCATCGCGGGCGGCTGCAGGGCTTCGGGAGGGCCCTCTGCAAGCCCGCCAGCCACCCGGGGTCAGCCCAGGCCGCGGCGCTGAAGCAGCCCGCCCGGCAGCCGCGCGACGCGGCCCTCGAGCTCGTGCTCGAGCAGCCGGGCCGCCAGCCGGCCGATGTCCCAGCCGGTGCGCGCCGACAGCGCGTCCAGCGACACCGGGTCGTGGCCCATGGCCCGAAGCAGCGGGTCGTCGGTGTCGTCGCCCGCGCCGGTGGCGCCGGCCGCCACGGACGCAGGCCCGGCGTCAGGCGTTGCCGAGCCTGTGTCGCCGCCCGCTCGGGCCGGCGCCGGGCCCACCTGGGCACGCAGTTCCTCCAGGATGTCCTCGGCCGTCTCGACCAGCTTGGCGCCCTGGCGGAGCAGCGCGTGGCAGCCACGCGACTGCGGGGCGTGGATCGAGCCTGGAATGGCAAACACCTCGCGCCCGATCTCGGCCGCCAGCCGCGCCGTGATCAGCGAGCCCGACTGCAGCGCCGCCTCGACCACCAGCGTGCCCTGCGCGAGTGCGGCGATCAGCCGGTTGCGCTGCGGGAAGTTGCCGGCCAGCGGAGGCGTGCCGGGCAGGTATTCGCTCAGGATCAGCCCCTGGCCGACGATGCGGTGCGCCAGCGTCCGGTGGCGCGCCGGGTAGACGCGGTCGGGCCCGGTGCCGACGACGGCGACGGTGCCGCTGCGGCCGGCCAGCGCGCCCTCGTGCGCGGCGCCGTCGATGCCCGCCGCCAGCCCGGAGACGACGACCCAGCCGGCGTCGCCGAGCGTGCGCGCGAAGGCGCGCGCGTTGTCCAGGCCCTGCGGCGTGGCGTTGCGGCTGCCGACGATGGCGACCGCCGGCCGCGCCAGCCAGGCCGCCTGGCCCTGCGCGAAGACGAACAGCGGCGGGTCCGGTGCCGCAAGCAGTGCGTGCGGGTAGGCGTCGTCGGCCAGCGTCCACAGCGCGCGTGGCTCGGGGCCGCCGGCCAGCCACGTCCGCGCCCGCGCGACCTGCGCGTCCAGGCCGTCCGGCAGCCGCGCCAGCGCGGCCGCCGCGGCCTCGCCCGCAACCTCGCGCCAGGCTGCGGCGCCAGCGGCGAAGATCGCCTGCGGCGGGCCTGAGTGCCGCCAGCAGTCGGCGCGCCGACTCGCGGCCGACGCCGTCGGCGAGCGCGAGCCGGACCCAGCCCGCCAGCTCGTCGTCGCCGGGCGATGCCGCGGCGGGCGACGCGCGCGTGCCGGTCGGCAGGCGCGGCCCGCGACCGGTGCCGTCGCCGGCCGTGGCGCCACCCGTGCGCTGCGCCACGCCGAGCCTTCCGGGACCCGCCCCGTCCGGCGCGCGCGCCGTCAGGGCTGGGTGAAGCGGTCGCCCGGGCGGACCGGCTCGGCGACCTCGAGGATGAGCGCGTAGGAGACGCGGTCGAAGACGCGGAAGACGAACAGCAACCCGTGGCGCTCGTCGGGCAGCCGCAACGGCGTGCGCTGGCCCTCGGTCGTCGTATCGAAGGCGTCGCGGCCGGCGCGCCACAGCGCCAGCACATGGCCGCGCTCGACGCCGTCGCGCGCGCCCCGGTTGAGCGCGACGATCTGGTTCTGCCCCGCGGTCAGCGCATCGCCGTAGATCGAGACGATGCGGCCGTCGACCGGGCCGGCCGGTGCGCGCGGCACGAACGCGGCCGCATCCTGCTGCTCCACCGGGTGCAGGCGGTCACCGACGCCGGCCTCGACCCGCAGCTCGCCGATGCGGAAGGTGGCGGGCACGATCGCCGGGCGGCCGTCGGAGCCGACACCGTCCCCGCCCGCGCGCTCGAAATCGGCCGCGCCGACGTAGCGCGCCTCGTAGCCCAGGATCTCGCCCGTTCCAGGGTCCTTCAGCGCCTTGGGCTCGCGGAACAGCCGGAACGCGCGCGCGCCGCCGAGTTCGCCGAGCACGTAGGCGGTCTCGCCGCGCGACAGCATCACCCGCCCTTCCTGGGTCGCGACGATGCGCGGCGCGCGCGCGAGCGCGTCGGTGTCGAAGACCACTGCCTCGTTGAGGAAGGGGCCGATCAGGTGCAGCGGGATCGACGCGATCGCGCCGTCGTCGAGCAGCTCGCCGCGCACGCGCGGCGAGAGTCTGACGGTGCCGCCCTCGCCACCGGCCACGCGCAGCATCGCGCGGTCGCCGATGCGCACCAGCTCCAGCACCTGCCCGGGGTAGATCAGGTGCGGGTTGCGGATCTGCTGCAGGTTCATCCCCCACAGCTCGGGCCAGCGCCAGGGGCTGGTCAGGTAGATCTTGGAGATGTCCCACAGCGTGTCGCCGCGCTGCACCGTGTAGCGCTCGGGCGCATTCGGCGCCAGCGCCGACAGCGGGACGCCGGCCTGCGCGACCCGTTGTGCGGTGGCGCGCCATTCAGGCGTGACGGGAAAGTTCGGCTCGCGTGCGTCGGCGGCGCCGGCGACCAGCGCCAGGCTCGCCAGGGCCAGCGTGACACGGGCAGCTAGGCCCTGCCCTGCTGTGGCGGCGGTCGGACTGTCAAAATAGCGCCGCATCGGCTGTCTCCCGGCCTGGGCCGACCTGTCGCGGCCCCTCAGGGACGTGCGGCAGCGCTCGGCGATCTTCGAACATCGTTCAAGATTCTGCCCTAGGGCCTTGATCCGGCAACGAAAACAGCGGTATGAAAGGGTGTCATATCATGCCGATCGCTTCAGCCGGCCGGCATGGCCGTTGTGTGGTCGCGACAGACATCGGGGCGGGACGCGCCGCGTCCGTGCACAGGCGGCCTTCGCGGCGGGGCTGACGCGGTCGCCGCCGGCCCGCCTCATGCATGGTGCGGGTCCGTCGGCATCGATTGCCCGAGCCTCGGGTCGTGATCGTCCCGTCGCGGCCCCCAACGAAGTTACACGCCACCCGGACCATGGCCCTGTTTCCGATTCTGCGCTACCCCGACCCCCGGCTGCACACCGTCGCCCGGCCGGTCGAGACCGTCGACGATCGCATCCGCCAGCTGGTCGACGACATGCTGGAGACGATGTACGCCGCCGAGGGCGTGGGCCTGGCCGCCACGCAGGTCGACGTCCACGAGCGCGTCATCGTGATCGACACCTCCGACACGCGCGACCACCCGCTGGTGCTGATCAATCCCGAGCTGATCGCGCGCAGCGAGGAGATGCACGTCGGCGACGAGGGCTGCCTGTCGGTGCCGCAGGTCTACGACCGGGTGCGCCGCCATGCGCGCGTCGTCGTGCGCGCACTCGACCGTGACGGCCAGGTCTTCGAGCGCGAGGCCGCCGGGCTGACCTCGGTGTGCATCCAGCACGAGATGGATCACCTGGTCGGCAAGGTCTTCGTCGAGTACCTGAGCGCGTTCAAGCGCGACCGCATCCGCAGCCGCATGCTCAAGCGTGCGCGCGAGGAGGCACGCGCCTGACCCGCGCCGACCGGGTCGGCCGATCGCGCGGACGATGACGATGCTGCGCGTCGCCTTCGCCGGCACCCCCGACTTCGCTGCCGCGGCGCTGGATGCGATCCACGCGGCCGGCTTTGCCGTGCCGCTGGTGCTGACGCAGCCGGACCGCCCGGCCGGCCGCGGCATGAGGCCGCAACCGTCGGCCGTCAAACAGCGCGCGCTGGCGCTCGGGCTGACGCTGGCACAGCCGCGCAGCCTGCGTCTGGACGGGCGTCATGCCGACGACGCCGGCGTCGCACGCGACGCGCTGCGGGCGGCCGCGCCCGACGTCCTGGTCGTCGCCGCCTACGGGCTGATCCTGCCGGCCTGGACGCTGGCGCTGCCTCGCCTGGGCTGCCTGAACATCCACGCGTCGCTGCTGCCTCGCTGGCGCGGCGCGGCGCCGATCCAGCGAGCGATCGAGGCCGGGGATGCCGTCACCGGCATCACCATCATGCAGATGGACGAGGGGCTGGATACCGGGCCGATGCTGCTGCGCGCCGCCGAGCCGATCCGGGACGACGACAGCGCCGCGTCGCTGCACGACCGGCTGGCGGCGCTGGGCGCGCGGCTCGTCGTGCAGGCGCTGCACGACGCCGCTGCCGGCCAGCTGCACCCCGAGCCGCAGCCGGCCGAGGGAGCGACCTATGCGTCCAAGATCGACAAGGCCGAGGCCGCGCTCGACTGGCGCCAGCCGGCGGCCGTGCTGGCGCGCCGGGTGCGCGCCTTCGACCCCTTCCCCGGCGCCAGCCTGACGTTGGGCGGCGAGACGATCAAGGTCTGGCGCGCGGGCGTGGTCGACCTCGCCGGCGCGCCGGGCGAGCTGCTGGCCGCGGGGGGTGGCCGCGTCGTCGTCGGCTGCGGCACGGGCGCGCTGGAGCTGCTTCAGCTCCAGCGCCCGGGCGGCCGGCGCATCGCGGCTGCCGAATGGCTGCGCGCCTTGCCCGCGGGCACGATCGCTCCGGGGGCCAGGCTGGCCGGCCGCGGCGGGTCCGTCTGAACCGGCCGCCGGGCGGCGTGGAAGGCACGCCGCTCGGCCTGCGGCGCGCAGTGGGCGGCTCAAGTCCTGGACCGCTGTGGCCGACAACCCGGAACATCGTCCCTTCGCGACCCCCGCCTGCCATGCGTTCCCGATTGCCCCTGCTGTTGCTGACCGGCCTCGTCGGGCTGGCCGGCTGCGACTACCTGGGCATCGAAGCCACCAGCGCGGTGCACGAGCGCCGCGCCGCCGAGGGCAGGGCGATCGGCGCCGGCTGCCGCCACGCCGGCCGCGCGATCGAGGACTGCTACGCGATCAACGCGCGCGCCGACAAGGCCGCGGTTTTCGCCGGCTGGCGCGAGATGAACGACTACATGACCGAGAACCGGATCGAGGTCGTGCTGCCCGAGGGCGAGGGGCCGGAGCTGGCCACGCGCGGCGGCGCTGCCGGCGCCGAGCCGCCCGTGACGGACCGCGGCGGCTGAGCCAGCGGGGCGCCCGCTCGCCGCGGCCAGAGGCCCTGGGGGGTATGCGCGCGGGTCTGCGACACTTACGGCCGTCGCCGACCCTCACGCCGCAACCGCGGCCCTCCCGCCATGAACGTGCTTCGATTTGCCGACCTGATCGCCCAGGGCCGAGTCGCCGGCCGCCGGGTCTTCATCCGCGCCGACCTCAACGTCCCGCTCGACGACGCCGGCCGCATCACCGAGGACACGCGCATCCGCGCCAGCCTGCCGGCGATCCGCATGGCGCTGGACGCCGGCGCGGCGGTGATGGTCACCAGCCACCTCGGCCGCCCGACCGAGGGCACGCTGCGCCCGGAGGACTCGCTCGCGCCGGTGGCGGCGCGCCTGGGTGAGCTGCTCGGGCGCGAGGTGCCGCTGGTGCGCGACTGGGTCGACGGCGTGCAGGTCGCGCCGGGGCGGGCCGTGCTGCTGGAGAACTGCCGCGTCAACAAGGGCGAGAAGAGGAACGACCCGGCGCTGGCGCGGAAGATGGCGGGCCTGTGCGACGTCTTCGTCCACGATGCGTTCGGCACCGCGCACCGCGCCGAGGCCAGCACCTACGGCATCGCCGAGCACGCGCCGCTGGCCTGCGCCGGGCCGCTGCTGGCGGCCGAGATCGACGCCCTGACGAAGGCGCTGGCGCAGCCCCGGCGGCCGCTGCTGGCGATCGTGGCCGGCTCCAAGGTCAGCACCAAGCTGACGATCCTGAAGAGCCTGGCGGCCAAGGTCGACGGGTTGATCGTCGGCGGCGGCATCGCCAACACCTTCATGCTCGCCGCGGGGTTGAAGATCGGCAAGAGCCTGGCCGAGGCCGACCTGGTCGGCGAGGCGAAGGCGGTGATCGATGCCATGGCCGCACGCGGCGCCGAGGTGCCGATCCCGTCCGACGTCGTCGTCGCCAAGACCTTCGCCGCCGACGCGCCAGCCACCGTCAAGCGTGCCGACGCCGTCGCCGACGACGACATGATCCTGGACATCGGCCCCGAGACCGCCGCCACGCTGGCGACGCGGCTCGAGGCGGCGGGCACGATCGTCTGGAACGGCCCGGTCGGGGTGTTCGAGTTCGACGCCTTCGCCAAGGGGACCGAGACGATCGCGCGCGCGATCGCGCGCAGCCCGGCGTTCAGCATCGCCGGCGGCGGTGACACGCTGGCGGCGATCGCCAAGTACGGGATCGACAAGGACGTCGGCTACATCTCGACCGGCGGCGGCGCTTTCCTCGAGGTGCTCGAGGGCAAGACGCTGCCCGCGTTCGAGGTGCTGGCGCGCCGCGCGGCGGGCTGACGACGCGGCGCCCGCGGCGCGTGCGCCGGTCGCGGGCCGGCCTGCCGCGGGCCGGTGTGCGCGGCTGGACCTGCGGGGGTGTGTCGTCGCACGCCGCGTCGCACCCCGTTAGCATCCGCGCATGAGGACCGCCGCCCGGGCCATGGGGCTGCTGCTGACCGCGATCGCGCGCCTGATCACCGGGGCCCAGGGGCATTGGCAGGGCTGCCCGCCGTCGGCCGAACAGCGGATCTACTTCGCCAACCACCGCAGCCACCTCGACTGGGTGCTGATCTGGGCCGCGCTGCCGTCCGAGCTGCGCGCGACGACGCGGCCGATCGCGGCGCGCGACTACTGGACGCGCAGCCGGTTCAGGCACTGGCTGACGCGCGAGGTCTTCAACGCCGTCTACGTCGATCGTCAGCGCAGCGACGACCAGGACCCGCTGCAGCCGCTGGTCGAGGCGCTGGCCGCCGGCGATTCGCTGGTCATCTTCCCCGAAGGCACGCGCGGCGCCGGCGACGAGCCGCAACCGTTCAAGAGCGGCCTGTTCCACCTCGCCGAGCGCTTCCCGGCCGTGCAGCTGGTGCCGGTGTGGATCGACAACGTCCAGCGTGTGATGCCCAAGGGCGAGGTCGTGCCGGTGCCCATCCTGTGCAGCGCGACCTTCGGCGCCCCGATCCGGCTCGACCCCGGCGAGGACAAGCGGGCCTTCCTCGACCGGGCCCGCGCCGCGGTGGTCGCGCTGCGGCCGCCGTTGCACTGAGAGGGTGCCGATGATCGACCGCCTGCGCACGCTAGGGCCGGACCAGCAGGTCGCGCTGCTGTTCGTCGTCCTGTTCGCACTGCTGCTGGTCGGCACGGCGACGATCGTGGTGTGGTCGCTGCGGCAGGCGTCGGGCCGGCGTGCGGGCGACTACGTGCAGGAGCTCGGCGCGCTGTGGACCGGCACGACGCTGTTCTGGCTGGCGTGGGTGTCGGGCACGCTCGGCGCGACGCTGCTCTTCGCGGTGCTGTCGTTCTTCGCGCTGCGCGAGTTCGTGACCCTGGTGCACACGCGGCGCGCCGACCACCGCGGGCTGATCCTGGCCTTCTTCGTCGTGCTGCCGTTGCAATACCTGATCGTCGGCGCGCGCCGCTTCGACCTGTTCACCGTCTTCGTGCCGGTGTACGTCTTCTTCGCGATCCCGGTGGCGGCGGCGCTGGCGGGCGACCCGGGGCGCTTCCTGGAGCGCAATGCCAAGTTGCAGTGGGGGCTGATGGTCTGCGTCTACGGGCTCAGCCATGCGCCGGCGTTGCTGGCGCTGACGCTGCAGGGGCGCGAAGGGGTCGGCGCGTTTCTCGTCTTTTTCCTCGTCGTCGTCGCCGGGGCGGCGCAGATCGTGCAGGAGCACGGCAGCCACGGGTTGCGACGCCGGCCGGTGGTGCGCCGCATCGACCGCTCGTTCTCGTGGCGCGCCTGGGCCATGGGGGTGGTGGCGGCGGCGCTGGTGGGCGCGCTGCTGACCTGGAGCACGCCGCTCCGTCTGGCCGAGGCTGCCGGGCTGGGCGCGCTGACCGGGGGCGCGGGCACGCTCGGTGCGCTCGTGATGGAGGCGATCAAGCGCGACGCCGGCGTGCGCCACTGGGGCGCGCAACGATCGGTGACGGGCGCCGTCGGGCTGCTCGACCGGCTGGCGCCGCTGTGCTTCGCGGCGCCGGTCTTCTTCCACTCGGTGCGCTGGTACCTCGGCGGGGCCTGACGCGGGGGATCGGGTAGGCTGGACGGCCATGCGCATCCTCGGCATCGATCCCGGTCTGCAGCGAACGGGCTTTGGCTGCGGCGTCACGTCGGCGGGGGCCGACGTGAGCCTTCGCCGAAGCCCTTGCTGCGCCTGAAGCGCGAGGCGGCCTGCATCATGCGCATCCTCGGCATCGATCCCGGTCTGCAGCGAACGGGCTTTGGCCTGGTCGATGTCGAGGGGGCGGGGCTGGTCTATGTCGCCAGCGGCACGATCAGCACGCTGGAGGCGCCGCGCGGCGACCTGCCGGCGCGGCTGAAGCTGATCTTCGACGGCGTACGCGAGGTCGTCGCGACCTACGCGCCCAGCTGCGCGGTGGCCGAGATCGTCTTCGTCAACGTCAACCCGCAGAGCACGCTGCTGCTCGGGCAGGCGCGCGGCGCGGCGCTGGCGGCGCTGGTCGCCGGCGGCCTGCCGGTGGCCGAATACACCGCGCTGCAGATGAAGAAATCGGTCGTCGGCCACGGGCTGGCGACCAAGCCTCAGGTGCAGGAGATGGTGCGCCGGCTGCTGGCGCTGCCCGGGCTGCCGGGCAAGGACGCCGCCGACGCGCTCGGGCTGGCGATCGCGCATGCGCATGCCGGCGCGTCGCTGGCGGCGCTGGCGGCGGCGACTCCGCTGGCGCGGCGCGCGCACGCGCAGTACCGGCGGGGTCGGGTCTACTAGGTCGCGGGCCATGCGCCGCCTCGAGGGCGGCCGTCGCGCGAGGCCGGGAGTCGAGCGCGGCAACGGCCCGCGGTGCCGGCGGCCCCGACGCGATGGGCTTCAGCGGCCGAAGACCCGCCGCAGCAGCGCGCTGCCGGTGCCGATCGGGTCGGCGCGAATCTTGCGCTCCTGTTCGCCGATCACGAGGTACAGGCCGTCGAGGGCCTTGCGCGTGACGTAGCCCTCGATGTCGGCGTCTTCCTTCCTGACCAGCCCCAGCCCCTGCGCCTTGGCGGCGACGCGGTTGTAGCGCTGCGCCAGGTCGACGCGCGCGGTGCTCGCGCCGACGATCGGCCCGAAGCGCGCGGTCAGCGGCGCGCGCGTCTTGCGCTCGAAGAACTGCGTGACCCCGGTGTCGCCCCCGCGGACGATCTTCAGCGCGTCCTCGACCGTGAGGTCGCGCACCGCGCCGACCAGCAGGGCGCGGCCCTCGGGGACCGCGGCCTCGGCGGCGCGGTTCATCGCCGTGACGAGCTCGTCGATGCGCTGGCCCTGGCCGAGCGTTCGCATCAGCTTGCCGGCGTCCTCGAGGTAGCCCGGCAGCGGAATGCGCACCTTCGGGTTGCCGAGGAAGCCGTCCTTGCGGCCGAGCAGCCCGATCGCGGCCTCGGTGCCGCGCATCAGCGCCTCGCGCACGCCGCCGGCGGCGTCGCTCTCGGTCAGCGCGTGCGCGCGAAAGCTCGCCAGCGCTGTCAGGCCGGCCAGGACCAGGCGGTGGATGCGGCGTCGGCGCATCAGCGAGTTTCGGGGGACGCGTCCGCCGTCGACCCGACGCCGGCGGCGTGCGCCTGCTGGTCCGCGTGGTAGCTGCTGCGCACCAGCGCGCCGACCGCGGCGTGGCTGAATCCCATCGCGCGAGCCTCGCGCTCGAACATCGCGAACGTGTCGGGGTGGACGTAGCGCCGCACCGGCAGGTGGTGGCCGCTCGGCGCGAGGTACTGGCCGATCGTCAGCATGTCGATGCCGTGCGCACGCATGTCGCGCATGACCTGCAGGATCTCGTCGTCGGTCTCGCCCAGCCCGACCATCAGCCCGCTCTTGGTCGGCACGCCGGGCACGACTTCCTTGAAGCGCGCCAGCAGGCTCAGGCTGAACGCGTAGTCCGATCCCGGGCGCGCCTGCTTGTACAGCCGCGGCACGGTCTCGAGGTTGTGGTTCATGACGTCCGGCGGCGCCGCCTTCAGCGCCTCCAGCGCGCGCTCCATGCGGCCGCGGAAATCAGGCGTCAGGATCTCGATCTGCGTGTGCGGTGCGAACTCGCGCACGCGGCGGATGCAGTCGGCGAAGTGGCCGGCACCACCGTCGCGCAAGTCGTCGCGGTCGACGCTGGTGACGACGACGTAGCGCAGCTTCAGCGCCGCGATCGCGCGCGCGAGGTTCTCCGGCTCCTGCGGGTCCAGCGGGTCAGGGCGGCCGTGGCCAACGTCGCAGAACGGGCATCGGCGCGTGCACTTGTCGCCCATGATCATGAAGGTCGCGGTGCCGCGGCCGAAGCACTCGCCGATGTTGGGGCAGCTCGCCTCCTCGCACACGGTGTGCAGGCGGTGCTCGCGCAGGATCTTCTTGATCTCGAAGAAGCGCGTGCCCGGGCTGCCGGCGCGCACGCGGATCCACGCCGGCTTCTTCAGCACCTCGGCCGGCTCGACCTTGATCGGGATGCGCGAGGTCTTGGCCTGGGCCTTCTGCTTGGCGGTCGGATCGTAGGCAGGTGTGGCGACCGGATCGGGGTTTTCCATCGGCGGATTCTAGGAGGCTGTCTTCCTGCCCGAGAGTCCTGTGCCCGCACGGGGAAACGGGTGGAGTCGCGGAACCGATCTGTTCTGGCCGCGGGGGGATCCGGCTCAGCCCGCAGCGCAGCGACCACCCGTTGCCGGCTATCGAATGCGGAATGCGGCAGGCCAGAGGTCTTGCTTCAGGCATCCCGCGAGGGCGGCACCGGGTCGCCGTCGACCCACGACCCGGCGGCACCGATCGGCGGCAGGCTGTCCTCCGGTGCCAGCCGCACACAGTTGCCACCGGCCTGGCGCGCGCTGTGCAGCCCACGCTGGGCGTCGGCCACCAGCATCGCCAGTGGCCGGTGCAGCGGCTGCATCAACGCCACGCCGACGCTGGCGCTGATCGGCGCGCCGGGCGGCAGCCCGGGCAGCTCGAGCTGCGCGGCCTGCTGCCGGATGCGATCGGCGACGTCGAGCGCACCGGTGGTGTCGGCGTTGGGCAGCAGCACGGCAAGTTGCGCGGGGTCGAAACGCGCGAGCAGGTCGCCGCCACGCAGACTGCGCAGCACCTGGCGACCGAGCCCCCCCATCAGGTGGTCGGCCACCGCCGGTCCGGCACGCTCGGTCATCGGACGCAGGTGGTCGACCTCGACCAACAGCATCGCCAGTTCGCCGCCGTAGCGGCCGGCGCGCTGCCAGTCGCGCTCGGCCAGCGCGAGGAAGGCGCCGCGGTGGAACATCCCGGTGTGAGGATCGCGCAGCGTCGCGTCGCCGATCTCGGTGGCAGGTCGCGGCGCCGGTTGCGGCGCCGCCTGAGGTATCGACGGCGCCGCACGCCACGAGGCCAGCAGCGTCGCCACGGCTGCCGCGACGAGCGCGGCCCAGGGTGCCGCCAACCCTACCCACGACAACGTTGCCCCGAAGGCGCCCGCGGCGACGGCCGCGACGGCAACGCGCACCCATGCCGGGGCAGGCGAAGGTGGCGAGTGGGCCGCGACGGAGGCGGCCGGCGCACCGCCAACGGTGTCGGGGCCCGGAAGGACGCCTGCAGGACCGCCCTGCGCGCCACCGGACTTCGGCGGGCGCACCGGAGCCCCCGGGCGGTGGCGGCCGGCGGGATCGCGGGGCTGAAACTGGGTCATCGGATCGGCGGCGGTGATGGCGCCCGATGCGCGCACCGCCGCCGGATGTGCATTCGACCACAAAGCGGCGTGCCGACGGAAGCCGTCCGCGATCCGCGACCCCCGGATGAGGGATGCGTCACGCCGCCGAGCGTACGCCGTCGCGCCCGATAGACTCCGCCGATGCCCCAAGACGACAAGACGCGGCCGGCCGCCCCGTCACCCCGCGCGCTGTCCGGGCTGCTGCCCTTTCTGCGCCCTTACCGCTCCCGAGTCGCGCTGGCGCTGCTGTTCCTGGTGCTGGCCGCCGGGGCGACGCTGGCGATCCCGGTGGCGCTCAAGCAGCTGATCGACCAGGGGCTGGTCGCCGCCGACCCGGGTCAGCGCATCATGGCGCTGCGCGGGCAGTTCCTGGCGCTGTTCGCGGTCGGCGCCGCGCTCGGGCTGTTCTCGGCCGCGCGCTTCTACATGGTGAGCTGGCTCGGCGAGCGCATCACCGCCGACCTGCGCAACGCGGTCTACCGCCATGTCGTTCGCCAAAGCCCCGAGTTCTTCGAGACCACGCGCACCGGCGAGGTGATCAGCCGGCTGACGACCGACACGACGCTGGTGCAGACGGTGGTCGGTTCGTCGCTCAGCCTGGGGCTGCGCAATACGGTGATGGGGGTCGGGTCGCTCGCCGCGCTCGTCGTCACCAACCCGCTGGTGATGGCGCAGGTGCTGGGCATCCTGGTGCTGGTCGTGTTGCCGAGCGCCTATTTCGGGCGTCGCGTGCGCCGGCTGTCGCGCGCGAGCCAGGACCGCGTCGCCGACACGAGTGCGATCGCGGCCGAGGTGCTCAACGCGGTGCCGGTGGTGCAGAGCTACAACCAGCAGGGACGCGAGGCGGCGCGCTTCGACGACGCCACCGAGCGCGCCTTCGACACCGCGCGGCGGCGCAACCGCGTGCGGTCGGTGCTGGTCGCCTTCGTCATCAGCGCGACCTTCGGCGCGCTGCTGTGGGGGCTGTACCAGGGCACGCAGGCGGTGCTGCGCGGCGACATCAGCGCCGGCCACCTGGGGCAGACGGTGATGTTCGTGATCATCTTCGTCGGCGCGGTGGCGGTGCTGTCCGAGGTCTGGGGCGACCTGCTGCGCGCCGCCGGCGCGACCGAGCGGCTGATGGAGCTGCTCGCGCTACGCTCGCCGGTCGACGACCCGCCGCGGCCGCGCGCGCTGCCGCCGGCGCGCGGCGGCTCGGAGGTGAGGTTCGAGGGCGTCGGCTTTCACTACCCGTCGCGGCCGCAGACCGCTGCGCTGGCCGACTTCGACCTCCAGGTGCATGCCGGCGAGACGCTGGCCCTGGTCGGCCCGAGCGGCGCCGGCAAGAGCACCGTGCTGCAGCTGCTGCTGCGCTTCTACGACGCCGAACGCGGGCGCATCCTGCTCGACGGCGTGCCGATCGGCGAGGTCGCGCTGGCCGAGCTGCGCGCGCGCATCGGCATCGTGCCGCAGGACAGCACGATCTTCTCGACCAGCGCGCGCGAGAATATCCGCTACGGCCGCCCGGACGCGAGCGACGCCGAGGTCGAGGCCGCCGCGCGCGCGGCCTTCGCGCACGACTTCATCGCCGCCCTGCCTGAGGGCTACGACACCTACCTCGGTGAGCGCGGCGTGCGCATCAGCGGCGGCCAGCGCCAGCGCATCAGTATCGCGCGCGCGATGCTGAAGAACCCGCCGCTGCTGCTGCTCGACGAGGCCACCAGCGCGCTCGACGCCGAGAGCGAGCGCATGGTGCAGGCGGCGCTGGAGGCCGCGATGCGCGACCGCACGACGATCGTCATCGCGCACCGGCTGGCGACCGTGCAGCGCGCCGACCGCATCGTCGTGCTCGACCACGGCCGCATCGCCGAGGCCGGCACGCACGCCGAGCTGGTCGCGCGCGGCGGGTTGTATGCGCGGCTGGCGGCGATGCAGTTCGAGCTTGCGCCGGCAGCGATGGAAGAGCCCGCGGCCACGGGCGCCTGAGGGGCGGCGCGCCCGCGCTGGCCGCGCCGCGCGGCCGGCGCGGCCAGCTTCAGAGCCTGCGATGCGCCAGCGCCGGCAGCCGCGCGCGCACTTCGGCCAGGCGCGCCGCGTCGACCTCGGCCAGCACCACGCCCTCGCCCTCGGCGAGCTCGGCGAGCACCTCGCCCCAGGGGTCGACGATCATGCTGTGGCCCCAGGTACGGCGTCCGGTGGCGTGCAGCCCGCCCTGCGCGGCGGCGACGACATGGCACTGGTTCTCGACCGCACGCGCGCGCAGCAGCAGCTCCCAGTGCGCGCGCCCGGTCGGCACGGTGAACGCCGCCGGCACCGCGATCAGGTCGCACGGTGGCGTCATCAGCGCGCGATACAGCTCCGGGAAGCGCAGGTCGTAGCACACCGACAGCCCGACGCGCAGCGGCCCGGCCTGCAGCGCCACCGGCGTGCTGCCGGCGCGCAGCACGCGGGCCTCGTCGTAGCGCTCGTCGCCATGCTCGAACGCGAACAGGTGGATCTTGTCGTAGGCCGCCGCCAGCCGGCCCTCGGGCGACCAGACGGTGCAGCGGTTGAAGACATGCTGCGCGGCGCCAGCGTTCTCGCCCGGCGGCAGCACCGGCAGCGTGCCGCCGACGATCCACATCGCGTGCCGGCGCGCGGCCTCGGCCAGAAAACGCTGGATCGGACCGCCTCCTTGCGCATCGTCCGCCGTCGCGGGCGGCTCGGCGATCGCGCGCTTGTCGCGGTCGCGCGGGCCGATCAGGCAGAAATATTCGGGCAGCACCGCGAGCCTGGCGCCGGCGGCGGCGGCCTCGCCGAGCAGCCGCGCCGCGGCGTCGAGGTTGGCGCCGAGCTCGGGGCCCGAGACCATCTGCAAGGCGGCGATCTTCATCGTGGCACGGGCTCCTGCGTCTGCGGCGCCGATCGGGGGTTGTCGGCGGCCGAAGCGGCTGTGGCGCCGACATCGGCCGTGCCTGCGGCCGGGGGCGCGACCGTGCCTGCGGCAGGGGGCGCGGCGGGGGCCGCGGCGGGTGACGCCGCGCCCGCCGCGGTGCCCGGCGACGCCGCCACGGCCGGCGACGCCGCGACGCGCTCGACGCGCTGCACCTGCGGGTCGGACCAGCTGCCGTCGACGCGGAACTCGCGCGTGCCGGCGGCCATCATCGGCTCGCGCAGCAGCAGCTGGGCGACGAAGCTGCCCAGGCCGACGACCGGGTTGATCGCCGCATACGCGAGCGAGGCGCTGCCGACGTTGAGCTCGGGCACGACGACGATGCGCAGGTCCTGCGTCTCGGCGCGCAGGTCGGCCCGCCCCTCGACCAGCACCCCGGCCTGCACGCCGAGCAGGCGCAGGTTGTCGGTCGCCGCCACGCCGCGCTCGATGCGCACGTCGCCGCTGACGCGGTCGAACGCGAAGCCCTCCTGGAAGACATCGCGGAAGTCCAGCAGCAGCCGCCGCGGCAGCGACTGCAGGCTCAGCACGCCGAGCAGCCGCGCGACCCCGGGCTCGGCCTGCAGGAAGCGGCCCTGCTGCAGCGCCAGCCGCAGCGAGCCGTCCAGGCTCGGCAGGTCCGGCACGAGCGGCGAGCCGGCCCAGCCGAGCGTGCCGTCGATGCGCCCCTTGCCGCCGCTGAGCGCGCCCGGAAACCCCATGCGCGCCAGCAGCCGGCCGCTGTCGGCCAGCGCGAGGCCGAAGTCCAGCGTCATGCCGTGTACAGGCGACCAGCGGCCGCGGCCATCGAGCTCGGCGTCGTCGTTGGCGATGCGAAGGCGGTCGAGCTGCCACTGGCGCGCGGCGGCGCGCGGGCTGGCGCTGGCGGGAATCCGGTTCGCGGCCTCGATTTCGAGCCGGCCGAGCGCGTGCCCGCGCCAGCGGAAGTCCTCGACGTGCATCGTCAGCGACGGCATGCGGCGCGGCGCGGCCGTGGCGCCGGCGGCGGCCTTGTCGGTGGCATCGACACGCGCCGCCGCCGCGCCTGCGGCTGCATCGACGGCCGGCCGGGCTGGAGCCTTCGCTGCGGCGGCGTCGGCATCGAGCACAAGCCGCGCCAGCCGCGCCTGCACGCGCCCGGCGAGGCCCGCATCATGGGGCTGGTGCCATTCGACGTCGCCCTCGGCTTCGGGCGCACGCAGTTGCAGCTGCCACAGCGTCTCGACGGTCGACCGGTGCCGCCGCAGCTCGAGGTCGAGCGCGCGCCAGCGCCGACCGGCCAGCGTCAGCCCGCCGAGGCGAAGTGTCGCCTGCGACGGCCACAGCGCTTCGTCGATCGTCGTCGCCCCGCCGTCCGCATGCGGTCGTACGCGCTCCCCCTGCGCTGGTGCGGGCACCCCGGCGACGCGATCCGCGAACACCGCCTGCCACGCATCGACGTTCAGCCCGGGCAGCTCGACCACGGCGGCCACGCCACTGGCCGGCATCGGCGGCGCGGTGGTGCCGATGCCGACCGATCCGCCGCGCACGCGCCAGCCATCGCCCTCGGGCACGCGCTCGTAACGCGCCTGCAGCCTGTCGCCGATCTCGATCGTCAGCGCCTCGGCGTCGGCATCGCCCAGCCTCGCGGTCCGGACGCGCAGCGGCCAGGAGGCGGCGGCCGGCTTGTCCAGCGGCGCCGGCAGCGTCAGCGCGAGGCCCTCCAGGCTGCTCGCCACGTCGAGCTCGGTCCGGCCGTCCGAAAACCGCAGCTCGACCCGATAGGGCGCACGCCCGCTGAGCCGCTCGCCCAGCCGCGCCAGCGGCGCCAGCACCGGCAGCTCGACGCCCTCGCGCAGCGCCTCGGCGCTGGCGACGCCGCGGCCCTCGAAGCGCAGCGTCCCGTCGTCCTGCGTCCCGCCCTCGAACGCGAGCTCGCCGCCGAGCGCGCTCGCGCGCGCGCCGACGATGCGAAAGCCGTGGCGCGAAAACGCGACCCGCCCGTGCAGCTCGCCCAGGCGGGGCGTGTCCGGGCTCAGCCGCAGGCTGTTGCCGGCCAGCTCGACGCTGCCGTCGACGGTCGACGCCGAGGCGTCCAGGAGCGGGATCGCCAGCGCCAGATCGAGCGTCGCATCGCCACGGCCGCGTGCCTGCTGCAGCGCGCCGCCGATCCAGCCGCCGACCGGGGTCGTGTCGACGAAGCCGAGCATCGCCGCCAGCGGCCCACGACCGTGACCCTGCAGCTGCAGCACCGGCGCAGTCAGGTCGTCGATGCCGCCGTTGACGCCTTCGAGCGCGATCTCGCCGACGCGCGCGCGTGCATCGCGGATGCGCATGCTGCCGCGGTCGAACTCGATCTCGCCGGCGACCTCCTGCATCGCGGGCCAGGGCGAGGCAAGGCCCGGCTCGTCCGGGATGTAGGCCAGACCCATGCCCTCGGCGCGGCCGCGGATGCGAAAACTCCCCGGCGAGCCGTCGGCATACGGGAAGCGCCACAGGTCGCCGCGCACGACGAAGCTGCCGTCGCGCAGCCGGCCGTCGCCGATCGCGCGCTCGACCCAGCGCCGCGTCGCCGGCGGGATGCCGAGCGGCAGGTAGCGCGCGACGCTGCGCGTGGCGCCCTGCTCGATGCGCCCCTGCAGGTCGATCACGCCCGGGTAGCGGCGTCCGTCGCCGAAGCCGTCGCCGGCGCCGGTGCGCCAGCTGCCGGCCAGCGTGCCGCGCGCATCGGCGTTGGCGAAGCTCGCTTCCTGCACCTGCAGCTCGATCGCCGGCGGCGCATCGCCCGCGCCCGGTCGCACCTGCCATTGCAGCGCCGCGCCCAGCGCGGCGAGCGTGAGCTCGGGCTGCTCGAAGACGCCGGGGAAGACGAGCGCGCCGTCGGCAACGCGCAACGTCGCCTGCCCGCCGGTCTCCGAGGCTTGCAGCTCGACCGCGGCGCCGCGCAACCCGGGGCGGCCGGCGGTCGCCTCGCGCCTGGCCTGCGGCGGACCGGCCGGCCCCGCGGCCAGCACCAGATCCTCGGCGCGCAGACTCGCCTGCCAGGTCGCGGGTGCCTGGGCGCGGCCTTGCCACTTCAGGCTCAGGTCGCTCACGCGGCCCTCGGGGGCGAGCGCGGTCAGCGCCTCGTGCAGCGCCGGCGGCAGCGGCAGCCGCGCCGCCAGCCGTGCCAGCAGGGCGAGGTCCAGCCGGTCGGCCTCGAGACCCCCGCCGCGAACGCGCTCCCAGGTGGGCGCCACGCCCTCGGCCGCCGTCGAAACCGCCGAGGGCCACGCCGGCGTCTGCGGCGCGAGCGTCAGCGCGAGTCCCAGGTTCGAGCGCGGCCACAGCAGCCCCTCGTCGGTCCGGAAACCCAGGGCCTCGATGCCGACCTCGAAGGCGTCGTCGGCATGGCGCAGCGTCAAGCGCCCCTGGACGTCCGAGAGCGCCAGCGGCGGCAGCCCCGGCGCCAGCCGCATCGTCACCGCCTGCAGCGCGAGATCCGCGGTCGCCCCGGCCGGCCGGCCGTGCTCGATGTCGATCCACGCTCGCAGCGCGCCGCGCCCCTGCGCGAGCTCGAACGGCAGCGACACGTGGCGCCCGAGCGCCGACAGGTCGGCGCGCGGCAGGTCGGCGTAGAGCGTGCCGCGCCAGTCGGCCCAGGGCGTGCCGGGGGCCTCCGCCAGTCGCAACGGCTCGCGCAGCTTCGCGCGCAGCGCGAAGCGTTCGCCCCACGCCGGCGGCGGCGTGGCGTCCAGTCGCAGCGCGTGCCGGCGGCCGTCGTTGCGCAGCACCAGGTCGACGTCGGCGAGTTGCAGCGGTGGCGCGCCGCGCAGCTCGTCGGTCCAGCGCAGGCTGCCGCGGCGGATCACGAACTCCTGCTGGTCCAGCAGCCAGCGCAGCGCGCGGCCGTCGTCCGCGGCCGCGACCCGGTCGTCCATCGCCAGCCCGGCGACGTGCAACGCGCCGCCGGCGTCGCGCCGCACGTCGAGCTCGACCCCGTCCAGGTGAAGTTGCACCAGCCGCGGCCGCAGGATCAGCAGCGAGGCCGGCGACAGCGCCGCCGCGACGCGGCCGAGCCGCAGCGCGGGGGCGCCGCGCGCATCGAGCAGCACGACCTCGTCGAGATCGAAAGCCGGCACCCAGCTGCCCGAGCGCACGCGGATGGCGCCGATGCGCAGCGGCGCGCCGATCGCCTGTCCGACGCGCTGCTCGATCTGCGGCCGCCACTGGTCCAGCCGCGGCAGAATCCCCCAGTGCAGGATCAACCACGCCAGCAGGGCTAAGCTCCAGACCGACAACAACCCCGCAGCCGCCCATCGCCAAGCCGCGCGCCACCCGCGCCGGCGGGGCGTCGCGGGCAGCGCGGCCTCGGCGCGGAAAGACGACTTTGACGACATTCGACGATCGGAGGGAGGCCGGCGCGTGCCACGCGGCCGGCGACGCAGGCGGCGCGTGCCCCGCCCGATGCACGTCCGTGGTCGAGTCAATCTAGCACAGACCCCCGCACGCCCGATGGGTTCCGCACCGCTGCCCGCCACGACCGTCGCGCTCGCCGGGCACAGCCGATTCGTGCAGCGCGTGCGCCGGCGCTACGCCGGCGAGCTCGCGCGGCTTCCCGGCGGCGTGCCCGGTGCCGACGCGATCGACGCGCTGGTGCAGACGCTGCTCGACGGCGGGCGCACGCTGGAGTCGGCGCTGAGGGTGGCGCGCCACCTGGTGCTGGAGCGGCTGGCGGTGCTCGACGTCGAGCAGGCCGCGCCGCTGGAGTCCGTCACGCAGGCGATGACGGCGCTGGCCGAGGTCGCGCTGGAGCGCGCGCTGGCGCAGGCGCGGGCCGAGCTCGACGCGCGCCATGGCGTGCCGCGCGACGAGGCCGGCCGGCGGATCGACTTCTGGATCGTCGGCATGGGCAAGCTCGGCGCGCGCGAGCTCAACGTCTCGTCGGACATCGACCTCGTCTACGTCTACGAGGACGAGGGCCAGACCGACGGCGTCGCGCCGGCCGCCGGTACGGCCGGCAGCCCGACGCCGGTGTCGGCGCACGAATATTTCGCCAAGCTCGCCAAGCGGCTGTACGCGCTGATCGGCGAGACGACCGACGACGGCCTGGTCTTCCGCGTCGACCTGGCGCTGCGGCCCAACGGCGAGTCCGGGCCGCCGGTGGTCAGCCTGGCGATGCTCGAGGAGTACTTTCTGGTCCAGGGCCGCGAGTGGGAGCGCTTCGCGTGGCTCAAGAGCCGCGTCGTCGCGCCGCGCGCGGCGGTCGAAAGCGGCCGCGCGCGCGCGCTGCGGTCGCTGGTCACCCCCTTCGTCTACCGCAAGTATCTCGACTACGGCGTTTTCGAGGGGCTGCGCCAGCTGCACCGCAAGATCCGCGACGAGGCGCAGCGGCGCGCCGCCGGCCGCCCCGAGCGCGCCCACGACGTCAAGCTCTCGCGCGGCGGGATCCGCGAGATCGAGTTCATCGTCCAGCTGCTGCTGGTGGTGCGCGGCGGGCAGTTTCCCGAGATCCGCACGCGATCGACGCTGCGCGGGCTGCAGCGGCTGGTCGAGCACGGGATGATGCAGCCGCAGACGGCCGACCGGCTCGCCGAGGCCTACGTCTTCCTGCGTCGCGTCGAGCACCGCATCCAGTACCTCGACGACCAGCAGACGCACCTGCTGCCGGCGGCCGACGGTGACCTGGGTTGGATCGCAGCCAGCCTGGGCATGCGCTGCGAGCAGCGCGCCGGGCGCGAGGCCTGCGAGCTGCTCGACGCGCTCGGCGCGGTGCGCGAGGTGGTCGCCACCGAGTTCGACGCCCTGCTGCACGACGGCCAGTCGCCGCAAGCCGGCCGCGGGCCTTGCCGCGGACCGGGCTGCGGCCACGGCACGCTCGCGATCGACAGCGAGCTGCTGCTCGAACGCGTGCCAGCCGCGCTGGCCGAGCGGCTGCGCGACTGGGTCCAGCAGCCGCGCGTGCAGTCGCTGCGCGAGGGCTCGCGCCAGCGGCTCGGGCGGCTGATGCAACGTGCCGGTGCCTGCATCGCCGACGGCAGCTGCTCGCCCGACGCCGCGCTGCGCTTCATCGACTGGGTCGAGCCGCTGCTGCGGCGCGAGAGCTACCTGGCGCTGCTCGCCGAGCGCCCCGAGGTGCAACGCCGGCTGCTGCGCCTGCTCGGTCTGGCGCGCTGGCCGATGCAGTACCTGATGCGCCACCCGGGCGTGATCGACGAGCTGGCCGATGCCCGGCTGCAGCACCAGCGTTTCGACCGCGCCGCGTTCCAGTCCGACCTCGAGGAGCGCCACGCGGCCTGGGTGCGCGCCGGCGAGGCCGACGAGGAGGTGCTGCTCGACACGCTGCGCCACGCGCACCACGCCGAGGTTTTCCGGACCCTGGTGCGCGACGTCGAGGGCGACATCACGGTCGAGCAGGTCGCCGACGACCTGTCGGCGCTGGCCGACGCGGTGCTCGACACCACGATCGCCTGGGCCTGGGCGCGGCTGCGCCAGCGCCACCGCGAGGCGCCGCAGTTCGGCGTCATCGCCTACGGCAAGCTCGGCGGCAAGGAGCTGGGCTACGGCGGCGACCTCGACGTCGTCTTCCTGTACGACGACGCCGACGAACCCGACCGCGACCGCGTGCAGGAGGTCTACGCCGCCTTCGTGCGCAAGCTCGTCGGCTGGCTGACGCTGCGCACCGGCGCCGGCGAGCTGTTCGACATCGACACCGCGCTGCGACCGAACGGCAACTCGGGGCTGCTCGTGACCTCGCTGGCGGCGTTCGAGCGCTACCAGGTCGGGCGCGGCAGCAACACCGCGTGGACCTGGGAGCACCAGGCGATCACGCGCGCGCGCTTCGCCGCCGGGGCGCCGCAGATCGGCCCTGCGTTCGAAGCCGTGCGGCGCGCGGTGCTCACGGCGCCGCGCGACCACGCGGCGCTGCGCGAGGAAATCCGTGCGATGCGGCACAAGGTCAGCGAGGCGCATCACCTGCCGGCCGGGCGGTTCGACGTCAAGCACAGCGACGGCGGCATGATGGATGTCGAGTTCGCGGTCCAGTACCTCGTGCTCGCGCACGCCGGCGCACACCCCGCGATGCAGGACAACGCCGGCAATATCGCGCTGCTGCAGCGCGCCGAGACCGCTGGGCTGCTGCCCGCCGGCATCGGCCGCGCCGCCGCCGACGCCTACCGCGAGCTGCGCCGCGCGCAGCACCAGGCGCGGCTGGACGAAAAGCCGACCCACGTCGATCCGGCGGCATTCGACGCCCCGCGCGCCGCGGTGCAGGCACTGTGGCATGCGGTTTTCGGCTGAGCGCCTGTGACGATATGGATCGCACCCGCGATGCATACCTTCACAGGCCCTGAGCGCCGCGAAGCCGATCGAGCTTCCGACCCCGCGCCCGTCCCCGCGACCTTGCCCGGGCCGGTGCCGCGACGACGCGACGGCGCGCCGGTCCGGCGCGACCCATGGGTCGCGGTCGCCGTCGTCGCCGCGCTGGGCGCACTGGCGGGCTGGCTGCTGCCCGCGGCGGCCATCGACTGGCAGCCGGCACTCGCCTGGCGCGAGCCCTGGCGCTGGTGGACCGCCGCCTTCGTGCACTGGAGCCCGCTGCACCTGGCGGCCAACCTCGCTGGCGCGGTGCTGGTCGGCACCTTCGGCCGCGCCGCACAGGTGCCGCCGCGCGTCGCGCTGGCCTGGCTCGCGGCCTGGCCGCTGGCGCAGCTCGCGCTGCTCGCGCAGCCGGCGCTGGCGCACTACGGCGGGCTGTCGGGGGTGTTGCACGCCGGGGTCGCGGCGGCGGCTTGCTGGCTCGCCGCCGCGCAGCGCGGGCGGCGGCGCGCGATCGGCGTGGCGGTGCTCGCCGCGCTGGCGGCCAAGGTCGCGCTCGAGCGGCCCTGGGCCGCGCCGCTGACGCATCCGCCGGGCTGGGATATCGCGGTCGCCCCGCTGGCGCACGCCGCCGGGGCGCTGGCGGGGCTTGCGTGCACACTCGCGGCCTTGGCGCTGCGCCGCCGCCCGCCCCGACACCGCGAATGACCGACCGCAAGACCCGCCTCGACGCGCTGGCCGTCACGCTGCTGCTGCTGTGCACCGCGCTGTGGGGCGTCAACCAGGTCGCCGTCAAGTGGGCGCTGGTCGAGATCCCGCCGCTGGCGCAGGCGGCGGCGCGGTCGGCCGGCGCCGCGCTGCTGCTGACGCTGTGGGCGGCGGCACGCCGTTTACCCCTGTGGACACGCGACGGCACCTGGCGCGGCGGGCTGCTCGCCGGGCTGCTGTTCGCGGCCGAGTTCGGCTGCATCTTCGTCGGCCTGCAGTACACCGCGGCGTCGCGCATGGTCGTCTTCATCTACCTCGCACCCTTCGTCGTCGCGCTCGGGATGCCCTTCATCGCGCCGGCGGAGCGGCTCGACCGCTGGCAGATGCTCGGGCTGGCGGCGGCCTTCGGCGGCGTCGTGTGGGCCTTCGCCGGCGGCTTCAGCGGGCCGTCGGTCGGGCCGCGGCAATGGTTCGGCGATGCGCTCGGGATCGCCGCCGCGGTGCTGTGGGGCATGACGACGCTGGTGCTGCGCGGCTCCAGGCTGTCGACCGCGCTGCCGGAGAAGGCGCTGCTTTACCAGCTCGCGGTCTCGGCCGCGGCACTGGCGGCGGCGTCCTGGGCCGCGGGCGAGGCCTGGCCGGCGCAACTGAGCGGTGCGTCGCTCTGGCCGCTGGCGTTTCAGACCGTGATCGTGACCTTCGCCAGCTACCTCGCGTGGTTCTGGCTGATCCGCCACTACCCGGCCACGCGGGTGTCGGCGTTCACACTGCTGACCCCGGTCTTCGGGCTGCTCGCCGGCGTCGCGCTGCTGGGCGAGCCGGTGACGGCACGGCTGCTGGTCGCGCTGGCGGCGGTATCGTCGGGCATCGCGCTCGTCAACCGCATCGGCCGCCGGCGCGGTTGAGCGCCCGGTGCGCGCGCGACGGACGACGCCCTGGATTCCGACTTCCCTGGAGACTCCCGATGCTCACCCTGTGCGGCATTCCGCTGTCGAACTACCACAACAAGGTCAAGATGGTGCTGCTCGAAAAGGGCATCCCGTTCGAGGAGCAGCGCGTGCCGACCGGCTCGACCGACGAGGCGGTGCTGGCGTGCTCGCCGCTGGCCAAGGTGCCGTTCCTGCGCACCGAGCACGGGTCGCTGTGCGAGAGCCAGGTCATCGTCGACTACCTGGAGGCGGCCTACCCCGAGCCGCCGCTGCTGCCAGCCGAGCCCTTCGCGGCGGCCAAGGTGCGCGAGCTGGCGGCCTTCGTCGACCTGCACCTCGAGCTGGTCGCACGCGAGCTGTATGCGCAGGCCTTCTTCGGCGGCCGGGTCGGCGACGAGGTCCAGCAGTCCGTGCGCAAGCGGCTCGTGCGCCACGTGGCCGGCTTCCGGCGGCTGGCGAGATTCTCGCCCTACGTCGCCGGCGAGCGGTTCACCCAGGCCGACTGCGCCGCCTTCGTGAGCCTGCCGCTGGTCGGCATGGCGACCCGGATCGTCCTCGGCGAGGACCTGCTGGCGGCAGGCGGGATCGACTGGAAGACCTACGTCGCGCGGGTCGGCGAACGGCCGAGCGCGCAGAAGGTCAGCGCCGACCGCAAGGCCGACGAGGCGGCGATGGCGGCGGCGCGCGCGAAGCGCTGATCCACCCGCGGCGCCCGGCCCGGCGCTATCCCGACGGCACGCCGCCAGCCGTGCTCGCGGATGCCCGGGCGTTCAGCGCGACAGCGCGCGCAGCGCCTGCCTGATCCCCTCGGCGACGCCGATCTCGGCGGGCAGCGCCTTGGCTGCTGCACGCGCATCGCGCTCGGCGTAGCCCAGCGCCAGCAGCGCCTGCACGATGTCGGCGTGCGCCTCGCTCACCGGCGCGCCGCCGCCGGCCGTGCCGAGGTCGGGTGCGAGCTTGCCCTTGAGCTCGAGCAGCAGCCGCTCGGCGGTCTTCTTGCCGATCCCCGGCACCTTGACGAGCCGGCCCGCGTCCTGCGCCGCGACCGCCTGCGCCAGCTCCGTCGGCGGCAGCCCGGACAGGATCGCCAGCGCGGTGCGCGGGCCGACGCCGGCGATGCGCACCAGCTCGCGGAAGGTCGCGCGCTCGGTCTCGGTGGCGAAGCCGTACAGCAGCTGCGCGTCCTCGCGCACGACGAAATGCGTCAGCAGCGTCAGCGGCTGGCCGACCGCGGGCAGGCCGTAGAAGGTGCTCATCGGCACGTCGAGCTCGTAGCCGACGCCGTGCACGTCCAGCAGCACCTGCGGCGGCGTCTTCGCCGCCAGCGTTCCGACCAGGCGTCCGATCATGGGCGCCGATTATCCGTGGCGGGGATCGGGCGCCGCCCGCAGCCCGCCGTCAGCGTCCGAACAGCCCCAGCCGCTGCGCCTCGAGCGCCGCCTCGGCGCGCGAGCTGACGTTGAGCTTGCGGTAGATCTGCTTGACGTAGTCGGCGATCGTGTGCCGGCTCAGCCCGAGCTGCACGCCGATCTCGGGCAGCGTGTAGCCCTTGGCCACGCGCAGCAGGACCTCGGTCTCGCGGTCGGTCAGCGCCACCTGCTGCAGCATCTCGGAGGCGATCCTCGGCTTTCGCCTGACGCTGAAGTGCGCCATCACGCGGCGCGCGATCGACGGCGACAGCGGCGGCTCGCCCTGGCTGATGCGGTGCAGCTGCTCGGTGATCATCTCGCGCGGCTGCTCCTTCAGGATGTAGCCGAAGGCACCGGCCTGCAGCGCCGGGAACAGGTGCTCGTCGTCGTCGTGGATCGTGACGACGACCGACTGCGCCTCGGGCTGCTGCTCGCGCAGCCGCTCGACCACCTGCACGCCGCTGCCGTCGGGCAGCCCGAGGTCGACCAGCGCGATGTCGAAGCGCAGCGCCGACACCAGTTCCAGCGCATCGTGCACGCGCGCCGCCTCCGACACCTGCGCGCCCGGGAAGACGAGCAGCACCAGGCTGCGCAGCCAGCTGCGGATCTCGGGCAGGTCTTCGAGCAACAGGACGTGGGTGGTCATGAACGGGCCGGTGACAGGCTCGAATCATGCTAGCAGCGGCGCCGCGGTTCAGGGGGCGGCGGCAGCCACCCCGTCCAGCGGCAGCGTGAGCCGTATCACGGTTCCGTGTCCGGGCGCGGACTCGACCAGGCACTGGCCTCGCATCTGCTTGGCGCGGTGCTTCATGCTCGCCAGGCCGTGGCCGTGGTCGAGCCGGCCGTCGACCTCCAGCGGGATCCCGCGCCCGTTGTCCTGGATCACGATCCGCAGGTCGCCGTCCGCGAGCTCGGCGTTGAAGCGGCATTGCGAGGCCCGGCTGTGCTTGACGATGTTGTTCGTCGCCTCGCGCAGGATGCGCGTCGTCTGCACGTAAGTGCGTGCCGGCAGCACCTGCGGCAGCTCGTCGTCGGGCGCGTGCCACTCGCCCTCGATGCCGGACTGCGCGAGCCGTCCCATCAGCTCGGCGCGCCAGTCGCCTAGCGCGTCGCCCAGCCGCATCGCGCGCCCGGTCAGCCCGCGCACCGACAGCCGCATCTCCTCCAGCGCCTCGCGCGCCAGGGTCGCGATGCGCGGGTCGTCGCTGGTGTGGACGATGGTCAGCAGCTTGGCGCCGAGGTCGTCGTGCAGGTCGCTGGCGATGCGCTTGCGCTCCTGGGCCGTCACCTGCTCGACGCGCAGCTCGGCGAGCTGGCGGAAGTTGTGCTCGATCTGCGCCGTCGCGTCCTGGATCCGGCGCTCGAGCTGCACGCGGCTGGCCTCCGACGCCTGCAGCGCCTGCCCGTGGCGCTGCATCTGGCGCAGCCCGGTGACGATCAGCGCCAGCGGCACCGCGAGCTGCGCCGCCACCGCGATACCGCCCGGCACGGCGCCCCAGCGGCCGGCCAGCTCGAGCGCGAGCGCGCCGCCGGCCAGCGCGAGCATCGCCACCGCGGTGTGCGGCAGCCGGCCCTCGGCGCGCCGACGCAGCACCAGGTGCGCGGTCGCGGCGGTGACGATCTGCAGCGCGAACGCGACCGTCCACGCCGCTGCGACCGCGTGCAGCCGGTCGACGCCGGCCAGCACGATGCTGGCCGGCACCGCAACGCACTGCAGCGCCAGCGCGATCGTCGTCCAGCGATCTCGTCGGTGCGCGTAGCGCAGCAGGAACTGCACCGCCGCCAGCGTCACGAAGGCCAGCAGCGTGACGTGCAGCAGCTGCGCCGACGTGGCCGCCAACGGCAAACCCGGCAGCCAGCGCTGCGCCTCCAGCAGCGACCAGCCGACCGCGAGCGCGCCATACCAGGCCATGTGGCTCTCGGCGCGGTGGCGCCAGCCGAGGACGAAGACGAAGCCGCCGGTCAGCAGCAGCGCCGCGGCCAGCGCCTGCGGCGCATACAGCTGCGCCAGCGTCGCGCGGGCATGCGGCAACGCGAGCTCCGACCGTGGGCCGACGACCAGCGCCGACAGCGCCGCCGCATCGCGGCGCGACGCCACGCGCGCCAGCGGCAGGCCGTCGATGCGCAGGTCCAGCGCGTTCGCACCGGGCTGCAGCAGCGCGGGCGGCAGCGCGAGCAGCTGCGGCGGCAGGCAGGCCGGCCCGGCGCGGCGCGCCCGATCGCCCGCCCGCGCGACGAGATGCCCGTTGAGGCGCACCTCCAGCGCGCTGCAGGCGCGCTCGATATGGAGCGCCAGCATCGCGTCGTCGCCCAGACTGGCCGGGACGTCGAACACGACCCGGTACCAGGTCGCGACCGCCTCCCCGCGCGCCGGCGGCGCCAGGTCGGGCAGCGCACGTCGCTCGCCGACCAGCCCGGGCGGCGCCGGGCCGTCGGATGCGGGGGCCACGGCCACCGCCCAGGCCTGCGTGAGACGCTGCAGGCCGGCGTTGCCGGCCGACGCGGGCGCCAAGGCGGCCGCGCATGCGAGCACGGCGAGCACCCCGCGCCGCAGGTGGCCCCCCCAGAGGCTCGTACCGATCGCAAGCCCGAGCCGCTCGCGCCAGCCTTGCTTCGCGGCATGGCCGGTCGGAAGACGTGCGCCCGCTGCCGCCCGGCCAGCCGGTCGACGGCGCTGCGGCGGCGGGTGGCGGGCCATCGCCGGGATTCTGCCGGAGCGCTCCGGTTGGCGGGCGTGGACAATCGCCGTCATTGCCCGCCGCCGGCCCCTTGGCGCCGATTCGCGCGACGGGGCGCGCCTTCGCACCATGCTGCAGCACCGATTCGACCCTCCCGACAACCGTCGCCTGGCACGGGTCTGCGGCCCGCTGGACGCGAACCTGCGTGGCATCGAGCAGGCGCTGGGGGTACGCATCGCGCGGCGCGGCGCGACCGTGCAGATCGACGGCGAGCCGCGCGCCGCCGCCGCGGCGTCGAGCCTGCTGCAGCGCCTGCACGCCGCGGCCGACCGCGACCTCGACGACAACACGCTGCGGCTGGCGCTGGTCGAGGCGCGCGCCGAGGCCGGGCTGCCGGCCGCCGGCAGCCGCCGTGGTGCGAGTGACGCCGGCGCGCACCGGTCGCCACGCCGCCGTACCGCTGCCGCAGCCGGCACCGACGACGAAGCGCCGCTGGTGCTGCGCACGCGCCACGCCGACCTCGCAGGCCGCACGCCGAACCAGGTCCGCTACCTGCGCCAGATCCTGGCCGAGGACATCACCTTTGGCATCGGGCCGGCGGGCACCGGCAAGACCTTCCTCGCGGTGGCCTGCGCGGTCGACGCGCTGGAACGCAGCACCGTGCAGCGCATCGTGCTGACGCGCCCGGCGGTCGAGGCCGGCGAGCGGCTCGGATTCCTGCCCGGCGACCTGGCGCAGAAGGTCGACCCCTACCTGCGGCCGCTCTACGATGCGTTGTACGACCTGATGGGATTCGAGCGCGTCGGCAAGGCCTTCGAGCGCGGCCAGCTCGAGATCGCGCCGCTGGCCTTCATGCGCGGGCGCACGCTCAACCACGCCTTCGTGATCCTCGACGAGGCGCAGAACACGACGCGCGAGCAGATGAAGATGTTCCTCACCCGCATGGGCTTCGGCAGCAAGTGCGTCGTCACCGGCGATACGAGCCAGGTCGACCTGCCGCGCGGCACCGCCAGCGGCCTCGTCGACGCCGCCGCGGTGCTGCAGCGGGTCGAGGGCGTGGCGTTCACCCACTTCGGCGCCGCCGACGTCGTGCGGCACCCGCTGGTCGCGCGCATCGTGCGCGCCTACGACCGGGCGGCGGCGCGCGACCGGCCGGGCGACGGCGATGCGCCAGCGCGGCCGCAGCCGGCGGCGCGCCGTGGCGCGCGCGTGCGCGCGACGTAGACGCGCCGCAGGGCGGCGGCGCCGGCCAGGACGGCGATGCGGCCTGAGCTGCGGCTGTCGCTGCAGTTCGCCGACGCGCGCCACCGCGCCCGGCTGCCGCGGCACCGCGTCGCGCGCTGGATCCGCGCCGCGCTCGCCGCGCCGGCCGAGATCGCCGTGCGCGTGGTCGGCGAGGACGAGGGCCGCGCGCTGAACCGCGACTACCGGCACAAGGACCATGCGACCAACGTCCTGACCTTCGACTACGCGCGCGAGCCGGTCGTCGTCGCCGACCTCGTGCTGTGCGCGCCGGTGGTCGAGCGCGAGGCCGCTGCGCAGGGCAAGGCGGTCGAGGCGCACTACGCGCACCTGCTCGTGCACGGCGCGCTGCACGCGCAGGGCTGGGACCACGCGCGCGCGCCCGAGGCGCGGCGCATGGAGGCGCGCGAGCGCGAGATCCTGCTGGCGCTGGGCCTGCCCGATCCCTACGCGCCGGCGCCGAGCGGGCGCGCCAAGCCCGGGACCCGCGCGCGATCGCGCACCGAATACCCGCGTCCAGCGAGGTCGGCAGCGTGAGTGCACCCTTCCCGCGCCTGCTCGGCGACATCGGCGGCACGAATGCGCGCTGGGGCTGGCAGGCCGGCCCGGGCGCGCCGATCGGCGCCATCGACGTCAGACCGGTCAGCGCACACGCCTCGCTCCTCGACGCCGCGCGCGACTACCTCGCCCGCCACGGCCACCCGCCGCCGCGCGCCGCGGCGATCGGTGTCGCCACGCCCGTCACCGGCGACGCCGTGCGCATGACCAACCACCCTTGGGCGTTCTCGATCCGCGCGCTGAAGGCGTCGCTCGGCGTCGACCGGCTGCGCGTGCTGAACGATTTCGAGGCGCTCGCGCTCGCGCTGCCGGCGCTCGCGCCGTCCGCGCTGCGACCGCTCGGGCACGGCGCCGACGCGCGCGCGGCCGACGACGCGCCGCGTGCGCTGCTCGGCGCCGGCACCGGGCTGGGCGTGTCGGCCCTCGTGCGCTGCGGCAGCCGGTGGCAGCCGATCGCCGGCGAGGGCGGGCACGTGACCCTGGCCGCGGCCGACGACGACGAGGCGGCGGTGCTGGCGCTGCTGCGGCGTACGCACGGCCACGTCTCGGCCGAGCGCGTGTGCAGCGGCAGCGGGCTGGTCGTGCTGTACCGGGCCGCGTGCGAGCTGGCAGGCCATCCGCCGCACCTCCTGGAGCCGGCCGAGGTCGGCCGGCTCGCGCTCGGCGGCGGCGACGCCGACTGCGTTCGCGCGGCCGGATGGTTCGCCGGCTTTCTCGGCAACGTCGCCGGCAACCTCGCGCTCACGCTGGGTGCGCGCGGCGGTGTCCATGTCGGCGGCGGCGTCGTGCCGCGGCTCGGCGCGGCCTTCGATGCGGCGCGCTTTCGCGCCCGCTTCGAGGCCAAGGGGCGCTTCGCCGCCTACCTGCGCGCGATCCCGACCTGGCTCGTCGTCGCGCCGACGCCGGCGCTGACCGGCGCCGCCCTGGCGCTGGACAGCGAGGACACGCCCCGCCGCGCGGAGGGCGATCCGCTAGACTGACCGTCTCCCGCCCCGAGGAGCGTTGCAATGGCGCCGGTCGTCCGGCGCCACCAGGCTCGGGGCACCGCGCGGGCTCGTCCGTGGCCGCCCGCTGCGCAAGGCAACCGCGCTCGCAACATCCCGCGTTGCGCCATGAGCCCTGCCACCGACCCCCTCCGCCCCGTCGCCGAGATCCCCGCCGCGCCGGCCGCAGTCCCCCCACCGATGCGCCTGGCCGGGCTGGAACCGCTCGCGATCGGACCCGGCAGCCTGTTCGTCAACATCGGCGAGCGCACCAACGTCACCGGGTCCAAGGCCTTCGCCCGCATGATCCTCGCCGGCCGCTTCGACCAGGCGCTGGAGGTCGCGCGCCAGCAGGTCGACAACGGCGCCCAGGTCATCGACGTCAACATGGACGAGGCGATGCTCGACTCGGCAGCGGCGATGGAGCGCTTCCTGCGCCTGGTCGCTTCCGAGCCGGCGATCGCGCGCGTGCCGGTGATGATCGACTCGTCCAAGTGGAGCGTGATCGAGGCCGGGCTGAAGTGCCTGCAGGGCAAGGGCATCGTCAACTCGATCTCGCTCAAGGAGGGCGAGGCGGCGTTCCGCCGCCAGGCCACGCGGGTGCGCCGCTACGGCGCGGCCGCGGTCGTGATGGCCTTCGACGAGCAGGGGCAGGCCGACACCTACGCGCGCAAGATCGCGATCTGCGCGCGCGCGTACCGGATCCTGACGGACGAGATCGGCTTCCCGCCCGAGGACATCGTCTTCGACCCCAACGTGTTCGCGATCGCCACCGGCATCGACGAGCACGCCAACTACGCGGTCGACTTCATCGAGGCCACGCGCTGGATCAAGGCCAAGCTGCCGGGCGCCAAGGTCAGCGGCGGCATCAGCAACGTCTCGTTCAGCTTCCGCGGCAACGACCCGGTGCGCGAGGCGATCCACACCGTCTTCCTGTACCACGCGATCCGCGCCGGGCTGGACATGGGCATCGTCAACGCCGGCATGATCGGCGTCTACGACGAGCTCGACCCCGAGCTGCGCGAGCGCGTCGAGGATGTCGTGCTCAACCGGCGCGCCGACGCCGCCGAGCGGCTGCTCGAGGTCGCCGAAGGCGCCAAGGGCCGGGCGCTGGACGACAGCGCACGCCTGGCCTGGCGTGCCGGCAGCGTCGAGCAGCGGCTGCAGCACGCGCTGGTGCACGGCATCGGCGAGTTCATCGCCTCCGACACCGAGGAGGCCTGGCAGGCGGCGCAGTCGCGCGGCGGACGCCCGCTGCACGTCATCGAGGGCCCGCTGATGGCCGGCATGAACGTCGTCGGCGACCTGTTCGGCGCCGGCAAGATGTTCCTGCCGCAGGTCGTCAAGTCGGCGCGCGTGATGAAGCAGGCGGTGGCACAGCTGCTGCCGGCGATCGAGGCCGAGAAGCAGGCGCTGGCCGACGGCGGTGCGCAGGCGCGGCCCAAGGGCCGGATCGTGCTCGCCACCGTCAAGGGCGACGTGCACGATATCGGCAAGAATATCGTCGGTGTCGTCCTGCAGTGCAACAACTACGAGGTCGTCGACCTCGGCGTGATGGTCGCCTGCCACGATATCCTCGAGCGCGCGCGTGCCGAACAGGCCGACATCGTCGGCGTCAGCGGGCTGATCACGCCCAGCCTCGAGGAGATGCAGCATGTCGCCGCCGAGATGCAGCGTGACGAGTGGTTCCGCGCCCGCGGCACGCCGCTGCTGATCGGCGGCGCGACCACGAGCCGCGTGCACACCGCGGTCAAGATCGCACCGCACTACGACGGCCCGGTGGTCTGGGTGCCCGATGCGTCGCGCGCGGTCGGCGTGTGCGCCGAGCTGCTGTCCGAGGACAGGCGCCAGGCCTACGCCGCCGAGGTCGCGGCCGACTACGCGCGCGTTCGCACGCAGCATGCGGGCAAGAGGCAGACGGCGCTGGTGCCGCTGGCCGCCGCGCGCGCGAACCGGACCCCGATCGACTGGGCGTCCTACGCGCCGCCGCCGCCGCGGATGACGGGCCGTCGCGTGCTGCACAACCAGGATCTGGCCGAGCTGCTCGACTTCATCGACTGGACCCCGTTCTTCCAGACCTGGGACCTCGCCGGGCGCTACCCGGCGATCCTCGACGACGAGATCGTCGGCGAGCAGGCGCGCGGCCTGCTCGCCGACGCGCGCGCGATGCTTCGGCGCGCGATCGACGAGCGCTGGCTGCACGCCGCCGGCGTCGTCGCGCTCCTGCCGGCCAACACCGTCGACGACGACACGATCGAGGTCTACGCCGACGAGACGCGCGCGCAGGTCGTGCTGCGCTGGTCACCGCTGCGCCAGCAGACCGAGCGCCCGGTGATCGACGGCGTGCCGCGTCCGAACCGCTGCCTGGCCGACTTCGTCGCCCCGCGAGGCGTGCGGCCGGACTGGATCGGCATGTTCGCGGTCACCGCGGGGCTCGCGATCGAGCCGCGCATCGCGCAGCTCAAGGCGGCGCACGACGACTATGGCGCGATCATGCTGGCGTCGCTGGCGGACCGGCTCGCCGAGGCCTTCGCCGAGCGGCTGCACCAGCGCGTGCGTACCGAGCTATGGGGTTATGCCGCCGACGAGCAGCTCGACCACGATGCATTGATCGCCGAGAAGTACCGCGGCATCCGGCCCGCTCCCGGCTACCCGGCCTGTCCCGACCACACGATCAAGCGCGCGCTGTTCGAGCTGCTGCGCGTGGACGAGATCGGCATGGGGCTGACCGAGAGCCTGGCGATGACACCGGCGGCCAGCGTCAGCGGCTTCTACCTCGCGCACCCGGCGAGCACGTACTTCAACATCGGCCGCATCGGCGACGACCAGCTCGCCGACTGGGCGGCGCGCCAGGGGATGGCCCTGGACGCGGCGCGACGCGCGCTGGCGCCGGTGCTGGGCTGAGAGCTCGGGCTCATACGAGATCGCGTTCAAGCCTTCAACTTGCGCCCGCGGTCGAACGGTCGTGCTAGGCCCGGAGCGGCCGCTGGCCGCTCCGGGCCTTGCGGCCTATTGCACCGCTCCCCCGCGCCCCCTCCGAGAGGGGGCTCCAGCATGTCTGCCAGCTCCCCCCAGCCCCCTCCAGGAGGGGGCTCCAGCTCGAGTGACGAGTCGGCCGGCCCGCCGACCGTCGCGCCCCAGGTCGGGCTGTCTATACGCGCCGCGCCACGAACGACTCGCCGGCCGCAAGGCCGGCCCGACAGTCATGCTGGAGCCCCCTCTCGGAGGGGGCGCGGGGGAGCTGTACGCTGGGGCCCTTGGGCCCGGAGCGGCCAGAGGCCGCTCCGGGCCGATGGCGGTCGATCGCCGCCGACTAAGTCCTTGTCGATCGAACGCAAATGCCTATCAGGACGCCTGTACGCTGCCGAACGCCGCCGCCGCCTCGGTCGCCGGCGACTCGGCCGCGAGCACGCGGTGCACGGCTGCCGCCAGCCGGCGCGTATCGGCGCGCAGCACGCGCTGCTTGACCGCCGCCACGCGCGAGGGATGCATCGAGAAGCTGCGCAGCCCCATCGCCAGCAGCAGTTCGGTGCACGCGGTGTCGCCGGCCATCTCGCCGCAGACCTCGACCGCCTTGCCGGCGGCCTGCGCGAGCCCGATCGTGCGGTGGATCAGCTGCAGCACCGCCGGGTGCCAGGGGTCGTACAGGTGCGCGACGGACTCGTCGGCGCGGTCGATCGCGAGCGTGTACTGCGTCAGGTCGTTGGTGCCGATCGAGACGAAGTCGAAGTGGCGCAGGAACATCTCGGCCTGCAGCGCCGCCGCCGGCACCTCGATCATCGCGCCGACCTCGACCCGGCCGTACGCACGCCCGGCCTCGTCGAGCTGCGCGCGTGCGCGCGCCAGCTGCTCGAAGGTGGCGCGGATCTCCGACAGGTGCGCCAGCATCGGCACCAGGATGCGCAGCTTGCCGTGTGCGCTGGCGCGCAGCAGCGCGCGCAGCTGCTGGCGGAACATCCCCGGCTCGGCCAGGCTCCAGCGGATCGCGCGCTGCCCCATCGCCGGGTTGAGCACATGCTCGTGGCGTAGCTCGGCGACCGACAGCCGGTCCAGCGGCTTGTCGGCGCCGATGTCGACCGTGCGGATCGTCACCGGCAGGCCGGCCATCGCGACGACGGCGGCGCGGTAGGCCTCGTACTGCTCGTCCTCGTCGGGAAGGCGGCCCTCGCGGTTCATGAACAGGAACTCGCTGCGGAACAGCCCGACGCCGACCGCGCCGGCGTCGACCGCCGCCGGCGCATCGCCGGGCAGCTCGATATTGGCCAGCAGCTCGACGCGCTCGCCGTCCAGCGTCACCGCCGGCGTGTGGCGCAGCCGGTCCAGCCGCGCCCGCTCGAGCTCGCTGGCGCGCTGGCGGAAGCGGTACTCCTCCAGCACGATCGGCGTCGGGTTGACGACGACGACGCCGGCGTCGCCGTCGATCACCAGCCAGTCGTCCTGGCGGATCAGGCGGCTGGCCTCGCGCGCACCGACCACCGCCGGGATGTCCAGGCTGCGGGCGACGATCGCGGTGTGCGAGGTGCGTCCGCCGACGTCGGTGACGAAACCCGTGAAGACGCTCTTCTTGAACTGCAGCATGTCGGCCGGCGAGATGTCGCTGGCCACCAGCACCAGCGGGTCCTCGCCGGCGAAGTCGCGCGCCTCGTGCGCCGCCAGCGGCAGCGCCTGCCCATCGCCGGCGTCGACCGCGAGCCGGCGCAGCAGCCGCTCGACGACCTGCTCGAGGTCGGCCTTGCGCTCGCGCAGGTAGTCGTCCTCCATGTCGTCGAATTGGCGCGCCAGCACCTCGAGCTGAGCCGCCAGCGCCCACTCGGCGTTGTAGTGGCGCTCGACGATCCAGTGCTTGGTGGCGTCGGTCAGCATCTCGTCGTGCAGCAGCATCAGGTGCACGTCGAGCAGCGCCGACAGTTCGGCCGGCGCGTCGCGCGGCATGTCGCGCTGCAGCGCATGGATCTCGCCCGCCACCGCATCGCGCGCACGCTTCAGGCGATCGATCTCGGCGCCGGCCTCGTCGGCGGCGACGTAGTAGTGCGCGACGTCGACGCGGCTGGACGCGACCAGCACAGCGCGGCCGATCGCGACCCCGCGCGAGACCGGCATGCCGAAGACCTGGAGGCTCACTGGGCGGCTTTCGTGGCGGAGCGGCGGACCTCGCGGATGCGGGGGGGCCTGCCGCGGCTTCGCGTCACTTTAGCGCAGCGGCCGTCGTCCGCCGAACCCGGTCGCGGACGGGCCCACCAGCCTGGCACCGCCTCCCCGCGACCGTCGCCGCCGTCATCGTGCGGTCACGCGCGCTTCACCGGCGGGTCACGCGCGGGAACCAGCATCGCGGTTCATGCACACGACGATCGACGACACCCCGCTCGCGCACCCGCCACGCCACGCGAAGGCCGCCCACTCGCACCCGGAGACGCGGACCGCCCCGCGGCCGCCGGCGCGCGACAGCGCGTTCGGCGACGACGCGCCCGCGCGCGACGCGCTGGCTGTGCGCTGGGCGCGCGACGAGTCCGAGCTGCGCGCCGCGCAGCGTCTGCGCCACCGGGTCTTCGTGCAGGAGATGGGCGCGCGCATCGCACCGCCGCGCGGCACGCCGCCCGGGCACGACGCCGACCTGTTCGACGCCTTCTGCGAGCACCTGCTCGTCGTCGCCGGCGAGGGCGAGGCGGCCGAGGTCGTCGGCACCTACCGCGTCCTGACCCCCGACGCCGCACGGCGCGCCGGCGGCCTGTACACCGAGACCGAGTTCGACCTCACCCGGCTGCGACCGCTGCGCCCGCGCCTGGCCGAGCTCGGCCGCTCCTGCGTCCACCCGGATTGGCGCCGTGGCAGCACGATGCTGCTGCTGTGGGCGGCGCTGGCCGACTTCATGACGCGCAACGCGCTGGACGCGATGATCGGCTGCGCCAGCGTGCCGATGCGCGACGGCGGCCACGCCGCGGCCGACCTGTGGCGGCAGCTCGCCGCGACGCACCTGGCGCCGGTCGAGCACCGGGTGCGCGCGCGCCTGCCGCTGCCGGTCGACGAGCTCGGCAGCGGGCGCACGGTCGACCCGCCGCCGCTGCTTGCAGGCTACCTGCGCTGTGGCGCCAGGCTGCTCGGCGCGCCGGCCTGGGATCCGGACTTCGGGACCGCCGACCTGCCGCTGATGCTGAGCCTCGCCGACCTGCCGGCGCGCTACCGGCGGCACTTCCTCGAGGCGGCCGGCCGCTGAGCTCGCCGCGCGGCCGGGCCCAGGGCTACTCGCCCTCGCCGAAGCGGTCCTCGATCAGCGCCCGCAGCGCGGCCATCGCCTGCTGCTCGTCGGCGCCATCGGTCTCGATCTCGACCTCGCTGCCCTGGCCGGCGGCCAGCATCATCACGCCCATGATGCTCTTGGCGTTGATGCGCCGGCCGTTGCGGGTCATGTGCACCTCGCACGCGAAGCTGCCGGCCAGCTTGGTCAGCTTGGCCGACGCGCGGGCATGCAGGCCCAGCCTATTGCTGATGGTGATCGTCGTGCGGATCACGGCCGGTGGCGGACGGTTTCTGGTTCTGCGGCCGGGTCGGCGCCACCCGCATCACCCCTTGTGTGGCCCCGCCGACGGCGCGCGCGGCGAGTTCGTCGAGCGACTCGGCGGCGTAGCACAGCGCGCGCCACAGCATCGGCACGTTGACGCCGCTGACGACGCGCACGTGGACATCGTCGGCCAGCGACTGCACCGCGTTGCACGGGGTGGCCCCGAAGACGTCGGTCAGCACCAGCCAGTCGCTCGCACCGTCGGCGGCCATCAGCGCGCGCGCCTGGGTGCGCACCGACTCGGCGGTGGCCGCGGCCGGCACGTCGAGCGCCAGCACCGGATGCCCGCAGTCGGCATAGACATGCTGCGCCACGGCCTGCAGTGCAGAGGCCAGCGGGGCGTGGGCAACGATCAGGACCGCCGTCATGCTGCACTGCATTATGCGCGGCGTGCGCCTTCGCGGCGTCCGGGTGGCCCCGGGGTCCGGCCCATGAGCACGAACCACAGGTAGGCCGCCAGGCACAGCAGGCCGAAGCCGCCGAACGCGCCCTGGAACGCGGCCTGCGGCGGCCAGGCCGCCGCGCGCAGGATGTCGATCGCCAGCCCCAGCCCCCACTGCACCGCGAAGACACCGGCGAAGATCAGCAGGTTGTAGGCCGAAAGGGCGCGCCCGGCCAGCGTGTCCGGGAAGGCCTGCGCCAGCGCCGGCTGCGTCAACGAGACGCAGGTGCTGGCGACGCACCAGGCCGCCCAGTGCACCGCCGTGGTCGAGGCCCCGCCGGCGACCGCCCAGGCCAGCAGGACCAGCACCACCGGCATCCCGAACGCGACCACGCGCATCGGGTCCAGGCCGCGCGCCGCCAGGCGCGGCAACAGCGCCCCCCAGGCGAGAAAGGCCAGCAGCATCGCCAGGTTGATCGCGAACAGGCCGCCGGCCGCTGCCTGGGCCGTCCAGCCGGCGACCTCGGTCAGCCAGGGCCCGGCCCACAGCGCCTGCACCGCGATCAGCCCGCCGTACTGCACGACCGCCAGCGGCGCCAGCCGCACGAACAACCGATGGCGCGTGATCGCCGCGTAGCCGCCGCGGTCGCGCGTGGCGGCCGGCGACGCATCGGGCCGGCACGGCGCGTCCCGCGGCGCGAGCCACCCGACGAGCGCGATTGCCAGCGCCAGCGCGACCGCCAGCGCCACGAACAGCCCGCGCCAGCCGAGCAGCGGCAGCGCCCACTGCACCGGCAGCGTCGACGCGACCATCCCGAGCGAGCCCGTCATCAGCATCCACGCATTCGCGCGCAGCTGCGTGGCCGGCGCGAAGCGCAGCCGGTAGCAGGTCAGCGGCGCCATCAGGCAGGCCGCCACGCCCATGCCGATCAGCACGCGCGAGGCGAGCAGCGCCGCCAGCGACTGCGCGAGCGCGAACGCGACGCAGCCCGCCACCGCCAGCGTCATCAGAGCGGTCTGAACGCGCCGCGGCCCGAAGCGGTCCAGCGCCTGCCCGAGCGGCAGCTGCATCAGCGCGAAGCCGAGGAAGTAGGCGCCGGCGAGCAGCCCGAGGTCGCCTGCCCCCAGCGCCAGCTCGCGGCTGAAGACCGGCGCCAGCGTGGCCGTGACCGCGCGCAGCAGCGCCGACAGGAAGTAGGCGAACGCGAAGACGAGGAAGACGCGCGCTGCCGCCGCGCCCGTGATCAGCGTCACCGTCGCGTCGCCCCGTCAGCGCAGGCTCAGGCTGTCGAAGAAGGTCTGCGCCTCCTCGGCCAGGACCACGGTACCCACCACGCTGGCCTGGTACACCCGCGTGCCGCGGACGAAGAACGCGACCTGCTGCTGCACCGCACGCCCGTCGGGCAGCCGTCCTTGCACCGACAGCCGCGCTGCCCGCGCGCCGGGCGTGGCGCCGTCGACCTGCAGCGGCATCGGGTCGCCGTCGCTGGCGCCAATGTGCGACAGCGCGCTGCGCTGCAGCTCGCGCAGCACGTCGTCGACGCGCGCGGGATCGTCCAGCGCCGCAAACCCGAAACCCCAGGTCATGCCCATCGCCTGGCACGCGTGCAGCGTCCAGGTGAACTCGCTGCCGGCCAGCTCGACCCGGCGTGCGTGGCTCGCCGGCTTGCACGGCATCAGCACGACTGCCTCGCTGCCGTCGGGGCGGACCTCGCGCCAGTCCAATGCCGGGCTGCACGCGACGAGCACGGCCAGCAGCGCGAGCGCGGCCGGCACGCCGGTACGCCCGGTCGCAACGGGCGGGAGGTGGCGCGAGCCTTCGGAGGACCACATGGCGGGATTATCCCGGCCCTGGTCGCCCCCGGCGGGACGGCGCCGGGCCTCCGCAGCGGCTGCGTCGCCGCACCACGCGCGGCGACAATCGGGGCACGATGAACGCCCCTTGCACCTCCCCTGCCGACCAGACCCCCGGCGCGCTGGCCGGCGTGCGCGTGCTCGACCTGTCGCGCGTCCTCGCCGGTCCCTGGTGCACGCAGACGCTGGCCGACCTGGGCGCCGACGTGATCAAGGTCGAGCGCCCGCCGGCGCGCGGCGGCGGTCACCCGGGCGGCGACGATACGCGCGGCTGGGGACCGCCCTTCCTGAAGGACCGCGACGGCCGTGACACTGCCGAGGCGACGTACTACCTCGGCACCAACCGCAACAAGCGCTCGATCACGGTCGACCTCGCCCATCCCGACGGACAGACGTTGATCCGCAGGCTGGCACCCGACTGCGACGTCGTGGTCGAGAACTTCAAGGTCGGCGACATGGCGCGCTACGGGCTGGACGCGGCGTCGCTGCGGGCGATCCAGCCGCGGCTCGTCTACTGCTCGATCACCGGCTTCGGCCAGACCGGCCCCTACCGCGACCGCGCCGGCTACGACTACGCGATCCAGGGCCTGGGCGGGCTGATGAGCGTGACCGGCGAGCGCGACGACATGCCCGGCGGCGGGCCGCAGAAGGTCGGCGTCGCGGTCGCCGACCTGTTCACCGGGATGTACGCGACGGTGGCGATCCTGGCCGCACTGCGCCACCGCGACGCCACCGGACAGGGGCAGGCGATCGACATGGCGCTGCTGGACTGCCAGGTCGCGATGCTCGCCAACCTCGGCGCCAGCTACCTCGTCACGCGGCAGCCGCCGCGGCGGCTGGGCAACGCGCACCAGAATATCGTGCCGTACCAGGTGTTCGAGGCCGCCGACGGGCACATGATCCTGGCCGTCGGCAACGATGGCCAGTTCGCCAAGTTCTGCGCCGTTGCCGGCCGGCCCGACCTGGCGGCCGACGCGCGCTTCGCGACCAACGCCGGCCGCGTGCGCCACCGCGAGCAGCTGGTGCCGATCGTCGCCGGGCTGATGCGAACGCGCATACGCGCCGACTGGCTGGCGGCGCTGGAAGCCGCCAAGGTGCCGTGCGGGCCGATCAACGACCTCGCCGAGGTCTTCGCCGACCCGCAGGTGCGCGACCGCGGGATGACGACGACGATGCCGCATCCGCTGGCCGGCGTGGTCGAACTCGTCGCCAGCCCGATCAAGCTGGCCGCCACCCCGCCGTCGATGCGCCGCGCGCCGCCGCTGCTGGGGCAGCAGACCGACGAGGTGCTGGCGGAATTCGGCCTCGGCGCCGACGAGATCGCCGCGCTGCGCGCGGCTGGGGCGATCTGACGGGGGCGCTCGCTCACGGCCGCGCCCCGAATCCCCAAGCCAGCAGCGAGAAGCTGACGAAGGCGGCCGCGGTGCTGCTCATGATGATGCGCGCGATGCGGCCGTTGTCGGCGCCGTAGCGCTCGGCCAGCAGCGAGACGTTGCTGGCACTCGGCAGCGCCGCCGCAAGGGTGATCGCGGTTGCCTGGAAGGTCGACAGCGGCAGCCCCAGCCGCACCGCCGTGCTCGCGAGCGCGAAGACGAGCAGCGGATGGACGAACAACTTGACCGCGGCCACCGGCAGGTAGCGCGACGGCGGCGTGCGCGTATGCGCATGCTGGCCGCCCCGGTGCAGCACGGCGCCGATCGTGAACAGCGCCACCGGCGTGGCGGCATCGGCGAGCATGCGCACCACCGTGTCGACGGGCCCGGGCAACGACCAGCCCCCGACCGAGAACAGTGCGCCGAGCGCGATCGCCCACGGCAGCGGGTTGGCCAGCGCGCCGCGCAGCGCGCGCACCGCGCCGGCGCGCGCACCGTGGCCGACCGCGTCGCCGGCCTGCGCCAGCGCGATGCAGATGGAGCTCGTCACGAACAGGTCCGCCAGCACGACGCTGATCACCGGCCCGGCCGCCGCTGGCCCGAGCAGCGCGACCAGCAGCGGCACGCCCATGAAGCCGGTATTCGGGAATGCCGCCACCAGGGCCCCGAAGGCGGCGTCCTTCAGCCCGACCGGCTCGCGCCACGTGATCGCGACGGTGAAGAAGACGATCAAGAGCGCGCTGGCGAGGTAGACGCCGAGCACGACCGGGTCGAACAGCTGCAGGATCGGCGTGCCGGCGCCGAAGCGGAACAGCATCGCCGGCAGCGCGAAGTACAGCACGAAGGTGTTGAGCCCCGGGATCGCGCTCTCGGGCAGGACGTGACGGTGCGCCGCCAGGTAGCCGGCGAGCACGAGGGCGAAGAACGGCACCGTGACGGCGAGGATGGACTGCATCGCGGCGCGGAGTATCGCCTCAGGCCGGCCGCCGGCCAGCCACGGCGCGCCGCGGATACCATCGCGAGCATGGATGCCTCCTGCCCGTGGCCCCGGCACACGCCCTCGGTCGGCATAAGCGACGTGCGACCGCGACGCGAGTCGGCACGGGCGGCGCTGCTCGCAGCGTGGCTTGCCGCGGTGCTGGCTGCAGGCTGCGGCGACGACGTCGTAGCCCCCGCACCGGCGCCCGAGCCGCCGGTCGCGCCGATCCCGCCGCTCATGCAGGCCGACCCGACGGTGCACGTGCGGACCGTCGCCGCCGACGAGGCTGCGCTCGGCGTCCCGCTGTATCCGCGCGCGACGATCGAGGGCGAGGGCGCCTCGCAGGTCGCCACCGACGGCGGCACGACGCTGTTGCTGTCGCAGCGCTCGCCCGACCCGGCGCGCGAGGTCGCCTTCTTCTACCGCGAGGCGATGCGCGTGCTCGCCGGCGGCAAGGAGCTGGCCGAGATCGGCGGCGCGGACGACGGCTCGACCACGCTGGTGCTCGGCGACCCGGCAGCGCGACGCGCGGTCCAGGTCCGCGTCAGCGCCGAAGGCACGGGCAGCCGGATCCAGATCGTCAGCACGCTTGCGGCGAGTCCCTGAAGGGCGCACGCCCCCGCGAATGAGGGTCCGCACGCTCTACGCGGACAAGGCAGCGCCGCTAGCATCCATCGGTCGCCGCGCTCGCGCGGTTTCGTTTGAACGAGGAGACCGATGGTGCGAACGACCCTGGGTTCGAGCATGCTCGCGATCGCGATCTCGCTGGCCGCCGTGCCGGCGATGGCCAAGAAGCCGCTGCCAGCGCGCGACTGGCAGGAGGTCACGCCGGCGGCCAGCGTCACCGGCGTCGACGGGCAGAGCTACAGCCCGAGCTGCTCGGCGCTGCCCGGCACCGACCCGAGCTTCCGCTTCTTCCACCGGCCGGGGCGCAGCGACAAGCTCGTCGTCTACTTCGAGGGCGGCGGTGCGTGCTGGGACGACCTGACCTGCAGCTTCCCGATCGGCTCCGGCCTGCCGTCGCCGGCGCCTCAGTTCTACGTGCCGGCGATCCCGCCCGGCTCGACACCGGCCGGCATCGGCGGGATGTTCGACACCACGCGCGCCGACAACCCGGTGCGCGACTGGAGCATGGTCTACATCCCCTACTGCAGCGGCGACATCCACACCGGATCGACGACGAAGACCTACTTCAACGCCGGTAACCCCTTCCTGCCCGCGCAGTACGAGATCACTCATCGCGGCTTCGACAACTTCATGGCCGTGCTCGCGTGGATGAGGAGCGAGCTGCCCAAGCCGAGCCAGATCCTGGTCACCGGGGTCAGCGCCGGCGGCTACGGCGCGACCGCCAACTTCCCTTGGATCGAGCGCAGCTACGGCCCGGCGCGCGCGGCGCTGCTCGCCGACGCGAGCCAGGGCGTGACCACCGAGGCCTTCGACACCGGCCCGGTCGGTCGCAACAGCTGGAACCCGCAGCTCGCGCCCTGGGTCTTCGGCGAGGCGCCAACGATGCTGCCCGGTAACCAGCTGATGCGCGCGGTCGCGCAGGCGCACCCGCGCAGCAAGGTCGCGCAATTCACGACCGCGCTGGATGAGGTCCAGATCGGTTTCTACGGGTTGATGAAGCAGTTCTACGGCCCCGGCGGCAGCTGCCCGAACCCGGCCATCGACTGGAACCAGCAAATGCTCGCCGCGCTCACCGCCGACGCCGGGCTGCCGAACTTCCGCCACTATCTGGCCGCGGGCGCCTACCACACGCTGCTGCGCGACGACAACTACTACGATGAGGCCTCGGCCGGCGTGCCGTTTGCCGGCTGGCTCGGCCAGATGCTGGCCAACCAGGGCGGCACCGGCGGGCGCGGCGGCAAGTGGTTCGACGCCGCCTGCCCGGGCTGCCTGACCCCGCTGCCCTGCGAGTGACGTCGCGCCGAGGCCTTCGGGTCCCGCAACCCGTGGCCGGTCAGACCGCAGGCGGCACGCGATCGGCCCAGGGCCGGGCGCGCTCGAGCTGGCCGGCCACGCGCAACAGCGTGGCCTCGTCGCCGAAGCGGCCGACCAGCTGCACGCCGATCGGCAGCCCCTGCTCGTTCCACCAGAGCGGCACCGACATCGCCGGCTGCCCGGTGACGTTGAACAGCGGCGTGAACGGGATGAAGTCGAAGCTGCGCTCGGCCAGCGGCCCGACGACGCCGAGCCGGTCGAGCAGCCAGCCCGCGCCCGCCGCGTTGATCGCGCGCATCGCGCGCAGCTCGGCCGTCTTAGGCTGCAAGGCCCCGATCAGTGGCGGCGGGCTGCCCAGCGTCGGCGTCAGCAGCAGGTCGTGGCGGGCGAAGAACGGCGCCAGCTTGCGCGCCGCCATCTGCAGCGTGTGGCGCGCGGCGGCATAGCGCGACGCGCCGATCGACCGTCCGAGCAGCCCGAGCGCGTAAGTCGCCGGCTCGAAGTCCGCCGCCCGCACCCGCGCACCCGCGGCCGCCGCGACCGCCTCGATCTGCGCTCGCGTCTGCGCCGCCAGCACGGTCACGAAGGCGACCGACCAGGCCTCGCGCTCGACTGGCAGCGCCGCCTCGTCGACCTCGTGGCCGAGCGAGGCGAGCAATTCGGCGGCGTCGCGCATCGCCGCCACACAGTCGGGGTGGACCTTGCTGCCGAAGTGCGTCTGGGCGCTGAAGGCGATGCGCAGCCGGCCTGGCTCGGTCGCCACCTCGTCGACGAACGGCCGCGCCTGCGGCGGCGCGGCGTACGGCGCACCCGCGTCGGCGCCGGCGCTGGCGTCCAGCAGCGCGGCGCTGTCGCGCACCGTGCGCGTGATCGCATGCTCGACCGCCAGCCCGTCCCAGATCTCGCCGAACGCGGGCCCGGTCGGCACCCGGCCGCGGCTGGGCTTGAGCCCGAACAGGCCGCAGCACGAGGCCGGGATGCGGATCGACCCGCCACCGTCCCCGCCGCTGGCCATCGGCACGATGCGCGCGGCCACCGCCGCCGCCGATCCGCCGCTGGACCCGCCCGCGCTGCGGTCCAGCGCCCAGGGGTTGCGCGTCGGGCCGTACAGCGCCGGCTCGGTGACCGGCGTGAGGCCGAACTCGGGCGTGTTGGTGCGCGCGGCGATGACGAGGCCGGCGGCGCGCAGCCGTCGTACCAGCTCGCTGTCCTGCGGCATCGGCAGGTTGGCCAGCAGCCGCGTGCCGTGACCGGTCGGCTCGCCGGCGATGGTCGCGATCAGGTCCTTGAGCAGGTAGGGCACGCCGACGAAGGGCGCGGCCGCGGCCTGCTCGTCGCCGCGCGCCAGATCGGCATCGATGCGCGCGGCCTCGGTGCGCGCGGCGGCGTCGCGCCGGCGTACGACCGCATTGAGCGCCGGGTCGATCGCCTGCAGCCGCGCCAGCGCGGCGTCGAGCAGTTCGGTGGCACTCAGCTCGCGCCGGCGCACCCGCTCGGCCAGCCCCAGGCCGTCGTGGCGGGCGTAGTCTTCGAAACCGATCATGCGAGAAGCTCCCGTCGACTCATCGAAGCGAGGCATTGTCGCCCCCGGCGCGGCGTTGCCAGCCGTCGTCTTCGGGGCCTTCGACCGCCACAACCTCGGCGACATGCTGCTCGCCCACGTTGCCGAGGCCTTGCTCGCCGGGCGCCAGATCGCCTTCGCCGGCCTCGCCGATCGCGACCTGCGTCCGCTGGGCGGTCACCGCGTGCACGCGCTGCCGTCGCTGGCCGCGCGCTGGCGGCATGGTCCGGCGCTGCTGTGGCACGCCGGCGGCGAGCTGCTGGGATGCCGCGCCTGGCAGGCGGCGCTGATGCTGATGGACGCGGCCGAGGCGCCCGCGGCCGCCGTCTACTGGCAGCGGCGTGCGGCCGCGCGCGCAGCCTGGGCGCAGCGCGTCCTCGGCACCGGCGCGCGCACGCCGTATGCGGTCGCGCGCGAGCGCTTCCCGGCGGCGGTGCGCATCGTCCACGCCGGCGTCGGCGGCGTCGCGCTGGCGCGCGCGCCGCAGTCGGTGCAGGCCGAGCTGCGAACGACGTTGGCCAGCGCCGACGCGGTCGCGGTGCGCGATGCGCGCACGCTGGCGTGGATGCGGGCGCAGCGGATTGCGGCGAACCTCGTCCCCGACCCCGCCGTGCTGGTCGCCGAGCTGTTCGGCCGCCGCATCGCAAGGCATGCAGCGCGCGGCGAGCCGGCGCGGCTGCGCGCGGCCTTCCCGCGGGGCTGGATCGCGCTGCAGTGCAGCGCGGTCTTCGGCGACGACGCGACGCTGGACGCGCTGGCCGCCGCGATCGCGCCAGCCGCGCACGCGAACGCGCTCGGCGTGGCGCTGCTTCGCGCCGGGGCCGCGCCCTGGCACGACGATGCCGCGGTGCTGCGCCGGCTCGCGGCGCGGCTGGGGACGCGCGGCGTGCAGGTCGTCGAGTCGCTGCACCTGTGGGATCTGTGCGCCGTCGTCGCCGGCGCGCGCGCGGTCGTCGCCGGCAGCCTGCACCTGCGCCTGGTCGCCTGCGCGTTCGCGCGGGCGCGCATCACGTTGGCGGCGCCGGGGCGCGGCGACGCGGCGCGCAAGCACCGCGCGGTGATCGCGGCCTGGGACGCCGACGAAGCTGCCTGGCAGGGCCATGCCCAGGGTGGTCGCGCTGGCCGCGCTCGCGCCGGCGATCGCCGGGCTGCTCGCACGCGATGCGCCCGACCGGCGCGGCGCCGATGGCCAGCGCGCCGCGGCACTGGCGGCACGTTGCCGGCACGAGCTCGAGGCCCTTCGCGACGGCGCGCCGGGCTGACGGCGCACGCACCGACCGGCCTGCGCCGCGGGCGCCGACCCGCGCCGGCTTACAGCGCCGCCAGCCGCACCGGGATGCGCCGCGGCACGCCCGGTCCGGCGCGGTCACCGAAGCGCCCGGCCAGCGTCGTGCCGCAGTGCGGGCAGGCGCCTTGTTCATCGAGGGCGTAACGCCGGATCGTGTGCCAGTCGCGAACGATCAGCGCCTCGCCGCAACCGTGGCAGAAGCTCGTCCCGCCCTCGGTATCGTGGACATTGCCGGTGTAGACGTGGCGCAGCCCGTTGTCGCGCGCGATCGCCCGCGCGCGACGCAGCGTCGCCGCCGGCGTCGGCGGCACCTCGGTCATGCGGTAGTCGGGATGGAAGGCCGTGAAGTGCAGCGGCACGTCCGGGCCCAGGTGCTCGGTGACCCAGCGCGTCATCGCGTGCAGCTCGGCGTCGCCGTCGTTCGCCCCCGGGATCAGCAGCGTCGTCAGCTCGAGCCAGCAGTCGGTCTCGTGAACGATGAACTGCAAGGTATCGAGCACCGGTGCCAGGTGCGCCCCGGTGTGGCGGACGTAGAAGTCCTCGCTGAAACCCTTCAGGTCGACGTTGGCCGCGTCCATGCTCCGGAAGAACGCGCGTCGCGGCTCGGCGTGGATGTAGCCCGCGGTCACCGCGACCGTGCGCACGCCGCGCGCGCGGCAGGCCTCGGCGGCGTCGATCGCATACTCGGCGAAGATCACCGGGTCGTTGTAGGTGAAGGCCACGCTCGCGCTGCCGGTGGCCAGCGCCGCCTCGGCGATGCGCCCGGGGCTGGCGCGGTCCATCAGCCGGTCCATCTCGCGGCTCTTGGAGATGTCCCAGTTCTGGCAGAACTTGCACGCCAGGTTGCAGCCGGCGGTGCCGAAGCTCAGCACGCTGCTGCCGGGCAGGAAGTGGTTCAGCGGCTTCTTCTCGATCGGATCGATGCAGAAGCCCGAGCTGCGGCCGTAGGTCGTCAGCAGCATGCCGCCGCCCTGTTCGGCCGGCGCACGCGCGCGAACGAAGCACAGCCCGCGCTGGCCGGGGTGCAGCTTGCAGTCGCGCGGACACAGGTCGCACTGCAGGCGGCCGTCGGGCAGCGGGTGCCACCACTGGGCAGCGCGCGCGCCATCGGCCTGCGCATCGACCGGATCGGGCGCCTCGGCGCGCGGGGGCGCGGCGGCCTTGTGCGGCAGCCGATTCATGCCATGGCTCCGCGGCCGACGACGCCGTCGAAACAGCGCACCTCGTAGCGCGCCAGCGTCAGGTCCTCGGCCCAGAATCCCTCGCCCAGCCCGGCCTTGTGCAGCAGCGCGGCGACGAAATCGTCGGCATCGGGCAGTTGCGCCCAGACCTGCGGCAGGAAGGTCGCGCGCCGACCGCGCCAGGCCAGCACGACGCCGTCGACACCCGGGCGCAGCGCACGCGCGGCGCGGCGCGCATCCGGCTGGTGCGGCAGCGGCTCGTGCGGTCCGAGCAGCGAGACCGACAGCGCGAGCCCCGGCCACTCGCGCGCGGCCAGCGGCGCGAAGCGCGGGTCGGCGAAGGCCGCCGCCTGCGCGTTGCGGCGCACGTCGACCTCCAGCGGGGCGTCGGGCTCGAGCCGGCCGATGCAGCCGCGCAGCCCGCCGCGCGCATCCTTGAGCGTCACGAAGGTCGCACCCGGTGCGGCCAGCGCGCCATGCGCAGGTTCGTCGACCGACGCCAGGCCGAGCCGGACGGCGATCGCGTTGTGCGCGCGCGCCAGCAGCGCGCCACCCAGCCCCTCGCGCCCGGCCGAGGCCTCGTCCCCGTCGTCGACGCACGCGGTAGCGTCCGCGTCATCGGTGGCGACGAAGGCCGCATAGCCGACGACGCGCCGACGGTCGCCTGCGGTATCGCCCGAGTTGCACAGGTCGATGCGGCGCAGCGCCAGCGCGTGCCGGCGCAGGGCGAGCAGCGCGCCGTTGAGCGCGCGCGCGCCGCAGGCCTGGTCGGGTTGCAGGTCGGTCGCGCCGGCGGCAATGCGCCGGGCCGTTCGCGCGTCCTTGGCCTGCGCCTCGCCATAAGGCAGGTAGTGCGACAGGTCGCTGCTGACGACGACGAGCGTCTCGTCGCCGCCCCACAGCCGCTCCAGGACCTGGGCGACTTCGTCGGCGCCGGCCTGGCCGACGACGAGCGGGACGATCGTGAAACCGGCGCCGAGCAGCTGCTGCAGGAACGGCAGCTGGACCTCGATCGAATGCTCGTCGGCGTGCGCGGCCGCGCTGGTCGACACCTGCGGCAGCCCGGCCAGCGCGGCGCGGGCCGCCGGATCGACCGCGACCCGGCCGAGAGGCGTCTCGAACACATCGTGCGCCGGCAGCGCGAGCCCGCGCAGCGCGACGCGGTGCGAGGGCCCGAGGACGACGACGCGCCGGATCCTGCCCGCGTGCGGGCGCAGCCGCGCATAGGCCTGGCCGGCGACGGCACCTGAATAGACATAACCGGCGTGCGGGACGACGAGCAGCTTGGGTTTTGCCGACGGATCCGCGCCCGATCGCGATTCGGCCCCCTTGCCGACCGGGCCGGCGCCCAGGCAGGCGTCCACCTCGCGGCGCAACGCCTGCGCATCGCCCGGGTAGAACATGCCGGCCACCGCGGCCCGCCGCGCGGCCGTCGCTTGCATCGAGCCGTCCTTGTGCATTTATCCAATATGGGCACAAGCGCCGCGGCGCGCAAGCGTCAGTCTGGTGGGAACTCCCCAGACGCGGCCCCGGGCGAGGGCCTCTCGCGGCCGGCGCCGGCGGGCTGTGCGGCGCCGTCGCGCGGTGTGACGGGGCCGGGCGCGCCGTCGCGCTACCAGCGCCGGACGCGGCCGGTATCGACGTGGACGAAGCCGTCGCGCGGGTAGTAGCCGACCCCACCCGCCTTCAGCGCGAGCGCCGCATCCCGCAGGTCGGCCAGCGGCACGCCGGGGATGCGCAGGTCGATCGCGCGCCCGTCCATGTGCAGGCTGCGCGTGGCCACGCCGCCGCCGCGCGTGGCCTTCAGGCGCGCATTGGTCGCCGGCGCCCGGTAGCCCGACACGATGTCGAAGGGCCGGTCGGTGCCCAGCGTCTGGCGCAGCGCGTGCATCAGGTCGTGCAGCCTGGGGTCGATGCGGCCCACGGCGCCACTGTAGTGGTCGCGCAGGAAGCGGTCCAGCGACCGCAGGGCTTCCGGCAGGTAGCTGCCATCGCGCGCGTAGACGATGTCGATGTGCTCGCGCGTATGCAGGTGGCGCATCTCGAGCCCGCGCGCGCGCGCCGGCGCGGCGCGCGCCGGCAGCGCCAGCTCCGGCAGCGCGGCCACCGCCGACAGCCCGGCGCCGTGGCGAAGTCCGAGTGCGAGCAGGCGGCGGCGGGTCGGCGTGGCGGTCATCGGGCGGGGCTTCCTCGGTCGAGCGGCGGGGGGCGGCGCCGGCGCAGCGCCTCGTCCAGACGGGCGTCGTGCCCGTAGACGTCATCATAGAAGTGGATCCGACCGTCCTTGACGACGACGGTTCCGTAGGCGATCAGCACCGGCAGCGGCGCCGGCAGCGACACCGTGCGCGAGCGGCCCGCGGTCATCGCCTCGCGCAGGCTCGCGTCGTCCCAGCCGGGCAGGCCGTCCAGCGCGAACCGCGCCAGCGCGAGCGGATCCTCGATGCGGATGCAGCCGTGGCTGAGGTCGCGCCGGTCGCGCGCGAACAGCCCGGTCGACGGCGTGTGGTGCAGGTAGATCGCGTCGCGGTTCGGGAAGACGAACTTGACGCCCCCCAGCGCATTGGCCGGCCCGGGCCGCTGGCGGATGCGCAGCGCGCCGGCGACGACGGCGTCGAGCTTGCCGCGCGTCAGCACGGTGTCGACGGCGCCGGCCGGGCCGACGAACTCGAATCCCTGGCGCTGCCAGTAGCCGGGGTCGCGCCGCAGCCGCGGCACCGTCTCCTCGCGCGCGATCGACGGCGGCACGTTCCAGTACGGGCTGAACTCGACGTGGCGCATGCGCTCGTCGAACAGCGGCGTCTCGCGGTCCAGCGCCGCGCCGACGATGACGCGCATCTGCAGCCGCACCCGGATGCGGCCATCGACCACCTCGTAGCCGCGCAGCGTGTACTCGGGGACGTTGACGACGACCATGCGCGCAGCCTGCATCAGCGGCGTCCAGCGCAGCCGCTCCATCGTCAAGGCGATCTGGCGCGCGCGGGCCGATGGCGTGACCTCGAGCGCGGCCCGCGTGGCGCGCCCGACGATGCCGTCGACGAGCAGGCCATGCCGGCCCTGGAAGGCCCGCACCGCGTCGACCAGCGCCGCATCGTGGGCCGCCGGTGCGGTCTCGGCGCCGGCCGCCGGGAGGTCGCCCAGCGCGCGCAGCCGCTCGGCGAGCAGCGCCAGGCCGCCCCAGGGCTGACCCGGATCGAGGCGTCCGGCACGTGCGCCCGAGGCGCCGGGCAGCGGCGGCAGCGGCTGCGCCCAGGCCGGATGGTCGGCCAACCGCCGATAGGCGGCCAGCGCGTGCATCAGCTGGCGATACAGCGGCAGCGGCGGCGCGGCCGCCGCCACCGCGCCGGCCAGCGACCCTCGATCGCAAGCCAGAGCGAGCACCGCCGCGGGGTCGAACCCGGCGCGTGGGGCGACACTGAAGCGGTGGTGGATCGTTCGCGGGTCGACGCGGCCGAAGGCGAGGTCGGCGAGCATCGCCCGCAGTGCCACCGGCAGCGTCGCAGCGAGCTCGCGCGCCGCCTGCGCGCCGCCGGCCCCCGACGACCGCGCGGTCGCCAGCAGGTCCGCCAGCGCGGCGGCGGCGTAGTCGCCGGGATCCAGCCCATGGTCGCCGGCGGCGGCGAGAAGCGCCACCGCCTCGCCGGCCAGCGTGCTCGGCCGATCGCCGTCGATCCACAGATCCGGATCGGCACAGGTCAGCGCCCGGGCCGAAAAGACAGGCATCGAAAGCAAAGCGAGCACACACTCGCGCCGGCTGGGTCCAGGCACGCGCCACATCAGGGGGATTGTCGGGCACGGCGCGACGCCGGGCCTCGCGGCCGCGTCGCTATCATGCGACGCCCCGACCGAGCCGCCCCCCGCAGGGCACGCCGGCCCGCCGCCGATGACCGAGACCCTCAACCCCGCCCAGCTGCGCGCCGTGCACCACCTGCGAGGGCCCTGCCTGGTGCTGGCCGGCGCCGGGTCGGGCAAGACGCGCGTGATCGCGCACAAGATCGTGCGGCTGCTGCAGCACGGGCTCGAGCCGTCGCAGATCGCGGCCATCACCTTCACCAACAAGGCGGCGCAGGAGATGCGCGAGCGCGCCCGCGCGCTGGCCGGGCCGAAGGCGGCGCGCGAGCTGGTGGTGGCGACCTTCCACGCGCTCGGCGTGCGCATGCTGCGCGAGGACGGCGAGCGCATCGGGCTCAAGCCCAGCTTCTCGATCCTCGACGCCGACGACGTGCTCGGGCTGCTGCGCGAGGCCGGCGGCTGCAGCGACAACGCGCGCGCGCGGCGCTGGCAGTGGGCGATCAGCCGCTGGAAGAACCAGGGTCTAGACGCCGACGGCGCCGCGGCCGCCGCGACCGACGCCGACGAGCAGCAGGCCGCGCGGCTGATGCGGCAATACCAGGATCGGCTCGCAGCCTACCAGGCGGTCGACTTCGACGACCTGATCACGCTGCCGCTGGCGCTGCTGCGGCGCGACGCCGAGGCGCGCGCGAAGTGGCGCCAGCGGCTGCACCACATCCTCGTCGACGAGGTTCAGGACACCAACGCGGTGCAGTACGAGCTGCTGCGCGAGCTCGTCGGCGAGCGCGCGCGGTTCACCGCCGTCGGCGACGACGACCAGAGCATCTACGGCTGGCGCGGCGCGACGCTGGACAACCTGAAGCGCCTGGCCGAGGACTTCCCGGCCCTGCAGGTCATCCCGCTGGAGCAGAACTACCGCTCGACCGGGCATATCCTGCGCGCCGCCAATGCCGTCATCGCGAACAACCCCAAGCTGTTCGACAAGACGCTGTGGAGCGAGCTCGGCGACGGCGAGCCGGTGCGCGTCGTCGAGTGCGACGGCGAGGAGCACGAGGCCGAGCGCGCGGTGGCGCGCATCCAGGCGCTGCGCGCCGCCGGGGCGGCCACGCGGCTGGCGGACTTCGCGATCCTGTACCGCGCCAACCACCAGTCGCGCGCCTTCGAGCACAAGCTGCGCGCGGCGCAGATCCCGTACAAGGTCTCGGGCGGGCAGAGCTTCTTCGACCGCGCCGAGATCAAGGACCTGGTCGCCTGGCTGCGGCTGCTCGTCAACGAGGACGACGACCCGGCCTTCCTGCGCGCGGCGACGACGCCGCGCCGCGGCATCGGCCACCAGACGCTGGCGACCCTGGGCGAATTCGCCGCCCGGCGCCGCTGCAGCCTGTTCGCGGCCCTCGCCGCCCCCAGCCTGCCGTCGGTGCTGGCGCCGCGCGCGATCGCCAGCCTGCACGCCTTCGGGCGCGAACTCGGCGATCTGGCCGAGCGTGCGCGCCAGGCCGAGGGCGCCGAGGCGGCGCGCGCGCTGCTGCTGGCGTGGCTGACCGAGATCGGCTACGAGCAGCACCTGCACGACGGCGCCGACAGCCAGGCGCTGGCCGTCGCGCGCTGGACCAACGTGATCGACTTCGTCGACTGGATCGCGCGCCGCTGCGAGGCCGACGACGACGCCGGGCGCGGGCGCGGCAACGTGCTGCAAGTGGCGCAGACGATCAACGTCATCCTCAGCCTGGCCGAGCGCGGCGACGACGCCGACGTCGTCACGCTGTCGACGCTGCACGCCGCCAAGGGGCTGGAATGGCCGCACGTCGTGCTCGCCGGCGTCGTCGAGGGGCTGCTGCCGTTTCGCGCCGACGGCGAGGCGCTGAGCGCCGAGCGGCTGCACGAGGAGCGGCGGCTGATGTACGTCGGCATCACGCGCGCGCAGCGCACGCTGCTGGTCAGCACGCTGCGCCGGCGCAAGCGCGGGCGCGAGACCGTGCCGGCGCAACCGAGCCGCTTCGTCGCCGAGATGAAACTCGACGCCGCCGTGGTCAAGGACGACCCGCGCGAGCGGCTCAAGCGGCTGCGCGCCGAGCTGGCCGCGCGGGTCCCCTCCGAGGAGACCCCGTCGTGAACCTGTCCCCGCGCACGGCCACGCTGGCCGGCCTGACCGCCGTCGCGGCCCTGCTGGCGATCGTCTCGGCGCCCTGGGCGTTCGGCCAGCCATGGATGAACATGGTCTTCAAGCCGCTGGCGACGATCGGCATCATCGCTTACGCGGCCGGGCGTGGTCGGGACACGCCGGTGTTGCGGCGCTGGGTGCTGGCGGGGCTGGCTTGGTCGCTGGCCGGCGATGTCGCGCTGCTGTGGCCCGACCGCGGCTTCCTGCCCGGGCTGGTCAGTTTTCTCATCGCCCACCTGTGCTACCTGGTCGCCTTCACGCGCGGGATCCGGCTGGCGGCGCGCCCGCTTCCCTTCGTCGTCTACGCGGGGGTCGCTGGCGCGGTGCTGGCCTGGCTGTGGCCCGGGATCCCGGCGCCGCTGCGCGTGCCGGTCGTCGCCTACGTCGTCGCGCTGGCGGCGATGGCGGCGCAGGCAGCGGTGCGCTGGCGCGTGGGTCTGGCCGGGCCGTGGCTCGCCGTGGGCGGCGCGCTGTTCCTCGCCTCGGACGCGCTGCTGGCGGCAAACCGCTTTGCCGATCCGCTGCCGATGGCCTCGCTGTGGGTGCTGGCGACCTACTGGACGGCGCAGTGGTGCATCGCCGGATCGCTGCCGCCGCCGCGGCGTTGAGGCAATATGGCGAACGGTGCCATCATCGGGCGGCCCAGGAGGCTGTCGGACTTTGGGAGGGCCCTCCCAAAGTCCGACAGCCTCCCGGGACCCTCAAGTCCTGGCCTGCGCCGCCGACAAGACGACGATGCGGGAGCAAGTCGGATGACGAACGATCAGGCGCGAAGCGCGTATGCCCTGGCCGCGATGCCCGTGGCCGCGCCGGCCCGCCGTGGCGACTGCCCGATGTGCGGCCTGCCCGGGCGAGCCGTGAGCTGCGCCGGCTGCGGCGCGCCGCTGGCGCTGCCGCCGCGCCTGGACGACGGCCTGGAGGCCTGGGCCGGTCGCCGCGGCAGCCCGCGCGTCGACCGCGACGAGGCCGCGCTGTGGCTGCCCGCCGGCGCCACGCGCCCGCAGGCGGTGCAACTGCTCGACCTGTCGTTCAGCGGCCTGCGCGCGGCCAGTGCGCTGCCGGCGCCGGTCGGCGGCATTGCGCGCGTGCGCACCGAGGCGCTCGACACGGTGGTCGAGGTGGTCCACTGCCGCGCCGAGAGCGGCCGCTGGCTGCTGCACGCACGACTGCTGACGCTGCGCCTGCTGCAGCGCAGCGGCGCCTTCGTCTCGGCGACCGCCTGAGAAGGAACGGCGTCGCGATCGTTTGCTCGGGCCCTTCAGCCCGCCGCCTGCGAGCCCTGCCGCAGCCCGAGCTTGTAGGCGATCATCGCGCGCAGCCTGGCCGGCAGCACCGGCTTGATCAGCAGGTGGTAGTCGTGCTGCTCGGCCTGCGCCTCGTGTCCCCCCATCGTGCTTCCCGTGACCAGGACCGCCGGCAGCGTCACGGCGGGCCAGTGCGCGCGCACCCGCGCCAGCACCTCGATGCCGGTGCGGGCCTCGGGCAGCCGGTAGTCGACGAGCAGCAGGTCCGGCGCGCGCGGCGGGGCCGCGGCGAGCCAGGCGTCGACGGCCTCGGCCGTGTCGAGCGCGAGCACGTCGGCGCCCCAGGCCTGCAGCAGCACGACCAAGCCGTCGCGCACCGCAGCCTCGTCCTCGACGACGAGGACCAGCCGGCCGTCGAGTGCCAACCCGATCGGCGCCTTGAGGCCGCCGGCGGGCTGGTCCGGGGCCTGCGGCGTCTCGCCCGCGGGCAGCTCGAGCGCGAAGACGCTGCCGTGGCCGACGCGCGAGTGCACCGTCAGCGGCGCTTCCATCAGGTCGGCCAGCCTGCGCACGATCGCCAGCCCCAGCCCCAGCCCCTTGCGCTGCTGCGGCCCGGGCGGCCGCTGGCCCTGGACCTGGTAGAACTCGTCGAAGATGCGCGGCAGGCTGGCCTCGGCGATGCCGATGCCGCTGTCCCAGACCTGCAGCAGGACGCGGTCCCCGCGTGCACGGGCGCCGACCAGCACACCGCCGTCGTCGGTGTAGCGCAGCGCGTTGCTGACCAGGTTGCGCAGGATGCGCTCGAGCAGCACCGGGTCGGCGTGGACGACTCGCTCGCCGCCGCGCAGCGTGAGCAGCAGCCCCTTCTCGAACGCGAGCGGCTCGAAGTGCAGCCGCAGCCGCGCGAACAGCTCGCGCAGGCGAAGCGGCTGCGGCCGCGGCTCGACGCCGCCCGAGTCGATGCGGGTGATGTCGAGCAGCTCGGCGAACAGCCCCTCGAGCGCGTCGACCGACTCGTTGATGCTGTGCACGAGCGACGCGACCTCGGGGTCGCGCGAGCGCTGGCGCAACGCTTCGGCAAACAGCCCCATCGCGTGCAGCGGCTGGCGCAGGTCGTGGCTGGCGGCGGCGAAGAACTGCGTCTTGGCCTGGCTCGCGGCCTCGGCGGCGCGGCGCGCCGCCTCGGCCTCGGCCTTGTCGATGCGAAGCTGCATCGCCACCTGGTCGGTGCGCGTCTTCAGCTCGATCGCCTGCCGCAGCGCGGTGCCCGCGGTGCGGCCCATCAGCAGCGCGAGCGCGAACAGCAGCAGCATGACGCCGGCCAGCGGCCAGTGCCACGGCCAGCTGTCGTCGCTGGCGACGCGCACGATCGCCGGCAGCAGCACGACGATGGACAAGACCAGGAACAGCCGCCACTGGCCGGCCAGCAGCTGCACCGCGCCCAGGCAGTAGCTGTAGACGATCAGCAGCAGCGCGAGCCGGTGGTAGGGCTCGCCCAGGCCCCAGAACAACCACGCCGCCACGCCCCACATCGCACCCTGCGCGACGACCAGGGCGCGCCAGCCCTTGCGCCAGCCGTGAAGTGCGTCGTCGTCGTCGTGCTGGCTGGCGCGCCGGTAGCGCCAGTGATGCGCCAGCCGCATCAGCCACAGCAGCACGCCGCAGCCCAGCCAGGCGAGCATCGCGCCGCGCCCGGCCAGGGGCCAGAAGATTGCGCCCAGCAGCGTCAGCCCGATGGCATTGCCGGCCAGCGAGGCCGGCGTCTGCACCGCCAGTGCGCGCAGGTGGTCGATCTCGCGCGGGATGCGGCGGCGCTCGATGGCGGGCTCGCCGTCCGGCGCCGCATCGCGATCGACGGGTTGCGCGCCAGGCGTGCCTGCAGCCGGCACGACGGCCGATCGGGCGGTCGCCACGCGCGCTCAGCGCGGCGCCTGCCGCATGGTGCTGAAACCGCCTTGGCGCTGCGTCATCTGGCTGACTGCGAGCACCGCCTGCGTGCGCGTGCTGACCCCCAGCGCGCGCAGCACCGCCGCGACATGGTCCTTGACGGTCTCGACCGAGACGCCGAGCTGGCGCGCGATCAGCTTGTTCGGCAACCCCTGCAGCAGCAGTGCCAGCACCTCGGTCTGGCGCGGCGTCAGGCCGATCGAGTCGAGCGAGCCCACGCGCTGGTGCGGTGCCGGTTCCGCGTGATCGCCCAGCGGCCGCATGACCTGAGGCTCGGTGTCGACCTCGTCGCCGCGCGGCACGCGCTCCAGCCCGAGCATCGACGGCGGCACGTACAGGCCGCCGGACATCACCAGCCTCAGCGCCTCGGCCAGCGCGTCGTTGGTCGTCCGCTTGGGCACGAAGCCCATCGCGCCGAGGTCGAGCGCGCGGATGACGTCGCTCGTGCGCTCGGACGCCGAGACGACGACCACCGGCACCGCCGGCCAGGTCGCGCGCAGTTCGGCCAGCACCTCGAAGCCGTCGACCTCGCCCAGCGCCAGGTCGAGCAACACGAGGTCGAAGCTGTCGTCGTCGCGCAGCGCCTGGCGCGCGGCCTCGGCGGTGGCCACACCGACCACGGTGACATCGTCGCCCAGCCCCTGGATCACGCCTTCGAGCGCGGCCAGGATCAGCGGATGGTCGTCGACCAGCAGCACCTTCATCGCAGCGTCCCCCGTGCGGTCGCGGCGGCCGGCACGCCGCCGCTGCGGCCGCGGTGCCCGGTGTGGCGGCGCCCCGCGGCCCAGGCGCCGCAGCCGACGCGCATCCTACGCCGTGTCGCGCGTGCCGGCGTGCCCCCGTTGGTAGGAGTCCGGCGCGCCGTGCGCGGTGGGGCTGCGGCGCGCCTTCAGACGAATCGCCGCGACACCGCCAGCGCGACGCAGGCCGGCTTGGCGCCGCCCTCGATCTCCATCGTGCACTCGACGACGAGCTGTGCCCCGCCCTCGATCGGCTGGTACTCGCGCAACACGAAGCGCCCGCGCAACCGGCTGCCCGCGCGTACCGGTGCCGGGAAGCGAACCCGGTCCAGCCCGTAGTTGACGCTCATGCGCAGGCCGTCGATCGCGAACGCCGCCATCCCCATCGCCGGCAGCAGCGACAGCGTCAGGAAGCCGTGCGCGATCGTGGCGCCGAACGGGCCGGCGGCTGCGCGCGCGGGATCGACGTGGATCCACTGGTGGTCGCCGGTGGCGTCGGCGAAGCGGTCGATGCGCGCCTGGTCGATCCCGATCCAATCGCTGACTCCGATCTCCTGGCCGACCAGCGGCTGCAGCTCGGCGAGGCGGGCGAAGCGTCTCATGCGGGGTACTCCGTCGGGGAGGTCGTGGAAGGTGTCGCCTGGGGAGCCGCGCCGCCCGCCGGCGCGAGGCCCAGCCAGTCCAGCAGCGGCGCCCATTGCTCGAGGTCGCGTGCGACGCGCCCGGGGGCGACGTCCCACAGCGTCAGCCCGCGCGCCGCGAGGTGGACGTAGTTCTGCGTGTCGCGCAACGACGCCACCAGCGGCAGCGCCAGCGTGGCGGTCCAGTGGCGGAGCTGGTCGACCGCGATCGTGTGCTCGCGCACCCGCATCGCCACCAGCGCGGCACGAAAGCTGCCGGCGCGCTTGTGCGCGGCCAGCGCGTGCACGAAGCCGTGCGTGGCCTGGATGTCGAACAGGCTGGCCTGCAGCGGCACCAACACCTGGTCGGCGATGCGCAGCACGGCGTCCAGCCGCTTGCCGTGCAGCCCGGCCGGCGTGTCGAGCACGACGTGCGTCGTGCCCTTGGGCGGGCGGACCACATCGCCCGCGTCCAGCTCCCAGCCGCGGATCGGCGCCAACGGCGACGGCCGCAGCGCCAGCCACTGGCGCGAGGACTGCTGGCGGTCGACGTCGCCGAGCATCGGTGTGTGCCCGGCCGCAGCCAGCGCGCCGGCGACGTTGGTCGCCAGCGTGCTCTTGCCGACCCCGCCCTTGGGGTTGGCGATCACGATCACCGGCATGGCCTCGTTCCCTCCTGCCGCCTGCGCGCGGCCCGGCGTGCATCGTAGCGGCGCATCGCGTCGATCGGGCCGGGTCAGCCGCGGCGCAGCAGCCGCGCCGCGTCGAGCGCGAAGTAGCTCAGCACGCCGTCGGCGCCGGCGCGCCGGAAGGCCAGCAGCGCTTCCATCATCACCGCGTCGTGGTCCAGCCAGCCCTGTGCCGCCGCGGCCTTGAGCATCGAGTATTCGCCGCTGACCTGGTAGGCGAAGGTCGGCATCCGGAACGCGTCCTTGACCCGGCGCACGATGTCCAGGTAGGGCATGCCGGGCTTGACCATCACCATGTCGGCGCCCTCGGCGATGTCCAGCGCGACCTCGCGCAGCGCCTCGTCGCCGTTGCCCGGGTCCATCTGGTAGACCTTCTTGTCGGCCTTGCCCAGGTTGCCGGCGCTGCCCACGGCGTCGCGGAACGGGCCGTAGAAGGCGCTCGCGTACTTGGCGCTGTAGGCCATGATGCGGGTGTGAACGTGGCCGGCGGCCTCCAGCGCGCCGCGGAGGGCGCCGATCCGGCCGTCCATCATGTCGCTCGGCGCGACGATGTCGACCCCGGCCTCGGCCTGCACCAGCGCCTGCCGGGTCAGCACCGAGACCGTCTCGTCGTTGACGATGTAGCCGGTCTCGTCGAGCAGCCCGTCCTGGCCGTGGCTGGTGTAGGGGTCCAGCGCGACGTCGGTCAGCAGCCCCAAACCCGGGAAGCGCCGCTTGAGCTCGCGCACCGCGGTCGGCACCAGGCCCTCGGGATTGGTCGCCTCGCGACCGTCGGGGGTCTTGAGCGCCGGGTCGAGCACCGGGAACAGCGCCAGCACCGGGATGCCGAGCGCGACACACTGCTCGGCGATCTCGAACAGGCCGTCGACGCTGCGCCGCTGCACGCCGGGCATGCTGGCGACGTCCTGCACGCGGCCGCGGCCCTCGAGCAGGAAGACCGGCAGGATCAGGTCCTCGGGCGCGAGCCGGTTCTCGCGCACGAGCGCACGCGTGAAGGCGTCGCGGCGCAGGCGGCGCGGGCGGCTGGCAGGAAATGGCGGCGGCTGGATCAAGAGCGGGCTCCCTGGCCCCGGCGGGCCGGTCGTTTCGATGCGGGAAGCGGGGCCGACGACGACGGATGCATGCCGTCGCGGCACCCCTGCGCCGTGCGGCGCTGCGAATGGCCTTGCCGCGCCGCAGCGCCGACGATAAGCGCAGCGCGAGAGACCCCCAAGTGGCTCACATTCTGATACAGTGAGCCGCGGGTGAGGGCCGCGAGGCCGGATCCCCCTGCTTTTCCTCCCTGAGCAGGTGCCTTGTTGCACGACAGCGATGAGGCTTCGCGGCCCCGGCGCCCGCCGGGGCCTCTTTTTTTGTCCGTCCGCCAGCGCGGCGCGCCACGGACGCCTGCGCCGGCGCAGTGCCGGTGGCCGACCATAATGCCCGCATGAGCACCGGCTACCTGTGGGTCAAGGCCTTCCACATCGTCTTCGTCGCCGCGTGGTTCGCGGGGCTGTTCTACCTGCCGCGGCTGTTCGTCAACCTGGCGATGGTGCCCGCCGACAGCCACGCCGAGCGCGAGCGGCTGCTGCTGATGGCGCGCAAGCTCTACCGCTTCACCAACCTGCTGATGGTTCCGGCGGTGACGCTCGGCCTGTGGCTGTGGCTCGGCTACGGCATCGGTGGCGGCTGGATGCACGCGAAGCTGGCGCTGGTCGTCGTCGTCCTCGGCTACCACGAGGCCTGCCGCCGGTTGCTGCGCCGCTTCGAGGCGCTGGACAACCGGCGCAGCCACCGCTGGTACCGTGTCTTCAACGAGGTCACGGTGCTGCTGTTCGCCGCCATCGTCGTGCTCGTCGTCGTCAAGCCGTTCTGAGCGCCGCGCGCACGCGGCTGCCTACAATCGCCCCATGACGCCCTACTTCCAGCGCCACATCTTCTTCTGTGTCAACCAGCGCGACAACGGCGAGGCCGCCTGCGCGCAGCACGACTCGATGGGCGCCTTCGACCACTGCAAGCAACGCGTCAAGGCGCTCGGGCTGGCGGGCCCCGGCAAGGTGCGTGTCAACAAGGCCGGCTGCCTCGACCGCTGTGCCGGCGGGCCGGTCGCCGTCGTCTACCCCGAGGGCACCTGGTACACCTACGTCGACAAGAGCGACATCGACGAGATCGTCGAGCGTCACCTGCAGCACGGCGAGGTCGTGCCACGCCTGCTGCTGGCGCCCGACGTCGGCCGATGAGGGCGGGCACGCGGCGATTCGAGATCGCCGGTCCGGCCGGCACGCTGGTCTGCGCCGCCGACGACCCGGTCGGCGAGGCGCCACGCGGCACCGCCGTGCTCGCGCACCCGCACCCGCTGCACGGCGGCACGATGGACAACAAGGTCGTGCAGACGCTGGCGCGCGCCTTCGTCCAGCTCGGCTGGCGCGCGCTGCGCTTCAACTTCCGCGGCGTCGGCGGCTCGGCCGGCGCCTGGGACGAGGGGCGCGGCGAGGTCGATGACCTGCTCGCCGTCGTCGCCACGGGCGCCGACGCGAGTCAGCCGCTGGCGCTGGGCGGCTTCAGCTTCGGCGGCGCGATGGCCGCGCGCGCTGCGGCCTGCCTGGCCGATGCCGGTGGCACGCGGCCGTTCCCGCTGGTGCTGGTCGGGCCGGCGGTGGCGAACTTCCCGGCGCCGCCGGTGTCCGAATCGGCGCTGGTCGTCCACGGCGAGGCCGACGACGTCGTCCCGCTGGCGGCGGTGCTCGACTGGGCGCGGCCGCAGACGCTGCCGGTCGTCGTCGTCCCCGGCGTCGGCCACTTCTTCCACGGCCAGCTCGGCGTGCTCAAGCGCATCGTCGTCCAGGCCTGTCGCTGATCCTGCACCGCCGGCGCGGGCGAACCCGCGCCGGCGGCGTCCTCACCGTGCCATTTCCTTGTCCGATGCCCCTGATCCTGCCGACCGCCTCCATCGGTTCGCGCGCACGCCGCGCCGCCGCCCTCGCGCTGTCCGTCCTCGTCGTGCTCGCGGCTGCACCGGCCGCGGCCGAACTGCCGCAGCCGCCGACGCTGGCCGCGCGCCAGTACCTGCTCGTCGACCTGTCGAGCGACCAGGTGCTCGCCGAGCGCGATGCCGACGCGCGCGCCGACCCGGCGTCGCTGACCAAGATCATGACCGCCTACCTCGTCCTCCAGGCGCTGAAGGACGGCAAGCTCACGCTGGAGCAGACGCTGCCGGTGTCCGAGCGGGCGTGGAACGAGCGCAAGGGCGGCGGCTCGATGATGTTCATCGATCCGCGCATGAAGCCCAAGGTCGACGAGCTGCTGCGCGGCATGATCGTGCAAAGCGGCAACGACGCCTCGGTCGCGCTGGCCGAGGGGGTGGCCGGCAGCGTCGAGACCTTCGTCGAGGCGATGAACCGGCAGGCGCAGGCCTGGGGGCTGAAGAACACGCAGTTCCGCAACGTCACCGGGCTGACCGAGCCCGGCCACTACAGCAGCGCGCGCGACGTCGCGACGATCGCCGCGAGGTTGATCCGCGACTTCCCCGACGGCTACCGCTACTACTCGCTGCGCGAGTACGCCTTCAACGGCATCCGTCAGGACAACCGCAACATGCTGCTGGGTCGCGACCCGACCGTCGACGGCATGAAGACCGGCTACACCGAGGCCGCCGGCTACTGCCTGGTGGCCAGCGCGCGGCGCGACACCCCCGCGGGCGAGCGGCGTCTGCTCAGCGTCGTGCTGGGGACCGATTCGCGCGGCGCGCGCGCCAGCGAAAGCGAGAAGCTGCTCAACTGGGGCTGGCAGGCCTGGGACATGGTGCGGCTGCTCGAGCCGGGCAAGGCGGCGACCACGGTGCCGGTGTGGAAGGGGCGGCTCGACCAGGTCGGCCTGGGCGTGCCCGGCGGGCTGACGGTGACGGTGCCGCGCGGCGCCGGCGCCTGGCTCGCGACCAGCGCCGAGCGCACCGACCCGCTGGTCGCGCCGCTGGAGTCGGGCCAGGTGGTGGGCACGCTGCGCGTGCACACCGCGGGGGGCGACGAGGTCCGCCGCGTCCCGCTGGAGGTGCTCGAGCCGGTGCCTCTGGCCGGCGTCTTCGGCCGCGCCTGGGATGCGCTGCGGCTGTGGATCCGCTAAGCTGGTCGCCGCCCGCGGTCGCAGCCCGGCCGCGCACCGCCTTCCCCCACCGCGAAAGCGCCGCATGACCAAGCTGCCCGATACGCCCTGCGAACTCGACGGCGAACTGATGCCGCTGGCCCAGGCGCGGATCAGCCCGATGGACCGTGGCTTCATCTTCGGCGACGGCGTCTACGAAGTCGTGCCGGTCTACGCAGGCCGGCTGTTCCGTTTCGACGAGCACATGGCGAGGCTGGCGCGCGGGCTGGCCAGGATACGCATCGTGCCGCCTCGCACGCGCGAGCAGTGGCTCGCCGCCGCGCGCCGCCTGGTGCAGGCGATGCAGGCGCAGACCGGGGTGGCCGACCAGCTCGTCTACATCCAGGTCACGCGTGGCGTGGCGCTGCGCGACCACGTGATGCCGCCGGACATCGAGCCGACCGTCTTCATGATGGCCAGCGCGATGAAGCCGCCGACGGCCGAGCAGCGCCACCACGGCGTGGCCTGCGTGACCGCGCGCGACTTCCGCTGGGAACGCGGCGACATCAAGAGCACCAGCCTGCTGGGCAACGTGCTGGCGCGCCAGATCTCGGCCGACCAGGGTGCGGCCGAGACGATCATGCTGCGCGACGGCTTCCTGACCGAGGCCTCGGCGAGCAACGTCTGGATCGTCCACGAGGGCGCGCTGCTGGGCCCGCCCAAGAGCGAGCATGTCCTCGAGGGCATCCGCGTCGACCTGCTGCGCGAGCTGTGCGAGGACGAGGGCATTGCGTACAACCTGCGCCCGATCGCCGAGGCCGACCTGCGCAGCGCCGACGAGGTGATGCTGTCGTCGGCGACCAAGGAGGTGCTGGCGGTGACGCGCCTGGACGGCGAGCCGGTCGGCCACGGCGCGCTGCGCGGCAAGCCTGGGCCGGTCTACGCGCGCCTGTACGAAGCCTACCAGCGCGCCAAGCGCGAACAATGCCTCTGACCGCGCCGGCAGCGCCACGACGACGCCTGCGATGCGCGAGATCCCGCCCGAGTCGAGCCTGATCGAGTACCCGTGCGCGTTCCCGATCAAGGTGATGGGGGTGCGGGCCGAGGGCTTCGTCGAGGCGATCGTCTCGGTCGCGCGCCGCTTCGACCCGGGTTTCGACGCCGCGACGGTCGAAACCCGCGCCAGTCGCGGCGGCAATTACCTCGGCATCACGATCACCGTCACCGCGACCAGTCGCGCGCAGCTCGACGAGCTCTACCGCACGCTGAGCACGCACCCGATGGTCAAGGTCGTGCTGTAGCACGCGGGGCCGGCGGGAGCCGACCCCGGGCGATCAGCGCCCGCCGCGCGACCGCGGCAGACCGATCACCGTGCCCTCGCGCCGGGAATCGGCGCCGCCGAACTGCTTGCCGGTCCTCGGCTCGACGACCACCGCCTGCACCGAGCCGATGGCCGACGGGCTGTTGCCGCTGACCGGATGGCCGAGATCGCGCAGGCCGTTCAGCGCCGCCGGCGCGAAGCCCTGGAAGCGCCCGCCCGGCGCACCGTCGTCGAAGCCCACCGTCCCGGCCGCCGAGGTGACGGACAGCCTCGGCGCGTCGATGGCATCCTGCAGCGTCATGCCGTGGTCGATCAGGTTCAGCGTGACGTTGAGCACCGAGTTGATGATCGTCGCGCCGCCGGGGGAACCGTACGCGATCAGCGGCCGGCCGCTCGAGTCGAAGATCATCGTCGGCACCATGCTGCTGCGCGGGCGCTTGCCGGGCACGACGTCGTTCGCGCCCGGGTTGAAGCCCGACACATCGTCCTTCGCCTGAGGCGTGAAGTTGAAGTCGGTGAGCTCGTTGTTGAGCAGGAAGCCGAAGCTCCTGAAGCAGCTGACCGCCGCGCAGCCGGCCGGGTAGGTGCCGGCGAACATGCCGGCGCCGTGCGACGCCTCGATGGTGTTGGTGTACGAGACCATGTTGCCCCACTTGTCGACGACCGAGAAGTGCGTCGTCGAGCCGCCCGGGCCCGCGAAGACCTCGGTCGGGTCGAGCCGGCCGCCGATCGGGCCGTCGTCGTAGGGGCGCGGGTCGCCGGCGACGGCGGTGGCCATGCGCGTGTCGGGGTCGATCAGCGCGCTTCGCAGCGCGGTGTAGCGCGGGTCGATCAGGCCGCGGGTCGGCAGGTCGACGAAGCCGGTGTCGCCCATCCACACCGCGCGGTCGGCGAAGGCCAGGCGCATCGCCTCGGTCATCACGTGCAGCGTGCGCGTGCTGCCGAAGCCGAAGCCCTGGCTGGCGTCGCCGAGCGGGAAGCGCTCCAGCATGCCCAGCATGTTCAGCACCGTCAGGCCGCCTGAGGACGGCGGGCTCATCGCCTTGATCGTGTAGCCGCGGTAGGTGCCGACGACGGGCGCGCGCAGATCGGCGGTGTAGGTCTGCAGGTCGGCCAGCGTCATGCGGCCGGTGTAAGAGGCGTCCAAGGGCTGCGCCGGAGGAGCAATCGGGCGAACCCGCTTCTGGCCCTCCAGGATGCCCATCGCGATGTCGCCGCGGTAGAAGGCGTCCGGGCCGTCGCGCGCGATCGTGCGCAGGGTCTCGGCCAGCGGCTCGTTGGTCACCGTCTCGCCGACCTGCACGCGCGCGGTGCCACCAGGGCAGAAGAAGGCCTCGACCTCGGGGTAGTGGCGGGCGCGCGCGTTGCAGCTCGCGGCCACGTAGCGCGGCGTCGCGGCAAACCCGTCACCGGCGAGTGCAATCGCCGGCTCCAGCGACGCCGCCAGCGGCAGCCGGCCCCAGCGCTCGACCGCCAGCGCGGTGCCGCGCACCATGCCGGGCACGCCGACCGCGAGGCCCGAGGTCGACGCGTTGCCGAAGGACTTGCCGACGAACTGGTCGGCCGTCGCGCCGGCGGGGGCCTTCTCGCGCGAGTCGATGGCGAAAGTCTGGGCGCTGGCGGCCAGGTGGACCATCATGAAGCCGCCGCCGCCGATGCCGGCCGACTGCGGCTCGACGACGTTGAGCGCGTAGGCGATCGCCACCGCGGCATCGACGGCGTTGCCGCCCTGCCCGAGGATGCGCGCGCCGGCCTCGGCAGCGTAGGGGTTGGCGACCGCGACGACGCCCTCGCGGAACCCGCTTGCGCCAGCCACCAGGCCCGGCAGCGACGCCCCTGGCTCCGGATGCCGCATGGGCAAACCGGCGGCGCAGCCCACGAGGAGTGCCGCGGCGGCGATCGCAGCGACGCACCGGGTCGGACCTCCCGGCTCGATCGCATCGACGGCGCTGAATGACCCCATCTTCGTCTCCTTCGGCGACGACCACCTCATCCCCGGCAAGGCCGGCCTCGCCTGGCATACGCCAACCCTACACTCCGTCGCATGAAGCTGCGCACGCTGGGTCGCCGCGCCTACGACGGTATCGAGGCCGAGATGCGTGCTTTCACCGAGTCGCGCGGGCCCGATACGCCCGACGAGCTGTGGCTGGTCGAGCACGATCCGGTGTTCACGCAGGGCGTCGCGGGGCGCGCCGAGCATTTGCGCGCACCCGGCGGCATCCCGGTCGTGCCGACCGCGCGCGGCGGGCAGGTGACCTTCCACGGGCCGGGGCAACTCGTCGCCTACCCGCTGGTGGACCTGCAGCGGCTGGGCATCTACGTCAAGGAGTACGTCTACCGGCTCGAGCACGCCGTGATCGACGTACTGGCGTCGGCCGGTGTCACCGGACATCGCGTCGCCGGTGCGCCTGGCATCTATGTGCGGCTGGACGATCCGTTCGGCCATGCGCGGCTGCCGGCGGCTGCGCCGGGTGCCGATCCCTTCGAGGGGCTGGGCAAGATCGCCGCGCTGGGCATCAAGGTCAGCCGCCACCGCACCTACCACGGCCTGGCCCTGAACCTGGCGATGGACCTGGAGCCCTTCGGCCGCATCGACCCCTGCGGCTACGCCGGGCTGCGCACCGTCGATCTTGCGGGCCTGGGTATCGAGTTGCCTTGGGACGAAGCCGCGAGGCGGCTGGGCGCACGGTTGCAGCGGCTTCTGGCGCCGGGCGTGGTCCCCTAGCGCAGAACGCTGCACTGGCAGTGCTGTCGGGCTTCGGGAAGTCCGCGCGCTTGGCCACGAAGAGGCCGGTCGGGCCTTCGCGCCGCGCCTGCCGGATGGGCGTGGTCGGGCCTGAGCGGCCGCTCGAGCGCAGGCATTCCGTGCTCGTTCGAACGCGTGTGGCGGCCGACGCGGCGGGGCCGGCTACACCGCCAGCCGCCCGACATACCCCGTCATCTCCAGGTAGCCCAGCCCCAGGCGACGCCCGGAGTGGTCGAGCAGCTCCGACAGGCCCTCCCAGTAGACGGTGCCGGTCCCGGCGCGGCCGTCCATCTCCTGCGCGTCGAGCAGGCTGCGCAGCGCGAATCTCCCGGCCGGCGTCTGCACGCGCCAGCGCACCGGGTAGCGGCCGCCGGTGGCCGGGCTGGTCCAGTACGCCAGCGGCTCGAAGCGGACCTCGCCGGGCTCGAATGAGTGCGCCGTGCCGCCGGCCGGTCGCCAGCTGCCGCCCGCCCACAACGCCGAGCCGTCGGCGCGCCGCAACTGGAACGCCGTCAGCGCGCTGCCGTCGGCGAGGTTGATGCCGATCCAGTCCCAGCCCTGCGCGTCGGGGTGCAGCAGTTCGTCGCTCCACTCGTGGTCCAGCCAGGCGCGGCCCTCCGTCTCGGGGCCGTCGGGGCCGCTGCGGGCGCGCAGCGCGAGCTGCGGCTCGGTCAGGTAGTGGCTCGCCTGGCGCTCCTCGGGCCCCTTGCGCGAGAAGCCGGCGTCGCCTTGCAGCAGCAGCGGCTGGGTCGGCGCGGCGCTGATCGACAGCGCCAGCGCGTCGTCGTCGATGCGTGCGCGGTAGACGCCATCGCCGTCGCGCGCCAGCGTCCAGCCGCCGATGCGGATGTCGGTATCGCGCAGCGAGGCTCGTGCCAGCACCGCGTCGGCGTCGCCGTTCCAGCGCGCGAGGCGCTCGGCGTGGCGATGCCGCCCGGCGCCGAGGTCGGTCAGCGCCGCGTGCGCGAACAGCAGCTGGCGCGGCGCGAATCGGCCCGGGAGTTCTTCGGCCAGCCCGGTGCGGATGCGAAAGAAGGTGACCTGAAATCCCGCGCGCGGGGCCTCGAAGCGGCCCAGCCAGCCGGTCAGGTACCACCACTCGATGCGGGTTTCGGGATGCGCGCCGTGGTCGCGCGGGAAGACGAGGGCGCGGTTGCGCTGCACCGCAGCCTCGGCTTTGGGAGCCGCATCCGTGCGGACCGTCCCGGCCGCGCGCGAGACGCCAGACAGCGCATTCGCCGCGAAAAGCGCGAGCCAGCCACGTCGCCTCACCAGTCTTCCTTCACCGACAGCACCGCCGCGCGCGACGCCGCGCGGCGCGCGCTGAGCGCGGCGGTCGCCACCCCGGCGGCCAGCACCGCCGCCGCCAGCGCCGCCAGCCGGCCGCCGGGCAGCACCAGCTCCATCGTCCAGTGGAAGCTCTGCGGGTTGACGACGTGCACCAGCACCGCGCTGACCGCCAGCCCCAGCGCCAGCCCGATCGCGCAGCCCGCGGCCAGCCAGGCCGCCGCCTCGCCCGTCACCAGCGCCGTCACCTGGCGCCGCGTCAGCCCCAGGTGCGCGAGCAGCCCGAACTCCTTGCGCCGCGCCAGCACCTGCGCCGACAGGCTGGCCGCGACCCCGACCAGCCCGACCGCGATCGCCACCGCCTGCAGGTAGGTGGTGACGGCGAAGCTGCGGTCGAAGATGCGCAGCGAGGTCGCACGCAGCTCGGCGGTGGCGGCGAAGTCCAGCATGTCCGGCGTCGGCAGCCGCGCGCGCAGCGCGGCCTGCACCTGCGCGACCTCGGCGCCCGGCGCCAGCCACAGCGCCAGCTCGTTGACGCGCGCGTCGCCGGTCAGCGCGAGGTAGTCGGCGCGCTCGATCGCGATGCTGCCGAACTGGCGCGCGTAGTCGCGCCAGACGCCGCGCACGCGCACCGGCTGCGCACGTCCGGGCAGCGGCAGCGTCAGCAGGCGGCCCGGCGCGGCGCCGTGCAGCGCCACCACCGCCTCGCTGACGAAGACGCCGACCTCGCCCGCGCGCGCCGGCTGCGGCGGCGCGAGCAGCGGCAGCGTCGCCGCCGGGTCGCCGATCTCGCGCGCCACCAGCACCACCGCCGGCAGCGCCGGGTCGAGCTGCAGCGGCAGCGTGCGCCCGGCCTGCAGCCGCGCCACCCCGGGCAGCGCGGCGGCCGCGGCGAGGAAGTCCGGCGCCATCCAGGCCTGCGCCGCCGCGGCGCTGGCCGACGCGCTGCGCGCATAGAGGTCGGCCGGCAGCACCGTATCGAGCCAGTCCGCCACCCCGGTGCGAAAACTCGCCACCATCACCGTCAGCGCGGTCGACAGCGCCAGGCTCGCGACGACGCCGGCCACTGCCGCGGTCGCCGTGTGACGCTGCCAGCGCGCGCGCCGCAATGCCAGCAGCGGCAGCGCGCCGCGCGGCCGCCACAGCGCGGCCTGCGCATCGAGCAGCACGCCGACCGCCACCGGCACCAGCGCGACGCCGCCGAACAGCAGGCAGGCCACCGACAGGTAGGCCGCCAGCGGCAGCCCGGCGACCGGCGGCGCGAACGCCAGCGCGACGCCGGCGGCGACCAGCAACGCACCCGGCCAGGCCGGCGCGCGCGCCGCCGCCGCCGTGCCCAGCCCCTTGAGCGCGAGCGCCGGTGGCAGCGCCTGCGCGTGGCGCGCCGGCACCCAGCCGCCGATCACCGCCGCCACGGTGCCGAGCAACGCGAAGCCGGCGGTCGATGCGGCGTCGATGCGCAGCACCGGCGCGATGCCGGGGAAGTAGCCGCCACCCAGGTCGCCGGCCAGCCAGCGCAGCGCCGCCGCCGCCAGCACCGCGCCGCCGAGCAGCCCGACCGCGCTGCCGGCCGCGCCCAGCAGCGCGCACTCGGCCAGCACCAGCGCGCGCCGCTGGCGCGCCGCCATCCCCAGCACGCCCAGCAGCGCGAACGCCGGCGTGCGCTGCGCGACCGACAGCGCGACCACCGAATAGACGAGGAAGGCGCCGACGAACAGCGCCACCAGCGCCAGCACCGTCAGGTTGACGCGGTAGGCGCGCGACAGCTGCGAGACGCGCTGCTCGGCGTCGCGCGCATGCTGCGCCTGCACCCCGGGCGGCAGCGCCAGCGTGCGAACGAGCTCGCGCGCGTCGGTGCCGGGTGCCAGCCGCAGGTCGATGCGCGTAACCTGCCCGACGCGGCCGAATCCATGCTGCGCCGAGGCGATATCCAGCACCGCCAGCGGTGGCCCGCCGGCGGGAAGCGTGCCGCCGACGATGCGCTCGACCCAGCGCGGCCCGGCCTGCAGCGCGACCAGGTCGCCGTCGGCCAGCGCCAGCTCGCGCCGCGCGGCGGCGTTGACGAAGACCAGCGCCGGGTCCAGCCACGCGAACCGGCCCTGGCCTGAGGCCGGCCGCGGCAGGAGGTCCGGCGCCAGCGGGCCGACGCGCAGCGCGTCGATGCCGAGGACGCGGATCGGTCGGCGCGGCGTGTCGGCAGCCGCGACGCGCCGCGCATAGGTCTGCAGCTCCAGCACCGGGCTCGCGTGCGCGACCCCCTCGGCCTGCGCGACGCGGTCGAACAGCGCGTCGTCGAAGGCATCGGCCTGCGCCTGCAGCGCGAGGTCGGGCTCGCCGCTGGTCGTGCGCACGGCGGCGGCAAACTCGGCCAGTGCCGAGCGGTTGATCAGGTGCACCGAGAACGCGAGCGCCACCCCCAGCGCCACCGCCAGCAGCGCCACCGCATGCCGCCCCGGGTGGTGCTGCCACTCGCGCCACGACAGGCGCAGCAGGTCGCGCCAGCGCGCGCGTTCGCCGGCGGCAGGGCGCATGGTGTCAGACATGGGTCACGCCGTCGGCCGCCAGCCGCAGCACGCGGTCGGCGCGCCGCGCGGCGGCTTCGGAGTGGGTCGCGAGCAGGCAGGCGCTGCCGGCCTCGCGCACCTGCGCCACCAGCAGCGCCAGCACGCGCTCGGCGGTCGCCGGGTCGAGGTTGCCGGTCGGCTCGTCGGCCAGGATCAGCGCCGGCCGGTGCACCACCGCGCGCGCGATCGCGACCCGCTGCAACTGCCCGCCCGACAGCTGCGCCGGCGCGCGCGCGCCGAGGGCGCCGATCCCGACCGCCTCCAGCAGCGCCTGCACGCGCGCCGCGTCGGGCCGGCCGAGCAGCCGCAGCGGCAGCTCGACGTTCTCCGCCACCGTCAGGTGCGGCAGCACGTGGAAGGCCTGGAAGACGAAACCCAGCCGCGTTCGCCGCAGCCTTGCCGAGGCGTCGTCGTCGAGCGCGCCGAGCTCCTCGCCGTCGAGCACGATGCGCCCGCGGTCCGGCCGGTCCAGCCCGGCGATGCAGTTCAGCAGCGTCGACTTGCCGACCCCCGACTCGCCGAGCATGGCGACGAACTCGCCGCGCTGCAGGGCCAGCGTCACCCCGGCGAAGACCGGCGTGCCGTCGTAGGACTTGGCCAGGGCCTCGATCTGCAGCATCGGCGGCGATGATGCCCGAGCGCCGCGGCCGCGCGCCGTGCCGGGGCACTCGGTGCCTTGCGCGTGCCTCAGGCGCCGGCCAGCCGGCGCAGCCGCGCCAGCGCCTGCGCCCGCGCATCCGGCGCGTCGCAGGCGACGACCTCGCGCCCCGGCATCGACCGCAGCCAGGTCAGCTGGCGCTTGGCAAGCTGGCGCGTGGCGGCGATCGCGGCGTCGCGCATCGCGACCCAGGCCTGCGGCGTGGCCACGGCCGACACCAGAACGGCGTCCAGCGCCGCCCAGACCTGCCGGTAGCCGACGCAGCGCATCGACGGCAGCCCCGGGTGCAGGTCGCCGCGCGCGCGCAGCGCACGCACCTCGTCGACGAATCCGGCGCCAAGCATGGCGTCGAAGCGCGCGGCGATGCGGGCGTGCAGCCAGTCGCGCGAGGATGGCTCCAGCGCGACCAGCGGCCAGGCCTCGCCCGGCGCCTCGGCTGCCGCACCCCGCTGCCACTGCGACATCGGGCGCCCCGTGAGCTGCCAGACCTCCAGTGCGCGCTGGACGCGCTGGCGGTCGTGCGGCGCCAGGCGCGCCGCCGTGCCAGGGTCGACGCGCGCCAGCTCGGCGTGCAGCGCCGGCCAGCCCTCGGCGGCGGCGCGCGCGTCCAGCGCGGCGCGCAATGCCGGGTCGGCCGGTGGCATCGCATCCAGCCCCTCGCGCAGTGCCCTGAAGTACAGCATCGTGCCGCCCGCCAGCAGCGGCAAGCGGCCGCGCGCGCGCACCTCGGCCGCGAGGCGGGTCGCGTCGGCGACGAAGCGCGCTGCCGAATACGACTCGCCCGGGTCGACGAGGTCGATCAGGTGGTGCGGCACTGCGGCGCGCTCGGCTGCGGTCGGCTTGGCGGTGCCGATATCCATGCCGCGGTAGACCAGTGCCGAGTCGACGCTGATTACCTCCAGCGGCAGCTCGCGCGCCAGCGCCAACGCCACCGCGGTCTTGCCGCTGGCGGTCGGGCCGGCCAGGCACAGGCCGAGCGGCGGGGGACGGGACATGCAGCCGGCTGCGTTCATCGCGCGGGCGTCGCGGTCGGCTCGGGCGCGTGACCGCGGCTGCCGCCTGCGCTTGCGGGTGCGCCCGCCATCAGGCCGGCCGCCGGTGCGCGGCCGGCATCAGTCGAAGCGCTCGTGCGAACCCAGGAAGCGCCACTGCCCGGGCGGCAGCGCGCCCAGCACGACGCGCCCGATGCGCACCCGCTTCAGCGCCACGACCTTCAGCCCGACCAGCTCGCACATGCGCCGGATCTGGCGCTTGCGGCCCTCGCGCAGCACGACGCGCAGCTGGTCCTCGTTGGCCCAGCTGACGCGCGCCGGGCGCAGCGGCCGGCCGTCCAGCCAGAGGCCGTGGCGCAGCCGATCGATCGCATCGGGCGCCACTGCGCCGGCTGCCGCCGGCTGCACGCGGACCAGATACTCCTTCTCGATCTTGGACTCCTGCCCGATCAGCAGCTTGGCGATGCGGCCGTCCTGCGTCAGCACCAGCAGCCCGGTGGAGTCGATGTCGAGCCGCCCGGCCGGCGCCAGCCCGCGCAGCTGACCGGCGTGGAAGCGCTGCGGCGCGTGGTCGTCCTTCCAGCGCCGCCCGGGCGTGACGAGCGACACTGCCGGCTCGTGGCCGTCCTCGGCCTGACCGCTGACATAGCCCAGCGGCTTGTGCAGCAGGATCGTCACGCGGCCGGCCTGCTCCTGGCGCGCGCGCGGGTCGACCTCGATGCGCGCATCGGGCCGCGCGCGCTGGCCGAGCACGGCCGGCACGCCGTCGACGCGCACCCAGCCGGCCTCGATCCAGGCATCGGCCTCGCGCCGCGATGCCAGGCCGCGCTCGGTCATCAGCCGCGCGATGCGCGGGTGCCCGGCGTCGGCCGCGGCGCTTGGCGGCTCGACAAACGATGGCGCCGGGCGCGGGCCGCCCGGCGCTGGCCGGCGCGCGGGCGAGGGTGCCGCGACGGACGTGCGCGGCAGCGACGGGCGCGGGCGCGAGTGCGGGCGTGCGGGCGCGGACGAAGGGGCGCGAGGAGGTTTGCGGGCGGGCGTGCTCATGACAGCACGGGATTGGACCACGCCCGCTCCGGCGCCGGCAGCGCCCGCGACGCTCGCTGTCTTGCGCTCACCGCGCCGGCCGCAGGTCCGACGCGCCTTGCCCTCGTGGTCGATCGGCCCCTCGAGGCACCAGCACCGCCGCCCCCACCAGCTCCCCCGCACGCAGCCGCCGCAGCGCCTCGTCGGCCTGCGCGAGCGGGAACGGCGTGGCGCTGACCTGCAGCGCGAGAGTGCGCGCGGCGGCCAGGAACTCCTCGCCATCGCGGCGCGTCAGGTTGGCCACCGAGACGATCTCGCGCTCCTCCCACAGCAGCCGGTAGCGGAACGCCGGGATGTCGCTCATGTGGATCCCGGCGCAGACGACGCGCCCGCCCTTGCGCAGCTGCGCCAGCGACAGCGGCACCAGCGCGCCGACCGGGGCGAACAGGATCGCGGCGTCCATCGGCTCGGGCGGCGCCTCGTCGCTGCAGCCGGCCCAGTCGGCGCCGAGCTGGCGCGCCAGCGCCTGCGCCGGCGCGTCGCCGGCGCGCGTGAAGGCGAAGACGCGCCGGCCCTGCGCGCGCGCCACCTGCACGATCAGGTGCGCGGCGGCGCCGAAGCCGTACAGCCCCAGCACCCGCGCATCGCCGGCCATGCGCAGCGCGCGCCAGCCGATCAGCCCGGCGCACATCAGCGGCGCGGCGTGCACGTCGTCCAGCGGCACGCCCTCCAGGTCGAAGACGTAGCGTGCGTCGGCGACGGCGTGGCTGGCGAAGCCGCCGTCGCGCGTGTAGCCGGTGAAGACCGGCGCGTCGCACAGGTTCTCGCGCTGCATGCGGCAGTAGCGGCAGTGGCCGCAGGTCGACCCCAGCCACGGCACGCCGACGCGCTGGCCGGGCGCGAAGCCGGCCACGCCGGGGCCGAGCGCATCGACGTAGCCGACGATCTCGTGCCCGGGGACGATCGGGCGCGCCAGCGGCGGCAGGTCGCCGTCGACGACATGCAGGTCGGTGCGGCAGACGGCGCAGGCGGCCACGCGCAGCCGAATTTCGCCGGCGCCGGGGGCCGGCAGCGGACGCGTCTCGGGCAGCAGCGGCGCGCCAGTGGCGTGCAGCACCATCGCGTGCATCGTCGCCCCGGCGGCGTCCATCGTGCGCGCCTTTCGCGCTTTCAGCGCCAGCCGAACATCATCTGTCGCGCCAGCATCGACTTCAGCGGCGCGGCGCGCTGCAACGCCGCCAGCGCGACGCCGCGCGCCAGCTCCAGCCCCGGCAGCCGCCAGGTGAAGCTGCGCGCGAGGAAGTCGGTGGTGGCGATCGTGCCCCAGCGGTCGGGCGCGCGCGCCCACTCGACGCGCGCCAGCGCGGCGTCGACGCCGGCGGCCGAGCGCAGCGCGTCGACCAGCTCGTAGGCGTCGCGCAGCCCCAGGTTGAGCCCCTGGCCGGCGACCGGGTGCAGCGTCTGCGCCGCGTTGCCGATGCGCACCGTGCGCTGGCGCACCAGCGTGCGCTCGGCGTTCAGCCCGAGCGGGAAGGCCTTCAGCGGCGTGATCGCCGTGATGCGGCCGGCCTCGGGCGGGAAGATCGTATTCAGCAGCGCCAGCCGCTGCACCTCGGCCAGGTCGCGCACCGGGTCGTCGCGCGCGTCGACGCACCAGACGAGCGAGGCGCGCGGCGCGCCGTCGCCGGCGCGCGGCAGCGGCAGCAGCGCTGCCGGCCCCTGGCGCGTGAAGCGCTCGTACGCGGTCCCGGCGGCACCGCCCTCGACCGTCGCCTCGCCGACCCAGGCCGTCTGCGCATAGTCGTGCACCAGCGCCTTGCGCGCCTGCTCGCCGAACACGCCGCCCTCGGCGACGACCGCGAGGTCGAAGCGCTCGACGACGCCGGCGTCGACCTCGACCCCGCCGGCCACCGGCGCCAGCCCCTGCACCGGGGTGCCGAAGCAGCTCGCGAGCCGGCCGCCGGAGGCCGCGGCCGCGGCCAGCCACGCCGATTGCATCGGCGCCACCAGCCGGCCGTAGCGCAGCACCGCGCCGAGCATGGCCACACCCTCGTCGGCGGCGTCGATGCGCACCGCGGCGTCGGCCAGCGACGGCGGCGCCTGCGAGACGTGCACCGCGGCGATCGGCGCCGCGTCGTCCTGCGGCCAGGCGCCGAGCTGCTTCAGCCATTGCACGCTGCCCAGCGCCAGCGCGAGCGCGCGCGGATCGGCGCCGACGTCGCGGTCCAGCGGCCGGGCGTCGAACAACGTGATGCCCGCCTCGGGAAGCCGGCGCGCCGCATCCAGCGCCAGCGCCAGCCCGACCGGGCCGGCGCCGACGACGGCGATGCGCAGCGGGTTTCGTGGCACCATGCGCGCATGATACGAAGCGATCGATCCCGCGACGAGGCTTGCGCCGACGGCGGCGCAGCCGCGGCCGGCGCTGCGAGCGCCGGATCCTGCCCAGCGTGGGCATGTGTCGCCGACGATGGCGCCCAGTCGCCGCAGTGGGACCGACGCAGCCTGCTGCGAGCCGCGGCGCTGGCGACCGCTGCCGCGGCGGCATCGCACTGGAGCGCGGCGCGCGCGCAGCAGCCCGGCGCCGACCGCGCGCTGCCCGCCGTCGGCACGCCTCTGGCACTGACCGAGGTGCCACTGCTGGACGGCAGCCGCTTCCTGCCCGCCAGCGCCGACGGCCGCGTGCTGGTGCTGTACTGGTGGGCGAGTTGGTGCCCGTTCTGCGCCGAGATGTCGCCGCTGATCGATGCGCTGTGGCGCGCGCAGTCCGCGCGCGGGCTGATGGTGCTGGGGCTGTCGATCGACAAGTCGCCGGCCGATGCGCTGGGCTACCTGCGACGCAAGGGGCTGGGCTTCCCGTCGGGCTTCGTCACGCCCGAGGTCGCGCGCTCGCTGCCCAAGCCCAGGGGCCTGCCGGTGACGGTGGTGCGCGGCCGCGACGGCCGCGTGCGGATGGCCGAGGCCGGGCAGCTCTTCCCCGAGGACGTGCAGGACATCGCGCGGTTCCTGTGAGCCGCGCCGCCCGCGACCAGGCCGGCGCGCCCGCGCACGACCACGGCGCCGCCGATGCGCAGGCGCATGGGCATGGGCATCGCCGCGCGGACGGCCATGCGCAGGCCCGGTCCGACGCGCACCGGCACGTGCATGGCCACGGGCATGCCCACGTGCACGCGCCCAAGGGTTTCGACCGCGCGTTCGCGGTCGGCATCGGGCTGAACCTGGCCTACGTCGCGCTGGAGGCCGGCGTCGGCTGGCAGGTCGGGTCGCTCGCGCTGCTGGCCGACGCCGGGCACAACCTCGGCGATGTGGCCGGGCTGGTGCTGGCCTGGGGCGGCGCACTCGCCGGTCGGCTGCGGCCGGATGCCCGCCACACCTACGGCTGGCAGCGCGCCAGCATCCTGGCCGCGTTCGTCAACGCGCTTCTGCTGCTGTTCGCGATGGGCGCGCTGGCCTGGGAGGCATTGCAGCGGCTGGGCGAGCCGGTCGCGGTGCCCGGCGCCACGGTGATGGCGGTCGCGGCGCTCGGCATCGCGGTCAACGCCGGCACCGCGCTGCTCTTCATGCGCGGCCGGCACCAGGACCTGAATATCCGCGGCGCCTTCCTGCACATGGCGGCCGATGCGCTGGTCTCGGCCGGCGTCGTCATCGCCGGCGCGCTGACGCTGGCGCTGGGCTGGCTCTGGCTCGATCCGGTGGCGAGCCTCGCGATCGCCGCCGTCATCCTCGTCGGCACCTGGGGGCTGTTCAGGCAGTCGCTGCACCTGCTGTTCGACGGCGTGCCCGAGGGCATCGTGCTGGCCGAGGTCGAGTCCGAGCTCGCGTCGATGCCCGGCGTGGCGCGCGTGCACGACCTGCACGTGTGGGCGATGGGCACGACGCAGGTCGCGCTGACCGCGCACCTGGTGATGCCCGATGGCGGCGCCGATGACGACTTCCTGCGCGCGGCCGGGCAGCGGCTGCACGATCGCTTCGGCATCGCGCACGTGACGCTGCAGGCGGTGCGCGAGCCTGTCGCCGCGGGCTGCGCACGGCGCTGATGCGGGATTGCGTCCAAGCCTTCGACTGGCGCCCGCGGCCGGCCGCGGCCCATCGCCGACAACCCAATCCCTGCGGATCGAATGCAAGGAGCATGAGCCCGCCGCTGCGCGCGGCCACAGGCGCTACGCCGCCCGTACCGACCAGCGGCCGCCCCGTGCGGCGGCCGGCGCCGCAGCGCGCCCCGCGATGACCCGCCCGCGGCGCCGTCGGGTCTGCGCGGCTATGCTCGCCGGCCATCCTCGAACCGCTGGATTCACCCCATGCAATACCGCCGCCTCGGCCATGCCGGCCTGCGTCTCAGCGTCCTGTCGCTAGGCTCCTGGGTCACCTACCACAACCAGGTCGACGCGAAGTCGGCGGCCGAGATGATGGCCGCGGCGTACGACGCCGGCGTCAACTTCTTCGACAACGCCGAGGTCTACGCCGGCGGCCGCAGCGAGGAGATCATGGGCGCGGCGCTCGCGCAGCTCGGCTGGCCGCGGCTGAACTATGTCGTCTCGTCGAAATATTTCTGGGGCCTGGACCGTGCCGGCGACGCGGTCAACCGCAAGGACACGCTGAACCGCAAGTACCTGATGCAGTCGGTCGACGGGTCGCTGAAGCGGCTCGGGCTGGAGCACCTCGACCTGATCTACTGCCACCGCGCCGACCCGCACACGCCGATCGACGAGACGGTGCGCGCGATGAACGACCTCATCGTCCAGGGCAAGGCGCTGTACTGGGGCACGAGCGAGTGGAGCGCCGACGAGATCCGCGCCGCGTGGATGGTGGCCGACCGCCACGGCTGGCACCGGCCGGTGGTCGAGCAGCCGCAGTACCACCTGTTCCACCGCAAGCGCGTCGAGCACGAGTACGCGCGCCTCTACGACGACATCGGCCTCGGGCTGACGACCTGGAGCCCGCTCGCCTCCGGGTTGCTGACGGGCAAGTACCGCGCCGGCGTCCCCGCGGGCAGCCGTGGCGCGATGGACAACATGGCCTTTCTGCGCGACGGGCTGACCGACGCGGCGAAGAATGCCGCGGTGGCGCAGCTCGAGCCCGTCGCCGCCGAGCTCGGCGGCAGCGTCGCCCAGCTGGCGATCGCGTGGGCGGCATCGAATCCGCGCGTCAGCAGCGTGATCACCGGCGCGTCGCGGCTGGCTCAGCTGCACGACAACCTCGGCGCGCTGGCGCTGATCGAGAAGATGACGCCCGAGGTCAAGGCGCGCATCGAGGCGGTGACGGCGTCGCTGGCGGGCTGAAACGAAGAGGCCCCGCCGTGGCGGGGCCTCGCCCGGGTCCCGTGGCCGGCAGGCGCCGACACGGTAATCGGCGCTGCCGGGCGGATGCGCTCAGGTCCCGACCACGCCGCCGTCGGCGCGCCGGACCACGACCGTCGCCGAGCGCGGCCGTTGCGACGCGCTGCCGTCGGGCCAGCGGCTGAATGCGGTCGGGTTGCGCGCGATCCAGTTGTCGCCGGCGTAAGTGGCGGGCTTGTTCGGGTGGCTGCCGACCTCGCCTGGATGCTGGATGTTGACGAACATCGTCTTGCGGTCCGGCGTCCAGGTGATGCCGGTGACCTCGCAGCCCGCGGGGCCGACGAGGAAACGGCGGATCTCCTTGGTCTGCGGGTCGGCGATCAGCATCTGGTTGTTGCCCATGCCATCGAAGTCGCCGCTGTTGCTGAAGCTGCCGTCGGTCTGGATCCACATGCGGCCGAAGCCGTCGAAGGCCAGCCCGTCCGGGCTGTTGAACAAGTTGTCCAGCGTGATGTTGGCCGACGGCGCGCGTGCGTCGGTGACCGACGGCTGGCCGGCGAGGACGAAGATGTCCCAGTCGAAGGTGAGCGCGCTGGCGTCGCCGCCGGCCTCGTTCCAGCGCAGGATGTGGCCCCAGACGTTGTTGGCGCGCGGGTTGGCCTCGTCGACCGGCGGGCGCGCCGAGCCGCCCGGCGTCGTGCCGTCCGGTTTGTTCGACGAGGTGCCGCCGCGGCGGCTGTTGTTGGTCAGGGTGACGTAGACCTCGCCGGCCTTGGTCGGGTTGGCCGCGACCCACTCGGGCCGGTCCATCATCGTCGCGCCGACGCGGTCGGCGGCCTGGCGCGTCTTGATCAGCACCTCGGCCTGACTGGCGAAGCCGTTCTCGGGGGTCAGGCCGTTGCTGCCCCAGACGAGCGGGATCCACACGCCGGTGCCCATCCTGTCGCCTGCGGTCGCGCCGGGGTCGAGCCGGGCGACGTACAGCGTCCCGTCTTCCAGCAGGCGGCGGTTGGCGGCGCTGGTCGGGTTGGCGGCGTCGAAGCTGCCGCTGGAGACGAACTTGTAGAGATACTCGTTGCGCTCGTCGTCACCGGTGTAGACGACGACCTTGCCGTTGGCCGCGACCACCAGCTCGGCGTTCTCGTGCTTGACGCGACCCAGCGCGGTGCGCTTGACCGGCTTGCTGACGGGCGAGAACGGGTCGATCTCGACGATCCAGCCGAAGCGGTTCGGCTCGTTCGGATGGGCTGCGACGTCGAAGCGCGGGTCGACGGTATGCCACCGGTAGCCGAACCCGCTTCCAGTGACGCCGTAACGGGCTTCCTGCGTCGTCTGCGTCCGCTCGCCGTTCCAGCCGAAGTAGCCGTTCCAGTTCTCCTCGCAGGTCAGGTAGGTGCCCCAGGGGGTGCGACCGTTGCCACAGTTGTTCAGCGTGCCGAGGACCTCGGTCCCCGAGGGGTCGGCCTCGGTGCGAAGCAACGGGTGGCCGGCGGCCGTGCCCTGCAGCGTCATCGGCGTGTTGCCGTGGATGCGGCGGTTGTAGGGCGAGCTCTTGACGTGTTCCCAGCTGCCGTCGGCGGCACGCTTGACATGCAGCACGCTGACACCGTGGCCGGCCTGCGCGCGGCGCGCCTTTTCGAACGTGAAGGGCGCCATCCAGTCGTCGGGATCGCTGTCGGGCGCGTAGAAGTATTCGGGGTTGATGTACTCGTGGTTCATCACGAGCAGGCCCTCGTCGCTGCGGTCGCCGAGGCCGTTGCCGGCGGCGTTGAAGCCGAAGAAGGCCATGCCGTCGTGGTTGTCGCCGACCTGCTGCTCCTGCTCCAGCGCGGTGCCGGTGGCGTCGGCCTTGAACGCGGGGGCGAGGGCATCGATCGGCTCGCCCCAGGCGGCGAAGGCGGTGGCGACGTAGCCGGCGGGAACGACGACGTCGTCGCCGGTGGAGGTCGGCACGCCGGTGATGCCGAGGATGCGCTCGGTCGGCGCGACCGGGTCGTCGTCGCCGCCGCCGCAGCCGGCCAAGCCGCCGAAGAAGGGCAGCATCGCCGCGCCGAGGCCGCCGAGCAGCATGCGCCGGCGCGTGGGCTGCGCCGCGATCGCGCGTTCGACCACGTCGGTCAGGGAGGCGTTGCGCGACGGGTTGGAGATGCCGTCGTCGTCCAGAAGGGTTCGTGCCAAGGGGGACTCCTGCGTGGGTGGCGCACCGGTGTCGATGCGAAGGCAGCGAGGAGTCTTCCGGCGCATCGTGACGCGCCGGTGAACGAAGCATGACGGATCGTCGACGGGGATCGCGAACGCTCGGGTTACGCCTGCAGCGCCGCCCAGCGATCGGGCGTGCCGACGTCGGTCCAGTCGCCCTGCCAGCGGATGCCGCCGGCGCGCCGGGCGGCGATCGCGCGCTCCAGCACCGGCCGCAGCGGCATGCGCGTGCCGGGCGCGATGGCGTCGAACAGCGAGCGCCGGAACAGGCCGACGCTGGCCCAGGTCAGCCGCTCGCGCACCGGCGCATCGGCGCCGGCGCGCAGCAGCCCGTCGTCGCCGATCGCGAAGTCGCCCTGCGGGTGGTGGGCGGCGTTGGGCACCATCCACAGCAGCGCGTCGAGCGCCGGTGGCAGCGCGGCGTCGAAGGTGAATCCAGGCAGGAAGACGTCGCCGGCGACGACCCAGAAGACCTCGGCCAGCCAGGGCAGCGCCTTGGCGATGCCGCCGGCGGTCTCGAGCGCGCCGCCGTGGTCGCGCCCTTCCATCGAGTAGCGGACGCGCAGCCCGAAGCGCCCGCCGTCGCCGAGCGCCGCGGGGAAACGATCCTCGAGCCATGCGGTATTGACGACGACCTCGTGCACGCCGGCGCGCGCCAGTGCACTCAGGTGCCACTCGATCAGCGGCCGGCCGCGCACCGGCAGCAGCGGCTTGGGCGTGGTGTCGGTCAGCGGCCGCATGCGCTGGCCGCGGCCGGCGGCCATGACGAAGGCGGTGGCGGGCATGGCGGCGCAGTGTAGGGGCGTCGCCGCCTTGGCGGTGGTCCGGGCGTAAACCCGCACCCGTATCCGGATTCTCCGCGCCCGGCCCTTAGAATCAGGGCCCGACCCACGAGCGCCCGGCAGCGGGCGCGGCAGCGTCGGCGCGGCGGCCCTGCCGCCACGGCGCCGGTTCGCTGTGCCCGACCACCCACCCTGCACCGCGCCGGCCATGGACACTTCGCCCCCCCGTGATACCGCGCTGATGGCGCATGCGATCCGCGCGCTGGCGATGGACGCCGTGCAGGCCGCCAATTCGGGCCACCCGGGGGCGCCGATGGGGATGGCCGAGATGGCGGTGGCGCTGTGGGGCCGCCACCTGCGGCACGACCCGGCGACTCCGCGCTGGGCCGACCGCGACCGCTTCGTGCTCAGCAACGGCCACGCGTCGATGCTGCTGTACGCGCTGCTGCACCTGACGGGCTATGCGCTGCCTGTCGACGAGCTGAAGGCCTTCCGCCAGCTCGGCAGCCGTACCCCCGGCCACCCCGAGGTCGACCTCACCCCCGGCGTCGAGACGACGACCGGCCCGCTCGGCCAGGGTGTCGCCAACGCGGTCGGCATGGCGCTGGCCGAGAAGCTGCTCGCCGCCGAGTTCAACCGCCCCGGGCACGAGATCGTCGACCATCGCACCTGGGTCTTCCTCGGCGACGGCTGCATGATGGAAGGCGTCAGCCACGAGGCCTGTGCGCTGGCCGGCGCGTGGAAGCTCTCCAAGCTGGTCGCCTTGTACGACGACAACGGTATCAGCATCGACGGCGCGGTCCGCCCCTGGTATGTCGACGACGTGCGCGGCCGCTTCGAGGCCTACGGCTGGCGCGTGATCGGGCCGATCGACGGCCACGAGGCCGACGCGGTCGACGAGGCGCTGGTCGAGGCCCGCGCACCGGGCACCCGACCCACGCTCGTCATCTGCCGCACGACGATCGGCAAGGGCTCGCCCGGGCGCGCCGGCAGCGCCAAGGCACACGGCGAGCCGCTGGGTGCGGCCGAGATCGCCGCCACGCGCGAGGCGCTAGGCTGGCCGCACGCGCCGTTCGAGATCCCGCCCGAGGTACGCGCGATGTGGGACGCGCGCGCCGCCGGCGCGGCGGCGCTGCAGGAGTGGACGCGCCGCATGGCGGCGTACCGCGAGGCGTACCCGGGGCTGGCGGCCGAGATCGAGCGCCGCATGGCCGGCGACCTGCCCGAGGGGTTCGCGCAGGCCGTGGTCGACGCTGCGGTCGCGGCGCACCGCAAGGCCGAGACGGTCGCCACACGCAAGGCGGGCCAGATCGCGCTGGAGGCGCTGACGCGCGTCATGCCCGAGCTGATCGGCGGCTCGGCCGACCTGACGGGGTCGAACCTGACGAATACTGCGTCGACGCCGCCGCTGCGCTTCGGCGACGACGGCGCGCTGGTGCTCGACGAGGCCGGCCGCCCGGGCCGCCACGTCAACTACGGCGTGCGCGAGTTCGGCATGGCCGCAGTCATGAACGGCATCGCGCTGCATGGCGGCTTCGTCCCCTACGGCGGCACCTTCCTGACCTTCAGCGACTACAGCCGCAACGCGATCCGCATGGCGGCGCTGATGAAGCGCCGCGTCGTCCATGTCTTCACGCACGACTCGATCGGGCTGGGCGAGGACGGGCCGACGCACCAGAGCGTCGAGCACGCCGCCAGCCTGCGGCTGATTCCGGGGCTGGACGTCTGGCGCCCGGCCGATACCGCCGAGACGATCGTCGCCTGGGCGCAGGCGATGTCGGGCCACGCGCGGCCGAGCGCGCTGCTGCTGTCGCGCCAGAACCTGCCCTACCTGCCCAAGGCCGGGCTGGACGAGATCGCGCGCGGCGCCTACGTGCTGGCCGAGCCGTCCGAGGTCGGGCTGGCGAAGAAGCCGCAGGCGGTCATCGTCGCCACCGGCTCCGAGGTGCAGCTGGCGCTGCACGCGCAGGCGCTGCTGGCCGGCTCGGGCATCGCGGTGCGCGTCGTCAGCATGCCCAGCACCACCGTGTTCGACCGCCAGGACCCGAAATACAAGACCAGCGTGCTGCCGCGCGCGCTGCCGCGCATCGCGGTCGAGGCCGGCGTCACCGACGGCTGGTGGAAGTACGGCTGCGCCGCCGTGATCGGCATCGACCGCTACGGCGAGAGCGCGCCCGGGCCGGCGCTGTTCGAGCATTTCCACTTCACGGCGCAGAACGTCGCCGCCACGGTGCGCAAGGTCCTGCACCGCTGAAGCAAGGTTCCGTCCCGCTGAATCCACCCCCACGCAGGAGATCCCAGATGAGCATCCGCATCGGCATCAACGGCTTCGGCCGCATCGGACGCATGGTGTTCCGTGCCGCCGTCCAGAACTTCCCCGACGTCGAGGTCGTCGCCATCAACGACCTGCTCGAGCCCGACTACCTGGCTTACATGCTGAAGTACGACAGCGTGCACGGGCGCTTCAAGGGCACGGTCGCGGTCGACGGCAGCACGCTGGTCGTCAACGGCAAGAAGATCCGCCTGACGGCGCAGAAGGACCCGGCCGGACTCGCCTGGGGCGATGTCGGCGCCGATATCGTCGTCGAGTCCACGGGGCTGTTCCTGACGCTGGAGACCTGCCAGAAGCACCTGGACGCCGGCGCCAAGAAAGTCATCCAGAGCGCGCCGAGCAAGGACGACACGCCGATGTTCGTCTACGGCGTCAACCACCAGACCTATGCCGGCCAGGCCATCATCAGCAACGCGAGCTGCACGACCAACTGCCTGGCGCCGGTGGCCAAGGTGCTGCACGACAGCTTCGGCATCGCGCGCGGGCTGATGACGACTGTGCACGCCGCCACCGCAACGCAGAAGACCGTCGACGGCCCGAGCAACAAGGACTGGCGCGGCGGCCGCGGCATCCTGGAGAACATCATCCCGAGCAGCACCGGCGCGGCGAAGGCGGTCGGCAAGGTCATCCCCGAGCTGAACAAGAAGCTCACCGGGATGTCGTTCCGCGTGCCGACGAGCGATGTCTCGGTCGTCGACCTGACGGTGCAGTTGGCCAGGGAGACGAGCTACGAGCAGATCTGCGCGGCGATGAAGGCCGCCAGCGAGGGCGCGATGAAGGGCGTGCTCGGCTACACCGAGGACAAGGTCGTCGCGACCGACTTCCGCGGCGAGCCTTGCACCAGCGTGTTCGACGCCGAGGCCGGCATCATGCTCGACCCGACCTTCGTCAAGGTCGTCGCCTGGTACGACAACGAGTGGGGCTATTCGAACAAGGTGATCGAGATGGCGCGCGTCGTCGCCGGCTGACGCGCCGAAGCGCCCAAGAGGCGCACGGGGGAGCCGGGCCTGGGCCCGGCTTTTTCGTGGCCCACCGCCTACACTGGCGCGATGATGCGAGCTGTGCGAACCCTCCTGGCCCCGCTGGCCTTGCTGGCGGCGATCGGACTGCCGGCGGCGGCCGGTGCGGCGGCCGGCAACCCCGACCCGGCTGCCGCGGTCCTGCCCGGCGCCGCGCCGGCGCGCGTGATCGTCGCGCTGAAGCCCGATGCCGCGCTGCTGGCGACCGACCGCCGGCCGCTGGCCGCCGACGACCCGCGGCGCCAGGCCGAGCGGCTGCAGTCGCGCGCCGACGCCCTGGCGCGCGGCGCCGGAATGGCGCTGCGCAGCGGTCGATCGCTCGGCGAGCGCCAGCAGGTCCTGCACGCCGATGGGTTGACGAGCGACGCGCTGGCGGCGCGGCTGGCAGCGCTGCCCGAGGTCGAGTGGGCGGTGCCGGACCGGCGCCGGCGCGCGCTGTTCGTGCCGAACGATCCGCTGTACGGCGAGGCACCGCGGCCGCTCGGCCCGGATGCCGGCCAGTGGTACCTGAGGCCGCCCGACGCGCTGTTCCGGTCGGCCGCCGATTTCGAGGGCGCGTGGGACCTGCGCCGCGGCGATGCCGGGATGGTCGTCGCGGTTGTCGACACCGGCGTGCGGCCCGACCACCCCGACCTGAACGGCGTGCTGTTGCCCGGCATCGATACGGTCGACGACCCGGTCATCGCCAACGACGGCGACGGGGCCGACGGCGATGCCTCCGACCCGGGCGACTGGGTCAGCGATGCCGACTCGCGCGCGCGGCCGGGGCTCTTCCCGGCCGAATGCATCGCCCCGAGTTCGTGGCACGGCACCCAGGTCTCGACGATCGTCGCCGCGGTCGCCGACGACGGCGTCGGCATGGCCGGGGCCGCGCACGGGATCCGGATCCTGCCGGTGCGCGTGCTGGGCAAGTGCGGCGGCTACGACTCGGACATCATCGCCGGGATGCTGTGGGCCGCCGGGCTGGAGCGCGTGGCCGGCATCTGGAACCCGGGCGCCAACCGGGCCCAGGTGATCAACGTCAGCCTGGGGGGCGGTGGCGCGTGCACGCAGGCCTACATCGACGCCATGACCCGCGTCGCGGACGCCGGCGTGGTCGTCGTCGCTGCCGCGGGCAACGGGGTCGGCATGGCGGTCGGGTCGCCGGCCAACTGCCCGGGTGTCGTCGGGGTGGGCGGGCTGCGGCATGTCGGCAGCAAGGTCGGGTTCAGCGACCTCGGGCCCGAGGTCGCGCTCAGTGCGCCCGGCGGCAACTGCGTCAACATCGATCTCGGCGAGCCCTGCCTGTACCCGATCCTCGCCGGCACGAACAGCGGCAGCCAGGCACCGGACGCGGGCGGGTCGACCTGGACCGACAGCTTCGACATCACCGTCGGCACCAGCTTCGCGACCCCGCTCGTCAGCGCGGCCGCGGCGCTGGTTCGGCTGCATCGGCCTGCCCTGGTGCCCGCCGAGGTGCGCCAGGTGCTGCAGCTGAGCGCGCGCCCGTTTCCGCAGGAGGGCGCCGACAACGGCCCCGACGACCCGGCCCCCGTGACTGCCTGCCTCCCGCCGGGCAGCGTCGAGCAGTTGCAGTGCTACTGCCCGAACCCCGCGGCCGGCGGACAGTCGCTGTGCGGCAGCGGCATGCTCGACGTCCCTGGTGCGCTGCGAGCCAGCACGGGCGCCTTCGCGCGCATCGCCGTGGCGCCGTCGATCGCGGTCGTCGGTCAGCCGCTGAGGTTGGACGCCTCGGCCAGCCTGCCGTCGGTCGGCGGCACCGTCGTCGGACATGCCTGGACGATCGTCGACGGGGGCAGCGGGGCGGCGCGATTCGACGGCTCGACCGACGGCGCCGTCGCCGACCTGGTGCCGACCCGCGCTGGCACCGTCGTCGTCGCGCTGACCCTCGCCGACGACCGCGGCGCGCAGTCGAGCGCGCAGCTCGAGCTCGCGGTCGCGCCGGCAAGCGAAGGCGGCCGCGGCGGCGGCGCGCTCGGCGCCGGCTGGCTGATCGGGCTCGGCGTCGCGGCCTTCGCGCTGCGCCGGGCAAGGCCGGCGCGCCGCTAGTCCGCCGCGACGCCCGGCGGGCCCCGCGCAGCGTCCGCGCCTGGCTCCTCCGACGCGCCGTCCGGCGAGTCGTCCGCAGCCGCCGGGACGGACCCGTCCCGCGGCTCGGCGGCCACAGCCGCCGGCGGTGCGGCCGCCGGTGCCTCGCCCGCAGCCGCAGGAGCCGACGGCGCGGCCTGCGGCGCGTCGACTGGCGACGCGCCACCGCGCAGCGGCGTCACCATGATCGCCAGCGGCTGCTCCTGCAGACCGAGCCGGTGCGGCTCGCGCTGGTCGGCGTCGCCGGGCGCGGGCAGCCAGCCCTCGAGCCAGCCCTGCGCCCACGCGAACCAGGCCAGGTTGGCGGCCAGCAGCGCGAGGACGAGGGCCCTCAGCACCGCGGCGCCTCCAGGCGGCCGGTGGCCGGCGGCGACGCGCTGCTGCCGCCGCCGGCGTCGGGCTGGCGCACGCTGACCTCGCCGCTGACGATGGCCTGCATGCCGTCTGCGCGGCGCAGCCGCAGCGCACCGGCGGCGTCCAGGCCCTCGGCCACGCCTTCGGCCACCACCTGCCCGTCGGCGCCGAGGACGACGACCGGCTGCCCGACGAGCACGTCGCGACGCGCGAAGCCCGCCGCCAGCCCCGCCGGGCCCTCGGCCGCGAAGGCCAGCACGTGCTGCAGGAGCGGCCGCGCGACGCAGGCGAGCACGGCGGGCGCGCTGGCATCGGGATCGATCTCCGCCAGGCTCGCGCAGCCCTGGCTGAAGTCGGCAGTGTCGGTGCCGGGCAGCGGCAGCACGTTCAGCCCGACGCCGATCACCACCATCCGCTGCGGCCCGACCGGCACCGTCTCGACGAGGATGCCGCCGAGCTTGCGTCCTCGTCGCGGCGCGTCCAGCAGCCACAGATCGTTCGGCCACTTGAGGCCGAGGCGCGGCGCGGCACCAGCGTGCGGCGGGTCCAGCGCGTCGGCCACCGCCAGCCCCGCCGCCAGCGACAGCCCGGACCAGCTCGCGGGCGCGAGCGGCAGCGCGAGCGAGAACGCGAGCGATGCGCCGGGCGCCGAGACCCAGGCGCGCCCCTGCCGGCCGCGCCCGCGCGTCTGCTGCTCGGCCACCCGCAGCGTCGGCTGGACGTCGTCGCGCCGGCGTCCGGCGGTGCCGCGCACGCGCTCGACGAGGTCGTCGTTGGTCGATCCGGTGCGCGCGATGACCTCGACCGCGATCGCGGGCACGAGCGACGCCAGGCTGCTGCGCAGGGCCTCGGCGCGCCATGGCAGCGCGGGCCGCGCGACGTCCGGCATCAGCGTCGCCGACGCCGCGGAGCCAGCATGGTGCCGCGGCACGACGGCGCGCCGCAGCGGCACGCGTACTGGCGCTTGACGCCCGGGGTCTGGCGCTCGTCGAGCACCAGACCGTAGTCGTAGAACAGTTCCTCGCCCGGAAGCAGGTCGCGCAGCGCCTTGATCCAGACGCGGCCGTCGACCTCCTCGGCCTCGCAGTTGGGCTCGCAGGCGTGGTTGATCCAGCGCGCCGCGTTGCCGCCGACCTTCGCGTCGATCACGCCGCCGGCCTCGAGCGAGAAATAGAAGGTATGGTGCGGGTCCAGCGGGTCGTGCGGATGCCGGCGCAAGGCCTCGCGCCAGCCGATGCGCTCGCCGGTGTATTCGAGGATGCGGCTGCCGGCGGGGATCTCGCGTAGCGCGAACACGCCCTTGCCGTGCACGCCGGAGCGCCGGACCTGGATGCGCCGGCCTTGCGCGGCGGGCGGCGGCACGACGCCGGCCGCCGCGTCACCGGCGCGGGGGGCGCGGGTGCTGCGTTGCGGGCGGGTGGCACCGGGGGCGGGGCCGCAGGCGACGCCAGGATCGGGGGCGGCACGGCGGCGTGGGGCGGCTTGCGCGGTCTGGCTCATTCGGTACATTGGTCACATGGGCGCGCGTGTACGTGCAGGTGCATGCGCGTGGTGCGCGTGCGCAGGCACGCGCGAGGCGCCGGCATTGTAGGCAGGGGATTCATGAGCAAGGCGATCGTCATCGCGGAGAAGCCCAGCGTCGCGCAGGACATCGTGCGCGCGCTGACACCGTCCAGCGGCAAGTTCGACAAGCACGCCGACCACTTCGAGAACGACCGCTGGGTCGTCACCTCGGCGGTCGGCCACCTGGTCGAGATCAAGGCACCCGAGGCCTACGAGGTCAAGCGCGGCAAGTGGAGCTTCGCCCACCTGCCGGTGGTGCCGCCGCACTTCGAGCTGGCGCCGATCGACAAGGGCAAGAGCCGGCTCACGGCGCTGGTCAGGTTGATCAAGCGCAAGGACGTGGGCGAGATCGTCAACGCCTGCGACGCCGGGCGCGAGGGCGAGCTGATCTTCCGCCTGATCGTCCAGTATGCGGCCGAGAGCAGCAAGGGCGGCCTGGCCAAGCCGATCCGGCGCCTGTGGCTGCAGAGCATGACGCCGCAGGCGATCCGCGAGGGCTTCGAGCAGCTGCGCAGCGACGCCCAGATGCAGGGGCTGGCGGATGCGGCGCGCAGCCGCTCCGAGGCCGACTGGCTGGTCGGCATCAACGGCACGCGCGCGATGACGGCGTTCAACTCGCGCGACGGCGGCTTCTTCCTGACCACCGTCGGGCGCGTGCAGACGCCGACGCTGTCGATCGTCGTCGAGCGCGAGGAGAAGATCCGCCGCCACGTGCCGCGCGACTACTGGGAGCTGCGCGCGAGCTTCGCGGCGCAGGCCGGCGAGTACGAGGGCAAGTGGTTCGACGCGGCGTGGAAGAAGGACCCGAACGACCCCGAGCGGCGCGCCGACCGCCTGTGGAGCGCCGGCGACGCGAACGCGATCGCCGAGGCCTGCCGCGGCCGGCCGGCGCGCGTCAGCGAGGAGTCCAAGCCCAGCACCCAGGCCAGCGCGCTGCTGTACGACCTGACCTCGCTGCAGCGCGAGGCCAACGGCCGCTTCGGCTACAGCGCGAAGACGACGCTGTCGATCGCGCAGGCGCTGTACGAGAAGCACAAGGTGCTGACCTACCCGCGGACCGACTCGCGCGCGCTGCCCGAGGACTATCTGGCCACCGTCAAGAAGACGGTCGCGATGCTGGCCGGCGAGGAGCTGCCGGGCCCGCTGCACGCGATCTCGGCGCACGCGCGCAAGGCGATCGACGCGGGCTATGTCAAGCCGAGCAAGCGCGTCTTCGACAACGCCAAGGTGTCGGACCACTTCGCGATCATCCCGACGCTGCAGCCGCCGAAATCGCTCAGCGAGCCCGAGCTGAAGGTCTACGACCTGGTCGTCAAGCGCTTCCTGGCGGTGTTCTACCCGGCGGCGGAATTTCTCGTCACGACGCGCACGAGCGAGGTCGACGGCCGCGACGGCGCGACGCACCGCTTCCAGACCAGCGGCAAGGTGCTGGTCGAGCCGGGCTGGCTCGCGGTCTACGGCCGCGAGGCCGCGGGCGAGGACGACCACCTGGTTCCGGTGGCGCCGGGCGAGGTCGTGCGCACCGAGGCCGTCGACGTCAAGGCGCTGCAGACCAAGCCGCCGGCACGCTACAACGAGGCCACGCTGCTGGCGGCGATGGAGGGTGCCGGCAAGCTGATCGACGACGACGAGCTGCGCGCGGCGATGCACGAGAAGGGCCTGGGCACGCCGGCGACGCGGGCGGCGATCATCGAGGGCCTGATCCTCGAGAAGTACATGCTGCGCGATGGCCGCGAGCTGGTGCCGACCGCCAAGGCCTTCCAGCTGATGACGCTGCTGCGCGGGCTGGACGTCGAGGACCTGACGCGGCCCGAGCTGACCGGCGACTGGGAGTTCAAGCTCGCCGAGATGGAGCATGGCCGGCTCGCGCGCGAGGCCTTCATGGCCGAGATCGCGAAGATGGCCGAGCGCATCGTGCGCAAGGCCAAGGAGTACGACCGCGACACGATCCCGGGCGACTATGCGACGCTGGCGGTGCCGTGCCCGAACTGCGGCGGCATCGTGAAGGAGAACTACCGCCGCTACGCCTGCACCGGCGCCGACGGCGCGGGCGAGGGCTGCGGCTTCTCGATCACCAAGATCCCGGGCGGGCGCGCGTTCGAGACCACCGAGGCCGAGGCGCTGCTGCGCGACAAGCGGCTCGGGCCGCTGGAAGGCTTCCGCTCCAAGGCCGGCTGGCCCTTCACGGCCGAGCTGCGGCTGGTGCGCGACGACGAGATCGCGAACTGGAAGCTGGAGTTCGACTTCGGTGATGACGCCCGGCAATCCGAGGCCGACGGCGAGCCGGTGGACTTCTCGGCCCAGACGAGCCTGGGCCCCTGCCCGAAATGCAAGGGCCATGTCTACGAGCACGGCACGAATTACGTCTGCGAGCACGCGGTGGGGCCGAAGCAGACCTGCGACTTCAAGACCGGCCGGATCATCCTGCAGCAGCCGGTCTCGCACGAGGAGCTGCACAAGCTGCTGGCCGAGGGTCGGACCTCGCTGCTCGACGGCTTCGTCTCGAACAAGACGCGGCGCAAGTTCAAGGCCTTCCTGAAGTGGGACCCGAAGGAGGGCAAGGTCGGCTTCGAGTTCGAGCCGCGCGCGGCGCGCCCGGCGGCGAAGAAGGCGGCGGCGCGCAAGACGGCGTGATGGGTCTGCGCACCACGGGGACGAGGTGCGGGTGACACTCATCGGAACTGTTGTCGAGGTCGCTGAGTTGCCCGTTCTGGCTTGCGACGCGCCAGCGGGCCATGGGTGGCGGGTACCCTCCCACTCCATGTCCTCCGGGGCGTGCTGCGCCCGCCCCTCCCCCTTTACTTACGTGGGAGGGCACCCGCCACCCATGGCCAGCCACCGCCTTGGTGTTCGACCGTCGAACACCCGAGCCGTGGATCGCCGAGGACGGCGGGTACCCTTGCCCGTAAGTAAAGGAGGAGCCGGCGGCGTAGCCGACGGCGGGGGACATGGAGGGCAAGGGTACCCGCCGTCCTCGGCTCGCGCGGTCGTGGCACGTGGAACAAGGGCGGCAGACGGTGCAAGTCGCGGCGACGGGCCGACAGCCGACCCCAGGCATCGTCGCGGCGGCTCCATTCGATGACCGTCGATGTCTTCTACAAGCTGCTGGCGATCCTGGCCACCGTGATCCTGGGCTGGGTCGCCGGGCGTGCGGGCTGGCTCGCGCATGGCACCGATGCGCGCGACCCGGCGCGGGTGCTGGGCAACGCGGCCTTCCATATCTTCGTGCCGGCGCTGCTGTTTCGCACCGTCGCGCGGCTGGACTTCGCCGCCATGCCGTGGCGCATCGTCGCCGCCTACTTCGTGCCGGCGGTCGCGTTTGCGCTCGCGTTCTACCTCTGGGGGCGGCTGCGCGCGGCGGCGCAGCCGGCTGAGCCGGCGGCGCGCGCGGTGTCGGCGTCGTTCGGCAACTCGGTGCAGCTCGGCATCCCGATGGCCGCGGCACTGTTCGGCGAGGCCGGGCTGGCGGTTCACATCGCGCTCGTCAGCCTGCACGCGCTGATCCTGTTGACGCTGCCGACCGTGCTCGTCGAGGTCGACCTCGCGCGCGCCGCGCCGGGGTCGCGCCGGATCATGGCGACGCTGCGCACGACGGTGCGCAATACCGTCGTCCACCCGGTCGTGCTGCCGGTGCTCGCCGGGCTGGCGTGGAATGGGGCCGGCTTCGGGCTGCATCCGGTGGCCGACCAGGCGCTGGCCGGCCTCGGTGCGGCGGTCGTGCCGGTGTGCCTGGTGCTGATCGGGATCTCGCTCGCCTACGAAGGCGCGCGCGCGCCCTGGCGCGGCGTGCTGCAGCTGGCGCTGGCCAAGCTGGTCGTGCTGCCGGCGCTGGTGCTCGCGGTCGCGCACTGGGGGTTCGGCCTCGACGGCATCGCGCTGGCGGCGGTCGTCATGATGGCGGCGCTGCCGACCGGCAACAACGCACTGCTGTTCGCGCAGCGCTACCGCGTGCGCATCGACGAGGCGACGACGGCGATCGTCGTGTCGACCTTCGCCTTCGTCGGCACCTCGTCGGCCTGGCTCGCGGTGCTCGCCTGGCTCGGTTGAGCGCGTGCCGCGGCCGCGCGCGGCGCCGCGCGGTTCGAGCGATGCCGCCCGGCAGGTTCTCCGCCGGGGCCTGCGCGACAATCGGCGCCATGCCCGAGACCGACATCGCCGCCACCATGGACCGCCTCGGCGCCGCCGCGCGGGCGGCCGCCACGGCCATGGCCGCCGCGCCGACGGCGGCCAAGGATGCCGCGCTGCGCGCGCTGGCACGCCGGCTGCGCGCCGCGACGCCGGCGCTGCAGGCGGCCAATGCGCTGGACCTCGACGCCGCCCGCGCCGCCGGGCTGGCGCCGCCGATGGTCGACCGGCTGCGCCTGACCGAGTCCGTGATCGCCACCGTCGCCGAGGGCTGCGAGCAGATCGCCGCGATGCCGGACCCGATCGGCGAGATCACCGAGCTGCGCCGGCGCCCTAGCGGCATCGCGGTGGGCCGCATGCGCGTGCCGCTGGGCGTCTTCGGCATGATCTTCGAGAGCCGCCCGAACGTGACGATCGAGGCCGCGTCGCTGGCGATCAAGAGCGGCAACGCCTGCATCCTGCGCGGCGGGTCGGAGGCGATCCGCTCCAACCTCGCGCTCGCGCGCGAGGTGCAGGCGGCGCTGGCCGAGGCCGGGCTGCCGCCGCAGGCGGTGCAACTCGTCGAGACGACCGACCGCGCCGCCGTCGGCCGCCTGATCGCGATGCCCGAGTATTGCGACGTCATCATCCCGCGCGGCGGCAAGGGGCTGATCGAGCGCATCGCCGCCGAGGCCCGGGTGCCGGTGATCAAGCACCTGGACGGCAACTGCCATGTCTATGTCGACGCCGAGGTCGACCTCGAGATGGCGCTGCGCGTGACCGACAACGCCAAGACGCAGAAGTTCAGCCCCTGCAACGCCGCCGAGTCGCTGCTCGTGCACGCGGCGCAGGCGCAGGCCTTCCTGCCGCGCATCGGCGCGATCTTCGCCGCCAAGGGGGTCGAGATGCGAGGCTGCCCGCGCAGCCTGGCGATCCTGGCCGGCCTGCCCGGCGTCGTCACCGCGACCGAGGCCGACTGGGGCGAGGAGTATCTGGCGCCCATCGTCAGCATCAAGGTCGTCGACTCGATCGACGAGGCGATCGCGCATGTCAACCGCCACGGATCGCACCATACCGATGCGATCCTGACGAACCATCACCCAAATGCGATGCGCTTCCTGCGCGAGGTCGATTCCGCCAGCGTCATGGTGAATGCGAGCACTCGCTTCGCCGACGGTTTCGAGTATGGGCTGGGGGCCGAGATCGGGATCTCGACCGACAAATTCCACGCCCGCGGGCCGGTCGGGCTGGAGGGACTGACCTCGCTGAAGTGGATCGTGCTCGGCCAGGGCGAGCTCAGGGGCTGAAGCGCGCCGCGCGTGTGCGAACGTCGACGTCGCTGTCGATGCCCATCGCGATCTCGGTGCACACCGCGCGGCATAGCCCGGCGGCGCGCGCGTCGCCGATGCGGTAGTAGATCTGCGTGGCATCGCGCCGCCGCGCCAGCACGCCGGCGCGGTACAGCGTCGACAGGTGCTGGCTCATGTTGGGCTGGGTGGTGTCGATCTCGGCCAGCAGTTGCGAGACGTTTTTCTCCTGCTGGCACAGCGCGCTGATGATCTTGAGCCGGATCGGTGTCGCCAGAAGCCGGAACAGCTCCGCCGCCGACGAGAAGACCTGGTCGGATTGCTGCGCAATCAACGGGTCGCAGGCGGCGACCTCGGGCGGGTTGGGGTCCATGCGCACTTCTTTATCCGTGCGCAATGATGGACGGATCGATGCCTGCGCGTCAATCCGGAGTCTTCCGTCCCGAAGGCTGGACGCAAGCCGACCCGCCTGCCTCCCGGGGCGGGTGCAGGCGGGTCGGCTTCAAGAGGCCGCGCGTCCGTCCGGGCGCGCGGCGATCCGATCAGCGCGGGCCCGCGTCGGCGGCAGGCCCGTCGGGCGTCACTTGGCGCCGGCGAGGATCCACTTGGCCAGCGCCTTGATCTCGTCGTCGCTCGGCTTGGGTTGCGCAGGCATCGGCACCGGGCCCCACTTGCCCTTGCCGCCGGCGCGGATGCTCTTGGCGAGCATGGCTTCGGCGTCGGCCTGGCCGGCGTATTTCTTGGCCACGTCGACGTAGGCCGGGCCGACCAGCTTCTTGTCGGTCTTGTGGCAGGCCAGGCAGCCGTGCTTCTTGGCGAGGTCGTCGCTGGCCCAGGCGGGGGCGCTGGCGGCGGCCAGGATGGCGGCGGCGGCGACGGTGGCGGACAGACGGAGCATGGATCGTTCCTTTCGGGGGGAGAAGTGGCTGCCCAGGTGACGGGACTCGAACGGGAAATGGAACGCGCCGGCGCCGCGCGCGGTTGACACCCGGACCGTGCCGCATCGGATGCCGTCTCGATCGACGAGGGCTGCCGCGACGCGGGCGCGGACGCGATTGTGCATGCAGCCCGAGCGCAGAGGCCGGCCGCCCGCGCTCACGCCGTCAGGCGTTCTCCTCGCGCCACAGCGTGTACTTCAGCATCCCGGCCGCGCCGGCCAGTATGCCGGCCAGCGCAACGAAGGAGCCGATCGCCAGCGTCGACACGCCGCTCAGCCCCTGGCCGATCGTGCATCCGAGCGCGGTCACGCCGCCGAAGCCCATCAGGATCGCGCCGGCGAGCTGGCGGCGCAGGTCAGTGAAGTTGGCGAAGCCCTCCCAGCGGAAGCTCTTCGAGGCCAGCGCATACGCGGCCGATCCGGCGACCACGCCCAGCGCTGACGCGACGCCGAAGCTCAGGTGCAGCGACTGGTCGGTCCACAGCAGCAGCAACTCCAGCGTGTAGGCCACCGGGCCGACGAAGCTCATCGACTCGAGCATGCGCGAGTTGGTGGCGAAGAAGACGTCTTCCATGGTCTCGGGGTGCTCGCCGTAGCCGAGGTGTCCACTGACATACCAGCCGCCTACGACGACCAGCCCGATCACGACCCCGCCCAGGATCTGCATCGCGTTGGCGCGGAAACGCTTGTCGACGAAGACGAACGCCAGCAAGGCCAGCGCCAGCACCGCCGCCACCGCCAGCCGCGCGCTCGTCGCCTCCATCCCGGCCGCGCGCGCCAGCGCGGTCGACAGCGACTGGTCGGGCCAGCCGGCGTCGGCCAGACGGATCGCCACCGGGTCGAGCCAGCTCGCGCGCCACTGGCCGAACAGCCCGCGCATCGTCATGTAGGCGGCGATGCCCATGAAGACCAGCACCACGACCGACCGCAGGCTGCCACCGCCGACGCGCACCAGGTTCTTGTTCGCGCAACCCCCGGCCATCGTCATCCCGATGCCGAAGGTGAGGCCGCCGACGAGCAGCGACAGCCAGTTCAGCGTCGGGCGCTGCATGATCGCGCGCGACAGGTCGACCAGCCCGCCGGCGGCCAGCGCGCTGGCGCCGAGGATCGCCACCGCCATCGCCAGCAGCCACATCCGCATCCGGCCCCAGTGGCCGATGTTGACGATGTCGGACACCGCACCCATGGTGCAGAAGTTGGTCTTGTTGGCCACCGCGCCGAAGACGAAGGCGAGCACGAAGCCGCCGACGACGACGATGGAGGAAAGGTCGGTCGGGTTGTCGCTCATCGCCGCGCTCGCAGACGCTGATTCGGGGGCTGCCGCGCGCCCCGCAGCGGGGGCCGGGGCGGCGCGCTCAGATGAACAGGCAGACGTCGGTCTCGCCGGCGAACTTCATGAAGGTCGCCGCCCCCCCGTACTCGATGCCGTCGATGAACTCGCTGGTGCTGAACTCGAACAGGTCGACCGTCATCTGGCAGGCGATGAACTTGACGTCGGCCTCCTGGCACAGGCTGCGCAGCTCCTCGAGCGAGGCCACGCCCTTCTTCTTCATCTTGGCCTTCATCATCGAGGTCGCCATCGCCTCCATCCCGGGCAGCACCGAGACGACGACCGGCATCGGCATCGGCATCGGCATCGCCGGGTTGGCCAGCGGGCTGATCTTGATCCCCGACAGATCCTTGCGCAACAGCTGCAGGCCGTAGAAGGTGAAGAAGATCTGCACGTCCCAGCCGAGCGCGGCCGCGGTCGACGCCAGGATCAGCGGCGGGTAGGCCATGTCCAGCGTGCCCTTGGTGGCGATGATGGCCATCTTCTTGGTCGTCATGTCGGCTTGTCTCCGTATCGGGCGCAGCGGGCGCCTGGGGATTCACGGAACCCGCGTCGCCGCGGGCCCGGCGATGGCGCTTACGGCGCCGGATTGCAGCGATGGCACGCGGCGCCGCGGTCGTCGGCGGCGGCACGGGGCCGTGCCGCGCGACCACCGCTGGCGCGTCGGGCGGTCGCTCAGGCCTTCTTGATCAGGAAGACGTACTTGCCGCCTTCCTCGCCGGAGTGCAGCAGCGGGTTGCCGGTCTGCTCGGCGAAGGCCTGCATGTCGCACACGGAGCCGGGGTCGGTGGCGACGACGCGCAGCACCTGGCCGCTGGCCATGTCGGCGAGCGACTTCTTGGTCTTGACGATGGGCAGCGGGCAGGCGAGGCCCGAGGCGTCGAATTCCTTGTCGTATTGCATGGCTGTCATCTCCGTTGGCGAAAGGGTGAGCAGGCCCGCCGAAGCAGGCTGCCGGGCCGACCCCGATTACGGGCCGTGCGGGCCCGGCCGTCCATCACCGCGATGGCGTGCGCACGATAACCCATGAGGGTAATGGGGAGGACACACCGAAGGGCCGCGCCCGCCCGAGGCGCGGACCGGCCCCCGCGGCGCGGGCCCACCGCCGTCAGAACCGGTGCGAGTACATCAGCTGCAGGTTCTGCTGGCTGTGGCGCACCTCGATGCCGTCGCCTGTCGTGATGGTCGTCGTCGGCGCGACCGTCAGCGAGGCGTTGAGCTCGCTGGACGGCGAGAAGCGGTAGCCGACGCCGAGCGTGTAGTGCTTCTCGACCGTGGCCGGGAACAGCGGGTTGACCAGCGCCTCGGGGATCGGGTTGTCGGCCAGGTTGATGCCGGCGCGCAGCGTCAGCGCGCTGTTCATGGCCCAGGCCACACCGAGGTTGAGGACGGTCTGGTCCTTCCAGTCCTGCGGCAGCGCGAAGTCGACCGAGCCGTCGAATCCGCTGCCCGCCGGCGCCGCGCTGTCGAAGCGCATGCGGAAGCTCTTCATGACGTCCGACCAGCCGATGCGCTTGAGGTCGGCGGCGACCTTCAGCGCCGGCGAGGCCTGCCACGCGGCGCCGACGGCGAGCATCGACGGCCACTGGAAGTCGACCACCGTGATGCGGCCGGGGATCACGCCCATGCCCTGGATCGACATCGATGCGCCGGTGACGCCGGTCTTCATGTCGCCGAGGTCGGACTCGAACTGGTACGACGCGCCCAGCGTCAGCGCGGGGCTGGCCTTGTAGACCATGCCGAGCTTGGCCGCCCAGCCGGTCGAGTTGGCCTGGCCGGTGAAGTCGCTGTCGTCGCTGAAATCGATCCGGGCCCAGGCGCCGGGCGGCAGCATGCCCAGCGCGCCGGGCAGGTTGGCGATCAGGTTGCCGCCGCCGCCGGTGACCAGGCCGCCGAGCTGCGCCGCGGGGGCGGCCATGCGCAGGTCCAGCCCGGCCCACATGAAGTCCAGCGTCGCACCGACCGCGAACTCGGGCGTCAGGTCGAAGGCCAGCGGCAGCATGATGCGGCCGACGCCGAGCTCGGAGCGAACCGGATCGCCCGACCCGGCGGCGAGGAAGCTGTCGCCCTTGTATTCGGTTCCCATGCCGCCTTGAGCGAACACGCCCAGCCCGTAGACCAGGCGGCCACTGCGGCGCACGTAGCCCAGCGCCGGCATGATGTATTCCGTGCCGCCGGACTGGGCGCCCATCGGACCGGCGCTGGCGCGAACGTCCGGACCGAGCAGCCCGAGCGCGACGTCCAGGCGTGCGCCGTCGCCCATCAGCGCCAGCGTGGCCGGGTTCTGCGCCATCGCCGCGGCGCCGTGGTCCATCGCCTGCGAGGCGCCGCCCATGCCGGTCGAGATCGGGCCGTAGCCCTCCATGTTCATGCCGTTGGTCGCCAGCGCCGGCAGCGCGGCGAACAGTGCGGCGGCAACGGCGGTGGCGCGCAGCGCGAGGCGGGGGGTGGTCACAACCATGGTGCTTGTCTCCTGATCGAGGGGGTCTGGGGTGGGTACTGCGGCGGGAAAACCGGTCGGTGGGCCCGAGGGGTCGATGGGGGGTGTCCGGGGCGGCCTGGAGCTGTCCGTGCGAAACGGGCGCTTCACCAGCGCGCCCACAGCCGCCCGCGCAGGACCTTGGTCGGCCACTGCGCGAGCGCGCCCTGGCCGCGGGCGATGCACTGGCCGCTTTGCACGTCGAACGCCCAGGCGTGCTTGGGGCAGGTCAGCGTGCTGCCTTCGAGCGCGAGCTCGGGGATGTCGGTCGCCTGGTGCGGGCAGCGGCTGTCGTAGACGCGCCAGCCGTCCTCGGCGCGGTGGACGAACAGCGCGCGGCCGTCGCACTCGATGCGCGCGGTGCGACCGACCGCGAAACCCTTGGTCGGCATCAGCTCGTGCCACTCGCCGGCTCCCATCGCACCGGGCTGGAAGGCCGGCAGGTCCATCGCGAGGATGATGTCGACCGCCCAGACGATCTTCGCCAGCCCGAGCGCCGGGAAGGCCATCAGCATGGCATCGAGCACTTCCTCGGCGCTGCAGCCCTCGCGCAGCGCACGCGTCAGGTACTGGCGCAACCCGCGCTCGGTCTGCGCGTGGACCTTGGTGACGACCGAGATCAGGTTGCGCGTCTTCGGGTCCAGCTTCGACCCGGCCGCCTTGAGGAACTGGAAGTACGGCCCGATCGCGTCGGGGCGCGTCTTGGCGAGGTAGGCGAGGGCATCGCTCATGGCGTCGGGTCCGGGCGTCGGGCGGGCGGCGTGGGCAGTCGGCAGCGCAGTGGCGTCAGTGCACGGCCTGGTAGTACAGGTTCTGCGGGTGATTCGCCTGCGCGAAGAAGAACCAGCGCTCAGCCAGCAGCCCGGCGTACTGCAGCGCGAAGGCGATCGCCGCCAGCGCCGGCGGCGCGCGGCCCGCCAGCGCCAGCCCCAGCAGCAGCGCCGGCAGCGCGAAGGCCAGGACGGCGAAGGCCGGCATCACCCAGCGCATCGTCCCCGGGCTGGCGCCGTGGAAGAACTCGCGCAGGTTGAACGCGCCGCCGGTGAAGCCGCGCGAGGTCTGCACGATCTGCGGGTGCTGGATGCCGATCGCCGACTGCAGCGTCGAGCGCGGCACGAGCCGCGCATTGCGCCACAGCGACGCCGCGCGCCCCGCCGCGCCGGCCAGCGTCAGCGCCAGTGCCCAGCCGGCGAGGAAGCCCGCGTGCGGCGGCGCGAGCGCCGCCGCCAGCGCCGCCGCCAGCGTGAATCCCGACGCGCTGCCCAGCAGCGTGTAGTTCAGCGGCGTCAGCGGCGTATGCCACTCGGCCAGGAAGCGCACCGCGGCGTAGATCATCCCGGTGCAGACGAACAGCGCCAGCGACAGCACCGACGCCGCCAGCCCGACGGCGAGCGCCGCATCGGCCATCGGTGCGCCCAGCCCATGCAGCAGCCCGTACAGCGCCACCGCGCCCATGAAGGCCGGCAGCACGATGACCTCGCGCGACAGCCACGAGGTGCGCCACTGCGCCGCCGCGCGCCAGGCGCGCTCGGGGCGGCCGAGGTGGAAGAACGATGCCACCAGCCCGGCCGCCAGCAGCGCGAGCGCGACCAGGCTGCCGACGAGGTAGAACGCCGTCGTCGCCGGGGCCGGCCGCAGCGCCAGCCAGGCCCAGGCCTGCACCGTCACCAGCGCCATCAGCAGCCCCTGGCCGGCGCCGATCAGCGTCGTCAGCAGGATGACCGAGATCGCGGGATGCATGGCGGGCGGTCGTGCGGGGTCACCACGGGGCGACGTCGTCGAGCGTCGCGGCGTCGGGCGCCGGCCTCGGCGGGTGGCCCTCGACGCGCAGCGGGTTGTCGGCGCGCAGCAGCTCGTCGTCGTGGATGCGCATGCGCGTGATGCGCCGCGGCAGGTAGTGGTTGGCCGGCTTGGTGCCCCACTCGGGCATCAGCGCGTAGCCGCCGTGCTCGCGGATCGCGACCGACGCCGCCGATTGCGGGTCGTGGATGTCGCCGAACAGGCGCGCCGAGGTCGGGCAGGCCTTGACGCAGGCCGGCAGCCGGTCCGCCTCGGGCAGCCTGGCGTCGTAGATGCGGTCGACGCACAGCGTGCACTTCTTCATCACCTTCTGCTGCGCGTCGACCTCGCGCGCGCCGTAGGGGCAGGCCCAGCTGCAGTACTTGCAGCCGATGCACTTGTCGTAGTCGACGAGGACGATGCCGTCCTCCTCGCGCTTGTACGAGGCCCCGGTCGGGCATACCGGGACGCAGGGCGGCTCCTCGCAGTGCAGGCAGGACTTCGGGAAGTGCACCGTCTGCGTATTCGGGTACTCGCCGACCTCGAAGGTCTGGACGCGGTTGAAGAAGGTCCCCGACGGGTCGGCGCCCCAGGGCTGCTGGTCGCTCATCGGCCCCGCGGCGCCGGCGCCGTTCCACTCCTTGCAGCTCGTCACGCAGGCGTGGCAGCCGACGCAGACGTTGAGGTCGATGACGAGGGCGAGCTGGCGCTTGCTCATCGGGGCCTCACGGCTTGCGCCTGGCGGCCAGGTCGGCCGGCCGCACCAGTTCGTCGGCGGGGGCCGCCATGCCCGGGTAGCGGCGCAGCGGCGCGAACTGCGGCGAGGTCTGGTGCGGCTCGTCGGTGCCGCACTTGACGAGGCGAACGCGAACGTCGTACCACGCGGCCTGCCCGGTCACCGGGTCGGCGTTGGAGATGCGCGCGTCGCTGCCGCGCACCGGCAGCTCCTCGCTGATCAGGTGGTTGAGCAGGAAGCCGTCGCGCGACTCGTTCGCGTCCGGGGCCAGGTTCCAGGCGCCGGCGGCCTTGCCGATCGCATTCCAGGTCCACACCGTGCCCGGCTCGACCGCCTGCGTCAGCGCCGCGCGGCAGCGCACGCGGCCCCAGGCCGACTCGACCCAGACCCAGTCGCCGTCGGCGATGCCGGCGGCGCGCGCGGTGGCGGCGTTGACGAACAGCGGGTTGGCGCCGTGGATCTGGCGCAGCCAGGCATTCTGCGAGTCCCACGAGTGGTACATCGCCATCGGCCGCTGCGTCACCGCGGCCAGCGGGTAGGCCTGCTTGTCGGTGACGTGCGACTCCAGCGGCTCGTAGTAGAAGGGCAGCGGGTCGCAGTAGGTGCGAACCCGCTCGCGCAGCGCGGCCGGCGGCTTGCGCGTGATCCCCTTGCCCTCGGCGGCGGTGCGGAATCGCTGCAGCACCTCGGAGTACAGGTGGATCAGGATCGGCTCGGCGTAGCGCGTGATGCGGCGCGATCGCGACCACTCGAGGTAGCCCTGGTTCCAGTTGCGCATGTACTGGTAGCTGCGCGGCAGGCGGTGGTGGTAGACGCAGTCGTTGCGCTCGTACATCTCCCACTGGCGCGGGTTGGGCTCGCCGACGAGGAACTTCTCGCCGCCCTTGCCGCGCCAGCCCGACAGGAAGCCGATCCCCGATCCGGGCTCGGTCTCCCAGTTGACGATGAAGTCGGGGTAGTCGCGGAACTTGCGCTGGCCCTGCGCGGTGACGAAGGCCGGCAACTTCAGCCGCGTGCCGAGCTCGATCAGCACCTCCTGGAACGGCTTGCACTGGCCGGTCGGCGGCAGCACCGGCACCCGCACGGCGTCGACCGGGCCGTCGAACTCGGAGATCGGCCGGTCCAGCAGCGACATCACGTCGTGCCGCTCGAGGTAGGTGGTGTCGGGCAGCACCAGGTCGGCGAACGCCGTCATCTCGGACTGGAAGGCGTCGACGACGACGAGGAAGGGGATGCGGTGCTCGCCTTGCTCGTCGCGGTCGTCGAGCATCTGCCGGATCTCGGCCGTATTCATCGTGGAGTTCCACGACATGTTGGCCATGAAGATCAGCAGCGTGTCGATGCGGTAGGGGTCGCCGCGCCAGGCGTTGGTGATGACGTTGTGCATCAGCCCGTGCACCGCCAGCGGGTACTCCCACGAGAAGGCCTTGTCGATGCGCACCGGCTCGCCGTCGTCGTCGACGAACAGGTCGTCCGGGTCGGCTGGCCAGCCCAGCGGCATGCCGTCCAGCGGCTGGTTCGGCTTGACCGCGCGCATGTCGTTCGGGGTGCGCGCGCAGGGCGGGATCGGGCGCGGGAACGGCGCCTTGTGGCGGAACCCGCCCGGGCGGTCGATCGTGCCGAGCAGCGACATCAGGATGCCGAGCGCGCGCACGGTGTGGAAGCCGTTGGAGTGCGCGGCCAGCCCGCGCATCGCGTGGAAGGCGACCGGGTTGCCGGTGACGGTATCGTGCTCGCGGCCCCAGGCGTCGGTCCACGCGATCGGCAGCTCGATGCGCTGGTCGCGCGCGGTGATGCCCATCTCGTGCGCCAGGCGGCGGATCGTCGCCGCCGGGATGCCGGTGATGCCTTCGGCCCACTCCGGCGTGTAATCCTTCACCCGCTCGTGCAGGAGCTGGAACGCCGGCTTGACGGCGGTGCCGTCGGGCAGCCGGAAGCTGCCGCGCAGGAAGGGGTCGGCACCGGGGGCGTGGCTGAGCACCGGGTGGTCGGTATGCCGGTCCCACCACAGCTTGTTCTGCGGGTCGTAGCAGGCCTCCTCCTGCGGCACCTCGGTGCGCACGAACATGCCGAACTCGTCGCTGCCCTCATCGTCGACGACGAGCTCGCCGGCATTCGTGTACTGGACGACGAAGTCGCGGTCGTACAGCCCGCTGGCCAGGATCTCGTGGATCCACGCCAGCAGCAGCGCGCCGTCGGTGCCGGGGCGGATCGGGACCCACTCGTCGGCCACCGCCGAGTAGCCGGTGCGCACCGGGTTGACCGAGACGAAGCGCCCGCCGTCGCGCTTGAACTTCGAGATCGCGATCTTCAGCGGGTTGCTGTGGTGGTCCTCGGCGGTGCCGAGCATCACGAACAGCCGGGCCCGGTCGAGGTCGGGGCCGCCGAACTCCCAGAACGATCCGCCGATCGTGTAGATCATGCCGGCGGCCATGTTGACCGAGCAGAAGCCGCCGTGCGCGGCGTAGTTCGGGGTGCCGAACTGGCGCGCGAACAGGCCCGTGAGTGCCTGCATCTGGTCGCGCCCGGTGAACAGGGCGAACTTCTTCGGGTCGCTGGCGCGGATCGCGGCCAGCCGCTCGGCCAGCAGGGTGAAGGCCTCCTCCCACTCGATCTCGACGAAGTCGCCGTCGCCGCGCGCCGCCCCCTCGCGGCGCTTGAGCGGCCGCGTCAGCCGCGCCGGCGAGTACTGCTTCATGATCCCCGACGAGCCCTTGGCGCAGATCACGCCCTGGTTCAGCGGGTGGTCGGGGTTGCCGTCGATGTAGCGCACCACGCCGTCGCGCAGGTGCACCCGGATGCCGCAGCGGCAGGCGCACATGTAGCACGTCGTCTTGCGCACTTCGTGCGCGGCGTCGGCGTGCGGGTCGGCGAGCGGGTCGTGCAGCGGGGGCGGGGCCATGCGTAGGAGACGGGGGCGGGGTGGCCGGGCGCACATGCTCCGCGGTCGTCCGCCGCACCGGCCCCAAGCTCGATCCATTAGGCGCAGCGGCGATGCGCAGCGTCTATTACCGTGATGGGTAAGCGCGGGCTACCCACCCGGGTGATTACCGGCGGCCGCCGCCCTGTGTTCAAGTCCGTCCGGCGTGCCCGGGGCCTGGCCCGCGCGCGCGTGAACCGGCCTGACGCCTTGAAGATCTGCATCGTCTCCGACAGCCACGACCGCGCCGACGCCTTGCGCGCGGCGGTCGATGCCGCGCGCGGCGAGGGTGCGCAGGCGGTCGTGCATTGCGGCGACGTGATCGGGCCCAATACGCTGCGCCCGCTGCTGGGGTCGGGGCTGGCGATGCACGTCGTGCACGGCAACAACCTCGGCGACTGCACCGCGATGGCGCGGCTGGCGGGCGGCTCGGGCGGCGCGATCGTCTACCACGGCGGCGACGCCGATATCGTGCTGGGCGGCCGGCGCATCTACGTGACGCATTTCCCGCACCAGGCGCGCGGCATGGCCTGCACCGGGGACTACGACCTCGTGTGCTGCGGACATACGCACGAGGCGAGCGTGCAGCGGCAAGTGACTATCGAAGGAGGCCATACATGGCTGGTCAACCCGGGCACGGTCGCCGGGCTCGGCGCGCCCGCGTGCTGGGTGCTGGGCGATCTGGAGCGGATGCAGTTCGAGATGCGCGCGGCGTAGCGACCGGGAGGCGGACATGAGCACCCAAGCCACCCCCACGTCGCAGACGCTGCTGGTCGTCGGCGGCGGCATCGCCGGCATGACGGCGGCGCTGGAGGCCGCCGAGGCCGGGCGCGAGGTCGTCCTCGTCGAGCGCTCGCCGACGCTGGGCGGGCGCACCGCGCGCATGTGGCGCTACTTTCCGAAGATGTGCCACCCGACCTGCGGGCTGGAGATCAACCTGCGCCGGCTGCGCGCGAATCGGCGCGTGCGCGTGCTGACGATGACCGAGCTGACGGCGGTGCGCGGCAGCGCCGGCGCCTACGAGGTCACGCTGCTGCAGCACCCGCGTTACGTCGACGAGCGCTGCACCGGCTGCGGCGACTGCGCGCGCGCGGTGCAGACACGGATCCCGAACCCGCACGACTACGGCCTGAGCCAGATCCCGGCGGCCTACCTGCCGCACGGGATGGCCTACCCGCCGCGCTACGTGATCGACCCGTCCATCGTCGGCACCGAGGACGGCGAGCGCGCGCGCGAGGCCTGCAAGGTCGGCGCGGTCGACCTGACGATGCAGCCGCAGACACTGACGCTGAACGTCGGCGCCGTCGTCTGGGCCACCGGCTGGAAGCCCTACGACGCCGCGCGCATCCAGCCCTACGGCTACGGGCGCATCCCCAACGTCATCACCAGTGTCGAGTTCGAGCGCCTCGCGGACCCGGCCGGCCCGACCGGCGGGCGGCTGCTGCGGCCGTCGGACGGCCAGCCGGCGCGCAACATCGCCTTCATCCAGTGCGCCGGCTCGCGCGACGAGAACCACCTGCGCCACTGCTCGCGCATCTGCTGCATGGCCACACTCAAGCAGACGCGCTACGTCGCCGACGCCTACCCCGAAGGCGACGCGAAGAGCACCGTCTACTACATCGACATCCGCGCGATCGACCGCCTGGAGGACTTCAACGCGATGGTGCACGCCGACCCGAACGTGCGCTTCGTCAAGTCCAAGGTCGCGCGCATCGCGCCCGACGCCGCGACCGACAACCCGGTGCTGCACGGCGTCGATACCGAGGGCTACCACCGCTACGCCAACGCGCACGACCTGGTCGTGCTCGCGGTCGGCATGCAGCCCGAGACCGACGGCATCGAGCTGCCCGACGACATCGTTCGCGACAGCAGCGGTTTCATCGAGGGCAGCACCAGTGGCGGCCAGTTCGCGGCCGGCGCCGCGTCCGGCCCGCTGGACGTCAACCGCGCGGTGCAGAGCGCCACTGCGGCGGCGCTGCGTGGCATCCAGGTGCTGCACCGCGCCGCGGACACGGAGGTCGAGCGATGACGGCGATGAAGACGGCCGCCTACGTCTGCACCGGCTGCGGGCTGGGCGAGGCGCTGGACGCCAGCCAGCTCGCCAAGGTCGCCAAGCGCGAGGGCAAGATGGCGATCGTTCGCGAGCACCCCTTCCTGTGCAGCGAGGAGGGGGTGGCGACGATCCGCAAGGACCTCGCCGAGGAGGAGGTCACGCACGTCATGCTGGCCGCGTGCTCGCGCCGCATGAAGGCCGAGGCCTTCCACTTCCCCGAGGCGGCGATGGCGCGCGCCAACCTGCGCGAGGGCGTGCTGTGGGCGGTGGCGCCGGGCGAGGCGCACGACGAGGTGCGCCAGGAGATGGCCGACGACTATGTCCGCATGGCCTGCGCCGAGCTGAAGAAGCTCAAGATCCCGGCCGGCAACCCGAACGCCGAGAGCGCGCGGCGCGTGCTCGTCGTCGGCGGCGGCGTCAGCGGCATGACTGCGGCCCTCGGTGCCGCCGACGCCGGCATCGACGTGCTGCTCGTCGAGCGCGGCCCCGAGCTCGGCGGCTGGGCGGCGCGGCTGTGGCGGCGCGCGCCGTCGCACGAGCCCTACGACAAGCCGCAGCCGACCGGCGTGGCCGAGCTTGCCGCGCGCGTCCGCGCGCACCCGCGCATCGCGCTCGCGCTGTCGACCAGGGTCGCGCGCACCGACGGCGCGCCGGGGCGCTTCCGCGTCACGCTGGCGGCGGCCGACGGCACGACGCGCGAGGAGACCGCGGGCGCGATCGTCCAGGCCAGCGGCTTCGAGACCTACGACATCGGCAAGCTGCCCGAGCTCGGCGGCGGCACCGTGCCGCACGTGGTCGACCAGGCGGGGCTGGAGGCGCTGGCGCGCCAGGCCGACGGCGGGACCATCGTGCGCGCCGACGGCAAGCCGGTGCGCAGCGTCGCCTTCGTCCAGTGCGCGGGCCAGCGCGATCCGACCGGCAAGCACCTGCCCTACTGCTCGGGCCACTGCTGCGCGACCAGCATCAAGCAGGCGCTGTACTTCAGGCTCGCCGACGCCGGCATCGACACCGTCGTGCTGTACACCGACCTGCGCGTTCCGGGCATGGGCGAGGACCTGTACCGCGGCGCGCAGGAGCGCGGCGTGACCTTCACCAAGGCGGTCGTCCGCGGCGTCGAGGCCGCCGGCGACGGCGCGCGCGTCGAGTTCCGCGACCTGATCCTGGACCAGGACGCGAGCCTGGACACCGACCTCGTCGTGCTCGCCACCGGGCAGGTCGCCAACGCCGGCGTCGACCTCGACACCTGGACCGCGACCGTCACCGCCGCCGAGTCCGGCTCGGCCGAGGCGGCGGAGAAGAAGGTCGAGCTGCAGAAGCAATCCGTGCTCAACCTGAGCTACCGCCAGGGGCCGGACCTGCCGCAGCTGCGGCACGGCTTCGCCGATTCGCACTTCATCTGCTTCCCGTACGAGACGCGCCGCACCGGCATCTACGCCGCCGGCCCGACGCGCCGGCCGATGGATATCGCGCAGGCGATGGAGGACGCCGCCGGGGCGGCGATGAAGGCGATCCAGGCGATCGAGAACGCCGCCGTCGGCCGCGCCGCGCACCCGCGCAGCGGCGACCTGAGCTACCCGATCGTTCGCCTGGAGGGCTGCACGCAGTGCAAGCGCTGCACGGTCGAGTGCCCGTTCGGTGCCATCGACGAGGACGAGAAACGCTACCCGGTCTTCAACGAGAGCCGCTGCCGGCGCTGCGGCACCTGCATGGGCGCCTGCCCGGTTCGCGTGATCTCGTTCGAGAACTACTCGGTCGACAGCGTCGGGGCGCAGATCAAGGCGGTCGACATGCCCGACGAGTTCAGCGAGAAGCCGCGCATCCTGCTGCTGGCGTGCGAGAACGACGCCTACCCGGCGCTGGACATGGCGGGGCTGCAGCGGCGCAGCTACTCGGCCTTCGTGCGCGTGATCCCGGTGCGCTGCCTGGGCTCGGTCAATACGATCTGGATCACCGACGCGCTCAACGGCGGCTGGGACGGCGTGATGATGCTGGGCTGCAAGAAGGGCGACGACTACCAGTGCCACTTCGTCCGCGGATCCGAGATGGCGCACTACCGCATGAGCAAGGTCGACGACACGCTCAAGCAGCTCGGGCTGGAGACCGAGCGCGTCGTCAGCCACGAGGTCGCGATCACCGACATCGAGCGGCTGCCCAGGCTGATCGACGACTACGCCGCCAAGATCGCCGAGATCGGCATGAGCCCGCTGAAGGGCTTCGCGTGAGGCCGGGCCCGAGGACGATGCGATGACGACCGCCCACGACACCGCCAGCCGCCCCTACCAACTCGACTTCCTGCGCGAGGTCGAACGCGAGGTCGAGGGCGGCGAGATGGTCAAGATGTGCATGCAGTGCGGCGTGTGCGCCGGCTCGTGCCCGTTCGGCCCGCACTGGCAGCACTCGCCGCAGAAGATCTTCATGATGATCCGCGCCGGCCAGCGCCAGGAGGTGCTGACGTCGGACGCGATGTGGATGTGCACGAGCTGCTACAACTGCGTCGTGCGCTGCCCGCGCAAGCTGCCGATCACGACCATCATGCACGGGCTGGCGGCGCACTCGCACAAGCTCGGGCTGGCGCCGAAGATGCAGCCCACGCGCGACTTCTCGCTGCGCTTCTTCGACAACTTCAAGCGCGCCGGCCGCGTCAACGAGCTCAAGCTGACGCTCGGGCTCTACTTCAAGGACGGCTTCGTCGCCGGGCTGAAGAATGCGTGGACGATGCGCCACGTCGGCCTCGGGCTGCTCAAGGCCGGGCGGCTGAACCCGCTGGAGATGCTCGGCGGCCACAAGGTCCGGGATCAGCGCGGGCTGGCGGCGATGCTGGCCAAGGTGCAGGAGATCGAGCAGCGCGAGCGCGCGAGCGGCTGAACCCCCAATCCCCGCCGCGCGCGGCGGGCGGCGGCCGGCGGCCGCGCCCTTCGCAAGCGACACCTTGCGCGGCGCCGCACCCTGCGGCGCACGCGCAGGCCAATCCGATAGAGGCTACCCCGATGGCGAAGAAGCAGTATGCGTTCTACCCCGGTTGCTCGTCGCAGCTCAAGGCGTCGGCGTCGAACTACCTGACGTCGACGAACGCGATGTGCAAGACGCTGGACATCCAGCTCACCGAGATCCCCGACTGGAACTGCTGCGGGGCGTCGATCAGCTACACCGGCGCCGGCGAGCTGACGCGGCATGTGCTGAACGCGCGCAACTTCGCGCTCGCCGAGAAGCACCTGCCCGGGCAGAGCATGGTCGCGACCTGCGCCGCGTGCTGGCTCAACGCGCGCGAGAGCAAGGAGAAGCTCGACGTCGACCGCGACTTCATGGCCAAGGCCAACGAGGCGCTGAAGGAGGCCGGGCTGCAGTACCAGGGCAAGGCGCCGGTCAAGCACATGGTCGAGGTCCTGATCGAGGACTTCGGCTACGAGGCGCTCGCCGCTCCGGTGGTCAAGCCGCTGGAAGGGATCAAGTTCGCCGGCTACGTCGGCTGCCAGACCAACCGCCCGTTCGGCATCGCCGGCGAGTCGTTCGAGAACCCGATGTACCTCGACAAGCTGGTCGAGACCGTCGGTGCCGAGCCGATCCCCGAGTACGAGCAGAAGGTCACCTGCTGCGGCGGCGCGCTGGCGTTCTCCGAGCCCGACAAGAGCCAGAAGCAGATTCGCGACATCGTCGAGGCCGCGTACGACCACGGCGCCGACATGATCGTCACGCCCTGCCCGCTGTGCCAGGCCAACGTCGAGGTCTACCAGTCCGAGATCAACCGCAAGCAGGGCACCAAGCTGGCGATGCCGGTGACCTACTACAGCCAGCTGATGACGGTGGCCTACGGCGGCAGTGCCAAGGAGGCGGGCCTGGACGGGCACCTGATCCAGCCGACCAAGCTGCAGGCGCTGGCCGGGCGTTGAGCGCGGGCACGCGTCGCGGGCCCGGGCCCCGCAAGCGGCTCACTCGCGCACACCGGCCTTCTTCAGCATCGTCGCCAGCGGGCACCAGCCGGTGAAGGCGCTCTGGGCGAGGTTGAGGCCGACGAAGGCCGGCAGCGCGAGCCAGTAGGCGTGCACGTAGTGCGCCAGCGCGACACCGACGAGGACCATCAGGCCGGCGGCGAGGTGGACGATGCGATCGACGTTCATGGTGTTCTCCTCGTTCGCGGCGCGCCGTCTCGGCTGCGCCCGCGCGGTCGGGGGCGGGCACAGCCGCCGCACCCCGCGCGGCGGGGTCAGTACTGGTAGGCGACCTGGAAGTTGACGATGTTCTGCTTCAGCTCGATCGTGTTGGCCGGCCCGACGCTGGACGTGACGCGGTTGTCGAACGCATGAACCCAGGACAGCGAGCCGCTGATGCGGTCGGTGAAGCGGCGCGTCAGCCCGAGCGCGAGGTGCTTCTCGACCACCGCCAGCGACCCGAAGTTGGCGTTGACGTCCTCGGGGCCGATCGGCGACTTGCCGTAGTTGAATCCGGCACGCAGCTGCATGCGGTCGCCGAGGTCCTTCTGCACGCCGAGCGCGACCACGGTCTGGTCGCTCCAGCCGAATGGCATCGCCGGCGGGATCGCGCCGGCGTAGCCTGCCGGGCGCTCGATGGCGACGCGGTCGAGCACGTCGCTGAACCAGATGCGCTTGACGTCGGCCTCGACCAGCAGCCCCTGCATCGGCCGGAAGGCGACGCCGACGGCGAGCGTCTGCGGCGCGTCCATGCGCATCGCGAAGCGGCCGTCCGGCGTATTCCACTCGAACTTGCCCATGCGCTGCTTGTTCGACCACGAGGCGCCGAGCTGCACCGCGTCGTTCAGGTGCCAGACCATCCCCGCCGTCAGACCCCAGCCGAAGACCTGGTTCTGCGGCAGCGAGAACGCCGGCGTGGCCAGCGCCAGGCTCTGGTAGTTGAGGTTGATCGTCGCGCCGAGCGCGAGCCGGTCGCTGACGCGGTAGGCGAAGCCGGGCGCGACCTTGAAGAACTGCTTGGTCGTCACTACCGCCTGCAGCCCGGGAGCGCCGACGGTATCGGCGAAGTCCACCCCCATGCCCGACAGCCCGCCCAGCCCCATGCCGACGACGAGCTTCGGGCCGACGCGGAAATTGACCGCGCCGGCGGGCATCATGTAGAGGTTGGAGTCGCTGTCGTTGCCGTTGACCTTGCGCGGCGGGTTCAGGAAGCCGACGCCGAGGTCGAAGCGGACCTCCTGCGTCGCGAGCTCGGCCATGCCGGCCGGGTTGACGAGCAGCGTGACGGCATCCTGCGGCGCGGCGACGACGGCGCCGGCCATGCCGTTCTGGATCGCCGACAGGCCGAGCATCTGGTCGCCGTTGGTGGCGCCGGCGTGCGGCGCGACGAGCAGCGCGGCGGCGGCCAGCGCGATCGCGCCGGCGCGCGGGGCGCGTGCGGCGCGGCTTTCACGGGCGGGGTGGGGTGCATGCATGACGGGGCTCCCGGTTCGGTGTCAGCGCTTCAGGCGCGGCGCGTAGGCGCTGGCGCCCGGCTGGCCGCGGAAGTGGTTGTGGCAGGCCACGCAGCCCGAGGTGATGGTCCCGTAGTGCTGGGCCGCGGCGACCATGTCGCCGCGCTCGGCGGCGTCGGCGAGCTGGCGCGCGCCGCCCTCGACCGCGGCTTCCATCGCCGGCAGCACCGACAGGCCGTCGTCGCTGACCTTGTCCAGCGGCAGGTAGGGCAGCATGCCGCCGCGCGGCAGCCGGTGGCCGGCGATGCGGCGCGCGGCGTCGGCGGCCGCGGCGCCGTTGTCGACCGCGATCGCCGCACCCACCGCCTGGTAGTCGGTCAGGATGTCGTGCATCACCTGGCGCAGCGTCAGCGTGTCGCTGCGGCGCTCGTGGCGCAGCGCGACCTTCATCAGGAACTGCTTGATCTCGGGCGACAGCGCACGCGCGCGCTCGACCAGCTCGGGCGTCATCGTCGCCATCTGCTTTTGCATCAGCTCCTGGCCGAGCTTGACCTGCTCCGGGGTGAAGGGCTGCTGCGCCAGCGCCGGGGCGGCGGCTGCGCTCGCGAGGGCGGCCGCGGCGAGCGCGCGGGCCAGGGGTCGACGGGTCTTCATGCGCGTGGGTCTCCTGTTGGCGTTCGGCCGCCGGCGATGCGGCGGTGTGCGCGGCAGCGTAGGCGGGCGGGGTTTCCGGCCGGTGTCAGCGCGGCGCCGTCCGTGTCGAGCTGTTGCAGCGCGCGAAGCATGTGCGCACGCGATCGGCGATGAAGGACATGAACCGCGCCCGGCCGCGCCTGCTCGTCGTCGACGACGACGAGGGCTTGCGCGAGCTGCTCGTGCGCTACCTGTCGGACAACGGCTACGAGGTCGCCGGCGTCGCCGACGGCGCGGCGATGCGCCGCCACCTGGCGGCGCAGCCGGTCGACCTGCTGCTGCTCGACGTGATGCTGCCGGGCGAGGACGGGCTGACGCTGGCGCGCACGCTCGCGGCCGAGGGCGGCCCCGGCATCATCATGCTGTCGGCGCGCGGCGACGAGGTCGACCGCATCGTCGGGCTGGAGGTCGGCGCCGACGACTACCTCGCCAAGCCCTTCAGCCACCGCGAGCTGCTGGCGCGCGTGGCCGCGGTGCTGCGGCGGCGCCGCCCCGGGCCCGAGACCGGCCGGCTGCGCCACTTCGGCCCCTACACGGTCGACCTGGACGCGCACCGGCTGACGCGCAACGGCGCCGAGGTGACGCTGTCGGGCGCCGAGTTCGCGCTGCTGCGCACGCTGCTCGACCATCCCGACCGCGTGCTCAGCCGCGACACCCTGGTCGAGCTGCTCAAGGGCTACGACCGCGCGCCCTTCGACCGCATGGTCGACGTGCGCGTCACCCGGTTGCGGCGCAAGATCGAGCCCGACCCCACGCACCCGGTCTACCTGCGCACCGTCTGGGGCGTGGGCTACCTGTTCTGCCCGCGCGGCGCCGGCTGATGCCGCGATCGCTGTTCGGCCGCATGGTGCTGGCGATCGCGCTGGTCGCGCTCGCCTGCCAGGTGGTGACGATCGCGATCGTCGTCGCCTTCGGGCTGTGGCCGCTCGGGCGGCTGGCCACCAGCGACCTGGCGGCGCTGATGATCGAGGCCGCGAACGACTGGCAGGCTGCGCCCGACGACGCATCGCGCCGCGGGCTGGCGCGGCACCTGGCCGACGAGCACGGGCTGCACCTGCTCGACGCGCCGCCCGGCGCCGACGCCGACTGGCCGGCGCCCAAGGTCGAGCCCGTGCAGGCAGCGCGGCTGCTGCCCTACTTCCACCTGCTCGAATCGGCGCTGGCCGAGCGCAGCGGCACGCCGGTGCCGCTGGTGCACGGGCGCGACGCCGGCGGCGGCTCGTGGTACTGGGCGGCGCTGCCGGCCGGCGACGGCGGCGCGACGCTGCGCGTCGGCTTCGACGCCGCGCGCGTCGCGGTGCAGCCGTCGCTGGCGCTGCTGCTGGTGCTGACGGTCGGCGCGCTGGTGACGCTGGCCGCCGCGACGGCGATGGCGCGCTGGCTGATCGGGCCGCTGCAGCGCATCGTCGAGGCGACGCAGCCGATCGGCCAGGGCCGCCGCCCGGCGCCGCTGCCCGAGTCCGGGCCGCAGGAGCTGGCGCAGGTCGCGCGCGCCTTCAATGCGATGGCCGAGCAGGTGCAGGAGCTGCTCGCGAACCGCACGACGCTGCTGGTCGGCGTGTCGCACGACCTGCGATCGCCGCTGGCGCGCATCCGGCTCGCGCTGGGCATGGCCGCCGAGCGCCCCGACCCGGCGCTGCTGGAGCGCATCGCGCGCGATGTCGACGCGATGAACGAGCTGATCGGGCGCTGCCTGGAGGTCGGGCGCGACTTCAGCGAGCGCGAGACGGCCGAGGTCGACCTGTGCCGCATGATGGCCGAGGTCGCGCAGGAGCACGAGCACCAGGGGGTGCAGGTTCGCGGGCAGCGGCGCCCGGACTGCCGGCTGCGCGTGCGGCCGCTGGCGCTGCGGCGCATCGTCTGCAACCTGGTCGACAACGCGGTGCGCTACGGCGGCGGGCAGCCGGTCGACGTCGAGCTGCGCGTGGCCGACGGCGTCGCCGAGGTCGCCGTGCTCGACCGCGGCCCGGGCATCCCCGAGGGCGAGCGCGAGGCGGTCTTCCGCCCCTTCCACCGCCTGGAGGCCTCGCGCAGCCAACGCACCGGCGGCAGCGGGCTGGGGCTGGCGATCGTGCGCCAGATCGCCAGCGCCAACGGCTGGACGGTGCAGCTTCGCGCGCGCCCGGGTGGCGGCACCGAGGCCTGCGTGCGGCTGCCGCTGGAGGGCGTGGCCGTCATGAGCTCATGACGAATCCATCGTTGCGCGGGGCGCCGGCGTCGCCGCACAATGCGCTCCCCCGCCGAGCGAGCCGCGACGATGGAACACCTGCACCCGACCGAGGCCTACGAGCGACTGCAGGCCGACCCCAACATGCTGCTGGTCGACTGCCGCAGCGAGGTCGAGTTCTATTTCGTCGGCCACCCGGTCGACGCCGTCAACATCGAGTGGAATACGGCGCCGGACTTCGAGCTCAACCCGCACTTCGTCGACGAGGTGCTGCGCATGGCCGGGCGCAAGGACCGCCCCGTCGTCCTCATCTGCCGCAGCGGCAAGCGCTCGGTCGACGCCGGGCATGCGTTGGAGGACGCGGGCTTCACGCGCGTGGCCAACGTGCTCGAGGGCTTCGAGGGCGATCTGGACAAGCAGCACCACCGCGGCACGCTGGGCGGCTGGCGCAAGCACGGGCTGCCCTGGCGGCAGGTCTGAGACGGGATCGCGTTCGAGCCTTCAACTTGCGCCCGCGTTCGAACGGCCGCGGACGGCACGTTGCCGACAGTCGTCGGGGCCTGTCTGTCGTTTGCGTGCCATGACCGAGCGGGCCGAGGACAGCGGGTGCCCTTTCCCTCCATGTCCCCCGCCGTCGGCTTGCGCCGCCGGCTCCTCCTCTACTTACGGGAAAGGGCACCCGCTGTCCTCGGCGGGCAGCCGCAGTGGTGTTCGACCGTCGAAGACCAAGGCGCTGGCAGGCCAAGGGCGCCGGGCCCCCTCTCCCGTAAGTAAAGGAGGAGGGTCGGGCGCAGCCCGGCCCGGGGGAGCGAGCCCGGACACAAACAGTCCTGCGGACTGTTTGTGCCTGGCGAGCGCCCGGGGCACTGTCCCGGGGCATGGAGGGAGAGGGGGCCCGGCGGCCTTGGCACGCTGGCACCTGGCATCCAAAGGTGGCCGTCGGCTGAGCGGCCGCTCAGGGCCGAAGGCGGTCAATTGCCGCCAGCCAAGTCCTTGTCGATCGAATGCAAACACGTGTGACCGGCCGCTGCGCGCGCCGGCATCGGCGCGCGACGCACGGCGCACGGGGCTGCCCAGGCCGCGGCGCGATGCCGCACGACCCGAGGCAGCCGCGTGGCGAAGCCGGCGCGTTGCAGAAAGCCATCCGTTCGGACCTGCGACGGCCCACGATTGCAAATTCCGGTGTCCGATCGGCGAAATGCCTGGCGCCGGGTTTGGCACGCATCGTGCATGAAGGAAAGTGGTCATGGCAGGTCCGAGGACGGCGATGAAGGGCTTGGGCTGGTGGTCGAGGCTGCGACGTCCCGATCCTCCCGCGCCGCAGCCGGCATGTGCCGCGGTCGACCTGCCGGGCTGGGGGCTCACGCCGATCGCGCAGGCGGTCGATTGCGTGGGGGCGATGTGTCCGCGTCCGCAACTGCTGGTGATGAAGGTGCTGGGCAAGATCGAGGACGGCGAGGTGGTCGAGGTGCGTTGCGACAACGCGCCGGCGGTGGAGAGCTTCCCGGCGCTGGCCTTGTCGCTGGGCAGCACCCATCTGGCGACGCTGCGCCACGGCGCGGGTTGGCGCGTCTATCTGCGCAAGGGAATCTGGCATGCATGAACCGGGCCTCGCGCGCCGCGCGCGCAGCCTCCGCGGGCGGGAAGGGCAGCGATGAACACGACGGTAGCGGCGCGCTCGGGCCCGGCGACGGCCTGGCATGCGGGGTCGACGAAGGCGCTCGGGCTGCTGGTCGCCGGCGTGCTGCTGTCGATCTGGGCCGTCGCGACCGACGCGCGGCTGGCCTACATCCTCGTCTACGCCTGGTTCGGCGTCGGCTACGGGCTGCTGCTGCAGTACGGGCGCTTCTGCATGGCGTCGGCGGTGCGCGACCTGTTCGCGGTGCGCGTGCCGCGCATGGCGGTCGGCATGATGATCGCGGTCGGGTTGTACGCGCTCGTGTCGGCCGTCGTCACGCTGGCCGGCTTCAGCGGCTTCCACCCGAACCCGATGGGCTGGCACGTGCTGATCGGGGCGGCGATCTTCGGCTTCGGCATCGTCTTCACCGGTGGCTGCGCGTCGGGATCGCTGTACAAGGCCGGCGAGGGCAACGTCGGCTCGATGCTGGTGGTGGTCGCGATCTCGTTCTCGCAGGCGGTGGTCGTCAGCGCCGGCGGCTGGCTCGACCGGCTGGTTCCGGCGTCGTGGACGGCGTCGGCCGAGGCCAAGGACATGCCGGCCGAGCTCAGCGTCACGCAGGGCTGGTTCGACCAGTTCACCGCCGGCTATGTCTGGGACCTGAAGGCGGCGACGCTGGCCGACCGGCTGGGCGCCGCCGATTCACCCTGGATCGCGGTGACGGTCAACACGCTGCTGGTGGCGATCGTGCCGGTGCTCGTCATCCTGGGCCTGCTGTACTGGGTCTACTTCCGTCCGGGCTACATGCGGCGCGCCAAGATCGCGTCGCCGACGGTCGGGCAGCACCTGGCAGGGCTGTGGGCGATGTGCACGGCGTCGCGCAACACGGCGCTGGCTGGCGCCGGGCTGGGCGTGCTCGCCGGCGCCCATGTCTGGGCCACCGGCGCGATGCGCGCGCGCTTCGAGGTCGACAACTTCGGCGAGCTGCTGGCGGCGATGAACCACCAGGCCGGGCTGTCGATGCAGGATACCGTGTTCGACCCCGGCTACTGGTACATCACGACCCAGGAGGCGCAGTGGGGCGCCTGGGTCATCGAGCGCCTCGGTGCGCCGATGCGCGACAACATCTTCTTCGGCCTGGACAACGGCGTGCCGAGCCCGCTGCTCAATGCGCCCGGATTCATGTCGATCGGCATCATCGCCGGTGCGGCGATGATGGCGCTGGCGCGGCGCGAGTTCAAGTGGAAGCTGCCGAACATGGAGGCGGCGGTCTTCGCGCTCGTCGGCGGCACGCTGATGGGCATCGGCGCGCGCGTCGCGATGGGCTGCAACATCGGCGCCTTCTTCGCCACCGTCACCAATGGCGACCCCAGCGGCTGGGTCTTCCTGCTCGGCATGGCGCTGGGCGCCTTCGCGGGCGTGAAGGTCTTCGCCTGGTGGGTCGACTGGCAGGCCGCGCGGCGCGGCGACGACCTGGCGCTGTAGCGCCGGGCGCACCGGTACCGCAGCGATACACGAGACGAACGGATCAGGAGGAACCCGAGCATGGCCGTGACCTTCAACCAGACCGGCGACGGCAAGTGGACGCTCGACGTGCGCGGCTATTCGTGCCCGCACCCGCAGATGTACACCAAGAAGGCCTTGCAGAAGATGGCCGGCGGCGACGAGTTGACGCTGGTGTTCGACAACCCGTCGTCGGGCGAGTCGATCATGGCGATGTGCGACGCCGACGGCAACGAGATCGTCGACCGCGTCGAGGGCGGCGGCTCCTTCACCTGGACGATCCGCAAGGCCTGATCGCGATGCACTTCGGCCTCGTCGTCACCGACAGCGCCTACGCGCCGCATGCCACGGCGCTGCTGGCCGGCGCCGCGGCGCGCGGCTGGGACGTGCGCTGCTTCCTGACCGACACCGGCGTGCTGCTGCTGCGCGACGAGGGCTTCGCGGCGCACGCGCGCGCGCACCCGGGCAGCGTCGCGTCGTGCAAGCACAGCATGGACCACCACGCGCCCGAAGGCATGGACCTGTCCGCGCTGCAGGGCGCGGTCGTGATCGGCGGCCAGTACCAGGGTGCGAAGCTCGCCGGCGCGGCCGACGTCGTGCTGGTGCTGTAGCGCGCTCGCCGCAGGAGCCGGACGATGAACCCACCCAAGCGCATGCTGGTCGTCGCGATGGCCAACCGGATCGAGGGCCTGCGCGTGGCGGTGGGCCTGACGATGGCCGATGCCCCGCTGCAGGTGGCGGTCTGGGGCGAGCTGCCCGACGACGAGGCGGCGACGCCGCAGCTCGAGGCGCTGGCGTTCGGCGACGTGCCGGTGCAGGCGCTGCCGGCCGGCGACGCGGCCTCGTGGGACGCGCTGGCGCGCCAGATCGTCGACAGCGACATCGTCTACTGCGTCTGACATGGCCCGACGCATCCTGTTGATCGAACCGCTCGCAGCAGCCGGCCCCGCGTTGGCGCTGGCGCAGGCGCTGCGTGGCGCCGGGGCCGAGGTGCGGCAGCTCGCGCTGCCGGGTCAGGCCGACGCCCTGCTCGACGCCATCGAGCAGGGCTGGTTGCCGGTCGCGCTGAAGTCGCCCGCGGGCGCCGACGGCGCGCTCGGGCATGGCAAGGACGCAAAGCCGGTGGAGGCGACAGGCCACGGCGGCGCGCTGGATTCACAACGTCCGGAGGACACCCGATGAAGATGCGATTCAAGCCGGCCAAGCTGGCGGCAGGTTGTGCAGCCGTGGTGCTCGTGCTGACCGGGTGCGGCGGCGGCGACAGCGACGATACGAGCTCGCCGGCGAGCCTGATCCGGGTCAACTCGGCCGCGGCGCTCGCGCAGACCTCGGCCGACAACTACGACGCCAACGTCAACGGCGTCATCAGCGCGGCGACGCTCGAGCGCTGGATCTCCGACTGGGCCAACCAGCGCCCGGCCGGGATCACCGGCAAGCTCGTCATCCTGCAGGTCACCAAGGGTCCGGCCGGAGCCGAGTACGTCAAGCCCGATGGCGTGAACGTCTTCACCTACCTGTCGCCGGGCAGCGAGTGGACCCAGACGCGAACCAACGGCGTCATCGAGACCGTCAGCATGGTGCCCGACGGCACCGCGATGGATGCGCTGCTGAAGAAGTACGCGATCGACCCGACGCGCGACATGATCGTCGCCGCGATGGGTACCGGCAGCACGGGCAATGCGATGGGCCAGGGCCGGATCTGGTATGCGCTGCGCTACTGGGGCGTCGACCGCGAGCACCTCGCGATCCTCAACGGCGGCAACCAGTGGATCAACGGCAACGGGCTGGCCGCGAGCGACTTCCAGGCCGATCCGAGCACGCCGCCCGACAACGGCAGCTTCTCGGTCAAGGAGCTGCTGGTCGACAACACCGCGCTGCAGGCGACGGTGGAGGACTTGTTGGCCGTCGTGCCGTCGTCCGATGGCAATATCAAGGACGACGGCATCATGATTTGGGATGCGCGCAACGCGGCGCAGTACAGCGCGGGCCAGATCGTCGAGCGCGGCCAGCAGGGCTGCGCGAGCGCGTACTGTGCGCCGGCCGATATCGACAACTATGCGTGGACCTTCCAGAACAACGGCTCGCGCCAGGGGCGGCCGTGGGGCACCTTGCAGCTGGACTTCGCGCGCATGCTCGATGCGAGCAAGGGCTACGCCTACAAGCCCAAGTCCGAGCTGGCGGCCTACCTGGCCGGCCAGGTCGACGCCGGCGGCAACGGCTTCATCGACGCCAGCTACACGCCGGTGGGTGCCGGCAACGCCTACCAGGAGGGCGACACCGTCTACGTCTACTGCGAGACGACCTTCCGGGCCATGATCACCGGGGTCGTCAGCGCGGTGATCCTGGGCAAGCCGACGCGCTTCTACGACGGTGCGATGGTGGAGTGGAACTCGCTGTCGCACATCGCCGACCGCACGGGCACGCCGATCCTGCCGGTCAACTCGCCATGGCGGACCGATCTGCGGTCGTTCTTCCGCCCGGCGATGAGCACCGCCAACGTCGCGCCGCGCACCATCACCGACCCCTACGCCTGGGGCGCCAACGCCATCGTCGAGGCCGACCGCGGCTACAAGACCGGCGAGAGCACCGGGGGCGGCGGTGGCGGCGGGCTGCCGCCCAACCCTGCGGCGGCTGACGATGCCGCAACCGGCGGCGACGGGACACGAATCAGGATCGCTCAGGTGCAGCCCCAGATGGCGAGCATTCCGGTCGCGTGCGCGGGCGTCCCTGGTGGCGCTGGCGCTGCTCGGCGTCGCCGCGTGCAGCCGCCCGTCGGACCCGCCGGCGCAACCGCCCCCTTCGGTGGAGGCGTTTCTCGCTCGCCACTGGGCCGATCCGATCGCGCCGCAGGGTTCGCCGCCGGCCGCGTATTCGGCGCTCGAGGCTTCGCTGTCGCCCTCGGCCTGCGGCCAGTGCCACCCGGCGCAACGCGACGACTGGCAGCACAGCCTGCATGCGAAGGCGATGGGCCCGGGCATCCGCTGGCAGCTGCTGCTGATGGACCAGGCCGGCGCCAACCGATGCCTGCGCTGCCACGCCCCGCTGGCCGAGCAGAAGGCGCTGCTGGCCATCGAGCACGGCTGGCCGGCGGCGCCGTCGCAGCCGCCACCGGCCTATGTCGAGCCCGCGCTGGCGCAGGAGGGGCTGGTCTGCGCGGCCTGCCACGTGCGCGCACATCGTCGCTACGGCCCGCCGGCGCGGCCCGATGCCGCCCCGGCCCAGGGGGAGGCGCTCGTGCACGGCGGTGCGCAGCGCACGCCGGCCTTCGGCGACAGCCGCTTCTGCGCGCACTGCCACCAGTTCCCGGACGACGGTCCGCGCACCGCCGGCAAGCTGCACGAGGATACCTACGCCCAATGGCTGGCCAGCCCGCACGCGCCCGATCGACCCTGCCAGTCCTGCCACATGCCGGGGCGGCGACACCTGTGGCGCGGCATCCACGACCCGCAGACGACGCGCGACGCGATCGACGTGCAGATGCAGCTCAGGCCGCTGACCGTGGCAGGGCGCTACGAGGTGCTGACCGAGGTCCGCAACGTCGGTGCCGGTCACCACTTCCCGACCTACATGGTGCCCAAGGTCGAGCTGGCGTTCGTCCGCGTCGACGCCTCCGGTGCCGAGCAACCGATCGGGCAGCGCGTCATCGGCTGGACCGTCGATACCGCGATCACGCGCGAGATCGAGGACACGCGCATCCCGGCCGGCGCGAGCGCGCGCTTCGCGCTGCCGTTCGACGCGCCGGGCGAGCCGGGCTGGGCGGTCGAGCTGCGCATCGTCGTCAAGCCCGGCGAACACTACGAACGGACCTTCCGCGACAGTCTGGCGCGTGCCGACCGCCTACCGGCCTCCGCGCTGCCGCTGCTGCGGCAGGCCTTGCAGCGGGTCGTCGACGCCGAGTACGAGCTGATGCGACTGCGGCGCACGCCGGCCGGCTGATCGTTCGGGTCCGTGAAGCCGAGCATTCCGGGAGCGCGTCCATGAGCACACCTCCTCCGTCGTCCGGCGTGCGGCCGCGCACGAGGCCGCGCTGGTGGCCGGTTGTCGTCGCCGCCGCGCTGCCCTGGCTTTGCGCTGGCCCCGCCATCGCCGACGAGGCCGCGCCGCGCCTGAAATTCCGCGGCAAGGGTTCGGTATGCATGTGCGCGGACGCGACCGACGAGGACGCGATCGCACGCGCGCTCGCGTCGCGCGCCGCGGTGTCCAAGGGCGCGGCAGCCGGCAAGGCCGACGCCCCGGGCGGGCGCCCCGACCCGGACAAGGCCGCCGAATCGAACAGGGCCGGCGAGGCGAAGCGCGCCACGGCCGGGGCCGACCGGCCCGCAGACCCTGCCGGACCGCGCACGACCGCGCCGGCCACCAGCCCGGCACCCCGTTCACCCCAGGAGCAGCGCCCATGAAGACCGAGGAGACGACGATGACACCCAAGCGTGACCCGAACCGGCCGCCGGCGCGCGGCGGCCCGAATGCCTGGCGCCGCTTGCGCAACCTGGGCTCGGCGCTGGCGCTGGCGGCGCTCGCCTTCGTCCTGTGGGCGCTGCAGCCCGACGGCCGTGGCCCTGCGGCCGATGCCGAAGTCGCGGGCTGGGGCGGCGAATCGGTGCATGCGACGGCCGACGCGCCGCTGGCGTGGCTGCCGATGGCGCCGGCCAATGCCTGCGGCCTGGGCGCGTCGAGCTGCTTCAAGTGCCACAACGGCAAGCGCGCCGCGGCGCCGACGAGCGACCCGCAGAAGGCGCCCTGGCACGCGCAGCACGCCAAGGTCAACAACTCCTGCGTCGGCTGCCACAAGGGCAACCCGCGGATCATGAAGGAAGACCTGGCGCACGCCAAGATGGTCGCCAAGCCGCGCGACAACAGCAGCGAGTCCTGCGGCACCTGCCACACCGCCGACCTGGCCAAGGTCCAGGGCGCCTACACCGGAGGGAAATGAGATGAACCGCACCACCCGTGTCCCGCGCGCCGTCCGCCGGCGCGTGCCGACCCTGCGCCTGGCGGCGCTGTGCATCGCCACGCTGCCGCTGACGGTGGCGGCCGGCCCGACGATCGAGTTCGGCCAGGGCAGCACGCTGAACTTCACCTACGGGCTGCAGATCTGGAACGAGACGCGCAGCTTCACCTCGTCGACCAACCCGGCGTCGTCGAGCGACACCTTCCTGCGACGCAACCGGCTCGCGCTGACCGGGCAGTACAACGACTTCATCGGCTTCTACGCCCAGCTCGAGGCCGGCGGCGACGGCCGCGGCGGCAGCAACGACCGCAGCATCTTCTGGCGCGACGCCTACGTCACCTTCGACTACCGCGACGAGCTGCGCTTCATCGTCGGCCGGGTCAAGAACACCTTCTCGCGCGAAAACCTCGAGGCCTGCCTCGAGCCGCTGACGCTGGACCGCGCCGAGGTGCTGTCGTACACGCCGTTCGCCGGCACGCGCGACATGGGCGTGGCGGTGTGGGGCAACCTGATGGACGCCAGGCTGCAGTACCGGCTGATGGTCGCCGACGGCCGCGAGGGCCCCTACGTGCCCGACGGCAAGCCGCGCGTGACGGCTCGCGTGCACGTCAGCCTGTGGGACCCGGAGTTCAACTACGGCTACCAGGGCACCTACCTCGGCACGCAGAAGGTGCTGACGATCGGTGCGTCGTACGACACCCAGCCCGACGTCGCCTACGCCAACTACCCGATGCGCGCCGACGCCCAGGACTACAAGGCGTGGACGGTCGACGCGTTCATGGAGCTGCCGACCGCGAGCGGCGTCTTCACCGCCAGCGCCGCGATCTTCGAGTACGACACCGGCGGCGCCTTCGCCGGCTCGCCCGACCCGGGGCTGAGCGCCAACTCCGACCTCGAGGGCTACTACGTCAAGGGCGGCTACATGCTGCCGGGCAAGATCGGCCCGGGGCGGCTGCAGTTCTTCGCCCGCCACGAGAAGCTCGACTACGGCGTCAAGACCGGCCTCGCCGAGTATTACGACAACACCTGGAACGGCATCGGGTTCAACTACTACATCGACGGCCAGCGGGTGAAGGTCACGGGCGAGTTCAACCGCATCAAGTACGACACCCAGCACCCGGTCGACAACAGCCTGCGCGACTACCGACAGGCTACACTGGCCCTGCAACTGATCTTCTGATCGCGCGCGCCGGCCGGCCAGCCTTCGCGCGGCCGCCGGCGGCGGTCGCGCGGTGCACGGGCGGGCCCGGGACCCGAGGCGCGGGCTGCGCACCGGTGCCCGAGATGACGACCGCTTCGCCCACCCCGATCGCCGCCCTCGACGCGGCTGCAGCCCCGGCAGAGGCCGGCGACGGGGCGCGGCCGCCGCTGACCAGCCACCGGCTGCTGCCGCTGGCGCTGGGGCTGTTCGTCGCGGTCCTCTATGCGTGGTCCGGCGTGCACTGGCACGACAGCCGTGCCGCCTGGGTGCTGGGCAGCCTGCTCGCCGGCCTCGCGGCCGCGGGGGCGGCGCGCCTGGCGGCCGAGATCGCCGCGCTGCGGCAGCTCGAGCACGGGATCCACAATGCGCGCGAGGGGCTGATGCTGCCGACCGCCGACCGCGGCCTGGGCTGGACCGTTGCCGGGCGGCTGATCCCGGAGCACAACCAGACGGTCGCCGCGCTGGCGCTGATGTTTCGCACCGTCGAGGACTGCCAGGTGCGTTTCCTGCACGAGCGCAACCGCGTCACGACGATCCTGCAGAGCCTGCCCGGCGCCTTGCTCGGGATCACCGACGAGCTCGAGGTCTCGATCGCCAACCGCCAGGCCGAGGCGCTGTTCGGGGCCGAGCCGGGTGCGCTGGCGGGCCGCAACCTGTTCGACCTGCTGGTGCCCGACGACCACGGGCGCGCGCTGCTGCGCGACGCCTTCCTCTACAAGCAGGAGATCCGCCAGCAGGAGCTGAGGCTGCAGCTCGACGGCGGTGCGCGCCACTTCGGCATCAGCCTGGCGTTCTACAGCGACGAGCAGGACGATATCGCCGGCGTCATGATCCTGCAGGACGTGACCGAGCACCGGATGCTGATGGAGACGGTGGCGATGCGCGAGAAGCTGGTCGCGATGGGCCAGCTCGCCGCCGGCGTCGCGCACGAGCTCAACACCCCGCTGGGCAACATCCTCGGCTATGCGCAGCTGATGCGCGGCGCGACCGCCGCGCCCGAGGAGCGCAACCGCTACGCCGACATCGTCGTCGACGAGGCGCGGCGCTGTTCGCGCGTGGTGCAGGACCTGCTGGCCTATGCGCGCAAGGACAGCTGCAGCGGCGAGACCTGCGACGTCAACCAGACCGTGCGCGAGCTGCTCGAGGCCTTCGTCCACTGCCGGCTGCAGCGCTACGGGATCGAGGTCGACCTGGAGCTCGCGCCGGAACCGTCAGCTTGCCGAAGGGGGTTGCGGCGAGCTCGACATCGCGCTGACCAACGTGATGGCCAACGCGATCCAGGCGCTGGCCGCGACGCCGCAGCCTCGCATCGCGATCCGCACCTGGACCGAGCCGGCGCACGTCGCGATCGCGGTCAGCGACAACGGGCCCGGCGTGCCGCACCAGGCACGAAGCCGGCTGTTCGACCCCTTCTTCACGACCAAGGACGTGGGGCAGGGGTCGGGGCTGGGTCTGTTCATCAGCCAGGCGGTGGTGACGCGGCGCGGCGGGCGGATCGACTTCGACGCCAGCCACGGCGGCGGCGCCTGCTTCGTCATCCGGCTGCCGCGCGTCGACGTCGCGCGCGTGCGCGCATCATGAGGACGGCACCGGGGCCGCTGGCGACGCGGCGCACGCGCGGCGATGCGGCCACGGCCGATGCGCGACCGTTGGTCCTGGTGGCCGAGGACGACCGCCACATGCGCGAGCTGATCGCGATCGTGCTGCGCGAGTCGGCGCTCCCGATGCGCGTCGTCGCGGTGGACAGCGCGCTGGCGGCGATGGACGTGCTGGAGGACGAGGCGGCGGCGGTCGTCGTTACCGACCTGTGCATGCCGGGCGCCGACGGACTGGAGCTGCTGCGCTTCGTGCGTGCGCACCAGCCCCTGTGCCAGGTGCTGCTGGTGACAGGGTTCGCCAGCATCGACTCGGCGATCGCGGCGATCCGCGACGGGGCCTTCGACTACGTGCAGAAGCCCTTCGAGGGTGAGCGGCTGCGCGCGCTGGCCGAGTCGGCGCTGAACTACCACCTGGCGCTGGCGGCATCGGCGCGTGCCCGCCTGGCTGCCGGCGCGGCCGGCAGCCAGGGCGACGACAGCCCGCTGGTCGGCCGCTCGGCGGCGATGCAGGCGATCGAGCGCCTGATCGAGGCCGCCGCCGCCTACGACGCCGGCGTGCTGGTGTCGGGCGAGAGCGGCGTCGGCAAGGAGCTGGTGGTACGGCGCATCCACCAGCTCGGCGCGCGCCGGCAGCGTCCCTTCATCGCGATCAACTGCGCGGCCATTCCCGAGACGTTGATCGAGAGCGAGCTGTTCGGCTACCGGCGCGGTGCCTTCACCGGCGCCGACCGTCACAAGCCCGGGATGTTCGAGCTCGCCGACGGCGGCACGCTGTTCCTCGACGAGATCAACAGCGCGCCGGCGGCGCTGCAGGCCAAGCTGCTGCGCGTGCTGCAGGACGGTGCCTTCTACCCCGCCGGCGCGACCGAGGCGGTCCGGGTCGACGTGCGCGTGATCGCCGCGGCCAACCTGCCGCTGCGGGAGCTCGTCGACCGTGGCGAGTTCCGCAAGGATCTGTACTACCGGCTGTCGGTGATGGAGATCGACATCCCGCCGCTGCGCGAGCGGCGCGACGATATCGTCCCGCTGGCGCTGCACTTCCTGGCCAAGCACGCCGACCGCATGGGCAAGCCGGCGAGCGGCTTCTCGCCGGCGGTGCTGGCGGCGCTGATGCGCCACGACTGGCCGGGCAACGTGCGCGAGCTGGAGAACCTGGTGCAGCGCATGCTGATCATGGCCGCGCACGAGCTGATCGACATCGACGTCCTGCCGGCCCACCTGGCCGGGGCGCGCGGCGCCGAGCCTCACGTGATCGAGCGCCTGGCGCCGCAGAGTCTGGAGGACATGGAGGCCTACCTGATCCGCAAGACGCTGCGCAAGACCAGCGGCGACCGCACGCTGACGGCGCAGATCCTGGGCATCGACAAGTCGACGCTGTGGCGCAAGGTCAAGCGCTACGGGATCGAGGAGTGACGCGATTTCGCGTCCGGGCGTCTGGGCCATGAGGACGCGCAGCCTTGCGTCCCCGGCCCGTTTCCTCCACCAGCCGTCGTATCTCAGGTCTCATGGCGAGACCGCGCGGGCCGAGGACAGCGGGTGCCCTTTCCCTCCATGTCCCCCGCCGTCGGCTGGCGCCGACGGCTCCTCCTCTACTTACGGGAAAGGGCACCCGCTGTCCCCGGCGGGCATCCGCAGTGCTCTTCGCCCGTCGAATACCAAGGCGGTGCCCGCCACCCATGGCACGCTGGTTCGTCGATAGCCAATAAGAGGGCGACCCACTGCGACCTCGTCGACCGGCCGAAACGAACAGTCTGCGGCCGCAAGGCTGCCGCGCAGGGTTCAGCGCGCAGGCGGGTCGCCCGATGGGCCGGACACGGCGGCTGTGGGATCGGCCGGCTCCAGCCCCGGTGCCTTGCGCGCGTGCCCGCGCGAGAGATCGGCGGGATAGCGTTCGGCGTTGCGGCGCAGCTTGTCGCGCACCGCCTCGTCCAGGTCGATGCCCAGCACGTCGGCCAGCCGCGCCAGGTACAGCAGCACGTCGGCGATCTCGTCGCGCACCGCGCGTGCGGTCGCCGGCGCGCGCGCGACCGCGCGCGACTCGTCCTCGGTCAGCCACTGGAAGACCTCGAGCAGTTCGCCGGCCTCGCCCGCCAGCGCCATCGCCAGGTTCTTCGGCGAGTGGAAGCGCTCCCATTCGCGATCGCGCGCGAACTGCGCCAGTGCCGCCTGCAGCGTGCGGAGGTCGGCCAGCGGGGCGTCGTTCATCGGGGCGATAGGGGCGGCGTGAGGATCGGGGCCGTGATCGTCTGCGCGATCGACGGTGGGTTCGCGGCGCGCAATACTCGACCGTGCCCGGCCGCGCTGCTGCTACACGTCGACGAAGGCGCCGCCCTCGTCGTCCTCGCGCGCGAGCCGCTCGGCGGCCTCGCGCTCGAGCTGCGCGCGGCGCTCGGCCAGGCGCTGGCGGCGCTGCTCGACGCTGTCGGTGTGCAACGCGATCGACATCTCGCCGAACAGCACCTGGCGCAGGAAGCGGTAGCCGAACTGCAGCAGCTCCAGGTCGTCCTCGAGCGCCCGGCGCAGCTCCTCGGGCGGGACGTCGAAGGTGCCGACGAAGGCATCGCTGGCGACGAAGCTGCGGAAGCGGTCGACGTCGTAGCAGGTCATGAAGAAGAGTTCCAGGCTGCGCTTGCTCGGCTTGCCGACCGTCGGCCCGGAGCTCTTCTTCTTCAGGATCAGCTGGCGCCAGCCGCGCGCCGCCTCGTCGACCTCGACCACCCCCTGCGCCGCGCGGTATTCGTCGATCGTCTGCGTCACCGGCTCCTGGTGCCCCAGGCAGTGGTCCTCGCGCACGACGGCGTACTGCTGGCGGTCGACGGACTCGTCCTGCTTGCGGATCGACAGCAGCGCCACCGGGTAGTAGCGGCAGGCGGTCGGGCGGTCCTCGTAGACGCTGCAGCCCTCGGGCGTCATGAAGCGGCACGCGGTGCCGCCCTCGACCGGCTTGAGCTTGACGCCTGCGATGCCGTCCTTCTCGAGCTCGTAGGGGACGGTGTAGTCCCTGAGAAATTCCGACGACGCCAGCCCGAGCCGCTGCTTGAGCCGGACGATGTCGACCGGCGTGAGCGAGATGTCGATGTTGCTGCAGCACGCGTTCCAGCACGCGATGCCCTTGCGGCAGCGGAACTGAAGCGGCGCGCCGCCTTCCAGCGTGACCGGGACGACGGGGCTTTGCGGGAAGGGCGATTCGGACTCGTTCATGCGCGGATTGTCGTCGTTCGGGCGTGGCCGCGCAGCAGCAGGGGCGGCTCGCCCGGGCGCCACACGCGAGCGCGAGGGCGCGCGCGGGATCGACCTACGCCGGGCAGGCGGCGGTGTCGCCGGCGACCTTGCCGACCAGCAGCAGGAACTGCTCGAACGGCCCCATCACGCCCATCGCCTCCATCTTCGGGCCGCTGAAGCGCAGCGCACCGAACATCATCGCGCGCATCGGCCCGTACTGGCCGCGCCCCATCTCGCCCCAGTGCGCGGTCGTCGCGTGCATGACGTAGTCGACGCCGGTGTCCAGCTTCGTGTGCTCGACCCGCCCGCCGTAGACGCAGACCGCCTTGCCGTCGCGCGCGGCGATGCGAAGCTCGCGCCGGGTCGCCTCACCGCACTCGCTGCGGTACAGGTGGATCAGCTTGAACCCCTTGCCGCCGTCGTTGCGGACCCACGATCCGCCGAGCTCGTCGACCAGCGCCGGCGTGGCGTTCCACTGGCTGCAGGCCTGCGCGGCCCACTCGTCGGACATCAGCGGCGTGGCCTGCGCGGCCCCGGCGACGGCGAGGCAGGCCGTGGCAGCCACGGCGGCGATCCTGTTCATCGGGCGATCCTCGGTTCGTGCGCGCCGGCATGCTCGGGCTCGGTGCGCAAAGAAGAACATGCCGGGCGGCCGCGCTCGCGCGCGACGGGCCCGGCATGTCCGGTGTGGCGGCGCCCCCGCGGGGGCGGCGCCGCCGCGACTGCCAGACGAGCGATGCCGGGCCGGCGCCATGCCGACTCGGCAGCCCGTCAGTGCCTCAATGCGCGGCCGCCTTGAACAGCTTGCTCTTGTCGACCAGGTCGACGTGGCGGCGCTTGAAGCAGGTCCACTTGCGCGTCGACTTGTCGTAGACCGAGTTGACGAAGCAGTGCCAGTTCTCCTCGTCGACGAAGTTCTTGTCGGTCCGGTAGTAGAAGCCCGGGTAGCGGCTCTCCTGGCGGAACTGGATGTGCTTCATGTGCGCTTCCGCGGTCAGGATGCGGTGGTAGTTCTCCCAGGCGCGCAGCAGCTCGTGCAGGTCCTTCGCGCGCATCTTGCCCGCGTCCTCCTTGAGCATCTCGAGCTTCTCCTCGGCGACCTTCAGCATCACCTCGTTGGTGTTGTAGTAGGTGGCCACGCCCGCGACGTACTCGTCCATGATCTTCTGCAGCCGGAACTGCAGCATCTTGGGCGTGATGTAGTGCGGGTTGATGTCGATCGCGGTCGTGTAGTCCTTGTGCTCGAGGTAGGTGCGCACCGGCTTGTAGATCTGCTCGGCGAGCTCCGCCGGGGTCGGTGTCGAGCTCGGGCGTCCAGTCGGCGTGGTCGAGCGCGAACCTGACCATCGCCTTGGCCGCGAGCCGGCCCTCGGCGTGCGAGCCGGAGCTGAACTTGTGGCCCGAGGCGCCGACGCCGTCGCCGGCGGTGAACAGGCCCTTGACGGTGGTCATCGAGCGGTAGCCCCAGTTCCAGCCGCGCGGCAGGTGCGCCGGCACGCCGTCGATCTCGGGCTCGTCGGCGCTCGGCGCGCCGACGTCGGTCGGGCCCGAGACCCAGATGCCGCAGCAGCCCGAGTGCGAACCGAGCAGGTAGGGCTCGGTCGGCATCAGCTCGCTCATCGTCTTCTCGGGCTCGATGTTCTCGCCGACCCAGATCCCGCACTGGCCGATGCACATGTCGAGGAAGTCCTCCCAGGCCTCGGCCTCGAGGTGCTTGACCTCCTTCGGCGACAGCGTCTCGCGCAGCTTGCCCAGCGCGGTCACGGTATCCATGTAGATCGGGCCGCGGCCTTCCTTCATCTCCTTGAGCATCAGGTGGTTGCGCAGGCACGAGGCCGGCACCGCCGCCTGGCCGTAGGGCGGGTACTGGTCGAGCAGCTCCTTGTTCTTGACCATGTAGTCCTCGCCGTAGGCGTTGACGGCCTTGGCCTTGAACAGCAGGAACCACGCGCCGACCGGGCCGTAGCCGTCCTTGAAGCGGGTCGGGACGAAGCGGTTCTCCATCATCGTCAGTTCCGCGCCGGCCTCGGCCGCCATCGAGTAGGTGCTGCCGGCGTTCCACACCGGGTACCAGGCGCGGCCCGTGCCCTCGCCGACCGAGCGCGGGCGGAACAGGTTGACGCAGCCGCCGGCGGCCAGCAGCACGGCCTTGGCCTTGTAGACGAAGATCTTGTTGTCGCGCACCGAGAAGCCGACCGCGCCGGCGATGCGCGACGGGTCGTTCTTGTCGTTGACGAGCTTGACGATGAAGACCCGCTCCTGGATCCGGTCCAGCCCGAGCGCCTTCTTCGCCGCCTCGGCGACGATCCACTTGTAGGACTCGCCGTTGATCATGATCTGCCACTTGCCCGATCGCACCGGCTTGCCGCCGTCCTTCAGCGCCGGCAGCTCCTCCTTGAGCGCCTCGGCGCCGTCGTGGCGCACGCCGTCGGCGTCGGTCTTCCAGATCGGCAGGCCCCATTCCTCGAACAGGTGGACCGACTCGTCGACGTGGCGTCCCAGGTCGTAGGCCAGGTCGTCGCGCGTGATGCCCATCAGGTCGTTGCTGACCATGCGCGCGTAGTCGGCCGGGTCCTGCTCGGGGCCGATGTAGGTGTTGATCGCCGACAGGCCCTGCGCGACCGCGCCGGAGCGGTCCATCGCGGCCTTGTCGACCAGCTTGATGCGCAGCTCCTTGCCGGTCTCGGCCTTGACGGCCTCGGCCCAGCGCATCATCTCGTAGGCGGCGCCGCAGCAGGCCATGCCGCCGCCGATCAGCAGGATGTCCAGGTCTTCCTGGACCACTTCCGGATTCTCGAAGGTACCCATGTCAGTCTCTCGTGTCGATGTCGGTCGGTCGGGCGGGGCTCACTTGACGCGCAGCAGCTCGCCGGCGCGGCCGGTGCGGAAGCCGCCGCTGGCGGTGAAGTAGCCCGGCTTGTCGATGTCGGCCAGCTTGGGCATCTCCTTGCCGCCGTAGGGCTGGATCGAGCCCTCCTCGGTCGTGCGGATCGGGAACTTGAAGCGCTTGAGCGTGCCGTTGCGGAACTTGATCGTCCACATGATCGAGTCCGACCCGCGCAGCGGCTGCACCGAGCCGCCGAGCGGGACGATGTCGGCGTAGTGGCGCACCTCGATCGCGTTCTGCGGGCAGATCTTGACGCAGGAGTAGCACTCCCAGCACTGCTCGGGCTCCTGGTTGAAGGCCTTCATCGGGTGGCCGGTCTGCGAGCCGTCCTTGTCCAGCAGCATCAGGTCGTGCGGGCAGATGTACATGCAGGCCGTCTTGTCCTGGCCCTTGCATCCATCGCACTTGTCGGTTCTCACGTAGGTGGGCATCGTCTTGCTCCGTCTCGCTTGGCTACAACATGCCGGCACGCACGGCGCCGGCGACTTCGGGGATCTCTGGGTCTCAGCGCGCCGAGTGGCCGGCGAGCTTGACCTCGACGCGGCTGCCCGCGTCCAGGCCGGCGTAGTACGCGCGCAGCACCTCGAGCACCTCGGGGCGGCTGAACTCGGCCGGCACCTCGTCGCCCTCGGACAGCCACTTGCGCAGCTTGGTGCCCGACACCAGCAGCCGGTCCTTCTCGTCGTGCGGGCAGGTGCGCGCGCTGGCCATGCCGCCGCAGCGGTAGCACCAGAAGGTCCAGTCGATCTTCAGCGCCTGCGTCTCGAGCGCGCCCGGCGGCAGGTGGTCGAAGATGTGGTGGGCGTCGAAGGGGCCGTAGTAGCTGCCGACGCCGCGTGGTCGCGGCCGACGATCAGGTGCGAGCAGCCGTAGTTCTGGCGGAACAGCGCGTGCAGCAGCGCCTCGCGCGGGCCGGCGTAGCGCATGTCCAGCGGGTAGCCGGCCTGCACGATCGTCGACGGCATGAAGTAGTGCTGCACCAGCGTCCCGATCGCCTTCGTGCGCACCTCGGCCGGGATGTCGCCCGGCTTGAGCGCGCCCAGCAGCGAGTGCACCAGCACGCCGTCGCAGACCTCGATCGCGACCTTGGCGAGATACTCGTGCGAGCGGTGCATCGGGTTGCGGGTCTGGAACGCGGCGATGCGCGACCAGCCGAGCTCGGTGAACAGCGCGCGCGTCTGCGCCGGCGTCATGTACAGCTCGCCGTACTTCTCCGGGAAGCCGCCCTGCGACAGCACCTTGACCGGGCCGGCGAGGTTGAGCTCGCCCTGCTCCATCACCATGCGCACGCCGGGGTGCTCGAGGTCGGTCGTGCGGTAGACGCTGGCGCACTCGTGCGCCTTGTCGATCGCGTAGACCTCGGTGACCAGCATCGTCGCCAGGATCGATCCGTCGTCCGGGTCTTCGAGCGCGATCTCCTGCCCGGTGCGGATGCCCGCCGACGCCGAGGCCGACAAGGTGATCGGGATCGGCCAGAACAGCCCGCTGGCGGTTCGCATGCCGTCGCACACGCCCTGCCAGTCGGCGTGCGTCATGAAGCCGTCCAGCGGCGTGAAGCCGCCGATGCCCAGCATCAGGATGTCGCCGCGCTCGCGCGAGCTGACGCGCAGCCGCGTCATCGTCTGCGCGCGCGCGCGCTCGGCGGCGAGCGCCTCGCCCTGCAGCAGCAGCGGGAGCAGCTCGCCGCCGCCGTGCGGCCGTACCAGTTGACTCATGCGGGCGCGTCCTCCGTCGTCTGCCGGCTGTCGGGCCGCCTGCGGCGCAGGCGGAGCACCAGCCCCCCGGACCGGCCTCGCGGCCGGTTAGCATCGACGTGCCGACGACGCATGGACAGGCAGCCGATGACCCGGTTGGCTGTAGGCATTAGGCGCGGCGGGGGGCTCGGGTGTCTATAGCCGGGACGGGTGAGCGCCGGCTACCCATCCGGGTAATGCCCGGGCCGACCGCGCTGTCGCGTCGGCGAAGATTGGTGCTTCGATAAGCAATGGTGCATATTCGGGTTTGACGACGATGTGCCGACGATGAATTCACCCCCCCTGTCTGGCCTGGTCGCCGAGCTCTCGGCCGGCCTGGCCGCGGGCGGCGACCTGGCAGGGCTGCTCGGGCGCTTCCTGGCGCCGGTGGTCGAGCTCTGCGGCGCGCAGTCCGGTGTCGTGCGCATGCTGTCGGCCGACGGCAGGCGCTTCGAGCTCGTCGCCGAGCATGGGCTGCCCGGTCGGCTGCTGCCGTCGGCGCGCTCGGTCGAGCGCGACTGCGGCGTGTGCGGGCGCGCCGCCGGCGACGCCGACCTGGCCTGGAGTGATCCGGCCGCGCCCTGTGTCAAGGGCGGGCGACCGGCGCGCAAGGGCTTCGCGCGCGTGCTGGCGGTGCCGCTGGTCCACCGCGGCCAGGTGCTGGGGCTGTACAACCTGTTCTTCGACCGTGCCGACGCGACGCTGGACGTGCCGGTGGCGGCGCTGCTCAAGACCTTCGGCGAGCTGCTCGGGCTGGCGCTGCACAACGAGCGGCTGGAGCGCGAGCAGCTGCGCGCAGCGGTGCTCGCCGAGCGCCAGCACATGGCCGCCGAGCTGCACGACTCGGTCGCGCAGTCGCTGTACTTCGCCAAGATGAGGCTGCTGCTGCTGGACGCCGCGATCGAGCGTGGCGACGACGCCGCCGCGCGCAGCTACTGTGCCGAGCTGCGCAGCGTCGTCGGGCAGGCGCACGCAGGGCTGCGCGAGCTGCTGACCCAGTGCCGCGCGCCGGCGGCGCCGGGCGGCTTCCGCGGCGCGATCGAGGCCAGCCGCGCCGGGTTGCAGCAGGCCGCGCCAGATCGAGGTCGAGGTCGAGGACCGCGTGCCCGAGCTGCAGCTCGACGGCGAGCGCGATCTGCAGGTGCACCGCATCGTGCAGGAGGCGCTGGCCAACGTCGCCCGCCACGCCGGCGCGCGCCATGCCTGGATCACGATCGAGCGCCGCGGCGAGGCGCTGGAGATCGTGGTCGACGACGACGGCTGCGGGCTGCCGGCGGCGCCGCAGGGTGCCGAGGGCGGCCACTTCGGGCTGGGCATCATGCGCGAACGCGCCGCACGCATGGGCGGCCGCGTCGACTTGCTGCCTCGGGCCGGCGGCGGGACGCGGGTGCGGTTGCGCGTGCCGGTCGGCTCGGGGACGCAGGCGCGACACGAGGCGCTCACGGTGACGCAGGCGGGACACAAGGCGCCCGCGATGACGCAGGCGGGACAGGAGGCGCCCGCGATGACGCAGGCGAGACAGGAGGCGCCTGCGATGACGCAGGCGCGGGCGGCATGACGGAGGCCGACGGCAAGGGGTCGCCCGCGCGGCTGCGCGTCGTGCTGGTCGACGACCACGCGCTGTGCCGAACCGGGCTTTCCGATCTGCTTCGCCATCGCGGGCAGGTCGAGGTCGTCGCCTCGCTCGGCGACGCGGATCGGGTCGGGGCGATCCTGCGCGAGCAGCAACCCGACCTCGTCGTGCTGGACCTGCGCATGCCCGAGGTCGACGGCCTGACGCTGCTGCGCCGTCTGCGCGCCGAGGGCGTGCAGACGCCGGCGATGATCCTCACCATGAGCGACTCGGAGGCCGACCTCGCCGCCGCGCTGCGCGTCGGCGTGCGAGGCTACCTGCTCAAGGACATGGAGCCCGAGGACGTGATCGCGTCGATCGAGCGCTGCGCGCGTGGCGAGCTGGTGGTGGCGCCGTCGATGACGCTCAAGCTCGCGCAGATGCTCGAGGGCGGGCCGTCGCGATCGAGCGAGCGGCGCGACCAGCTCGCCTCGCTGACCGAACGCGAGCGCCAGATCCTGGAGCACCTCGCGCGCGGCGAGAGCAACAAGACGATCGCGCGCGCGCTGGACATCAGCCACGATACCGTCAAGCTGCACGTGCGGCATATCCTGGCCAAGCTCAACCTGAGCTCGCGCGTCGAGGCTGCGGTGTTCGCGGTCGAGGCGCGCATCGAGGCCGACCAGCATCATCGCTGAGAGACCGCGCCGCCGAGGGCGGCTTCGTGGACGGTGGTGATCGAAGGGCGTAGGCTTGCTTGTAAATTGATGGCGGTTGTTGCCGCGGCTTTGCCGCAGGGCTCCGCGGGTCCGCCCGAGCGCGGGTGACAGGATGCACGAACCCGGATCCCCCACCTCCGGATCGCTCGGCGCGCGCGTGCCGGCAAGACGTCGGCGTGAGTTGCTGCGCCGGCTGCTCGCGATGGCCGGTGGCCTCGGACTGGGCACCGGGCGGGCCGCAGACGAGTCGCCCCCCGTCGCGGGCAGCACGCCCGGCCCGCGGCGCAAGCTGGCGATCGCACTCGGAAGCGGGGGTGCGCACGGCGTCGCGCATCTGGGGGTCATGCGCGCCTTCGAGTCCCGCGGGCTGCGGCCGGACCTGATCGTCGGCACCAGTGCCGGGGCGATCGTCGGCGCCCTGTGGGCGGCCGGTCTGGACGCGGCGCAGGTCGAGCGCGAGGGCGCTCGCTTCGGGCTTTTCGATGCCATGCGCCCGGCCTGGCCGACGCTGGGGCTGGCGAGCAACGAGGGCCTTCAGCGCGCGCTGCGCGAGCTGCTGCCCGCACGGCCGATCGAGGCATTGCCGATCCCCTTCGCAGCCGTGGCGACCGACCTGGCCGACGGCCGGCGCGTCCTGATCGACCGCGGCGATGCGCCGAGCGCGGTGGCGGCTTCGGCGTGCATGCCCGTCATCTTCCGCCCGGTCGAGCGCGAAGGCCGCCGGCTGGTCGATGGCGCCCTCGTCGAGCCGGTGCCGGTGCGCAGCGCAAGGGCGCTCGGCGGCGTGCACGTCGTCGCCATCGATATCGCCTTCCGCCCTGCCGACGAGCCGGTGGCGCACGCACTCGACGCCGCATTCCAGATGGTGCACATCCTCGTCAATGCGCTGATCGACGAGCAGATCGGCGAGGCCGACGTGCCGGTGCGGCTGCAGTTGCACCCGTTGATGCGCGGCAGGGCGGAGTACGCGGCGGTGCTGGCGGACGCCGCCGAGCGCGCGGTCGAGCAGGTCTGGCCGCGGATCGTCGGCTGATGAGGATCGAGGTTGCAGCGTAGCTGCAGTACATGCACTTCAGCGGCCGTACTCGGCTCGTCGCTGCGATTCACACCCATACAGTGGGCTTGTTTCGGTTCGCTTGCCATGAACGAGCGGGCCGAGGACGGCGGGCACCCTCCCACGTAAGTAAAGGAGGAGCCGGCGGCGCAGCCGACGGCGGGGGACATGGAGTGGGAGGGTGCCCGTCGACCTTGGCACGCTGGTACGTCGAACGCCAGAAGAAGCGAGAGACTGACTTCGACGACGTCGGAATCGGACCGGCAGCGGTCAATCGCCGACACCCTGATCGTTCCGGATCGCAGGCAGTCGGGCCAGAGCCGGTGCGCCGGTCCGATCTCGAACCGGATAGCCGCGCGACGAGCGCGGCGTGCTGGTGCTCAGGCCGCCAGCGCCTCGGCCGGCAACGCTGCCTGGCCGAACCAGGCGAGCGTCTCGTGCAAACCCACGACCTCGCCGACGATCGTCAGGCAGGGCGACTTCAGCCCGGCCTCGGCGACGCGCTGCGGCAAGTCGGCCAGCGTCGCGGCCACGACGCGCTGCCCGGGCAGCGTGCCGCGCTCGACGACGCCGGCCGGGTGCGTCGGCGGCAGCCCGTGCGCGATCAGCTGGGCGCAGATCTCGGGCAGCCCGGTCAGCCCCATGTAGATGACGACCGTCTGGCGCGGGCGCGCCAGCGCCGGCCAGTCGAGGTTGCAGCTGCCGTCCTTCAGGTGCCCGGTGACGAACAAACAGTGCTGCGCATGGTCGCGGTGCGTCAGCGGGATGCCCGCGGTGGCGGCGATGCCGCATGCGGCAGTGATGCCGGGGACGACCTCGAACGGCACGCCGGCGGCGGCCAGCACCTGCAGTTCCTCGCCGCCACGACCGAAGATGAACGGGTCGCCGCCCTTGAGCCGCACGACGTCCTTGCCCTGGCGCGCCAGGTCGACCAGCAGCTGGTTGATGCGATCCTGCGGCATGCTGTGCGCCGCGCGTGCCTTGCCGACGTAGATGCGCTCCGCATGCGCGGGCACCAGCGCGAGCACGCCGTCGCCGACCAGGTTGTCGTAGACGACGACATCGCATTCGGCGAGCAACCGCGCGGCGCGCAGCGTCAGCAGCTCGGGGTCGCCGGGGCCGGCGCCGACGAGGGCGACACGGCCGACGGGAAGCCGCACCTTGGCCAGCAGGGCGCTGAAATCGGTCATGCGGTTCATGGACATCTCTCCTCGTTCAGCCGCAGCCGCTGCAACTGCGGCTGGCGCAGCCGCTGGCGCTGGTGCTGGCAGTGGCACAGCCGCTGGCCTGCGGTACGCAGACGAAGCCGTGGCGCCCGGGTTCGATCTCGACGAAGTCGAGCAGTGCGTCCTCCAGCAGCGGCTGCGAGGGTTTGCCGATCAGCAGCGAGACGCCTTCGATGTCCAGCGGCAGGTCGCCCTCGCGCGCGTCGTCGAAGCCCATGCCCAGGGCGAGCGAGCCGTCGGCCTCGGTGCGCGCGGCGACGCGAAGCGCCTGCCCGCCGGCGGCGCTGCGCGCGATGGCATCGCGCAGCGCGGCGGCGGCGGTGGGGCTGAGCGAAAACATGGTTGCGATCCCCCGTTCGGTGCGTCAGTGCTCGCCCTTGGTGCGCAGCAGCCCGGCGAGACGGTTGCCCTGCTTCTGCGGCCCGCCGATCGGGAACAGCAGGTGCAGGTAGTGGTTGCTGCCGCGCTCGGTGCCCCAGAGCGCGGTGAAGTGGCGGATCATCACGCGGACCTGCGCCTGCACGCCGTGCTCGTGCCAGAAGTCGCGCAGGAACTGGATTACCGCCCAATGCTCGTCGGTCAACGCCAGCCCTTCGCGCGCGGCGAGCGCGCGCGCGAAGTCGGGCGACCAGTCGTCGAGGTTCTGCAAATAGCCCTCGCGGTCGGTCGGCACCGCGCGGCCGTCGACGATCACCGGGTCCTGCAGGAAGTTGGGATGCAGTTTCTTGGTCACGCCGTCAGCTCCGCCGCCATCGCGGCCGGGTCGTGGCTGGCCTTGCGGGCCGATGCCGGCTCGTTCAGGCCGGGTGCCGCGGCGCAGCCGCGCACCCAGTCGACGAAGCGCGCCGGCCAGCCGTCGCCGCCGACACCGCGGCGATGCAAGTACGATGCCAGCAGCCGGTGCACGACCAGCCCGTCGTTCGCGCCGTCGATGCCGTGGCCGCGCTCGACGCGGTAGGCGTAGCGCACCGAAGGGTCGACGTCGACCAGCGTCGAGTGGTGGAACTCGTGCCCGCGCAGCGGCTCGTCGCCGCCGCCGGCCCAGGGCATCGCCGCCGTCTCGCGCACCCGCATGTAGCCGCGCCCGACCGGGCGCGCGTGCATGACGACGTCGGCCGGGATCGCGCCGACCATCGGCAGCCGCCGGCCCTGCCAGGCGATGCTGCGCGCGAGGAACATCAGCCCGCCGCACTCGGCATAGGTCGGCAGCCCGCGCTCGATCGCGGCGCGGATCGTTCCGCGCAGCGCGGCGTTGTCGGCCAGCGCCTGCATGCAGGCCTCGGGGAATCCGCCGCCGATGAAGAGGCCGTCGCAGTCCGGCAGCCGCTCGTCGTGCAGGGTGTCGAAGAAATGCAGCTCGGCGCCGGCGGCCTGCATCGCGTCGAGGTCGTCCGCGTAGTGGAAGCCGAAGGCGCGGTCGCGCGCGACGGCGATGCGCACGCGGCGGCTGGCGGCGGACCGCGGCGCGAGCGTCGGGGCGGCATTCGCCAGCTCGTCGCGCGAGGGCAGCGGGCCTGCCGATCGCGCCAGCGCCAGCACCGCGTCGAGGTCGACCGCGTCGCCGACCGCGCGCGCGATCGCCGCGATGCGTGCGTCGGCGTCGTCGACCTCGGCCGCCGGCATCAGCCCGAGGTGGCGCTCGGCGAGCGCCAACGCCGGCTGCTCGTGCAGCACGCCGAGCACCGGCAGCGTCGTGTAGCGCCCGATCACCTCGCGCAGCCGTGCCTCGTGGCGCGCGCCGCCGACGCGGTTGAGGACGACGCCGCCGATCCGCAGCGCCGGGTCGAACCCCTGGTAGCCCAGCAGCAGCGGCGCGATGCCGCGCGTCGTGCCGCGCGCATCGACCACCAGCAGCACCGGCGCCGCGAGGCGGTGCGCGAGCGCGGCGTTGCTGTCGCTGCCGTCCAGCGCCAGGCCGTCGTACAGGCCGTGGTTGCCCTCGACCAGCGCCAGGTCGGCGCCGGCGCTGCGCTGGTCGAACAGCGCATCGACCTCGCCGCCCGCCATCAGGTGCAGGTCGAGGTTGAAACAGGGACGCCGCGCGGCGCGCGCCAGCCACATCGGGTCGATATAGTCCGGCCCCTTCTTGAACGGCTGCACCGCCAGCCCGCGCGCGGCCAGCGCCGCCGCCAGCCCGAGCGCGACCGTCGTCTTGCCCGAGGACTTGTGGGCCGCGGCGACGAGCAGGCGGGGGATCGCGTTCATGGCGTCGCGCCGCCGCTCAGTGGCCAGCCTCGTCGTCGCGCGGCAGCATGTCGAGCACGCGCACGCCGACCGTCGTCAGCACGAACGCCGCGGCCAGCCCGCCGATGCCGAGCATCCACTCGGGCCAGCGCGGCACGTAGCGCGCGACCTCGCCGTCGCCGAAGCTGCTCGCGGCCTGCCAGCCGGGGAAGATCTCGAGCGGAAAGGCCTGCCCGCCGACGACGAAGACATACAGGAAGGCGAAGCCGCCGAGCACGACGAGAGCGGCGGCAAGCACCGTCGTGCCCTTGCCCGCGGCAGCGCGGCCGAACAGCAGCGCCATCGGCAGCACCGACCCGACCGCGACATAGCCCAGCCACAGCAGCGTCGCGTAGACGCCGCCGCCGCCGCGGCCGAGCAGCACGAAGGCCTCGAAGTCCTGCTGGCGCGCGAAGTACAGGTTGGTCATGTGGTAGACGGCCACCAGGTACAGCGACGCGGCGACGAAGATCGCGAGCAGCCGGTTCATGCGCCGCGCGACCTCAGGGGCGACCTCGCGCCCGTTCCAGGCCATCATCACCGCCTGCACGATCAGGAAGACCGCCAGCCCCCAGGTGAACGACAGCACGATGAACATCGGCGCCAGCAGCGCCGACTGGTAGGCCTGGCGCGCGACCAGGAAGCCGAAGATCGACCCGGTGCCGGTGGTCAGCACGAAGCGCCAGACCAGCGCCGCGATGCCGGCCGGCCTGGTCCACGGCGCGAGCCGGCGCTCGTACATCGTCCACAGGTAGACGGCGACGATCGCGACCATGCCCGAGTACAGCAGCACGTTCCAGGCGAAGACCGAGCTCGGGTTGTAGTAGGTCGCGGCGACGATGACGCGGTCGGGGCGGCCGAGGTCGAGCATCAGCACCATCAGCCCGCCGGCCAGCAGCGCGATGCACAGCAGCCCCGACAGCCGCGCGCGCCGCTTGTACGGCGCCTGGCCGAAGACCGAGCCGACCGAGGCGACGTTGAGCACGCCCGAGGCGGCGACGATCATGAAGATCGCGAACACATGCGGCAGGCCCCAGACGACGGCGTTGTCCATGCCGCTGGCGACATGGCCGGCGGTCTCCATCTCGTGCGCGCCGCCCAGGCCTGCGAGCAGCACCAGCAGGCCGGCGGCGAGTACGGCCCAGAAGCGGCGCGACTCGGTGCCACCGTAGCGGTCCAGTGCGTAGGGCGGGACGTTCATCGCTGCGATCCTCGCGTCGTGGGCGCGCGGCGGGCGCGGTCGGGCCGGGGTTCGCGTCGCATGCTCACAGCCCCTCGTAGCGCACGCCGAGGTCGAGCTTCAGGTCGGCGCGCAGCTGCGTCGTGCGTGCCTCGCGCACGCGGCGCGCGATCTCGCTCGCGGGGTCGTTGAGGTCGCCGAAGACGATCGCATCGTGGCCGGCGGCGCGGCAGGCCTCGGCGCAGGCGGTGATGCGCTCGCCGCGATCGATCCGGTGCACGCACAGGGTGCAGCTCTCGACGCAGCCCTTGCCGCGCGGCGCGTCGGGGTGCTGGTCGGCGAGCGGCTCGTGGACGAAGCTGCGCGCCTTGTACGGGCAGGCCATCATGCAGTAGCGGCAGCCGATGCAGATGTGGCGGTCGACCAGCACGATGCCGTCGGCGCGCTTGAACGACGCGCCGGTCGGGCACACGTCGACGCACGGCGGCTCGGCGCAGTGCTGGCACATCACCGGCAGCGATGCGGTGCGTCCGGTCCGCATCTCCTTCAGCTCGACCTTGCGGATCCACTGCGGGTCGGTCGACCGCTTCGGTGCGGCGACCGCGTGCTCGCGCTGGCAGGCGGTGACGCAGTCGTCGCAGCCGCTGGCGCACTTCGTGGTGTCGATCAGCATGCCCCAGCGCACCGCCGGGTCGGCGCCGGCACTGGCCGCATGCGCCGCCTCGATCAGGTGGATGCCGGGCGCGAGCGCGACGCCGCCGATCGCGGCGGCGGCGCTGCCGAGGAAGGCACGGCGGGTGCTGTCGTTCATGGCGCGCGCTGCGCCAGCGCCGGCGGCTTGCCGGTGTGGCACTCGAAGCAGTCGATCTTCACCGCCGCGTAGACGTGGCAGCTCTGGCAGAAATCGGTCGGTGCGGCGGCGACGCTGCCGGTCTTCGCGCTCGCGTGGCAGGCGACACAGTCCTTCAGCGAGTGCTTCGCGCCGCGGATGCCGCCGTGCACGGTCTCGTCGCGCTGGTGCTTGAGGAAGTTCATGTGCGAGCGCCGCATCGTCGCCGTGTCCTCGACGCACTGCGTGCCGTTGCGCGCGGGCTCGATCGCCGGCTTCGGCGGCGCCGCCAGCGCCGCCGACGCCGCCGCCGCGAACGCTGCCAGCGCGGCGAGCGCGAGCAGCGCACGCCGCGCGCAGCCGTATCCGGTCAGGCGCGCCGAGGGCATGCGCTCACTCCCCCAGCCCCATCTGGATGTAGCCGGTCGGGCAGACATCGTGGCAGATGTGGCAGCCGATGCACTTGGTGTAGTCGGTGTCGACGTAGCGGCCGGTCGTCGACTGCGTCTTCTTGACCTTGAAGACCGCGGTCTGCGGGCAGTAGACGACGCAGTTGTCGCACTCGAAGCACAAGCCGCAGCTCATGCAGCGCTTGGCCTCGGCCTGCGCCTGCGCCTCGACCAGCGGCAGCAGCCGCTCCTCGAAGTTGGCCAGCGCCTCGTCGGCATTCAGCGTGACGACCTTGCGCTTGTTGCGCGGCACGTAGCCGAAGTGGCCGAGGAACAGCTCGTCGTGCGGGATGACGTAGCGGTCGCTTCGGTTCTCGAAGTTGTGCACCGCGCCGGTCGAGCGGTCGGTGCCGTGCAGCGGCTCGTCGATCTGGGTCAGCGGCAGCCCCTTCTCCGCCATCTTGCGCATCAGGTCGAAGCTGTGGACGTCGATCTTCGGCCGCTTGTCCAGCGCCTCGCCGCGCAGGTGGCGGTCGATGCCCTCGGCGGCGATCGCGCCGTGGCCGATCGCGGTCGTCAGCAGGTGCGGGCGGATCACGTCGCCGCCGCAGAAGATGCCCGGCTGGCCGGCGACCTGGTAGTTCTTGTCGGCGCTGACCGCGCCCTTGCCGTTGTTCAGCGACTCCAGCCCGCTGAAGTCGACCGCCTGCCCGATCGCCGAGACGATCAGGTCGGCCTCGATATCCTCCTCGGTGCCGTCGACGGTCTTGATGTCGAGCCGGCCGCCGACCATCTTCGCCTCGCACCGTGCCACCCGCAGCGCGGTGGCGCGGCCGCTGGCGTCGCGCACGACCTTGACCGGCACCATGCCGCCGCGGATCGCGATGCCCTCGGCCAGCGCGTGCTCGACCTCGTGCCTGCTCGCCTGCATCTTGTCGACCGCGAACACCGAGGTCAGCGTCACCTCGGCACCCTGGCGGCGCGAGATCAGTGCGGCGTCGTGCGCGGCATGGCCGCCGATCGCGAGCTCGGGCCGGTCGGACTCGTGCACCTGGTCGATGTGGCCCAGGCGGCGCGCGACGGTGGCGACGTCGATCGAGGTGTCGCCGCCGCCGACCACCACCACGCGCTTGCCGACATGCTGCAGCCGGCCGTCGTTGAAGGCCTTCAGGAACGCGGTCGCGGTGACGACGTTGGGCGCCTCGTGGCCCTCGACCGGCAGCGGGCGGCCGCTTTGCGCGCCCATGCCGAGGAAGACGGCGTCGAAGTCGGCCTTGATCTGGTCCAGCGTGATGTCGCGCCCGATGCGGGTGCCGGTGCGCGAGGCTGACGCCGAGGTCGAGGATGCGCTGGATCTCGGCGTCGAGCACCTTGCGCGGGGTGCGGAATCCCGGGATCCCGTAGCGCATCATGCCGCCGAGCTCGGGCCGCTCGTCGAAAATCGTGACCTCGTGGCCCTTGCGCGCGAGCTGGTACGCGACCGACAGCCCGGCCGGGCCGCCGCCGATCACCGCCACCCTCTTGCCGGTCTTGGTCTCTGCCTTCGGGAAGGCCAGGCCGTGCTCGATCGCCCACTCGCCGAGGAAATGCTCGACCGAGTTGATGCCGACGAAGTCCTCGACCTGGTTGCGGTTGCAGCCCGATTCGCAAGGTGCCGGGCAGACCCGGCCCATCACCGACGGCAGCGGATTCGCCTCGGTCAGGCGGCGCCACGCGTATTCCTGCCAGGGCATGCCCGCCGGCGGCTTCTCGATTCCGCGCACGATATTGAGGTAGCCGCGGATATCCTCGCCCGACGGGCACGACGCCTGGCAGGGCGGCGAGCTCTGGATGTAGGTCGGGCACTTGTGCGAGTGGTCGGCGTCGAAGATCTGCTCCTGCCAGCGGCGGACGGTGTGGTCACCATCCTTGTAGCGGCGAAAGCTCAACGGCTTGGTCTGGACGTCGGGGTTGGCGGACATCGCGGTCTCCTGGTGATCGGTGCGGCTCGCTACAGCCGGATGGCCTTGCTGACGAGCTGGTGCACGCCGCCGACCAGGCTCATGTCGAAGCCGTAGTACGGCAGCACCTTGCTGAACTGCGCCTTGCAGATGGCGCAGATCGTGGCCATGAAGTTGACGCCGTGGGCGTCGACGACGGTCTTGAGCGCCTCCATGCGCGGCAGCGCGCCCTTGACGCGGACTTCCATCAGGTCGTCGGTCAGCAGCCCGCCGCCGCCCCCGCAGCAGAAGGTGGCCTCGTGCGTCGTGCCCTCGGGCATCTCGACGTAGTGGTTGGCCACCGCGCGGATGATCGCGCGCGGGATCGTGAACTGGCCGCCGGGTGCATCGCCCATGCGCGAGGCGCGGGCGACGTTGCACGAGTCGTGGAAGGTCACGATGCGCGAATCGTTCTTTTCCTTGTCGAACTTCAGCGCGCCGCGCTGGATCAGGTCCCAGGTCAGCTCGCAGATGTGCGTGGGCTGCTTGTGGCGCGGGTCGAGCTGGCTCTGCAGCTGGATCGCGAACGGATCCTTGCCACCGGCGCCGACGCCGGTCAGCGTATTCCAGAAGCTGTAGGCGACGCGCCACGCATGCCCGCACTCGCCGACAACGATGCGCTTGACGCCGAGCTCGAGCGCCGCCTCGCGGATGCGCATCGCGATCTTGCGCAGCTGCTCGTAGTTGCCGATGAACAGGCCGAAGTTGCCGGCCTCGCTGGCCATGCTCGACAGCGTCCAGCTGATGCCGGCGGCGTGGAAGACCTTGGCATAACCGATCAGGCTGTCGACGTGCGGCTCGCTGAAGAAGTCGGCACTCGGCGTGACCAGCAGCACCTCGGCGCCCTTGACGTCGAGCGGGAAGCGCACGTCGACACCGGTCTCGTCCTTGGTGTCCTCCTCGAGCCCCTCCAGCGTGTCCTCCAGCGCCGGGCCCGGCAGGCCCAGGTTGTTGCCGATGCGGTGGACCTTGCCGATGATCTCGTTGGCGTACTTCTGCCCCAGGCCGACCGCGTCCATGATCTCGCGCGCCGCCATCGTGATCTCGGCGGTGTCGATGCCGTAGGGGCAGAAGACGCTGCAGCGGCGGCACTCGCTGCACTGGTTGTAGTAGCTCCACCACTGGTCGAGCACGTCCTTGGTCAGGTCGACCGCGCCGACCAGCTTCGGGAAATGCTTGCCGGCGAAGGTGAAGTGGCGCCGGTAGACCGCGCGCATCAGGTCCTGGCGCGCGACCGGCATGTTCTTCGGGTCGCCGCTGCCGAGGTAGTAGTGGCACTTGTCGGAGCAGGCGCCGCAGTGCACGCAGGCGTCCATGTAGACGCGCAGCGAGCGGTACTTGTCGAGCAGCTCGCCCATGCGCGCGATCGCGCGCTGCTCCCAGCCGTCGGTCAGTTCGCCCGGGAAGCCGATCGCCTCCTGGATCTTGGGCGCGGCGACGAAGGGCTTGCTGTGCGCCATCGAGCCCTCGGTGACCAGCGGGATCACCGGGTAGGGCTTGAGCGCGGGGGTCTCGAACTTGGCGGCGGCCATGGGTCTCGGTCCGGGTCCGGTCGGGCCTTACTTGTCCAGCGCCGCCGCCCAGCCGGCGAGGTGGCGTGCCTCGCGCGGGTCGTCGGCCTGGTTGCGCGTCGGGCTGAAGAACACACCCGGCGCGTGCAGCAGCTTGCTGATCGGAAAGACGATCATCAGCAGCGCGACCAGCGTCAGGTGCACCAGCAGCGCCGGATCCGCCGGCAGCGGCTGGATCGAAAGGCGCATCAGCCCGAGCATGTAGGCCTTGACGGCGACGATGTCGGTGTGGGCGACGAAGCGCATGCCCAGCCCGGACAGCCCGATCGCCAGCAGCAGCGCCAGGTGCAGGTGGTCCGACGGCGTCGAGATGTAGCGCACGCGGTCGACCAGGAAGCGCCGCGCCCACAGCCCGGCCAGCCCGGCGACCATCGCGAAACCGGCGTAGGTGCCGGCGAACTGGACCCAGGTGACGGGTGTCCAGACCGGCTCCTGGAAGTAGCGCAGGTGCCGCATCAGGACCAGCGCCAGCGCGCCGTGGAACATCAGCCCCAGGCCCCAGGTCCACTTGTTCGACTTGAACAGGCTCTCGAAGAAGAGCACCTCGCGCGCCATGCGCAGCACGACGCCGCCGCGCGTCGTCGGCGCCGGCGTGGTCGGGATCTTCAGCGGCGCCGGCGTGCGCGCGTAACCGGCGATCTTGACCGCCAGGCCGACGACGAGGATGGCCGTCGCGGCGTAGAAGAGCACCGCGTAGGCAATGCCGAGCGTGTTCATCGCGGGTTCGTCAGCGGGACTCGGATCGTTCGACGCAGCTCGTGCCCGATGGCGGTGCCGCGCCGCGGGAGATCGCCGCACCGCGGTGCGGCGTGCCTCCCGGGCGCGCGGCCACCGCGCGCAGGGCGGAGACCGATCGCCTCAGACGCAGCCGGTCGGCTTGGGCAGGCCGGCGATCTTGCAGGCCTGCTTGGCCGGGCCGTAGGGGAACAGCTCGTAGAGGTACTTGCTGTTGCCCTTGTCGGGGCCGAGCTGCTTGCCGATCGCCTTCGTCAGCACGCGCACCGCGGGGGCGATCTGGTACTCCTCGTAGTACTGGCGCAGGAAGTTGACGACCTCCCAGTGGTTGGGCGTCATCTCGACGTTCTCTTCCTTGGCGATGACGTTGGCGATGTCCTCGTTCCAGTCGGACAGGTTGACGAGGTAGCCTTCCTCGTCGGTTTCGTAGCTTTGGCCGTTGACTTCGATGGGCATGGCGGGATCTCCGTGAGGGCTCGGGGGGTCAGAGCCAGGACTGGTTGCTGGAATGCTCGGCGACGAGGTCGACGAAGCCGGCGTAGTCGACGGCGGCGACGCCTTCGACGATCCGCCCTTTCATCCCGCGCGCCTCGACATCGGGTTGCAGGACGTACAACTTCAGGTGCTTCAGGCTGGCCACGGTGTCGGCGCTGGTGGCGGCGTAGATGCCGTCCTCGATCAGCAGCAGCGACTGGCCGGGGCGCGACAGGCGCACGCAGCTCTCGAGCGAGCGCGTCAGCGCCGGGGACTTGTTGACGATGTGCAGCATCGGGCAGGCTCCGCGCTAGAACGACAGGACGACGTCCTGCTCGGCCATCAGGTCGGCCATCTCGGCGCTGGACAGCACCTCGACGTCGACGATCAGGTCGTCCTCGGTCAGGCCGCGCGCGGCCAGCGACTCGCGCTCGACGTACAGCTTCTCGACGTCGTAGCCCTCCAGCGCGCGGTAGGTCTTGGAGTGGTTCTTGATCCCGATGCCGGCCGTATCCTGCCCCTTGACCAGCTCGTAGACGCCGTCGTCGAGGAAGACGAGGCTTACGTCCTGGTCGAAGGTCGCGGTGATCAGCACCACCTCGAGGCTCTCCAGCGCGTAGATCGTGCCGTACGGCGGCTTGCGGTTGACGAACATGAATTTCTTCATCGTCGATCCCTCAGTCGCCGAAGGTGACCGTGCGGTCGGCCTTGATGCCGGCGTCGACCAGCTGCCCCAGCCCGCTGATGCGGAACCCCGGTGCCAGCACCTCGTCCTTGATCCCGCGGCGCAGCGCCGCGGCGACACAGACGACGAGGTCGACGCCGTGCTGCTCCTTCAGCGCCGACCAGCGGTTGACGATGTGGCGGTCGTCCTGCGGCGGCTCGGTCAGCCGGGTCGCGTTGTAGACGCCGTCGTGGTAGAAGAAGACGCGCATCACCTCGTGCCCCTTGGCGATCGCCGCGGCCGCGAACTGGTACGCGGTGTCGGTCGCCTGGTGGGTGTACGGCCCTTCGCTGACCATCAGCGCGAATTTCATCGCTGCCGTCCCGTCCGGTCAGAAGCGGATGTGGGTCGACGCGTTCAGGCTCGACCGCGAGCCGCGCCAGTCGTCGATCAGGTACTTGGTGAACGGCAGGTCGCACTTCTCGAAGAAGCGCGGCCAGCCGATGCGCTCGACCCAGTCCGACAGACGCTCCCACGAGCGGGCGTCGTTCTTGTAGGTGTAGAGGATCTTCTTGACGATCGCGCTCACCTCGGGCCAGCGCGGCGGGTTGTTCGGCAGCCCGGAGGCGACCATCTTCATGAAGGTCGGCTTGCCGCGCGCGTTCGCATTCTTGCCGCCGACCCAGATCGCGAACTTCGAATGCTCGGGGTCGTTGATCTGCATCGGCGGGCACGGCGGGTAGCAGGCGCCGCAGCAGACGCACTTCTTCTCGTCGACCTCGAGCGAGGGCTTGCCGTTGACCAGCGCCGGGCGGATCGCCGCCACCGGGCAGCGCGCGACCACCGCCGGGCGCTCGCAGACGTTGGCGACCAGGTCGTGGTTGATCTTCGGCGGCTTGGTGTGCTGGATGACGATCGCGATGTCGGCCTGGCCGCCGCAGTTGATCTCGCAGCAGCTCGTCGACAGGTGCACGCGGTTGGGCATCTCCTCCTTGACGAACTCCTCGTACAGCTCGTCCATCAGCGCCTTCACCGCCCCCGAGGCGTCGGTGCCCGGGATGTCGCAGTGCAGCCAGCCCTGGGTGTGCGCGATCATCGACACCGAGTTGCCGGTGCCGCCGACCGGGAAGCCGCTCTCGCTCAGCGCGCTGATCAGCGGCGCGACCTTGTTCGGGTCGGCGACCATGAACTCGATGTTCGAGCGGATCGTGAAGCGGACGTGGCCGTCGGCGTAGGTGTCGGCGATGTCGCACAGCTTGCGGATCGTGTGCACGTCCATCTGGCGCTGGGTGCCGGCGCGCACGGTCCAGACCTCGTCGCCGCTGTGCGAGACATGGTGCAGCACGCCCGGGCGCGGGCGGTCGTGGTACTTCCAGTTGCCGTAGTTCTTCGCCAGCGTCGGGTGCAGGAAGGGCTTGTTGTCCGGGCAACCGGACTCGATCGGGGTGCGGTGGGCCATGGTGGGTCTCTCCTCGGCGCGGTGATCGGTTCTCAGGCGGCCTTGGCCTGCTTCTGGGCCTGGACGCGGGCGACCTCGTCGTCCCAGCCGTCGGTGCGCACGTAGGGGTTGGTGCGCGGCGTCGAGACCATGTTCGGGTCGACGTCGACCTCGATGCCCTCGAGGAAGTTGACCAGGCCGATGCGCTCGATCATCTCGCCGGTGCGCTCGTGCTCGAGCGCGTTCTCGGCGAAGAAGTCGATCACGCGCCGGCCGAGGTCGACCAGCGCCTCGTAGTCCTCGTCGGTCTTCAGCGGCATGAAGGGCACGATCACGGTGCCCATCAGGTCGCCGATCTTCAGCGTGCGCTTGCCGCCGACCAGGATCGTCGCGCCGGTGTCGGTGCCGTGCGCCAGCGCGCCGGTCATGACGTTGATGCAGTGCATGCAGCGCACGCAGTCCTTGTTGTCGATCTCGAGCGCGTGCGTGTCGCTGACCGCGACCGTCGACAGGTGGGCGTCGCTCCTCAGGTCCTCGACCTCCTTGAGCATGATCGCCTTGGTCGGGCAGCGCGTGACGACGTCGTTGACGAGCTCGTTCATGCCGTGCTTGGCGAACCACTTGCGCGCCAGCGCCTCGTCGGTGCGCATGTTGTCGCGCCAGGTGCCGATGACGGCCATGTCGGCGCGCTGGATCGAGTTCATGCAGTCGTTCGGGCAGCCGCTGAACTTGAACTTGAACTTGTACGGCAGCGCGGGGCGGTGGATATCGTCGGTGAAGGTGTTGATCACCGTGTGGTGCGCGCGCCCCTCGTCGTAGCAGCTCTGCTCGCAGCGCGCGGCGCCGACGCAGCTCATCGAGGTGCGCACCGCGGGGCCGGCGCCGCCGAGGTCGAAGCCCAGCTCGTTGATCTCGTCGAACGCCTCCTGCACCTTGGGCGTGGTCGCGCCCTGGAACATGATGTCGCCCGACTGGCCGTGCAGCGCGATCAGCCCGGTGCCGTGCTTCTCCCAGATGTCGCAGAACTTGCGCAGGATGTCGGTCGTGTAGTGCATCCCCGGCGGCGGCTGCACGCGCAGCGTGTGCAGCTCGGCGGCGTCGGGGAAGACCGGGGTGCCGTCGTCGTTCTTCAGCTCGGTGAAGCGCGGGATGACGCCGCCGCCGTAGCCGAACACGCCGACCGTGCCGCCCTTCCAGTAGCCCTTCTTGGTGCGGTACGAGGTCTCCAGCGTGCCGAGCAGGTCGACCACGTAGTCCTTGTCCTGCGCCAGCCGCTTCAGGCCGGTCACGAAGCTCGGCCAGGGGCCCGACTCGAGCTCGTCGAGCATGGGCGTCGGGTGCATCTTCTTGGCCATCGCCTGTCTCCTGCAGATACGGGGTCCGGGGCGCCGACGTGACGCCCTCCTGGGCTGATTGCCCGCCGGGGCATCCTAGGCGGCAGCGCACGCCGGCCGCTATTCCCACCATGGGTAGCGGCGTCAGCCGGAAGGGGTGGCCGGGGCCTACCCGGATGGGGTATGCGGCCGCCCCCCCGTGCCGGGTATGGACGCGGTGGCGCCCGGCCGCGCTCAATCCGGGCGTGGAGAACGACGCATGACGCGATTGACCCCGCTGGCCAAGCTGCGCGTGCCCCTGGGCGGGCAGGAGATCGATCTGCAGCAGATCGACTTCGACGCCGGCGGCATGGCGATGCTGCGCACCCGCATCCGCGAGGGCAAGCGCTTCACGATCTTCGACATCGACCCGCAGACCGCGCGCGCCTGGGGCCAGGCGCTGCTGGACTGGGCGCGCGAGCAACCGACGAGTTGACGATGGACGACGACCTCCCGCCGGCACGACTGGTCGACCTGGCCTTCCCGCTGGCCGGCCGCGTGCTGCCGCGCGACCATCGCGCGGCGCTCGCGGCGGCGCTGCTCGAGCGGCTGCCCTGGCTCGACCAGGCCCCGGGCGCGGGGCTGCACCGGCTGCACGGCGTGTCCCAGGTCGGCACGCAGGTTCTGCTGTCGGGCCGCGCGCGGCTGTTGCTGCGGCTGCCGCGCGAGCGCGCCGGCGACGCGTCCGCGGCCCTGGCCGGCGCGACGCTGGAGGTCGCCGGCGAGGCGCTGCGCCTCGGCGCGGCGGTCACGCGCGAGCTGCTGCCGCACTGCACCCTGTACGCCCACTTCGTCGCCGCGCCCGAGGGCGACGAGGCCGGGTTCATGACGATGATCGACGCCGAGCTTCGCGCGCTGGGCGTGGCCTGCCGGCCGGTATGCGGGCGGCGCCAGTCGCTGCAGTGCGGCGACGGCCCGCTGCAAGGCTTCAGCCTGATGCTCGACGGCCTGAAGCCCGCCGACGCGCTGCGCGTGCTGGAGTCCGGCGTCGGCCTGCGGCGTTCGCTCGGCTGCGGCCTGTTCGTGCCGCACCGGTCCGCCGCCGCGGTCGGCGCCTGATCCGCCCCGGGCCCGACCCCGCCGCCGACTCCGACACCCGAACCCCTGCCTCGCCCCCTCATCCCCCATCCCCTCGGACGACACCAGGAGATCCTCCGATGCCCTACACCGTCAACGGCCGCGAGCTCGAGACCGACGAGCTCGGCTACCTGCTCGAGCCGGACTTCGGCGACGAGGTCGTGCCCGTCATCGCCGCCGCCGAAGGCATCACCCTGACCGACGACCACTGGAAGGTGATCGCCTACCTGCGCGACGAGTTCCGCGAGCACGGCCACACCCCCAACTTCCGCAACATGCTGAAGGGCGTGGCCGAGATCCTGCCCGGCTGCGACAGCAAGCGGCTGTACGACCTGTTCCCGACCGGGCCGGCCAAGCAGGGCGCCAAGGTCGCCGGGCTGCCGCAACCCTACGGCAAGGGTGGGTATTGAGGCCGCAGCAGCCTCGCCGCAGCGGATGGCCCGACCAGGCGCCGCTGCGGCCACGACCAAGGCACCGACCGTGAACGACAAGCCCGCCGCGCCGCCGGCGATCCGCGTCAAGAGCCACTGGTTCAAGCCCGGCGCGCCGAAGACGCCCGAGCAGCAGGCCGGCGCGGTTGCGTTCATCGCCTGGCGCGTCGCGCAGCAGATGCTCAAGCGCATGCGCGCCGCCGGCTTCGACATCGACCCCGGCGCGCCGTACTTCGGCTTCATGCGCGAGGTGCTGGTGTTCCTGCTCGCAGTGGCGGACCGCATCGCGCACGCCCAGCTCGAGCCCGATGCGCGCGCCCGCTTCACGCCCGCGCTGGTGCTGCGCGTGGCCGAGCTGCTCGACGAGAACGAATCCGACCTGCTCGGCCGGCCGCAGGGCGCGAGCTGGGCCGACCGCTTCGTCGAGCAGTTCAACGCGCTGCAGGGCCACTACGCCGAGTTCGGCGCCGACCCGACAGCGCGCGACGAAGGCGGCTTCACCCCCGACTTCGCCTTCTACCGCTACCTCGGCCACCGGCTGGAGCCGGACCTGCCCGAGAAGGACCGCCGCTGGGTGCTCGACCAGGTGATGGCGATCGAGGCGCCGGACGCGGTCGGCATCGTGCAAAGCGCGATGCGCGACCTGCACGACGACAAGCCGCGCGCGCGCCGGCGGGCGTCGATGAGCGGCGAGTAGGGGCACTGCCGTGGACCGTGCCGCGACCCTGGTGGCGCCACTGCCGCGATCGGCCTGCCGCGCGCGCGGCGGCGACCCCGTCGCCCACGCCGGCGACCACGCTGCGGAGCCGCCGTGGCGCACTGGGTGAGCATCTGGCGCGCCGCGCAGCTGCTGGGGGTGCCGCGTGGCGTCCTGCAGCAGCGCGTGCGTGCCGGCGAGATCGAGCTCAGCGACGGGCTGGTCTCCACCGACACCTTGCTGCGGCTGTACCCGCAGGCCGAGCTGGAGAGCGGCGGCGCCTTCGAGCGCACCGTCGCGCTGCGCGAGGACGCGTTCGCGCGCCGGCTGCGCGAGCGGCTGCTGCCGAGCCAGGAGGTGCTCGCGCAGCGGCTGTTCCGCCAGGGGCAGGAGCTGGCCGATACGCAGCGCCACCTGCAGCGCTACCATGCGCTGGTGCTCGCGCTGCGCGACCGCATCCGCGCGTTGCGCGCGCAGGCCGGCGACGATGCCGGGCGCGCGGCGCCGCTCGAGGCGCTCGAGCGCGAACTCACCGAGGGGCTGGCGCGCGCGCTGGCGACCGAGGCGGTCGATGTGCTGGACGTGATGGACGACGTGCTCAAGGTCGTCTCGGCGCAGGTGACGCTGCGGCCGAGCGGCCATCAGTTCACCGTGGAGGGCGGCGAGACCCTGCTGCAGGCAGGGTTGAAGGCGGGCCTGAAGCTCAACTACGGCTGCGGCAACGGCAGCTGCGGCATGTGCAAGGTGCGCGTGACCGACGGCGAGGTCGCGCGCACGATGGCCACCGACTGCCCGCTGACCGAGGCCGAGCGCACGCAGGGCGTCGTGCTGGCCTGCGCCAACACCGCCGCCAGCGCCGAGTTGACGCTGGAGGCGCTGGAGGCGCGCGGGCCGCAGGATATCGCCGCGCAGGAGATCGTCGCCAGCGTGCGCGCGGTCTCGCCGCTGGCGCCCGACACCCTGCTGCTGCACCTGCAGACCCCGCGCACGCACCGGCTGCGCTTCCTCGCCGGGCAGTCGGTGACGCTCGGGCTGGCGCAGGCGGCCGACGGCGACGACCTGCACGCGTCCTACCCGCTGGCGAGCTGCCCCTGCGACGACCGCAACCTGCACTTCTACGTCCCGCGCCGCGACGACGACGCGTTCGCGGCGCACCTGTTCGCCGGCGCGCTGCGGCCGGGCGCCGCGGTCGCGGTGCGCGGGCCGGCGGGCGACTTCGTCCTCGACGAGGGCATGCGCCCGCTGCTGTTCGCCGCCTGCGACACCGGCTTCGCGCCGGTCAAGAGCCTGATCGAGCACGCGATGTCGCTCGACGCCGCGCCGTCGATCAACCTGTACTGGCTCGCGACCAGGCCCGACGGCCACTTCATGGGCAAGCTGGTGCGGTCCTGGACCGAGGCGCTGGACGCCTTCGACGCCACGCTGCTCGACGAGGCCGACCCGGCACGAGGCGCGCTGGCGGTCGCCGCGGCGATGCGCGCCGAGCTGTTCGACATCGATTGCGACTGCTACCTCGCCGGGCCGCAGGCCTTCGTCGCGACCCTGGCCGAGACGCTCGCGCGCATCGGCGTGCCCGGGCGGCAGATCCGCTCGCTCGTGCTGTGAACGCCCGCGCGCCCGGTGCCGGCTTCGACGGCGGCTGCGCCGGCGGCGAGGTCTTCGCGCTGCGTGTCGTCGGCCACAGCATGATGCCGGAGTTCGCCGACGGCGACGTCATCGTCGTCGAGCCCGACGGTGCGCTGAAGGACGGCAGCTTCGTCGTCGCGCAGCACGACGGCGAGTGGATCTTCCGCCAGCTGCGCGCCGCCCCGGGTGCGGGCTGGCGGCTGCACGCGCTCGATCCGGCATGGCCCGACCTGCCGCTGGCAGACCTCGACGCGGTGCGCGGCGTCGTCATCCAGAAAGCCGTCCCCGGCCGCCGGCGGCTGACCAAGAGCTACGTCTGATGCCCTACTACGTCTACAGCATCCGCTCCTTCGGCCGCCTCGAGCTGCGCGAGCAGTTCGACGCCTTCCGCGATGCCTCGGCGCGCGCCAAGGTGCTGCGCGGGGCCTTGGCGGCCGACAGCGGCGAGCAGATCAAGGTGATCTTCGCCGAGTCCGAGGACCAGGCGGTGGAGCTGCTCTGCCAGCCGCGCACACCGCAGCCGCAGGGTGACGACTGAGAGCTCCAACCCCGCGGGCCCGGCGGCGACGGCGCGCGCGGCACGGCCCGTTTCGGCCGCCGAGCTGGCGTCGGCCGAGCTGCCCTGCATCTTCGCGCGCGCGGTCCTGGCCCGGGCCGCCGGCTGCGGGCTCGTCCGCCGCGGCAGCGTCGGCGAGCGCGAGACCGTCGGCTGCCGTGCACCGCAGGCGCACGCCCGCTGCGCGGCGCTGGCAGCGCTGATGCGCGAGCGCGCCCGCTTCGCGCTGCGGCTGCCGGCGCCCGACCAGCCGCTGCGGCACGCGCAGGCGATGCGGATCGAGTGCGGCGGACTGCAGGGCCTCGCGCGCACGCTCGGGGCCGCGCCGGCTGACGGGGGCGACGCACCGCTGGCAGACGTGAACGCGCTGGTCGACGTGGCGCAGCAACGCCACGGCAGCCTGGCCGATCTGGCCTGGGACGGGATCGTCGGCGCGATGCGCGCCTGGGCGCCGCGTCGCAGGCGGCCGGGATGAGCGCGCCGGGCCGCTGCGACGCCCAGGTCGCGCGTGGCGACGCACCCGGGCCGGCGCCGTGAGCGCCGCCGCGCGGCCGCTGCCGGCGGCACTGGTCGAGGCGGTGCAGCGCAACTGCGACATCGCCGACGCCGCGCACGCGGCCGAGCTGTCGCTGTGCAACTTCCTGCTGCAGATGCGCGAGTACTACCGCTGGCAGCAGGGGCTGGGCTTCGACGCCGCGCTGGCCCGCGACGAGGTCGGCCGCTGGCTGGCCGAGACCGAGTCGCGCTGGGACGCGCTGCAGGGCGAGCCCTTCGAGCCACTGCCGCTGGGCGCGGCACGGCTGGACCCGTTCGACCTCGATGCCGCCAATGCCTGGCTGATCCCGCGCGGCTGGGTCTACGGGGCCGGGCTGGCGGGGCCGGGGCGCGCCGGATTCTTTCTCGCCGAGTTGAAGCAGCTCGAGCGCGAACTGGCCGCCGCGCCGGCGCTGACGGTGCAGCACGCCGGGCGCGAGCTGGCGCGCGGGCTGTTCGCCCCGCCGGCGGCGCTGCAGGGCCGCACCGTCGTGCTGCGCCACGCGTCGATCGAGCGCTGGCTGTGGGAGCGCTACGAGGCCTTCGCGCTGCGCCGCGGCGACGTCCCGTTCGCGGCCGTGGCCCGGTCCTTCGGGCTGCACGACACGCCGTCCTTCCTGGCCGCGCTGCCCCGGCTGGCGGCACTGCAGTCGCGCGTGCTGCTGTGGCACGAGATCGGCGAGCACCGCGCCGCGCGCACGCTGGAGCCGGGCTGGGGCGCGCTGCGGCTGGCGGTTCACGACCGCCGCGCGGCGCTGTGGCTGCGCGCGGTGCGCGACCACCTGGCCGACCTGCGCGTGACGCTGCCGGCGCTGCTCGACGAAGGGCCGTCGGAGGCGCTGCACCTGTGGTTCTCGCATCACGAGGGCGCGCACGCGGCGCTGTTCCCGGGGCTGGCCGACGCCTACCGCGCCTGGTGCGCGGGTGACGGGGGCAGGGCGCTGAGGCGCGCCTGCGCACGCGGCGAGGCGCACTTCGAGGCGCTCGCGCAGGAGCTGCTGCGGCTCGCGGACGCGGACGCCGCCGCGCGCCGGCTGGCCGACGATTCGGCGATCTGCAGCCTCGGCGCCTGAGCGCCGCCCCGCCAGCGAAACGGCAGAACGGCGGGACGGCGGCATGGCGGGTCGGCCCGAACGCGGGCCTGCGCAGCGGGCTGTGTAGACTCGCGCCCACCTGCGGCCGCGGCGCCCGCCGCGCAGCCGGCACGGCACGCATCCCGCGATGATCGGCAAGCATCCCCTGCTCGAAGACTACCTGCTGCGCGCACCGGGCATCGGTCGCGCGGCGCTGAACGTCAAGTGCGCGCTCGGCCTGCTCGTGCTGGGCTGGCTGATGGTGGTCGCGTACGAGCAGCTCGGCCGCAAGTGGCAGGGCTGGGCGTATGCCCTGCCGTATGCGGCGATCGTCATCTTCCTGGTCCGCGAGGGGCCGGTCTTCGTGCTCGCGGCGCTGGCGGTCTACGGCGTCGGCTGGGCGCACGCCAATCTGATCCTCGGGCGGGTCGAGTCGCGCGCGGCGCTGCGGCTCGCCGAGCTGGACCGTGCCGACCCCGCGACCCACGATGCGACGCTGCTGCTCGAGCGCGGCGTGCTGCGCGCCAAGGTCATGCAGCAGCACGACCTGGCAGCGGGCGACTTCGCCGCCGCGCTGGGCCATGCGGGCGGCGACCCGCGGCTGCTCAACCTGGCCGGCGTGCAGGCCAGCCGCAGCGACCGCTACCCGCTGGCGCGCCAGTGCTTCGACCGCGCGCTCGAGGTCGTCGGTGACGACGACAAGCTGCGCCAGCAGGTCGCGAAGAACCGCGCGGCGGTGGAGAAGCTGGCGGGTTGAGGCGGCCGCGGGGCGTCAGCCCACGACCGTCCCGACCGCCTCGCCGAAACCGATTCGCGCGCGCCCCGGCGCCCTGCAGTGCGCGCGCAGGATCACGGTGTCGCCGTCTTGCAGGAAGGTCCGCGCCTGCCCGCCCGGCAGCGTCAGCGGCATCCGGCCCCCCTCGGTCAGTTCGAGCAGCGAGCCGCTGCGGCGCGGATCCGGGCCAGGCGGCGTGCCGCTGCCCAGCAGGTCGCCGGGGCACAGGTTGCAGCCGCCGCTGGTGAGGTGCGCGATGAGCTGCGCCAGCGTCCAGTCGCTGTCCCGGAAGCGGCCTTGCGCCAGCCGCTGCGGCGGGGCACTGGCCGCGCGCATCGCCGCCGTCTGCAGCCAGACCTCGAGCCCGATGTCGATCGCGCCGGCGGCGCTGTTGAACGCCGCGTTCAGGTGGGGCAGCAGCGGCGGGGCGCCCTCGGGGCGTGCGAACGGGACGCGGTACGGAGCCAGCGCCTCGGCGGTGACGACCCAGGGCGAGATCGTCGTGGCGAATCCCTTGGCCAGCAGCAGGCCCGGCGTGCGGGCCTCCCAGGCCTGGATGTCGCGCGCCGTCCAGGCGTTGAGCAGCACCATGCCGAACCAGGCCTGTTCGGCCTGCTCCATCGTCAGCGGCTCGCCCAGCGCGTTGCCGCGGCCGATCAGCACGCCGAGCCCGGGCTCGCAGTCCAGCGTGGCGCTGGGGACTAAGGACGGGGCATCGGCCCCCGGCGCCTGAACCGGCCCCATCGGCCTGCGCACCGCGTTGCCGCTGGCGACGATCGACGAGGCGCGGCCGTGGCGACCGGTCGGCACCCACTCGTCGACGGCCCGCGGCGGGTCGTCGGGGCGCAGCAGCCGCCCGACCGCCGTCGCGTGCCGCAGTCCGGCGTCGAACTCGGTGAAGCCGCCGATGCGGCAGGGCAGCGTCAGCTCGGCCTCGGCCTGCGGGAGCAGGCACAGCTCCAGGAACGGCCCCTGGTCGCTGCCGTCGGCCAGCGCCGCCGAGAGCGCCTCGCGCACCCGCCGGCGCGCCGCGGTGCCGGCCGCCATGAAGCCTGCGAGGTCGCCCGCGACCAGCGGCGCGAGCAGCTCGTGAACGCCCTCGGCCCAGGGGCACTGCTGCGCCGCGAGCATCAGGTCCAGGACCTGGTCTCCGATCGCCACCCCGACGCGCCAGGGCTCGTCGCTGCCGCGGCGGCGAAACCGCCCCAAGGGCAGGTTCTGGATCGGAAAGTCGCACGTGGGGTCGTTGGCCGGCTCGACCCAGCTCTTCAGCGACGGGTCGTGCGTGGCGTCGACGAGCGGCTTCGGGGTCATGGCCTCCAGACTCGCGCAAAGGGCTGCCGTCGGCCGCGGGCGGGGCGGATCAACCGGCCAGCAGCCGCTCGCCGGCGAACAGGTCCTGCACCCGCTCGCGCTCGCGCACCAGCACAGCCTCGCCGTCGACGATCATGACCTCGGCGGCGCGCGGGCGTGTGTTGTAGTTGCTCGCCATCGTCATGCCGTAGGCGCCGGCCGACAGCACGGCGAGCACGTCGCCGGGCTCGACCGCGAGCCGGCGGTCGCGGCCCAGCCAGTCGCCGGACTCGCACACCGGCCCCACGACGTCCCACGGCCGCGCCGGGGCGGCGCGCTCGGTGCAGGGCTCGATCGCCATCCAGGCCTGGTACATCGCCGGCCGCACGAGGTCGTTCATCGCCGCATCGACGATGCAGAAGCTCCGGGCCGCGCCCGGCTTGAGATACTGGACCTCGGTCAGCAGCACGCCGGCGTTGCCGACCAGCGAGCGCCCGGGCTCCAGCAGGATCTCGCGCCCCCCGAAGCCGCGCGCATCCAGCCGCGCCAGCATGCGTGCGACCAGCTCGTCGGCCGCCGGCGGCGACTCCTCGGCGTAGCGGATGCCGAGCCCGCCGCCGACGTCGATGTGCGCCAGCGCGATGCCCTCGGCCTCGACCGCCTCGACCAGGTCGAGCAGCCGATCCAGCGCATCGACGAAGGGCTCGACCTGCGTGATCTGCGAGCCGATGTGGCAGTCGATCCCCGTCACGCGCAGCCCCGGCAGCGCCGCCGCCGCGCGGTACGCATCCAGCGCCTCGTCGTGGGCGATGCCGAACTTGTTGTCGCGCAGCCCGGTCGAGATGTAGGGGTGGGTGCCGGCGTCGACGTCGGGGTTGACGCGCAGGCTCACCGGGGCCGTCGCGCCCGCCTCGACGGCGACCCGCGACAGCCGCTGCAGCTCGCCCAGGCTCTCGACGTTGAAGCCGCGCACGCCGGCGTCCAGCGCCTGCCGCATCTCGTCGCGCGTCTTGCCGACGCCCGAGAAGACGATTCGGGTGGCGGGCACCCCGGCGGCCAGCGCGCGCGCCAGCTCGCCGCCCGAGACGATGTCCACGCCGCAGCCGGCGCGCGCGAAGGTCTGCAGCACCGCGAGGTTGGCGTTGGCCTTCATCGCGTAGCACAGCAGGTGCGGCCGGCCGGCGAGCGCGCGCCGATACGCCGCCAGCGCCCCCAGCATCGCGGCCTGCGAATAGACGTACAGCGGGGTGCCGAAGCGCCGCGCCAGCGCGGCCAGCGGCACGCCATCGAGCTGCAGCGCGCCCGCGCGGCGCGCCAGGTGCGGGGCACCGGGCAACATCAGCGTGCCGGCGCGGCGGCCGTGCCGGCACCGCCCTTGCTGCGCGCGGCGTCGTCGGCCGGTGCCCCAGGCGGCGCCGTCTGCGACGCCGCGGGCGACGGCAGGAACAGCGGCCCCTTCTGGCCGCAGCCGGCGCCCAGCACGACGGCGAGCGCGAGCCCCGTGGCGACACGGATCCGCACCGACGCTTCGACCGGCGGGCACGAATCGGTGCGGTTCGGGTGTCGCATCGGTTCATTCTATCGACCGCGCACCCTGCCCCAATGGTCGTCGCCACGACGATCCGAGCCGGGAGCGCGCGCCGCGCCGAACCCGGATGCGCGAGACGCCGGGCGCCGCAGCCGCTACGGCGCGCCTGCCATTCAGCGCCGGAACAGGTCGAGGATGCCGCCGCGCTCCTCCGGCGTCGGCGGCTCGGGCAGCATCTCGTCCAGTCCGACGCTGCGCACACCGGCGCCGCCGGCGAACTCCTCGAAGACCCAGCCGCCCTCTTCCTGCACGACGCCCGGCGGCGCGTCGATCGGTGCCACGGGCACGCTGGCCAGCGCGTCGCGCATGAAGTCGATCCACACGGGCAGCGCCAACCTCCCGCCGGTCTCGCGCGAGCCGAGCTTGCGCGGCGTGCTGTGGCCGACCCAGACGACGCCGACCATGGTCGGCTGGTAGCCGGCGAACCAGGCGTCGACCGAATCGTTGGTGGTGCCGGTCTTGCCGTAGAGGTCGCCGCGTCGAAGCGCGCGCTGGGCCGCCGCGGCGGTGCCCGTGCGCGTGATCTCCTGCATCAGCGAGCTCATCACGAAGGCGTTGCGCGCGCTGATCGCGCGCGTCGACTCGCTCGCCTGCGCCGGCGCGGCCTCGACCAGCGTACGGCCCTGCTGGTCGGCGATGCGCTCGATCAGCCGTGGCGCCAGCAGGTGGCCGCCGTTGGCGAAGACGGCGTAGCCGCTGGCCATCTGCAGCGGCGTGACGCTGCCCGCGCCGAGCGCCATCGTCAGGTAGGGCGGGTGCCTGGCGGGTTCGAAGCCGAAGCGCGTGATCCAGCCCTGCGCGTAGTCCGGACCGATCGACTGCAGCACGCGGATCGAGACCATGTTCTTCGATTTCGCCAGCGCGAGCGCCAGCGGCATCGGCCCCTCGAACTCGCCGTCGTAGTTCTTCGGCTCCCAGGGCTTGTCGCCGGTGAAGCTGGCGTCGAAGTAGAGCGGCCCGTCGTAGACGATCGTTCCCGGGCCGAAACCTCGCTCGAGTGCCGCCGAGTAGATGAAGGGCTTGAACGCCGACCCCGGCTGGCGCTGCGCCTGCGTGGCGTTGTTGAACTTGTTGCGCCCGAAGTCGAAGCCACCGACCAGCGCGCGCAGCGCGCCGCTGCGCGGATCCAGCGCGACCAGCGCGCCCTCGACCTCGGGCTGCTGGGTGAGGAGCCACTGTCCCTTGTCGTCCTGCAGCGCACGCACGACGGCACCGCGCCGGATCCGGACCTGCGGCGCCGCGTTCGCCGCCAGCCCCGATCGCACCGGCTGCAGGCCGCTGCCGCGGACCGTGATCGTCTCGCCCGAGTGCAGCACCGCGCGCACCTCGCGCGTCGACGCCTCGAGCACGACCGCGGCGCGCAGTTCCTGCTCGTCCGGATGGTCGGCGAGCACCTCGACGACGCGCGCGTCCAGCGCCGACGGGTCCGTCGGAAGGTCGACGACCGCCTCCGGGCCGCGGTAGTACTGGCGCTGCTCGTACACCAGCAGTCCGCGGCGCAGCGCCGCGTGCGCGGCGCGCTGCAGCCGGCTGTCGATGCTCAGGTGCACCTCCAGGCCGCGCGTGTAGGCCTCGTCGCCGTACTGCGCGTGCACCAGCTGGCGCGCCATCTCGGCCGCGTGCTCGGCGTGCAGCGGGTCCGGCGGTGGCTCGCGATAGCGCAACTCCTCGGCCAGCGCCGCCGCGTGCTGCTCGGCGGTCACGAAGCCGGCCTCCAGCATGCGGTCGACGACGTAGCGCTGGCGCGCCAGCGCGCGCTTCGGATTGGCGAAGGGGTTGTACGCCGACGGTGCCTTGGGCAGCCCGGCGAGCATCGCCGCCTCGGCCAGGCTCAGCGCGTCCAGCGGCTTGCCGAAGTAGATCTCCGCCGCCGCCGCGAACCCGTGCGCGCGCTGGCCGAGGTAGATCTGGTTCATGTACAGCTCGAGGATCTGGTCCTTGCCGAGCCGGCTCTCCATCTGCAGCGCCAGCAGGATCTCGTAGATCTTGCGCGTGAAGGTCTTCTCGGTCGAGAGGTAGAAGTTGCGCGCGACCTGCATCGTGATCGTCGAGGCGCCCTGGCTGCGCGCGTCGCGCAGGTTCTCCAGCGCCGCTCGCGCCACGCCCTTGAAGTCGACTCCGGGGTGCTCGTAGAAGCGTGCGTCCTCGGCGGCGAGCACGGCCTGCTTCATCACCGGGGGGATGCGCTCGATCGGCGTGAAGTGGCGTCGCTCCTCGCCGAACTCGCCGATCAGCACGCCGTCGGCGGTGAAGATGCGCAGCGGCAGCTTGGGCCGGTAGTCGGTCAGGCTGTCGATGCCCGGCAGGTTGGGGTAGGCCACCGCCAGCGCGATGCCGACGACCAGCAGCGCGACCACCGGCAGCGCCAGCGCGAGCCCTGTGACCCAAGCCAGCGCGCGCAACAGCCAGTGGCGTGCGCCGGGGGCGGCGGCAGCGGAATCGTCGGACATCGGTGACGCGTATCGAACGTGAATTATAGAAACCGGGCGCGCGGCGACGCGCCGTGAGATGCGTCACGCGCCGCGGGCTGCCGCTGCGGGACAACCCGCAGGCCCGATTTGCGGCTTGTTTCAGCTGCTGTTCCGGGCGTCGGCGTGATGCAACGGCCGGCAGACTGGCGGCGCCCGTTTTCCTTTGGTGCACAAAGGCTTTACTGCTAGCATTGAAGTGACTTCTTAAGTGCGCAGAAAGCCTGCCAACAACCCCGGGGGTCGAACACCGTGAGTTTCCTGGATGTCCTCCTGGGGCGCAAACACCCACCGGCGATCGGCCTGGACATCAGTTCGTCCAGCGTCAAGCTGGTCGAGCTCGGTCGGACCCCTGCGGGGGACTACGTGCTCGAGCGCATGGGCTCGGAGCCGTTCGAGAAGGGCTGGATCGCCGACGGCCAGATCGAGAAATTCGACGAGGTCGCCGACGCCGTGCGGCGCGTCGTCGCCAAGAGCGGCACCAAGACCAAGAATGTCGTCATGGGGATGCCGCCGTCGGCGGTCATCACCAAGAAGATCGTCCTGCCCGACGGCCTGCGCGAAGACGAGATGGAGCTGCAGGTCGAGACCGAGGCCAACCAGTACATCCCGTTCTCGCTCGACGAGGTCGCGCTGGACTTCTGCGTCGTCGGCCCCAGCGCGACCTCGGCTGGCGACGTCGACGTGCTGATCGCCGCCAGCCGCAAGGACCGGGTTCAGGATCGCCAGGCGCTGGCCGAGGCGGCCGGGCTCAAGCCGATCGTTCTCGACGTCGAGTCGCACGCGTCGCGGCTGGCGATGGGGCGCCTCGTCGGCGGCCTGCCCAACGAAGGGCGCGACGCGCTGGTGGCGCTGTTCGAGATCGGCGCCGATACCACGAGCCTGAAGGTGCTGCGCGACGACGAGCTGCTCTACGACCGCGACCAGGCCTTCGGCGGTGCGCAGCTGACGCAGCTGATCAGCCGCCAATACGGCTTCTCGTTCGAGGAGGCCGAGGCCAAGAAGCTCAGCGGCGACCTGCCCGAGGAATACGAGGCCAGCGTGCTCGTCCCGTTCGTCGACAGCCTGTCGCAGGAGATCGGGCGCGCGCTGCAGTATTTCTTCACCAGCACGCCGCACCACAAGGTGCACTACGTGATGGTGGCCGGCGGCACCGCGACGCTGCCGGGGCTGAAGGACCGCGTCACCGACCTCACCGGCTTCGCCGCCATGGTCGTCAACCCCTTCGAGGGCATGCAGCTCGGCCCCTCGGTGCGCGAAAGCCGGGTGCGGCGCGAGGCCCCGTCCTACCTGACCGCCTGCGGGCTGGCGATGCGGAGGTTCGCGCAGTGATCCTGATCAACCTCCTGCCGCACCGCGAAGCCCGGCGGGCGCAGCGCAAGCGGACCTTCTTTGCCGGGCTCGCCCTGTCGGCGCTCGCTGGGGCGCTCGTCGTCGGCATCTGGCTGACGGCGGTCCAGCAGGCGGCGGCCGCGCAGGAGGCGCGCAACGGCTTGCTCGCGGCCGAGATCAAGCGCCTGGAGGCGCAGATCAAGGATATCGCGTCGCTGCGTGCCGAGATCGAGTCGCTCAAGGCGCGCCAGGCGGCGGTCGAGGACCTGCAGACCGACCGCAACATCCCCGTCTACCTGCTCGACGAATTGGTCAGGCACACCCCCGAGGGTGTTTACCTGACCGCGATCAAGCAGACCGGCGACACGGTGGCAGTGACGGGTGTGGCGCAGACCAACGAGCGCGTCTCCGAGATGCTGCGCAACACCTCGTACAACGCAACCTGGCTGGAGCGGCCCGAGCTGGTCGAGATCAAGGCCGCCAGCGTCACGACCGCCGGGCGCGAGCCGCGCCGGCTGTTCGAGTTTTCGATGCGGCTGTCGATCAAGCGGCCGCAAGCGCCCGGCGCTGCGTCCGACGCGCCGGCCGGGGCGCCAGCGCGTGCGTCGGGCGCGCGCGCCTCCTGAGGGCATTCATGGCCAAGACCACCCCCACCCAGACCGGCCCCGACCTGTCGATGCGCCTGGAGAAGGTGTCGGCGCAGTTCCGCGGCCTGGACATGCGCGAGCCCGGCCAGTGGCCGCTCGCGCCCAAGGCCGTGGCCTGGCTGGTGGCCGCACTGCTCGTGCTGGCCGCCGGCTGGTGGTTCCTGGTCGCTCCGGCGACCGAGGAGCTCGACGCCGCGCGCTCGCGCGAGCAGACCCTCAGGGCCGACTACAGGTCCAAGGTCGCCCAGGCGGTCAACCTCGGCGAACTGCGCAAGCAGAAGCTGCAGGTCGAGGAGTACGTCACCCAGCTCGAGAAGCAGCTGCCTGGCAAGGCCGAGATGGACGCCCTGCTGTCCGACATCAACCAGGCCGGCATTGGCCGCGGGCTGCAGTTCGAGCTGTTCCGCCCCGGCCAGGTCGAGCTCAAGGACTATTACGCGGTGCTGCCGATCACGCTGCGCGTCTCGGGGCGCTACCACGACTTCGGCGCGTTCGCGGCCGACGTCTCCAACCTCTCGCGCATCGTGACGCTGCAGAACCTGTCGATCTCGAGCCAGACCGGCCGCGACGCCCTGCCCGGCGGCGCGCTCGTGATGGAGGCCACCGCGCGCACTTACCGGTACCTCGACGTCGCCGAGATCGAGGCACAGCGCAAGCAGAAGGCCGAGGCGGCCAAGGCGGCCAAGGCGGCCGGGGGGAGGCGCCCGTGAAGACTTCGATGCGCACGGACGCGACCTTGGCGGCTACGCGCAAGGGTGTCGGGACGCCGTCTGGCCTGGGTGCGCGCATGGCGGCGCTCTTCGCCGCGGCGGCGATGCTCGGCGGCTGCGACCCTGGTCACGACGAGCTTCAGGCCTGGATGGAGCAGCAGCGGCGCGAGGTTCGCCCCAGCGTCCAGCCGCTGGATCCGCCCAAGCCCTTCGACCCCGCGCCCTACGCACCGTTCGACGTCGCCGACCCCTTCAGCACGCAGAAGATGACGGTGGCGCTGCGCGTCGAGGCGCGTGCGGCCAGCTCGCTGCTGGCCAACGAACTCAACCGTCGTCGCGGTCCGCTCGAGGCGTTCCCGCTGGACAACATGCGCATGGTCGGCAGCGTGGAGCGCGAGGGTCAGCCGACCGCACTGCTTCGCGTGGGCGAACTCCTGTATCAGGTCAAGGTGGGCGACTACCTGGGCCAGAACTACGGTCGCGTGCTGCGCATCGACGAGACCGAGCTCGTGCTGCGCGAGATCGTGCAGGACGCCGCCGGCGAATGGATCGAACGTCCCGCCAGCCTGCAGTTGCAGGAAGGAGGGGCCCGATGATGACAAGCAAGGAGAAACGCATCATGCGCAACTGGGGTGCCGCGCTGGCAGCCGTCGTCGTCGGCTGTGCGATGCCGCTGGCGGCATGGGCGCAGAACGCGATCCGCTCGATCACCAGCACCCAGCAGGCGGGCACCGAGGTCGTACGCATCGAGCTCAAGGAGCCGCTGGCCGCGCTGCCGCGCGGCTTCGCGATCCAGCAGCCGCCTCGCATCGCCGTCGACCTGCCGGGGGTCGGCAACGAGATGGCGGACAGCCGGGTCGAGCTGAACCAGGGCAACCTGCGCTCGGCAGTCGTCGCGCAATCGGGCGACCGTACGCGGCTCGTGCTCACGCTCAAGCAGGCGGCCGGCTACCAGGCACGTCTGGACGGCAACGCGCTGGTGCTGGTTGTCGAGACCGGCACGACCTCGGTTGCGCAGGCGCCGGGCGAGCCGGTGCACTTCGCGCCGAGCCAGAACCTGACGCCGCAGTCGCTGCGCGACATCGACTTCCGCCGCGGCCCGGACGGCGCCGGGCGCGTCGTCGTCGCGTTGCCGAGCGCGCAGACCGGGGTCGACATCCGCCAGCAAGGGCGCAGCCTGGTGGTCGAGTTCCTGCGTGCCACGCTGCCCGAATCGCTGCGCCGGCGGCTGGACGTGACCGACTTCGGCACCCCGGTGCAGACCGTCACCGCGATGCAGAGCGGCGACAACGTGCGCGTGATGGTGCAGCCCAGCGGCGACTGGGAGCACAGCGCCTATCAAACCGACGACCAGTTCGTGCTCGAGGTGCGGCCGATGAAGGTCGACCCGAACAAGCTGGTCCAGGGACCGGGATTCCAGGGCGAGAAGCTGAGCCTGAACTTCCAGAATATCGAGGTGCGGGCGCTGCTGCAGGTCATCGCCGACTTCACCAACTTCAACGTCGTCACCAGCGACACCGTCACCGGCAGCGTCACGCTGCGGCTGAAGGACGTGCCCTGGGACCAGGCCCTGGACATCATCCTGCAGAGCAAGGGCCTGGGCGTGCGCAAGACCGGCAACGTGCTGTGGATCGCGCCCAAGGACGAGCTCGCCGCCAAGGAGCAGCTCGACCTGGAGTCGCGCAAGAAGATCGAGGAGCTCGAGCCGCTGCGCACGCAGGCCTTCCAGCTCAACTACACCAAGGCGGAGGAGGTCGCACGCGGGCTGACCGGGCAGGGCACGGGAAGCGGGACCAGCCAGGACGCCAGCCGCATCCTGTCGCCGCGAGGCAGCGTGATCTTCGAGCAGCGCACCAACCAGCTCTTCGTCAGCGACATCCCGTCCAAGCTCGAGGAGATCGCGGCGATGATCGCCAAGATCGACATCCCGGTGCGGCAGGTGCTGATCGAGGCGCGCATCGTCGAGGCCGACGACAGCTTCGGCCGCAGCCTGGGCGTCAAGCTCGGGGCCGTCGACCTGCGCCGGCCCAGCGGCGCCGGCGTCACCGTCGGCGGGAACTACGACGCCGTGGGCGTGCAGACCGGCCAGCTTCCCGGGCCGATCGACTTCAGCAACTCCCAGCTCGTCAACCTGCCGGCCAACGTCAGTGCGCTGGGCGGCGCCAATGCGGCGACGATCGCGCTGTCGCTGTTCAGCTCGTCGGTCGACCGCTTCCTCAACCTCGAGATCTCGGCGCTCGAGGCCGAGGGCCGCGGCAAGATCGTCTCCAGCCCGCGCGTCATCACCGCCGACCAGGTCGAGGCGCTGATCGAGCAGGGTGAGGAGCTGCCGTACCAGGCGGCCACGTCCAGCGGCGCGACGCAGATCCAGTTCCGCAAGGCCAACCTGGCGCTGCGCGTGACGCCGCAGATCACGCCCGAGGGCAACGTGATCCTGGATGTGGACGTCAACAAGGACAGCGTCGGACGCCAGACCGTGGCCGGTTTCGCGATCGACACCAAGCACGTCAAGACGCAGGTGCTGGTCGAGAACGGCGGCACCGTCGTGATCGGCGGCATCTTCACGCAGACCGAGCGCAACGAGGTCAACAAGGTGCCTCTGCTGGGCGACATCCCGGTGGCGGGCGCGCTGTTCCGCAACAAGCTCAGGCAGACCAACCGTACCGAGCTGCTGGTCTTCCTGACGCCCAAGATCGTGACCGACCGCTCCGCGGCTCGCTGAAAGAGGTTTTCCCATGAGGTTTGCTGGCTTGATGGCGCGTGCGGCGCGCTGGCTGGGGCTCGGCGCGGCGGTGCTCGCACTGGCTGCCTGTGGGGGCGGCGGCAGCGGATGCGTCGATGTCTTCGGGGGGAACGCCTGCGGCGATGCCGGTGGGGGCGGCGGCGGGACACCGGTCCAGGCGCTAACCCTGAACCTGCAACTGCTCGACGGCGACGGCAAGGCGACGACCTCGGTCGTCGTCGGCCAGCCGCTGCGCGCGACGGCGGTGCTGCGCCTCGACGGCCAGGCCGTGTCAGGCGAGATCGTCCAGTTCGGGATCGAGCAGAGCGCCGATCTGGTCAAGATCGATCCCGTCACCGGGTCGCAGCTGACCGACGCAGGCGGTGCGGCGAGCGTCACGGTCAACTCGCTCGGCAGTGCGACCGGGGCCGGCAGGATCACCGCGGTCGCGCGCATCGGCGAGCTGGAAGCGACTGCGGCGGCGAACTTCTTCACGACCGGCGGCACGACGCCGCAACCGGCGACGCTCGTTCTCGGCAATGTCTCGATCGAGCCGGGCAGCGTCTCGGCCTACGGGACGGCCGGCATCAGGGTGCAGGTCCTGCAAGGCGGCCAGCCGTATACGGGCGGACCGGTCGAGGTCGGGTTCAGCAGTTCCTGCGCCGCCGGCAAGGCCACGATCACGGAGAGCGCGACGACCCGGCCCGACGGCACCGCGGAGGCGACCTTCGTCGACAACGGCTGCGCGCAGACGGCCGACACCGCGGTCACCATCACGGCGACGATCGGCACCGACACCGAATCGGGCACCTTGCAGGTCAAGTCTCCGACGACCGGCAGCCTGCGCTTCGTCTCCGCGGTGCCGGCGGACAAGTCGATCACGCTGCGCGGCCAGGGCGGCATCGGCCGGCAGGAGAACGCGACGCTGACCTTCCAGCTGGTCGACGTCGCCGGCCAGGGCGTCGCCGATGCCGACGTGTGCTTCGATGCGTCGACCTACATCGGCAGCCTCAACATCGACGGCTTCGACCCGGACAAGAAGCCCGTTCCTCAGGGCTCCGAGGCGCTGTGCGGCAGCGACAACCTCAGCATCGTCCGCTACGTCAAGCGCACCAACGCCGACGGCACGGTCACGGTCCAGGTCAACTCGGGCACCGTGCCAACGCCGGTGCGGGTGCGTGCACGTGCGCTGTACCCGAGCGGGGCGACGAGCGCGCTGCAGACCTTCTCCGACACGCTGTCGATCTCGACCGGCCTGCCCCTGCAGCGCTCGTTCTCGCTGTCGGTCGACAAGGCCAATATCGACGGCGGCAACTTCGACGGCGAGATCGCGACCGTGACCGTGCGTCTGGCGGACCAGTTCTCGAACCCGGTGCCGGACGGCACCGTGGTCAGCTTCATCGGCTCGGGCGCCTCGGTGTGTACGGCCGACAACGGCTCGTGCAAGACGGTCAACGGCGCGTGCTCGTGCCAGGTCGTCTCGCAGGAACGTCGGCCGCTGGACAACCGCGTCATCGTCACGGCCTATGCCGTGGGACTCGAGGATTTCGACGACGTCGACGGCGACAACCTCTACAAGGCCGGCGTCGACCCCTTCCACGACCTCGGTGATGCCTTTGTCGACGCCAACAAGGACGGCCTCGCCGCCGATGGCGGCGCCACAGGGGCCTTCAACCCGACCAAGAACGGCGACACCGACATCTTGATTCCTTTCCGGCAGGAGCTCGGCTTCCGGCGCGACGGTGACGGCGCGCGCGACCTCGCCCACATCCGCGCATCGACCGTGATCTACCTGAGCCTGTCGTCGTCGGGGGGCGACCCGACGGTGGTCGTGCCGCTGTCGGAGCTGAGCCAGGAGCGCGATCTCGTCGACGGGGACAGGATCGGTGACTACTTCCTGCGGCTGCGGCCAGGCTGCCCGCAAGGCGTGCCGGTCCCGCAGGCGGCGCTGTCGATGCTTCTCGATGACGGCATCGGCAATCCGATGGCTGCCGGCACCGACCTCCTGCCGATCGATGCATCGGACAACATCACGACGGGTGGCTTCAGGCCTTCCAGCGTCCTGGCAGTCGGGGCCCGGCCCCCGAGCCCGCTGTTCGACCTGCCGAACGTCCCCAAGCACTGGCCGGATGCCACCGGTATGTTTCCCACCGGGCATGGGATCACGGTGCGGGGCGTGCAGGACAAGTGCAGCGGCGACGCATCGTTCGCGCTGCAGGTAACCTCGCCGCGGGGCGGTGCAGCGGTGGCACGGGTGCTGTTCCAGGGTGAGTCGCGGGCCGGGGGCCGCGGCGGCTTCCCCGTCCGCTACCGGGATGCGGGAGTGGCGTTCGAGGTCCAGGCCACGGGCGGTGCGAACGAGTTCGAGCTCGACCCGATCAGCCTGACCGGGTCGGCGGGCGGCGCAACGCCGGCCAGCGTGGAAGTCGATTGGGGTGACGGCACGGTGCAGGCCTACGTCGCCCCGGGCTTCGCCGCACCGGCCGGGTACGTTCACGCCTACGCCGGGCCGGGCGAATACAGGGTGCGGGTCACGGTTCAACCCGGCAACGTCAGTGCCACGAAGACCGTGAGCGTGCCCTGAGAACGCATGGGACACGTGCAGGGCGGTCCCCGCCAGGGCCTGTCGATCGCCCTCGTCGGCATGCCCGGTTGTGGCAAGTCCACGGTCGGGAGGCACCTGGCCCGGCATCTCGGCATGCGCTTCGCGGACAGTGACGCCGAGGTCGAGCGCCGCGTCGGCTGCAGCATCCGCGAGTATTTCGACCGCGCCGGCGAGGACGCCTTCCGCGACCTCGAGCAGCAGGCGATCGCCGAACTGACCGCCGGTGACGGCGTCGTGCTGGCCACCGGCGGCGGCGCCGTGCTGCGCCAGCCCAATCGCGACGCGCTGCACGCGCGCTGCCAGGTCTTCTACCTGCGCGCCAGCCCCGAGGACCTGTTCCGCCGCCTGCGGCGCGATACCACGCGCCCGCTGCTCCAGGTCGCCGACCCGCTGCGCCGGCTGCGCGAGATGTTCCGCGAGCGCGACCCGCTGTACCGGCGTACCGCGCACTTCGTCGTCGAGACGCCGAGGCCGTCGGTGCCGGCGCTGATCAACATGGTGCTGATGCAGCTCGAGGTGCTGGGCCTGGTCGACCCGGCGCGCGTGCCATCGCCGATCAACGCGCCCGCGCACTGAGCGACGCGGTGCGGGCAGGCCCCGTACACTCGCCGCCGATGCGCACCACCGTCACCGTCGACACCGGCGCCAGCCGCTACGAGATCCTGATCGGCACGGGCGTCCTGGCCGACCCGGCGTCGTGGGACGGCCTGCCGCGCGCGGCGCTGGCCGCGATCGTCAGCAACACCACGGTCGCGCCGCTGTACGGCGCGCAGGTGGCGGCGATGCTCGCGCCGCGCTACCGCGAGGTCTGCAGCATCGTGCTGCCCGACGGCGAGGCGCACAAGGACTGGCGCACGCTGGATCTGATCTTCGACCAGCTGCTGGCGCATGGCGCGGACCGCAAGACGGTGCTGTTCGCGCTCGGCGGCGGCGTCGTCGGCGACATGGCGGGATTCGCCGCCGCCTGCTTCATGCGCGGCGTGCCCTTCGTGCAGCTGCCGACCACGCTGCTGGCGCAGGTCGACTCGTCGGTCGGCGGCAAGACCGGCATCAACCACCCGCGCGGCAAGAACATGATCGGCGCCTTCCACCAGCCGCGGCGTGTGCTGTGCGACCTCGACACGCTCGCCACGCTGCCGGCACGCGAGCTGAGCGCGGGGCTGGCCGAGGTCATCAAGTATGGGCCGATCGCCGACATGGGCTTCCTGGACTGGATCGAGGACCACCTCGACGCGCTGCTGGAGCGCGACCCGGCGGCGCTGGCGCACGCGGTGCGGCGGTCGTGCGAGGTCAAGGCCGAGGTCGTCGGCGCCGACGAGAAGGAGGCCGGGCTGCGTGCCATCCTCAATTTCGGCCACACCTTCGGCCATGCGATCGAGGCCGGCCTCGGCTACGGGCGCTGGCTGCACGGCGAGGCGGTGGGCTGCGGGATGGTGATGGCGGCTGAGCTGTCGGCGCGGCTCGGGCTGGTCGACCGCGGGTTCGTCGAGCGGCTGGCGTCGCTGGTGCAGCGCGCCGGGCTTCCCGTCGTCGCGCCGGCGTTGGGCGCGGACCGCTACCTCGAGCTGATGCGCATCGACAAGAAGGCCGAGGGCGGCGAGATCCGCTTCGTCGTCATCGACACGCCCGGCCGCGCGATCGTGCGCCCGGCGCCGGACGCTCTGGTGCGCGAGGTGATCGAGGCGCGCTGCGCCGCCGTCGCGTGAACCGCGACGAGGCCTGCGCCGCGCGGACGGCGATCGCTGGTGCGACGCCGGTCGCCGCGGCGGCGGCGAACGAGGCGGCGCGTGCCCGTGCGGCGCCCAGATCGGGTGCGCCGCTCGCCCCCTGGGCCAGCGACCCCGCGCGCTCGCGCGGCCGGCGCCACCCGGCGCCGCCGCCTGGTGCGCGCAGCGAGCACCAGCGCGACCGCGACCGCATCGTCCACAGCAGCGCCTTCCGTCGCCTGGTCTACAAGACGCAGGTCTTCGTCAACCACGAGGGCGACCTGTACCGGACGCGGCTGACGCACTCGCTGGAGGTGGCGCAGCTCGGGCGCTCGATGGCGCGCGCGCTGCGGCTGGGCGAGGACCTGGTCGAGGCGATCGCGCTCGCGCACGACCTTGGCCACACGCCGTTCGGCCACGCCGGGCAGGATGCGCTGGACGACTGCATGGCCGCGCACGGCGGCTTCGAGCACAACCTGCAAAGCCTGCGCGTGGTCGATACGCTCGAGCAGCGCTACCCCGACCACGACGGGCTGAACCTGAGCTTCGAGACGCGCGAGGGCATCCTCAAGCGCTGCCCGCGCGCGGTCGCGCAGAGGCTGGACGCCGCCGAGCCCGGCGGCGTCGCGCGGCGCTTCCTCGACGGCACCCAGCCCAGCCTGGAGGCGCAGCTCGTCAACCTCGCCGACGAGATCGCCTACAACGCGCACGACATCGACGACGGCGTGCGCGCCGGGCTGCTCGACTTCGACGACGTCGGCGCGTTGCCGCTGGTGCGGCGCTTCCGCGACGAGGCGCTGGCCGATCATCCGGCGCTCGCCGGCCGCCCCGGGCGGCTGCTGCTGTTCGAGACGCTGCGGCGCATGCTGGCGGCGCAGGTCGGCGACCTCGTCACCACCACCGCGGCGCGGGTCGAGGCGGTGGCGCCGGCGGATGCCGACGCGGCGCGGCACGCCGGGCCGCTGGTGGGCGCCGGCGACGCGATGCGCATCGCCGGCGCCGAGCTCAAGCGCTATCTGTTCGGCGCGCTGTACCGCCACCCCCAGGTCACCGCCAGCACCGACCGCGCGCGCGAAGTCGTGCGCGAGCTGTTCGCCGCCTACCTGGGCGCGCCGCGCGAGCTGGCCCCCGAGTACGCCGCGCGCGCCGACCTGCCGCGCGCGGTGGCCGACTACATCGCCGGCATGACCGACCGCTTCGCGCTGCGCGAGCACGAGCGCCTGACCGGGCGGCGCGTATTCGGCGACGCGCCGGGCTGAGCCGCGCTTCGTCCTGCCGCCGCGCACGACGCAGAAAGCCCGCCGCCATGGCCCGACTCGCGCGGCTTTGCGTCCCCGGGCTGCCGCACCTGGTGCTGCAACGCAGCGTGCACGCGCAGCCGCTGGTGCACGACGACGCGGACCGGCGCGCGCTGCACGAGGCGCTGCAGGCCGCCGCGCGCGCGCAGCAGCTCGCGGTCTGGGGTTGGGCGGTCGAGCCGCAGGCGCTTTGGCTGCTCGTCTGTCCGCCTGCCGCCGAGTCGCTGGGCCGCGCGATGCAGATGCTGGGGCGGCGCTACGTCGCTGGCTTCAACCGCCGCCACGGGCGGCAGGGCGCGCTGTGGGGTGGGCGATACCGCGCCGCCGTAGTCGAGCCTGGAGAGTGGGTGCTCACCGCGCTGTGCATGATCGAGCAGGGTTCATCCGCCGACGGCGCCGGGGCCGACCCCGCGCGATCGCGCTGGTCAAGTGCCGCGCATCATCTGGGGACCGCGACGGACGCCTTGCTGACCGACCCGCCCGAATGGTGGGCGCTCGGCAATACGCCGTTCGAGCGCGAGCACGCCTGGCGCGCGCGGCTTCAGGCAGGCCCGGACCCGGCGCGCGCCGCGGCGCTGACACGCGCCGTCCAGGGCGCCTGGGTGGCCGGCTCCGCCGCCTTCGCCGCCCAGGTCGAGGCGATGGCCGGCCGCCCCGCAAGACCGAGACGCCCCGGCAGGCCGCCTCGGAAGCTAGCAGCGCGCTGAGAGGGGCAGGCTGCGGCAGCAGTCTCTGTTCGACTTCGAAGCACGGAGCGGCGAAGCCGGCAGGCCCGCTACCGGCAACTCGGCACGACGGCGCCATTCGAGCCGTCGAAAACCACTGCGGGCGCCTGCCGAGGGCGGCGGGTGCCCTTGCCCGTAAGTAGAGGAGGAGCCGGCGGCTGAAGGCCGACGGCGGGGGACATGGAGGGCAAGGGCACCCGCCGCCCTCGGCTCGCGCGATGGGGCTTCAAGCGCAGGAGAGCGATCGATGAGACACCGCAACATGTCCCTTATTACGCGGGCGGAGAGCTGAGTGGATGCTGTATGCACTCCGACCCCATTTATTGCACTTGTGACTGATGCTGCACTGCGGTAGGCTCTCGGGCCGTTTCGGGCCTGCGGGTCTTCCGCATCCCGACCTTCCGTTCCCCGCCCCGACTCCAGGAGTGCGCCATGACCCCGGCCGCCCCCAGCCCCGAGCAACTGCGTGACGCCGCCGAGCGTGGACTGTATGCCGCGCGCGAGCACGATGCCTGCGGCGTCGGCTTCGTCGCCCACATCAAGGGGGTGAAGTCGCACGCGATCATCGAGCAGGGGCTGCTGATCCTGCAGAACCTCGACCACCGCGGCGCGGTGGGGGCCGACAAGCTGATGGGCGACGGCGCCGGCATCCTGACCCAGATCCCGGACGAGCTCTACCGCGCCGACATGGCGGCCCAGGGCGTGCGGCTGCCGCCCCCGGGCGAGTACGGCGTCGGCATGGTGTTCCTGCCCAAGGAGCACGCGTCCAGGCTCGCGTGCATGCAGGCGCTCGAGCGCGCGGTGCACGCCGAGGGGCAGGTGCTGCTCGGCTGGCGCGACGTCCCGGTCGACCGCGACATGCCGATGTCGCCCGCGGTGCGCGCCAAGGAGCCCGTGATCGCGCAGATCTTCATCGGCCGCGGCCCCGACCTCATCGTCCCGGACGCGCTGGAGCGCAAGCTCTACGTCATCCGCCGCACCGCCAGCACCGCGATCCAGAACCTGCGCCTGACCCACAGCCGCGAGTACTACGTGCCCAGCATGAGCTGCCGCACCGTCATCTACAAGGGCCTGCTGCTCGCGCACCAGGTCGGCCAGTACTACCGCGATCTCGTGGATCCGCGCGCCACCGCCGCGTTCGCGCTCGTGCACCAGCGCTTCTCGACCAACACCTTCCCGGAGTGGCAGCTGGCGCACCCGTACCGCATGGTCGCGCACAACGGCGAGATCAACACCGTCAAGGGCAACTTCAACTGGATGCGTGCGCGCCAGGGCGTGATGCGATCGCCGGTGCTCGGCGACGACCTGGCCAAGCTCTACCCGCTGACCTTCGAGGGCCAGAGCGACACCGCGACCTTCGACAACGCGCTCGAGCTGATGGTGATGGCCGGCTACCCGCTGGCGCACGCGGCGATGATGATGATCCCCGAGGCCTGGGAGCAGCACGAGGGCATGGGCGAGCGCCGGCGCGCCTTCTATGAGTACCACGCGGCGATGATGGAGCCCTGGGACGGCCCGGCGGCGATGGTCTTCACCGACGGCAAGCAGATCGGCGCCACGCTGGACCGCAACGGGCTGCGCCCGGCGCGCTACCTCGTCACCGACGACGACCTCGTCGTGATGGCGTCCGAGTCCGGCGTGCTGCCGATCCCCGAGCACAAGATCGTGCGCAAGTGGCGGCTGCAGCCGGGCAAGATGTTCCTGATCGACTTCGACCAGGGGCGCATCGTCGGCGACGAGGAGATCAAGACCCTGTTCGCCGCGGCCAAGCCCTACCGGCAGTGGATCGAGAACGTGCGCATCCGGCTCGACACGATCGAGGTCAGCGCCGGCCCGGGCGAGTTCGACGAGCCCTTGCTCGACCGCCAGCAGGCCTTCGGCTATTCGCAGGAGGACCTCAAGTTCCTGCTCGCACCGATGGCCACCGCGGGCGAGGAGGCGATCGGCTCGATGGGCAACGACAGCCCGCTGGCGGTGCTGTCGGACCGCAGCAAGCCGCTGTACCACTACTTCAAGCAGCTCTTCGCGCAGGTCACCAACCCGCCGATCGACCCGATCCGCGAGGCGATCGTGATGTCGCTCAACAGCTTCATCGGCCCCAAGCCCGACCTGCTCGACATCAACGCCGTCAACCCGCCGATGCGGCTGGAGGTCAACCAGCCGATCCTGGACTTCGACGACATGGCGCGCGTGCGCCACATCGAGCGCCACACGCGCGGCAAGTTCCGCAGCCACGAGCTCGACATCACCTACCCGGTCGAGTGGGGGCGCGAGGGCATCGAGGCCAAGCTGGCGTCGCTGTGCGCGCAAAGCGTCGACGCGCTGAAGTCCGGGCACAACATCCTCATCGTCACCGACCGCCACACGAACCGCGAGCGCGTCGCGATCCCCGCGCTGCTGGCGTTGTCGGCGGTGCACCACCACCTGGTGCGCGAGGGGCTGCGCACCACCGCCGGGCTGGTGGTCGAGACCGGCAGCGCGCGCGAGGTGCACCACTTCGCCGTGCTCGCCGGCTTCGGCGCCGAGGCGGTGCACCCGTACCTCGCGATGGAGACGCTGCTGGCGATGCACGCCGAGCTGCCGGGCGAGCTGAAGCCCGCCAAGGCGATCCAGAACTACGTCAAGGCGATCGGCAAGGGGCTGTCGAAGATCATGTCCAAGATGGGCGTGTCGACCTACATGTCCTACTGCGGCGCGCAGCTGTTCGAGGCCGTCGGGCTGAAGCGCGACTTCGTCGACCAGTATTTTCGCGGCACCGCCAGCCAGGTCGAGGGCATCGGCATCTTCGAGGTCGCCGAGGAGGCGTTGCGGCTGCACCGCGCCGCGTTCGGCGCCGACCCGGTGCTCGCCGACATGCTCGACGCCGGCGGCGAATACGCCTGGCGCACGCGCGGCGAGGAGCACATGTGGACGCCCGACGCGATCGCCAAGCTGCAGCACAGCGTGCGGTCGGGCCGATTCGACACCTACAAGGAGTACGCGCGGGTCATCAACGACCAGAGCCGCCGCCACATGACGCTGCGCGGCCTGTTCGAGTTCAAGGTCGACCCGGCGCGCGCGATCCCGATCGACGAGGTCGAGCCCGCCAGCGAGATCGTCAGGCGATTCGCCACCGGCGCGATGTCGCTCGGGTCGATCTCGACCGAGGCGCACACGACGCTGGCGATCGCGATGAACCGCATCGGTGGCAAGAGCAACACCGGCGAGGGCGGCGAGGACCCGGCGCGCTACCGCGACGAGATGAAGGGCATCGCGATCGAGGCCGGCACCCGGGTCTCCGACATCGTCGGCAAGGGCGTCGTCGAGGCCGACTACGTGCTGCAGTCCGGCGACAGCCTGCGCTCGAAGATCAAGCAGGTCGCCTCGGGCCGCTTCGGCGTCACGACCGAGTACCTCGCCAGCGCGGACCAGATCCAGATCAAGATGGCGCAAGGCGCCAAGCCGGGCGAGGGCGGCCAGCTGCCCGGCGGCAAGGTCAGCGAGTACATCGGCTTCCTGCGCTACAGCGTGCCCGGCGTCGGCCTGATCAGCCCGCCGCCGCACCACGACATCTACTCGATCGAGGATCTCGCACAGCTGATCCACGACCTGAAGAACGCCAACCCGCGCGCCGACATCAGCGTCAAGCTGGTGTCCGAGGTCGGGGTCGGCACCGTCGCCGCGGGGGTGGCCAAGTGCAAGGCCGACCACGTCGTCATCGCCGGCCACGACGGCGGCACCGGCGCGTCGCCGTGGAGCAGCATCAAGCATGCCGGCACGCCGTGGGAGCTGGGGCTGGCCGAGACGCAGCAGACGCTGGTGCTCAACCGGCTGCGCGGGCGCATCCGCGTGCAGGCCGACGGCCAGATGAAGACCGGCCGCGACGTGGTGATCGGCGCGCTGCTCGGGGCCGACGAGTTCGGCTTCGCGACCGCGCCGCTGGTCGCCGAGGGCTGCATCATGATGCGCAAGTGCCACCTCAACACCTGCCCGGTGGGGGTGGCGACGCAGGATCCGGTGCTGCGGCGCAAGTTCGCCGGCAAGCCCGAGCATGTCGTCAACTTCTTCTTCTTCGTCGCCGAGGAGGCGCGCAGCCTGATGGCGCAGCTCGGCATCCGGCGCTTCGACGACCTGATCGGCCGCGCCGACCTGCTCGACATGCGCAAGGGGTTGGCGCACTGGAAGGCGCGCGGGCTGGACTTCTCCCGCCTGTTTCACCAGCCCGAGGTGCCGGCCGACGTCGCGCGCCTGCACTGCGAGACCCAGGACCATGGGCTGGACCGGGCGCTGGACCGCAGGCTGATCGAGCGCTGCCGGCCGGCGATCGAGCGCGGCGAGAAGGTCCAGTTCATGGAGGAGGCGCGCAACGTCAACCGCAGCGTCGGCGCGATGCTGTCCGGCGAGCTGGTCCGCCAGCGCCCCGACGGCCTGCCCGACCCCACCATCCTGATCCAGCTGGAGGGCACCGGCGGGCAGAGCTTCGGCGCCTTCCTCGCGCCGGGCATCACGCTGTACCTGATCGGCGACGCCAACGACTACACCGGCAAGGGGCTGTCGGGCGGGCGCGTCGTCGTGCGGCCGAGCATCGACTTCCGCGGCGACGCGACGGCCAACATCATCGTCGGCAATACCGTGCTGTACGGCGCGACGCGCGGCGAGGCCTTCTTCCGCGGCGTCGCCGGCGAGCGTTTCGCGGTGCGGCTGTCGGGGGCGAATGCGGTCGTCGAGGGTACCGGCGACCACGGCTGCGAGTACATGACCGGCGGCACCGTCGTCGTGCTCGGTCGCACCGGGCGCAACTTCGCCGCCGGCATGTCGGGCGGCGTGGCCTACGTGTGGGACGAGGACGGCAGCTTCGCCGAGCGCTGCAACACGGCGATGGTCGCGCTGGACAAGGTCGTCGCGCGGGCGGAGCAGGACGGCGACCCCGCCGCCTGGCACCTGGGCCAGGCCGACGAGCCGACCCTGCGCAAGCTGGTCGAGGACCACCACCGCTGGACCGGCAGCCTGCGCGCGCGCGAGATCCTGGACGCCTGGGCCGCGCAGCGCGGTCGCTTCGTCAAGGTCTTCCCGCACGAGTACCGGCGCGCGCTGGCCGAGCGCGCGGCGCGCGCCGGGGCTGTCGAGGCGACCGAGCGCGCTCGCGCCTCCGCGGCCACCGCCGCCGCCAAGTAACCCACCCGTCCGCAGCCGCAGGAGCGATCACATCATGGGCAAGGTCACCGGCTTCCTGGAGTTCGAGCGCCTCGAGGAGGGCTACGAACCGGTGCCGCAGCGCCTGAAGACCTGGCGCGAATTCGTCATCGGCCTGAGCGAGGAGCAGTCGCGCATCCAGGCCGCGCGCTGCATGGACTGCGGCACGCCGTTCTGCAACCACGGCTGCCCGGTCAACAACATCATCCCGGACTTCAACGACCTCGTTTACCGCGGCGACTGGCGGCGTGCGATCGAGGTGCTGCACTCGACCAACAACTTCCCCGAGTTCACCGGCCGCATCTGCCCCGCACCGTGCGAGGCGGCGTGCACGCTCAACGTCAACGACGACGCGGTCGGCATCAAGTCGATCGAGCACGCGATCATCGACCGTGCCTGGGCCGAGGGCTGGGTGCTGCCGCAGCCGCCCGCGACGCGCAGCGGCAAGACCGTCGCGATCGTCGGCTCCGGCCCGGCGGGGCTGGCGGCGGCGCAGCAGCTCGCGCGCGCCGGGCATGCGGTGACGGTGTTCGAGAAGAACTCGCGCCTCGGCGGGCTGCTGCGCTACGGCATCCCGGACTTCAAGATGGAGAAGTCGCACATCGACCGCCGCGTGGCGCAGCTGCAGGCCGAGGGGGTCGTCTTCCGCACCGGGGTGCTGGTCGGCGCGCTGCCGGCCGAGGGGGCGGGCAGCCGCATCGGCAACGATGCGAAGGAGGTCGTCGGCGCGGACCGGCTGCTGGCCGACTTCGACGCCGTGCTGCTCGCCGGCGGCAGCGAGGTCAGCCGCGACCTGCCGGTGCCCGGGCGCGAGCTCGATGGCGTGCACTTCGCGATGGAGTTCCTGCCGCAGCAGAACAAGGTCGTCGCCGGCGACAAGGTCAAGGGCCAGATCCGGGCCGACGGCAAGCACGTGATCGTGATCGGCGGCGGCGATACCGGCAGCGACTGCGTCGGCACCAGCAACCGCCATGGCGCGGCCAGCGTGACGCAGTTCGAGCTGATGCCGATGCCGCCCGAGCACGAGGACCGGCCGCTGACCTGGCCGTACTGGCCGGTCAAGCTGCGCACGAGCTCCAGCCACCAGGAGGGCTGCGAGCGCGAGTTCGCGATCGCGACCAAGGCCTTCGTCGCCGGCAGCGGCCGCGACAAGGGACGGGTCAAGAATCTCAGGACCGTGCGCGTGCAGTGGGAGGGCGGCCGGATGGCCGAGGTCCCCGGCAGCGAGCGCGACTGGAAGGCCGACCTGGTGCTGCTGGCGATGGGCTTCACCCACCCGGCGCCGACGGTGCTGGACGCCTTCGGCGTCGAGCGCGATGTGCGCGGCAATGCGCGCGCCGGCACCGACGACGAGTCCGGCTACGCGACGAACGTGCCCAAGGTCTTCGCCGCCGGCGACATGCGCCGCGGCCAGTCGCTCGTCGTCTGGGCGATCCGCGAGGGGCGGCAGGCGGCGCGGGAGGTGGACCGGTTTCTGATGCGGGCTTCGACGTTGCCACGGTGAGGGCGGTCGAAGCCCGGGGCGACGGCGTCGTGGCTCACAGCTGCTTGCGCAGCGCCTCCACGGCGCGCTGGCGCGGGAAGCTGTCGCCCAGCGCCGCGAGCGTGTCGAGTTCGGCCTTGGCCCCCGCCTTGTCGCCCGCGAGGATCAGCAGCCGCGCGAGGTTCAGCCGCATCTCAGGATCCTTGTCGTTCAGCGCCAGGGCCTGACGCTGAACGTCGACCGCCCTGGAGGTCTGGTCCTCGGCCGCAAGTGCCGTGGCCAGCGTGTCGAGGATCACCGGCCGGTCGGGCAGCAGTTCGACCGCGCGCTCGGCCAGTGCCACCGCCCCTGGCTTCTTCTGGACCGCCATCAGCCAGGCGACGTTGTTGAGGGCCAGCGCGTTCTCGGGCTGCAGCTTCAGCACTTCGCGGTAGGCGTTCTCGGCGGCGGGAAGATCGCGCCGAGACAGTGCAGCGTCGCCGAGGTAGAAGCGGAATCCCGCATCGTCCGGATTGGACTTGATCCATGTTGCGGCATGGCGCTCGGCCTCGCCACCGCGCTTGGACGCCGCGAGTGCCGTGTGGACCTTCATCGCCAGTTCGGTCGACTTCGGTACCGCTTCGAGACCCTTGCGGTAGACGGCCAGTGCAGCGTCCCAGCGCTGCCGGCTTGCGTCCAAATTGCCCTCGATCAGGTAACCGACATCCGATTTCGGCTGCTGCTGCTGGATCTGCTGAGCCACCGCGCGGGCCTCGGCAGGCATGTCCTTGGCCATGTAGGTCTCGACCAGCGCGCGCTGCGCCTGCAGGAGCCTCGGCTCGATCGCCAGCGCACGCTGCAGGGATTCGATCGTCGCTTCGGCATTCTTGGCGGCCCAGTGCACCTCGGCCAGCCGCAGATAAGGCGCAGGCGAGCTCGGCATCAGCTGCGCGAGCTTGTTGAAGCTGCTGACCGCCTGCTGCGTATCGCCGGCGATCGTCTGGGCGCGCCCCAGCGCATCGAGCAACCCTGCGTGCTCGGGCAGCGCGGCGACGGCCTGCTGCGCGGTGCTCAGCGCTGCCTTGGTCTCCTTCTGCGCCAGCTGGTAGTTGATCAAGGCCAGCCGCGGCGCGGCGTCGGTCGGCACCTGCTGGATCGCACGCGTGAACATCGCGACGATCTCCTCGCGCTTGGCGCCGGCACGCGCCTTCAACGCGGCGCTGGCGATCAGCGCCTGGCTGTTCTTCGGGTCGGCCGCCAGCACCTTGTCGACGATCGCCTGCGCGTCGGCCGGCCGCTTCTCGGCCAGAGCGATCTGCGCCAGCGCGGCGGCCGCGGGGAAGAACGCGGGCTGGATCTCCAGCGCGCGCTCGAAGGCCTTGGTCGCCCCCGCGCGGTCGCCCTTGGCCAGCAGCACGCGCCCGCGCAGGTTGGCCGCCACCGGGCGGTCGGGCTGCTTGCCCTCCAGGACGTCGATCGCCTTCAACGCACCGTCGTAGTCGCGCTTGCGCACCAGCGTGGCGATCAGCGGCAGGTCGGCCACCGAGCTGTCGGCGTCGGCCGCCAGCGATCGCAGCTGCGCCAGCCCGGCGTCGGTCTCGCCTCGCAGCACCTTGCTGACCGCCAGCGCCGCCTGGGTGCGATCGTCGTCCGGGTTCAGCCTGGCGGCCTGCGCGAAGGCGGCCTCGGCCTCCTGCAGCTCCCCGAGCTGCACGTGGGCCTGCGCCTTCATCGACCAGATCGCGGCACCCGGCTCGGGCCTGTCCAGCAGCGGCTGCATCACGGCGAGTGCCTTGCCGGGCTCCGAGCGGCGCAGGTGGACCAGCGCCAGCATGCGCCGCGCGACGTCCAGCCCCGGTGCCAGCGCGACCGCGCGCGCGAGATGCCCCTCGGCCAGCACCAGGCTGCCGCGCTCGAACTCCACCGCGCCGGCGAGCTGCAGGACGCGCGGATTGTTCGGCGCCATCTTCAGCAGCTGCTGCGCGTGCTCCTGCGCCTTGTCGATCTCCTTGCCCAGCAGCGCGACGTTGGCCGCGAAATAGATCGTCTGCGGGTGAGCAGGAAGCACCTTGCGCAGGTCCGCGAGCTGCGCCCTGGCGCCTTTCAGGTCGCGCCTGCCCAGCAGGATGGTCATTGCCCCGCTGTGCGCCGGCACGTGGTCGGGCTTGATCTCCAGCGCCTTGCGGTAGGCCGCCAGCGCCCCGTCGGCGTCGCGCTTGCCGAAGGCCAGCAGGTCGCCGCGCACCTGCCAGCCCTCGGCATCCTGCGGCGTGCGCTGGAGTTGCTCGTCGGCGGCGGCGATCGCGCCGTCGACGTCGCCGGTATCGGCCTGCAGCCGCGCGAGGAAGATATTCGCAGGCCCGTAGTCCGGCACGGCGCGCAGCGCGGCCTTTGCCGCGGCGCGCGCCTCGTCACGCCGGCCCAGCCCGCCCCAGGCCCGCGCCAGCGTGACCTTGAGGTCCGCCTCGGCGGCCTGGTCCGGCAGCGTGGTCTCGCCGAACGTCTCCGTCAGATCCCGGATCTCGCCCTGTGCCAGCATCGCACGCGCGAGCTCGGGGACGACCTCGGCCTGCGGGTGCTTCAGGTCCAAGGCCCTGCGCAGCTCGATCGCCGCGCCGCCGGCGTCGCCGCTGGCCAGCAGCGCACGCCCGAGCAGAAACCTCGCCTCGGGCGACTGCGGCGCCTGCTGCAGCGCGGACTTGAGCTGGATGATCGCCGCCTTGGCGTCGTCCTTTTCGAGATACTGGCGCGCCGACGCGGTCAGCTCGGCTGGGTCTTCGGAGGCGCCGCATGCGGTCAGTACGGCGGCCGAGATCGCCAGCAGCACGGGGGCCAGGGTTCGGGTCAGCATCGTGTTCAAGCGTTTCCCCTTCGTCATCCAGGTGTCTGTGATCGCGCGGCGGTGCATCCTCGACGCCGCTGGCGTCAGCGCAGTGCCAGCCGGCCCATCAGGTCGTACAGCGTCGGCCGGCTCACGCCCAGCATCTCGGCCGCGCGCAGCACGTTGCCGTTGGCGCGCGCCAGCGCGGTGACGATGGCGTCGCGCTCGGCGCGCTCGCGGATCGTCCGCAGGTCCAGGTCGGTGTGCTCGACGGGCGCTTGGGGCGGTGGCGCCTCCGGCGGCCTCAGCCCCAGGTCGGCGGCGCTGACGCGGCCGGCCTCGGCCATGATGGCCGCACGCTTGACGACGTTGATCAGCTCGCGCACGTTGCCTGGCCAGCGGTGCGCCTCGATCGCCCGCAGGGCATCCTCGGTGAAAGCCAGCACGCCGCGCCGCTGCTCGTGCGCGAAGCGACGCAGGTAGGCATGCGCCAGCAGCACGGCGTCGCCGTTGCGTTCGCGCAGCGGCGGGATCTCGACCACGATCTCGGCCAGCCGGTAGTACAGGTCCTCGCGGAAGCGGCCTTCGACGATCTGCGCCTTGAGGTCCTGGTGCGTCGCGCAGACGACGCGCACGTCGACCGCGATCTCCTGCCGCCCGCCGACCCGCTCGATCGTGCGCTCCTGCAGGAAACGCAGCAGCTTGGCCTGCAGCGCCAGCGGCAGGTCGCCGATCTCGTCGAGCATCAGCGTGCCGCCGTGCGCGGTCTCGATCTTGCCGACGGTCGTCTTGGTGGCGCCGGTGAAGGCGCCCTTCTCGTGGCCGAAGAGCTCGGTCTCGAGCAGGTTCTCCGGGATCGCCGCGCAGTTGATGGCGACGAACTTGCCGCTGCGCCGCGACGCCTGGTGCAAGCCCTGCGCCAGCACCTCCTTGCCGGTTCCGCTTTCGCCCAGCAGCATCACGGTGGCGTCGCTGCCGGCGACGCGCTCGATCAGGCGGCAGATCTTCAGCATCTCCGGGTCGCGCGTCGTCAGCCCGGCCATCGCGTCCGGATGCGCGACGGCCTGCAGCCGGCGGTTTTCGCCCTGCAGCTCCCACATCCGGTAGGCGCGCGAGACGATCAGCGCCAGCAGCTCGGGCTCGAACGGCTTGGCCAGGAAGTCGTAGGCGCCCATCGCGACCGCGCGCAGCGCGTTGGCCTGCTCGTTCTGCCCGGTCAGCACGATGACCTTGACCCAGGCGTCGATCTCGAGCATCTGCTCCAGCAGCCTGAAACCCTCGGAGGTCGAGTCCGGGTCCGGCGGCAGCCCCAGGTCCATCGTCACCACCGCCGGCTGGTGGCGGCGCAGCGCCAGCAGCGCACTGGTGCGATCCTGCGCAGTCACGCACTCGAACGCGTCGAGCGACCACTTGATCTGCTTCTGCAGTGCCAGGTCGTCCTCGACGATCAGCAGCGGGGGGGTCTTGTCGGCGCTCATGCGGGGGTGGGGGTCAGTTACCCGGGCGGTGGGGTCAGGCACTGGCCGTCATGCGCAGGTCCGAGTCCTGACGCGACTCGAACAGCGGCAGCACGACGGTGACCACCGTGCCCTCGCCCGGCGTGCTGTCGACCAGGATCTGCCCGCCGAGTTCGCGCACGTACTGCGCGCTCTCGTACGAACCGATCCCCATGCCAGCGTCCTTGGTGCTGGCAAACGGCTTGAACAGCCGCGTCTGCACGAACTCGCGCGTCATGCCGGTGCCGGTGTCGCCGACGACCACCCGAGCCTGCCCGGCGACGCGCCTGAGTTCCAGCCAGACGCGGCCCTCGGGCGGCGTCGCGTCCAGCGCGTTGTGTACCAGGTGGCCGATCACGCGCTCGATGCGCTCCTCGTGCCCGCGCGTGGCCACGCGGTCCAGCTGCGCCAGCTCCAGCGTGCGACCGCGCTGCGCGGCGCTGGCGGCGATGCGCTGCGCGATCGGCTCCAGCTCCACCCCCAGCGCGCCGCCGGGCGGGGCAGCGCCTTCGCGCAGTTGCAGCATCAGCTGGCGCATCTTGTCGAGCGAGTTCTCCACCGTCTCCAGCATGTCCTGCCTGAACTCGGCATTGTCGTGCAGCCGTCTGGCGTTCTTCATCATCAGTGACAACTGCGTCACGATGTTCTTGAGATCGTGCACGACGAAGGCCGACATGCGATTGAAGGCGTCGAACTTGCGCGCCTCCAGCAGCGCCTCGGCGGCGTGCAGCTGCGCAAGAAAGGCCGCCGCCTGACGGCTGGCGGTCTTGAGCAGGTCGCGCGTCTCCCAGTCGAGCTCGATCTCCGCGTGCGGCCGCGCCAGCAGCGCGAAACCGGTCAGCCGCTCGCCGACGATCAGCGGCACGACCGCCCATGCGGCCTGGCCCGGGGCCTCGGAGCCGGGGGCCGGCGTCGCGAGCCAGGGCGGCAGGACGAGGCCCTCGTAGCGCCCGGGGTGGCGGCGTGCCTCGTCGATGTCGACGATCCAGCCCTTCTCGGTCAGGTAGCGCGCGAAGTCGCCATCCTCCGGCTCCTCGGGTGCGGCTGGCATGCGCAGCGTGCGCGCCGACTCGACATAGCCGCGGTCGCCGGTGGCCAGCGTCCACAGGCTACCGCCGGGGCTGTCGACCATGTCCGCCAGCCCGCGCAGCGCGAGCAGCCCCATCTCCTGCGGCGAGGCCGGCGCCGACAGCATCGCGGTGAAGCGCAGCCACTGCTCGCGGTAGTCGTAGCGGTAGGCGAAGAAGTTCTTCGCGACGAACACGCGCAGCCGCGCCCGCATCGAGCCCGACAACGCGATCAGCAGCAGGAAGACGACGGCGCTGAACAGCACGGCCAGCTGCAGCGCGCGCCCCCAGCTGCCGCCGAAGTCGCGCACGTAGTAGCCGATGCCCGACACCAGCAGCAGGTAGCCGCCGGCCAGCAGCAGCGTGGCCGAGTAGAACGCCGCGTTGTGCGAGACTTGCAGCTGCGCGCGCCAGTCGGCCTGGCGGCGCGCCGCGACGAACAGAAGCGGCACTGCCAGCGTGTGGATGCCGGCGCGAATGCTGAAGGCGTCGGCGTCGAAGGCGCCGAACAGCACCGCCTGCGAATAGATGTACAGGTCGAACGCGAACAGCAGCGCCAGCCCCAGGCACAGCGGCTTGGCCCCCCAGCGGCCGTCGCGCGCGACGTTGCGGAACAACTGCTCGACCAGCAGCAGCCCGAACACCGGCTGCGCCATCGATGCGAACAGCGCCAGCCGCTCCGCGCCCTCCGCCGCCAGCACCAGCGGCGCGGCCAGCGCCAGTGCGCCGAAGCCGACGATCAGCCCGGCGATCGGCGCCAGCAGACCGATCTCGTTGCGCGTCGCGCCGCCCGCGGTCGCGGGGCGCAACAGCGCCAGCAGGAAGACGAACCAGGCCGCGTAGCGCAACAGGTCCGCCGCGGCGACGACCCAGGCCGGCCAGGCCTGCGGCAGCAGTCCGGCGGCCGCACCGGCCACGCCCCACAGCGCGCTGGCGCCGACCGCGGTCAGGAACCAGCGTGCCGCCGCCCCGACGTCGGCGCGCAGGTACCCCCCCAGCACCTGGCGCACCGCCAGGCCGCCGTAGGCGATCGCCGCGGCGACGAAACCGATCAGCGCCAGCTCGAAGGCGCCGCTGTCCAGCGTTCCCATGAGGGCGGATCAGACCACAGCGCCGCGGCCGCGGCTACCGGGCGGCGCGCACGCCGGGGCCGGGTCCGGCAACAAATGCGCGCCGGTCCCTGCCGCCGCGCGTGGTCAGCGCGCGCCCTTGCCGGTCAGCACCACCGCCACCGTCTCGAACAGGATCATCAGATCCAGGAACAGCGAGTGGTTCTTCACGTAGTACAGGTCGTACTGGAGCTTCTCGGCCGCGTCCTCGACCGTGGCACCGTACTGGTAACGCACCTGCGCCCAGCCCGTCACCCCCGGCTTGACCGAGTGCCGCACGGCGAAGAACGGGATCTGCTCGGTCAGCTGCTCGACGAAGAAGGCACGCTCGGGCCGCGGCCCGACCAGGCTCATCTCGCCCTTGAGCACGTTGAACAGCTGCGGAAGCTCGTCGATGCGCGTCTTGCGCATGAGGGCGCCCACGCGCGTGATGCGGTCGTCGTCCGCCGTCGCCCAGCGCGGCCTGCCATCGCGCTCGGCGTCGTCGCGCATGCTGCGGAACTTCGTCACCATGAACGGCCGCCCGTATTGCCCCAGCCGCTCCTGCCGGTACAGCACCGGGCCGCGGCTGTCGAGCTTGATCGCGACGGCCGCGAGCAGCATGATCGGCGCCGTCAGCACGGTCAAGACGAGCGAGAAGACGACGTCGAACGTACGCTTGATCGCGCTGCGCCAGAAACCCTGCTTGAACCCGTCGCCGAAGATCATCCAGCCGGCGTTGGCGAAGCCGAGCCTGATCTGGCCGAGCGTCTTCTCGAAGTGCGTGTTCACGTCGAAGACGCGGATTCCCTGCAGCTTGCAGTCCAGCAGCTCGCGCAGGGGCATGCTGCCGGCGCGGCGCTCGGTCAGTGCGACGACGATCTCGTCGGCGCCCAGCGCGCGCGCGGTGTCGGTCAGCGACTGCCCGGCGCCGAGCACGAACTGACGGTCCACCGCGCAGCCCGATTCGTTCGGGCTAGGGTAGTAGCCGACCACCTGCGCGTGCGGATCCGCCTGGCGCAGCGTGTTGGTCACCAACTGCGCCGCCGGCCCGCAGCCCAGCACCAGGATGCGCGTACGCACGCCGTGGCTGCTGGCCGAGGCGGTGGCGTAGACACGGCGCAGGATGACGACGCCCACGCCGACCATCGCCGCCGCGCGGATCGCGTCGCGGCTCGGCAGCTCGGCCGGCAGCAGCCCGAACAGCAGCCAGGTCAGCGGCAGCGCCAGTGTCAGCGCCAGCGCCGCGCGCGCGGCAGCCTGGGTCGGGGTGAAGCTGGGAGCAGGCTGGTACAGGCCGGAGGCGGTGTTGATGACGAACATGCCGGCCGCCAGCGACAGCACCTGCGGCGCGGCCAGCGGCAGCAACCCCTCGATGCCGCCGGCGGTGGCGGCGAAGACCACGATCATCGCCACCACGATGAAGCCCAGGTCGGACAGGATCCCGAGCAGGGTACGGCGGTGCATGTAGTGGTTGAAGATTCGGATCATGGGCGATGGGGTCGTGTCCTGCTGCGCCGTGGCCTGAAGACCCCGACCGGCCGGGCGGGGAAACGGGCCTGTGCTGCCAGAACTGTAAGAAGAATCGACAGTTCGTGGCATCCCCGGGTCAGGGGGTGTCATCACAGTCCGCGAAGGCTTCTCGACGCGCGGGGCCCGGGAACGGTCGCACTATGCAGCGCCTCGATGGCCGCGCGTTGACGGTGCGCCCGACGGCGCCGCCGGCCGCGTGCACTAAGGCATGGATCGGGCGTGCGGTGCACTCGCGCCGCCGGCCTTGGCAGCGGCGCCGTCAGGGGCGGGACGCAGGTCCCAGGTCCAATTCGCGTGCTCTGGCCAGCGTTCGATCCACCATCGCCTCGACGCCTTCGGCGCCGGCGTCGACCGGGTCCGCGACGACATAGACAACGGGTGCCTGGGCGCATGCACCCAGGCAGCCTGTCGGCGTCGCCGCCACATCGGCGACCCGGGTCGGCGAGCCGCCGGCTGCGACGGTCGCACCCGGCATGGCCTCGACCAGTGCGCGCCAGAGCTCGTCGCCCCCTCGTGCCAGGCATGCCGGCCCCTGGCATACGAGAATTCTCGCAGTCACCGCCTCGGCGGTGCGCTGGATGTCGGGTCCATCCTGCACCGACGCCATCACCGATGGGCAGCCATCGGCGACCCGGCGCAGATCGGCCATGTCGGAAGGCGGGGCCGCGCCCGCGGGGGCAGCGGCCGCCGCGGCCGGGCGCAGCCCGGTATCGCCCGAGCCCCGGTCTTGCGTGTTCCGCGGCAGGCTGCTCATGCCTGGATCAGACAGCCCCTCGCGCTCGATCAACACCGTCGGCGCCCACTCGGTGGCCGCCGGCGCCGGCGTGAGTGCGGGCGGCCCACGACCCTTCCACAAAGCCTTCCAGGGCGCCCCACGACGCCGCGCGTGCAGCAGCGCCAGCAGCGCCGGCAACAGGAACAGCTCGCCGGCCTGCCCGGCGAACAGCCCCACCGCGGTCATGAGCCCGAAGTTGGCGGTGGGGATGAAATCCGAGGTCGCCAGCAGCGCGAACTGCGCTGTCAGCAGCACGGTCGTGGCCAGCACCGCGCGCCCGGCCGACCGATAGGCGCGTGCGATCGCCATCGCTGGCGACATGCCGCGGCGCAGACGCTCGCGGTAGCCGTGGAAGAGGTGGATCGTGTCGTCGACCGTGATGCCCAGCACCACGCCCGCGATCATCACCGTGGCCATGTCCAGATGGATGCCCGTCGCGCCCATCAACACGAAGATGAAGAACAGCGGCGCCACGTTGGGCAGCATGCACACTGCCGACGATGTGAACGAGCGCCACAGCAGCGCCATCAGCAGGAAGATCTGCACGAAGGCACTGGCGAAGCTCTTGATCTGGCCGCTGACGAGCAGATCCACCTGGTCGGCGAAGAGCCGGCCGTAGCCGCCTATATCCACCGACATCCCCACCGGCAGCGGGTGCTCGGCCAGGTACGCGCGGATGCGGTCGATCGTGCGGCCGATCTCGCGGGCGCCGTGGACGTTCAGGTTGAGCATCAGTCGCGCGTGCTGGAAGTCGCGGTCGACGAGCTCCCACAGGTCGTTGCCGTCGTAGATGAGCAGGTACTGGCTGATGAGCGCGTCGTCGGGGGGCAGCGCGCGAAACCCCTCGCGCTCCTCGTTCATCGCCCAGTGCATCTCCTCCACCAGGTCGACCATCGATACCGTGCGGTCGATCTCGGGCAGCGACTCCATCCAGTCCTGCAGCGCGCGAAGCGCATGCAGGGCCTGAGCGCGCTGCAGGCCGTCGCGCTGCGATGCGCGGACCGAGACCTCGAGCGATGTGACGCCGGCCAGCTTGGTCTCGACGAGGTCGGTCGCCCGATTGACCGGGTGCGACGGCGCGAAGAAGGCCAGCACATCGGTCTCCACCTCCACCGAGGCGACCATAGGCAGCCCGAGCAGCCCGAGCAGTATGAAGCCGCCGACCACGGGGCGCGCATGCCGAATCGACCACAGCGCCATGCGTGTGGCCGCCCGACCCATGTGACCCATCGTCGAGCGGCGTGTCGGCCATCGTCGGTTGTCCCAGCGCATGAGGAACGGAGGCACGAGCACGTAGACGGTCAGGAAAACCAGTGCAGTGCCGGCAGCGCCGGCTAAACCGAAGACCTGGATCGGAGGCATCGGTACCAGCGTCAGGCTGAGCAGGCCCGCGCAGGTGGTCAGCACGTTGTACATGCCAGGGCGCAGCGTTTCGCTCAGGCCGCGTTCGACGGAATGCCGGCGCGACAACCGCCCGGACTGAGCGCGTTGCACGGCTCCGTAGAAGTGCAGCAACGTGGCCATCGTGTAGGCAGCCAGCAGGCTCGGCAGGATGGCGGTGGCCATCGTGTAGGGCTGCCCGGTGGCCGCGACGCCCGCGATCACGGGCAGGATCACGGTCGACATCGCCACCGCGCCGATCACCACCGGCCTCAGCCGGCCCACCACCCAGCCCAGCAGCAGCAGTCCGATCGAGGCGGTCAGTGGTACGAAGACCTGGGTGTCCCGCATCATCGACATCAGCTGGGCGACGTCGACGGTGATCGGGCCGGCGTCACCCGCGTAATAGCTCAGCAGGCCGGCATCGCGCACCGCCGCGATCGTGGCCAGCTGAAGCTGCAGCCGCTCGGCGCTGCCGGCCAGCTCCTTCGGCCGGACCGCCATCGCCATCGTGCTGCCGTCGCGCGAGGCCAGCAGCCCGGGCGCGAAGCGGTCCCCGAGTACGCGTTGGCGCAGCGCGTCACCGGTCAGATCGTCGATCGCGCCTTCGTCGACCAGCGCACCGACCGCGAAGCCGTCCTCGGACCCCGAGATACGCTCCAGCGTCGTGACGGTCGTCACGCGGTCCACCAGCGGGTGGCGTTGCAGCTCGCGCGCCAGTCCGTCCAGCCGGGTCAGGAAGCCGCGGCCGTAGAGGTCGGGCCCCTGGAAGACGACCGTCAGCAGCTCATCGCTCGGGAACTGGCGCCGCAGCTCGTCGCGCAACTCCACCGCGGGCGAGCCGGCGGGGTAGTAAAGATCGGGGGCGTTGTTCAGGTAAAGACGCAGCACGTACCACGCCGACACGCCGTGCAGCAGCACGACGATGGCCAGCGCCAGGGCCCAGGGCAGCACCGGCCAGCGCCGCCTGCGGGTCGACGCGGGCTCGCCCGGATGGCCTGGGCGGGTCCCCGGGGCCTGGGTGCTCGACACGGTCCCGTGCTCAGTGGCGCCCGGCCGCCCGACGGCACCGAACGCGCCCACGAGGGGCAGCGGGTACCAGCGAGCGTGGAGGCTCCATCGCTCAGAAGCGCGTCTTCAGCCCCACGGCCAGCAGATCGTGGCGGCGGTGGAACCCGCCCAGCGTGCGCTCGCTGCCGTCGAAGGCATGCGCCGTCACGTAGAGCTCGTGCGGCTCCCAGCCGACGTAGCTCAACCGCGGCGCCAGATAGACATCGTGCACGTTCAGCCCCAGGTTGAAACGCAGCGCAACCTTCCAGCGCCCGTGGCCGAATGCCGTCTCGACCTCGCCGTTGACGGCCGTGTAGGCCCGCCGCTCCAGGACGGGTTGCCCGCCCCGGATGCGACGCGCGGCCAGCTGCAGGTTGACGCGGGTGTCCTCGCCGCCGGGAAAGAACTCCATCGCGCCCACCCACTCGACTGCGCTGCGCCGCAGCATCCCGCCTGCCGCGGCGGTGACCGGCAGTCCGTCCGACCAGGCCAGCTCGGTGCGCCAGGTGACCGCGGCGGTCGCGAGCTCCGCGTCCGCCGCGGCGAAGCGTACGTAGGGATGGGTTGCGGTCAGCGTCCCGCTCGCGAGATCCGGCAGGTAGTAGGGAAGGGACTGCCGCGTGCGGGCCAGCGTCAGGCCGAGGTCCAGCCCCTCGCCCGTCCAGGTCAGCCGCGCTGCGGCGCCCCCTGTCCGGGGGTCGTCCTGCCGCAGGCGGGCCGCGCGAACAAAGGCCTCGCGGGCCGGGTCTCCCGGCAGCCCGAGTACCTCGCCCGTGGTCGTGTCGACCGGGCTCCACACGCTGCGCGCGTCGGGAAGTGCGGCGCCACGGAATCCCAGCAGCGCGACGGCGTCGACCTTGAAGTCGCCCAGGGTCTGCTCCCAGCGCAGGGCGGGCAGCGGCAGGCGGCGGTCGGGCAGATCGTCCAGCACGAAGCGGTTGAGATCGGCGCGGCTGACGCGGTCGATCAGCGGCATCTCGTCGACGCGGCCCCAGACGACGGTCTGCGCGCCGAGTGTCAACCGGGTCCCGCCCTGGCGGTAGCGCAGATAGCTCTCGCCCAGTCGCGCACGGATGCGGTCGAAACCTTCCGGGCCGCCACCTTGCGCGGACGCGTCGATCTGCGAGCCCACACGGATCTCCCAGCCCCGGGCGGGTTGCCACAAGGCGTAGGGGCTGGCGCGCAGCCAGAACTGGTGATCCGCCTCGGGCGCGTCGGGCAGGGCACCCGCCTCGACGAGCACGCTCTCGACGCCCCAGCGCCACAGCGGCCTGAGGGCGCTCACAGGGCGCCGCGTCGGCGCATCGACCGCCGCCTTGTCCGTCTGCGCAAGATGCATGGCTTCGGCTGCGGCCGGACGCGCAAGGGGGAGCGACTCGCTCGCCGGCTGCACGGCCATGGGCGGGCGAGCGGCAGACGCCGTCTCCAGCGCGATCGCGGGCGGCGCCAGGGGCATCAGGATCGCCGCGACGGCCAGCGCGGCTGGTCCGGCCTTACGGATAGGGAAGCGTGTCATGGGCGGTACTCGGCTTCGAGGGTCTCGTCGGCCAACGCTCGGGGGGTGAACAAGCTGGCCGGCAATCCTCGATCGTAGATCGCCTCGTGCACCGTCAATCGGGTGGAATGGCCGGTCTCGAGGTCCGTCACCCGGCTGTCCAGCACCGTCCAGTAGCCCTTGACGCGTCGATGGGCAAGCAACTCCCAGCGCTTGCTCGCCTTGGCGGCATCCCGCTCGTGGTAGTCGACGCGCCGTGGAAGCAGCGTCTTCGTGTCGATCCAGCTGACACGTCCGAGGTAGGCCGAAGTGCCCGCCTCGACGGGGACGCTTTCGAGCATGTCGCAGACCGTGCCGTCGACCACCTCCTTGCCGAGGAGGCGGTGCCGATCCTGATGCGGCCGGCGTTCCAGCAGATCCTCGTAGTAGATGTCCGAACCGACGAAGCGGCCTGCCTTGCGGTCGCTGGCGACCCGGCGCACGCGGTCCATGGCCGGCAGATAGAGCGACTGCTCCTGCTCACCGTCGCTGCGGGAGAGGCTCAACAGCGCCGTGCCGGCGATATCCGCGGGCGACAGGAAGCGAATCAGGTTTGCCTTGCCGCCCACCCCGGTATCGCGGCGGTAGCTAACGAACTCGCGTGTCCTCGTTGCGCCTCCCTTGTCCCGGAGCTCCAACGTTCCGAGCGTGGTCAGGTCGCGCCCGGCGGGACGGTCGGCGACAGCCACGGCGATCTGTGCTGCGGACCCGTCCGAGCGCGCCTGCCTGGCGAGCATCATCAACATCGGGGCGATCAGGAGTCTTCGTCGTTCCATCTCTTCTTGTCCGAACGTGTAAATGTGCACAAATACGTTGCAGTCACCGTGTCCGCAGAACGGGAGACGGGCCCGATGTGCCCGCAGGTCGGTCGACGTCGGGGCGTCTGCAGGCATCGGGGTTGGCGTTCGGGACGCAGCGACGTCCGACCCTCACGGCTCGCGGGGGTCGTTCGTGAGGCTAGCGTCGCGCCACGGGCAAGTTCTGCAGGGACCATCTCACGTCGCCGGCGGGTCGCCCACCTGACCTGGGATCGGCCACCCGGACTGCGGAAGCACGTCGCTTGCACCATTGACCCGCGCGAGGCATCCGGGCCCCTCCCGGAGGCTGCACTGTCGATCTTCTTTACATCGGCGTTTCGTCCATCCATGGCACTTTGCCGGCCTTGTTCGGCGACAGCAAGCAAGTAGTTGTCATATATAGACTTTCGGCCGCTGATCTCGCCGCAGCAGGGTGCTGGCATACGGTTTGCTCATTGGAAGGCGTGTGCGGTTGGCACTCGTCAAGGAGGTTCATGATGGTCAAGTTGAAGCAAGGACTGGCGACGGCCCTGGCCGCTGGGGCGCTGGCGATGTCCATGCCGGCATCCGCGGCCATCGTCGGCGGTATCGATTTCGGGGTTCTGGGCTCGGATCCGTTCCGGAGCCACCTGGAGACGGCCACGATCGCTGCCACCTTCGCGCAAGCGGTGGGCGACACGTCGACCAGCTATGGCTACATCGCTACGGTCAATGGTGATGTCACCTACTGCCAGGGCAACAACGCGAACTGCTCGTTGTACTTCATCGCCACCAATACGGTGTCGGCAGCCGTCCCGACCGGTAACCCGGGTCAGACGGCACTGTACTTCGACGACACGGAGATCACTGTCTACTACTCCGCCGCTCCGGCAGCGAACCTCCTGACTCAGGATTCGGCCGCCAACTTGGCCTTCATCAGCGCGCTGACGCCGTGGGCGACGCTGAACGGAGAGAATGGCACCGATGCAACGGCGGACGGGCTCGCGGCCGATACCAAGGTCAACCAGACACTGGCCGGCGCGGGTGCGGGTTCGATCGTCGTCGCGGGTGGCGGCCTTCTCTCGATCAATCTGGCGGATGGCTTGGGCGATGCCTTCGTCGAAGCCTTTCTCGACGCCAATACGATTCTGACCGCGAACGGGACGTTCGCCGACATCATCTACACCGAGTCGGCCAACAACAACAACTTGAACCCGTTCGATGTGCTCAACGGGTCTGCCGACTCTTGCCTTACCGGCGCCCCGGTGGTCGGTGAATGGTGCTTGCAGGGTTCGGCCGACCTGCGCGGCAACACGGTTATCCCCGAGCCGGGAAGCTTGGCGCTCGTGGGTCTGGCGGTGGCTGGCCTGGGCCTGGCCCGGCGCCGCAGGTCGATCGCCCGCTGATCCGACGGCAGTCGCCTGAGGGTTCCCTGGCACGAGGCGCGGCGCGAGCCGCGCCTCGTTTCTTTGTGCGCGGCGGCATCCCTTTCTCACGTCGGACCTCCAGCGCGCACTGCGCCGGCATGCCGTTCGTCCGCAGGCGTGTGAGGAGCCGCCTGCCTTGCCCGCGGCCAGAAGAGCAACGGCTCGTCCGGACCCTTGGCGCCATCGTTCAGGCATGTGAACGCACGGTCGAGGACGTTGGCATGGTTCGACTCGACCTGCACCCGGCGAAGCTTGAGGTTGGGCGTCAATTCGCCTTCCTCGATCGACAGGGCTCGGTCGAGCACGACGACGACGGCCGGGCGCTCGTGCCCCGGCAGATCGGCCAGGCGCGCGCGCAGCGCAGCTTCGAAACCGGCCCTGCCTTCGGCTGAAGCCTGCGCGTCCTCGGTCAGGGTGAGCAGCGCCGCCAGATGCCGGCGCCGGTTACCGACCACGGCCACCTGGTCGACGCCCGCAACCTCGCGCAGCGCGGCCTCGATCGGCACCGGGGCGATCCTGCGCCCGGTCGAGGTCTTGACGAAGTCCGACACACGGCCTTGCAGCCACACGAACCCCTCCGCGTCGAGGCGAGCCAGATCCCCGGTCGTGAAGAAGCCGTCGGCATCGCGCCGGCATCCCGGGTGCTCACCGAGGTAGGCATCGAACACGCCGGGCCCGCGCACGCGCACGCGCCCATCGGCCGCGATCTCGATCTCGTTGCCCGGCGTGACGATGCCGACCGAGCCCGGCCGGAAGCAGTCCGGGCGGTTGATCGCCATCGGCAGCACGTTCTCGCTCATCCCGTAAGCTTCGAGCAGTTGCCATCCGAGGGCGTGCAGTTCGTCGAGCAGGAAGCGCGGTGTCGGCGCCGACCCGGTCACCATGAAGCGCAGCCGATCGCCCATTGCGGCCCGGATGCGCCGCAGCACCAGCCGCTCGGCGACGGTCCATCGAAGCGCCAGGCCGGCCGGCATCGGCGCTCTGCGCAGGAGGTAAGGACTCGCGAGGCGACCGACATCCCAGGCCCAGGCGGCGAGTCGCCGCCGGATGGGCGGCTGAGACGCCAGCCTGGCGCGGATACCCTCGTGCAGCTTCTCGTAGAAGCGCGGCACACCGATGAAGATCTCCGGCGCCACGCCAGCGACCACATCCATCACTCGCCGCGGGTCGCCCAGCAGGTAGCTGGCTGCACCGCGGCGCATGCCGGCGAGGTTGACGATGCGCTGGAACAGGTTGGACAGCGGCAGCCAGCACAGCAGCCGGCTTCCCGGGCCGACGAAGGGGAAAGCGTCGGCGATCGCCGCGATCGCGAGGCAGACCTGGTGGTGGCGGTAGGCGATGCCCTTGGGGTCGCCCGCGGTGCCCGAGGTGAAGACGATCGCGGCCTCGTCGCCCGGTCCGGGCGTCTCGAGGGGCGGGCCCTGGCCACTCTCCTCCGGTGCGAGTGCTTCGAGCGCCACCAGCCCGATCGGCGTGATGCCCGCGGGCCATGCGGCATCGGCTCCCTCCAGGGCAACGGCCAGCCTGCAGCGCGCCCAGCGTTCGGGCGGCAGGCACGACAGCGCCCTCGGGTCCGACACGGCGAAGGCGGTGACGTCGGCGAGCTCCACCATCCCCGCAATGCGTTCGGGCCGGTCGTGGCCATCCATCCCGGCGACGACGACGCCGGCCGCCATCGCCGCGTGGTGCAGCAGCTCCCACTCGATCGAAACGGGCGCGATGAGGACCAGCCGGTCGCCCTTGCGCAGTCCGGCGGCGACGAGCGCTCGGCGCAGGCGCTCGACGCGACGCGCGAACACCGCCCACGTGACGGGCGACCAGCGGCCCGGCGCGGTCTCGACCTGGAACGCCACCGCGTCGGGACTGCGTGCGGTGCGCTCGGCGAGCAGCGCGGGGACCGTGTCGGGGGCATGCCCTGCCGAGGCTGACGTCGCGGGACTCATCGTGTCCGCGCCGTGGGCCCGCGCCGGAGGTAGTGGTCCAGAACCGGGTCGAGGTAGTCGCCGATCGAGGGCAGCGGCAGGCCCGCAGCGGCGAACGTGCGCGCCGACTCGGCGTTGCCGAAGGCCTGATCCTCCGCAAGGTAGGCCAGCACCGGAGGCAGGCCGCGCAGGGCGCGTCGCGCGCGGGCGCCGGATACCGCGCCGATCAGCGGCACCATGCGCTCGAGCAGGCTGCGGTCGACCTGGCGAAGGCGCGGCAGCCGCCGGCCGGCAGCGGCCCAGCGCTCGCGTACCCGGGCCTGCAAGTCCGTCAGCGGGATCGCGCCGGCCGGGCCCGAACACAGATGAAGGATTCGGCCTGCGGTGTCCTGGTTGCCGCTGGCCCAGCAGATCACATCGGCGACCCAGTCCACCGGCACCGTGTCGAGCCGTGTGTCGCCAAGGCGTGGCATGACCCCGAAGGTGCGCGCGCCGGACAGGAACTCGCACAGGTGGTAAAAAACCTGGAAGTGGATCACGCGACCGCTGCCGCGCTCGCCGACGACCATGCTCGGCCGGTGGACGGTCATCGGCAACCCCTGACCCTCGTCCCAGACTACGCGCTCGGCTTCGGCCTTGGCGGCTTCGTAGGTGTTGTGGAAGTCGCCCACCTCCGGCAGCCGTCGCTCCGGCATCACGCCCGGGGTCCGGCCCCAGACGCCGACGGTGCTGACGAGGTCGATCTTGCGCAGCGTACCGGCGCGCGCAGCGATGCGACCCAGTTCGAGCAGGGTTCGCGTGGGCGTGACGGCGGTGGCCCGCGCCTGCTCCATCGGCATGTTGAGCTTGACGCTGGCGGCGCTGTGGATCACATGGGTGGTGGCGGCGGCCAGGCGGTCGAAGCGGGTTGCGTCCAGTCCGAAGCGTGGCAGCTCGATGTCGCCTCGCAGCGCCTCGATGCGCGACCGCCGTGCGTCGTCCGCGGACAGGCCCCACCATCCAGTCATCTGGGAGACCCGCTCGCACAGCGCGGCGTCGTCGGCGGCGCGGACGAGCAGCGTCACCTGCGTGCCCGGCTCGGCCAGCAGGCGCGGCACGACAGCGCTGCCGATGGTGCCGGTGGCGCCTGTGACGAGGACGCGTCTCAAGGGCAGGCAGGCCTCAGCGCGCAGGCGTACCGTAGCGCCCGGGGGCGATCAGGTTGCGTGGGTCCACGGCATGCTTGAGCGTGGCCAGCAGCGCTTTCGCCGGCGGGTTGGCGTCCATCGCGCCGGTCATGCTCATCACGGTGGCGCGGTAGGGCGGGTAGCCGTGCTCGACATAGGTCTCCCGTGCCTCGTCGTACCAGGCACGGGCACGGGCGGCATCGGTCGGATCGTGGCGGTCGTAGAAGACGCCGACCAGCACGATCACCGAGCGCGCGCTCTCGACGCAGACCTCGACGAAGAAGTCGAACTCGTGCCTGTCGAAGATCGTCTTCGTCAACGCCAGGACCTTCATGACGTGCCCGGATTCGAAGGGCACGACCGGGCCTATCCAGACCAGGCCACAGCCGTCGCGCGCCGGGTCGACGTCGGTCTTCGGTTTGCTCTTGTGCGACTTGAAGTAGGCCTGGCGGACGAACTCGTCGGTCGGGATGCCGCGAAAGAGGTTGATCGCCGGCAGCATGACGTCGGTGAACTCCGGTGACTTGCCCAGCAGCCGGTTGATCGGAGGTGCCAGCCTGCGCACCAGCGCGCCGTACCAGTCGTCCCGTACGGCCGCGCCGATGAACTGCACCATCCCGTAACGGCCGAGCACCCTGCGGATCATGCGCTTCTGGTAGCGAACCTCGTCCTTGCTGCCGTAGACACCGCAGCCGAAGGTCCAGCGCGCCACGCCGTGCTGCTGGCGCCAACGGGCGGCGGCCTCGTCGCTGAGATGCTTGCGCCCGTCCAGCATCTCATGCGGATACTGTGCCAGGATGCACATCATCGCGAAATCGTTAGCCAGATGCGGGTGCGAGCGCAGCGCGCGGCACATGACGAGCTCGCGCAGGTCGTCGATGAAGGCACCTAGCCTGTCTGGCGAGGCCTTGTACTCGAACGCGGCGAAGTCGAAGACCTCGGGCGCGGGCATCAGCCAGATGCCCGCTCGCACGACGATGCCAAGATTGGACTGGGCGAACAACCCGTCCAGCACCGGACCGACCCCCCACTTGTAGGTGTGGCGGACCTCGTTGCGCCCGGCCGGGCCGCCGCCGGTTTCCAGCACGCTGCCGTCGGCAAGGACCACGTCCATTCCGCACAGCGCGCCGAAGTGATCGGCCATCGGTGTCAGCCCGCGGCCCTTGTCCAGCGCGTTGCCCAGCACGCTGGCGTACTGGGTGCTGCCGGCCGTGTCGGCCCACAGGCGCGAGCCGGTCTGCTTGAGGTGATCGTTGAGCTGCCGGTACGTGACGCCCGGCTCGATCACCGCATACGCGAGCTTCTCGTCGACGTGGAGGATTCGGTTCATGCGCTCCAGCACCATCGTGATGCCGGCGTCGTAGACGGCGGTGCGCTCGCCGTAGCCAAAATTCTTGCCGGTACTGACCGGCCAGACCGGCACGTCGGCAACCGCCGCGGCGCGGACGACGGCCTGCACCTCCTGCACACTGCGCGGATAGACGGCGGCCGAAGCCAACGTGTCGAACGGCAGGCAGGTGCGAGTCTGTCGCTCCACGCCTTCGGCATCGGCGACAACGCCGTCCGGACCGACGATCTCTTGCAGCTGGTCGAGAAGAGAGCGGGGGAGTGGTCGATGGAGGCGATCCATGGTTGGCTCCAGTTCAAGCGCCAGCCGGCCCCGAGGCGAGGGCCGCACCCGGAGCATGGCGCGCCCAATCGTCGTAGACATGGTCCGGCCAGTCGCGCCGGCTCGGGCGCGTGATGCGCAGGTCCTCGTCGCGCAGCCCGAGCCAGGCCATGTGGCGCGTCACGTGGCGGCCCAGGTAGATCCTCTTCACGGTGATGTGGTCGACCACCTTGCCCATCAGCTTCCAGTACCGGCGGTCGGCCTTGCCCTCGCGGATCAATGCCGAGAACTCCGGCGCGTAGGGGTTGTAGCCGAAGTTCTTCAGGTCCGAGTACATCAGCAGCCAGTTGATCGGGTAGTTCGAGAAAACCGGGCTGGCGTGCTTGGTCGATGCGATCAGGCCGAGGCGGACCACCTGCTTCATGACCTCGTCCTGGTCGTATTTCCAGGCGTGGTACGGCGCAAGATAGCGGGGGAAGCGCGTGCCGCTGGGATAGCGGTGCGGATTCCAGAAGCGCGCCAGGTCCTCGGGCCCGAACTCGCCGCTGGCCTGCAACTCGGGCGGTGTCCAGTCGACCTCGGAGATCGCCAGCCGCGGGAACTCGTACTCCATGCGCTCGGGCACCGGCTGCCCGGGGGAGTAGCCCGCCAGCACGAGCGGGATGCCGAGGTCGGTGGCCAGCTTCAGCGCGTTGCCCTCGAACAGCGGCGCGTAGATGTAGGAGATCGTGTGGACCGCGCCTCTTGCCTCCTGGTTCATCAGCAGCCATCGGAACAGCCTGCGATAGAAATCCTGCGACGGGCGGTAGACCACATGCTCCACATCGAGCTTGTCGACCGCGCGGCGGATGTTGGCCCAGGCGACTTCGCCGATGTCGATGTCGGTCGTATGCGCCAGCACGCGCAGGCCGAGCTCGTTCTTGAGCTTGTGGATCAGGTAGACGCTGTCCTTGCCGCCGGACAGGGGGACCAGGCAATCGTAGGCGCCGGTGCCGCGGGCCGCCGCGATCGCTCCGTCGAGGTCCGCCTCCCGGGCCTGACGCAGCGTCTCGGCGCGCAAACGATCCGCCGGCTGGTGCTCGCGGCAAGGGCGGCAAAGACCGCTGGCGTCCAGGTCCGCACCTGGCGCCGCTTCCGGCAAGAGGCAATTGCGGCAGGCTTTCATCGTTTCGTGGCCGAACGGGTGGCACCGGTCTTCGCCCGGCCGTGCCAGGAACTCGGCGATCGATGCCGGGCCAGGGGGGGTAGTACGCCGGGCAAACCCGAAAATGCTAGCCCCTTCATCCGGGCAGGGTTGTGACCGTACGTACGCTTCATCCTGCCATGGCACGGCGGCTGGCGCATCCATGAAATGGCGGGTTGCTCGCCCGGTGATCCGATTGCACGTGGTGCGGCGCCAACGCCCGGGGTGTTCCGGATCATGGGACGCCATGTTCTGGCCCGCCATGCGTGGCAATGTCACGCATTGGCGCTCCAATGCGTGTCCGCCGAGCTGCCCGCCCATCCTCTGGCACGCAGGCCTGTGCCATCATTCCTGCTCCAATTCAGGGCGGCCGCCGAGAGTGAGAACCTGGCCGGCCCGTGCCTCAACGGGAGAACCGCATGAACAAGACGCCCGAGCTGCCGTTGCGCGCCGCCCGCTGGCTGGCCGCCGTCGGGGCCGCCGCACTGCTATCGGCCTGCGCCACCGGCCCCGACCACCCCCCGGCCCCGGTGGCCGCCGCCACCCCCGACTACACCTACATCATCGGCGCAGGCGACAGCGTCAACATCGTCGTCTGGCGCAACCCCGAGGTGTCGATGTCGGTCGCGGTGCGGCCGGACGGCAAGATCACGACGCCGCTGATCGACGAACTCGTCGCCCAGGGCAAGACGCCCACCCAGCTGGCGCGCGACATCGAGAAGGAGCTCGGCAAGTACGTACGCGACCCGGTCGTCACCGTCATCGTCAGCGGCTTCGTCGGCCCGTACAGCGAGCAGATCCGCGTCGTCGGCGAGGCCGCGCGGCCGCAGTTCCTGCCCTACAAGCAGAACATGACGCTGCTGGACCTGATGATCGCGGTCGGCGGCCTGACCGACTTCGCCGACGGCAACAAGGCGACCATCCTGCGCACCTCCGAGGGCAACAAGCAGTATGCGGTGCGGCTGAAGGACCTGATCAAGCGCGGTGACGTCTCGGCCAACGTCGACGTCAAGCCGGGCGACATCCTCATCATCCCCGAGAGCATCTTCTGACGCCGCGGTCGTTGCCCGGCATTCCCTTCTTGCACCGGAGCCCCTCCTCATGCATGAACTTCTCGCCCAGGTGCGCGCTGCTGCACGCGGGATGTGGCGTTTCCGCTGGGCCGGGGTGGCCGTCGCCTGGCTGGTGGCGATCGCCGCCACCGTCGCCATCTTCCGCATTCCCGACCGCTACGAGGGCTCGGCGCGCATCTACGTCGATACCCAGTCGATCCTCAAGCCGCTGATGTCCGGGCTGGCGATCCAGCCCAACGTCGAGCAGCAGGTCGCCATGCTCAGCCGCACGTTGCTGACGCGCCCGACGCTGGAGAAACTGGTCCGCATGGCCGACCTGGACCTCGGCCTGACGACCAAGGAGCAGCAGGACGCGCTGATCGACGATCTGCTCAAGACGATCAGCATCAGTCGCGCCCGTGGCGACAACATCTTCAACCTGGCCTACAAGGACGAGGATCAGGACAAGGCCAAGCGCGTCATCCAGCAGCTGGTCTCGATGTTCGTCGAGTCCAGCCTGGGCGCGTCGCGCAGCGACTCGGCGCAGGCCAGGCAGTTCCTCGACGAGCAGATCCGCGGCTTCGAGGCCAAGCTCGCCGAGGCCGAGGCGCGCATCCTCGACTTCCGCATCCGCAACCTCGACGTCAAGACGACCGAAGGCGGCGACGCCGCGACCCAGCTCGCGACGCTGCGCGGCCAGCTCCAGGACGCACGACTGCAGCTGCGCGAGGCGGAGAACATGCGCGATTCGGTCAAGGCGCAGATCCGTCAGGAGCGCGAGCGGCCCTCGGCCGCGCCGCGCGGGCTGCTCGACGGGCTGGGCGGCGCCGGCGCGCTGGCCACGCCCGAGATCGACGCCCGCATCCAGGGCCACCAGAACAACCTGGACCAGCTTCTGCAGCGCTTCACGGACCAGCATCCCGACGTCATCGCCGTGCGACGGCTGATCGCCGACCTCGAGCAGCAGAAGGAGCGCGAGGTGACCGAGCGCCGCGCCGCGCTCGAGGCAGCGGCCAAGGAGGGCGGGCCGTCGGCAGCCGATGCGACCAACCCCGTCATCGCCGAGCTCAACCGCATGCTGGCCACGGCCGAGGTGCAGGTCTCGGCGCTGCGTGGCCGCGTGGGCGAGCTGTCGAGCCGCTTCGAGCAGGCGCGCATCGCGATGCGTGAGGCGCCCGCCCGCGAGGCCGAGTTCGCGGCGATGAACCGTGACTATGCGACCTCGAAGAACAACTACGAGACACTGCTGGCGCGGCGCCAGAAGCTCGAGATGTCGGGCGAGCTCGAGACCGCCGCCGGTGCCGACTTCCGCCTCATCGAGCCGCCGCGTGTGACGCCCCGGCCGGTGTCGCCGAACCGCCTGCTGCTGCTTCCGCTGGCGCTGCTGGCCGGCGTCGGCGCCGGTTTGGCGGTGGCGTTCCTGGGCAGCCAGCTGCGGCCTGTCTTCCTCGACGGCGGCGACCTGCGTCGCAGGACCGGGCTGCCCATGCTCGGCGTGGTCTCGGTCGTGATGGCCGACGCCGATCGGCGCCGGGAACGGATGGACAGGCTGCGCTTCGTCGGCGCATCCGGCAGCCTGTTTCTGGCTTTCGGCCTGGGGCTTGCCGGCCTGGTCTATCTGAATGCGCTATGACGTTCTCGCACGAGGTCCATCCATGAGCAGCCTGATCGAACAAGCCGCCCAGCGCCTGGCCCAGCTGCGCGAGGCCGGGGTCGAGATCCCCGAAACCGCTGCGGTCCCCGCCGCCGGCCGTTCCGCGGACGTGGCGTTGCCCCCGGTGATGGAGCGCGGTGAGCCGACCCCGCAATCGCGCCGCGTCGAGATCGACTTCGCCCGCCTGGGCCAGCAAGGCATCGTCACGCCGCAGTCGCCACGCACGGCCACCGCCGACCAGTTCCGTGTCATCAAGCGCCCGCTGATCGCCAACGCGATGGGCCGCGGGGCAGCGCCCATCAAGCACGGGAACCTGATCATGGTCACCAGCGCGGTGCCGGGCGAAGGCAAGAGCTTCACCTCGCTCAACCTGGCGATGAGCATCGCCGCCGAGCTGGACAATACGGTGATGCTGGTCGACGCCGACGTCGCGCGGCCGTCGCTGCTGCGCACGCTGGGGCTGGAGCCGGGTCCGGGGCTGCTCGACGTGCTGGAGCGCAAGGCCGATCTGCCCGAGACGCTGCTGCGCACCAATGTCGACAAGCTGACGCTGCTTCCCAGTGGCACGCCGCACGCCAAGGCCACCGAGCTGCTCGCCAGCGACGCCATGCGCGATCTGCTCGCCGACATGGCCAGCCGCTACCCCGACCGCATCATCATCTTCGACTCGCCGCCGCTGCTGCCGACGACCGAATCCCGCGTGCTGGCCACGCACATGGGGCAGATCGTCGTCGTCGTCCAGGCCGGGCGCACGTTGCAGTCGGATGTGCAGAACGCGCTGTCGACGATCGAGGCCTGCCCGGTCAAGATGATGGTGTTGAACAGGGCGCGGGGCCACCAGGAGGCAGGCGTCTACGGGTACGGCTATGGCTACGGCTACGGCTATGGATATGGCTATGGCGCATCGGCCAAGGAGGGCGGCGGGCCGGGTGCGCCCGCGACGGCCGTCGCGGGCGCCTGAGCGATTCATGCCTGTCGTGCCATCGGCGTCCCGGGGTCCGACGGTGTCGTCCCGACCGGGCCGACGTCGGCGGGTCGTTGCGGCAGCCATGTGCGGGGCGGCCGCCTTGGCCTGCGCAGGACTCGCTGCCGCACCGGACGCGCAGGCGCGCGGCGGGGTCGAAATCGAACCGCTGCTGGGCGTGGGCGTCAGCAGCGTTGCCCGTGAGCGCAGTGGAGCGGGCGGCGACGACGGATCGGACGTCGTTGTCAGGGTCACGCCGGGTGTACGCATCGCGAGCCGGGGCGGCCGCGTCGAGGGGTCGGTCGACTACCGGCTGTCGGCGGTCGCCTACCTGCGCGACGAGGAGGACAGCAACCTGCAGCACCGGCTCGGCGCCAGGCTGCGCGCCGAGCTGGTCGAAAACCACCTGGACCTCAACCTCGCCGGCAACGTGTCGCGCCAGCCGACGTCGATCTTCGGCAACCAGTCAGCCGACGGGACGCTGACCGAGGACAACCAGTCCGAAGTCCGCAACTTCAGCGTGCAGCCGGTGCTGCGCGGCGTGCTGGGCGGGGTCGTCGCCGTGCAGGCCAGCGCCACGGCGCGCCATGGCAACGCCGACACGCGCGGCTTCGGCACCGACGGCCAGGACGTCCAGCTGACGCTGTCGTCGGCGCTGCCGGCCAAGGTCGGCTGGTCGCTGTCCGGCACGCGACAGATTGCCGACTTCGAGGCCGGCCGCGAGACCACGACCGACCGCGTTCTGGCCGCGGTCAGTTTCAGGCCGGACGTCGACTGGGTCTTCAGCCTGCGGGGCGGCCAGGAGCGCACCGACATCGCCTCGGTGCAAAGCCGCACCTACGACAACTGGGGCATCGGTGTCGCCTGGACCCCGACACCGCGGACGAGGCTGACGGCCGACGCCGACCGCCGCTTCTTCGGCGATGCCTACGCCGTGACGGCGCAGCACCGGCACCGGCGCGCCGCGTGGGCCTACAGCGCCAGCCGCGCACTCGGCGAGGGTACCGGCGAGGGGATCGTCGCCGTCAATGCCTACGACCTGTTCTTCGACCTGTTCGCGTCGCAGGAGCCCGACCCGGTCGCCCGCGATGCGCTGGTGCGCAGCTTCCTGGACCGCAACGGCATCCCGCCCGAGGCGATCATCGGCGGGCTCGGCTTTCTGACTCGGGCCGCCTCGGTGCGGGAGCGTCATCAGCTCAGCGTCGCGTTGTCGGGGCGGCGCACCAGCTTCACGGCGAGCGTCTACGCATCGCGCAGCGAGCGCGTCGACACGATCTCGGGCGCCATCGACGACCTCTCGGAGGGTGCGGTGCGTCAGCAGGGGCTGTCGCTGGCCGTCAGCCATCGCCTGACGCCGCGCGACAGCCTGAGCCTGCGTGCCACCGCGGCGCAGACGCGGCCCAGTGGCGACCGTGCCGCGTCCGATCTCTACAGCCTTTGGCTGACCTGGAGCAAGCGCGTGTCAGACCGTACTGGCTTCTCGCTCGGGTTGAGGCACTCGACCTATGACAGCGAGGAGCCGGGGCGCGACTACAACGAGATCGCGCTGACGACGGCGCTCAACCTGCGCTTCTTCTGAAGCCGCGCCGCGCCGACCGACGGGCCTGAACCATGTACGAATCGTTCTACGGGCTCGAGCGCAAGCCCTTCCAGCTCATCCCCGACCCGAAGTTCTACTTCGGCAGCAAGCAGCACAGCCGCGCCAAGGCCTACCTGGAGTACGGCGTCTCGCGCAACGAGGGCTTCGTCGTCATCACCGGCGAGATCGGCGCCGGCAAGACCACCATCCTGCGCACGCTGATCGACGGCCTGCACGGCAGCAACGTCGTCACCGGCCACCTCGTCACCACCCAGCTCGACGCCGAGGACACGCTGCGCATGGTCGGCGCCGCGTTCGGCTTCAAGGTCAAGGACGTGCCGAAGAGCGAGCTGCTGATCACGCTGGAGGCGTTCCTGATCAGCCAGACCAGCCAGGGCAAGCGCTGCCTGCTGATCGTCGACGAGGCACAGAACCTGACCATGCGCGCGGTCGAGGAACTGCGCATGCTGTCGAACTTCCAGTTCGGCAACCAGGCGCTGCTGCAGAGCTTCCTGATCGGCCAGCCCGAATTCCGCGAAATCCTGCAGCGCCCGGAGATGGAGCAATTCCGCCAGCGCGTCGCGGCGACCTGCCACATCGGCCCGCTGGACCGCGACGAGACGCAGGGTTATGTCGAGCACCGCCTCAAGCAGGCCGGCTCCACCGACAAGCCGAGCTGGGGCGAAGGTGCTTTCGACGCCATCTACAAGGCCACGCAGGGCATCCCTCGGCGTATCAACTCGGTGTGCGACCGCGTGCTGCTGCTGGGTTTCCTGGCCGGGCGCACGCAACTGACGGCCGACGACATCGACGAGGTCGTCAAGGAACTCGAGCAGGAGAACGCGCTGCCCGGGTCGCGCCTCAAGGCCGCCGCGCCGTCGGCGTTGCCCGCCAGTGGTCCCGACAGCCGCCCCGGCGACCTGCCGCTGACCAGCGCGCTTCCGCTGGACGTGGACCTGACCCGTCTGGCGCTGGACGCCGGCACCGCCGACAGCGTCGACCGGCATCTGGCGAGGCTGTCGGCCGAGCAGCGGCTGGACCAGCTGCAGCGGCTCGAGCGCGGCCTGCTGCGGCTGGAGCGCGTCAGCGTGCAGACGCTGTCGCTGCTGCAGAAGCTCGTCGCCGCGATCAGGATCAGACCCGACGATCAGGCGCTCCTGGCCGCGCCGACAGCGGCCGATGCAAAGGACGACGCGGTGAAGCCGGCCGAAGCAACGCCCGGCAAGCCGGCGGACAAGTCAGTCGGCAAGTCAGGCGACAAGGCCGTGGACCGACCTGCCGTCAAACCCGTCGACAAGCCGGCCGAGCGCGTCACCGCCAGCCTCGCGGTCGACAAGGGTTCCGAGCGCGCGCGGCTGTAGCCGAGACACCCTCGCTGCGCCGCAGCCGACCGCCGTTGCTGCAACGTCCGCCCACCTCATGCTCGCCCCACCCTCCCGCCGCGTCGACGCCGCCGCGCCACCGGCGGCGGCACGCCCTGGCGTGCAGGGCGGGGCCATGCGGGCAAGCGGCCGGGCGAATCCGCTGACCAACGCCCTGACCATCGACGTCGAGGACTACTTCCAGGTCTCGGCCTTCGCGCCCTTCATCCGGCGCGACGAGTGGGACGCGCGCGAGTGCCGCGTCGAGCGCAACGTCGACCGCATCCTGGCGCTGCTGGAGTCGCGCGGCACCCACGCTACCTTCTTCACCCTGGGCTGGATCGCGGAGCGCCACCCCGCGCTGGTGCGCCGCATCGTCGCCGGCGGCCACGAACTGGCCAGCCACGGCTGGGGCCACGAGCGCGCCAGCGACCTCGGCCGCGCCGCCTTCCGCGCCGACGTCGACCGCGCGCGCAAGCTGCTGGAGGACCTGGGTGGCGTCGCGGTGCGCGGCTACCGCGCGCCGAGCTTCTCGATCGGGCACGCCAACCTGTGGGCGATCGACACCTTGCTGGAGACCGGCCACGTCTACAGCTCGAGCATCTACCCGGTGCGGCACGACCACTACGGCATGCCCGACGCTCCGCGCTTCGCGCACCGGCACGGCTGCGGGCTGGTCGAGATCCCGCCGACGACGCTGCGGCTGGCCGGGCGCAACCTGCCGGCCAGCGGCGGCGGCTTCTTCCGCCTGCTGCCCTACGCCGTGTCGCGCCGCATGATCGAGCGCGTCCACCGCGCCGACGGCCAGCCCGCGGTCTTCTACTTCCACCCCTGGGAGATCGACCCCGCGCAGCCGCGCGTGCCGGGCGTCGACGCGAAGACCCGCTTCCGGCACTACGTCAACCTCGGCCGCAACGAGGCCAAGCTGGCGCGGCTGCTGGCCGACTTCCGCTGGGGCCGCATGGACCAGGTCTTCCTGCCGGCGCTCGGGGTGGCGCTGCCGTGAACGGCCCCGCGCCCGTCGATGCGATGCGCGCGGCCGCCGACCGGGCCGCGGGTGGCGGCGCGGCGGTGGCCGCGTCGCCCCCCGCAGCCGCGCCGATGGCGACGCATGCCGTGCCGCATCCGGCGCCCGCCGCCGAGCCCGCGCTGCCGCCGCCGACCGTGCGCGCGATCGACCTCACCCACGCCGAGGACGCGGCGCGCTGGGACGCCTTCGTCGCCGGCTGCCCGCAGGCGACCTTCTTCCATCGCGCCGGCTGGATGCGCGTCGTCGGCCGCGTCTTCGGCCACCCGACCTGGGCGCTCGCGGCGGAGCGGCCGCAGCCCGACGGCAGCACCGCCATCGTCGGCGTGCTGCCGCTGGCGCGCGTCAGGAGCCTGCTGTTCGGCGATGCGGTCGCGAGCCTGCCGTTCGCGGTCTACGGCGGCGCGGCCGCGGCCGACGAGGCCGCCGCCACGGCGCTGGAGGACGAGGCCGACCGCCTCGCGCGCCGGCTCGGCGTGCAGCACCTCGAGCTGCGGCAACTGCAGCGACGGCACGAGGGCTGGCCGCGGCAGGAGCTCTACGCGAGCTTTCGCAAGCCCATCCTGCCCGACGAGGAGGCCAACCTGCTGGCGGTCCCGCGCAAGCAGCGCGCGATGGTGCGCAAGGCCATGCAGCGCGGGCTGACGAGCACCTTCGACGACGGGGTCGACCGCTTCTTCGCGCTCTATGCCGACAACGTGCATCGCCACGGCACGCCGGCGCTGCCGCGGCGCTGGTTCCAGGCGCTGCGCGACGAGTTCGGCGACGATTGCAGCGTGCTGACCGTCGCCGCGCCCGACGGCCGGCCCGTGTCCAGCGTGCTGAGCTTTCGCTTCCGCGACGAGATCCTGCCGTACTACGCCGGCGACGACGTCGCCGCGCGCGACCTCGCCGCGAACGACTTCAAATACTGGGCGCTGATGCGCTGGGCCTGCGACCAGGGGCTGAAGACCTTCGACTACGGACGCAGCAAGGTCGGCACCGGGCCCTACGCGTTCAAGAAGAACTGGGGCTTCGAGCCGCAGCCGCTGCACTACGAGTACCGGCTGTACAAGCGCGACGCGGTGCCGCAGAACAACCCGGCCAACGCCAGGTACAAGCTGATGATCGAGACCTGGCGGCGGCTGCCGCTGCCGGTGGCGAACTGGCTCGGGCCCTTCGTGGTCCGCAGCCTGGGGTGAGGGCCGCGGTGCGCATCCTCTACCTCGTGCACCGGCTGCCTTATCCGCCCGACAAGGGCGACAAGGTGCGCTCCTACCACCTGCTGCGCCACCTGGCGGCGCGGCACGAGGTGCTGCTCGGGACCTTCGTCGACGACCCGGCCGACGAGCCGCATGTCGAGACCGTGCGCCGCTGGTGCGCCGAGGTGATGGCGCTGCGGCTGCAGCCGCGGCGCGCGCGCATCGCGAGCCTGTCCGGGCTGGCGCGCGGCGAGCCGCTGACGCTGGCCTATTACCGCGACGCCGCGCTGGACGCCTGGGTGCGGCGGCTGCGCGCCGGGGGGCGCATCGACGCCGTCGTCGTCTTCTCGTCGTCGATGGCGCCTTACGCCGAGGTCTTTCTCGGCAGCGGGGTGCCCGTGCTGGTCGACTTCGTCGACGTCGACTCGGCCAAGTGGGCCGACTACGCAAGCGCGCACCGTTGGCCGATGTCGTGGCTTTACGCGCGCGAGGGGCGCGAGTTGCTGGCCTACGAGCGGCACGTCGCCGGACGGGCCACGGACTCGTTCTTCTCGACCGAGAAGGAGGCGGCGCTGTTCTGCCGGCTCGCACCGGAGTGTGCGGCGCGCGTGCACGCGCTGGGCAACGGTGTCGACGCGGGATTCTTCGCCCCCGATACGGCGCGGCCGTCGCCGTTCGACGCCGACGAGCTGCCCATCGTCTTCACCGGGGCGATGGACTACTGGCCGAATATCGACGCCGTGACCTGGTTCGCCGCCGAGATGCTGCCCGCGCTGCGCGCGCGCTGGCCGGCATTGCGGCTGCACATCGTCGGCCGCAACCCGGCGCCGGCGGTGCGCGCGCTGGCATCCGGCGCGGTCGACGTCAGCGGCACCGTGCCCGACGTGCGGCCCTACCTGCAGCACGCCGCGGTCGTCGTCGCGCCATTGCGGCTGGCGCGCGGGATCCAGAACAAGGTACTGGAGGCGATGGCGATGGCGCGGCCGGTCGTGGCCTCGGCCGATTGCGCCGAGGCGATCGCGGCGCAGCCAGGGCGGGAGCTGCTGGCCGCCGCCGGGGCCGACGCCTTCGTGCACGCGGTCGACGGCCTGCTGGGCGACCCGGTGCGCGCCGCGGCCCTCGGTGCCGCGGGCCGGCGCCGCGTACTGGACGACTACAGCTGGGACGCCCGGCTGGCGCCGCTGGATCGGCTGCTGGGTGGGCGTGCCGCCGCGGTGCCGTTGCATCCGCATCCGGTGGCAGCGTGAGATCGGGCACGCAACGCCGGTGCCGACCGGCATCGCCCGGTGCGGCCGACATCCGAAACTCGGTGCTCGTGCCGCCGCCGCTTCGAGCCGCCCCGTGGCACGCCGACACCTGTCCGCCGCATTGCCTGCCATGAGCGCCATCCCCGCCGATCTTGCCCCCGACGCCAGCCCCTGGCGCAGCGCACTGCCGATGGCGGTGGGCCTGGTCGCCGCCATCCTGTGGCTGTACCGGGATACCGGGCTGGCGATGGTCGACGTGTGGCTGCGCTCGGACACCTTCGCGCACGGCATCCTGGTGGTGCCGATCAGCCTGTGGCTGATCTGGCGCCAGCGTGCGCGCCTGGCTGCGCTGACACCGCGGCCGCAGCCCTGGGTGCTGGCGGCGCTGGCCGCGCTGGCGGCGCTGTGGCTGGCGGCCGACCTGGTGGTCGTCAACGCGCCGGCGCAGTTCGCCCTGGTCGGGATGCTGATCCTGGCGGTGCCGGCGGTGCTGGGCTGGCAGGTCACGCGGGCGATCCTGTTCCCGCTGCTGTTCCTGCTGTTCGCGGTGCCGTTCGGCGAGTTCATGGTGCCGCCGATGATGGAGTGGACGGCCGATTTCGTCGTTGCCGCGCTGCAGCGGACCGGCGTGCCCGTCTTCCGCGAGGGGCTGCACTTCGTCATCCCGAGCGGCAACTGGTCGGTGATCGACGAGTGCAGCGGGGTGCGCTACCTGATGGCCTCGTTCATGGTCGGCAGCCTGTTCGCCTACCTGAACTACCGCTCCTATTGGCGGCGGGCGGTGTTCATGGGTGTGTCCTTGCTGATGCCGATCCTCGCCAACTGGCTGCGTGCCTACATCATCGTCATGCTGGGGCACCTGTCGGGCAACAAGATCGCCGCCGGGGTGGACCACATCCTGTACGGCTGGGTCTTCTTCGGCGCCGTGATCTTCCTGATGTTCATGGTCGGCATGCGCTGGGCGCAACCCGATGAGCCTGCCGAGGCACCGGTGGCGCGGGTGAGCGATGGATCGGCGCGACCGACCACGGCCGCCTGGGCCACGTTGGCCGCCGCGCTCGTCGTCGCCGCCGCGCCGCATGCAGTCGTGCGCGGCATGGAGGCCTCCGACGCCGCCGCCGCCGAGGTGCGGCTGGTGCCGCCACCGGCACTCGGCGCCTGGCAGATGCTGCCCGGGCCCGAGGCCGAGCGCATCGGCTGGACGCCGAACTTCCTCAATCCCTCGGCGCAATGGCAGCAGGCCTATGCGGGCCCGGCGGGGACCGTAGGCGTCTACGTCGCCTACTACCGCGCGCAGGGCGCCGAGCGCAAGCTGATCAGCTCGCTGAACCGGCTTCTCAGCATCAACGAGCGCGTCTGGCGCGAGCGCGATGCCGGCGACGTGCAGCTCATCGCGGCCGACGGCACCGTCACGCTGCAGCAGACCCGCATCGAGGGGCCCGCCGCCGCGGGGGGCGTTCGCCGGCCCGACCTGCAGGTCTGGCATGGCTACTGGGTCGACGGCCGCATCCACGTCGACGAGCGGCAGGCCAAGCTCGCCGGCGCCTTGTCGCGCGTGCAGGGGCGTGGCGACGATGGCGCGCTGGTCGCGCTCTATGCCGATGCCGGCAGCCCCGAGCGCTCGCGCGAGCTGCTCCAGGCCTTCGCCCGCGAGCACTGGGCGGCGCTGGTCGAGAGCCTGGCGCGCACCCGCGACGCGCGTTGAGCGGCCAGCGGCCGGACCGGCGCCCGCTGGTCGCCCACATCGTCTACCGCTTCGACACTGGCGGGCTGGAAAACGGCGTCGTCAACCTGATCGACCACATGCCGCGCGACGCGTATCGGCACATGGTGGTCGCGCTGACCGAGGTGACCGACTTCCGCCACCGGCTGCGGCGCGACGACGTCGAGTGCATCGAGCTGCACAAGCCGCCGGGCCATGGCGCGAAGCTGTACCCGCGCCTGTTCCGGCTGCTGCGCGAGCACCGCCCGGCGATCGTCCATACGCGCAACCTGGCCGCGCTGGAGATGCAGGTCGCCGCCTGGGCCGCGCGCGTGCCGCTGCGGGTGCACGGCGAGCACGGGCGCGACGTCGAGGATCTGGACGGCACGAGCCGCCACCACCAGCGCCTGCGGCGGCTGTATGCGCCCTTCGTGCACCGCTACATCGCGCTGTCGCAGGACCTGGCGCGCTACCTGACCGAGCGGGTCGGCATTGCGCCGGCGCGGGTGGCACAGATCTACAACGGCGTCGACGCCGGGCGCTTTCGTCCGGCCTCCGGTGGCGAGCCGGGACCGATCCCCGGTGCGCCCTTCGCCGCGCCAGCGCACTGGCTGGTGGGCACGGTGGGCCGCATGCAGACCGTCAAGCATCAGCCGCTGCTGGCGCGCGCCTTCGTCCGCGCGCTGCAGGTCCAGCCGGCCCTGCGCGAGCGGCTGCGGCTGGTGCTGGTCGGCGACGGCCCGCTGCGCGCCGAGTGCCAGGCGGTGCTGGCAGGGGCCGGCATGGCCGAACTAGCCTGGCTGCCCGGCGAGCGCGCCGACGTCCCCGACCTGATGCGGGGGTTGAATGCGTTCGTGCTGCCGTCGCTCGCCGAGGGCATCTCCAACACCATCCTCGAGGCGATGGCCAGCGGCCTGCCGGTGGTGGCCACCGCGGTCGGTGGCAACCCCGAGCTGGTCGCCGACGGGCGAACCGGCCTGCTCGTGCCGCCGGACGACGTCGAGGCCATGGCGAAGGCCCTGCTCAGGCTTGCCGACGACCCGGATTCCGCGCGGGCGATGGGCCTCGCGGGACGGATCGAAGCGGAGCAGCGGTTCAGCCTGGAAGCGATGGTGGCCGCGTACCTCCTTCAGTACGGGGGTGCACAGCAAGGGAGGCCAGACTCCCCGTTCCATGATGCCGCAGGCGGGACCTGACCTTGCCTGGAGTCCAGCGTGCCAGAAGTCATGCCAAGCGCTAGAAGCCGACGTCCACCCGAGGACGCGAGGCAGCGAGCCGCCTACGATCGCCGTTGGCCTCGCGCGACCTTCCTGCGCTCCGCCATGGGCGGGGCTTGATCCGACCCGAACCGATATGTGTGGCATCACCGGCATCTTCGACACGCGCGCCGAGCGGCCGGTCTCGCACCCGGTGCTGCACCGCATGAACGAGTCGCAGCACCACCGCGGCCCCGACGAGGGCAGCCTGCACCTCGAACCCGGCGTCGGCCTCGGGCACCGGCGGCTGTCGATCATCGATGTCGCCACCGGCCAGCAGCCGCTCTTCAACGAGGACGGCAGTGTCGCCATCGTCTTCAACGGCGAGATCTACAACTTCCAGGAGCTGGTGCCCGCGCTGCAGGCGCTGGGCCACGTCTTTCGCACCCACAGCGACACCGAGGTCATCGTCCACGCCTGGGAGGCCTGGGGCGAGCAGTGCCTGCAGCGCCTGCGCGGCATGTTCGCGTTCGCGATCTGGGACCGCAGCCGCCAGACCCTGTTCCTGGCGCGCGACCGCCTGGGCGTCAAGCCGATGCACTACGCGGTCACCGACGACGGCTGGCTGCTCTTCGGCAGCGAGCTCAAGTCGCTGCTGGCCTACACGGGCAACGGGGGCCACGGCGCCGGCAGCGGCCTGCGGCGCGATATCGACCCGCTGGCCGTGGAGGAGTACTTCGCCCTCGGCTACATCGCCGAGCCGCGCACGATCTTCAAGCAGGCGCGCAAGCTCGAGCCCGGCCACTGCCTGACGATCCGCCGCGGCCAGCCGCTGCCGGCGCCGCAGCCCTACTGGGACCTGCGCTTCACGCTCGCCAGCCCGATCAGCGCCGCCGACGCCTTCGACGAGCTGCGCGCACGGCTTGCCGAATCGGTGCGGCTGCGCATGATCGCCGAGGTGCCGCTGGGCGCGTTCCTCAGCGGCGGCGTCGACAGCAGCGCCGTCGTCGCGACGATGGCGGGCTTGTCGGACCAGCCCGTGCACACCTGCTCGATCGCGTTCGACGACCCGGCGTACAACGAATCGGCCTTCGCCCAGAGGGTGGCCGATCGCTACCGCACCGACCACTACGTCGAGACCGTCGCCAGCGACGACTTCGACCTCATCGACACCCTGGCGCGCCTGTACGACGAGCCCTACGCCGACAGCAGCGCCATCCCCACCTACCGCGTCAGCGAGCTCGCGCGCAAGCGCGTCACGGTGGCGCTGTCGGGCGACGGCGGCGACGAGAGCTTCGGCGGCTACCGGCGCTACCGGTTGCACCTGATGGAAGAGCGCATGCGCCGCGCGCTGCCGGCCGGCCTGCGCGAGCCGCTGTTCGGGCTGCTCGGCCGCGTCTACCCCAAGGCCGACTGGGCGCCGCGCGTGCTGCGCGCCAAGACCACCTTCGAGGGCATGGCGCGCAGCTCGGTGCAGGCCTACTTCCACAGCGTGTCGCTGATGCGTGCCCCGATGCGCGCGCAGCTCTTCAGCGACGCCTTCAAGCGCGAGCTCGGCGGCTACGACGCGCAGCAGGTCTTCGACCGCCACGCCGCGCGGCACGCGCAGCTGTCGGGCAGCGACGACCCGCTGGCGCTGATCCAGTACCTGGACCTGAAGACCTACCTCGTCGGCGACATCAACACCAAGGTCGACCGCGCCAGCATGGCGCACAGCCTCGAGGTGCGCGAGCCGCTGATGGACCACCCGCTGGTCGAGTGGCTGGCCACGCTGCCCAGCAGCCTCAAGCTGCGCGGGCAGGAGGGCAAGTTCCTGCTCAAGAAAGCGATGGAGCCGCTGCTGCCGCACGACGTGCTGTACCGCCCGAAGATGGGCTTCGCCGTGCCGCTGGCGCGCTGGTTCCGCGGCCCGCTGAAGCAGCGCGTGCGCGACGCCGTCCTGGGGCCCCGACTCGAGGCCACCGGCTGGTTCAACCGCGGCTACCTGCAGCACCTGGTCGACGCGCACCAGAACGGTACGCGCGACTACAGCGCGCCGCTTTGGACACTGCTGATGTTCGAGGCCTTCTTGCGCAGCGTCGCGACCCCGGTCGCGATCCCCCGTTCGATGGGGCCAAGTCCTGCGTATCGAATCATGGAACGCGCGGCCTGAGCCCCTTCAAGCGTCATGCGCATCCTCCACGTCCTGGACCACTCCATCCCGCTGCACAGCGGGTACACGTTCCGCACGCTCGCGATCCTGCGCGAGCAGCGCAAGCTGGGGTGGGAGACGGCGCACCTCACCAGCCCCAAGCACACTGCCCCCACCCCAGACGGCGCGCTGGAGGAGACGGTGGAGGGCTGGCACTTCTTCCGCACGCCCGCGCCCACCGGCCCCAGGCTGCCGGGGCTGAGCGAGGTCGCGTTGATCAAGGCCACCCAGCAGAGGCTGCAGGAGGTGGCGCGCCAGGTGCGGCCCGACATCCTGCACGCGCACTCGCCGGTGCTGAACGCGATCCCCGCGCTGCGCGTGGGCCGCGAGCTGGGTATCCCGGTGGTCTACGAGGTGCGTGCCTTCTGGGAGGACGCCGCCGTCGACCACGGCAGCACGGCCGAGGGCAGCCTGCGCTACCGCCTGACGCGCCGGCTCGAGACGCATGCGCTGCGCCAGGCCGCGCACGTCTTCACCATCTGCGAGGGCCTGCGCGGCGACATCGTCGCGCGCGGCATCCCGCCCACCAAGGTCACGGTCATCCCCAACGCCGTCGACATCGACAAGTTCGAGCCCAGTGGCACCCCGGACGTGGCGCTGAAGGCCAGTCTCGGCCTGGCCGGCGCGACCGTGCTCGGCTTCATCGGCAGCTTCTACGCCTACGAGGGCCTGGACCTGCTGCTGGCCGCGCTGCCCAGCCTGCTCGCGAAGCGCCCCGACCTGCGCGTGCTGCTCGTCGGCGGCGGGCCGCAGGACGCCGCGCTGAAGGCGCAGGCACAGCAGCTCGGCGTGGCCGACAAGGTCGTCTTCACCGGCCGCGTGCCGCACGCGGAGGTGGGCCGCTACTACGACCTGGTCGATGTCCTGTGCTACCCGCGCCACCGCATGCGGCTGACCGAGCTCGTCACCCCGCTCAAGCCGCTGGAAGCGATGGCGCAGGGCAGGCTGCTGGTGGCCAGCGACGTGGGCGGGCACCAGGAGCTGATCCGCGACGGCGACACCGGCATGCTCTTCAGGGCCGGCCGCGCCGACGCGCTGGCGCAAGCCGTGCTGGGCCTCCTTGCGCAACGCGAGCGCTGGCCTCAGCTGCGCGCCAACGGGCGGCGCTTCGTGGAGACGCAGCGCAACTGGGCGCGCAGCGTCGCGCTGTACCGTGCGCCGTACGAGCACCTCACGGCGCACCGCCGCACCGGGGCAGCCGCCCATGCCTGAGTCAGAAACAGACACCGAGGCCATGAGCCCGCACGTCGTCGTGCTGAGCAGCCTCTTCCCCAGCGCGCGGCAGCCGGGTGCCGGCCTGTTCATCCGTGAGCGCATGTTCCGGGTGGGGCGGCACCTGCCGCTTGCGGTTGTCGCGCCCGCACCGTGGTTTCCGCTGCAGTCGCTGTTGCGGCGCTTTCGGCCGGGGTTCCGTGCCGGCGCGCCGATGCATGAGCGCCAGCAGGGCATCGACGTCTGGTTTCCGCGCTTCCTTTCGGTCCCGGGCGCGCTGAAGCAGTTCGACGGCCTGGCCATGGCGTTGGGCGCCTGGCCAAGGTTGCGCCGCCTGCGCCGGGAAGGGCGGCTCGACCTGATCGACGCCCACTTCGCCTACCCGGACGGCTATGCAGCCACCCTGCTGGGACGCTGGCTGGAAGTGCCGGTGACCATCACGTTGCGTGGCACCGAGGTCAGGCACGCGAGAGACCCGCATCTCGCTGCACGGGTGCGCCTTGCGCTGCAGCGCGCCTCGCGCATCTTCGCAGTGTCCGAGTCGTTGCGTCAGGTCGCCGTCGGCCTCGGCACGCCGCCCGACAAAGTCCGGGTCGTCGGCAACGGGGTCGACCTCGAGCGATTCAGCCCGCTGCCGCGCGTCGACGCGCGGCAACACCTGGGCCTGCCGGCAGACGTGCCGGTTCTCATCACCGTAGGTGCGCTCGTCGAGCGCAAGGGCTTCCACCGCGTCATCGAGCTGCTGCCGGCGCTGCGGCAGCGATTCCCGGGCCTGGTCTATCTCGTCGTCGGCGGCGCCAGCCCCGAGGGCGACTGGACCGATCGGCTGAAGCGGCAAGTGGCATCGCTCGGGCTCGCTGATGCGGTGCGCTTCCTGGGGCCTGTTGCACCGCAGGACCTGCGCGTGCCGCTGTCGGCGGCCGACGCGTTCGTGCTGGCCACCCGCAACGAGGGATGGGCCAACGTGCTGCTGGAGGCCATGGGTTGCGGCATCCCCGTCGTCGCCACCGACGTCGGCGGCAATCGCGAGGTCGTCGCGTCGGCCGATCTCGGCGTCGTCGTGCCCTTCGGGGATGCCGATGCGCTGAGGCGCGCCATCGAGGCCGCGCTGACCGAGCGCAGGGAGCCCGGCGTCATCCACGCCCATGCGTGCCAGAACACCTGGGACAGGCGCGTCGAGGTCCTGCTGCGCGAGTTCCGTTCATTGGCTCGGGCGCCGAGCCGCCGCGATGCGTCCCGGGCGGAGGTTGGCCATGCGTGACCTGTTCTTGGCCTGCATCGTCTTCGGCTCGCTGCCGTTCATCCTCAAGCGCCCCTTCTGGGGCATCCTGATGCTGGCCTGGCTCGGCTACATGAATCCCCATCGGCTGACCTGGGGCTTCATGTTCTCGATGCCGGTGGTCCAGATCGTCGTGCTCGTCACCCTCGTTGGCATGTTGATCTCCAAGGAGGCCAAGCGCATGGTGTGGAGTCGCGAGATCGTGCTTCTGATCTTGTTCGTCATCTGGATGGGCGTGACCACGGCGACCGCGTTCTACGTCAACCTCGCGCTCGAACAGTACGAAAAGGTCATCAAGATCCAGGTCCTGACCTTCATGACCTTGCTGCTGCTGACGTCGCAGCGGCGCGTCCATCTCTTCATCTGGGTCGTCGTGCTGTCGCTCGGTTTCTACGGGGTCAAGGGCGGGATTTTCACGATCGTCAACGGAGGCGCCTACCGTGTGCAGGGTCCGGCGGGAACCTTCATCGGCGGCAACAACGAACTGGCGATGGCGATGGTGATGACCATCCCCTTGATGCGGTACCTGTACCTCCACGAGGCGCACAAGAAGATCAAGCTGGGTCTCGCCGCCGCCATGTTCCTCACGGCGATCGCGGCGTTCGGCTCCCAGTCTCGCGGCGCGTTGATCGCGCTGATGCTGACGGGCGGCTACTTCTGGCTCAAGAGCCGGCACAAGTTCGCCACCGCGGCCTTCGTCATCGTGGCCGCCGGGCTGGGCTTGTCGCTCATGCCGCAGGAGTGGCACGAGCGGATGACGACGATCAAGACCTACCAGGAGGACAGGTCCGCCATGGGGCGGATCAACCAGTGGAAGAGCGCGATCAACCTGGCCAACGACCGTTTCGTCGGCGGCGGATTCGAGACCTGGCAGCGGCCGGTTTGCCAACGCTATGCGCCGAACCCCAACGACTGCCGCGACGTGCACAGCATCTACTTCGAGGTGCTCGGCGAACACGGCTACCTCGGGCTGGCATTCTTCCTGGGCCTGCTCGCGATGACATGGCGCAAGTGCAGCGCCATCATCCGTCGTACCCGGAAGGACCCGACCCAGCTCTGGGCGCGCGACCTCGCGGCCATGATCCAGGTCAGCATGGTGGGCTACATGAGCGCGGGCGCCTTCCTGGGGCTGGCCTACTTCGACTACATCTACCACCTGGTGGCGGTGGTCGTCGTGACGAACCACCTCGTCGGGCAGGCCCGTGCCTCCCCGACCGCCACGGTGTCCGGCGGGGTGCCGCACCGCGGTGTGGCAGCGCCGCCATGGTCGGCCAACCGCGTCTGACGGCGGGTCGCTCGGAGCCATCGAGCGTGTTGGCGCGGGCCTTGGCACGGACGGTCTACCGGGCGCAGGAGCGAGCGGTCCGTCGCCCCACCTTCGCCTACCTGCGTCGACTCGAGCAGAGCCAGTGGCTGGGCCGCACGGATCTGGAGGCCCTGCAACACGACAGGCTGCACCAGCTGCTCGGTCTGGCCTGGGCGCACTGCCCTTGGCACCGTCGTCGCCTCGAGGCCGCAGGTTTGTCGCCCGAAGACTTGGGCGGCCTGCACGACCTCGAGCGGCTGCCCTGCATGACCAAGCACGACGCCGCGGCCCACCACGCCGAACTCGTCTGGCACGGCGTCCCAGGGGGCACCTTCAAGTACAACACCGGCGGCTCCAGCGGCACGCCGCTGATCTTCCACTTCGGCCGCTGGCGCCAGGCCTCCGACGCCGCAGGCCGCATGCGTGCGCGGCGCTGGTGGGGCGTCGAGCCGGGCGACCCCGAGGCCTACCTCTGGGGCGCGCCGGTCGAGCTGAACAAGACCGACTGGGTCAAGACGGTGCGCGACCGCCTGATCAACCAGCTGGTGCTCAACGCCTTCGCGATGTCGCCGGCGCGCATGGACGGCTACCTCGGCGCGCTCGAGCGCTTCTCGCCGCGCTGCCTGTATGGCTACGCCAGCTCGGTGGCGCTGCTGGCGGCGCACGCCAGGGAACGCGGCCGCAAGCCGCGCCTGCCGCGGCTGAAGGTGGTCTGCACCACCGGAGAGCCGCTGTACGACCACCAGCGCACGCTGATCGCCGAGGTCTTCGGTGCCCCTGTGGCCAACGAGTTCGGCAGCCGCGACATCGGCTTCACCGCGCACGAGAGCCCCGACAACCCCACGGGCCAGATGCTGCTGATGAGCGAGAGCATCCTGCTGGAGGTGCTCGACCCTACCGGCCAGCCCGTGGCGCCGGGCGAGCTCGGCGAGGCGGTGATGACCGGGCTGTGTTCGCAGGCGCAGCCCTTCATCCGCTACCGCACCGGCGACATGGTGCGCCTGAGCCCCGATCCCGATCGCGGCGGCCGCGGCCTGCACGTGATCGCCGAGGTCGTCGGCCGCCACACCGACTTCCTGGTGCGGGCCGACGGCACCATCATGCACGCACTGGCCGGCATCTACGTGCTGCGCGCGACCGAAGGCGTGGCCGAGTTCAAGCTCGTCCAGCACACGCTGCGCGACCTGGAGGTGCTGGTCGTCCCGGGCCCTGGCTGGGCGCCCGAGCGGGCGCAGGCCATCGAGTCCGGCCTGCAGCAGCGTCTGGGCGCCGACGTGCGCGTGGCCGTGCGCGCCGTCGACGCCATCGCGCCCGAGGCTTCCGGCAAGCACCGCTATGTGGTCAGCCACGTCGCGCTGCAGGGCGAACTGGCGCAGGCCAGCGCCAACCATTGAGTCACGACAGAACCCGAACATGAACGTGATCGACCTCGTGCGCCTGCCCGTGCGCTACAGGCCCTGGCGCCCGCGCCACCTGGCCCTGGTGTGGGACAGCGTGCGTGGCGCCAGCGCCGCGCCGCAGCCGCACGCCGTGCACCTGGGCGCCGCCATCGACTGGCTGTGCCGCGCGCAGGACGTGCGCGACGGCCACCCCGACGCCGGCGGCGTCTCCGCGGGCTGGAGCTTCGAGGACGGCTGGTTGCCGAGCTATCCCGAGACCACCGGCTACATCATCGAGACGATGCTGGCCGCGGCCGAGGCGCTGGGCCGCCCCGAGCTGGTGGCGCGCGCACAGCGCATGATCGACTGGGAGCTCTCGATCCAGCTGCCCGACGGCGCCTTCCCCGGCCACTTCGGCGAGCCCGGCAGCCGGCCGGTGATCTTCAACACCGGCCAGATCATGCACGGCATGGTGGCCGGCGCCACGCAGTTGCAGCGCAGCGACTGCCTGGAGGCGGCCGTGCGCGCCGGCCACTGGCTGGCCGGCCAGCAGGACGACGACGGCTGCTGGCGCAGGTTCGAGCACCACGACACGCCGCACGTCTACAACACGCGCGCCACCTGGCCGCTGCTGGCCACCGGGCTGATCGCCGGCGAGCCGCGCCTGGTGCAGGCCGCGCGCAGGAACCTCGACTGGGCGCTGACGCAGCAGACCGCCAGCGGCTGGTTCGCGACCAATGCCTTCGTGCCGTGGCGGTCGCCGTTCACGCACACCATCGCCTACGCGATCCGCGGCCTGCTGGAGTCGGGCGTGCTGCTGGGCGACGAGCGCTACCTGACCGCCGCGCTGACCGCGGGCCGCGGCGTCGCCGCCGTGCAGCGCAGCGACGGCTGGCTGGCCGGCACCTACAAGGACGGCTGGATCGCCGACGCCAACTACGCCTGCCTGACCGGCGTCGCGCAGATGAGCCTGAACTGGACGCGGCTGGCGCAGGCCAGCGGCGACGCGTCGCTGCGCGCCCACGCGCGCTCGGCGCTGGGCTACCTGAAGACGACGCACCGGCTGGACCACCCGGACCCGGCGGTGCGCGGCGGCATCGCGGGATCGGCGCCGATCTGGGGCGACTATTCGCGCTTCGAGTTCCCCAACTGGGCGGCCAAGTTCTTCGCCGACGCGCTGATGATGGACATGCTCGACATCTCGGTGCCGCCGGTGCCCGGTGTGGGCACCGCGGCCGCCGCGCCCGCGCGGGAGGCGGCCCGTGCCTGACCCCTCGAATGCCGCGCAGGCTGCCGACGGCACGGCCCCACGCCTGAAGCTGATGGTGTTGTGCGGCCGCAGCCCGCGCCACCTCTACGTCGCCAATGCGCTGTGCCGCGCCGGCGACGTGCAGGCGATCGTGCAGGAGACGGGCTCGCACTTCTCCTGGCCGAAGCTGCTCAAGCAGCTGCGGCCCGACAGTTTCTTCCGCAAGGCCTGGCGCTGGCTGCGTGACCGGCGGCGCTACACCGGCGGCGGCGAGGGCAGGTTCTTCTTCGGCGACGCCGCGCCGCGGCTGGACCGCCCCGAGCTCGTGCGCGAGGTGCCGCACATCAACCACCCCGACGTCGTCGCGCTGGCGCACGAGATGCAGCCGGACCTGATCGCCGTCTTCGGCACCTCGCTGATCCGCGGCGAGCTGCTGACCATGGGCCGGCTGGGCATCGCCAACCTGCACGGCGGCCTGTCGCCCGAGTACCGTGGTGCCGACTGCACGTTCTGGGCGCTGTACAACGGCGAGCCCGAGAAGGTCGGCTGCACGCTGCACTGGATCGACGCCGGCATCGACACCGGCGGCCTGATCGCCCACGTCAGCCCCGAGGTGCGGCCCGACGACGACGAGCTGCGGCTGTTCTGGCGCGCGGTGCAGACCAGCGCCCAGGCCTACGCCGAGCTGGTGCAGCGCCTGGCCGCGGGTGAGCGCTTCGGCCAGACCCAGCCGCACAAGGGGCGGCTGTACCAGGTCAAGCAGCGCGGGCTGCGGCACGAGCGGGTGGTGAGCCAGCGGCTGCAGCGCGGGCTGCTGCGCGGGCTCGATCTGGGGGTGCGCGTGCGGTGGTTCCCGTCCGCCGGCGGACGCCCCTGAAGACGCGTGCATGACCGGGTCGTGGGGCCTCGTCGTCGCGGGGGCGTTGCTGGCCTGGATGCCCGCTGCGGCCGGCGCCCTGTTCGTCAGCCGAGTTGCCCTTGGACGCGCGTGTCGTGCGCCGGTATTCCGCCGGCCGACCCTCGTGCTGGAAAGCGACGACTGGGGTGCCGGCTCGCTGGCGCAGGGCCAGGTCCTGCGCGCCATCGCCGACACGCTGGCCAGGCATCGTGACGCGACGGGCCGCCACCCGGTGATGAACCTGGCGCTGGTGCTGGCGGTGCCTGACGGCCCGGCAATCGCGGCCGATGGCGTCTATCGCCGGGTCGAGCTGGACGCGCCGATGCTGGCGCCGGTGCTGGCCGCCTTGCGCGAGGGTGCGAGCCGGCAGGTGTTCAGCGCGCAGCTGCATGGCCACGAGCACTTCTGGCCGCCCACGCTCATCGCCAGCGCCGATTCGTCCGTCGCGGCCTGGCTGCGTCAGCCACCACCCGCAGACACCGAGCGGCTGCCCGCGCACCTGCAAAGCCGCTGGGCGGACGCATCGCGGCTGCCGTCGGTGCCGCTGCCGGCAGAGCAGATCCGCGCCGCCGTCGACGAAGAAGCCGCGGCCTACCGTCGCATCCTCGGCGAGCCTCCCCGGGTCGTCGTGCCGCCCACCTTCGTCTGGACGCGCGAGGTCGAGCGGGCGTGGGCGGCGGCCGGCGTCGAGTTCGTCGTCACGCCGGGCCTGCGTTCGACCTGCCGCAACGCCCGGGGCTTGCCCGATGGCGACGAGGGACCGATCGTCAACGGCGACCGCGCCGACGGCCTGACCTGCCTCGTGCGCACCGACTATTTCGAACCCGCCCGCGGGCGGGATGCCGCCTACGCCTTGCGCGCCCTGGGCAAGGCCGTGTCCGAGGGCCACCCCTGCGTCCTCGAGAACCACCGCGACAACTTCATCTTCGACGCCGACCAGGCGCACCGCAGCCTGGCCGAGCTGGACGCACTGTGCGCAGGCGCGCTGCGGCAGCACCCGGACCTGCGCTTCCTGTCGACCGTCGAGCTCGGGCGCATCGTGCGCAACCGCGATCCGCAGTGGATCGTCCGGCCCTGGCGCGATCGGCTGCCTTTCGTCTGGCAGCGGCTGCGCCACAGCGGGCGGCCGTGGAAGCTGATGCGGCTGACCGGGCTGGCTGCGCTGGGCGCCGTGCTGGTCGGCCTGCTCGGCCGGCGGCCGGAGCCACCGCCGGCAGCCGCGGCCTCATGACGTGACCAGCCGCCGGATCAGCGCCACGCGTTGCTGCGGCGTGAAGCCGGCCATCACGCGCTGCCGCCCCGCCTGGCCCAGCCGCTGCGCCAGCGCCGGGTCCTGCAGCAGCCGCGCCAGCCCCGCCTCCACCGCCGGCACGCTGTCGCCGTCCACGCGCAGCCCGTTCAGCCCGTCCTCCACGGCCGAGCCGGTGCCGCCCGTGATGCCGGCCACGGCCGGCTTGGCGCAGGCGTTGGCCTCCAGGTAGACGATGCCGAAGCCCTCGGTGTCGCCCTCGATGTCGCGGTTGGGCATCGCGAACAGGTCGCAGGCGTTGTACCAGCGCGGCAGGTCGTCGGGCGCCACGTGGCCCAGCAGGTGCAGCCGATCACGCACGCCCAGTTCGGTCGCGACGCGCTCCACATAGTCCCAGTCCTCGCCGATGCCGACGATGGCGTGGTGCACGTCGATGCCGCGCGCCACCAGCCCCGGCAGCGCGCGCACCACCTGGTCGAAGCTCTTGCGCCGTTGCAGCCTGCCGACCGACAGGATCAGCTTCTGCGCCGGCATGATGCCGATGCCGGCGCGCAGATCGTCGCAGGGCAGGCCGGGGCGGAAGCGCTCGGCGTCCACCACCGGGTAGGCCATCGCGATACGGTCCGGGCCCACGCCGATCAGCGACACCAGCGTGTCGCGCGTGAAGTCGCTGTTGGCCAGCACCACGTCGGCATGGCGCAGCGCGAAGCACATGGTCCTGAACTTGTGCCCGCGGCCCCAGCCGGTGAGCTCCTCGCCGTGGGCGTAGATCACCACCCGGCAGCCACGCAGCCGCCCCACGACCCAGGCCACCAGGCCCTCGGGCAGTGCCCGGCCGGCCAGCGCGGCGGCGAAGCGGTTCGTGAACGCCAGCCGCAGCGACCGTCCGAACAGCCGCGCGTACAGCGCCAGCGACTCCGGTCGCAGCCACCCGTAGCGCTGCAGGTTGAGCCGGTGGATGGTGTTGGGGTGGTCGGCGTCGAAGTCGGCATCGCCCGGCACCGCGGCCGTCACGATGTGCACCTCCGGCCCGCCCAACCGCCGGCAGTCGTCCTCGAACATCACCGCCGTGCCGCCCTTGGTGGGCAGGAAGAGCTCGGTGATCATCAGCAGCGGCAGCGGGGCCTCGGTCCGGTCCGGCCGTGGCTGCGGTCGTCCCAGCAGCTGCGCATACAGCGCCTCGTAGCGGTCGGCCACCGCGCCGATCGAATAGCGCGACTGGGCCACCTGGCGGCCCTTGGCCCCCATCGCCATGCCCGCCGGCGTCAGCACGCCGCGGACGGCCTGCGCAAGGCCTGCCTCGTCGTCGGGCGGGTACAGGTACCCCGTCACGCCGTCGTCGATCAGCTCGCGGCTGCCGCTGGCGCAGGCCGCCACGCAGGGCAGGCCGGCGGCCATCGCCTCCAGCACCACGTTGGGCAGCCCCTCCTTGTACGACGGCAGCACCAGCGCGTCGACGCACCGGTAGTAGGGCGCCACATCGGCGTGGAAGTCGTGCAGCATGAAGTGCCGCGGGTGCGCCTGGGCCAGCGCCGCCAGGTGCGTGCGCAGGCGGCCGTCCGGGTCGTCGCGGCCCTGCGGACCCACGGCCAGCAGCAGCGCGCCGGTGCCGAACGCGTCGTGCGCCACCCACTGCTCGGCCAGCCAGCGGATGTTCTTGCGCGGGTCCAGCACGCCGACGAACAGCACCACGGGCTGTCCGCACGGCAGTCCCAGCTGCGCGCGCAGTATCGGGCGTTGCGATGCCGGCCCGGGTCGGAAGCGCGCCAGGTCCACCCCGTTGGGCAGGTGGTGGATGCGCCGCGGTGCGATGCCGCCGGCGCGGAACTCCTGCACCAGATCGCGGCTGATGGCCACGCAGGCGCTCACCCGGCGCAGCATGAAGCGGTGGATGGCACCGACCAACGATCCGCGCAGGCCCAGCAGGTCGTCCTTGGCCAGGCTGGCCTTGACGAGCGACTTCAGCCCCAGCAGCCGCGCCAGCGGCCCGACGAAGGCGTGCGTGTAGTAGGCGCCGTGGCTGTGCAGCAGGTCGAAGTCCCCGCGCCGCGCCCACACGTAACGCGCCAGGTTCAGCCAAAGGCGGAACTCGCGGTGCTTGCGCAGCCGCCCCGGCTCCAGCCGCCGCACCGCGAAGCCGTCCACCACCGTGGCCTCGTCCAGCCCGGGCCAGCGGTTGGTGACGAACTCCACGTGGTGGCCACGCCGGCGCAGCTCGCGCGCCAGCGTCAGCGCCTGCAGCGCGGCGCCGCTGTACTCCGGGTCCAGGTAGGCCGTGTACATCAGCACGCGCACCGGCGCCACGGTGGCCGGACGGGTCGGCTCTGGCGCGGCGGCGTCGTGCGGCACGGGCGCAGCCGGGTCGGCCGGGATGAATGCGGGGTCGGGCACCGAAGGGTTCAGGTCAGGTCTTCGTGGGCATCCAGCCAGGCACCCAGCACCACCAGCGCCCAGACGCGGAACATCGAGTGCCGGTCGCCGGCCATGTACTGCCGTGCGTGGCGCCGCACCACGTCCGGCCGCAGCAGACCGCGGGCCAGCCAGCGGCCATTCAGCACATGGCGGTGCACCAGCGCATGGCCGTCGCCGGCCAGGAAGTCGTGCAGCGGGAAATCGAAGCCGTGCTTGGGCCCGTCCCAGATCTCCCGCGGCACGTAGCGTGCCAGAAGCGCACGCAGGATGCGCTTCGGCTCACCCGGCAAACAAAGCCACGGCGTGGGGAGTTGCCGCAGAAAGCCGTCCACGTCGCGCGCGCAGTAGGGGTAGCGCACGCGCAGCCCCGTCAGTTTCATCGCCTGCGTCAGCCGGTCGCACGGCATCGCATTCAGCAGCGCGCTGTAGCGCTCGAAGTGGGCGCGGCGCGGGAAGCGGGCGAAGGTGCGGTAGAAGGTGGTGTCCTCCAGCGAGACGGGCCCGCCGCACAGTTCCCCGATCTCCGCCCGCGTGAAGCCGCGCCAGCGCATCAGCGTCTCGGCCGGGTGCTCGAAGTCCAGGACCGGCGTGTAGCCGGCCAGCGCCGGAACGTGCCGCATGCCGCGCACCAGCCAGCGCCGCAGCCCGGCCGGCACCAGGCTGCCGACGCCCACCGCCAGCCGCACGTGGCGCGGCGGCATCGCGCCCACCGCCTCGTCGGCGCCGGTGCCGTCCAGCACCACGTCGAAGTGATCCTTGCAGTGGTCGAAGGCCAGCACCGTGGCCATCGTCGCCGGGTCGGCCATCGGCTGGTCCATGCCGCGGGCCAGGCGGTCGAAGGCGGCGAGAAAGTCCTCGCGGCCGAAGCGCAGCACCTCGTGGCGCAGGCCCAGATGGGCGGCGATGCGCGCGGCGACGGGTGTCTCGTCGAAGGGCGCGCCATCGAAGCCGACGGTCAGCGTGGCGATGTCGGCGCGCTGGCGCGCGGCGACGGCGCACAGCAGGGCCGAGTCGATGCCTCCGCTGAGGAAGGCCGCCGGCCGCTCGGCGTCGCTCAGGCGCTCGGCCACGCTGGTGGCCAGTCGGCGGGCGAGTTCGTCGACCGCGGCCTGGAAGTCCCGCGGCGGGGCGGGGGTCGTTCGCGACGTGGCGGGAGGCTCCTCGACCGCCGCCTCGCCCTGAGGCAGGCGAAGCGCCTGCCCGGCCCCGACCGCGCGCACATCGCGCAGCCAGGCGCGCGGCGCGGCGATGTCCAGCAACCGAAGGTACTCGTGCAGCGCCTGCCGGTCGATGGTGCTTGCCAGCCCCGCCAGCGCGTCGAGCCCGCTCGCGGCGTGCCACCGGCCATCGGGTGCAAGGCAGGCGAACAGGCCGCACAGTGCCGACGCATCCCGGTAGGCCCACTGCGTGCCGCCCTGGCGCACCAGCGCGGCGAACGGGCCGTCGACCCGCAGCAAGCCGGCCACGCCTTGCCCGCGCCACGCCTCGCGCAGGACAGCAGACGCCTCGCGGCGCGGGCAGGGGCGGCCATCCGCCACCACCTCGCCGCACAGCAGTTCGGCGTCGACGGGGGTCGGGTTCGGTGTCGCGGTCTCGCCGTCGCGCATGGTCGCGGCTATTGTGGGCGTCGCGGCTCCGAGGCCCTCGCCGACCAGCGCGCCACCAGCGCGCGTGCCACGCGTGTCAAGGCGCGCGCGCTCGGCCGCGACCGCAGGCTCTGTGCCGCCCAGTGCAGCGCCTCGGCAGGCCGGCCGCTCGCCAGCGCCAGATCGGCCAGGTGCAAGTGCTCCTTGGCCGCCAGCGCCGTCAGCTCGCGCGCCAGCCCCGGCGCATCCAGGTCCGGGCTCGGCGTCTGCCGACGCAGCACCTCCAGATACGCCAGGCTCATCGCCCGCGCGTCGCGCGACAGGTTGCCGCCGTGGCGCCGCCGCAGCAGGCACACCTGCGGGCACCACGCGACCGGGTGCCGGCGTGCCACGCGCAGCCACAGGTCCAGGTCCTCGACCAGCCGCAGGTCCTCGGCAAAGCCGCCGACCGCGGCCAGGACCGGCCGCCGAACGAGCACCGATCCCGTCGTGACGAAGTTGTCGGCCAGCAGTCGCGCGTAGGCGTCGGGCACGATGCCGCCATCGCCCCAGGCTGGCGCGCCAAGGTGGCCGGCCTCGAACAACGTGTGATCGCGCGGCCCGCTGGCGTCGAACTGCCGGCAATCACCGAAGGCCAGCTCCGCTTGCGGGTGCCGATTCAGCGCATCGATCCGGGCGGCGAGCGATCCCGCCGGCCAGAGATCGTCGGCATCCAGGAATGCGACGAGGTCGCCGCGCGCCGCGGCCATGCCTGCGTTGCGCGCCCGGCTCGGCCCCTCGTTGCCGGCCAGGCGGATCAGGCGCACCCCCGGGCGCGACCCGGCGACCTCGGCCGTGGCGTCGGTCGACCCGTCGTCGACCACCACCACCTCGAGTGCAGCGTCCCCGGCCTGCGCCAGCACGCTGTCCAGGCACTCGCCGAGGTGGGCGGCCGCGTTGTAGGCGGGGATCACGACGCTCACCAGCGGCGCAGCCGCCTCCGACTCGGCAGCGCGGTCCACCGCTACGGCCATCGCGCAGCCTTCGCGCTCGATGCGGTCCGGTGTAGGCACCTTGGAGCGGCCATGCGCGCTCACAGCCGCTGCCCCCGCAGCATGGCCAGCAGCAGGCCGGCCACCAGCCGCCCGCGCCCCAGCGGCGCGCGCAGCAGCGCCTCGGCCGCCCACGCCAGGCCGTGTCGACGATCGCCCGCGCGCCAGGCCATCTTGGCGTAATCGGCCAGCGCGCCGGCGCAGGCGGCGCGCCAGTAGGCACCGCGCCGTGCGGCCGGCAGCAGCGCGCGGTTCTTGCGGAACGACGCCAGCGTGGCGGCACGCATGCGCGGCAGGTGGGTGCTGACGCTGCCGGGCGTGCGAACGACGACGGTCAGTGCCTCGGGGATGCACGCGTAGCCGGTGCGGGACGACAGCCGGATCCACAGGTCCGGGTCCTCGAAGCCGCGCAGCCGCTCGTCGAAGCCCCCGGCGTCGAGCAGCAGCGCACGGCGCGCCAGCACGCCGGACGTCGAGCCGCTGACCGCCGCGCTGCGCATGAAGAGCAGGTCGGGCATCGGCGCCTCGCCGGCGCAGCACGGCCAGTCGCCCGCCGGCGCGCCGGCCTGGTCGACGACCCGCGTGGCCGTCGAGCAGAACCCGACCTCCGGCCGGGCATCCAGCAGCGCCACCTGCAGCGCCAGCTTGTCCGGCAACCACCCGTCGTCGGCATCCAGGAACGCCACGAACTCGCCCCGCGCCTGGCGCAGCCCGTGGTTGCGCGCCGCCGCCGGGCCCGCGTTGGCCTGTGTCAGCAGGCGCAGCCGCGGGCCGTAGGTGGCCAGCACGTCGCGCGTGGCGTCGCGGCTGCCGTCGTCGACCACCAGCAGCTCGAGATCGGTGAAGGTCTGCGCCAGCACGCTGTCCACCGCGCGGCGCACGAAGCCGGCGGCGTTGTAGACCGGGATGACGACGGTGACCCGCGGGGCGCTCATGGCTGGGGCGACGGCAGGGCGGTTCGCGCCAGCGTCAGCTGTCGGCGTCGTAGCCCATCTCGCGCATCAGCGGCGCGATCACCGGCAGGATGCGCTCGATCGCCTGCGGGTTGTGCTGGCGCCACTTCTGCGGCTGGGGCTTGCCCTTGACGATGCTGGTCGGGCGCAGGTGTTCGCAGCGCGCGCGCAGCTCGTCGGTGAAGGGCACGCCCAGCCGATCGAACGCATCGCGGAACATCTCCACCGGCCGCTCGAACAAGTCCTCGTAGCGCAGGTGGATCCACTGCTCAGGCGGAATCAAGCCCTTGGCGTCCAGCGCCAGCCGGTTCGCCGACACCCACTGGAAGGCGCAGACCTCCTCCAGGCTGGCGCGGTTGTAGGCCTGCCAGCCAGGGGCCAGGAAGAAGGCCCAGTCGGTGAACTCCCCGCCGTGGATCGCCACCGGCTCCGGAAACGGCCCGAAGAACTGTCTGAGGTGGAAGTCGCCGTCGGTGCGCCCGTGGCGCCAGCCGTCCATCATCGAGCTGACGTTGTCGCGCCCGTCGCGCTGGATGAAGACGAACTTCGCGCGCGGGAAGACGGCGTGCAGGTAGGGGATGCGCATCACGTTGATGCAGGTCTTGTCCAGCACCCAGCCCGCGCCCAGGCGCTGGTAGAAGTGGCGCAGTGCCGCATGGCGATGGGCCGGTTTCGCGTCCGAGGCGCCCGCGGCCTCCGAGTGCCAGCCGTTGTTCAGCGGGCCGACCAGCCCGTCCCAGAACTGCGGGATCTCCCAGCCGAACTTCAGGAACTGAGGCGCCGCGCCCAGCGTCTCGTAGGTGACGGTGGTGCCCGAGCGCGAGCAGCCGACCAGGAACACCGGGTCGGGCATCGCCGGGCGGGCCAGGTCGTACCAGCGGCCACGCAGCGCCCATTGCAGCGCCTGCAGGTTCTTGGCCCGGATCTCGGGGTCGAGCAGCTTGTGCAGCTTGCGCAGGCTAGGCATGGTCGGGCCCGGCTGGTGCGGCCTCGGCTGCGGCGGCCCACCGCGCCAGGCGGCGATGTCCGGCCATCTCGCCCAGCGCCGCGGCGCTGCGCACCAGGTAGAAGCGGCGGCGCGCGCCGCCGATGGACGTCAGCGCACCCGCCGCGTAGCCGGCGAACTTGCGATACAGGTACAAGGGCACACTGCGCGCGCGGCTGCCCGGCGTCCCATGCAAGGCCACCGACGACGCGCTGCGCTGGTAGGCCTTGCGCATCAGGTAGGGCAGCGCCAGCCGCTCCAGATCCACGTAGTGGTACTGCACGATGTCCGGCACGTACCACAGCCGCTCGCCGGCCCGCAGCGCGCGCAGCATGTACTCGGTGTCCTCGCCGCCGCCCAGGTCGTGCCCCTGCGGCCCCAGGTCGGTCGAGAACGGGCCCAGCCGGCGCAACACGTCGGCGCGGATGATCTGGTTGCCGCCGCCCGGTATCGGGCCGTCCACGCCGAGCTCGCGCGGCGCGTCGCCGAAGTCCTGGCGCGGGATCGGCAGCGGGTAGACGCGGTAGGGGCCGCTGTCGTGCACCCACGCCGGTTCGCGCCCGTCCCAGTCCGGCAGGATGCGCCCGCACAGCAGGCTGGCCCGTGGGTGCTCCGCGATCGCCTGCGTGACGCGCACCAGGAAATCTTCGCTCACCCGGTGGTCGTCGTCCACGATGGCGACCCACTCGCTGCGCAGGGCGGCGGCGCCGCGGTTCAGCGCGTGGGACTTGCCCGGCGTCGGCTCTGCGGTCCAGTCCAGCGGCAGCAGGCCGTCACGGTCTGCGCGCCCGCGCCGGGCCTCCAGCATCGTGTGCGTGCCGTCGCGGCAGGCGTTGGCGACGACGAGGATCTCGACCGGGCCGGCCGCCGGCCGCCGGCAGGCGTCGAGCGAGCGCAGCGCGCTCTCCAGCAACGCCTCCCGGTCGTGCGTGCAGATCAGGACGGTCAGCAGCGCCGGCACGGGTCAGCGCGAGCGGTACAGGCCCTGCATCAGGCCCAGGAAGTGGAAGACGACGATCTCGCGGTTGAAGGCCTCGTCGGCCGGCAGCGTCAGGTGGCTCCACACCATGCGGCCGATGGCGCGCAGCAGCTGCGGGTAGACGTACAGCGGCACGTTGAAGAGGCGCCGCCCGCCCGCCATGCCACGGCTCTGGGCGATGTTGCGGCTGGTCTGGAAGCGCCAGCGGCGGAAGTAGCGCTTGGTGGTGCGAAAGCTCTCCACCTTGTGGTGCACGCGCGAGCCGCCCAGGAACACCACCTTCATCCCCGCGGCCAGGATGCGCTCGAACATCTCGCCGTCCTCGCCGCTGGCCAGCACCGCGCCCTTGCGCCCGCGGCTGGTGTCGAACAGGCCCACGCGGTCGAACACCTCGCGCCGGAAGGCCATGTTGGCGCCGAAGGGCGGGGGCGTGTCGGCGGTGACGGGGTGGTCGTCGGTGCGGTCGGTGCGCACGGCCAGGAAACCGTAGAAGCGCTCGGTCAGCCACGCCGGCGGCGGGCTTTCCCAGATCGGCGCGATGAAGCCGCCGCAGGCGTCGGCGCCGTAGCGCGCCAGCCCGGCCAGGGTGGTCTCCAGCCAGTCGGGCTCGGGCAGCACGTCGTCGTCGGTGAACAGGATCACCGCGCCACGCGCACACCCGATGCCGTGGTTGCGCGCGTGCGACAGGCCCTGCGCGCCCTCGAACGCGTAACGCAGCAGCGGCCACCCGCGCTGCACCTCCTCGACGACCGCCTTCGTGTGGTCCTTGGAGTTGTTGTCGACGACGATCACCTCCCAGCGCCGGCCGGGATCGGCCTGCAGCGCCTGCAACGCGCGCAGCGTGTCGCGCAGCGACTCGGCGCGGTTGTAGGTGCACACGACGATGCTGGCATCCATGGCAGTGTCGTCCATGCTCACCAGGCGTATCCCAGCCGCTCGGCCGTCGGGCCCACGGCACGCCGCAGCAGCCAGCGCTCCAGCGCGTTCACCTGCCCCTTCTCGCCGGCCTTCGGCGTGCCGCGTACCTTGCGTGCCATCACCGCATGGTCGGTGGCGATGCCCAGATGGGCGTCGATACGCTGCAACGGCACGGCGCCCGCCGCCATGTCCTCGTACTTGACCAGCATCGCACCCAACGCCTCGGCGTCGTCCAGATAACCCTGCATCAGCTGCCGCCAGTGCGCGCCGAAGGCGCGCGGCGTGAACATCGGCCGCTCCGGAAACAGGTCGTACCAGCTGCGGCCGAAACTGCAGTAGGAGCGATAGGCCTCCAGCGGATGCCGGTACAGCAGCAGGAACTTCGCGTTCGGATACAGCCAGCGCAGGTAGAGCGCGTGCGCCGACGTCAGCCGCACCTCCTTGATGCCCCAGCGCCGCGCCCCGGCGCGCCGCGCCGGCTCGGCGAACATCGCATCGAACAGCGCGCGCTGCCCGCGCCGCCAATCCTCCAGCGCCGGGAACAGGTTGGCGATCCACTCGCCGGTCAGCTGGCTGGCCGGCCGGCCGTCGTAGAAGTAGTCGGACGGCGGCCAACCGGGCCGGAAGGCCTTGGCGCAGCCCGCCAGCGCCTGCACCAGCCCGCACTCGTCGTAGGGCTCGCCCCAGATCAGCACGCCGGGGTCGGACATCAGCAGCCGTTGCAGCATCGTCGAGCCGGAGCGCCAGCCAGCCGAGAGAAGAATGATTGGCGCGTCGTCGTCCGGATCCGCGGGCGGCGGGCACAGCGCCTGCAGCTGCCGCACGCCCGGCCCGATGCCGGGGCCCAGCTTCAGCGCCTGGCGGTGGGCCGCGCGCGCCTGCGCCGGGCCGCGCAGCGCGTCGCTGATCGTGCTCAGCACGGCCGGCCTCCGGTGGCGCGATCAGGGGCGTGCATAGGTCAGTTCTCCCAGACGCGACACCTGCTCGCGCAGTGCATCGCGCGCGGCGCCGAAGCTGCTGGCCTGCGTGCGGTAGCCCTGCAGGATGCCGTGCACCGCCGGCGCCAGGCGGCGCCGCAGGTGGCTCTCTGCCCAGCGGCGCTGCCACTGCGCCAGGCGCCACGACCGGCCGTCGGCCAGGCCGTGCAGCGCGCGCAGCAGCGGGTGGGCCAGCCCGTCCGGGTTGCGCAGCAGCAGATCCACCAGCGTGTCCAGCACGCCGCGCTCGTCCAGCAGCCCGTTCTTGTAGCGCACCAGCACGTCCGAGGCCTTCACGTCGGCGTAGCGCGACAGGTACAGCGTATCGTCGTCGCGCCGGAAGTGGTACAGCGGCTCGGCGATGTGCGCGAAGCGGAACCGCTTGGCGGCGCGGATGAAGAAGTCGTAGTCCTCCACCAGGAAGAGCTCCGGGTCGTAGTCGCCCACCGCCTCGTACAGCCGGCGCGTGTAGAGGAAGCAGGCACCCATGTGGTTGCCCTTGTCCAGCTGCACGGTGTCGGGCAGCCGGTCCAGCTGCGCGTCCAGCGGCCGGCCGGCGTCGTCGTCACGGCTGAAGAGCCAGTAGTCGGCGTAGACCAGGTCGCAGTCGCCCTGGCCCAGCCGCGCGACCATCTTCGCGATCGCCGTCTCGCCGAACAGGTTGTCGTCCGACGTCCAGGTCAGGTACTCGCCGCGCGCGAGCGAGAAGCCCCGGTTCAGCGCCCGCGGCAGCTTCAGGTTGGGGTCGTTCTTGACGTAGCGGATGCGCGGGTCGCTGAAGCCGGCCACCACCTGCGCCGTGTCGTCGGGCGAGTTGTCGTCGACGACGATCAGCTCCCAGTGGCCGTAGGTCTGCGCCAGCACGCTGCGGATGGCGTGCGGCAGCACGCGCGCCCGCTTGTAGGTGGGCAGCACGATGCTGACGAGCGGCGTCTCCGCGTTCACGGCGCAGGGGCCATGTCCAGGATGCGCGCCACCGTGCGCCGGCTGGCGCTGCCGTCGCCGTAGGGGTTGGCGCGTTGCGCCATCGCCGCGTAGGCGGCCGGGTCGTCCAGCAAGCGAGACGCCTCGCGCACGATGTCGGCGGCGTCGGTGCCCACCAGCTTCACGGTGCCGGCGGCCACGCCCTCCTGCCGCTCGGTGGTCTTGCGCATGACCAGCACCGGCTTGCCCAGGCTGGGGGCTTCCTCCTGCAGGCCGCCGGAGTCGGTCAGCACCAGGTGGCAGCGCTTCATCAGGTGCACCAGCGGCATGTAGTCCAGCGGGTCGGTCAGCACCACGTTGGGCGTGTCGGCCAGGATGCGGCCCACCACCTCGCGCACGTTCGGGTTGCGGTGCACCGGGTAGACCAGCACGATGTCGTCGGCGTACTTGCGCGCCAGGTCGCGCAGCCCGGTGCACAGGCTCTCGAACGGCCCGCCGAAGCTCTCGCGCCGGTGCGCGGTGACCAGCACGATCTTGCGCGTGTCGAATGGCAGCGCGGCCAGCGGCGTGCCGTCGAAGGTGTAAGGACGCGCGGCCACGTCCAGCAGCGCGTCAATCACGGTGTTTCCTGTCACCTCGATGGCGCCGTCGGCGATGCCTTCGTTCAGCAGGTGCTGCTTCGCCATGTCCGTGTGCGCGAAGAAGACGTCCGCCACCGCGTCGATGATCTTGCGGTTGCTCTCCTCCGGGTAGGGGTTGGCCTTGTCGAAGGTGCGCAGCCCGGCCTCCACGTGGCCGATCCTGACGCCGGCGTAGAAGGCCGCCAGCGCCGCCGCCATCGACGTCGTGGTGTCGCCCTGCACCAGCAGCAGGTCGAAGGGCTCGCTGCGCAGGATCCTGCCCACCTCCTGCAGCACCGTCACGGTGATGTGTTCCAGCGTCTGGTTGGGCCGCATCAGGTCCAGGTCGTGGTCGACGCGGATGCCGAACAGGTCGATCAGCGGCGCGACCATGTCCTTGTGCTGGCCGGTCAGGCAGTTGCGGTTGGCTATGCGGCCGGGGTGGCGCTGCAGTTCCGCGATCAGCGGCGCCATCTTGATCGCCTCCGGCCGGGTGCCGAAGACGGTCAGCACCTTCAGCGGTCGCACCGGCTGGAGTGACAGGTCAGACACGCGCGGGCTCCGACAAGTTGCCGACGGGCTGCGTCCACTTCCCCTCGGACATCAGCTTGAGTCGCCACGCGTCCAGGAAGTACTTGACGCCCCAGCTGATCTCCCCGCCGGCGATGTACTTGGCGCCCTTGCCATAGCTGCCGAAGAAGCCGCCGGACGGGTTCTGGATCTTCTCCAGGTAGGCGATCGCGCGGTCGGCCCGCCCCTTGTCGCCCAGCGCGTACCAGACGATGGCGTACTGCGCCATGCCCGTGGAGCACACCCACTCCACGTCCGGGTAGGCCGGGATGCTGCCGTCGGCGCGCTGCACGCGCGCCACGTCGGCCATGCCCTGGCGCGCGAGGTCCAGCTCGCCCATCTCCGTCAGCGCCTCCATCGCGTAGGCGTGGAAGTGCGACAGACGGTTGAAGGGCACCAGCCCCGGCTGCTGCTTGTAATAGGCCAGCACGACGCGCGCGGCGTCCTCGTATTCCTTCACGCCCAGCAACCGGCCGGCCTCGGCGAGCGGCGGCAGGGCGTAGGTGTGGATCAGGTCGCTGGCAATGTCGGTCCAGAGCTCGGTCGACGGGGTCTTGAGCTGCCCGCTAGCCGGGTCCACCTGCGTCAGCATCCAGTCGCAGGCCTTGCGCAGGCTGACCTCGGCGCCGTCGACGTCGTTCAGCGCCGCGCACAGGCCGCGCATGATCTGCGCGGTGTCGAAGGTGTAGGGCACGCCGTCCGGCGCCGGGAAGGCGCCGCCGGGCAGCTGGATCGACAGCAGCCAGCGCGTGTACTGGCGCGCCAGCTCGGTCTGGCCCCACTGGTAGAGCGTGGGGATGTAGTAGCCCGTGACCTCGGCGTAGGGCACCGGCTGCCTGGTGTGCACGATGACGCCCCGGCCCGGCACGGTGTGGGCCCTGGCCCAGGCCATCGCACGTTCGTGGCTGGGTCTGTCGTCGCGCTGCGGCGGCGCCGAGCCGGTCTTCCTGTTGCGCCACCAGAGCATCGGTCGGTGTCCTGAAGTCTTCTACGGGGCCGCTGGCTCGCGCACGCGCAGCACCTGGTTCGTCGTCACGCCCTGCAGCTCTTGCACGGCCCCGCTGGGCCAGTGCACGGTGATGGTCTCGGCCCGGGCGTGCGTGCCCAGGCCGAAGTGCAGCCGCGCGTGGTTCTGCCCGCGATGATGCACGCCCCCGTCCTGCAAGCGCATCTGCGATACGCCCCCGGCCGTGACCTTGACCACGGCCCCGATGCCGTCGCGGTTGGACCGCGTGCCCTCCAGGTCGATCATCAGCCAGCGGTTGCCGTGGTTGGCCACATTGCGAAACAGCTGATAGCCCCCGCCGTCCGACGGCAGCCCCAGGCTGCGCCCCATGCTGCCGCCGTTTGCCAGCAGCAGGTCCAGCAAGCCGTCGCCGTCGACGTCCGCCGTGGTCGCCGAGTCGCCCACGCCCGCCATGCTGCCGGCCGCGCCGCCCGCGGCCTTGACCACCGTGAAGTGCCCCTTAGCGTCGTTGAGCAGAAGCAGGTTTTCCTGCTGACCGATGTCGCCCGAGGCCAGCACGAACAGGTCCACGTCCATGTCGTTGTCGAAGTCGGCGGCAACCACGTTCATGCCGGCCACCACGCGGGCGTTGACGCCGCGGCCGTCGCTCTCCTCGACCAGCTCGCCGCTACGGTTCATGAACAGGCGGAAGGGTGCGGCCTCGTCCACGGGCTCTCCGATCGGCTCCAGGTCGCTGATCGCGCCGGCCGCCGTTACTGCGACCTGCACGTCCTGCCGCGCCGGCTTGCCGGCGGCGATCGCCTCGCTCGAGGCGGTGACGTGCACCGTCCACTCGTCCGGCGCCGCAAAGCTGACGTGCACGCCGGCGGCGCCGCCGGGCGCCGGCGCCGCCGCGGCGCCGATGGCCGGGTCGGCCGTGAAACTCAGCGCCTCCGGGTGACTGCCAGCGGCACCCAGCCGCACCTGGCCCGGCCTGACCGGGTAGGCCGGGTTGCCACTGGCCACCTGCACCTGCACTGGCCCGGTCGCCCGGAAGCGCAGGCCGACCAGCTCGTCGACGTCGCCCTTGCCGATGGAGGTGTTGGCGACGACCTTGCCCGGCGCCGGCTGCGCCAGCGCGACGGCGCCCGACGCGTTCTTGCGCGCCATGAACAGGTCCAGGTGCCCGTCGTTGTCGAAGTCCGCCGCCGCGATGTCCTCGAAGCCCGTCTGCGGCAGCGCGGCCATCACCTTGGCCGGCGCGCCCGACAGGTCGAACACCTGCACCGCCGTGCCCTGGCCCATCAGGCGGCACACCAGCTCGGGCCGCTGGTCGCCCGTCAGCTCGGTGACGATGCAGAACGGCACGCTGCGGCTTCTGAAGGCCAGCAGGCTCTCCAGTGGCTCGAAGCCGGCCGCGCCTTGGCGGAACGCTAAGGGAGGCGTTCGGTTGTCGAAGCGCGCCTCGGCACCGTGCAGCAGGTCCAGCCGGCCATCGTTGTCCAGGTCCAGCCACAGCGGCATGCGGGTGCGGGCCTGCGGGTTGAAGACGCCCATGGGCTCGGCGACGTCGGTCAGCCGGCTGCCGTCGTTGCGGAACAGGCGCTTGCCCTCGGCGCCGATGCCGCGCTTGGCGCCGGTCAGCTGCACCAGGTCGGGCCGGCCGTCGTTGTCGAAGTCGGCCCAGGCGGCGCCGTGCTTGTCGCCGCCCAGGTCCGCGGGCGCTAGCCACTGCGCCGTGACGTCCGCAAAGCGCCAGCCGCCTTCGTTGCGCAGCAGCATGGCCTGGGCCAGGTGATTGGTCAGGTAGACATCCGGTCGGCCGTCGCCGTCGAAGTCGCCCCACGCCGCCCCGTGCGTCATGCCGGCGTGGCCAGCCAGTGGTGCCGGCGCCTCCACCGGCACGAACAGGGTCAGCTCGACCGGCTGCGGCTGCCCGCAGCCGGCCAGCAGCGCGCCGCAGACAAGGGCCGCGGCGGCCGTGGCGGCTCTCTTGCGGTGCAGGGAATGCGGATGGACTAAGTGCATGGCGCGTGGTGTCTCAGGCGGCCCGGCCCAGCAGGCGGCCCAGCCCGGCGCGCAAGGTCAGGCCCAGCGGCCGGCGGAAGTGGGCGGGCTCGCTGCAGAAGGCCAGGAAGCGCCGGGCCGCCTCCTGTGGCTTGAAGTCATCCCGGTCGGCGTGGGCGCGCGCCTTCGCGGCGAGATCGTCGTAACGGGCGGCGTTGCCGGTGATGCCCGCGATGGCGCGCACCCAGGCGTCGGGGTCCAGGTGCTCGGCGATGCACAGGCCGCCGTCGCCGACGGACTCCTGCAGCCCGCCGCGGCGGCTGGCGATCACCGGGATGCCGCAGGACTGGGCCTCGATCGCGACCCGGCCGAAGGCCTCCTCCCACACCGACGGCACCAGCATCAGCCGAGTGCGGCGGTAGATCTGGCCAGCGTCGGGCACGCGGCGCCAGAACGTGACGTTGGGCAACGCGGCCAGGCGCGCCTGCAGATCGGCCAGCGCCGGCGGGGCGAGTGTCCACGACTCCACCAGTAGGAAGCGCTCGTGCGGCATGCGCCGCGCCACGTCCAGGAACGTGTCCAGCCCCTTGACCCGGTGCGGGTTGATCATGGTGAGGAAGCCCTGCGGATCCCCCTTCACGCCGAAGTCGGCCTCCAGCGACGGGTAGATCACGCCCGCAGCCTTGCCCGTCAGGCTCTGCACCCGCCCCGCCATGAAGCTGCTGTTGCACACGAAGCCGCAGCCCTGCGCGGCCAGCGTGCGCAGCAGCGCAGGCGGGTCCTCGGCGTCGCGCAGGTAGACCACCACGCGGCGCCCCGCCTGGCGCGCCGCGCGCGTGACCCCCTCGATGCCGTCGAGCTGCGCCCACACCACGTCGGGCGCGAAGCCGGCGATCACCTGCGGCAGCGCCTGCGCAAAGCCCGGCAGCACGCGCACCGGATAGCCGCAGATGGCCGTCGTCACGCCGTCACGCTCCTCTACCGCCGAGACGTCCAGCGCCACGTGGTCCTGCGGCGCCGGCGCCGCCCAGGCCGTGCCGGCGAAGTCCCGCGAGCCGACCGCCAGCACCTGCGCGCCGAAGCCGCGCGCCAGGATGGCCATCAAATAATGTGCAGAGCGCGCCGCGCCGCCGAGGAAGAAGGGGTAGGGCGGGCGCTCACTGGCGTAGAGGATCTTCATGTGCTTTCGATGCCAGCCAAGCCGTGCTGCCCACGCTCGCGTAGGCCGCGGATCCGGCCCAGCACCTCCACCAGCTCAGACGTTCGCGCAAAGCGCGCCTCCGGGCCGCCCCGCAACCAGGCTCGCAGGACCCGGCCGCCGAGCTGCATAGCCTGGGCCAGCAAATCCCTCGGCACGCCAGCGAAGACCGCTTGGCCCGGCGCTACCGCCAGCTCGTGTCCCAGCGTGATGCCATGCCGGTACGAGCGGCCTAAGGCCCACTTGGGGTTGCAGCGCGACTGCGGTACGTAGTGCCAGACCACGGCGTCGTGCACGTAGCGTGAGCGCACGCCAGCCTCGCGCAACGCGATCTGCATGCCACGCTCCTGCCCTGTTCCGCCGGTCAAGCCGCCTGGCCCGAACCGGTTGTCGAAGCCGCCGACGTCGAGCAGGTCGGAAGAGAATGCGGCCCAATTGAAACCCAGGAAGGCCATGCGCGGCGTAATGCCCGCCGCCGGGTCTGGCGGCGGGTGCCAGCCCTTGGCGGAGGTCGGCAGATACTTGACCAGCCACTCCGGTGGAGGCACTTCGTAGTCGATCTTCACGCCGCCGCCGAAGAATATGCCTGCGTGGTCGCTGCCGGCGGCCTGTGCATAGTGAACCAGGATGTCCGGCACGACACGGATGTCGTCGTCGAAGAACACGATCAGGCAGTCGCCGAGCTCGCCGAGCACCGAATTGAGTGCCTCGCTCTTGTTCGGCCGCTCATGGTAGCGGTACTCAGGCCGCAGCCAGGTACCCGCTTTGCCCGCCAGCAAGGCCTCGGCGCCGAGGCGACCGCCGTTCTCCACCACGATCAGGCGCACGGTGCGGTCGGCGGGCGGAGCGCAGGCCAGCACCGAGTCGACCGTCCGCTCCAGCAGCGTCGGCCGACCATGCGTCGGGATCAGCACCACCATCGGCAACGGTTGGCCACTCGCGGTCTCGCGCGCACTCATCGATGTCAGCCCTCGCAAACAGGCCAGGTGGCAGCAGGTGCGCGCGCAGCCCTCATCGACCCGCTCCCCCCCGCCGCTCACGAATGCCCTTGATGCGCCCGAGCGTGCCCATCAGGGTGTCGAGCCGGCGGTGGCGCGACGGGGCATCGTCCCCGATCCAGTGCCGTGCGACAGACCATCCCTGATGAAGGGCGCGCCTGGCCAGCGGCCACGGCACGCCGGCGATCCGGGCCGTGCCAGGCTCGACGCGTAACTCGTGCCCGGCCCGGATCGCATTGCGGTAGGTGCGGTCCAGCGCCCAGCGGGGCGAGCATCGCGATTGCGGCACGTAGTGCCACACGAGAGCATGGGGCAGGTAACGCGGCATCACGCCGCGCTCGCGCAGCCTGATCTGCATGGCACGCTCCTGCCCGGTGCCTCCCGACGTCCCGCCCGGACCGAAGCGGTGGTCGAAACCCCCGGCCGCCCGGACGTCGCTGGCAAACGCCGCCCAGTTGCAGCCCAGAAAGGCCAACTGGTCGGTGACCCCGCGGTACTCGCCCGCGGATGGCTGCCAGCCCTGCGCGGACACCGGCAGGTACGCCAGCAGCCAAGGCGGCGGCTCGGCCTGGGCCTCGTAGTCCACCAGTACGCCCCCGCCATAGAAGTACCCGCCTCGCGCCGTGCCGGAGGCCTCGGCATACCGGCAAAGGATGGACGGCTCCACGCGGATGTCGTCGTCGAAGAGCAGCATCAGGCAGTCCGGCAGCTCCTGCAGCACGGCATTAAGCGCCGCGCTCTTGTTGGCGGCGGCGCTGTGCCGGTATTCTGGCGTCAGCCATGAAGAGGACTTCGACGCCACCAGCGCCTCGGCGCCCGCCCTGGGGCCGTTCTCGGCCACGATCAGCCGCACCGCGCGGCCGGGCGGCGCCGTGCAGGCCAGGACGGAATCCAGCGTCCTGCCGAGCAGCATCGGGCGCCCGTGCGTGGGAATTACGGCGACGATCGGCAGCGCGGCCGATGGGCCCGAGTCGTGGGCCGCGGGCGCGGTGCTGGGTGCGAGGCTGGGTGAGTTCGTCGGCATGGCGGTCGAGGGGGCGCCCAGCCCCCGCCGCTGCGCACTGCAATGCGGCGGCGCGTGGCGGCATGGCAGGGGCCGGTGCAGCACCTACGGGGTGCCAGCCGCCCACCCGCAGCCGGTTGGGCTCAGCAACGCATGGGCCCCGCGGCGCCATTTGCAGAGCATACGCGGTGCCGACGATGGCGAAGACGCCGTTGCGGGCGCCCGGGCTTGCAGGATTTCACGGCCGCCGCCCCTGCGCACAACGGGTGGGCCGCAGGGCGTACCCACCGCACCCAGGGCCGGCGAGGCCTTCCGTGCCGCGGCGCTGGCAGCCAGTTTGCCAATGAACGGGGCCGGTCTGCGGTGGGCGTTGCCATGGCGCCGTGGCGTGACGCGTGCCATGGGCGTGCTGCCCCTGCTCTTCCTGGTCACGGGTGCGCATGGCGTGCTGGTGCGCTGCCCGGCGCTGGGGCAGACACCGCCGGACGTGGCGGCGCGGATCGTGGCCAAGGCCTCGGCTGCGATAGGTGCCGCGCCCCAGCCGGTCGCGCGCCTGAAGAGCGAGGGGCTGCTGCCGACCCACCGGCTCGCCGTGCAGGCTTCGCGCGCGCGCCAGGACTTCGACAAGGTACGGGCGCTGGCCTATGCGTGGCGGCTGACGGGGCGCGGCGAGTACCTGGGTAGCGCCCGCGTCATCCTGCTCGCCTGGGCGGGCACCTTCCGCACCAGTGCGAACCCGATCGACGAGGCGCGGTTGCCGGTGCTGGCCGAGGGTTACGCCCTGGTGCGGGCGGACTTGGCGGTTGCCGACCGCTTGGCGGTCGATGCATGGTGGCGGGGGATCCTGGCCGGTCACCTAGCCAAGCTGCGCGGCCGCCAGCAGGCCAACAACTGGCAGAGCCACCGCATCCACATCGCCACCGCGATCGCCTTCGCGCTGGAGGACCTGGGAGCCTTGAACGAGCTGAGCCGGCATCACCGCACCCAGGTGCTGCGAAACATCCGGTCCGATGGCTCGACGTTCGACTTCCGGCAGCGCGATGCGATCCGCTATGCCGCCTACACCCTGCAGCCGTTGGTGGAAACGCAGCTGCTGCTGGCTGAGGCGGTGCCGTTGCCAGCTTTCCAGATGCGCGAGGTGCTGACGCGCTTGGAGGCGGGTCTCGACTGGCTGCTGCCTTACGCCGATGGACGCCGCACGCACGTCGAGTTCGCGGCGCGGAAGATGCCGACGGACCGCAAGCGCGCAGAGGCGGGTATCACCGGCTACTCCGGCTTATGGGACCCTGCGGGCGCACGTCCACTCTTCTGGCTGGCGACCTATTTGGACCCGAGCTATCGGCCGGTCGCAGCTACCCTATCGGCGCAAGCGCCGGACCCCCTTGTCGCCTGTCGCGGTCAGCCTGCCGAGCGTTGAGCGGGTGCGCCCGCGCCCGGTGCCCCGCCCACGCCACAATCGACCGCGCACTACGCGGCGCGCAGCGTGGCCGCCACCTCGTCAAAGGTCTTCGCGACTTGTCTTCGAATTCCCTCGAGGTTCGACGACAGGCGGCGGCGAAAGGCCCCACGTTCGGCCCAGGCCCTCGCGATCATGTCGTCGGCGCTAGCCAGGTTGGCTTCCTCGTAGTCCGTGCAGAGACCGTCGAGCCCGACGTCCTTCAGAAGCTCGAAGTACTTGTGCGACCAGCCCAGCGCCACCGCGGGCACGCCGGCGGACAGCGCGCCGACGAGGGCGTGAAAGCGCGATCCGATCAGCAGGTCCAGACGCGCGATGACGGACTTGATCTGCGGCGCGGTGTGCCGCCCCAGCACCGGGATCACCGCGTCGCCACCCACCGCACCGGCCACCAGCCGGATCAGGTGGCGATCGTCGGGGCGCTGGCCGTCGCCCTGTCGTGCCCGGATCTCGTGCGGCAGCAGCACCACGGTGATGCCCTGGTCGGCGAAGTGGCGGCAGATCCTGACCAGCGTGCGAACGTAGACGTTGTCCGCGCCTTCACCCTGGGCCCGCTCGTACACCCGCATGTTCGGCGAGATGCCGACCATCGGCCCCGCGACGGCGTCCAGGGCCGGCGGAAGGGGGTCGCCCGCCGCACCGCCGTGGTCGGCGGGGTCGAAGAGGAACACGATGTCCGGCGATTGCCGGATCTGCACCGCGTCGCAGGCCAGCAGCTCGGCCAGGTAGTCGCGCGACGTGTCGTCGCGCGCGTAGTACAGCGCGCTGCCCGTGCACAGCCAGCGGTAACCGGCGCGCGTGGTCTCCCGCTCGAACGGCCCCCAGCTCTGCGGCATGAACACGTAGGGCTTGCCCTGCTGCCGGCAGTGCGTGACGTAGGCCGCGGTGCGAAGGACGTACTTCGGCGGCCATGGGTCACCGAAGGCATAGCCGTGGACGTCCACCACGGCGTCGACGCCGTCCAGCAGGGCCAGTGTCTCGAACGCCTCGGACCGCTTGCGCCACAGGTCGCCCGCTTGCCGCGGCGCGCGCGCCGCAGCGCGCACCGCCGCACCCGCCAAGCGCCACGGCGTGGCCGGCGGCACGGCCTGGATCTCGAACCCGTGGCCGCCGGCGTCGCCGGCCTCGGCGTCGCTGTGGATGCAGTCGGCGGGCAGCACGAAGCGGGCCTGCGGGATCCGGCGGGTCAGCTCCGCCTTCACGGTCAGCAGCATGGCCTCGGCGCCCTTGTTCACGAAGCCCCCGCCGCGCAGCAGGACCCTCATGCCGCGCCCCCCGCGGTCGGACGTCGCGTCACTTGTTGTAGCTCCTGAGCTCGCTGAGCGGCTTCTTCTGGGAGTAGGGCACCATCGCGGTCGGATCGGCATAGCCGAACGACACCAGCATGACGGGCCGCTCGTCGGCCGCGAGGCCGAGCGCCTGCGCCATCTGCTCCTCCTTCTCGGCGATCTCGGGCCAGTTGATGCAGCACGAGCTGACGCCCTGGGACTCCAGGCCGTAGACGAAGGACATGGCGGCCAGCGACCCGTCGATGTAGATCAGGTGACGGTCGCGCGGATTGCGGAAGGCGCGCAGCTGCCCCACGATCACGGCCACACCGGGGAAGCCCTCGTAGAAGCCTGCCGTGCCCATCGGGATCGAGGCCACCTTGCGCACCAGCGCCGGATCGTCGAAGACCCGGAAGACGAAGGGCTGCCGGTTGCAGGCACTGGGCGAGTAGCCGGCGACGACGAGCGCCTTGTCGACCACCTCGCGCGGCACCGGCTTGGGCAGGTAGTGCCGCACGCTGCGGCGGCGCACCGCCATTTCCAGCATGCCGTCGATCGTCACGGCCAGCGGGCCGGTTCGGACCGTGTACGGCCGCACCGGGTCGACCTGATCGCGCGCCGAGGCCGGGCTGGCGTCGAAGCGGGCACGCGCCCGATCGACCGCGGGGTGCGACCCGACCGCTGCGAAGTAGGCCTCCAGCACGTCGTGGGCCCAGGTCTGCAGGCGCCCTTGGGCATCCGCGTCGCAGGTGCCGACCCCGGCACAGTAGGCGTCGACGGCCTCCTCGATGTAGTCGGCGGCAAAGACGGGGCGCCGCGGGCGGGAGATCAGGCCCTTCTCGATGCGGTGGATGGCGCGGCGCAGGGCGTAGCGGCGTGCTTCGTTGCCGGGGATCGGCGCGGCAGAACTTGCCGCTAGACCCGCAGCTACGGCAACGGCCTCCAACTCGAATCCCGTCGGCTGTTGGCTTGCAGCTTTCGTGGACGATCTGCTAGCGGCGGATGTACGCGGCGCAAGTGACTTCCGCAAACGCTGAACTCGCCAACCCAACCCGAGTGTGAACCTGCTGATGGTGCTTGCTAGAGACACAATACTTCGCGGCGTTAGTTATGGGCAATCGAAAACGTGCAATTTCACGTCGGACTTGCAGACTACAAACCTTCAAGTCAATCTAAAGCGCGTACCCGAGCCGCACCATTGTCGTTCCAGCAATTTGCCCAAGTTGTTCCCTTTGCTGGTCCGACCACTCAGTGTAGGGCGGAAACGTACCACTCTCTTGCCTGTTGTGTTTCGCGTCAAGCGTACTAGCGATCGCCTCGGCGCTGATTCGGGCGACGCCAATGAAATGGAGAAGTTCCTTGAGGGCTCCAGTGTCAGGATCGACAAAAGCTTCGAACTTTACGATCCGACGGCGCTCTGGCTGAACGGAATCACCTGCCTCCAAGATGAATTCATTGATGGCGTGCCAATACCAGCAGATCTTCTCGAATCGAGACCACTTGGTGTCCCAAAGCTTCCTGATGGGACTTGATACGCCCGGTTGCAGGCGCCACCTGTCGTGAACATGCGACTCATACCAGCCTCGGCGCATTCCAGATCGAACCACACCACCTGGGTGCCGCACTAGATGAACCAGCTTTGAATTGGGCAGAGTGTCGAGAATGACTGGCAGAAAGCCCTTCATCAAAGTAGACTCGACATAGATCTTTCTCGCGCGAAAAGCTTCTGATATCAGATCGCTGCGTGCCGAAAGAAATACCTGTCTGAATCTTTCGCGTTCCACGGCGACATTCTGAAAGCTGTCGTTGGTGTACTCTCGCATACGAGGGTGCGGCTCGTGATGCGCAATTACGTTTTCGGCATGCTGAAGCACCTTGATCAAGGTGTCGCTGCCGGTCCGTCCTGTCGAGGCTACGAACACGCTACTCGATTGCGCCCACGAATCGTCTGCGCCCTGTGACATGTTGCGCCTCTGTTTGGCTAGCGCGAAATCCATCAAGTTTCGCAAGTCAGTCACCTCGTCGGCGCGAGCTCTGCAGTATCTCCGGATGCGGCATCGACATGCAGAGTCATGGGGGTCTCCCGTTCGCGGGACTCGATGGACCAACGTGCGGGAACGTCAATCAATCCACTGCGCGGTATCTTGTTGATATCGAAGTCGCCGGCAGTGACGGAAAGTCCTTTGATGTTCTCCGCTGACCACAGCTGCTGCCGATACTTGTTCGCGAACATGACTCGAAGCGAGTAGCTGCCAGGACGCAAAGGCAGGTCTGGAATCTGACAGGTTATGACGTGCCGACGTGCGTCGAAGGTGTGGCTCGCTGAGGCTTCCGTACTGGTGATGGCAATGACGTGAACGAAGTCAGAGGTCTGCAAACCCACTACGACATCTAGGTCCGTCAGTGTTCGGTGCGTCTCGAACTCAACACGAATCTGCAGCGGCTGATGCATGCCGATGGCGTCAATCGGTTCGTTGTCGGCATTCAGGAAGAGAGCGTCCCTGACCGTGATGTCGTTCGACGACCGCGTCGCCGTGATCTCCCCGTCTGCGGCCGGCCGTCTCGACAGGTTGCGCCTTTGCGCTTCCGCATAGAACACAGAGCACACCTCGTTAGGCAAACCGTCCATCGAGATGTGCCCATGATCCATCAACATCACGCGAGAGCAGATACGCTGAATCTGCCGGATGTTGTGCCCGACGATCAGCACCGTGCGCCCCTCGCCGCGCATCAGCTTCTCCATGCGCTCGATGCACTTCTGCTGAAAGGCCAGATCGCCCACCGCCAGCACCTCGTCGACGATCAGCACCTCCGACGCCACCGACGTGGCGATCGAGAAACCCAGCTTGACCTTCATCCCCGAGCTGTAGCGCTTGACCGGCGTGTCGACGAACTCGGCGATCTCGGCGAAGTCGACGATCTCGTCGAAGCGGCGGCGGATCTCGTCTTTCTTCATGCCCAGGATGCTGGCGTTGAGGAAGACGTTCTCCCGCCCGGTCATGTCCGGCATCAGGCCCGCACCCACCTCGATCAGCGGCGCCACGCGGCCGCGCACGCGCACGGCGCCTTTCGTCGGCTCGCTGATGCGCGCCAGGATCTTCAGCAGCGTGCTCTTGCCGGCGCCGTTGTGGCCGATGATGCCCAGCACCTCGCCCGGCGCCACCTGGAAGCTGACGTCGTCCAGCGCCTTGAAGGGCGCGGGCACGTCCACTGGCCGCCCTGTCACGCGCCGCAGCAGGTTGGCGGCCGTCTTGCGCAGGCTGGGCGGCTCGCCCAGGACGAATTCCTTGGTGACGTGGTCGACGTCGATGATGGGCTGGGTCATGGCCGGGGCGTCAGATCACGTCGGTGAAGCGCGCCTCGGCGCGCTTGAACAGCAGGTAGCTCACCGGCAGCACGCACGCCACCAGCACCGCACCGGGCAGCAGGGCCTGCCAGTTGGGCGGCAGGCCGCGCAGCATGGCGTTCTGGAACGAGTCGATGGCGCCCGCCATCGGGTTGAGCGTGTACAGCACGTACACCCAGTCGGACCAGGGGCCGGCGGCCTTGTCCACCAGCAGCTTCTGCTCCACCAACCGCAGCGGGTACAGGAGGGGCGACAGGTACATGAGCACACTCAGCACCACCGGGATGGCGGCGGCCACGTCGCGGTACCACACGTTCAGGGCCGAGCCCACCAGCACGACGCACAGCGACACCAAGATCACGTACAGCAGCAGCGGCAGCGCCCACAGCGACTGCCACGTGGGCGTGATGCCGAACCACGCCATCATGCCCAGCAGCAGCGTGAAGCTGATGCTGAACTCCAGGAGCTTGGTCAGCACCGCCGTCACCGGGAAGATCTCGCGCGGGAAGTAGATCTTGCGGATCAGCACCGCGTTGCTGACGATGCTACCGGTGCCCTCGGAGATGGACTCCTGCAGGAAGATCCACAGTGCCAAGCCGGCGAACGCCAGCACCGGGTAGGGCACCGAGCCGCTGGGGATGCCGATGAAGCTGCGCACGATCACGAACACCGTCATCAGCACGATCGGCTTCAATATCGTCCAGGCCAGCCCCAGGTAGGCCTGCTTGTAGCGCAGGACGACGTTCTTCCACGCCAGCGTGGCGATCAGCTCGCGGTGATCGTAGAGGTTTTGGGCGACGGCGATCATGGCGGGTACGGGGCGCGGCGGCGGGGAAGCGGGTGCGGCGGGCGAGAGGCTCACTTGAGCAGCATCTGCATCATGCGAACCTGCCGGGCCGCGTTGGCGACATCCAGCGCGCGCGGGCAGTCAGGCGTCATGTTGTCGTGCACTTGCATGATCTGCTGCTCGGCGACCCCGAGGATGAACTTGCGCTGCGACCTGGACCCAGCCGGGTTCTTGGCCCGATTCAGTGCCACCAGCCCGGGGCAGAAGTGATTCATGTTGACCGGGCAGACGCGCGGGCCGCTGCGCTTCGGCTTGCGGGCGCCCGGTACCGCCGGCGGCGGCCGGAACTGGCGCCTGCAGTAGTCGGGCAGCATCATCACCTCGCCGTCGGTCGGGTTCCACTCGTTGTTCTTGCCGTAGTCCGGGAAGCGCTGTGCGTTCGCGTCCAGGCAGCCAAGCGCAATGACTGCCGCGACGAGGAAAGGCGACAGCCGCGGATGCGTGAATCGAGCGGTCATGACTCACAGCTCCTGTTCGAGGGTGGCGGGGCGCGATGCGGGCATGGGGCTGGTGCGCTGCTGTTGCAGCCATTGCTCCAGAATCATCAGGACCCACACCATCTCGCCGTAGTACCCGGGGTGTTCCGGCAGGTGCCGCTCGAGCAGTGGCCTGACAAACTCCGCACGCACGATGCCCCGACCCGACAACGAATGCAAGGATCCGGCGGCAAACGCCTTCAGGCCCGGATGCCGCGTCGCCCACACCCCGAACGGCAACCCGAACCCCTGCTTCTTCTTCGTCAGGATCTCGTCCGGCAGAAACCCGCGCAGCGCCTCCTTGAAGAACCAGCGCAGCTTCAGCCCTTTCAGCTTGTAGTCGTCCGGCAGCCGCAGCGAGAAGTCCGCCAGCGCCGCGTCCAGGAACGGGAAGCCCACGCCCACGCCCGCCAACGCCGTGCTGCCGCGCACCTTGGGAAGGTCGGCCTCGGCCAGCGTGTAGCGCCAATCAAAGGCCAGCATGCGGTTTAGCGGGCCTGCGCCCGGGCCGGCGGCGGCCTGCTGCCACACGCGCTGCTGCTGGCGCAGCGGGTCGGCTTGGTCCACGCGGGCCAGGAACTCGAGCGTGAAGACCTGGGCCGGGTCCAGCCGCAGCAGCAGGTTGTACTGCTGCATGCGGTCGGGCAGCGGCACCTGAGCCTGCTCGACGTAGCTGCGGCCCTTGCGCGCCAGCGGCAGGCCGCCCAGCGGCGTCTTCTGCAGCAGTGGCTCCAGCAGGCCGCGGCGCAGCGGCGCGGGCACGCCGTCGTACCAGCCGAAGACGCGCTGCTTGGCGTAGCGCGCATTGCCGCCGTAGAGCTCGTCGCCGCCGTCGCCGGCCAGTAGGCGCGTCACGCCGTCGTCGCGCGCCATCCTGGCGCAGTAGTAGGCCGGCAGCACGCTGCTGTTGCCGAACGGCTGGTCGTAATGCGCCGCCACCTGCGGGATGGCGCGCACCAGGTCGTTCGGCGTCACGTAGTACTCGTGGTGCTCGGTGCCGAAGCGCTGGGCGGCCAGCCGCGCGTAGGCCAGCTCGTCGTAGCCCTCGGCCTCGAAGCCGATGCTGTAGGTGGCGGCCGGGCGGCCGGCCACCCGGCCGATCATGCCGGCCACGGTGGAGCTGTCGGTGCCGCCGCTGAGGAAGCACGCGGGCTTGCTGCCGTCCAGCTGGGCCGCGACGGCTTCCTGCACGTGCTGGCGGAAGGCGGAGGCCAGGGTCTGGAAGTCGGCCTTCGAAGCCGGCGGGGCCTGGAAGTGCGGCACCCAGTAGGGCTCGACGCTCACTTGCCCGTTCTCGAAGCGCAGCGCATGCGCCGGCGGCAGCCGGTGCACGCCCTGGAAGATGGTGCGCGGCGACGGGATGACGTGGAAGTACAGGTAGTCGTAGACCGCCTGCGGGTCGATGTCGGCGCGCGGGGGCAGGGCGGCCAGGGTGTCGGCGCGCTCGGCGAAGTGGATGCGGCCGTCGACGACGCGCCAGCACAGGGTCTGGATGGCGAAGCGGTCCACCGCGGCAAAGCCGCGGCCCTGGGCGTCGGTCAGGCCGACGGCGAAGTCGCCGGTGGCCGCGCCCGCCGCCGCCACGGCCGCCGGCAGGCCCTGGGCCAGCGCGGCACGCCAGGCCGCGGCCGTGCCCTGCGTGCGCGCGACGTCGGCCAGCGCCCCGTCCGCGAAGCGCGGGCGGCCCAGCGCCAGCGGCGCCGAGGTGCTGGCGGCGGCGGTGGCTCCGGGTTCGGCGGCTTGGGCGGCTGTGGCGGCGGGCATGCGGTGGCTGCGGGGCGTGAATGCCGCCGCGGGCCGGGTGGGCGGGCGGCTGCTGCCGATCCTAGCCGGCTGCGGTGTCAGGGCGGCAGCGGCTGCGGGGCCGGGTGCGGCAATTCACCGGTTTCGGGTGGGGTCAGGTCCCGCGTTTCGTGATGCGGAACGCGGGACCTGACCCCGGTCCGCGGAAGCCTTCGGTGCGCGTCGCGGTAGTTGTCGCCTCACACATGCGGCCTGCGCCGCTACGCGGCCATCAGGGCCTGGGTCGCGAATGGACTCGACGGCAAGGTCGATGTCCAGACGCGGCCCATACAGCCAGAACCCGTGCCTGGACACGTGGGTGACTTCGGCTTCCAATGTGGTGAGGCGGCGGCGCCGCGACGACTATGCCGTCCGTGCATGCAACTTGACGCCAAGTGCACGCGCGACCTTGAGTACGGTGGCGAAGCTGGGGTTTCCGTCGGCACTCAGCGCCCTGTACAGACTTTCACGGCTCAGGCCGGCATCCTTGGCAACCTGGCTCATGCCCTTGGCGCGAGCGATGTCCCCGAGTGCCTTTGCGATTCCGGCTGCGTCGTCCGGCGCTTCGTCGAGCCAGGCGTCAAGGTAAGCGGCCATCTCTTCGGGTGTGCGCAGATGCTCCGCAACGTCGTAGGGCGTCGTGCGGGTCTTGGTGGGTTTGGTTGCGGCGCGGGGCATGGCGTACTACTCCTTGAAGTTCTTGGCCAGCTTGACGGCCAACTGGATGTTTCGCAGACGCCCTCGGCCAGATTGCGATGCTGGCCAGGATTGCCGCCGATCAACCGTTCAACGCGCACCAGGATGCGCGCTCGACCGACTTGGTCCTCGAGTGTGTCGATCCACCGCGCTTACGCATCGGTCTTGTCTACTCGCACGACGGAAATGTAGCGCATGGGCTACATGTGTCAATGGCTGGTTTCTTTCGGGTGGGGTCAGGTCACGCGTTCCGCGATGTGGAACGCGTGACCTGACCCCGGTCCGGGGTGGCTGCACCGGCGCGGTGCGGTGCGGCAATTCACCGGATCTGGATGCGGGCAAGGACACGACTGTCACGGCGTGGGCGGGCTGGCCGGGCGATTGACCGCTCGGCCGCGTTGGAGCATCATGATGCTTCCGAAATGATGCCTTGATGCCATGCGAACCACCCTGACCCTGGAGCCCGACGTCGAGGTGCTGCTGCAGCGCGCCATGCGCGAGCAAGGCGCGCCGTTCAAGCGCGTCGTCAACGATGCCTTGAGGCGCGGCCTGCGTGGCGTTGCGGCGGCGCCGGCGCCGTTCGTGCAGCAGGTGTTCGACGGCGGGGTGCCGCTCGTCGACCTGACGAAGGCGGGCGCACTGGCGGCCGAACTGGAAGACCAGGACCTGATCGCCAGGCTGGCGCAGCGGCGCTGATCGCCATGTGGCTGCCGGACGTCAACGTGCTGCTGGCGGCCAGCCAGCGCCAGGCGCCGTACCACGCCGTGGCGCGACAGCGCCTGGAGGCCGCGTTCGGCAGTGGGGCGCCGGTGGGCCTGGCCTGGGTGGCGCTGCTGGGCTTCCTGCGCTTGACGACTAACGGTCGCGTCTTCCCGGTGCCGATGCCGGTGGACGAGGCCCTGCGCATCGTCGATGGCTGGTTGTCGCACCCGGGCGCCATGGTGCTGCATCCCGGACCCCGCCACGCTGCCTTGCTGGGTGCGCTGCTGATCGGCGCGGGCACGGCGGGCAATCTGACCACCGACGCCCACCTGGCCGCGATCGCGATCGAGCATGGCGCGACCGTGGCCTCCTTCGACCGCGATTTCTCCCGCTTTGCCGGTCTCAGGTTCGAGCACCTTCACGCATGATCCATCCTCCGTACGGGCGGGGTCAGGCGCTCCGAAGCGTGGAAGGCGTGACCTGCCCACGCATCCACTGCTCCAACACGATCAGGAACCACACCCTCTCGGTCCGGGTGGGGTCAGGTCCTGCATTCCGCATTGCGGGACGCGGGACCTGACCCCAATCCGGAGACCCCGATCCGGACCCCGGTCCGCGGTTATCGGCGCGCCGCGCCATGGCCGGGGTGCTGGCGGTCGTGCTTGACCACCAGGACAAGGATCCCCTGCGGCGTCTGTCGGTCAACGACACTGTGCGGGAAGCCCGACATCGGAAAGCTGCGCCGGCCCCGGTCTCGCGGCGTCCCCAGGCCCGGGTTGCTCAGGAGAAGTCTGGCAACGCGCCCGAACTCCGCGACAAACCTGGCCGCCAGGGCGGCGGAAGCCTCCGACTCGTAGAACGCAGCGGCTTGCGCGATGTCTCGCTCTGCACCCGGATGGAGCCGGACGCTCACCCTGAAAAGCGTGCCTGCAGCCGTGCCATGGCATCCTCCAGCGGGACTGCCACCACCGTACCTGCCAGCAACTCGGCGTCCCGATCCTCGGCAAGTTGATCCCAGGCTGCCTCGGCTTGAGCGTCGACATCCAAGCTCGCGACGAGGCGCTCGAGCAAGCGGGACCGATCAGCCTTGGATAGGCTGAGAACCTGCGCTTGCAGGGCTTCGAGCGTGAGGGTTGCAGCCATGACGCGACACCGATTCTATGGCTCGTGCGGGACGCGCATGTGGCTTTCATCGCGCGGGGCTGCACTGTGCACGCGCTTGACACATCGCCCGAGCGTCACCGCAAGCCCGTCAGCCTTTCGGCGGCTTGATCGCCAACACCGCCCGCACCCGGAGGTCAGATCACCCGCACCCGGGAACTGGGCCCCATTCCACATTACAAAACGAATGACCTGACCCCAAGCGGCGCAAGCGGCGTGTGACCCCAAGCGGCGTGCACGCCGAGCTCGAGGGCGGGACGCTCGCGGGCCTGCTTCGGCAGGCCGACGTCTCCGGTGAGGACTTCATTGCCGCGCCATGGCTCCACGTCTGCGTGCCACCATGCGCGCAAACCCCGGAAGTGAGGGGTGGCTTGTCGCGAGCGAACCCTGCTAGGGTCCGCACAGCCGGCCGGTGGCCATGCCGGCCGGTCTTGCCTGCCGGGCTGCACGGCCGGGCAGGCGTTGATCCGTCACGCCGGGATCGGCGCGGCCCCCCGACTGCGGAGGACGACATGGATGGATGGGCAAACCGGATCGGCCGCGTCGTGTGCGGCCTGGCCTCGGTGGCCGCGCTCGCGGCCTGCGGCGGTGGCGGCAGCGACGAGGTCGAAGTCGTCCCGCAGATGCGTGTGTCGCACGCCACGGCAGCGCCCGGGACCTTTCTGACGATCGAGGACGCCTCGATCACCGACGGCGACCGCATCGAGGTCCGCTTCAGCAACGACACCGGGCAGACGCTGACGCTGTACACGCTCGCCGCCGAAGGCCGCAGCGCCCGGGTGCCGGCCCCGCTGTATGTCGACGCCACGACCGGTGAGATCGCCTCCGGCGACATGCGCGTGGCCTTGCCCGACGGGCGCAGCGCGACGGTCGCGATCACGGCCTTGCCGGCGCTGGCGAACGTGACCCCGGGCGCCGGGCTGCTGGCCTGGCTCGAGGTGTTGCACGCCAACGCCACGAGACTGCTCGACGAGCTGGCGGCCTTCGAGGCCGAGCATGGCTACGACGGCGACGTGCTGCGCCAGGCGCTGCGCCGGCAGGCCGACACCCTGGCCGCCGAGCTCGACGAGATGCGCAGGACGGGCACGCTCGCGGTCGCCTTGGCACCGGGCGAGCCGACCGCGCTGTCGGCGGACGAACTGCGCACGATCGACTCGCTGCTGTACCTGATGGTCAAGGGCCTGGACGACGCACGCGCGACGGCCAGCCGGACGGGCCGCGCCAGGGCCCTGTCCAGCGCCGAACAGGATGAGCTGACGCGCTGGATCCACGAGACCTTCACGCTGCCGGCGTTCCTCGATGCCATCCCCGAATCGATCCGGCGCAACCAGGAGACGGTGGCCCAGCAGATGGCCCAGCTTAGGGCGGCGCTGCGGCGCAAGCTGCCCGCAGGCGGGGACTGGCTGGGCGAGCGCGCGCGGGCGACGCAGGTCTTCGTCGCGAGGCTGGTGACGGGGCTGTTCCAGCAGGCCGCCAACCTCGGGGACTTCGCGTTCACGGGCGAGCCCCCGGCGCTGGCGGAGGAGCTCGTCGACGTGGCGCCCGAGGCCTGGGAGACCTTCGCGCCGCAGGCGGTGCAGGACGAGGCCGAGTCCATCAGGACGCTGTGGGACCGGATACGCTGGGTGGCCGAGCGGATCTGTGGCCAGTCGATCGACGACAGCCGGTTCGATTGCCGGCGGCTGCAGGAGCTCGCCGGGCGGATCTCGCACGCGCGGGTGCTGCAGCTGCAGGCGGTCGAGGGCACGACGCTGACCGCCGGCGAGGCGGCCTGGTTCGCCTTCGCCATCGGCGAGACGTCGCCGGCGGCGGGCTCGCGCGCCGGGCGCACGACGATCACGATCGACTGGGGCGACGGCAGTGTCGACGAGCGCCTGGTCTGGGGCGACGACCCCGGCGAGTCCCCGTTCGGCAACGGCACCCGCTCGCACGTCTTCGCGCTGCCCGCCGGCCAGGACGAGGCGCGGTACACGGTCCGCGTCAGCGTCGAGGCCGACAACCTGCCCGGCGAGGTCCACGCGCGCATGCTGGAGGTCCGGGTGCAGCGCTCGGCGGACGAGCTCGATGTCTCGCTGGACGGCCCGCGCACGCTCGGGGCTGGCGAGCAGGGCAACTGGGTGTTCGATGTCTCGGGGGGCTTCGGCCGCTACAGCGGTGTCGTGAACTGGGGCGATGGGGCCGAACAGCGCGGTGGCAGCGAGTGGGGCACGTTCAGGGGGCGGCACACCTACGCGGCCGACGGCCGCTACACGGTGACCCTGACCGTGACCGATGCGCAGGGCTCGACGGTGCGGCGCTCGTGGTCGATCTTCGTCGGCGACGACGTCACGCCGGCCCCTGTCGCGATCGTCAGCGACTTCGACAGCGCGCGCGCCGAGATCGACGACCGCTGGGGCGTCGGCGTCATGACGGACGAGTTCGGCGCCGACGCGGGGCTCGGCTTCCGCGATGTGGCGAGCTATTCGGGCGACGGCGGCAACCCGGGTGGGCACCTCTACTGGCAGGGCAGCATCGGCGACTGGTGGTACTTCAGGACGTCGTCGCCGCGCTATGCGGGAGACCGCAGCTTCGCGCTCGGGCGCACGCTGTCGTTCGACCTGCGCACCGACTTCGCCGGGGCCAGCCCGCAGCCCGGTCTGCCTTTCGTCGTCATCAGCGGCAACGACGCCGCCGGCCAGCCGCTGCACCTGGTGCAGATGCAGGCCGACCATGTCGAGCCCGGCACGGCTTGGCAGCGCTACACGATCGCGCTCGACGCGTCGGCGCGCTGGTGGGTGGCCGGCCGCGGCAGCCTCAGCGACCGGCGCGAGGCGACCGACGCCGACATCCGCCAGGTCCTGTCGACGCTGCGCAGCCTGCGCATCCGCGGCGAGTACGGTGGCGCGCGCTACCTGGGAGCGCTCGACAACGTGGCGCTCGGCGGCGAATGAAAGCGTGAAGTTGTGGGGTCAGGTCCCGTGTCTCGCCATGTGGAACGCGGGACCTGACCCCGCGTCGCACAATGGCCGTGATGGACCTTTCGATCGATGAAGTGGAGCGCGAGCGATGCGATGCATGCAAGCTTTGAGGTCTGGAGCGGGGCAGTCCGTGCCTGCGGGATGGGCCGGCAAGGCCATGCTGGCAATGGCGGCGATGGGCCTGGTGCTGGCCGGGGCGGCCCGCGCGGCCGTGGAAGCGACGACCCCGGATGGACGGCGCGTGCTGCTCGAGGACAACGGCACCTGGCGCTACGTGGATACGCCCGCCGCGGCCGAGCAGGCGAGCGGGGACAGTGCGGCGGCGCAGCCGGCGAAGCCGCCCGCGCAGGCCGAGCTGTTCCTGCAAGGCCGTGCCGACGAGCCTGCCGGCTGCCGGTTCGAGATGGGGATGGTCAACACCCTGGGCTACGAGATCAGGATGCTGACGCCGGAGTTCACGGTCTACCGCGACGGCAGCGTGGCCTACAGCGCCCGGACGGTCGACTTCGGCCCGCTGCGCCCGGGCGACCGCAACCTGCGTCGGGTGCTGTTCGGCGGCATCGCGTGCGGCGAGATCGCGGCGTTGCGCGTCGGCGGCGGCGACCGCTGTGTGATGGGCGAGCTGACCAAGTTCACCGATGTCAAGGGCGAGTGCCTGGCACGGATCCGGCTGCGGCCGAGCGAGCTGTTGACGTTCGAGAAGGAGCCGCAGTAAGGGCGGGCGATTCGGGACATGGCTCTGACGGTTCGGGGCCCCAGCCCGCCATGATGCCCGCCCGCGAGACCCGGCCTTGAAGGGCCAGTTGACGGCGGCGCGCCGCATCTGCGAGAAGCGGCGCGAGGTGCTGCGCGAACCGGCCAGCGGCGGAATGGGGTCCGGCGGAATGGGGTCAGGTCCCGCGTTCCATATCGTGAAAACGGGGTCCTGGTCCCAGCTCTGTCCGGCCTTGCTAGACTCCTGCCATGTCGTACTCGGCTGACGCACGTCTTGGAGCCTGCCATGCGCAACGCATCGGTGGCGGTGCGGGCGTGCGCCGAACGCCGGCCGCACCCTCCTCGGCCCGGCGATCCTCCTCCTGCTGACACCCGCCAGCGCGCAGAACCACCGATCGCCGGGCCTGAAGGCCTGAAGCCGATGCGCGCGCTGCGCCACGAGGATCGTGGCGCCTTCTTGCAGGACACACGACATGTCTTTCTCGACCTCACCGGGTGATATCACCCTGACCGAACTCGACCACGTCCGGCTGGCGGCCCTCGCCCGCCGCGGGGCGCCGATGCCGGCGTCGCTGAGCGATCGGCTCGACGGCGCGGAGATCGTCCCGTCGCGCCAGGTACCGCCCGACGTGGTGACGATGTACGCCCGACTTCAGCTCGTCGACGCCGAGGGCCGCCGGCGCCCGCTGGTGGTCTGCTACCCGGACGACGCCGAGCCCGAGGCCGGCTTCGTGTCGGTGCTGTCGCCGCTGGGCGCGGCGCTGATCGGCTGCCGCGTCGGCGACGAGGTCGCCTGGGTCACTCCCGACGGCCGCCGCCACACCGGACGCATCGACGCCGTGGACTTCCAGCCGGAGGCGAGCGGCGATTTCACCACTTGAAAGGTGGGGTCAGGTACCGCGTTCCATGATGCGAAACACGGTACCTGACCCCTGGGTCGGACCTCGGGGTCGCCACGCTATCTGGTACGTCCAGCCGGCTGCAGGTGCTGCACGCACTGCACCGCATGACGCGCGGCATCCAGGGCCTGCTGGGCGGCCGCGCGGACGAAAACCTGCTCGGGGATGAGGTCGATCTCGCCATAGAACGCGGCCTCGCGGTCGCGGCGCAGGCGTCGCGAGGCCTGCGCCAGCGGTTCCAGCTCAGGTTGAAGCGCAGGCGGGAGCTTGGCGGCGTGATCGAGGAGGATGGGGCCCACGTCGTGCCACTTCGGCGGGTCGATACCGATGGCGCGCAGCATGCCCTTGAGCACCAGGTCCACGATCTCCTGCGCCTCGCGGACGACGTCGGGGAAGGCCCCCTGCTGCATCAGCAGTTCGAGCGCGAGCAGCCTCTTGCCCGACCGTATGAAGTCGCTGTTGGCGAGCTCGTCCGCGGTCATAGCTCGATCCGGTCGCCCCAGCGAAAGGCTGGGGCGAGCTCCCAGTAATACCCGCCACCCTTGCGCACGCGGCGCGCGCCCATGGCCGCCAGGCGCTGACCGAGGTCGTCCAGGGTGCGACGCAGCAGGCCGCGGTCGTCGAACAGGATGCGGGCCTGGTCGACCATGTCCAGGTACAGGAGGCTGCCGGCAGCGAGTTCGGCAGGGGTCTTCAGCACCGGCGACAGTGTCGTGTGCACGCCCTGCGAGCGGGCTTGCTGGAACAACGAGGCGAGGGCCTCGTCGACGTGGTCGAACTCGGCCATGCGGCCGAGGCGGCCGGCCGGCAGGTCTTCGGCGACGAGCAGCAGGTCGATGTCGGAGTCGGGGCGCGGAACGCCGCGGGCGACCGACCCGAAAACCGCCAGCGCGCGCAGACGCGGGCCGTAGACCTGCTGGCAGGCCTGCGGGAGAGCATCGACGATGCGATCGAATGTGCTGAGGTACATGGCGTGCCGGCGTCCGGAAAAGTGGGGTCAGGTCCCGCGTTCCGCATCATGGAACGCGGGACCTGACCCCACCTCGCTGAACGCCGTACCTGACCCCGCCTTGATGCGCTACCCACCGACCAACGGGTTGACGCAACGCAGCGCCGGGAAGCGGCCGAAGTCGCGGTCCGCGGTCCATAGCTCGCGGACACCGTGCTGCAGGCATAGCGCTGCCACGCGCGCGTCGTGGACGACCGGGCCGGCGACATGGCCGTCGCGCAGCAAGGGCCGAAGGCGGGCCCAGTGCTCGCTGGTCTCCGTCAGCAGCGTCAGGGTCGGCGACTCGAGCCAGGCGTCGACCTGGTCGAGCGCGGCGTCGATCGGCGTCGCTGGCCGGAAGATGCGCGGATGCGTCACGATGGCCAGGAACTCGTGCAGGCACGGCCAGGGGATGGCCCAAGGCGCGCTGCCTTCGGCCAGGCGGGCGACGCAGGCGGCCGCCGCCGCGTGGAACGGCGTGTCGCGCCGGTGGGCGTGGACCAGCAGGTTGGTGTCGAGCGCGATCATGTTCCACGGCCTTCGTAGGCCAGTTCGCGCCAGACGGGCCAGCCGCCGCGCTGGGCCTCGGGCTGCAGCCCCTCGCCGCCAAAGCTGGCGTCACGCAGCTTGAAGGCGGGCAGGCGCTGGCGCTCGTCGACGACTCGTCGCAGCCCCATCTCGACCAGCGCGCGAACGGTCGTCCCGTCCCGGGCGGCCATCTGGCGCGCTTGTTCGAGCAGGCCGTCGGCAATTTCAATGGTTGTCTTCATATGGGTAGCTGGGTCCATCAATAGGGCGGCCCATATGATAACCGCGGTCCCGCGGGCTGCGAACCGTTCGCGGCCGGCCACTCCGCGGGCCATGCGTCTGCCCTCGCGATCCGGCGCTACGCGCGATGACGGGCCTCGTCGACGGCGGTCGATCAGCAGGATTGGGCACTTTTTGCAATCCGAAACACGGGGTCAGGTCACGCGTTTCGTCATGCGGAAAGAGGCGCCTGCACCGCATTTCGCATTCCACAACGCGAAACAAGGTACCTGACCCCACCTCGGACCGACCCCACTTCGGACCCCACTTCGGACCCCGCTTCCCGCACTCCGAGCGTGACGCCTGCCACGCAACTCCTTCGGCGCCGGCGAAGGGATCGCGGCGATGGTTTCGTAGCATGCATAATTCGCGGCCATCCATATTTGCGATGTGTGCTTGATCTATAAATATTTACTGTCGGCAATGTCGGGACCATCCACGTCTTGTGCTGAAGCGAGCGACCAACGCCGCCGGCGCGCCGTCGAGTTGCGCCTGACTGGCCACTCGCTCGCCGCGATCCGTGCCGAGACCGGGCTCAGCGTGCCGACGATCGTCGCGGCACACAAGGCCTTCCTCGCCGGCGGCTGGGCCGCGGTGGCGGCGCGGCGCCGCGGGCATGCGCCCGGCGAAGGCCGCGCGCTGAGCGCGCAACAAGAGGCTTCACTGAAGCGTGCGCTCACCTCCGAATCGCCGGACGTGGCGCCGCTGTGGTCGGTTCCCGCCGCGCGCGCCTGGGTGCAGCGCGAGTTCGGGCTGGATCCCGCCGAGCGCACGCTGCAACGCACGCTGGCGCGCTGGGGCTTCACGCTGCCGACGCTGCGCGAGTCCGCCGCGCACTCGGCCGACGGCGCGGCCTGGGCGGCCGAGGTGCTGCCGGCGATCGCGCAGCGCGCCCACGCCGAGCGCGCGACGCTGCTGTGGGCGGCCGACCTCGGCCTGCCCGGCGAACCCGGCCGGCTGCTGGTGGCGCAGACGCTGCGCGGTGCGCCGGCCTGGCTGCCGGTGCGCACGGTCCACGACGCGCGGGCGCACGTCGACTTCCTGCAGCGCGTGCGTCAGCAGTGGCCGGGTCCGCTGGTCGTGCTGCTGCATGGCGTGTCGCCGGCCGCGCAGCCGCTCGCGTCGTGGATCGCCGCGCAGCCAGGGCTGCAGGTCGAGCCCTGCCCGGTCGGGCTGCCTCGCCGCGGCGGCGTCGCGATGAATGTCGCGCAGAGCGTCTCGGCACATGCCGCGACCCGCGCGCCCCTGCCGCCGACCACCCCCCCATCCCCCACCCCGAGCCCCGCGATGAAGCTGACCCACCTGCAACGCCTCGAGGCCGAGAGCATCCACATCCTGCGCGAGGTCGTCGCCACCTGCGAGCGGCCGGTGATGCTGTACTCGGTCGGCAAGGACAGCGCCTGCATGCTGCACCTGGCGAAGAAGGCCTTCTGGCCGGCGCCGCCGCCGTTCCCGCTGCTGCACGTCGACACGACCTGGAAGTTCCGCGAGATGTACGAGCTGCGCGACCGCATGGCGCGCGAGATGGGCATGGAGCTGATCGTCTGGCGCAACCCCGAGGCCGAGCGGCTGGGCATCAACCCGTTCGACCACGGCTCGCAGATCCACACCGACCTGTGGAAGACGCAGGGGCTGAAGCAGGCGCTGGACCACCACGGCTTCGACGCCGCGTTCGGCGGCGCGCGTCGCGACGAGGAGAAGAGCCGCGCCAAGGAACGCATCTTCAGCTTCCGTGACGCGCGTCACCACTGGGACCCGAAACAGCAGCGCCCCGAGCTCTGGCACCTGTACAACACGCGCAAGCTGAAAGGGGAGTCGATCCGCGTCTTTCCGCTGAGCAACTGGACCGAGCTCGACGTCTGGCAGTACATCCACCGCGAGCACATCCCGGTGGTGCCGCTGTACCTGGCGCGCGAGCGGCCGGTGGTCGAGCGTGACGGCACGCTGATCATGGTCGACGACGACCGCATGCCGCTGCGCCCGGGCGAACTGCCGGTGATGCGCCGGGTGCGCTTTCGCACGCTGGGCTGCTATCCGCTGTCGGGCGCGATCGAGAGCGACGCCGACACGCTGGGCGCGGTGATCGCCGAGATGCTCGCCGCGCGCACCAGCGAGCGCCAGGGGCGCCTGATCGACCACGACCAGGCGGCGTCGATGGAGCGCAAGAAGCAGGAAGGGTACTTCTGAGATGGACCGAGCCACCGACACCGAAGGCGCCGACATCGAGCGCTGGCTGCAGCAGCACGACGACAAGAGCCTGCTGCGCTTCATCACCTGCGGCAGCGTCGACGACGGCAAGAGCACGCTGATCGGCCGCCTGCTGCACGACAGCAGGATGCTCGCCGACGACCAGCTCGCCGCGGTGCAGGCCGACAGCCGCAAGTGGGGCACGCGCGGCGGCGAGATCGACTTCGCGCTGCTCGTCGACGGCCTGGCGGCCGAGCGCGAGCAGGGCATCACGATCGACGTCGCCTACCGCTTCTTCCACACCGAGCGGCGCAAGTTCATCGTCGCCGACACGCCGGGGCACGAGCAGTACACGCGCAACATGGTCACCGGCGCGTCGACCGCCGACGCCGCGGTGATCCTGGTCGACGCGCGCAAGGGGCTGATGACGCAGACGCGCCGGCACAGCCACCTCGTGCGGCTGGTCGGCATCCGCCGCGTCGTGCTGGCGGTCAACAAGATGGACCTGGTCGACTGGTCGCAGGCGGTGTTCGATCGCATCGTCGAGGCCTACGCCGGGTTCGCACGCCAGATCGGGCTCGAGCAGGTGACGGCGATCCCGCTGTCGGCGCTGGGCGGCGACAACATGCTGGCGCACAGCGAGCACACGCCGTGGTACCGCGGCCCGACGCTGATGGCCTGGCTGGAAACGGTCGAGGTCGACGATGCGCGCGCGCAGGCCGGCCCGCTGCGCATGCCGGTGCAGTGGGTCAACCGCCCGCACCAGGATTTCCGCGGCTTTGCCGGCACGATCGCGCGCGGCAGCGTCGCGCCAGGCGACCGCGTCCGCGTGCTGCCGTCGGGGCGGGCGACGACGGTGGCCAGCGTGATCGGCCCCGACGGCGAGCTGGCGCGCGCGGTCGCCGGGCAGGCGGTCACGCTGACACTGGCCGACGAGGTCGACGCGTCGCGCGGCGACGTCGTCGCCGCCGCCGACGATCCACCGGAGGCGGCGGACCAGTTCGAGTGCACCCTCGTCTGGATGGCCGACGAGCCGCTGATGCCGGGGCGCCAGTACCAGCTGCAGATCGGCAGCCGCAGCGTCGGCGCCAGCGTGACCGACCTGAAGTACGCGCTCGACGTCGACACCATGGAGCACCTGGCGGCCAAGCAGCTCGAACTCAACGGCATCGGCGTGGCCAATATCGCGCTCGACCGCCAGGTCGTCTTCGAGCCCTACGAGACCAGCCGCGAGCTCGGCGGATTCGTCCTCGTCGACCGCATCGGCAACCACACGGTGGGTGCGGGCATGCTGCACTTCGCGCTGCGCCGCGCGAGCAACATCCACCTGCAGCATGTCGACGTCGACAAGGCGGCACGCGCGCGGCTCAAGGGCCAGCGGCCGGCGGTGCTGTGGTTCACCGGCCTGTCGGGGTCGGGCAAGTCGACGATCGCCAACCTGGTCGAGAAGAAGCTGCACGCCGCCGGACGTCACACCTACCTGCTCGACGGCGACAACGTGCGCCACGGGCTGAACAAGGACCTGGGCTTCACCGAGGCCGACCGGGTCGAGAATATCCGCCGCATCGCCGAGGTCGCCAAGCTGATGGCCGACGCCGGGCTGATCGTGATGACGGCGTTCATCTCGCCGTTCCGCGCCGAGCGCGACACCGCGCGCCGGCTGCTGCCCGACGGCGAGTTCGTCGAGGTCCACGTCGACACCCCGCTGGACGTGGCCGAGGGGCGCGACGTCAAGGGCCTGTACCGCAAGGCGCGGCGCGGCGAGCTGAAGAATTTCACCGGCATCGACTCGCCCTACGAGCCGCCCGAGCAGCCCGAGATGCGCATCGACACCGTCGCGCTGAGCGCCGAGGATGCCGCCGAGCGCGTGATCGGCTACCTGCGGGCGCAGGGGATGGTGGGTTGAGGCGCTGATGCGGGGGGGCGCGCCGCGTCGCGCGCGGCAGCCGTTTCAGCCCGGCAACCCGATCCGACCGGCACCGTCGAAGCGATTGCCCTCGGCCAGCACCTCCAGCGGCCCTGCGAGCCGCTCGGGCCACAGGTGGACGAAGCGCGACGGCGCGTCGGCCGAGCGCGCGCGACGGTCGACGAAGTGGTTGCCGCGCAGCAGCAGCCGGTGCGGCCCCGCGCCGCCACCCTCGGCACCCATGCTCAGCATCGCCGGGTTGTCGCTCGCCGGCGACTGCGCGATCCGGTTACCCAGCACCATGGCGTCGCCGCCGTTCGGAAACTCCACCTCGTACGACGCGCCGCCGGCCTCGCCGTCGTCGAATTCGTTGAACAGGATGCGGTTGACGCGCGCGCGGCTCTTGAGCAGGTGGCCGCGCCAGCCGCCGCCGAAGCGGCTGTGCATGACGACGCAGTGCCCGATCGCGCCGACGTAGAGCAGGTGGTGCAGCATGCCGCTGTCGTGGCGCGGGGCGTCGCCGAAGTGGCAGTGGGTGACCGCCAGCGTCATGTCCGGCCGGCCCGCCGTGAGGATGCCCATCTCGTTGTCGACGAAGCGGCAGCGGTCCAGCACCAGCGAGCCGGACTCGAAGCGGATGCCGGCACCGTTGCCGGCGGGAACGCGGGCGCCGCGGAATTCGAGGTTCGCGATCCGCACACTTGGCGCGCGGACGACGAGGATCCCCTTGCCTTCGGCATGGCGCCCGTCGGCGCGCAGCACGGCGCCGGGGCCGGGGCTGGTGAGGGTCAGGCCGGGCTGGGTGATGATGCCGACCGCGCCGGCGTGGACGCCGGGGGGGAGGACGATGGTGTCGCCCGCTCGCGCGCGACGCAGCGCGCCGGCCAGGAGGGAGGGCTCGTGCTCGGTCATGCGTCGTCGCCTGCGCGCCACCCGAGGGCGGCGCACGGTGGCGAAGCGAAGCGGTCGCGCAGCACGTGCAATGCCGGAATGAATGCGTCGCGGCGCAGTATCGACGATCGCCGCCCGGCAGGCGGCGCGGGCCTCGCGGATACTGCCAGGTGATGGAGGCTCAGAACGCGTCCGCGCGCCCTTCTCGCTGGCCGCTGCTCGCAGCGCTGGCCTACACGGCCTTTCCGGTCTACGGCAGCCTGGTTCCCCTGCGCTGGGCCCCCGCGGACCCCGGGCAGGCCTGGGCGCGCTTCGCGGCCTTGCTCGAGGGGCCGCTGACGATCGCGTCGCGGCCCGACTTCGCCGCCAACTTGCTGCTGGCACTGCCGCTTGCGCTGCTTTGGCTGGCTGCGGTCGCGTCGCGCTTGCGCCTGCGATCGGCCATGGCGATCGCGCTGACCGCGGTCGTGGTCTGGGCTGCTTGCAGTGCACTGGCCGTCTCGCTGGAGTTCGCGCAGACCTTTTTCGCCGGCCGTCAGCCGACGCTGTCGGACATCGTCGCGCAATCGATCGGCGCCGCGCTGGGCGTTCTGGCCTGGCCCCTGGTGCCGCGGAGCTTCTGGCAGCGCAGCGCGTCGCCCGACGCGGCGTGGCGCAGGGCAGCCCTCGTGTACGTGATCGGCCTGGTCGTCTACGCGCTGCTGCCGCTGGATCTCACCGTCAGCCGCTCGGAAATCGTCGACAAGTGGAAGTCGGGCAAGGTGCAACTGCTGCCCTTTGCCACGTGGGATGCGCAGCCCGTGGCCGGATTGGTCGACTTCGCCCTGGACGCGACCATCTGGGCCCTGGCGGCCTTGCTGATACGCCGTGCGTGGTCGATCGCGCCCGGCGCCGCGGGCCTGGCGCTCGTGGCCCTGGCGGCGTTGCTCGAGCTGGCGCAGATCCTGGTCCTGTCGCGTGTCGTCGACACGACCGACATCGTCGCGGCGGCTGCGGGCGTCGCTGTGGCCACCGCGGTACGGTGGACCGGCAAGCGTCGCGCCTCGGTCGGCGACCCCTCGATCGCACGCAGGATCGCGTGGGTCTGGCCCTTGCTGGCGGCGCTGTCGATCATCGCCCTGCAGACCTGGCCGTTCGATTTTGCGAGCGAGCCGCAGGCGCTGCGAGAGCGCACCCTCATGCTGGACATGACGCCCTTTGCCAGCTACGCGACGGCGACGGAGCTCTACCTCGTGACGAACGCGCTGCGGCGCGTGGCCATCTACGGCGGATTCGCATTGACGGTGGCATGGGTTCTGGGTCCCTGGCCGCGATCGCGTGCCGGACGCGCCGCCGTTGCGGCGGTCAGTGCCGCGGCACTCGCGACCGTCGTCGAGGTCCTCCAGGTCCTGCTTCCCGGCCGTGTCGTCGATACCGGCGACGTGCTCATCGCTGCGGCCGCAGGCCTGATGGCGGTCGGGCTTTGGCCGTCGTCCGCGCGGACCAGGCCGCAACGCGTCGAGGGGTACCGCATCCGGGCAGTGACCGCAGCCGAGGATCGGGCGCTGGATGATGCTGCCGGGCAGGTCGCGCCGGATCCGCGGGTGTACGGTGGGCCGAGCGTGCCCGTCGGCTCAGACCGCGCCGCCGCCCGCGTGGCGGTCCTGGCGGCCTTCGCGACTGCCGTCGTGCTCGCATCGGGTCTGGCGCTGGCCTTGGTGCCGACTGTGCCCTACAACCTGCGCGAGCTGCTGGCGCCTGACGGCCGGCCGTGGTCGGCGCTGGTGATCCCGGCGGTTGCGCTCGCGATGTTCGGCCTGCCCCCATGGATCGGACGGGCCGCCGTGCCGTCCCGCGGCGTGCCGGTCGCGCAGGTCGCCGCGGCGCTCGTCGCCGGCCCGCTGGCGCTGGCACTGCTGCTGCTCGTCGCGGCGCCCCTCGAGAGCCTGCACGATCTGGTCGGGGCACCGGTGCTCGACATCGCACCTGCAATCGAGCTCACGGGCCGCCTGGCGGTCCTGCTGGCGGGTGTCGTCTGGGCGCTGGCGCTCGGCAGCGCGCTGCACGGCGCGCTTCTGCCACCTGGCTGGCGAGGCGGCAGCGTCGCGCATCTGATCCTGCACGGGCTGTGGGTCCTGCCCGCGTGGCACCTGGTCGTCGTCAGCTGGGCGGCCACCGACAACCTGACCGAGCTGATGGCCGGTGGCGGCGGCATCCGCGCGACAGCCTGCGTGCTCGCCTACGCATGCCTGGTGGGACTGACCGCGAGCGTCCTGGTCGGCGCCGCGATCGCGCCCGACCGACGGCGTATCGTCGTCGGTGTCCTGTGGGCACTGTCGAGCGTCGGGCTGGGCTGGCTGCTGGCATCGGCCGGCACGCAGGATGCGATCGTCAAGTACGGCCGGATGTTCTCGGCGCTGCAGTTCCTGCTCAGTGCCAGCCGGGACACCTATGTCTCGGGCCTGGCGCTCGGGATCCGATTCGCACTCGCGCATCTGGCGGCGATCGGCCTGTCGATGGCCGGGATGCTGGTTGCGGCCACCTGGTTCGCCTGGCGCGCGAGGCCTTCCGTCGGGCGTCGGCCCGCGAAGCCGGCAGTCTGACGCCGGCGCGGTCTCGGATGAATACGGGGGCTGCGAGCGGCATGCGATACTGCCTGTATAGAAGAACATGCGCCCGCCGTGCCCGCTCCCGGGTCGGACACCGCCCGGGCATCGTCCGCGCTTGACCCCCCCCGACGCCCTCATCGAGATCGACCGCGTCACGTTCGGCTACGACGAGCGGCGCACGATCCTCGCCGACATCTCGCTGCGTTTCGAGCGCGGCAAGGTGACGTCCATCCTCGGCGGGTCGGGCTGCGGCAAGACGACGCTGCTGCGGCTGATCGGCGGCGTGCACGCGGCCACGAAGGGCCGCGTCGTCTTCGACGGTCAGGTGCTCGACGTCGGCGACAAGGCGCAGATGCACGCGCTGCGCCGGCGGCTGGGGATGCTGTTCCAGTTCGGCGCGCTGTTCACCGACCTGACGGTGTTCGAGAACGTCGCCTTCCCGCTGCGCGAGCACACCGACCTGCCGGAGGCGATGATCCGCGACATCGTGCTGATGAAGCTCAACGCGGTCGGGCTGCGCGGCGCGGCCTCGCTGCGCATCGCCGAGGTCTCGGGCGGCATGGCGCGGCGCATCGCGCTGGCGCGCGCGATCGCGCTCGACCCCGAGCTGATCATGTACGACGAGCCCTTCGCCGGGCTCGACCTGATCTCGATGGGCGTGGCGGCCAAGCTGATCCGCACGCTCAACGACGTCACCGGCGCGACCTCGCTCGTCGTCTCGCACGACGTGCCCGAGTGCATGGCGATCTCCGACTGGGTCGTGTTGATGGCCGCCGGCGGCCGCCTCGTCGCCCAGGGCACGCCGAAGGAGTTGATGGATTCGACCGACCCCGAGGTGCGCCAGTTCGTGCGCGGCGAGCCCGACGGGCCGGTCAAGTTCCACTACCCGGCGCCCGAGCTCGACGCGGATTTCGGGCTCGCCGCCGCGGGTGGGGCGGCCGGGGCCGGCGCCGGCGCCACCGGTGCTGGAGCGGGGGCGCCGCGATGAACCTGCTCGCCGAGCTCGGCGCTCGCACGCTGCGGGTGCTGCACGGCTTCGGCCACGCGGCGCTGTTCTTCCTCGACCTGCTGCGCGCGCTGCCGGGGTCGCTGCGGCGCTTCTACCTCGTCGTGCACCAGATCCACGCGATCGGCAACCGCTCGCTGCTGATCATCGTCGCCTCCGGGGTCGCGGTCGGCTTCGTGCTGGCGCTGCAGATGTACTACGCGCTGGTGACCTACGGCGCGGCCGAGAGCCTGGGGCTGATCGTCAACCTGTCGCTGGTGCGCGAGCTCGGGCCGGTGGTGACGGCGCTGCTGTTCGCCGGCCGCGCCGGCACCTCGCTGACGGCCGAGATCGGGCTGATGAAGGCCGGCGAGCAGCTCGCGGCGATGGAGCTGATGGCGGTCGACCCGCGCCAGCGCGTGCTGGCGCCGCGTTTCCTCGGCGGCATCGTCGCGATGCCCCTGCTGGCGGCGATGTTCTCGGCCGTCGGCATCCTCGGGGCCTGGGTGGTGGCGGTGGGGCTGATCGGCGTCGACGCCGGCAACTTCTGGTCGGTGATGCAGAACGGGGTGGACTGGTGGCGCGACGTCGGCAACGGCATCGTCAAGGCGGCGGTGTTCGGCGTCATCTGCACCGCGGTGGCGCTGTACCAGGGCTACGAGACCGAGGCCACGCCGGAGGGCGTGGCCTACGCGACGACGCGCACGGTCGTGATCTCGTCGCTGGCGGTGCTGGGCACGGACTTCGTGCTCACGGCGCTGATGTTCACGACGCCGTGACGGCACGCCGACGGCACCCCGACCCGACACCCTGCAACCGCTGGCCTCCCCGCGACGACTGGCAAGGATCCAAAGCATGGCGAAGAAAGGCATCGAGACCCTGGTCGGGCTGTTCGTGCTGCTGGGCATGATCGCGCTCGTCTTCCTGGCGATGAGGGCGGCCAACCTGGGCAATTTCGACGGCGGCGACTCGTACACGCTCCAGGCGCGCTTCACCAACATCGGCGGCCTGAAGGCGCGCGCGCCGGTGCGCAGCGCCGGGGTGCTGGTCGGCCGCGTGACCTCGATCGGGCTGGATCCGGTGACCTACGAGGGGGTGGTGACGATGAGCATCCGCAGCGGGTTCGCGTTTCCGAAGGACACCTCGGCCAAGATCCTGACCGCCGGGCTGCTCGGCGACCAGTACATCGGCCTGGAGCCCGGCCCGGACGAGGCGATGCTCGCCGACGGCGGCCGCATCGTGCAGACGCAGTCGGCGGTGGTGCTGGAGAACCTGATCGGGCAGTTCCTCGCCAACAGCGCGGCGGGGGCCGGCGGGGGCGGGCAATGAACACGTCGGGCTGCTCCCGGGCGCTCGTCCCTCGGCGCCAGGAGCGGGGGGTCGTCCGATGATCGAGGCCGTCACCCCGCGCCGCTGGACCGCCGCCGTGCTGCTGGCGCTGGCGGCCGCACTCGGCGGCTGCGCGAGCGTGCCGAACCCCAACCCGGACGACCCCTTCGAGGGCTACAACCGCGGCATGCAGCGCTTCAACGACGCCGTCGACGACGCCGTGCTCGCGCCGGTGGCGCGCACCTGGCGCGACCAGGTGCCGTCGTTCGTGCGCACCGGCGTGGGCAACTTCTTCGGCAACCTCGACGACGCGTGGTCGGCGGTCAACCACCTGCTGCAGGCCAAACCCGAGCCGGCGCTGACGATGACGATGCGGGTGGCGGTGAACTCGGTCTTCGGCTTCGGCGGGCTGCTGGACATCGGCACCGAGGCCGGGCTGGAGCGCCAGAGCGAGGACTTCGGCCAGACACTGGGCCGCTGGGGGCTGCCGGCGGGGCCCTACCTGGTGCTGCCGCTGCTCGGGCCGTCGAGCGTGCGCGACACCGCGGGCCGCCCGCTGGACATGGCGGCGACGTCGACCGCGCGCATCGGGCTCGAGGAGGCGCAGATCACCATCGCGAGCCTGCTGAACGTGGTCGACACGCGCGCCCGGCTGCTGGGTGCGAGCCGGCTGCTGGAGCAGGCGGCGCTGGACCGCTACGTCTTCCTGCGCGACGCCTACCTGGCGCGGCGGCGCAACCTGGTCTACGACGGGGACCCGCCGCCGCTGCCCGAGCCCGACTGGGAGGAGCCAGCCGCGCGCTGAAGACCCCGCCCGTGTGCGCCGGTGCACCGCAGGCCATGCCGGCGCGTTGAAGAGCGGCGCGCAGGTGCTGCGACCCGGCTCGACACGCGACGCCGCCGGCGCCCGAACCGGGGCGCGCGGCGCGAAGACAGGATGACGACGACGATGACGACCACCACGACGATGCGACGCTTGTTCCTGAACCGGGCCTGGGCGCTGGCCGCGCTGGCCGCGCTGTCGGCCGGCGCGCTGGCGCTGCACGCCACGCCGGCGCGGGCCGCGGCCACCGCCCCGGACGCGTTCGTGCGCGAGATCTCGAAGAATCTGCTCGACGCGGTCAAGGCCGACGCCGCGATCCAGGCCGGCGACATCCCCAAGGTGATCGCACTCGTGGACGCGAAGCTGCTGCCGCACCTGAACTTCCCGCGCATGACGGCGTCGGCGGTCGGCGTGCGCTGGCGGCAGGCGTCACCCGAGCAGCGCGAGCGGCTGCAGAGCGAGTTCAAGACGCTGCTGGTGCGCACCTACGCCGGGGCGCTGGCGCAGGTCAAGCCGGAAACCGACTTGCACTTCATGCCGCTTCGCATGCGGCCCGGCGACGAGAACGTGCTCGTGCGCAGCGAGGTGCGCGGCGGCGGCAACGAGCCGATCCAGCTCGACTACCGGCTCGAGCGCCACGGCGAGAGCTGGCGCATCTTCGACGTCAACGTGCTCGGGATCTGGCTCGTCGACCAGTACCGCAGCAGCTTCGCGCAGGAGATCGCCACGGGGGGCATCGACGGCCTGATCGCCAAGCTCGCCGAGCGCAACGCAGCGCCGGCGAGCGCCCCTGCCGACACCTCCGCGGGCGCGCCGTCGAAGTGAGCGCGACCGCCCGCGACGAGGTGGCGCCGCCGGCCGTCGCGCCGGCCGGATTCGCGCTGCCGGCCACGGTGACGATGGACGAGGCGGCCGCGGTGCTGCGCGGCGTCGAGCGGGCGCTGCCGGCCTCGGGCGCCTTGCGCATCGATGCGTCGGCGCTGGCGGTGCTCGATACCGGCGCGATCGCGCTGCTGCTGCAGGCGCGGCGGCTGGCAACGTCGCGCGGGCTCGGGTTCGAGCTTGCCGAGGTACCGGACAAGCTCGCCGCACTGGCCCGGCTGTACGGGGTGGCGACGCTGCTCGGCATCGCCGGCGACGACAAGGCCGCGAGCCGGGCCGCCGCAGCCGGCTGAGCCCCCGCCCGGCCTGCGCGGCCGGCACGCACCCCGATCCCGCGCGCCCGGCGCGACTCACACGGGATGGCGTTCGAGCTTTCGAGTGGCGCCCGCGGTCGAAGGGCCGGAGGCGGCAGGTAGCTGCCGGTCACGGAAGTCGGTTCTTCGCTTTCTCTGGCGTTCGACCTGCGCGCGTGCCAAGGCCGGCGGGCACCCTTGACCGCAAGTAAAGGAGGAGCCTTACGGCCGAGGGCACCCGCCGCCCGGTGGCGAGCCACCGTGTTGGTTTTCGAGCCCGGACACAAACAGTCCTGCGGACTGTTTGTGCCTGGCGAGCGCCCGGGGCACTGTCCCCGGGCATGGAGCGGAAGGGCACCCGCTGGCCTCGGCTCGCGCTGGTCGTCGAATGCCACATGCGAGCAGGTCGTCGAAGACTGCAACGGACCGAACGCGGACGAACGCCGACAACGCAGTCCTCGTCGATCGAACGCCAACGCGATTCAGCGCTGCAGCGCCCCGGGCGACCACGCCGCTGGCGGTGCCAGCGGCCGGGTCCCGATCGGCAAGCTGAACTCGGCCGTCGGCAGCGATTCGTCGCCGGCCAGCGTGCGCGGGTCGTCGGCGCTGCCGCGCAGCCGCGAATCGCGCGCGAGCTCGAACGCGAGCGCGCCCGGGCCCTCGAGCGACGAGGACCAGGTCCAGCGGTTGCCGTCGAAATCGCCCGACGCGCCGAGCGCGAACAGCCCGGCGCCGACGGTCAGGTTGTTGACGGCGCGGATCGTCGTGCCGGCGCCGAGCTTGTCGGGCCAGGCGCGCAGGAACCACGCCAGCGGGAAGTCGCTGACCAGCGTGTTGTGCGACAGCAGCAGCCGGTTGCGATCCCACACCCGGCCCTCGGCGCCGTAGGCGATGACGACCGGGTTCTGCGTCTGGCGGCTCTGGGCGACGATGTTGCCGACGACCACCGCGTCGCCGCCGTTGGCCAGGTCGATCTCGTAGCTCGCGCCGCCGCCCGCACCGTCGACGATCAGGTTGTAGGCGATGCGCGTCGAGCGCGCGCGCGACTTGATCAGGTGCCCCTCGAACCCCTGGTGGAAGCGGCTGCCGGTGATCTCGAGCCGGCCGATGCGCCCGGCGTACAGCAGGTGCGGCAGGCTGCCGACGACCTCGGGGGCGCGCGCGAACTCGCTGTCGCGGATCACGAGCTCGGCCGCGCCGTCGTTGCCGGTCAGCAGCCCGTTCTGATTGTCGACCAGCCGGCAGCGCTGCAGCAGCAGCCGGCCCCTGTCCAAGCGCAGCGCGGCGCCGTTGCCGTCGGGCACGCGCGCGCCGCGGAACTCGACGTTGTCGATCGTCACGTCGCCGTCGCGCACGACCCAGATCGCCTTGCCCTCGGCGTGCGCGCCGCCGGCGTCGAAAACCGGCCGTGCGCCGACGCCGCGGATCGTCAGCCGGCGCTGCGTGACGACGCCGACCTGGCCCTTGTAGGTCCCCGGCAGCAGCTCGATGGTGTCGCCGTCGGCGGCTCGCTCGAGCGCCTGCTGGAAGCTCATCGGTGCGCCGTCGGGGCCGGCGGTCAGGGTCTCGGCGCCGGCCGTGCAGACGGCCAGGGCGAGCAGCAGGGCAGACAGCTTGATCATCGCAGCGCGGTTTGTAACAGGCCGCAGCGCCCGCCGCCACCCCCAGGGTGAGGCGTCGCAGCCTGTCACCGATCACGATGGCCGGCGCGGCGCGGCATCGGGTCTAATCGCGGCATGAGGCTTCTCGACGCGCTGAAGACCCACACCGGGATCGTGGCGACGACGGCCGACGCCGGCGTCGTGATGCGGGCGGCGCCGCGCGATGCGTCGATCGACGATGCGGCAGTGCTGCACGCGCTGCGTCAGCCGGCGCACGCGCCGCTGCTGGACGACACGCTCGCCGCCCACGCCGGCGAGCCGCTGCCCGACCTTGCCGACGCGGTGCGGGTGGGTGTCGGTGTTGCCGTGTCGCGCGACGTGCCCGGCTGCGTCGCCATCGACGTCGACGCCCGGCTGGCCTTCGACACCGCCGGCACCGTCGCGCGCGCGCGACGTCTGCTGCAGCTGGCAGAGAAGTCGGGTGCAGATCGCGCGCGCGTGCGGGTCCGCATCCCGGCCACCTGGGAGGGCATCCAGGCCGCGCGTGCGCTGGCGCGCGAGGGCATAGGCTGCGAGGCGACGCTCGTGATCACGCTGTGCCAGGCCGTGCTGTGCGGCGATGCCGACGTCGCGCGCATCGCATGCCCGGTCGGGCGCATCGCGCGCTGGCAGCCGCGGGTGAAGGGGCTAGGCGGGGCCGCAGGGGCAGTCACCCGCGGGGCGGACCATCCCGGCGCAGACCTTCGCGGTGCGGCCGGCGGCGCCGAAGACCCCGGCGTGGCCAGGCTGGCGTGCGTGTGGCGCTACCTGCGCCACTACGGCCTGGACACCGAGGTCATGGGCAGCGAGCTGCACGATGCGGCGCAGGCGCTGGCGCTGGCCGGCTGCGAGCGGCTGGCGATCGATGGCGCGCTGCTGGACGCGTTGTGTGCGGGCGAGGGCGAGGTGCCGCGGGTGCTGGTTCGCGACGAGGCCGAGGCCGCCCCCATGCACGCGATGACCTTCAACGAGGCGAGCTTCCGCTGGTCGCTCAACGAGGACGCGATGGCCACCGAGCTGCTCGCCGCGGGCATCCGCGACTCGGCTGCGGCGGCCGCGGCGCTGGAGCGCGCGATCGATGCCCGGCCCGGCGGCTGAACGGCAGGCCGCCCACGCGATGGACTCCAGCCGCTGCGACCGCACCGAGGCCTGGGCCGCGCTGGCCCACCACCACGATGCCCACGGCCGCGCGCTGGACCTGCGCGAAGCCTTCGCGCGCGACCCGGTGCGATTCGATCGCTTCGGCGTGCAGGCGCCGGAGGTCTTCGCCGACCTGTCGAAGGCGCTGTGGGACGACGCCGCGCGACGGCTGCTCGCCGACCTGGCGCGAGCGTGCGGCGTCGAGGCCCGGCGCGACGCGATGTTCGCCGGCGAGCCGATCAACGCCACCGAGGGCCGCGCCGTGCTGCACACCGCGCTGCGCGCGCCGCGCGGCGCGGCCACACCGTTCAACGCCGAGGTGCACGCGGTGCTGGACGCGATGCTCGCCTTCGCCGACCATGTGCGTGAGCCGGCGCGCGGGATTACCGACATCGTCAACATCGGCATCGGCGGCAGCGACCTCGGCCCGCAGATGGTGGTGCCGGCGCTGGACGCCTGCGTCCACCCGGAGCTGCGCTTTCACTTCGTCAGCAACGTCGACGGCCACGATATCGCGCCGGTGCTGCGCCGGCTGCACCCGCGCAGCACCCTGTTCGTCGTCGCCAGCAAGACCTTCACGACGCAGGAGACGATGGCCAACGCGCAGGTCGCGCGCGAGTGGTTCCTGTCTAAGGGCGGGCAGCACATGGAGCGCCACTTCGTCGCCACGACGACGAACGTCGAGGCGGCGGCCGCGTTCGGCATCGACACGACCTTCGGTTTCTGGGACTGGGTCGGTGGGCGCTACTCGCTGTGGAGCGCGATCGGGCTGCCGATCGCGATCGCGATCGGCAGCGAGCATTTCCGCGAGTTTCTCGCCGGCGCGCACGCGATGGACCGCCACTTCGCCGAGACGCCGGTCGAGTCCAACCTGCCGCTGCAGCTCGGGCTGCTCGACGTCTGGTACCGCAATTTCCACCGCTTCCCGACGCGCTGCGTCGCGCCCTACCACCAGGGGCTGAAGCGGCTGCCGGCCTACCTGCAGCAGCTCGAGATGGAGAGCAACGGCAAGTCGGTCGACGTCGCCGGCGAGCCGCTGCCCTACGCGACCAGCCCGGTGGTCTGGGGCGAGCCCGGCACCAACGGCCAGCACGCGTTCTTCCAGATGCTGCACCAGGGCAGCGACGTGGTGCCGGTGGAGTTCATCGTCGTGCGCCGGCCGACCCACGGCCATGCCGACCTGCACCGCAAGCTGCTGGCCAACGCGCTGGCGCAGTCGCAGGCGCTGATGCTGGGCAAGACGGCCGAGCAGGCCTTGCGCGAGAAGCCGCCGACCGCCGCGGCCGGCATCGACGCGGCGGTGATCGCGCGCCATCGCAGCTTCCCCGGCAACCGGCCGAGCACGACGCTGGTGCTGGACGCGCTGACGCCGCGCGCGCTCGGGGCCTTGCTGGCGCTGTACGAGCACCGCGTCTTCACCAGCGCCGCGATCTGGTGCCTCAACGCCTTCGACCAGTGGGGGGTCGAGCTCGGCAAGGCCTTGTGCAACGAGCTGTTGCCGCGCTTCGACAGTGGCGACATGGCAGGGCTGGATGCGTCGACGGCGGGTTTGCTGGGCAGGTTGACGCGGGCGGGCTGATCCTTCGGGCATGAGCTGCCTGGAAGAGCGCTCGCCCGTGCTTCGCAACTGGATCGGCATGCCTCGATCCGCGCGAGCCGAGGTCGGCGGGTGCCCTTGCCCTCCATGCCCGGGGACAGTGCCCCGGGCGCTCGCCAGGCACAAACAGTCCGCAGGACTGTTTGTGTCCGGGCTCGCTCCTCCGCCGTCGGCTTGCGCCGCCGGCTCCCCCTTCACTTACGGGCAAGGGCACCCGCCGACCTCGGCAGGCAGCCGCATCTGTCTTCGACGGTCGAATACCAATGCGGCCTCCGAGAAGCCGGCCCGCTGCCGGCTTCGCCGCGCCACACGTGGCAGGTAGGCAGGCGGGCCGGTCGCGATCGCTGCCCTCACAGGCTCTCAGTCCCCCGCTAACCCCCGCACCGCCTCGCACGCCGCCTGCAAGCCCTGCTCGACGATGCGCGCCTTCCACGCATCGTCGTCGGTGTAGAAGGCGTCGCGCGTGCGGCGGCGGATGGCGTCGCGCTGCGCGTTGGGGGCCTCGGGGTGCAGCGCCAGCCAGTGGTCCGCACGCAGCGCCTCGATGACCGCGGGCAGCGGCAACGTGCCGTACTCCAGCGCGATCCCGGTGTGCTCCGCCTGCGGGCATTCCTGCCCCGCGGCCAGCCACATCAGCCCGGTCAGCCGTGCCGAGCTCGAGCTGCCGTCGTAGATCGAGGTCACCGCGTCGCCCCACCACGCACGGGCGCGGGCGATCGCGTCGGCATCGTCGGGACCGGCGAAGATGCGCTCGCCGTGGCCGCTCGGCCCCAGCCCCGTGTGCAGGTCGATCCATCCCATCCGCGCGCAGCGCCGGCCGTGGTCGTGCAGCACGTGGCGAAGCGTCTGGTGGCTCCAGGTCGGCGCGCGGCCGCCGTAGAACAGCCCTTCCGGGTGGGCGTACTGGCCGCGGCTGATCGCCTCCTGCAGCGCGCGCTGGCCGTGGGCGTCGGCGTAGGCGGCGAGCCTGGCGTCGGACTCGGGCGAAGGCCACTCGCGCGGCACGATCGCGCGCGCGAGCTCGTCGTAGGCGGGGTTGGCCGGCAGCGGCTGGTCGAAGTCGACGAAATTGCGGTTCAGGTCGACGTTCTCCTGCGTCACCCGCCGCCACCACGAGAAACCCCAGGGGTTGAGCGCGTGGACGTACAGCACCGCCACACCGGCCGCAGTGGCGTCCGCATGGAACGCCGGCTCGGCCAGCAGCGCGCGCTGCACGCCCGAGCCGCAGAAGCCCTCGACCCCGTGGCAGGCACTGGAGACGATCAGCAGCGCCGGCGCGTCGGCGGGGCCGAAGCGCGCGGCGTCCATCGCCAGCGGCTCGCCGTCCTTGCCGAGCATCGGGTGCGCGTGGCCGTGCACGTCGAGCCCGGCCTCCTCGGCCGCAGCCACGAAGCCCTGGCGCGCCTCGGCGTAGGTCTGGGCGAAGAAGCGGGAGGCGTCGGTCATCTTGCGCGGTCCTTTCGTGCCAGGGGGCGCCCGCCGGGGAGCCGGCCGGGCGCCGGCGCCGCCGCCGCGCTCAGCGCCTCGGTGAGGCGAGCCACTTCTCGGCCAGCCGCACCCAGGCCGTCGCGCCCAGCGGGATCAGGTCGTCGTTGAAATCGTAGCTCGGGTTGTGCAGCATGCACGGCCCCAACCCGTGGCCGCCGGCGCGGTGGCTGCCGTCGCCGTTGCCGATCAGGAAGTAGCAGCCCGGCTTGTGCTGCAGGTAGTAGCTGAAGTCCTCGGCGCCCATCGTCGGCTCGAACGGCAGCACGTTGCCGGCGCCGACGACCTCGGCCAGCAGCTCGCGCGCGAAGTCGGTCTCGGCCGCGTGGTTGATGGTCGGCGGGTAGTTGCGCCTGAACTGGAACTCGACGCCGCACTCGAACGCGGCCGCGGTCGCCTCGGCAACGGCCTTCATGCGGCGCTCGACGAGGTCCAGCACCTCGGTCGTGAAGGTGCGCGCGGTGCCGCCCAGGGTGCAGGTGTCGGGGATGACGTTGGTCGCCTCGCCGGCGTGGATCATCGTCACCGAGATCACCGCGGTGTCCAGCGGGCGCTTGTTGCGCGTGACGATGGTCTGGAAGGCCTGCACCATCTGGCAGGCCGCGGGCACCGGGTCGATGCCCAGGTTGGGCATCGCGCCGTGCGCACCCTTGCCCGAGATCGTGATCTGGAAGTCGTTCGAGCTCGCGAACACCGGCCCCGGCGCGAGCGCGAACTGCCCGACCGCCATCCCCGGCCAGTTGTGGGCGCCGAAGATCGCCTCCATCGGGAAGCGCTCGAACAAGCCGTCCGCGATCATCTCGCGCGCGCCGCCGCCGCCTTCCTCGGCAGGCTGGAAGACGAGAACGACGCTGCCGTCGAAGCCGCGGTTCGCCGCCAGGTGCTTGGCCGCGGCCAGCAGCATCGCGGTGTGGCCGTCGTGGCCGCAGGCGTGCATGCGCCCGGGGTGGCGGCTGGCGTGGGCGAAGCGGTTGTGCTCGGTCATCGGCAGCGCGTCGATGTCGGCCCGCAGCCCGACCGCACGCGCCGAGCTGCCGCCGCGAACGATGCCGACGACGCCCGTCTTGCCGAGGCCGCGGTGCACCTCGATGCCCCAGTCGGCGAGCGCGCGCGCGATCAGCTCGGAGGTGCGCTCCTCCTCGAAGCACAGCTCGGGGTGGGCGTGGATATCGCGCCGCATCGCGGCGATGGACGGCGCGTCGGCGAGGATGGATTCGATCAGCTTCATCGTGCGGACCCCGGGGCGAGGCGGACGGAGCGACCCAGTTTAGAGGCGCCGGGATGTCCCTGGGTGGCCCGCCGTTTCCGCGCCGCGGGGCGATCGGGGTGCCCGCGGTGCACGACGGCCGCGCCCCGATACGATAGCGGCATGAGCGCCGCCGCTGCTGCCGCCACCACCGTGCAGGGCTTCTGCCCGCACGACTGCCCCGACACCTGCGCCTGGCGCGTGAGCGTCGAGGGCGGGCGCGCGGTGCGCATGGCCGGCGACCCCGACCACCCGACGACGCAGGGTGCGCTGTGCACCAAGGTCAGCCGCTACCCCGAACGGACCTACCACCCCGATCGCGTGCTGACGCCGCTCAGGCGCACCGGCCCCAAGGGCGGCGGGCGCTTCGAGCCGATCGGCTGGGACGAAGCGCTGGGAATCGTCGCGGACAAGCTGCGCGCGATCGCGGCGCGCGACGCGCAGGCGATCCTGCCCTACAGCTACGCCGGCACGATGGGGCTGGTGCAGGGCGAGGGCATGGCGTCGCGCTTCTTCGCCCGGCTCGGCGCGTCGCGGCTGGAGCGCACGATCTGCTCGACCGCCGGCGGCGAGGCGCTGGCGCTGACCTACGGCGGCAAGCTCGGCATGCACGTGCAGGACTTCGCCGCCAGCCGGCTGGTCGTCATCTGGGGCAGCCACTCGATCGCGTCCAACCTGCACTTCTGGGCCTTCGCGCAGCAGGCCAAGCGCGCCGGCGCCAAGCTGTGGGCGATCGACCCGCGGCGCACCGAGACCGCCGACAAGTGCCACCGCCACCTCGCGCTGCGCCCGGGCAGCGACGGCGCGCTGGCGCTGGCGCTGATGCACGAGCTCGTCGTGCTCGGCGGCGTCGACGAGGACTACGTCGCGCGCCACCTGCAGCAGGGGCCCGAGGGCTGGCCGGCGCTGCGCGAGCGCGCGCTGCAGTGGCCGCCCGAGCGCGCCGCGGCGGTCTGCGGCGTGCCGGCGGACGAGATCCGCGAGCTGGCGCGCGACCTGGCGACGACGCGGCCGGCCGGGATCCGGATGAACTACGGCGTGCAGCGCAACGCCGGCGGCGGCGCCGCGGTGCGGTTGATCGCGCTGCTGCCCTGCCTGACCGGCGCCTGGCGCGATCGCGGCGGCGGCATGCTGCTGTCGAGCTCGGGCTGGTTCGCGGGTGCGATCGATGTCGATGCGCTGCAGCGCCCGGACCTGCTCGCCGGGCGCAGCCCGCGCAGCGTCAACATGGTCTCGATCGGCGACGCGCTGCTCGCCGAAGGGTCGGCCGGCTTCGGCCCGCGCATCGAGGCGCTGATCGTCTACGACAGCAACCCGGTCGCGGTCGCGCCCGACGGCCGGCGCGTGGCCGCCGGCTTCGCGCGCGAGGACCTGTTCACCGTCGTCCTCGAGCATTTCCTGACCGATACCGCCGACCACGCCGATATCGTGCTGCCGGCGACGACCCAGCTCGAGCACTGGGACACGCAGGGCGCCTACGGCCATACCTACGCGATGCTGAACCGCCCCGCGATCGCGCCGCTCGGGCAGGCGCGGTCGAATGCGCGCATCTTCCGCGAGCTGGCTGCGCGCATGGGCTTCGACGATCCCTGCTTCGGCGACCGCGACGAGGCGATGGTGCGCCAGGCCTGGCGGCCGGGCCGGATCGACCTGGACGAGCTGTTCGCGCGCGGCTGGACGCCGCTGCGCGTGCCGCCGCGGCCGTTCGCCGACGGCGGCTTCGCGACCCCCGACGGCCGCGCGCGCGTCAGCGCGCCGGGCTACCCGGTGCCCGACTTCGTCCCCAACCACGAATGCGCCGAGCGCGACCCGGCGCTCGCGGCGCGCTATCCGCTGGCGATGATCTCGCCGCCGGCGCGCAACTTCCTCAACTCGACCTTCGTCAACGTCGCCAGCCTGCGCGCCACCGAGCGCGAGCCGCTGGTCGAGATCCACCCCGACGACGCGGCGGCGCGCGGCATCGCCGACGGCGCCATGGTGCGCATCTTCAACGACCGCGGCGTCTACCGCTGCCGCGCCGAGCTGAGCACGCGCGCGCGGCCCGGGGTGGTCGTCGCGCTCGGCGTCTGGTGGCGCAAGTTCGGCCGCGACGGTGTCAACGTCAACGAGCTGACCAGCCCGCGGCTGACCGACATCGGCCGCGGGCCGACCTTCTACGACTGCCTGGTCGAGGTCGAGGCCGACCGCCCGGGCGAGACGGCCCCGGCGATCGCCGGGGCCGCGGCGGGCTCGGCGATCGGGCAGGGCGGCGCGGGGAACCCGGCGGCCACCGCGTGGCGGGCGGTCTGACCGCGGCGTGATCACGAGGCCGCGGATCGGGGTGCGGGGGCGTCGTCGATGCGGCTGAATCGCGCGCGTGCGCTGGGGCTGCTCGCCGTGGCGGCACTGCTGGCGGGGCTGGCGCTGGCCGGCTGCGCGAGCACGGGCTACCTCGCGCAATCGGTCGGCGGCCACCTCGACATCGTGCGCCGTGCGCGGCCGCTGGCGGACTGGATCGCCGACCCCGCGACCGCGCCGGCGCTGCGCGAGCGGCTGCAGCGGGCGCAGCGCATCCGCGACTGGGCGGTGGCCGAGCTGGCGCTGCCCGACAACCGCAGCTACCGGCACTATGCGGCGCTGGACCGGCCGGCCGCGGTGTGGAACGTCGTCGCCGCGCCCGAGCTGTCGCTGCAGTTGAAGACCTGGTGCTTCCCGGTCGTCGGCTGCGTCGGCTACCGTGGCTACTACGCGCGCGACGCCGCCGACGAACTGGCCGCCGAGCTGCGCGCCGGCGGCTGGGAGGTGGTGGTCTACGGCGTGCCGGCGTACTCGACGCTGGGATGGACCGAGTGGCTGGGCGGCGACCCGCTGCTGTCGACCTTCATCCGCTACCCCGAGGGCGAGCTCGCGCGGCTGATCTTCCACGAGCTGGCGCACCAGGTCGTCTACGTGCGCGACGACACGGTGTTCAACGAGTCCTACGCCACCGCGGTCGAGCGGCTGGGGGTGGCGCGCTGGCTGGCCGGGCAGGCCGGCGCCGAGGCGCGCGCCGAGTACGAGGCTTTCGACGCGCGCCGGCGCGACTTCCGCGCGTTGCTGCGCACCGCGCGCGACGACCTGCGCGCGATCTACGACGACGCGGCGCTCGACGACGACGCGAAGCGCGCCGCCAAGGCCGCGCGCATGGCCAGGCTGCGCGACGACCATGCCGGCCTCAAGACCGGGCGCTGGGACGGGTATGCCGGCTACGACCGCTGGTTCGAGCAGGCCAACAATGCCGCGCTGGGCATCCAGGCCGCGTACGACGAGCGGGTCCCGGCCTTCGAGCGCCTGTTCGAGCGCGAAGGGCGAGACTTCGCGCGCTTTCACGCCGCGGTGCGCGAGATCGCGCGCTTGCCCGCGGCCGAGCGCCACGCCACACTGACCCGACTCAACGCTGGAGAGTGAACCGTGCCCGATATCCGAATCCACCGCGAACACAAGCTCGGCCTGGCCGAGGCGCGCAAGATCGCCGGCGAATGGGCCTGCGAGGTCGAGAGCCGTTTCGGCATGGCCTGCTCGACGATCCAGGGCGAGACCAGCGATACGGTCGAGTTCACGCGCAGCGGCGTCAAGGGGCGGCTGATCGTCGCCGCCGACCACTTCGACCTCGACGCCAAGCTCGGTTTCCTGCTCGGCGCCTTCAGCCGCACGATCGAGACCGAGATCGAGAAGAACCTGGACACCTTGCTGGCGAGCCACGGCAAGGCGAGGAAGCCGCCGGCGACCCGGACCGCCGCGGCCAAGGCTCCCGCGCGCGAGACGGGCAAACAGCCGGCCGCCAGGAAGGTGGCCAAGGCGGCGACCGCGGGCGGCGCGGCCAAGCGGGGTTCGCGCGGCGCGTAGGCGCGAGGACTGGCGGGCCGGGTTGGCAGACCCGGATGAATGCCGCCCTCGAGGATGGGCTGGCCGCGCAGCCGCCGAGGCGCAAGCCGGTTGCCCAGGGTGCCGCGTCGCGCGGAACGGGCTCCAAGTGACACCGCATGCTGGCCCTGCGGCGCTGGTCCCTTGCGGATCAGCCGGTTGGGCCGAGCAGCCGCCGCAGCACGTCCCCCGCACGCCTGACCTGCGCCGCATCGACGTCCAGGTGCGTGACCGCACGCACCGTGCGCGGCCCGAACGCGTTCAGCAGCACGCCTTGCTCGCGCGCCCGGGCGACCAGGGTCGGTGCGTCGGGCACGCCGGGCGCGAGGTGGAAGACGACGATATTGGTCTGCACGGTCGCCAGGTCCAGCTGCACGCCGGTCAGCGGCGCGATCGCCTCGGCGAGCGTGCGGGCGTTCGCATGGTCCTCGGCCAGCCGGGCGCGGTGGTGGGCGACACCGTGCAGCGCGGCGGCGGCGTAGTGGCCGGTCTGGCGCATCGCGCCGCCGAACATGCGCCGCGCGCGGTCGGCGGACGCGATCAGCTCGCGCGGCCCCGCCAGCAGCGACCCGCCGGGCGCACCCAGGCCCTTGGAGAAGGCCACGGCGACGAGGTCGAACGGCGCCGCCAGCTCGGCCTCGGTCCGTCCGCTGGCGACCGCCGCATTCCACAACCGCGCGCCGTCGAGGAAGCTCGCCAGCGCGCGCGTGCGGGCGCGCTCGCAGATGCGCACGACCTCGTCCTGCGGGACGACGAGGCCGCCGCCGCGGTTGTGGGTGTTCTCGATCTCGACCAGCGTCGTGCGCGGGAAGACCGGCAGCCCGGCGGGCTTGATCGCCGCGTCCAGGTCGTCGGCGCTGAAGAGGCCGCCGGCACCGACCTCGACGATCTGCACCCCCGCGTTGGCCGCCGCCGCACCGGCCTCGTGCCAGGCCGCGTGGCTCTGCCGGCTGGCGACGACCTCGTCGCCCGGGCGCGTCAGCACCTTCAGCGCGATCTGGTTGGCCATCGTTCCCGAGGGCACCCAGAGCGCCGCCTCCTTGCCGAGCAGCGCCGCCATCTCGTGCTGCAGCCGCGCGGTCGTCGGGTCCTCGCCATACTGGTCGTCGCCGACCTCGGCGGCGGCCATCGCGGCGCGCATCGCCGTCGTCGGGCGGGTGACGGTGTCGCTTCGAAGGTCGATGACGAGGGTACTCACCGGGCGATCCTAGTGCAGTGTTCCCCGTTCGGCACATCTGGAGCCGCGCCTTCGCTCCGATGGGGACGTTGCAGACCCTCACGCTGCCATCCGGCTTGTCGGACATCGACCGCCATCGGCACGTGGTCGGCCTTCGTCAGACTCAGCCCCGTGCGACGGTTGGCGTTCGACGATCGGCGCGGCAGGGCCGCGCGGACATGTGAAGGCCGCGAACCGCCGATCGCCGATCGCGAGCGGCAAAGTGCCCCGCGCCGCGGCCCGGCGCACGCAGGCTCCGACCCGACCGGCCACAGCCTGGGTATCCTCGCCCCATGTACACGCAGCGCTTCGGGCTGACGAGCGAGCCGTTCTCGATCGCGCCGGACCCGCGCTTTCTCTTCATGAGCGAGCGCCACCGCGAGGCCCTCGCTCACCTTCTGTACGGCGTCACCGCCGGCGGCGGCTTCGTGCTGCTGACCGGTGCGGTCGGGGCCGGCAAGACGACCGTGTGCCGCTGCTTCCTCGGCCAGCTGCCGGCGGGCTGCGAGGTCGCGTACGTCTTCAACCCCAAGCTGTCGGTGACCGAGCTGCTGCAGACCGCCTGCCACGAGTTCGGCATCGCGGTGCCCGAGCAGGGCAGCGTCAAGCGCTACGTCGACCCGCTCAACGAGCACCTGCTCGCCACGCACGCGGCCGGCCGCCACAGCGTCCTCGTCATCGACGAGGCGCAGAACCTCGACCCCGAGGTGCTGGAGCAGCTGCGGCTGCTGACCAACCTCGAGACCGACACGCGCAAGCTGCTGCAGATCGTGCTGATCGGCCAGCCCGAGCTGCGCGAGATGCTCGCCGCGCCGGGGATGGAGCAGCTCGCGCAGCGCGTCATCGCGCGCTACCACCTCGAGCCGCTGTCCGAGGCCGAGACCGCGGCCTACGTCCGGCATCGGCTCGCGGTCGCCGGGCTGCAGGGGCCGATGCCCTTCGACGATGCGCTGCTGCGCCGCATCCACCGCCACACGCGCGGCGTGCCGCGGCGCATCAACCTGCTGTGCGACCGCGCGCTTCTGGGCGCCTATGCGCAGGGGCAGCCCGCGGTCTCGGCCTCGACGCTGGACCAGGCCGCACGAGAGGTCTTCGGCGCTGCGCAGGACGGATCGCACCGGGCCGGCACGCTGCGCGCCGTCCCGATCGCCGTCGGTGCGGCAGCCGGGGCGGCGCTGGCGCTGGCGGCGCTGCTCGGCTGGCAGGCCTGGCGGCCGGGCGCAGGCGACGAAGCGATGGTGGATGTTGCGGCGCCGGGCGCCTCGGTAGCCGGGCGGGACGCGTCGGGCGAGCTGGCTCCGGGCGCTGCCGGCGTGACCGTCGCTTTGGCGCCGCCCGGAGCCGGCGCTCAGGCGGCCTCCACGCCAACGGCCGGGACCGGAACCGCAGTCGCGGCGCCGGCCGGTGACGCAGGCGACGCGATCGTGCCCGGCGCCACGCCCGCTGCCATCGTGGTGTCGGCACGGCCGGGGGGCGATCCGGGCCTCGCGGACGGTGCCGTCGTCCCGACCCTCGATGCGGCGACGCTGGCCGGCTTGGCCGGCTCGCTTTGGGCAGACCCCGCCGACGCCTGGCGCGCGCTGGCCGCGGCCTGGCCGGCTGCTGCCGTCGAAGGCAGCGAGCCCTGCGCGCAGCTGGCGCGTGCCGGGTACGGTTGCTGGCAGGGCAAGGCCACGCTCGCGCTGGTGCGCCAGCTCGACCGGCCGGGCTGGCTGAGCCTGCAGGCCGCGGGCGGGCCGCGCGCGATCGTGCTGCTGACCGGGCTGGGCGACGGCGCGGCGCTGTTGCGCGGGCCGGACGGCGCCATCCGCGTCTCGCTGGCGACGCTGGCCACGCTGTGGCAGGGCGACTTCGCGACGCTGTGGCGCACGCCGCCCGGTTTCACAGGAGGGAGCGTGCGGCCCGACGGCCCGCTGGCCGGCTGGTTGCTCGAGCAGCTCGGTGCCTATCAGGCCGGCGCGCTGCCGCTGGACCTGCCGCTGCGCCAGCGCATCGAGGCCTTCCAGCGCGCGCAGGGGCTGGACCCCGATGGCATCGCCGGCGCGCTGACGCTGATGCAGCTCACGCGTGCGACCGGCGCCGACGAGCCGCGACTCGAGCGGGTGCGCTGACGATGCGACGCGAGCAGGTGATGTCACGTGCGCGGCCCGACCGATGTGCGGCGTGGCCCGACTCGCGCGGCTGCGGCGCGCGCGCGCGGCGGCCGCGGTCCGACTCGCAGGGGCGTCCGTCCCTGCGCGGGTGCGGGGCCTGTCCTCACGATCGCTGAGCCCGACCATGTCCTACGTCCTCGATGCCCTGCGCCGCGCCGAGTCCGAGCGGGCGCGCGGCGAACTGCCCGGGCTGCACGCCCAGCCGCTGCCGGCTGCCGCACCCGCTGCCGGCGCGCCGGCAGCGCCGCGGCGCGTCGGGGCGATCGTCGCGCTGGGGGTGGCGCTGCTGCTCGCACTGGCCGCGGCCGCGTGGTGGACGTGGGCCGAGGCGCCATCGAGGCAGGCTGGCGCCGACGCGGGCTCGCTATCGTCCATGCCGCCGCGGGCCGCGACGTGGGAGACCCGCGCTGCATCGCCGCCCATGCCCGCGGCGGCCGAGGTCGAGCAGCCGGCGGCGGCCGATCGCCATGTCGGGCCGGTTCCGGTGCCGCCTCGCCCGGTCGTTCGCGAACCGGCACCGGTGCAGTCTGCCGCGGCCTCGCCCGCATCGGCCGACGAGGCGACGGCGACGGCGGGCGACGAGCCGATCCCCAGGCTCGCGGACTTGCCGCCGGCGCTGCGTGCGCAGCTGCCGCCGCTGGCCTTCGGCGGCGCGACCGACTCGCCGCAGGCCAGCGCGCGCATGCTGATCGTCAACGGCCGGGTCGCGCGCGAGGGCGACGAGATCGCGCCCGGAGTGGTGCTGGAGCGCATCCGGCTGCGGTCGGCGCAGATGCGCCTCCAGGGCCGGCGCTTCGTCGTCGACTACTGACGAGCGGACCCGAATCCATGCCGAATCCACAAGGGCCCGTCGCGGTCCACGACAAGGCGGGCGTCGATGCGCGCGGGCTGCAAGTCGGCCGCCGGCTGGTGGCGGCACAGCTCGCGCTGATGGGGGTGCTGGCGCTGCTCGGCGGCCCGGCGCTGCTGGCGGCCCTGCTGCCGACTGGTGCCGTGCCCTTCGTGCTGGCGGGCGCGGCGCCGTGGGTGCCGTGGGCCGGATGGACGCTGGTGCTGGCCGGCATCGCGCTCGGCGGCTGGGCGATCGCGGCCAACCGGCCGGGCAACTTCAACATCCACCCGGCGCCGCGCGCCGGTGGCCGGATGGTCGACGCCGGGCCCTACCGCTGGATCCGCCATCCGATGTACGGCTCGGTGCTGTTCGCCGGCGCCGGCTGCGTGCCCGCGGCCGCAGCGTGGCCGGCGCCGGGGTTGGCTCTTGCCGGCACAGCGTGGATCGCGCTGGCGGCGGTGCTCGCGGCCAAGGCGCGTCTCGAGGAGGGCTGGCTGCTGCGCGCGCACCCGGGCTACGCCGCCTACCGCGCGCGCACCTGGCGTTTCGTGCCCGGCTTGTACTGAACCGACGCCGCGCCGGGGCCTGCAGCGCCGGCGCGGCGCCTTACCATCGCCCCCGCATCGTCCGTCACGCGAGCTTTCATGATCCGGCGCGTTGCCGCGGGGTCATGCAAGGCGCACCCATCAAGGAGACCGCGAATGTCGTCCGGCAAGATCCTCGTCGCCCAGGGTGGCGGCCCGACCGCCGTCATCAACCAGTCGATGGCCGGCATCGTGCTGGAGGCGCGGCGCTTTCGCGACGTGCGGCTGGTCTACGGCGCGCGCCACGGCGTGCGCGGCATCGTCGACGAGGATTTCGTCGACCTCACGCGCGAGACCAGCCACAACCTGGAGGCGGTCGCCGCGACCCCGGGCGCCGCCCTCGGGTCGACGCGCGACAAGCCCGACCTCGCGTATTGCCAGGAGATCTTCAAGGTGCTGCGCGCGCACGGCATCGAGCATTTCTTCTACATCGGCGGCAACGACTCGGCCGATACGGTGCGCATCGTCAGCGAGCAGGCCGCCGCCGCCGGCTACCCGCTGCGCGCGGTCCACGTCCCGAAGACGATCGACAACGACCTCGTCGGCAACGACCACACGCCGGGGTTCCCGTCGGCGGCGCGCTTCGTCGCCCAGTCCTTCGCCGGCGCCAACCTCGACAACGCGGCGCTGCCCGGGGTCTACATCGGCGTCGTGATGGGTCGGCACGCGGGATTCCTGACCGCGGCGTCGGCGCTGGGCAAGAAGTTCCCCGACGACGGCCCGCACCTGATCTACGTCCCCGAGCGCCCCTTCGTCATCGAGCGCTTCCTGGCCGACGTCAAGTCGACCTACGAGCGGCTGGGGCGCTGCGTCGTCGCGGTCTCCGAGGGCGTGCACGACGGCAGCGGCACGCCGATCCTGGCGCAGCTGGCGAAGTCGGCCGAGCACGACGCGCACGGCAACGTGCAACTGTCGGGCACCGGGGCGCTGGCGGACCTGCTGTGCGAGGAGATCAAGGGCAAGCTCGGGATCAAGCGCGTTCGCGGCGATACCTTCGGCTACCTGCAGCGCAGCTTCATCGGTTGCGTCAGCGACGTCGACCAGCGCGAGGCGCGCGAGGTCGGCGAGAAGGCGGTGCAGTTCGCCTTCTGGGGCGACTGCGACGGCTCGGTGGCGATCCGGCGCACCGGCTTCTACTCGGCCGACTTCGTGCTGCAGCCGCTGCAGGACGTGGCCGGGCGCACGCGGACGATGGAGGACGAATTCATCGCGCCGTCGGGCACCGACGTCACCGACGCCTTCCGCCTGTACCTGCGCCCGCTGCTCGGATCGGGCATGCCCGACGCATTCAGGCTGCGCATGGCGCCGGTGGCGAAGGCGGCGGGGGGTGGCTGCGACTGAGGGGCCTTGTCAGGGGCTTGGCCACGGCCGAGGCATTTCTGGGAGGGCTGTTTCCCGCTTGGCATGTTGGCGATTGGCAGCGGGACTTCGCGGACACCACGGTGGTATTCGACCGTCCCACACCACTGCGGGCGCCGTCCTCGGCTCGCTTGGCCGTCGCGGGCTGAGCAGTACGAATACCCGCGAGATCCGCATCGATTGCGAATCTGACAGCCTCGCCCAGGCAACCTAGATCGCCCGGATGCCTCGTCTAAAGGCGAAGCTCCCCAAGCGATCCCGAGCACCACCACGCCAAGCGGCACCGAGAACCGATGCACTTCGACTGGACCAATCCCTACCCGACGATTCGCAGCCCGCTGTTCGCTCGCAACGTGGTCGCGACCTCGCAACCGCTGGCTGCGCAGGCCGGGTTGCAGATGCTGCGCGCCGGCGGCAATGCGGTCGACGCCGCGATCGCCGCCGCGGCGGCGATGACGATCGTCGAGCCCTGCTCGAACGGCCTGGGCAGCGACGCCTTCGCCCTCGTCTGGGACGGCGGCGCGCTCGCCGGGCTCAATGCCTCGGGCAGCGCGCCGGCGGCGTGGACGCCGGAGTACTTCGAGCGCCGCCACGGCGGTGCGATCCCGATGCGCGGCTGGGACAGCGTCACCGTCCCCGGCGCGGTCGCCGGCTGGGCCGCGCTGCATGCGCGATTCGGCACGCTGCCCCTCGCCGACCTGCTCGCGCCGGCGATCGAGCTGGCCGAGCGCGGCTACGGCGTCGGCGTCGTCACCGCCGACAAGTGGGCGCGCGCGCTGCCGGCGCTGCAGGGCCAGCCCGGATTCGCCGCCGCCTTCATGCCGCGCGGCCGCGCGCCGGCACCCGGCGAGCGCTTCGCGATGCCGGATGCGGCGGCGACGCTGCGCCGCATCGCCGACACCGGCGGCGAGGACTTCTACCGCGGCGAAACCGCGGCGCGGCTGGTGGCGCACGCGGCGGCGCACGGCGGCGCGATGACCGCGGCCGACCTCGCCGGCTACGCGCCGAGCTGGGTCGAGCCGATCGCGATCGACTTCGCCGGCCACCGCGTGCACGAGATCCCGCCCAACGGGCAGGGTATCGCAGCGCTGATGGCGCTCGGGATGCTGCGTCACCACGATCTCGCCCGGCTGCCGGTGGACGGCGCCGACAGCCTGCACCTGCAGATCGAGGCGATGAAGCTGGCGTTCGCCGACACCTACCGCTGGGTCGCCGACGAACGCAGCATGACCGAGGTGAGCGCCGACGACCTGCTCGACGACGCCTATCTCGCCGAGCGCGCGCGGCGCATCGACCCGGCGCGCGCGCAGGACTTCGACGCCGGCAGGCCACGGCGCGCGCCGCGCGGCGGGACGATCTACCTGGCCGCGGCCGACGCACGCGGGATGGTGGCGAGCTTCATCCAGTCCAACTACATGGGCTTCGGCAGCGGCATCGTCGTCCCCGGCACCGGGGTCAGCCTGCAAAACCGCGGCTGCGGCTTCACGCTCGACGCCGGCCACCCGAATGTCGTCGCGCCGGGCAAGCGGCCGTTCCACACCATCATCCCGGGCTTCCTGACGCGCGCCGGCCGGCCGGTCATGGCCTTCGGCGTCATGGGCGGCAACATGCAGCCGCAGGGCCACCTGCAGACGCTGGTGCGCATGCTGCTGCACCGCCAGCAGCCGCAGGCGGCCTGCGACGCCCCGCGCTGGAAGGTCGCGACCGGGCTCGATATCGACTGCGAGCCCACGATGGCGCCGGCGCTCGTCGAGGCGCTGCGCGCGCGCGGCCACGCGCTGAAGCCCACGCCCGACGCGACCATGGACTTCGGCTCCGGCCAGTTCATCGCGCGGCTGTCCGACGATCCGGACGACGGCTACGTCGCTGCCAGCGACAGCCGGCGCGAGGGGCAGGCCGTCGGGTTCTGAGCGCCCCCAGGGCCGGGCTGCGCCCAGCCCGCCCCCCGTGGGGGTCAAGGAAACTTGGGGCGGCCCGGCGTTTCCTTGAGAGGCCACCGGCCGAACGCCGGCGGCGGCGAGCGCGGGCTCTTGAAACCGCGCCGATCGCCCCCATCCCACGCCTTCGCGGCGCCGCAGGACGCGATCCCGGACCACGGCGCCGAATCTCCAACCCCCAAGACCCGCGCGACGGCGCGCCAGACGACCCCATGAGCAAGCACACCCACGCCTTCCAGGCCGAAGTCAAGCAGATCCTGCACCTCGTCACGCATTCGCTGTACTCGAACAAGGAGATCTTCCTGCGCGAGCTGGTCTCCAACGCGTCCGACGCCTGCGACAAGCTGCGCTTCGAGGCGCTGGACGATCCCGGGCTGTTCGAGGACGCGCCGGCGCTCGATATCCGGGTCTGGGTCGACGCCGAGGCCAGGACGATCACGATCCGCGACAACGGCATCGGCATGAGCCTGGAGGAGGCGGTGCAGCACCTCGGCACGATCGCCAAGAGCGGTACGCGCGAATTCATGGCCGCGCTCGAAGGCGACAGGAAGAAGGACGCCAATCTGATCGGCCAGTTCGGCGTCGGCTTCTACTCGGGCTTCATCGTCGCCGACCGCATCACGGTCGAGTCGCGCCGCGCCGGGCTGCCGGCGGCCGACGGCGTGCGCTGGTCGAGCGACGGCAGCGGCGACTTCGAGGTCGAGACGATAGCCCGCGAGGCGCGCGGCACCGACGTCATCCTGCACCTGCGCGAGGACGAGGACGAATTTGTCGCGGCGTGGAAGCTGCGCTCGATCATCGCCAAGTATTCGGACCACATCTCGCTGCCGATCCTGATGCCCAAGACGGCCTGGGACGAGGAGAAGAAGGAGCAGGTCGCGACCGACGAGTGGGAGACCGTCAACAAGGCCGCGGCCCTGTGGACGCGCGCCAAGAGCGAGATCACCGACGACGAGTACCAGGCCTTCTACCAGCAGCTCAGCTACGACACCCAGCCGCCGCTGGCCTACACGCACAACCGCGTCGAGGGCCGCACCGAGTACACGCAACTGCTGTACGTGCCCGCCAAGGCGCCGTTCGACCTCTGGAACCGCGACAAGCGCGGCGGCGTCAAGCTCTACGTCAAGCGCGTCTTCATCATGGACGACGCCGAATCGCTGATGCCGGTCTACCTGCGCTTCGTCAAGGGCGTGATCGACTCGACCGACCTGCCGCTGAACGTCTCGCGCGAGCTGCTGCAGGAAAGCCGCGACGTGAAGGCGATCCGCGAGGGCTGCACCAAGCGCGTGCTCGCGATGCTGGAAGACGTGGCCGAGAACCAGCGGGACAAGTACGCCGCGTTCTGGAAGGAATTCGGCGCCGTGCTGAAGGAGGGCCTCGGCGAGGACTTCGCCAACCGCGAGCGGCTGGCCAAGCTGCTGCGCTTCGCGTCGACGCATGCCGACGAGGGCGTGTCGCTGGCCGACTATGTCGCGCGCATGAAGGAGGGTCAGGAGGCGATCTACGTCGTCACCGCCGACACGCTGGCGGCGGCCAAGGGCAGCCCGCAGCTCGAGGTCTTCCGCAAGAAGGGCATCGAGGTGCTGCTGCTGGTCGACCGCGTCGACGAGTGGATGCTGTCGCACCTCTACGAGTTCGAGGGCCACCCGCTGCGCAGTGTCGCCAAGGGCGCGGTCGACCTCGGCAAGCTGCAGGACGAGGCCGAGAAGAAGGCCGCCGAGGAAGCCGCCGAGGCCTTCGCGCCGGTGCTCGAGCGGCTGAAGACGGCACTGAAGGACCGCGCCAAGGACGTGCGGGCGACGACGCGGCTGGTCGAGTCGCCGGCGTGCATCGTCGTCGAGGAGGGCGACATGAGCACGCACCTGGCGCGGCTGCTCGAGCAGGCCGGGCAGGAGGCGCCGCGCAGCCAGCCTATCCTCGAAGTCAACCCGGCGCACGCGCTGGTCGGGCGGCTCGCTGCCGCGCCCGAGGGCGACGCGCGTTTCGACGACCTGGCGCAGATCCTGTTCGACCAGGCGCTGCTGGCCGAGGGCGGCCAGCTCGCCGACCCGGCGGCCTACGTCGCGCGCGTCAACCGGATGCTGGCGGTGGGCTGAAGGGCCACCCCCGCGGCCGCTCGCGGTCGCGGGCCGCCGGGTGGGCGCTCGGTGGCCCAGGGCAGCCCGGCGCCACCGGGATGCCGACCCACGATCACGGCGTTCGGCCGGTCAGCGGGACGAAGCGCACGCCCAGCACCTCGCGCCGCTCGGTGCGGCCGTCGACATGCTTGTGCAGCAGGACCAGCCCCTGGTCGCCGCCTGGCGTTCCCAGTGGCGCGACCAGCCGGCCCCCGGGGGCGAGCTGTTCGGTCCAGGCCGCAGGCAGTTCGGGCGCGGCGGCGGTGGCGATGATGCCGTCGTAGGGCGCGCCGGCGGGCCAGCCGGCGTGGCCGTCGGCTTCGTGCACCTCGACGCCGCGGATACCCAGCTCGGCCAGCGTCGCCGCCGCCTGCTTCGCCAGTGCGGGCACGATCTCCAGGCTGGTGACCTGCGCGCCCATCGCGGCCAGCACCGCCGCCTGCCAGCCGCAGCCGGTGCCGATCTCCAGCACGCGCGCGCCCGGCTTCAGCGCCAGCAGTTCCGTCATCAGCGCGACGATGAAAGGCTGCGAGATCGTCTGCCCGTGGCCGATCGGCAGCGGGCGGTTCTCGTAGGCGTGCAGCCGCCACGCCTCGGGGACGAATCGGTGGCGCGGTACCGCCGCCAGCGCCGCCTCGACCGCCGCGCTCGGGCGTGCGCACCCCGTCAGCCGCGCGGTATCGCCGAAGTCGGCGCGCACCTCGTCGAGCATGCGGCGCAGCCCGGTCTCATGCGAGTCCTGCATGTCGCGATGCTCGCACCCCCGGTGCGCGGACGCAACCGGGTCCGCAGGTACCGGCCGCACGCTCAGCCGTCGCCGCCGTGCGGCCACAGCACCCACATGCGCAGCGGCTGCTTCATCCGCCCGGCCTGCCGCGCCGCCTCGTCGCCCCAGCCCCAGAAGTAGTCGGCGCGTACCGCGCCGACGATCGCGCTGCCGGTATCCTGCGCCGCCACGAGACGTCGCAGCGGTCTGGCCGACAGCGGCTCGGTGGTGTCGATCCAGACCAGGGCGCCATAGGGGATGCTCTGCGGGTCGACCGCGATCGAACGCCCCGGCGTCAGCGGCACCCCCATCGCGCCGCGCGGGCCGGCCTCGGGGTCGGCCAGCGGCTCCTCGCGGAAGAAGACGACGCGCGGGTTGGCCCACAGCAGTGCCTGCACGCGGCGCGGGTTGGCCTGCGCCCAGGCCTTGATCGCCGGCCACGACGCCGCGGTCGGCGCCAGCTCGCCCTGGTCGATCAGCCAGCGTCCCACCGAGCGGTAGGCATGGCCGTTGTGGCCGGCGTAGGCGAGCCGGACCATCCCTACGCCGCCGTCGGGCTCGACGATGCGCAGCCGCCCCGACCCCTGGATCTGCAGCACCAGCGCATCCAGCGGGTCGGCGACCCAGGCGATCTCGCGCCCGGCCAGCGCCCGGCGCGCGCTGGCGACGGTCTCGATCTCGCGCCGCGACCACCAGGGCCGGTCCGGGTCCAGGCCCTCGGGCAGCGCGTGCAGCGGCACGCGGTGGCGCGCGTCGGGGCGGCGGCGCGCGTCCACCAGCGGCTCGTAGTAGCCGGTCGCCAGCCCCTGGTCGGCGCCGTCCGGGGTCTCGACCCGCCAAGGTCGCGTGTGGGCCTGCAGCAGCGCACGCAGCGCTGCGTCGTCGGCCGGTGGCCGCGCCGTCAGCCGCGCGCACAACGCAAGCCAACCGGGCGCCGGGCGCGCGCAGCCGGCCTGCAGCGCGGGCCAGGCCTGCAGCAGCGCGTCGTCGCGCCAACCCGGCAAGTCGTCCCAGGCCGCCGGCTGCCATGTCGAGCGCGGGTGCAGCCAGGGTGCGTCGGCGGGTACCGGGGTGTCCACCGGCGCGGCGGGCGCCGCAGGGGGCTCGGCCGGAGGCCGCGGCGGCAGCGGGGCGGTGCATGCCGCCAGCAGCAGCGCCGCGGCGCCGATTCCTACAATGGCAGCCACCCCGCGGCCGACCGAGGCACGACGACGAGGCATGTGGCTGATTGTCCTGGAGGCGCTGCTCGCAGGCGCGATGCTGCTGTTCTTCGTCTGGTGGACCATGTTCAGCGGACGCCGCCGTGGCGAGCCACCGGGTGACGACGAGGGCGACGGCCCAGGCGGGGGCGGCGGCGCGCCGCCGCACTGAGCACGCCGCGGTGGTGCGGCAGGCGTGTTCAATGCAGCGCGCCGGGCTGGACGAGGGCGAACTCGGGCACCGGCGCGTCGAAGGCGCGCGCGTCCTCGGTCATGCAAAAGAAGGTGCCGCGCATCAGCCCGTGCGGGGTGGCCAGCCGGGTCCAGCTCGTGTACTCGAATTGCTCGCCCGGCTGCAGCAGCGGCTGGTGGCCGACGACCGCGAGCCCGCGCACTTCCTCGGTATGGCCGCCGGCATCGGTGATCAGCCACTGCCGCGCGACGAGCTGAGCCGCGATATCGCCGGTGTTGACGATCGTCACCGTGTACGAGAAGGCGAACGGGCCTTGCGGCGGGCTGGACTGGTCGGGCAGGTACTGCACGCGGACGCTGCAGCGGAACTCGGGGCGGCTCATGCCACCATTCTAGAAAGCGGTCGATTCCCGGTGGGCGCCGCTGGCTTGCGGCCGATGCCTACCCCGACGGGAGTCGCCCGTCCGGGGAGTGCCGTCGCGCCGGGGCGCTTCTAGAATGGATCAATGACGACCTACCGCATCGCCCCCTCGATCCTGTCGGCCGATTTCGCGCGCCTCGGGCAGGAGGTGCGCGCGGTGCTCGCCGCCGGCGCCGACTGGATCCACTTCGACGTGATGGACAACCATTACGTCCCCAACCTGACGATCGGACCGGCGGTCGCGCAGGCGATCAAGCCGCACTGCGTGCGCGCCGACGGCAGCCCGGCGCCACTGGACGTGCACCTGATGGTGCAGCCGGTCGATGCGCTGGCGCAGGCCTTCTGCAAGGCCGGCGCCGACCTGGTCAGCTTCCACCCCGACGCCAGCACCCACGTCGACCGCACGCTGCAGCTGATCCGCGCCGAGGGGGCGCAGACCGGGCTGGTGTTCAACCCGGCGACGCCGCTGGACGTGCTCGACTGGGTGATCGACAAGGTCGACCTGGTGCTGATCATGAGCGTCAACCCCGGCTTCGGCGGCCAGAGCTTCATCGACAGCGCGCTGCGCAAGACCGAGGCGGCGCGCCGCATCATCGATGCCAGCGGGCGCGATATCCGGCTCGAGGTCGACGGCGGCATCAAGCCGGAGAACATCCGCCGCGTCGCCGACGCCGGCGCCGACACCTTCGTCGCCGGCAGCGCGATCTTCGGCCAGCCCGACTACAAGGCGGTCATCGACTCGATGCGGGTGGCGCTTTCTCGCTGAGCCCTGCCGCGCCGCGCACCGGCCGCGACGACGAGGCGCCCGCCCGCGCCCTCTTCCCCTCTTCTCCAGGCGACCGAACGCAGCGTCGCGTCAGACCGCCGCGCAAACCCCATCCGCACGCGGGTCGGCGGCGCCCTCGATCAGGCCGCCCGGGTGCACCGCGACCGCACCGGCGTGACCCATCATGTCCTCCCACGGCCCGACGAGCTGGACCTCATGGCCGGCGGCGCGCAGCGCGTCGACGACGCGCGCATCCACGCGCGACTCGATCTTCAGGTTCGTGCTGTCCTCGCCCCAGGTGCGGCCCAGCAGCCAGCGCGGCGCGCTGACCGCGGCCTGCAGGTCCTGGCCGAACATCGCGTGGCGCGTGAAGACCGCCGCCTGCGTCTGCGGCTGGCCCTCGCCGCCCATCGTCCCGTAGGCCAGCGTGCGGCCGTCGGCCAGCCGCGCCAGCGCCGGGTTGAGCGTGTGCATCGGCAGCCGCCCGGGCGCGAGCTGGTTCGGCCCCGGCGCGAGCGTGAAGCTGGCGCCGCGGTTCTGCCAGTGCACGCCCGACTCGCGCAGCACGATGCCACTGCCGAACTCCCAGTAGATGCTCTGGATATAGCTGACGACGCGCCCGGCGGCGTCGGCCGCACCCATCCAGACCGTGTCGCCGGGCAGCGCCGGCGCCGGCCAGGGCGCGGCGCGCGTGCGGTCGATATGCGCCGCCTCGGCGTCGAGCCGTGCCGGCTGCAGCAGCTCGGCCGCGTCGACGCCGCGCGCGGCCATCGCGCGCGGGTCGCCGAGCTGCGCATTGCGCCAGGCGAAGGCGCGCTTGGTCGCCTCGACCAGCCCGTGCAGGTGCGCGAAGCCCTCGGCCTGGTCGGCGTGCATGCCCACGCCCAGGCGCTCGAAGATCCCCAGGATCGCGAGCGACGCTACCCCCTGCGTCGGCGGCGGGTGGTTGAAGACGCGGCCGCAGCGCAGCGCCAGCGCGAGCGGCGCGATGCGCTCGGCGCGGCAGGCCTGCAGGTCCGGCAGCCGCAGCGGGCTGCCGGCGGCCTCGAGGTCGCGTGCCAGGCCGCGCGCGATGTCGCCGCGGTAGAAATCGTCCAGCCCGGCGCGCGCGAGATGCTCCAGCGTCGCGCCCAGCCGCGCGTTGGCATAGGTGGTTCCCGCCGCTGGCGGGCCGCCATGGGCGAAGGTCTCGACGAAGCCTGGCAGCGCGTGGCACTCGGCCCACTTCGCGGCGGTCAGCGCGGCCTGCGACCGCGTCACCGGCACGCCGCGCCGGGCGTGCGCGATCGCGTCCTCCAGCAGCCGCGCCAGCGGCAGCGCGCGCCCCCAGGGGGCGGCCAGCGCCAGCGCCTCGGCCCAGCCGGCGATCGCGCTGGCGGCGGTCAGCGCCGCGCGGCCGCCGCGTGTCGGGACCGCCGTGTCGCCATGCGAGGCGTACCAGCCGGGCGTGGCCAGCGCCGCGGCGGCGCCGCAGGCGCGCAGCGCGACCGGCTCCTGCCCTGGCTCGGCGACGATCCAGAAGCCGTCGCCGCCGAGCCCGTTCATGTGCGGGTAGACGACGGCGATCGCCGCGGCGGCGGCGACCATCGCCTCGACCGCGTTGCCGCCGTCGCGCAGCACGGCGGCGCCGGCCTGCGCGGCGAGGTGGTGGGGGGCGGTCACGAGACCGCCGCGGCAGGTGAGGGCGTGCAGCATCGGCGCGGGCGGGTTGATGGCGGGGGCGGGTGATCGGCGGGGACGCGGCGGCGATTGTCGGACGATGGCGACAATCGCGGCGATGGACGAGCCATCGACCCCGGCGATCACCGCCCTCGCCCCGGCCCCGGCGAGTGCCGCGGCGGCGATTCAGGGCCTGGACGCCGCGATCGTCGACCTCGACGGCACGATGGTCGATACCGTCGGCGATTTCGAGATCGCGCTGGCGCGATCGCTGGCCGAGATCGGCCTGCCGCCGGTCGGGCGCGACTTCATCCGCCGCACCGTCGGCCGCGGATCCGAGCACCTGCTGGCCAGCGTGCTGGCGCAGCTCGGCGCCGATGCCGCGCTGCACGCCGCGCTGTGGCCGCGTTACCAGGCTCATTACCTGGCGATCAACGGCGAGCACGCGCCGCTGTTCCCCGGCGTCGTCGAGGGGCTCGCGCGGCTGCGCGCGGCCGGGCTGCGGCTGGCCTGCCTGACCAACAAGCCGCGCGCCTTCGCCCGCCCGCTGCTGCGGCGCAAGGGCCTGGCGCGCTTCTTCGACGCCGTCTTCGGCGGCGACGACTTCGCGCGCAAGAAGCCCGACCCGCTGCCGCTGCGCGCCACCTGCGAGGCGCTCGGCAGCGCGCCGGCGCGCACGCTGATGATCGGCGACTCGCGCAACGACGCCGAGGCCGCGCGCGCCGCCGGCTGCCCGGTGGCGCTGGCGACCTATGGCTACAACCACGGCGAGCCGGTGCAGGCGGCGGGCGCCGACCTGCTGTTCGACCGCCTCGACGCCATCGTCTGGCCGCCGCGTTGAAGCGCGCGGGCACGCGATCCGGACGCGCGGCGACGGGTCGCGGACAGGCGACGCCGTGCGCTTGCCCGCGGCTTGCGCGTAGGATGCGACCGCCATTCGACATGGAGCCGCGATGAACAGGCGACTGCGGGCAAGCGCGATCCTCGGGGCCACGGCCCTGGCCGCGGCGGCGGCCCTGGCGCAGCCGGCCGATGCGGGCCACGACGCCGAGCTGGCGCGCCGGCTCGGCGCCGACGACTACGGCATGCGCAGCTATGTGCTGGTCGTGTTGAAGACCGGCCCCAACCGGGTGCCCGACGGCCCCGAGCGCGACGAGATGTTCCGCGGCCACTTCGCCAACATGAAGCGGCTCACCGAAGAGGGCAAGCTCGTCCTGGCCGGGCCGTTCGACGGCGTCGACGGCTGGCGCGGGCTGTTCGTCTTCGCCGTCAAGGATATCGAGGAGGCCAGGCAGCTCGCGGCGAGCGACCCGGTGCTGGCCCGCGGCGAGATGGTGGCCGAGTATCACAAGTACTACGGCTCGGCCGCGCTGATGCTCGTGCGCGAGGTGCACGACAAGCTCGCGAAGAAGCGCTTCTGATCGGCGCAGTGCCGCAGCGCCGCGGCCGCCGCGCCCCGCGCCCCGCGCCTCGCGCCCCGCGGCCAGCGCCCGGCGCCCGGCGCCCGCCGTGCCCCGCGCGCTGTCCCGTACGCTGTCCCGTACGCTGTCCCGTGCGCTGCCCCGTGCGCTGCCCCGCGCCGAGGCCCGGCGCAGTCTCAGCGATGCTGATCGATGAGGATCGGGTTGCCGTCCGGATCGGCGAGCGCGATGAAGGCCGGCCCCGAGGTCGACGCATCGGCCTGCTGGTCGAGCGCCAGGCCGCTCGCCTGCAGCGCCTGCTGGATCGCGCGCACATCGGTGAACTGCGGCAGCTCCTTCGCGTCGCTGTCCCAGCCCGGGTTGAAGGTCAGCGTGTTCTTCTCGAACATGCCCTGGAACAGGCCGATCAGTGTCGTGCCGTTCCTCATGATGAGCCAGCGCTGCGACTGATCGCCGCCGAAGACCGAGAAGCCCAGCTTCTCGTAGAACGCCCTGGAGGCCGCGATATCCCGCACCGCGAGGCTGACCGAGAACGCGCCGAGGTCCATGGCGGACTCCTGCAGTGGATCGACGGTGCAGTATGCGGCCGGCCCGGCCGCAGGCCGCTCCCGCGCCGGGAAACCCCTGCGGCGCGCTACGGCCGCGCCGGGCCGGCGGGAAAAAGGGGCGCGGGATTCGCGGTTAGACTCCGCCCCATGTCCGACGCGCGCGCATCACGCAGCAGGTCGCACGACCGGGGAGCATGGCCCTGGCGTCGCTGGCCGTCGCTCGCCTGACGCCCACCGCGCGCAGCGGCCCCGGCCCCGGGGCCTCGCGGTGACGATCATCCGGCCGGCCGGCCCCTCGGGGCCGCCGCCGCAGCAGGACCCGCCGTGATCACCGAACTCGAATTCCAGAGCCTGGCCGCCCAGGGCCACAACCGCATCCCGCTCATCAGCGAGGCCTTCGCCGACCTCGAGACGCCGCTGTCGCTGTACCTCAAGCTCGCCGGCGGCCAGCCGCTGAGCTTCCTGCTCGAATCGGTCGTCGGCGGCGAGCGCTTCGGCCGCTACAGCTTCATCGGCCTGCCGGCGCGCACGCTGCTGCGCTGCAGCGGCACGCGCAGCGAGGTCGTCACCGACGGCGAGGTGGTCGAGACCGCCGACGGCAACCCGCTGGACTTCGTCGCCGCCTACCGGCAGCGCTTCCGCCCGGCGCTGCGGCCCGGGCTGCCGCGCTTCTGCGGCGGGCTGGCGGGCTATTTCGGCTACGAGACGGTGCGCGCGATCGAGCCGCGGCTGGCGCGCACGCGCAAGAGCGGCGGGCTGGGTACCCCCGACATCCTGCTGCTGCAGACCGAGGAGCTGGCAGTCATCGACAACCTCTCGGGCCGGCTGTACCTGATCGTCTGGGCCGACCCGGGGCAGCCGGAGTCCTACTTCCGCGCCAAGCGCCGGCTCGCCGAGCTGGCCGACCGTCTGCGCTTCTCGGTGGCGGCGCCGCAGGTGCGCCGCGGGCCGAGCTACGCCGTCGAGCGCGAGCTGCCGCGCGCGCAGTTCGAGGCCGCGGTGCGGCGCGCCAAGGAGTACATCGCCGCCGGCGACTGCATGCAGGTCGTGATCGGCCAGCGGCTGCGCAAGCGCTATACGGAAAGCCCGCTGGCGCTGTACCGTGCGCTGCGATCGCTCAACCCCAGCCCCTACATGTACTACTACGACTTGGGGGGTTTTCACATCGTCGGCGCCAGCCCCGAGATCCTGGTGCGGCAGGAGGACACGCCCGAAGGCGCCGAGGTGACGATCCGCCCGCTGGCCGGCACGCGCCCGCGCGGCGCCACGCCGGAGCAGGACGCGCGGCTGGCGGCCGAGCTGCAGGCCGACCCGAAGGAGCGCGCCGAGCACCTGATGCTGATCGACCTGGCGCGCAACGATATCGGCCGCATCGCGCGCATCGGCAGCGTCGAGGTCACCGAGGCGTTCGAGGTCGAGCGCTACTCGCACGTCATGCACATCGTCAGCAACGTGCGCGGGCGGCTCGCCGAGGGGCTGGACAGCCTGGACGTGCTGCGCGCGAGCTTCCCCGCCGGGACGCTCAGCGGCGCGCCGAAGATCCGCGCGATGGAGCTGATCGACGAGCTGGAGCCGGTCGAGCGCGGCATCTACGGCGGCGCCTGCGGCTACCTGAGCTTCGCCGGCGACATGGACTTGGCGATCGCGATCCGCACCGGCATCGTCAAGGACCAGACGCTGTACGTGCAGGCCGCCGCCGGTGTCGTCGCCGACTCGGTGCCCGAGGCCGAGTGGAAGGAGACCGAGGCCAAGGCGCGCGCGCTGATCCGGGCGGCGGAGCTGGTCGAGGAGGGGTTCTGACCATGCTGCTGATGATCGACAACTACGACAGCTTCACCTACAACCTCGTGCAGTACTTCGGCGAGCTCGGCGAGGACCTGCGCGTGGTGCGCAACGACGCCATCGACCTCGCCGGGATCGAGGCGATGGCGCCGGATCGCATCGTCCTGTCGCCCGGCCCCTGCACGCCGGCCGAGGCCGGGATCTGCGTCGACCTCGTGCGCCACTTCAAGGGCCGGCTGCCGCTGCTGGGCGTGTGCCTGGGGCACCAGGCGATGGGCGCGGCGCTCGGTGGGCGCGTGATCCGCGCGCGGGTCCAGATGCACGGCAAGACCAGCGTCGTGCACGCCGACGGCCGCGGCGTGTTCGACGAGCTGCCGTCGCACTTCAACGTCGTGCGCTACCACTCGCTGGTGATCGAGCGCGATACGCTGCCGGCCGAGCTGGAGGTCAGCGCCACCAGCGACGACGGCGAGATCATGGGCGTGCGCCACAAGGCGTTGGCCGGCGGGCCGGCGCCGATGGAGGGCGTGCAGTTCCACCCCGAGTCGATCCTGTCCGAGCACGGCCACGCGATGCTGCGCAACTTCCTGCAGATGGGCCGGCGCCACTGAGCGGCGCCCCCCGCCATCCTTCCCGACCCGACCCGACCCGACCCGAGCCGACCCGAGCCCCGCCATGCCGATTACCGACACCGCCGCCCTGACCCGCGTCATCGAGCACCGCGAGATCTTCCACGACGAGATGCTGGCGCTGATGCGCCGCATCATGACCGGCGAGATGAGCCCGGTGATGATCGCGGCGCTGGCGATCGGGCTGCGCGTCAAGAAGGAGACGATCGGCGAGATCGCCGCCGCGGCGCAGGTGATGCGCGAGTTCGCCACGCCGGTCGCGGTCGCCGACCGCACGCACCTGGTCGATATCGTCGGCACCGGCGGCGACGGCTCGCATACCTTCAATATCTCGACCGCGTCGATGTTCGTCGCCGCCGCCGCCGGCGCGCGCGTGGCCAAGCACGGCGGGCGCAGCGTCAGCAGCACCAGCGGCAGCGCCGACGTGCTGGAGGCTCTGGGCGCCCACATCATGCTCACCCCCGAGCAGGTCGCCGCCTGCCTGGCCGAGACCGGGATCGGCTTCATGTTCGCGCCGGCACACCATGCGTCGATGAAGCACGCGGCCCCGGTGCGCAAGGAGCTCGGCGTGCGTACGATCTTCAACATCCTGGGCCCGCTGACCAACCCCGCCGGGGCGCCGAACCAACTGCTCGGCGTCTTCCACCCGGACCTGGTCGGCATCCAGGTGCGGGTGCTGCAGCGCCTCGGCGCCGAGCACGTGATGGTGGTCTACGGCATGAACGGGATGGACGAGATCTCGCTGTCGGGCGAGACCCTGGTCGGCGAGCTGAAGGCCGGCGAGGTCAGCGAGTACACGATCCACCCGAGCGACTTCGGGCTACCGGTGTACGACTCGCGCGTGCTGCGCGTGGCCGGGCGCGACGAGTCGGTGCAGTGCATCCAGCGCGCGCTCGCGAACGAGGACGGCCCGGTGCGCGATATCGTGCTGCTCAACGCCGGTGCCGCGCTGCACTGCGCCGGGGTCGCGGAGTCGATCGGCGACGGCGTGAGGCGCGCGCGCGAGGCGGTCGCCTCGGGCCGTGCGCAGGCCAAGCTGAGCCAGTTCGTCGCCGCGACGCAGCGCCATGCGGCCTGAGCGCGGCAGCCGGCGCGGGGCCGCATCATGATCGACATCCTGCAGCGCATCGTCGCCGTCAAGCGCGAGGAGGTCGCTGCCGCGCAGGCGGCCTGCCCGCTGCCCGCGCTGCGCGCGCAAGCCCAGGCGCGGCGCGGCGACCTGCGCGACTTCGCAGGCGCGCTGCGCCAGCGCGTCGCCGCCGGCGGCGCGGCGGTCATCGCCGAGGTCAAGAAGGCCAGCCCGAGCAAGGGCGTGATCCGCGCCGACTTCGACCCGGCGGCGATCGCCGCGAGCTACGCGCACCACGGCGCGGCCTGCCTGAGCGTGCTGACCGACGAGCGCTTCTTCCAGGGCCGCGCGGCCTACCTGGACCAGGCGAGGCAGGCCAGCGGCCTGCCGGTGCTGCGCAAGGATTTCATCGTCGACCCCTACCAGGTCGTGCAGGCGCGCGCGATGGGGGCCGACGCGATCCTGCTCATCGCCGCCTGCCTGGACGATTCGCGCATGGCCGAGCTGGAGGCGCTGGCCGGCGAGTGGGGCATGGCAGTGCTGGTCGAGGTGCACGATGCGGCCGAGCTGGAGCGCGCGCTGCGGCTGGCCACGCCGCTGATCGGGATCAACAACCGCGACCTGCGCAGCTTCGAGGTCTCGCTGGGCACGACGCTGGACCTGCTGCCGCGCGTGCCGGCGGGCCGGCTGCTCGTGACCGAGTCGGGTATCCAGACGCGCGCCGATGTGCGGCGCCTGCGCGACGCCGGCGTGCACGCCTTCCTGGTCGGCGAGGCCTTCATGCGCGCCGACGATCCCGGCGCGGCGCTGGCGGCGCTGTTCGGCTGATCGGCCGCGCCTCGTGGGATCGCCGCACCTGCAACCGGCTCCCGGGGCCACGACCGGCTTCGTCTTCATCTGCCCGGGGCGCTTCGAGGCCGCGCGCGGCTACCCCTGCGCGGCCGGCACGGGCGCGAACCTGGCGCGCGCCCTCGCCGAGCTCAGCGGCATGGAGCCCGAGCTGTTCCCGAGCCCATCACGAGCGAAGTACGTGGTCACCAACGCCTGGGATCGGGTCGAGTTCCCGGCGCTGACGGGGCGGTCGGTCCCGACCGAAGCCGAGGTGTTGCAGCCGGACAACTTGTCGCGCCTGCGCGACGAGATCGCGCAGCTCGAGGTCGTCGTCGCCTGTGGGGCGCAGGCGCACGCCGCACTGCGGCAGCTCTGCGCGACCGGGGCCGTGGTGGCACGGGTGGCCTATGGGCGCCATCTCAGTCAGCGTGCGGTCAACGGCATCCGCGGGGCGACGGATACACCGGGGCGCATCCGTGCCTGGTGCGATGAAATCCTGTGCCAGCTGGGGCGAGACTGACGGGTGGCCGGGCGGCCGGGCAACGGGGTTGGCCCGGGGCTCGGCCGGGGTTCGGCGTGCCCGAAGCCGGGCGTGCTACACTCGCGGGCTCTTCGGAGGGGTGCCCGAGTGGTTAAAGGGGGCAGACTGTAAATCTGTTGGCTTACGCCTACGTTGGTTCGAATCCAACCTCCTCCACCATCAGACCCCGCGTGGCGTGGGTTGGCATCGCGCAGCCGGGCGCCTTGCCGTGGAGACGCCGCGGGAGTAGTTCAATGGCAGAACCTTAGCCTTCCAAGCTAATGACGCGGGTTCGATTCCCGTCTCCCGCTCCAGTCCCGGCCGCTCTTCTTTCACCCGATCGCAGTCCAGCAAGCGTCCTTCGTCGCGTCGATACCGGTCTGCCGACGGCCCGCCCGTCGTCAGACCCGTAGCGATGCCCATGTGGCTCAGTGGTAGAGCACTCCCTTGGTAAGGGAGAGGTCACGCGTTCGATCCGCGTCATGGGCACCACCTCACGCCGGCGCCGCGCGTCGGCGACGCAGTCAGCAGATCCAGCCAGGAGCTCCGAATGGCCAAAGAGAAATTCGAACGCACCAAGCCGCACGTCAACGTCGGCACGATCGGACACGTCGACCACGGCAAGACGACGCTGACGGCGGCGATCACGACCATCCTGTCGGCCAAGTTCGGTGGCCAGGCCAAGAAGTACGACGAGATCGACGCGGCGCCCGAGGAGAAGGCGCGCGGCATCACGATCAACACCGCGCACGTCGAGTACGAGACCGCCAACCGGCACTACGCGCACGTCGACTGCCCGGGGCACGCCGACTACGTCAAGAACATGATCACCGGGGCGGCGCAGATGGACGGCGCGATCCTGGTGGTGTCGGCGGCCGACGGCCCGATGCCGCAGACGCGCGAGCACATCCTGCTGGCGCGCCAGGTCGGCGTGCCGTACATCATCGTGTACATGAACAAGTGCGACATGGTCGACGACGCGGAGCTGCTCGAGCTCGTCGAGATGGAGGTGCGCGAGCTGCTGAGCAAGTACGACTTCCCGGGCGACGACACCCCGATCGTCAAGGGCAGCGCCAAGCTGGCGCTCGAGGGCGACAAGGGCGAGCTCGGCGAGGGCTCCATCCTGCAGCTTGCCGACGCGCTGGACAGCTACATCCCCACGCCCGAGCGTGCGGTGGACGGCACCTTCCTGATGCCGGTGGAGGACGTGTTCAGCATCTCCGGTCGCGGCACGGTCGTCACCGGGCGGGTGGAGCGTGGTGTCATCAAGGTCGGCGAGGAAGTCGAGATCGTGGGCATCCGCCCGACGGTCAAGACCACCTGCACCGGGGTGGAGATGTTCCGCAAGCTGCTCGACCAGGGGCAGGCGGGGGACAACGTGGGCATCCTGCTGCGCGGCACCAAGCGCGAGGAGGTCGAGCGCGGGCAGGTGCTGTGCAAGCCCGGCAGCATCAAGCCGCACACGCACTTCACGGCCGAGGTCTACGTGCTGAGCAAGGACGAAGGGGGGCGGCACACGCCGTTCTTCAACAACTACCGGCCGCAGTTCTACTTCCGCACCACGGACGTGACGGGTGCGGTGGAGCTGCCGCAGGACAAGGAGATGGTGATGCCGGGGGACAACGTCAGCATCACGGTCAAGCTGATCGCGCCGATCGCGATGGAAGAAGGCCTGCGCTTCGCGATCCGCGAGGGCGGGCGCACCGTCGGCGCCGGGGTGGTGGCCAAGATCATCGAGTGAGGGTGTGAGGGCATGGCGGACGACGGACGGCGCGTCAGGGCATCCGTCGTGCGGGGCCAGCGAGCCGTCGTCCGTCGTTCGTCACTGATTTCCGCAGGGGCATAGCTCAATTGGCAGAGCGTCGGTCTCCAAAACCGAAGGTTGGGGGTTCGATTCCCTCTGCCCCTGCCAGCCGCTGAAGACGGCGGCCGAGACGATCGACGGCGCAGGCCGAGGCGCCAGCCGCGGCCCGCGCCGGCAGCAACCCGCCCTCGGCCGCGAGCCGACCGATCCCCACCGCGACACCGACCAGAACCCGCGACCCTCCATGGCCAAGACACCGCAAGTCGAAACCGTCACCTCGTCCGCCGACAAGGCCAAGCTCGGGGTTGCCGCGCTGCTGCTCGTCGGCGGCGTGGCGGTGTTCTACCTGCTCGGCCAGCAGGACCTGTGGATGCGCGTGCTGGCGATGCTGGCGCTGATGGCCGGCGCGGTCGGCGTCTTCTTCGCCAGCGAGCCGGGCCGGCAGCTGGTCGCCTACGGGCGGGACTCGGCACGCGAGGTCAAGAAGGTCGTCTGGCCGACGCGCAAGGAGGCGATGCAGATGACGGGCTACGTCTTCGCCTTCGTCGTCGTGATGGCGCTGTTCCTGTGGCTGTCCGACAAGACGATCGAATGGGTGCTGTACGACCTGATCCTGGGCTGGCGCCGCTGAGGAAGCAACGATGAACCTACCACCCGTAGCCACCGCCGCCGAGCCCGCGGCCGAGGCCGCCGCGGCCCCCGCATCGACCATGCGCTGGTACGTCGTGCACGTCTATTCGGGCATGGAAAAGGCCGCCGAGCGCAACCTGCGCGAGCGCATCGAGCGCTCCGGGATGCAGCAGAAGTTCGGCCGCATCCTGGTGCCGACCGAGGAGGTCGTCGAGCTCAAGCACGGCAAGAAGTCCGTCACCGAGCGCCGCTTCTTCCCCGGCTACGTGCTGGTCGAGATGGAGATGGCCGACGACACCTGGCACCTGGTCAAGCACACGAGCAAGGTGACCGGCTTCGTCGGCGGCGCGCGCAACCGCCCGACGCCGATCTCCGAGGCCGAGGTGGTGAAGATCGTCAACCAGATGCAGGAGGGCGCGGAGAAGCCACGCCCCAAGGTCGAGTGGACGGTCGGCGAGCTGGTGCGCGTCAGAGAAGGGCCGTTCACCGATTTCAACGGCGCGATCGAGGAAGTCAACTACGACAAGTCCAAGGTGCGGGTGTCGGTCACCATCTTCGGCCGCGCGACGCCGGTGGAGCTCGATTTCGCACAGGTCGAGAAGATCTGAGGCGCTGAGCGCGCCGGATCTCGCATCAGGCCCGCAGGGCCGCAGGCGAGGTCGACGGCTCGCACGCAACGCAGGCAGCCCGCCCGTGACCCCGGGCTGACCGTTCTACCAGGGTCGCGTGGACGAGGAGCCGGCCGGCCGCAGGGCCATCCCCGGCGTTCGAACTCGAAGAGGAGCCATTCATGGCAAAGAAGATCGTCGGCTTCATCAAGCTGCAGGTCCCGGCCGGCAAGGCCAATCCCTCGCCGCCCATCGGGCCGGCGCTCGGCCAGCGCGGCCTGAACATCATGGAGTTCTGCAAGGCGTTCAACGCCCAGACGCAGGGCATCGAGCCGGGGCTGAAGCTGCCGGTGGTGATCACCGCGTTCGCCGACAAGTCCTTCACCTTCGTGCTGAAGTCGCCGCCGGCGACCGTGCTGCTGAAGAAGGCGGCCAAGATCGACAAGGGCTCGGGCCGCCCGCACCTGGACAAGGTCGGCAAGGTCACGCGCGCGCAGCTCGAGGAGATCGCGAAGACCAAGACCAAGGACCTGACCGCGGCCGACCTGGATGCCGCGGTCAAGACCATCGCCGGCTCGGCGCGGTCGATGGGCATCGTCGTCGAAGGAGTCTGAGCATGGCCAAGCTGAGCAAGAAAGCCAAGGCCCAGCAGGGCAAGGTCGACAGCACCAAGCTGTATCCGCTGGATGCCGCGCTGGCGATCGTCAAGGGGTGCGCCACCGCCAAGTTCGACGAGTCGATCGACGTCGCGGTGCAGCTCGGCGTCGACCCGCGCAAGTCGGACCAGGTCGTTCGCGGCGCCGTCGTGCTGCCGGCTGGCACCGGCAAGACCAAGCGCGTCGCGGTCTTCGCCCAGGGTGCCAAGGCCGACGAGGCCAGGGCCGCGGGCGCGGACATCGTCGGCCTGGACGACCTCGCGGCCGAGGTCAAGGCCGGCAACCTGAACTTCGACGTCGTCATCGCGTCGCCGGACACGATGCGCGTCGTCGGCCAGCTCGGCCAGATCCTGGGCCCGCGCGGGCTGATGCCCAACCCCAAGGTCGGCACCGTGACCCCCGACGTCGCCACGGCGGTGAAGAACGCCAAGGCCGGCCAGGTGCAGTTCCGCGTCGACAAGGCCGGCATCGTCCACGGCACGATCGGCCGCCGCTCGTTCGACGACGACAAGCTGGTCAGCAACCTGCGCGCCCTGGTCGATGCGCTGAACAAGGCCAAGCCGGCGGCGGCCAAGGGCATCTACCTGAAGAAGCTCGCGGTGTCGTCGACGATGGGCGTCGGCGTGCGCGTGGACACGACGTCGATCGCGGCGCAGGCATGAGTGGAACGAGACCGGTCGGCGCGCCGCGTGGGCGCCGACCGGCCAGGGTTGGTGGGCCGTCCCCGGCAACGGGGGCGGGCCATCCAAGACCGCTGGTGGGGGAGGGGATTCGTCCCGGCCCCCGTAATCGAAGGCCAGGCCGCCAGGCCGGGCTTGACGCCAGCGCAGATGGCGGTCCCGCTGTGATGGGGTCCCTCCTCGGGGGTGCTCCCGGACGCAGCAAGGTCGCTGAAACCGTCGTGCGAAGAGGGCGGCTCGCCGCCCGCGACGCACATTTCGTGAGGAGCAGACCTTGAGTCTCAATCGAAACGACAAGGCAGCCGTCGTCTCGGACGTGTCGGCGCAGGCCGCGCGTTCGCAGACCCTGGCGCTGGCCGAATATCGGGGCCTGACCGTGGCCCAGATGGACGGGCTGCGCAGGCAGGCGCGCGAGCAGGGCGTGTACCTTCATGTGCTGAAGAACACGCTCGCCCGGCGCGCGGTGGCCGGCACGCCGTTCGAGGTGGCGTCCGACGCCATGGCCGGCCCGCTGATCTACGGCTTCTCGGAGGACGCGGTGGCCGCGGCGAAGGTGATCGCCGAGTTCGCCAAGACCCACGACAAGCTGGTGGTCAAGGCCGGCGTGTACGCCGGCAAGCCGCTGGACGCCGACGGCGTCAAGGCGCTGGCCGCGATCCCGGGCCGCGAGGTCCTGATCGCGCAGGTCGCCGGCTTGCTGAAGTCGCCGATCCAGCGCCTGGCCGGCGTGCTGGCCGCCCTTGCCGAGCAGAAGGGTGGCGGCGCCGAAGCGGCCGCAGCCTAACCCGTCCCCCACGCATCCCTATCCCGAATCGAGGAATCCCAAATGGCATTCGACAAAGACGCTTTCCTGTCCGCGATGGACAGCATGTCCGTGATGGAACTCAATGACCTGGTCAAGGCCATCGAGGAGAAGTTCGGTGTCTCCGCCGCGGCGATGGCTGCGCCGGCCGCCGGTGGCGGCGGCGCCGCCGCGCCGGCCGCCGAAGAGAAGACCGAGTTCGACGTCGTGCTGCTCGAGGCCGGCGCCAACAAGGTCTCCGTCATCAAGGCGGTGCGCGAGCTCACCGGCCTGGGCCTGAAGGAGGCCAAGGACATGGTCGACGGCGCGCCCAAGGCGGTCAAGGAGGGCATCGCCAAGGCCGACGCCGAGGCGGCGCTCAAGAAGCTGCTCGACGCCGGCGCCAAGGCCGAGGTCAAGTGAGCCCCTGGCGGCGGGCCCGGCAACGTGCCGGGCCTGCCGCCTCGGGGGCCCCGGGCGAGGCCCGGGAACACCTGCAAGGGTCCGCACGAGCCGGTCCTTGCAAGTGTTCCCTGATCCGACTGCAGGGAACGGGTTTGGTCGGATCCCGGCGCAAGGCCGGGGTTGTCCGCCAGCGGCAGGTAGTGGCCTGCCACCAAGCTCTTCGAGTGCAAGGCTCGAGCAGCCAGTCGCCGACGGAGCCGCGGCCAAGGCCGGGCCGCGGCTGTCGACACGGAGAGGTTCATGGCGCAAGCATCCCCCGTCTACACGTACACCGAGCGCAAGCGCATCCGCAAGAGCTTCGGCAAGCGACCGAGCGTGCTCGAGGTGCCCTACCTGCTGACCATGCAGCAGGAGTCCTACCACGCTTTCCTGCAGAAAGACGTCTTGCCGAAAGACCGCCGGCCCGAGGGGCTGCAGGCGGCCTTCCTGTCCGCGTTCCCGATCGTCTCGCACAACGGGTTCGTGGAGATGAAGTTCATCGAATACAACATCGCGCGCCCGCCGTTCGACGTGCGCGAGTGCCAGCAGCGCGGGCTGACCTTCGCGGCCGCCGTGCGCGCCAAGCTGCAGATGATCATCTACGACCGCGAGAGCCACCCGCAGAAGGTCGTCAAGGAGATCAAGGAGCAGGAGGTCTACATGGGCGAGGTGCCGCTCATGACGGACTACGGCTCGTTCATCGTCAACGGCACCGAGCGCGTGATCGTCAGCCAGCTGCACCGCAGCCCGGGTGTCTTCTTCGAGCACGACAAGGGCAAGACGCACAGCAGCGGCAAGCTGCTGTTCAGTGCCCGCATCATCCCCTACCGCGGCTCGTGGCTGGACTTCGAGTTCGACCCCAAGGACATCCTGTTCTTCCGCGTCGACCGCCGGCGCAAGATGCCGGTGACGATCCTGCTCAAGGCCATCGGCCTGACCCCGGACCAGATCCTGGCGCACTTCTTCGTCAACGACCACTTCCGGCTGATGGACGCCGGCGCGCAGATGGCCTTCGTGCCCGAGCGGCTGAAGGGGGAGATCGCGCGCTTCGACCTGACCGACAAGGACGGCAGGGTGATCGTCGAGAAGGACAAGCGCATCACCGCGCGCCACCTGCGCGAGCTGGACAAGGACGGCGCGGAGTGGATCTCCGTGCCCGAGGACTTCCTGGTCGGCCGCGTCGTCGCGCGCGACATGGTCGACCCCGAGACCGGCGAGATCGTGGCCCGCGCCAACGACGAGCTGACCGAGACGCTGCTGAAGAAGCTGCGCGCCGCCGGCGTGGTCGACCTGCCCTGCATCTACACCAACGAGCTCAGCCAGGGCGGCTACATCAGCCAGACGCTGGCCTCCGACGAGACCGCGGACCAGTTCGCGGCCCGGGTCGCGATCTACCGCATGATGCGCCCCGGCGAGCCGCCGACCGAGGATGCGGTCGAAGCCTTGTTCCAGCGCCTCTTCTACAACGCCGACACCTACGACCTCAGCCGCGTCGGCCGCATGAAGTTCAACGCCCGCGTCGGCCGCGACACGCCCGACGGCGCGATGACGCTGTCCAACGAGGACATCCTCGACGTCGTCAAGATCCTGGTCGAACTGCGCAACGGCCGCGGCGAGGTCGACGACATCGACCACCTGGGCAACCGCCGCGTGCGCTGCGTCGGCGAGCTGGCGGAGAACCAGTACCGCAGCGGCCTGGCGCGCATCGAGAAGGCCGTCAAGGAGCGTCTCGGCCAGGCCGAGACCGAGGCGCTGATGCCGCACGACCTGATCAACTCCAAGCCGATCAGCGCGGCGCTCAAGGAGTTCTTCGGCGCCAGCCAGCTCAGCCAGTTCATGGACCAGACCAACCCGCTGTCCGAGATCACGCACAAGCGGCGCGTCTCGGCGCTGGGCCCGGGCGGCCTGACGCGCGAGCGCGCCGGCTTCGAAGTGCGCGACGTGCACCCGACTCACTACGGCCGCGTGTGCCCGATCGAGACGCCGGAAGGCCCGAACATCGGCCTCATCAACTCGCTGGCGCTGTACGCCAAGCTCAACGAGTACGGCTTCCTCGAAACGCCGTACCGGCGCGTCGAGGACGGCAAGGTCACCGACCAGATCGACTACCTGTCGGCGATCGAGGAAGGCAAGTACGTCATCGCGCAGGCCAATGCCGCGCTCGACGACCAGGGGCGGCTGACCGACGGCCTGGTCTCGGCACGCGAGAAGGGCGAGTCCGTGCTGCTGTCGCCCGAGCGCGTCCAGTACATGGACGTCGCGCCGGCGCAGATCGTCTCGGTGGCGGCCTCGCTCGTGCCCTTCCTCGAGCACGACGACGCGAACCGCGCGCTGATGGGGGCGAACATGCAGCGCCAGGCGGTGCCGGTGCTGCGGCCCGAGAAGGCGCTCGTCGGCACCGGCGTCGAGCGCGTCGCCGCGGTCGACTCGGGCACCGTCGTGACGGCGCGCCGCGGCGGCGTCGTCGACTACGTCGACACGAACCGCATCGTCGTGCGCGTCGCCGACGACGAGACCGCGGCCGGCGAAGTCGGCGTCGACATCTACAACCTGATCAAGTACCAGCGCAGCAACCAGAACACCAACATCCACCAGCGCCCGATCGTGCGGCGCGGCGACCAGGTCGCGCGCGGCGACGTCATCGCCGACGGCGCCAGCACCGACCTCGGCGAGCTGGCGCTGGGGCAGAACATGCTGGTCGCGTTCATGCCCTGGAACGGCTACAACTTCGAGGACTCGATCCTGATCTCGGAGAAGGTCGTTCGCGAGGACCGCTACACCTCGATCCACATCGAGGAGCTGGTCGTGATGGCGCGCGACACCAAGCTCGGCAGCGAGGAGATCACGCGCGACATCCCGAACCTGTCGGAGCAGCAGCTCGCGCGGCTGGACGAGTCGGGCATCGTCTACATCGGTGCCGAGGTCAACCCCGGCGACGTGCTGGTCGGCAAGGTCACGCCGAAGGGCGAGACCACGCTCACGCCCGAGGAGAAGCTGCTGCGCGCGATCTTCGGCGAGAAGGCGTCCGACGTGAAGGACACCTCCTTGCGTGTCGACCAGGGCACCAACGGCACCGTGATCGACGTCCAGGTCTTCACGCGCGAGGGGATCCAGCGCGACAAGCGCGCGCAGCAGATCATCGACGACGAGCTCAAGCGCTTCCGGCTGGACCTCAACGACCAGCTGCGCATCGTCGAGGCCGACGCCTTCGACCGCATCGAGAAGCTGCTCGTCGGCAAGGCCGTCAACGGCGGTCCGAACCGCATCGCCAAGGGCACGAAGATCGACCAGGCCTATCTCGGCACGGTCGACAAGTACCACTGGTTCGACATCCGGCCGGCCGACGAGGACGTCGCCAACCAGCTCGAGAGCATCAAGAACTCGCTCGACCAGACGCGACACGGCTTCGACCTGCTGTTCGAGGAGAAGCGCAAGAAGCTGACGCAGGGCGACGAGCTGCCCGCCGGCGTGCTCAAGATGGTCAAGGTGTACCTGGCCGTCAAGCGCCGGTTGCAGCCGGGCGACAAGATGGCCGGCCGCCACGGCAACAAGGGCGTGGTGTCGCGCATCGTCGCCGAGGAGGACATGCCCTACATGGCCGACGGCACGCCGGTGGACATCGTGCTCAACCCGCTGGGCGTGCCCTCGCGGATGAACGTCGGCCAGGTGCTCGAGGTCCACCTCGGCTGGGCCGGCAAGGGCATCGGCCAGCGCATCGGCGACATGCTGCAGCGCGAGGCGCAGCGGCGCGACCTCGCCACCGAACTGCGCGGGTTCTTCGAGCGGCTGTACAACGGCAGCGGCGGCAAGTCCGAGCGCCTGGATGCGCTCGGCGACGACGAGCTGATCGAGATGGCGCACAACCTCGCCACCGGCGTCACCTTCGCCACCCCGGTGTTCGACGGCGCGGCCGAGAGCGAGATCCGCGCGATGCTCGAGCTCGCCTTCCCGGACGAGATCCGCGACCGCAAGGGACTGACCGCGACCCGCACCCAGTGCCTGCTGCACGACGGCCGCACCGGCGAGCCCTTCGAGCGCCCGGTGACGGTCGGCTACATGCACGTGCTCAAGCTGCACCACCTGGTCGACGACAAGATGCACGCGCGCTCGACCGGCCCGTACAGCCTGGTCACGCAGCAGCCGCTGGGCGGCAAGGCGCAGTTCGGCGGCCAGCGCTTCGGCGAGATGGAGGTCTGGGCGCTGGAGGCCTACGGTGCGTCCTACGTGCTGCAGGAGATGCTGACCGTCAAGTCCGACGACGTGACCGGCCGCACCAAGGTCTACGAGAACATCGTCAAGGGCGAGCACGCGATCGAGGCCGGCATGCCGGAGTCGTTCAACGTGCTGGTCAAGGAAATCCGTTCGCTTGGCATCGACATCGAGTTGGAACGGAACTGACGTGCCCAAGACGCGCCATGCGGCGTTGCTCGGTCGGTTGCGTAGCCCTGCTACGCGGCCCTCCCTCGCGCCTTGCCTGGCACGCCTTGGATCACGCCATTTCTCGTCCCAACTTCGCTCGAACTGAATTCATAGGAGAAAGTCATGAAAGGCTTGCTCGACCTCTTCAAGCAGTTCACCCCGGACGAACACTTCGACGCGATCAAGATCGGGCTGGCTTCGCCCGAGAAGATCCGCTCGTGGTCGTTCGGCGAGGTGAAGAAGCCCGAGACGATCAACTACCGCACGTTCAAGCCCGAGCGCGACGGCCTGTTCTGCGCCAAGATCTTCGGGCCGATCAAGGACTACGAGTGCCTGTGCGGCAAGTACAAGCGCCTGAAGCATCGCGGCGTGATCTGCGAGAAGTGCGGCGTCGAGGTCACGCAGACCAAGGTGCGCCGCGAGCGCATGGGCCACATCGACCTCGCGGCGCCGTGCGCGCACATCTGGTTCCTCAAGAGCCTGCCGTCGCGCCTGGGGCTGGTGCTGGACATGACGCTGCGCGACATCGAGCGCGTGCTGTACTTCGAGGCCTACGTCGTCGTCGACCCGGGCATGACGCCGCTGAAGAAGTTCGGCATCCTGTCCGAGGACGACTTCGAGGCGCGGCACGCCGAGTACGGTGACGAATTCGTCGCCATGATGGGGGCCGAGGGCATCAAGCGGCTGCTCGAGGACATGGACATCGATGCGGAGATCGAGAAGATCCGCAACGACATGACCGGCTCGGAGCTGAAGATCAAGAAGAACGCCAAGCGGCTGAAGGTGCTCGAGGCGTTCCGCCGCAGCGGCATCAAGCCCGAGTGGATGATCATGACGGTGCTGCCGGTGCTGCCGCCGGACCTGCGCCCGCTGGTGCCGCTGGACGGCGGCCGCTTCGCGACCTCCGACCTGAACGACCTGTACCGCCGCGTCATCAACCGCAACAACCGCCTGGCGCGGCTGCTCGAGCTGAAGGCGCCCGAGATCATCGTGCGCAACGAGAAGCGCATGCTGCAGGAGGCGGTGGACTCGCTGCTGGACAACGGCCGCCGCGGCAAGGCGATGACGGGCGCGAACAAGCGCGCGCTGAAGTCGCTCGCCGACATGATCAAGGGCAAGGGCGGCCGCTTCCGCCAGAACCTGCTCGGCAAGCGGGTCGACTACTCGGGCCGCTCGGTGATCGTCGTCGGCCCGACGCTGAAGCTGCACCAGTGCGGGCTGCCCAAGCTGATGGCGATCGAGCTGTTCAAGCCCTTCATCTTCAGCCGGCTGGAGGCGATGGGCATCGCCACCACGATCAAGGCGGCGAAGAAGGAGGTCGAGAGCGGCACGCCGGTGGTCTGGGACATCCTCGAGGAGGTGATCAAGGAGCACCCGGTGCTGCTCAACCGCGCGCCGACGCTGCACCGCCTGGGCATCCAGGCCTTCGAGCCGGTGCTGATCGAGGGCAAGGCGATCCAGCTCCACCCGCTGGTGTGCGCCGCCTTCAACGCCGACTTCGACGGCGACCAGATGGCGGTCCACGTGCCGCTGTCGATCGAGGCCCAGATGGAGGCGCGGGTGCTGATGCTCGCGTCCAACAACGTGCTGTTCCCGGCCAACGGCGAGCCGTCGATCGTGCCGAGCCAGGACGTCGTGCTGGGCCTGTACTACGCGACGCGCGAGCGCGTCAACGGCCGCGGCGAGGGCATGGTGTTCGCCGACATCGCCGAGCTCAAGCGCGCGCTGGACAACGGTGCGGTCGAGCTGACCTCGCGCGTGTCGGTGCGGCTGGCCGAGTACGCGCGCGACAAGGTCAACGGCGAGCTGACGCCCACGACCTCGCTGGTGGAGACCACCGTCGGCCGCGCACTGCTGTCGGAGATCCTGCCCAAGGGGCTGCCGTTCGCGCTGCTGAACAAGGCGCTGAAGAAGAAGGAGATCTCGCGCCTGATCAACGCGAGCTTCCGCAAGTGCGGGCTGAAGGACACCGTCGTGTTCGCCGACAAGCTGCTGCAAAGCGGGTTTGCGCTGGCCACCCGCGCCGGCATCTCGATCGCGATCGACGACATGCTGGTGCCGACGCAGAAGCACGGCCTGATCGAGCGCGCCGAGCGCGAGGTCAAGGAGATCGAGCAGCAGTACGTCTCGGGCCTGGTGACCGCCGGCGAGCGCTACAACAAGGTGGTCGACATCTGGGGCAAGACCGGCGACGAGGTCGGCAAGGTCATGATGGCCCAGCTGTCCAAGGAGAAGGTCGTCGACCGCCACGGCAAGGAGGTCGACCAGGAGTCGTTCAACTCGATCTACATGATGGCCGACTCCGGCGCGCGCGGCTCGGCGGCACAGATCCGCCAGCTCGCCGGCATGCGCGGCCTGATGGCCAAGCCGGACGGCTCGATCATCGAGACCCCGATCACGGCCAACTTCCGCGAAGGGCTGAACGTCCTGCAGTACTTCATCTCGACCCACGGTGCGCGCAAGGGCTTGGCCGACACGGCGCTGAAGACCGCCAACTCGGGCTACCTGACGCGCCGGCTGGTCGACGTGACGCAGGACCTGGTCGTGACCGAAGAGGACTGCGGCACCCAGGAGGGCATGCCGATGCGCGCGCTGGTCGAGGGCGGCGAGGTCATCGAGTCGCTGCGTGACCGCATCCTCGGCCGCGTGACCGCGATCGAGGTCACGCACCCGGAGACCGGCGAGCTGCTGCTCGAAGCCGGTGCGATGCTCGACGAGGACGCGATCGATGCGCTGGAAGCCGCCGGCGTCGACGAGGTCAAGGTGCGCACGCCGCTGTCGTGCGCGACGCGCTTCGGCCTGTGCGGCAAGTGCTACGGCCGGGATCTGGGCCGCGGCGGGCTGGTCAACGTCGGCGAGGCGGTCGGCGTGATCGCCGCGCAGTCGATCGGCGAGCCCGGCACGCAGCTGACGATGCGGACCTTCCACATCGGCGGTGCGGCGTCGCGTGCGGCGGTGGCCAACGCGGTCGAGGCCAAGAGCGACGGCCAGGTCGGCTTCAACAGCACGATGCGCTACGTCACCAACGGCAAGGGCGAGCTGGTCGTGATCAGCCGCTCGGGCGAGGTCATCATCGCCGACCCGCACGGCCGCGAGCGCGAACGCCACAAGCTGCCGTACGGCGCGACGCTGACGGTCAAGCCGGACCAGGCCGTCAAGGCCGGCACGGTGCTGGCGACCTGGGACCCGCTGACGCGCCCGATCATCACCGAGTTCGCCGGACGGGCCCTGTTCGAGAACGTCGAGGAGGGCGTCACGGTCGCCAAGCAGGTCGACGAGGTCACCGGCCTGTCGACGCTGGTCGTCATCGACCCGAAGCGCCGCGGCGCGGCCAAGGTCGTTCGTCCCGTCGTCAAGCTGCTCGACGCCGCCGGCAACGAGGTCAAGATCCCGGGTACCGACCACTCGGTGACGATCGGCTTCCCGGTCGGCTCGCTGATCCAGATCCGCGACGGCCAGGACCTGGCCCCGGGCGAGGTGCTGGCGCGCATCCCGATGGAGGGCCAGAAGACGCGCGACATCACCGGCGGTCTGCCGCGCGTGGCCGAGCTGTTCGAGGCGCGCAGCCCGAAGGACGTCGGCACGCTGGCCGAGATCACCGGCACGATCAGCTTCGGCAAGGAGACCAAGGGCAAGGTGCGGCTGCAGATCACCGACCCGGACGGCAAGGTCTACGAGGAGCTGGTGCCCAAGGAAAAGAACATCCTGGTGCACGAGGGCCAGGTCGTCAACCGCGGCGAGCTGATCGTCGACGGCGCGGCCGACCCGCAGGACATCCTGCGGCTGCTCGGCATCGAGGAGCTGGCGCGCTACATCGTCGACGAGGTGCAGGACGTCTACCGGCTGCAGGGCGTGAAGATCAACGACAAGCACATCGAGGTGATCGTGCGCCAGATGCTGCGCCGGGTGCAGATCGTCGACCCGGGCGACACCGGCTACATCGCCGGCGAGCAGGTCGAGCGCTCCGAGCTGCTCGACACCAACGACCGCATGCGCGCCGAGGGCAAGATGATCGCCACCCACGCCGACGTGCTGCTGGGCATCACCAAGGCCAGCCTGTCGACCGACTCGTTCATCTCGGCGGCCTCGTTCCAGGAGACGACGCGGGTGCTGACCGAGGCGGCGATCATGGGCAAGCGCGACGAGCTGCGCGGGCTGAAGGAGAACGTCATCGTCGGCCGCCTGATCCCCGCCGGGACCGGGATGGCCTTCCACCAGGCCCGCAAGGCCAAGGAGGAGATGGACGAGTCCGAGCGCCGCGCGATCGCGCTTCAGGAAGCCGAGGAGCTCGCTGCGGCCCAGCTGGCCGAGGTCGACGCCGCCACCGAGGCACGGCGCGAGCCACCGGCCGAGTGAGACGGACGCGCGGGGGCGGGGCTGTCGCCCGCGCCCCCGCGCCGGGTCTCGTCCACTGCGCTGCCCGTGGCCGCTATCGGCCCGGACCGGGCCAATGCTGGGGCTGCAGGATCGCCAGGCCCAGCGCCGCCGTGCGGCGCGCCAGCGCGAGCAGGGCGCGGTCGTGCGTCAGCAGCCAGTGAGCGCCGGTGTCGAGCGCGAGGTCGACGAAGACCTGATCGTCGGCGTCGCGGCAGCGCGGATGGCCTGGCGGGCGGGCAACGGCGGGCTGGGGGTGCATCTCGGCCATGGCGTTCATGGCCTGCAGTGCCGCAGCGGTGTCCGCAGCCCGGCGAGCCCAACACGGGCGCACGAGCTGGTGCGCGAACTCGTCGCGCATGCGCGCGCACGTCAACCAGCGGACCGCGCCGCGCTCGACCGCTCGCGCGACCGCCGCGACGCGCGGGTCGCGAAAGACCCACCAGTCCAGCAGGACGTTGGTGTCCAGCACCAGCGCCGGCGCCACCGCGGTGCCCGGCATGCAGGCGACGACCCTCGGGCGGCACGAGACGACGGGCGAGCCCCCGGATGGCGGGGCCGTGCCGGATCGGGGCGGGGATGTCGACATGGTTCGGCGTGGCGGCAGAGGTCGCGCAAGCCTCTTTGCTTGCAGTTCCGGGTTTGCCAGCATATACTGGCAGGCTTTTCGGCAGACTGCGTCGCGGTGTGCGGCCTGTCGCGCACGCGGTGATGCCCGCTCGATCCGGCGCAGGCGCCTGTCGGGCAGGTCGATGACCTCGGGCTGCTCGCGACGTGGCGGGCGCGGGCCGGGGTGCCCGGCACCCCGGCAGGACCCGGGGCCGGCGCCTGCGGCGGTAACGCGCACGCGGTGACCGCGCGCAGCTTGTGCGAAAAGCCGACAGCGTGATCTCCAACGGGAAGACCCTATGCCCACCATCAACCAGCTCGTGCGCCATGGCCGCCAGGTCGAGGTCACGAAGTCCAAGTCGCCCGCGATGCAGAACTGCCCGCAGCGCCGCGGCGTGTGCACGCGCGTGTACACGACGACACCGAAGAAGCCGAACTCGGCGCTGCGCAAGGTGGCCAAGGTGCGGCTGACGAACGGCTTCGAGATCATTTCCTACATCGGTGGCGAAGGCCACAACCTGCAGGAGCACAGTGTCGTGCTCGTGCGTGGCGGCCGCGTCAAGGACCTGCCTGGCGTGCGCTACCACATCGTGCGCGGCTCGCTTGACCTGCAGGGCGTCAAGGACCGCAAGCAGTCGCGCTCGAAGTACGGCGCCAAGCGCCCGAAGAAGGCCTGAGGCCTTCGTACCGCCAACCCATCGGGCGGCCGCGCGAGCGGATGCCCGTCGTCCCGGGCCGGTGTCGCGATGGCACCGGCCAGTAAGTGAAAGACCCGCCCGTCCGTGGTCTTTCGAGGCGTGGCCGCCGCGGTCGCGCCAACTGAAGCCCAGAGAGGAAGACCCCGATGCCACGCCGCCGCGAAGTCCCCAAGCGCGAGATCCTGCCGGACCCGAAGTTCGGTTCCGTCGACCTGTCCAAGTTCATGAACGTCGTCATGGAGTCGGGCAAGAAGGCGGTCGCCGAGCGCATCATCTACGGTGCGCTCGAGCAGGTCGAGAAGAAGGCGGGCAAGGACCCGCTGGAGATCTTCATGACCGCGCTGTCCAACGTCAAGCCGATGGTCGAGGTCAAGTCGCGCCGCGTGGGCGGCGCGAACTATCAGGTCCCGGTGGAGGTCCGCCCGCTTCGCCGGCAGGCGCTGGCGATGCGCTGGATCAAGGAGGCGGCACGCAAGCGCGGCGAGAAGTCGATGGCTGCGCGGCTGGCCAACGAGCTGCTCGAGGCCAGCGAGGGCCGCGGCGGCGCGATGAAGAAGCGCGACGAGGTCCACCGCATGGCCGAGGCCAACAAGGCCTTCTCGCACTTCCGCTTCTGATCACCGGCTTCCGGCCGCCTACGGGTTTGCACCAACCCGCAGGCGGCCCCTGTCTTTGGAGTTCGACCATGGCCCGCAAGACCCCCATCGAGCGCTACCGCAATATCGGTATCTCCGCGCACATCGATGCCGGCAAGACCACCACGACGGAGCGCATCCTGTTCTACACGGGGGTGAACCACAAGATCGGCGAGGTGCACGATGGCGCCGCGACGATGGACTGGATGGAGCAGGAGCAGGAGCGCGGCATCACGATCACGTCGGCCGCGACGACCTGCTTCTGGAAGGGCATGGACATGTCCTACCCGGAGCACCGCTTCAACATCATCGACACCCCGGGCCACGTCGACTTCACGATCGAGGTCGAGCGCTCGATGCGCGTGCTCGACGGCGCGTGCATGGTCTACTGCGCGGTCGGCGGCGTGCAGCCGCAGTCGGAGACCGTCTGGCGCCAGGCCAACAAGTACAAGGTGCCGCGGCTGGCGTTCGTCAACAAGATGGACCGAACGGGCGCCAACTTCTTCAAGGTCTACGAGCAGATGAAGAGCCGGCTGAAGGCCAATCCGGTGCCGATCGTCGTGCCGATCGGCGCCGAGGAGCACTTCAAGGGCGTGGTCGACCTGCTGAAGATGAAGGCGATCGTCTGGGACGAGGCCAGCCAGGGCACGAAGTTCGAGTACGTCCCGATCCCGGCCGAGCTGCAGGCCGAGTGCGAGAAGTGGCGCGAGCAGATGGTCGAGGCTGCTGCCGAGGCCAGCGAAGAGCTGATGAACAAGTACCTCGAGACGGGCGAGCTCACCGAGGACGAGATCAAGCTCGGGCTGCGCACGCGCACGATCGCCACCGAGATCCAGCCGATGCTGTGCGGCACGGCGTTCAAGAACAAGGGCGTGCAGCGCATGCTGGACGCGGTGATCGAGTTCCTGCCCTCCCCGGTCGACATCCCGCCGGTCAAGGGAACCGACGACGACGACAACGAGGTCGAGCGCAAGGCGGACGACGGCGAGAAGTTCTCGGCGCTGGCGTTCAAGCTGATGACCGACCCCTACGTCGGCCAGCTGACCTTCGTGCGCGTGTACTCCGGCGTGCTGCAGTCGGGCTCGTCGGTCTACAACCCGATCCGCGGCAAGAAGGAGCGCATCGGCCGCATCCTGCAGATGCACGCCAACCAGCGCGAGGAGATCAAGGAGATCCTGGCCGGCGACATCGCCGCCTGCGTCGGTCTCAAGGAGGTCACGACCGGCGAGACGCTGTGCGACCCCGACGCGCTGATCACGCTCGAGAAGATGATCTTCCCCGAGCCGGTGATTTCGCAGGCGGTCGAGCCCAAGACCAAGAGCGACCAGGAGAAGATGGGCATCGCGCTCGGCCGCCTGGCGCAGGAGGACCCGTCGTTCCGCGTGCGCACCGACGAGGAGTCGGGCCAGACGATCATCTCCGGCATGGGCGAGCTGCACCTGGAGATCCTGGTCGACCGCATGAAGCGCGAGTTCGGCGTCGAGGCCAACGTCGGCAAGCCGCAGGTCGCCTACCGCGAGACCATCCGCCAGCCGGTCGAGAACGTCGAGGGCAAGTTCGTCCGCCAGTCCGGCGGCAAGGGCCAGTACGGCCACGTCGTGCTCAAGATCGAGCCGCAGGAGCCGGGCAAGGGCTTCGAGTTCGTCGACGCGATCAAGGGCGGCGTCGTGCCGCGCGAGTACATCCCGGCGGTGCAGAAGGGCGTCGAAGAGACGCTGCCCAACGGCGTGCTCGCCGGCTACCCGGTGGTCGACGTCAAGGTCACGCTGACCTTCGGCTCCTACCACGAGGTCGACTCGTCGGAGAACGCCTTCAAGATGGCGGCGTCGATCGGCTTCAAGGACGGCTGCCGCAAGGCCAGCCCCGTGATCCTCGAGCCGATGATGGCGGTCGAGGTCGAGACGCCCGAGGACTACGCCGGCTCGGTCATGGGCGACCTGTCGTCGCGCCGCGGCATGGTGCAAGGCATGGACGACATGCCCGGAGGCGGCAAGATCATCAAGGCCGAGGTGCCGCTGTCGGAGATGTTCGGCTACTCGACGACGCTGCGCAGCATGTCGCAGGGCCGCGCGACCTACACGATGGAATTCAAGCACTACGCCGAGGCGCCCAAGCACGTCGCCGACGCGATCGTCACCGCTCGCACCAAGTAGGCGGCGCGCAACCCCGAGACGGTCTTCGGCTTCCCGGGCGTCCGCGGCCAGTGGCGGGCGAGCCACCCGGAGGCCGGAAACCTTAACCCCGAGCACTGGCGATGCTCTTTGACTGACGGAGATTTTCACCATGGCGAAAGAGAAATTCGAACGCACCAAGCCGCACGTCAACGTCGGCACGATCGGACACGTCGACCACGGCAAGACGACGCTGACGGCGGCGATCACGACCATCCTGTCGGCCAAGTTCGGTGGCCAGGCCAAGAAGTACGACGAGATCGACGCGGCGCCCGAGGAGAAGGCGCGCGGCATCACGATCAACACCGCGCACGTCGAGTACGAGACCGCCAACCGGCACTACGCGCACGTCGACTGCCCGGGGCACGCCGACTACGTCAAGAACATGATCACCGGGGCGGCGCAGATGGACGGCGCGATCCTGGTGGTGTCGGCGGCCGACGGCCCGATGCCGCAGACGCGCGAGCACATCCTGCTGGCGCGCCAGGTCGGCGTGCCGTACATCATCGTGTACATGAACAAGTGCGACATGGTCGACGACGCGGAGCTGCTCGAGCTCGTCGAGATGGAGGTGCGCGAGCTGCTGAGCAAGTACGACTTCCCGGGCGACGACACCCCGATCGTCAAGGGCAGCGCCAAGCTGGCGCTCGAGGGCGACAAGGGCGAGCTCGGCGAGGGCTCCATCCTGCAGCTTGCCGACGCGCTGGACAGCTACATCCCCACGCCCGAGCGTGCGGTGGACGGCACCTTCCTGATGCCGGTGGAGGACGTGTTCAGCATCTCCGGTCGCGGCACGGTCGTCACCGGGCGGGTGGAGCGTGGTGTCATCAAGGTCGGCGAGGAAGTCGAGATCGTGGGCATCCGCCCGACGGTCAAGACCACCTGCACCGGGGTGGAGATGTTCCGCAAGCTGCTCGACCAGGGGCAGGCGGGGGACAACGTGGGCATCCTGCTGCGCGGCACCAAGCGCGAGGAGGTCGAGCGCGGGCAGGTGCTGTGCAAGCCCGGCAGCATCAAGCCGCACACGCACTTCACGGCCGAGGTCTACGTGCTGAGCAAGGACGAAGGGGGGCGGCACACGCCGTTCTTCAACAACTACCGGCCGCAGTTCTACTTCCGCACCACGGACGTGACGGGTGCGGTGGAGCTGCCGCAGGACAAGGAGATGGTGATGCCGGGGGACAACGTCAGCATCACGGTCAAGCTGATCGCGCCGATCGCGATGGAAGAAGGCCTGCGCTTCGCGATCCGCGAGGGCGGGCGCACCGTCGGCGCCGGGGTGGTGGCCAAGATCATCGAGTGAGGGTGTGAGGGCATGGCGGACGACGGACGGCGCGTCAGGGCATCCGTCGTGCGGGGCCAGCGAGCCGTCGTCCGTCGTTCGTCACTCGTCATCGAACCGGGCGCCCCGACCGGGCGTCGCGTTCACCTCGCCGGGCCAGCCCGTGCCCGGCTGCACGCTCTTTGGAGACCCTCATGCAACAGCAGAAGATCCGCATCCGCCTCAAGGCCTTCGACTACAAGCTGATCGACCAGTCGGCGCTCGAGATCGTCGAGACGGCCAAGCGTACGGGCGCGATCGTGCGCGGCCCCGTGCCGCTGCCCACGCGCATGCGCCGCTTCGACATCCTGCGCTCGCCGCACGTCAGCAAGACCTCGCGCGACCAGCTCGAGATCCGCACCCACCAGCGGTTGATGGACATCGTCGACCCGACCGACAAGACGGTCGACGCGCTGATGAAGCTGGATCTGCCGGCCGGCGTGGACGTCGAGATCAAGCTGCAGTAGCCGCCGCGCCCGTCTGGCGATGAGCTGGACGTGCTATACTGAAAAGCTTCGCCGGGAAACCGGCGTCGACAAGGGTGAAGTCGGGCAACCGATCGAGCCAGGACCGCGCAGACCTGCCATGCAGGCCCGTGCGGCCAACCGCCCCGGCCAATCGATGTCGGGATCGTGAACGACAAGGCCACCGGCACGCGCATGCCCGTGGCTGGAGAAAACCATGAGTCTGAGCAGAAGCCTCGGATTGCTGGGCCGCAAGGTGGGCATGATGCGCATCTTCACCGACGATGGCGATGCCATCCCGGTGACGGTGCTGGACGTGTCGGGCAACCGCGTCGCCCAGGTCAAGACGGTCGCCAGCGACGGCTACGACGCGCTGCAGGTCGTCTTCGGCAGCCGCAAGCCCTCGCGCGTCAACAAGCCCGAGCGCGGCCACCTTGCCAAGGCCGGCGTCGAGCCGGGCGCGCTGGTCAAGGAGTTCCGCGTCAGCGCCGAGGTCGCCGCGCAGTACGCGCCCGGCGCGGCGCTGCCGGTGACGATGTTCGCAGCCGGTCAGCGGGTCGACGTCCAGGGGCGCTCGATCGGCAAGGGCTACGCCGGCACGATCAAGCGCCACAACTTCTCGTCGCAGCGGGCATCGCACGGCAACAGCCGTTCGCACAACGTGCCCGGGTCGATCTCGATGGCGCAGGACCCGGGACGCATCTTCCCGGGCAAGAAGATGACCGGCCACATGGGCGACGAGACAGTGACGACGCAGAACCTCGACATCGTCCGCGTCGACGAGGCGCGCTCGCTGCTGATGGTGCGCGGCGCCGTGCCGGGCGCCCGCAACGGCCACGTCGTCGTGCGCCCGGCGGTGAAGGCGCGCGGTGCCGCCGCAGGCAAGGAGGGCTGAGCATGCAACTCGAACTCCTCAACGAGCAGGGCCAGGCCACCGCCAAGGTCGACGCGCCGGACACCGTGTTCGGCCGCGACTACAACGAGGCGCTGGTGCACCAGGTCGTCGTCGCCTACCAGGCGAATGCGCGCCAGGGTACGCGCGCGCAGAAGGACCGGGCGATGGTCAAGCACTCGACCAAGAAGCCGTTCCGGCAGAAGGGCACAGGCCGCGCGCGCGCCGGCATGACCTCTTCGCCGCTGTGGCGCGGGGGCGGGCGGATCTTCCCGAACTCGCCGGCCGAGAACTTCTCGCACAAGGTCAACAAGAAGATGTACCGCGCCGGCATGGCGTCGATCCTGTCGCAGCTCGCCCGCGAGGGGCGGCTCGCGGTGGTCGACTCGGTCTCGGTCGACGCGCCCAAGACCAAGCTGCTGGCGTCCAAGATCAAGGCGATGGGGCTGGACTCGGTGCTCGTGATCGCCGACCAGGTCGACGAGAACCTGATGCTCGCGTCGCGCAACCTGGCGGGCGTGCTCGTGATCGAGCCGCGCTACGCCGACCCGCTGTCGCTCGTGCACTACAAGAAGGTGCTGCTGACCAAGGCCGCGATCGGGCAGCTCGAGGAGATGTTCGCATGAGCACGCCGCGCAAGTTCGAAGAGGGACGCCTGGCCACCGTGCTGGTCGCGCCGATCATCTCCGAGAAGGCCACGCGGGTGGCCGAGAAGCACAACCAGGTGCTGTTCAAGGTCCTGCAGGACGCCAGCAAGCCCGAGATCAAGGCTGCCGTCGAACTGATGTTCAAGGTCGAGGTCGACTCGGTGCGCACCGTGCGCCAGCGCGGCAAGGTCAAGCGCTTCGGCGGGCGACTGGGCCGGCGCGACCACGTCAAGAAGGCCTACGTGTGCCTGAAGCCGGGGCAGGAGCTCAACTTCGCCGGGGAGGGTGCGTAATGGCCGTCATCAAGCTCAAACCGACCTCGGCCGGCCGCCGTGCCGTGGTCAAGGTGGTGCACAAGCACCTGCACAAGGGCGCGCCCGAGGCGTCTCTGCTCGAGCCGCAGAAGCAGAACGCCGGCCGCAACCATGGCGGCCGCATCACGATGCGGCACAAGGGCGGCGGCCACAAGCACCACTACCGGATCGTCGACTTCCGGCGCGACAAGGACGGCATCCCGGGCAAGATCGAGCGCATCGAGTACGACCCGAACCGCAGCGCGCACATCGCGCTCGTGTGCTACGCCGACGGCGAGCGCCGCTACGTGATCGCGCCGCGCGGCGTCGAGGCGGGCGCGACGCTGCTGTCGGGGTCGGAGGCGCCGATCAAGGCCGGCAACACGCTGCCGATCCGCAACATCCCGGTCGGCTCGACGATGCACTGTGTCGAGCTCAAGCCCGGCAAGGGCGCGCAGATCGCGCGCTCGGCCGGCACCTCGGTGACGCTGATGGCGCGCGAGGGCAGCTACGCGCAGGTCCGACTGCGCTCGGGCGAGGTACGGCGCATCCACATCGACTGCCGCGCCACGATCGGCGAGGTCGCCAACGAGGAGCACAACCTGCGCCAGTTCGGCAAGGCCGGCGCGCGGCGCTGGAAGGGCATCCGCCCGACCGTGCGCGGCGTGGCGATGAACCCGGTCGACCACCCGCACGGCGGCGGCGAGGGCCGCACCGGCGAGGCGCGCGCGCCGGTGTCGCCGTGGAACACGCTGACCAAGGGCTACCGCACGCGCAGCAACAAGCGCACGCAAGGCATGATCGTCTCGCGTCGCAAGACCAAGTGAGGCCTCGGCGATGGCACGTTCACTGAAGAAGGGTCCGTTCGTGGACCACCACCTGATGGCCAAGGTCGAGAAGGCCGCCGCCACCAAGGACAAGAAGCCGATCAAGACCTGGTCGCGCCGCAGCACGATCCTGCCCGAGTTCATCGGCCTGACGGTGGCCGTGCACAACGGCAAGCAGCACGTGCCGGTGTACGTGACCGACCAGATGGTCGGCCACAAGCTCGGCGAGTTCGCGCTGACGCGCCTGTTCAAGGGTCACCCCGCGGACAAGAAGGCGAAGAAGTAAGGAGCGCACGATGGCAACCGAAACCAAGGCGAGTCTGCGCGGCGTGCGGCTGTCGGCCCAGAAGGGGCGGCTGGTGGCCGACCTGGTACGCGGCAAGAAGGTCGACCAGGCGATCCAGATCCTGAGCTTCACGCCGAAGAAGGCCGCGGGCATCGTCAAGAAGGTCGTCGAGTCGGCGGTCGCGAACGCCGAGCACAACGACGGCGCCGATATCGACGAACTGCGCGTCAAGACGATCCACGTCGAGCAGGGCATGACGCTCAAGCGCTTCGCCGCGCGCGCCAAGGGCCGCGGCAACCGCCTGGGCAAGCCCACCTGCCACATCTACGTGACCGTCGGCGACTGACGCGAAGCTGGGACGAGACACCATGGGACAGAAAATCCATCCGACCGGCTTCCGGCTCTCGGTCACGAGGGCCTGGGCCTCGCGCTGGTTCGCCAACAACCGCAACTTCGCCGGCATGCTCGCCGAGGACCTGAAGGTGCGCGAGTTCCTGAAGGCGCGGCTGAAGAACGCCGCCGTCTCGCGCATCCTCATCGAGCGCCCGGCCAAGAACGCACGCATCACGATCTACTCGGCGCGCCCGGGGGTCGTGATCGGGAAGAAGGGCGAGGACATCGAGAACCTCAAGGCCGAGCTCGCGCGCCGGCTGGGCGTGCCGGTTGCGGTCAATATCGAGGAGATCCGCAAGCCCGAGGTCGACGCGCAGCTGATCGCCGAGTCGATCACGCAGCAGCTCGAGAAGCGCATCATGTTCCGTCGCGCGATGAAGCGCGCGATGCAGAACGCGATGCGTCTGGGGGCCCAGGGCGTGAAGATCATGTCCTCGGGACGGCTCAACGGCATCGAGATCGCACGCTGCGAGTGGTACCGCGAGGGCCGCGTGCCGCTGCACACGCTGAAGGCCGACATCGACTACGGATTCGCCGAGGCCAAGACGACCTACGGCGTCATCGGCGTCAAGGTCTGGGTCTACCGCGGCGACCGCCTGGCCAACGGCGAGTCGCCGGGGCTGGCGCGCATCGAGGCGGCCGAGGACGACCGCCGTCCGCGCCGTCCGGCGCGCCCCGGCGCCCGCGGCCGTCCCGGCGAGCGCGCACCGCGTGCCGCCGAGGGTGGCGAGCGTGGCGCCGGCGCGCCGCGGCGCTGCCGGCGACGCCCCGCGGACGCCCGCCGTCAAGCGCGTGCGCCGCGCGCCGGCTGCCGCCGCGCCCGAGAACAAAGGAGAGTGACGATGCTGCAACCGAAGCGTCGCAAGTTCCGCAAGGAGCACAAGGGCCGCAACACCGGCACCGCCACGCGCGGGACGCTGGTGTCGTTCGGCGAGTACGGCCTGAAGGCGACCGAGCGGGGCCGCCTGACCGCGCGCCAGATCGAGGCTGCGCGGCGTGCGATCTCCCGCCACATCAAGCGCGGCGGTCGCATCTTCATCCGCATCTTCCCGGACAAGCCGATCTCCGAGAAGCCGGCCGAGGTCCGCATGGGAAACGGCAAGGGCAACCCCGAGTACTGGGTCGCCGAGATCCAGCCCGGCAAGGTGCTGTACGAGATCAACGGCGTGCCCGAGCCGCTCGCGCGCGAGGCGTTCACGCTCGCGGCGGCCAAGCTGCCGCTGCGCTGCACCTTCGTCGCCCGCCAGATCGGCGCCTGAGACAGGAGACCCCTCGATGAAAGCCTCCGAACTGCGCGCCAAGGACGTCGCGGCGCTGGAAAAGGAAGTCACCGAGCTGCTGCGGGCGCACTTCGGCCTGCGCATGCAGAAGGCCACGCAGCAGCTGGCCAACACGTCGCAGCTCGGCAGGACGCGGCGTGATATCGCCCGCGCCAAGACGATCCTGGCGCAGAAGAAGAAGGAAGCCGCCAAATGAGCGCCGCCCCGAACGAGACCGCCGCGCCGGCGAAGAATACGCGCACGCTGGTCGGCCGCGTCGTCAGCGACAAGCGTGCCAAGACCGTCACCGTGCTGGTCGAGCGCCGCGCCGCGCACCCGCTGTACGGCAAGATCGTCGCGCGATCGCGCAAGTACCACGCGCACGACGAGCAGGGCCAGGTCAAGATGGGCGACCTGGTCGAGATCGCCGAGGGCCGTCCGATCTCCAAGACCAAGTCCTGGGTCGTGACGAGGCTGGTCCAGAAGGCCGAGCTGATCTGACGCCACCGCCGGCGCCCTCGCCGGCATGACCCTGTGCCGCACGCAGCGGCCGGAAGCTGGAACACTCCGGCGCCGGCCGCTTTTTCGTGCCCGTCGCGCGGGCAAGACGGTCGCGAACCGCTTCCCCACCAACTGCAGGAGAACCCCCTGATGCTGAAGATCGGAGACAAGCTGCCCGCGGGCACGCTCCAGGAGTACATCGAGGTCGAGGGCGAGGGCTGTTCGGTCGGCCCCGCCAGCTTCGACATCCACCAGGCCACGGCCGGCAAGAAGATCGCGGTGTTCGCGCTGCCCGGTGCCTACACGCCGACCTGCTCGGCCAAGCACGTCCCCGGCTATGTCGACAAGGCCGATGCGCTGAAGGCCGTCGGCGTCGACGAAATCTGGTGCGTCTCGGTCAACGACGCCTTCGTCATGGGCGCCTGGGGCCGCGAGCTGAAGACCGCCGGCAAGGTCCGCATGATGGCCGACGGCAGCGCCGCCTTCACCCAGGCCACCGGCCTGACGCTGGACCTGACCGCAGCCGGCCTTGGGCTGCGCTCCAACCGGTACTCGATGCTGGTCGACGACGGCGTCGTCAAGACGCTCAACGTCGAGGCCCCGGGCAAGTTCGAGGTGAGCGACGCCGGCACCATGCTGTCGCAGCTGCGCTCTGCGGGCTGAACGCAGCGCCTGCCAGGCCGCCTGGCAGGCGCTGGATGCCTGCGCGGATTCCCGACGCCGCGCGCTCGCCTCTGCGCCCTCGGGCGGACCGCAAGCCGCCTGCACGGGCTCGCCCTTGACATCCTTCGCCAGGTTCATCCATAATCCGCAGCTTCGCCGCGAGCGGGGGTGCAGGCCAGGCGTCGCACCGTGACCGCGCAGCGGCACCGACCCACACCAGGGGCCCAAGACTGGCCTGCTGCCGACATCGTGCAGCGGGTCCAAGTTGGGGACGAACGATGATCCAAATGCAATCGCGGCTCGACGTGGCCGACAACACGGGCGCGAAGTCCGTCATGTGCATCAAGGTGCTCGGCGGCTCCAAGCGGCGCTATGCCGGCATCGGCGACGTCATCAAGGTCTCGATCAAGGAGGCGGCGCCGCGCGGCCGCGTCAAGAAGGGCGAGATCTACAACGCCGTCGTCGTGCGCACCGCCAAGGGCGTTCGCCGCCAGGATGGCTCGCTGGTCAAGTTCGACGGCAATGCCGCCGTCCTGCTGAACAACAAGCTCGAGCCGATCGGCACCCGCATCTTCGGCCCGGTGACGCGCGAGCTGCGCACCGAGCGCTTCATGAAGATCGTCTCGCTGGCGCCGGAAGTGCTCTGACGCCCGGCCCGACCCGAGGACCCACCATGAACAAGATCCGCAAGGGCGACCAGGTCATCGTGCTGGCCGGTCGCGACAAGGGCCGCCGCGGCACCGTGACGCGGCGCGCCGACGCCGACCACGTCGTCGTCGAGGGCGTCAACGTCGCCAAGAAGCACGTCAAGCCCAACCCGATGAAGGGCACCACCGGCGGCGTCGTCGACAAGACGATGCCGATCCACCAGTCCAACGTGGCGATCTACAACCCCGCGACCGGCAAGGCCGATCGCGTGGGGATCAAGCTGCTGGCCGACGGCAAGAAGATGCGCGTCTACAAGTCCAGCGGCGAAGCGATCAAGGCCTGAGGATCATCGAGATGGCAAGTCATCAACCCGCCGTCCAGGCTCGCCTGCAGGCGCACTACCACGAGAAGATCGTCCCGGAGCTGATGGCCCGGTTCGGCTACAAGTCGGTCATGCAGGTGCCGCGCCTGCGCAAGATCACGCTCAACATGGGCGTGGGCGAGGCCGTGGCGGACAAGAAGGTCATGGATCACGCGGTCGCGGACCTGACCAAGATCGCCGGCCAAAAGCCGGTCGTGACCAAGTCGCGCAAGGCGATCGCCGGCTTCAAGATCCGCGAGAACGTGCCGGTCGGGTGCATGGTCACGCTGCGCGGCGTGCGCATGTACGAGTTTCTCGACCGCTTCGTCACGGTCGCGCTGCCGCGCGTGCGGGACTTCCGCGGCATCTCGGGGCGGGCGTTCGACGGCCGCGGCAACTACAACGTCGGCGTCAAGGAACAGATCATCTTCCCCGAGATCGACTACGACAAGATCGACACGCTGCGCGGGCTGAACATCAGCATCACGACCAGCGCGAAGAGCGACGAAGAGTGCAAGGCGCTGCTGGCGGCGTTTCGCTTCCCGTTCAAGAACTGAGGTGACCCGTGGCGAAGAAGTCCATCAAGCAGCGCGAGGCCAAGCGCGAACAACTGGTCGCCAAGTACGCGAAGAAGCGCGCCGAGCTCCAGGGCGTCATCGGCGACCAGCAGCGCTCCGAGGAGGAGCGCTACCTCGCGCGCCTGGAGCTGCAGAAGCTTCCGCGCAACGCGAATCCCACACGGCTGCGCAGCCGCTGCGCGCTGACAGGGCGCGCGCGCGGCACCTTCCGCCTGTTCGGCCTGTCGCGCAACAAGATCCGCGAGCTCGCCTTCAAGGGCGACATCCCGGGCGTGATCAAGGCCAGCTGGTGATCGGCGCGAGGACCGCAGGAGAACATCGATGAGCATGAGTGATCCCATCGCCGACATGTTGACCCGCATCCGCAACGCCCAGCGCGTGGAGAAGGCGTCGGTGACGATGCCGTCGTCCAAGCTCAAGGTCGCGATCGCGCAGGTGCTGAAGGACGAGGGCTACATCGACGACTTCGCCGTGCGCAGCGACGGCGGCAAGACCGAGCTCGACGTGACGCTGAAGTACTACGCCGGCCGTCCGGTGATCGAGCGCATCGAGCGGGTCAGCCGCCCGGGCCTGCGCGTCTACAAGGGCCGCCACGACATCCCGCAGGTCATGAACGGCCTGGGGGTGGCGATCGTCACGACCCCGCGCGGCGTCATGACCGACCGCAAGGCGCGCGCCTCCGGCGTCGGCGGCGAGGTCCTTTGCTACGTGGCCTGAGGAGGCAGTCGACATGTCCCGCATTGGAAAGATGCCGATCGAGATCCCGCAGGGCGTGGACGTCTCGGTTTCGTCCGACAGCGTCACCGTCAAGGGCGCTGGCGGTGCGCTGACCCAGCCGGTGCACCGGCTGGTGCGGCTGGAGCGCGACGGCAGCCGGCTGCGCGTGGAACTCACCGACGACAAGGCGGTCGAGGCCGGCGCGTTGCGCGGCACCACGCGCGCGGTGCTCGCCAACATGGTGCGAGGCGTCAGCAAGGGCTTCGAGCGCAAGCTCAACCTGGTCGGCGTCGGCTACCGCGCGCAGGCGCAGGGCAACCGGCTCAACCTGCAGGTGGGCTATTCGCACCCGGTCGCCAAGGAGATGCCCGAGGGCATCAAGGTCGAGTGCCCGACGCCGACCGAGATCGTCATCAAGGGCGCCGACCGCCAGGCGGTCGGCCAGATCGCCGCCGAGGTGCGCGCGGTCCGGCCGCCCGAGCCGTACAAGGGCAAGGGGATCCGCTACGCCAACGAGCGCGTGGTCCTCAAAGAGACGAAGAAGAAGTAAGGGAGCACCACGATGATGGCCGACAAGAAGCAGCAGCGTCTGCGCCGGGCTCGTCAGACGCGCGCGCGCATCGCCCAGCAGGGCGTCGTGCGGCTCGCCGTGCACCGCAGCAACGCGCACATCTACGCCAGCGTGATCTCCGGCGACGGCGCACGTGTGCTGGCGAGCGCGTCGACGCTGGAGAAGGACGTCCGCGCCGAGCTGGCCAGCGGAGGCAGCGTCGCCGCTGCGGCCGTGATCGGCAGGCGCATCGCCGAGAAGGCGCGTGCCGCGGGCGTCGAGCGCGTCGCCTTCGACCGCTCGGGATTCGCCTTCCACGGCCGCGTCAAGGCGCTGGCCGAGGCGGCGCGCGAAGCCGGCCTGCAGTTCTGACCGCGGCCGGGCGAAGAAAGGACAACGACGATGGCAAGGTTCACCCCGCGCGCCCAGATCGAGGGCAACGACGACGGCCTGAAGGAGAAGATGATCGCGGTCAACCGCGTCACCAAGGTCGTCAAGGGCGGACGCACGCTGAGCTTCGCCGCGCTGACGGTCGTCGGCGACGGCGACGGCCGCATCGGCATGGGCAAGGGCAAGGCCAAGGAAGTGCCGGTGGCGGTGCAAAAGGCGATGGAGGCCGCGCGCCGCGACATGTTCAAGGTCGCGCTGAAGAACGGCACCATCCACCACAACGTCGCCGGCCACCACGGTGCGGCGCGGGTGCTGATGGCACCGGCCAAGCCGGGCGACGGCATCATTGCCGGCGGCCCGATGCGGGCGGTGTTCGAGGTGCTCGGCGTGACCGACATCGTCGCCAAGAGCACCGGCACGTCCAACCCCTACAACATGGTGCGCGCGACGCTGGACGCGCTGCGCAAGTCGACGACCGCTTCCGAGGTCGCCGCCAAGCGCGGCAAGACCGTCGAGCAGATCTTCGAGTGAGCGCGGCGCGCGAGGAAACCGAGATGTCCGACAAGAAGACCCTGACCGTCAAGCTCGTGCGCAGCGTCGCCGGCACGCGCCAGGACCACCGCGCCACCGTGCGCGGGCTGGGCCTGCGGCGTCTGAACAGCGAGCGCACGCTCGAGGACACGCCGGCGGTGCGCGGCATGATCGACAAGGTCGCCTACCTCGTGCGCCTGGTCGGCTGAACCCGGGGAGTCTGACGATGGAACTCAACACGATCAAGCCGTCTGCCGGAGCCAAGAAGGCGCGCCGCCGCGTCGGCCGCGGCATCGGCTCGGGCCTGGGCAAGACCGCGGGCCGCGGCCACAAGGGCCAGAAGTCGCGTGCCGGCGGCTTTCACAAGGTCGGCTTCGAGGGCGGTCAGATGCCGCTGCAGCGCCGGCTCCCCAAACGCGGCTTCAAGTCGACGACTGCGGCGCTGCACACCGAGGTTCCGCTGCGCGAGCTCGAGCGGCTCGGGCTGGACGAGATCGACCTGGCCACGCTGAAGCAGGTCGGCGCCGTCGGCCAGCGCGTGCGCTACGCCAAGGTCATCAAGGCCGGCGAGATCACGCGCCGCGTCGTGCTGCGCGGCATCGCCGCGACTGCGGGCGCCAAGGCGGCGATCGAGGCGGCCGGCGGCAGCGTCGAGGCCGGGCCGGGCGCGGCGGCCTGACCGGGCGAAGGGACCGCGGGGCGTGGCCACCAACGCGAACCAGCTCGCGCGCAGCGGGAAGTTCGGCGACCTGCGTCGCCGCATCGTCTTCCTGCTGCTGGCGCTGCTCGTCTACCGCATCGGTGCGCACATCCCGGTGCCGGGGATCAACCCGCAGCAGCTGGAGGAGCTCTTCAACCAGCAGTCGGGCGGCATCCTGAGCCTGTTCAACATGTTCTCGGGCGGCGCGCTGTCGCGCTTCGCGGTGTTCGCGCTCGGGATCATGCCGTACATCTCGGCGTCGATCATCATGCAGCTGATGACCTACGTCGTGCCGACGCTCGAGGCGTTGAAGAAGGAAGGCGAGGCCGGGCGGCGGAAGATCACGCAGTACACGCGCTACGGGACGCTGGTGCTGGCGCTGTTCCAGTCGCTGGGCATCGCACTCGCGCTCGAGGGTTCGCCCGGGCTGGTGATCAACCCCGGGTTCGGATTCCGCATGACGGCGGTCGTCAGCCTCGTCGCCGGCACGATGTTCCTGATGTGGCTGGGCGAGCAGATCACCGAGCGCGGGCTCGGCAACGGCATCTCGCTGCTGATCTTCGCCAGCATCGTCGCCGGACTGCCGAGCGCGATCGGCGGGCTGTTCGAGCTCGTGCGCACCGGGGCGATGAGCATCATCGTCAGCCTGCTCATCATCGCGCTCGTGATCCTCGTGACCTACGGCGTCGTCTTCGTCGAGCGCGGCCAGCGCAAGATCCTGGTCAACTACGCCAAGCGCCAGGTCGGCAACAAGGTCTATGGCGGGCAGTCGTCGCACCTGCCGCTCAAGCTCAACATGGCCGGCGTGATCCCGCCGATCTTCGCGTCGTCGATCATCCTGCTGCCGGCCACCGTCGTCGGCTGGTTCGCCACCGGCGAGGGCGTGCGCTGGCTGCGCGACCTGGCCAGCGCGCTGTCGCCAGGGCAGCCGATCTACGTGCTGCTGTACGCCGGCATGATCGTCTTCTTCTGCTTCTTCTACACGGCGCTGGTGTTCAACAGCCGCGAGACCGCGGACAACCTCAAGAAGAGCGGCGCCTTCATCCCCGGGATCCGTCCCGGCGAGCAGACCGCGCGTCACATCGACCGCATCCTCGGGCGGCTCACGCTGGCCGGCGCGATCTACATCACGATCGTGTGCCTGCTTCCCGAGTTCCTGATCCTGCGCTACAACGTACCCTTTTACTTCGGCGGCACCTCGCTGCTGATCATCGTCGTCGTCACGATGGACTTCTGGGCCCAGGTCCAAAGCTACGTGATGAGCCAGCAGTACGAATCGCTATTGAAGAAGGCCAATTTCAAGACATCGTGACCGCCCATGTCGAAGGACGACGTCATCCAGATGCAGGGAGAGATCCTCGAGAAGCTCCCGAACACGACCTTCCGGGTCAAGCTGGAAAACGGCCACGTCGTCCTCGGGCACATCTCGGGCAAGATGCGCATGCACTACATCCGCATCCTGCCCGGTGACAAGGTCACGGTCGAGCTGACGCCCTACGACCTCTCCCGCGCGCGCATCGTATTCCGCGCCAAGTGAGTTCCCGACACCGTTTCCGCCCGAGGAGAAGACCATGAAAGTCGCCGCATCGGTCAAGAAGATGTGCCGCCACTGCCGCATCATCCGCCGTCACGGCGTGGTGCGCGTGATCTGCACCGACCCGCGTCACAAGCAGCGTCAGGGCTGAGAACCGGCACGGGCGGTCGCCGCCCGCGCCACCGCCGGCGCGCACGAGCGCGCCGCGCCGCAAGCATCGAAGGTAAGCACATGGCACGCATCGCTGGCATCAACATCCCGCCGCACAAACACGCCGAGATCGGCCTGACGTCGATCTACGGCGTCGGCCGCAGCACCGCGCAGAAGATCTGCGACGCGGTGGGCATCGCGCACTCGAAGAAGATCAAGGACCTGGACGACGCCGAGCTCGAGCGCATCCGGGAGGCGCTGTCGCAGCTCACGATCGAGGGCGACCTGCGCCGCGAGTACACGATGAACATCAAGCGGCTGATGGACCTGGGCTGCTACCGCGGCTTCCGCCATCGCCGCGGGCTGCCCGTGCGCGGCCAGCGCACGCGCACCAACGCGCGCACCCGCAAGGGGCCGCGCAAGGGCGCGATCGCCAACAAGAAGTAAACGCCACGCGACCGGAGAATCCCCGACATGGCCAAGCCCCCCGCCAGTACCGCCGCGCGCCGCGTGAGCCGCAAGGTGCGCAAGAACGTCGCCGACGGCATCGCACACGTCCACGCGTCGTTCAACAACACCATCATCACGATCACCGACCGCCAGGGCGGTGCGCTCGCCTGGGCGTCCAGCGGCGGCCAGGGCTTCAAGGGCTCCCGCAAGTCGACGCCGTTCGCGGCCCAGGTCGCCGCCGAGATGGCCGGCCGCGCCGCGCAGGAGCACGGGATCAAGAACCTGGACGTCAAGATCCGCGGCCCTGGGCCCGGGCGCGAGTCCTCGGTGCGCGCGCTGGCGGCGCTGGGCATCCGGATCAACTCGATCAGCGACATCACGCCGATCCCGCACAACGGCTGCCGGCCACAGAAGCGTCGGCGGGTCTGAGCGCGGGCCCTGCCGTCGCGCCGTTCCAGCGCGCGCACGCCGGACCTGCTCCGACGCTACACTACGCAGTTTTCCCGGTCGACCGGGGCGCGCGTGCGCGCCGGGCGGCCATTCCGGGGCCCTCGCCGCACCGCCGGCGGCCGACCGCCCCAAGCCCACCGTCTGCCAACGGCGCCAAGACCCGCAAGCAGACTCGCGCGGAGCACCCCGGCAGGGGTTGCGGCCGCGTCAGGAACAGACCTCGAGAGGATCGACAGTGGCACGCTACCTCGGCCCCAAGGCCAAGCTATCCCGCCGCGAAGGCACCGACCTTTTCCTGAAGAGCGCCCGGCGCGCGATCAGCGACAAGGCCAAGTTCGACAGCAAACCCGGCCAGCACGGCCGCACCAGCGGATCGCGCACTTCGGACTACGGCGTCCAGTTGCGCGAGAAGCAGAAGGTCAAGCGCATGTACGGCGTCCTCGAGCGCCAGTTCCGGCGCTACTTCGCCGAGGCGACGCGCCGCAAGGGCAATACCGGCGAGAACCTGCTCGCGCTGCTCGAGTCGCGGCTGGACAACGTCGTCTACCGCATGGGCTTCGGCTCCACGCGCGCCGAGGCGCGCCAGCTCGTCTCGCACAAGGGCGTCACCGTCAACGGCCAGGTCGTCAACATCCCGTCGTACGGGGTCAAGGCCGGCGACACCGTCGCGGTGCGCGAAAAGTCGCGCAAGCAGCTGCGGGTTCAGGACGCGCTCAAGCTCGCCGAGTCGATCGGCATGCCGGGCTGGGTGCAGGTCGACCCGACCAAGATGGAGGGTGTCTTCAAGAAGACGCCCGACCGCGACGAGTTCGGCGCCGAGATCAAGGAAGCGCTGATCGTCGAGCTGTATTCGCGCTGACCGGCAACGTGGGCGCGGGCCGTCCGTCCGGCGCCTACCCGACAGCGGCCGACCTGCCCGTCGGGCGCGGGGCGGCTCGCGAGCCTTCCCCCGCCCGGCCTGGTCCATCAGCCTTATCGGTGTAACGAGCCGAGGGTATTGACAGGAACAACCCCCCATGCAAACGACACTTCTGAAGCCCAAGGCCATCCACGTCGAGCCGCTCGGCGAGCACCGCGCCAAGGCCACGCTCGAGCCGTTCGAGCGCGGCTACGGCCATACGCTGGGCAACGCGCTGCGGCGGGTGCTGCTGTCGTCGATGGTCGGCTACGCGCCGACCGAGGTGACGATCGCCGGCGTGCTGCACGAGTACTCGGCCATCGACGGCGTTCAGGAGGACGTGGTCCACGTCATGCTCAACCTCAAGGGCGTGGTCTTCAAGCTGCACAACCGCGACGAGGTCACGCTGGTGCTGCGCAAGGAGGGCGAGGGCGCGGTCACCGCGGCCGACATCCAGACCCCGCACGACGTCGAGATCATCAACCCGGGCCACGTCATCGCCCACCTCGCGCAGGGCGGCAAGCTCGACATGCAGATCAAGGTCGAGAAGGGGCGCGGCTACGTCCCCGGCACGCTGCGCCGCCACGGCGACGAGCCGACCAAGACGATCGGCCGCATCGTGCTGGACGCCTCGTTCTCGCCGGTGCGCCGCGTCAGCTACGCGGTCGAGAACGCGCGCGTCGAGCAGCGTACCGATCTGGACAAGCTGGTGATGGAGATCGAGACCAACGGCGCCATCAGCCCCGAGGAGGCGGTGCGCGCATCGGCCAAGATCCTGGTCGAGCAGCTCGCGATCTTCGCCCAGCTGCCGTCGGACAATATCGAGGAGATGCTCGCCGCGGCGCCACAGAAGGCGGCCTCCAGCTTCGACCCGATCCTGCTGCGCCCGGTCGACGAGCTCGAGCTGACGGTGCGCTCGGCCAACTGCCTGAAGGCCGAGAACATCTACTACATCGGCGACCTGATCCAGCGGACCGAGACCGAGCTGCTCAAGACCCCGAACCTGGGCCGCAAGAGCCTCAACGAGATCAAGGAAGTGCTCGCCTCGCGCGGGCTCACGCTTGGCGCGCGGCTGGAGAACTGGCCGCCGCAGGGGCTGGACCGGCGCTGAGCGCCGGCGGCCGCGACAAGGGCCGGGGACACCCCGGCCGGTGCCATCCCCGGTACCTGATACGGCCGGGGCTCGATAAGGAAAGGAATGCACCATGCGCCACCGCCACGGACTGCGCAAACTCAATCGCACCAGCAGCCATCGCCAGGCGATGCTGCGCAACATGTGCAACTCGCTGATCACGCACGAAGCGATCAAGACCACGGTCCCCAAGGCCAAGGAGCTGCGCCGCGTCGTGGAGCCGCTGATCACGCTGGCCAAGCAGGCCACGCTGGCCAACCGCCGGCTCGCGTTCGACCGCACGCGCGACCGCGACGTCGTCGTCAAGCTGTTCGACGTCCTCGGCCCGCGCTACGCCGCGCGCCCGGGCGGCTACACGCGCATCCTGAAGATGGGATGGCGCGTCGGCGACAACGCACCGATGGCCTTTGTCGAGCTGGTCGACCGGCCGGAGCCGGTCGCGGCCGAAGGCGAGGCGGGCGACAGCAACGCGTGAGCGAGGAGCCGGGGAGACGCCCGGCGACCCGTGACCCCATAGACCGGCGCCTTGGGCGCCGGTTTGCGTGGGCGGGGTCGAGCCCGCGTTGGCTGGCAGGCGCCCGCTGCACGTCACCTTCGCGCCCCTGGTGCCAGACCGTCGGCAGGGCATTGCGCGCGCCGATCAGGACGGCGGCGCCCCGCGTGGCAGGCTGGGGCTGAGCAGCAGCGGCCCCAGCACCACCGCCCAGACACCGAAGGCGGCTCCCCACAGCGCCAGCGCCGCCGCCAGCAGCACCGGCGCGGCCGCCGCCGATCCGGCACCGAGCGCGACCGCGACGCGCAGCGCCGCCGCTGCGGCGACGGCCCAGGCGGTCCAGCGCAGCGGCGCCGGCAGCGCCAGCGTGCGGCCGGTGTGGCGCAGCGCGACGCGCGTCATCAGCGACAGCATGGTCTGGCCGAGCGCGCCGACCGTGAACGCGTGCATCCAGGCGTCCGTCGGCCAGGGCGCGCCGAGCGCCGCGCCGGCACGCAGCGCCAGCGCCAGAAGCAGCCACGCAAAGCCGCCGTGCAGCCCCGGCACCAGCGGCGCGTCGGTCACGCGCCAGCCGCGCCAGCGTGCGACTCGCCAGCCCTGAAGCAGCAGCGCCGCGATGGCGGCCGCGCCGATCGCGGCGTCGCCCGCGCCGGCCAGGTCCAGCAACGCCAGCGCGACCAGCGCCGCCGCGGCCGCGACCTCCAGCGGCGGCCACGCCGGCGCGACGTCGCCGCGGCCGGCCGCGCGCAGTGCATTGCCGGTGAAGACCGGCGTCAGCAGCCCGCCGGCGAGCACGAACAGCAGCACGAGCACCCACACCGCGCCGCGCAGCGCCGTGGCCGCCAGCGCCGCGTCGCCGGCTGCCAGCGCGGCGTGGTGGACAGCGTCGGCCAGCGCCAGCGCCAGCAGGATCGCCAGCACCAGCCGCCATGCGCGCTGCGGCAGCGGCCACAGCCGCGGCGCCAGCCACAGCGCCAGCGCGACCGGCAGCGCGACCGCGCCGACCACGGCCCATGGCAGGGACGGCTGGAGCCAGAAGGCCGCGCGGCCGAGAACCCAGAGCGCCGCCAGCAGCGCCAGCGGCGCGTGCTCGGTCTCCGGGATCCCGGCCCAACCCGGCAGCGCGGTCAGCACGACGCCGGCGACGATCGCGCCGGCGAAGCCGAAGACCATCTCGTGCCCATGCCACAGCGGCGGCAGCGTGGGTGCAGGCAGCACGCTGGCCCAGGCGGCGATCGCCAGCAGCGCGAGCAGCGGCGCGTAGCAGGCGCCGGCGAGCAGGAAGGGGCGGAAGGCCGCCGCCCACAGCGGATGCTGCCAGCGACCGTGCCGGCGCGTCGAGCCGGTCATCGCCAATTCGCGCCGCGGGCCGTGAGGCAGGCCGGCGGGCTCACCGCGCCTGCGCCTCGAACGCCCCGCGCTGCTCGCGCAGCGCGGCGCGCGCGGCGCCGGCCTGGCGCTGCCAGACCGGCCCGTAGCCGCGCGCGGTCGCGGTCGATTCGGCCAGCGCCAGCGCCGCCTCGTAGTTGCCCGCGTCCAGCCGCGCGGCGGCAAGCTCGACCGCGTCGACATACTCGTCGCGCAGCGCGCGCGCCAGCCGCGTGTCGGCATCGCGCCCGAAGAGGTCCAACGCGCTGCCGCGCAGCCGGCGCGCGCGCGCCAGCAGCCGCAGCCAGGGGTGCAGCCGGTCCAGGTCCCAGGCGCGCTTGACCGGCTCGCCTCTGACCGGGTCGCGCCGCGCCAGCCCCGGCGGCGCCAGGTGCAGCGTCACGCGCGGCCTTCCTTCGAAGACCTGTGCCAGCGCGGCGTCGAAGTCCGGGTCGGTATACAGCCGCGCGACCTCGTAGGCATCCTTGTGCGCGAACAGCGCATGCGCATGCCGCGCGACCGCATCGGCCAGCCGCTCGCTGCCCGGCCGCACGCGCTGCTCGGCGGCGCGAATCCGATCGACCAGCGCCGCGTAGCGCGCCGCGTAGCGATCGTCCTGGTAGGCGGCGAGCATCTCGCGCCGGCGCGCGATGCGCTCGTCCAGCGTCGTCGACAGCCGCCGCCAGGCCGGCTGCGGCAGGGAACGCGCCGCGAGTTCGGCTGCCGCCGCCGGGTCGCAGGCCGCGCGCCGGCCCCAGGCGAAGGCGCGCCGGTTGTCGTCGACGGCGACTCCGTTGAGCTCGATCGCGCGCAGCAGCGCGTCGCGCGACACCGGCACCCAGCCGCGCTGCCAGGCGATGCCGAGCATGAACATATTGGTCGCGATCGAATGCCCGAGCAGCCCGGTCGCCAGCCGCGTGGCCTCCAGCGCCTGCACCGCATCGTCGCCGAGCGCGCCGCGCAGCCGCGCCAGCGTCGCCGCGCCGGGGAAGCCGCGGTCCGGGTCACGCAGAAAGTCGCCGGTGATCGTCTCGGCCGTATTGACCAGCGCGCGCGTGCGCCCGGCGGCGCAGCGGCGCAGCGTGTCGGGGGCGGCCGCGACCAGCAGGTCGGCGCCGAGCAACGCATCGGCACCGCCGGGCTCGATGCGCGCCGCGTTCAGCTCGTCCTGCGCGCGCGCGATGCGAACGTGCGACAGCACCGCGCCCCCTTTTTGCGCCAGCCCGGTCACGTCGAGCACCGTGACGCCCAGCCCGTCCAGATGCGCCGCCATCCCGAGCAGCGCGCCGATCGTGACGACCCCGGTGCCGCCGACGCCGGCGACGAGCAGCGACCACGGCGCGTCGAGCGCCGGCAGCGCCGGATCGGGCAAGGCCGACTCGTCGACCTCGCCCGCCGCCTGCCCGCGCCGCGGCACGCCGCCTTCGATCGTCACCAGGCTCGGGCAGCAGCCCTCGACGCAGCTCAGGTCCTGGTTGCAGGCGAAGGGGTCGATCTGGCGCCGGGTCCCGAATTCGGTCTCGACCGGAACGACCGCGAGGCAGTTGGACTTGACGGCGCAGTCGCCGCAGCCTTCGCAGACCAGCTCGTGGATGAAGACCTGGCTCGCGGCCGGTGGCGCGAGGCCACGCTTGCGCCGGCGCCGGCGCTCGGTCGCGCAGACCTGGTCGTAGACGAGGACGGTGACGCCGGGCACGCCGGCGAGCTCGCGCTGCACGGCGTCGAGCTCGCGCCGATCGCGCAGCTCGATGCCGGGGGCGAGCGGATCGTCGGCCGCGCCCCGGCGGTGGCGTGCCGGGTCGTCGGCGACGACGACGATGCGCGCGACACCCTCGGCGGCGAGCTGGCGCGTCAGCCGCGGCACCGTCAGCGGGCCGTCGATCGGCTGCCCGCCGGTCATCGCCACCGCATCGTTGAACAGCAGCTTGTAGGTGATGTTGACGCCGGCGGCGACGGCGGCGCGGATCGCGAGCAGCCCGGAGTGGAAATAGGTGCCGTCGCCCATGTTGGCGAATACATGCCGCACCCCCGCATGCGGCGCCATGCCGATCCAGGTCGCGCCCTCGCCGCCCATGTGGCTGATCGTCAGCGTCGACCGCTGCATCGCGACCGCCATCAGGTGGCAGCCGACACCGGCCAGCGCGCACGAGCCCTCGGGCACGCGGGTCGACCGGTTGTGCGGGCAGCCGGGGCAGAAGTAGGGCGTGCGCTGCAGCGGCGGTGGCGGCAGTGCGCCGGTGGCGGCGGCCTCGGCGTCGAGCGCGGCGGCGGCGTCGCGCCAGCGGCTGCCGCCGTGCAGCCGTGCGAGCCGCAGCGCGATCGCGCGCGCGACCAGCAACGCGTCGAGCTCGCCGGTCGGCGGCAGCAGCCACTGGCCGTGCGGCGCCGGCCACTCGCCCTCCTCGTCGAACTTGCCGACCACGCGCGGGCGGTCGGCCGGCGGCGCCGCGTACAGCATCTCCTTGAGCTGGTACTCGATGATCTGGCGCTTCTCCTCGACGACGAGGATCTCGCGCAGCCCGCGCGCGAAGCGGCGTGCGCCGGCGGCCTCGAGCGGCCAGGGCATGCCGACCCTGTACAGCCGCAGCCCGAGCGCGTGCGCCGCGTGCGTGTCGAGGCCGAGCCGGCGCAGCGCCTGCATCAGGTCGCCCCAGGCCTTGCCGCAGGCGGCGATGCCGAGCTGCGCGTGCGGCGGGTCCAGCACCAGCCGGTCGATGCCGTTGGCGCGCGCGTAGGCAGTGGCCGCGTAGACCTTGTGCGCCTGCATCCGCATCTCCTGCGCGAGCTGCGGGTCGGGCCAGCGGACATGCACGCCCCCTGGCGGCAGCGCGAAGTCGGTCGGCGCGACGACGCGCACCCGCGCCGGGTCGACCTCGGCGGTGGCCGAGCTCTCGACGACATCGGACGAGAGCTTGAGCGCGACCCACAGCCCGGCGTGGCGCGACATCGCCCAACCGTGCAGGCCGAAGTCGAGCAGATCCTGCACGTCGGCCGGCGCCAGCACCGGGATGCCGCAGGCGGCGAACACATGCTCGCTCTGGTGCGCGACCGCCGACGAACGCGCCGCGTGGTCGTCGCCGGCGACCACCAGCACGCCGCCCAGCGGCGCGGTGCCGGCGTGGTTGGCGTGCTTGAAGACATCGACGCAGCGGTCGACACCCGGCCCCTTGCCGTACCAGAGCGCGAAGATGCCGTCGACATCGGGCCGGCCCGGCAGCAGGTGCAGCTGCTGCGTGCCCCAGCAGGCGGTGGCGGCGAGGTCCTCGTTGACGCCGGGGACGAAGCGGATGCGGTGCTCGGCGAGGAAAGGCGCGGCCTCGTGCAGCGCGGTGTCCAGTCCGCCCAGCGGCGACCCACGGTAGCCGCTGACGAACCCCGCGCTGTGGTGGCCGGCGGCGCGGTCGCGCTCGTGCTGCAGCATCGGCAGCCGTGCCAGCGCCTGCACGCCGGTCAGGAAGACGCGGCCGTGCTCGACGCGGTATTTGCTCGCGAGGTCGACGTCGGGGCGTTTCATGCCGGGGCCTCCGGCCGGTCGGTGGGCGTCTTGCTGTCGGCGCCAGCGGGGTGACGCGCGCGGCCACGCACCGTAGCATGCACGCGATGGACGATCCGACTCCAGTGCCGATCCGGCGCCGCTTTACCGAGCTCGCAGCACCGGCCGCGCTGCGCGGCTTGCAGCTGCACCACGCCGAGTGCGGCGCCGCCGGCGCGCCGCCGGTGCTGCTGCTGCACCAGACGCCGAGAAGCTGGGCCGAATACCGCGCCGTGCTGCCGCGGCTGGGCGCAAGCTTGCGCGCGATCGCGCCCGACACACCCGGCTTCGGCGACTCGGACCCACTGCCCGGCGAGGCGACGATCGAGGGCTGGGCCGCGGCGCTGGTCGCGCTGCTCGATGCGCTGGGGCTGGAGCGCGTCGACCTCGTCGGCCACCATACGGGCGGGGTGATCGCGGTCGAGATCGCAGCCGGATGGCCGCATCGCGTCGGCCGCATCGTGCTGTCGTCGACGCCGCTGGTCGACGCTGGGCTGCGCGCCGAGCGCGCGCGCCGGCCGCCGATCGACGAGGTGCTGCCGCAACCCGACGGCAGCCACCTCGCGGCGCTGTGGCAGCGCCGGCAGGGCTTCTACCCGCGTGATCGGCCGGATCTGCTGCACGCCTTCGTGCTGGATGCGCTCAAGGTCGGCGATCGTCTGGAGCAGGGGCACCGCGCGGTCGCGAGCTACCGGATGGAGGACAGGCTGGATCGCGTGACGCAACCGGTGCTGGTGCTGCGCGCCGGCGCCGACCCCTTCGCCGCGCCGCACGCCCACGGCCTGGCGGCACGGCTGGCCGATGCGCGGGTGCACGAGATCCCGGACGGGATGGTGCCGCTGCCGGACCAGTTGCCGCAGGCATTCGCGCATGCGGTGCTGCGTATTCTGCGGCCGTGCAGTTGAGCCTTCGTGCCCATCGATCACCTCGGTCGGGCATCTCCCTGGCCGATGTGAGAATTCGGACCTGCGCGCCTGCACGATAGGCATGCATCCCTTTCGGCTGACTTTCGACCGCCAGCGCGGCGAAGCCGGGACCGGGCCGACTGGTGCGCACGACGGAGGCGGTCGGCGCAGCGCGCCGACTCCCCTGCGTGCCCCGGCGCATGCAGGCGCCGGGGCGTGCGCCAGGCACGAAACAGTCCGCAGGGACTGTTTCGTGTCCGGGCGCACTGCGTCACCCTCCTGGCCCGCCGCCCAACTCGCTGCGCTCCCTTCGGTCGCTCCGCTCAAACAGTGGCGGCGAGTCAGTTCACGATGCGCGCTTCGCGCGCGGCCAGGAGGGCTGCGCTTCTCTGCGCCTCCCACGCGCGCCCCAGCCGGCCCGGTCCCGGCCTCGCACAGACCGATGAGGTATTCGACCGTCGAAGACCAATTCTGCCGCCTGCCGAGGGTGGCGGGTGCCCTCTCCCGTAAGTAAAGGAGGAGCCAGCGGCCGCAGGCCGATGGCGGGGGACATGGAGGGAGAGGGTACCCGCCACCCTCGGCTCGCGCGGTCGTGGCATGCGGGCCATGAGGCGGATCATGTCGAAACACGAGCGGCGGGAATCTTGAAGCCGATTGGCCAGCCAGGCCACCGGTGGCGACCAGGGTCGATGGAGGCGCATGTGGTTCACGGCGACAAAGCCGCGGCCTGCGAGCGGGAGGCGCTCGATCGGGCTCGTGGATGCAGCGAACCGCGCTGCTGTCCGCCGATCGCCGCTGCGTCGTGTCGCCCATCACCCAAGCCTCCGCGCCATGACGCTTTCGCCTCTCAGCCCGTCGCCCCGAAGTCGGGCGCGCGGTGTGCGAGGAAGGCCTCGATGCCCTCGCGCGCGGCGGCGGTGCAGGCGACTTCGCCGAAGGCGCGGTAGCCGACTTCGAGCGCCTCGGCCAGCGTCGGCGCCGCGGCGGCGTCGTGCACCGCGCGCGCGATGACGCCGACGACCGCGGCGCTGAGGACGCGCCCGTCGGCGCTGCGCGGCGGCGTCGCGTCGGTCTGCAGCCGTGGCGGCGCGGGGGCGCGCTCGGCGATCCGGGGCACCGCACCGGCCAGTGCGTGCACGCGGTCGATCGCGCAGGCGACGAGGGCGTCGAATCCGTCGGCGAGCGCATCGGCGATGCCGAGTTCGTGGGCCTGCGCGGCCGACAAGCGCTCGCCGCGCGCGAGCATGCGGTGGAAGACCTCAGCCGCCTGCGGCCAGCGGCGGTAGGGTACGACCATCGCGCCGATGCCGGGCACGATGCCCAGCGTCACCTCGGGCAGCTGCATGCGCGCGCCGCGGTCGGCGACGATCGCGTGGCAGCGCATCGCCAGCTCGAACCCGCCGCCCAGCGCCAGGCCGTTCAGCGCCGCGACCACCGGCTTGCGCGCCGCGTCCAGGTGCACCAGCAGCCGCGAGCACTCGCGCGCATATTGCGCCGCCGCCTGTGCGTCGCCGAGCAGGCTGGGGAAGCGGCCGATATCGGCGCCGGCGCAGAAGGCCTTCAGCCCGTAGCCGGTGATCACGAAGCCGGCCACCGCCGGGTCGTCCTCGTGGCGGCGGATCGCGGCCAGCACCTCGTCGGTCATCTCGTCGTGCAGCGCATTGAGCGCCTCGGGCCGGCGCAGCGTGACGACGACGACGTCGCCGACGCGGTCGACCAGCACATGCCGCTCGCGCGGCTGGTAGTCGGGCAGCGGCCGCGCCGGCATCGGCATGCCGGGGCGCTCGGCGGCGAATCGTGCCAGCACGCGCCGGGCCTCGGCGTCGCCGGCGTCGCGCAGCAGCTCCAGCGGCCCGCGCTTGAACCCGAGCGCGATGCGGCAGCCCAGGTCGAGGTCGGCCGGCTCGCCGATGCCGCGGTCCAGGATGTCGACGCTTTGCGACCACAGCACGCCGAGCAGCCGGTCGCGCACGCGAGCGCGCCGCGCGGCGTCCACCTCGACCGGCTTGCCCGGGGCGACGGTGAGCCAGCGGTCGACCGAGCCGAAGATCGACGCCGGCCGGTAGTGCTCGCCTTCCTCGTCGGCCTGCAGCGTATTGGTCTCGACGATGATCGGGTTGCCGTGCGCCAGGTTGAGGACGAAGAACGGGCCGGCGTGGACGAACTCCGCCGCGACGCTGTCGATCTCGGCCGCGCTCGCGTCGGCCAGCAGCAGCGCGGCGTCGTTGCACCAGTTGTCGAAGATGCGGTCGAGCATGAAGCACGGCGCATCGGTCGTCACCAGCGGCAGCTTGCCGGTGGCGGCGAACAGGCGCCGCAGCCAGACGACGAGCGCCGGGTCGGCGCCGGCCCAGTCGATCACCTCGACCGCCGGGTTGCGCCATGCCGGGGCGAAGAAATGCGTCACCGTCGCGCGCGCCGGGTGACGCAGCTCGGTGAACAGCCGCGCCGCCGGCAGCGAGCTGGTATTGGACGTGATCACCGCGTCGGCGCCGACCACCGACTCGACCTGGGCGAAGATGCGGCGCTTGAGCGGCAAGTCCTCGGTCGCCGCCTCCAGCACCCAGTCGCAGCCCTCGATCGCGCCGTAGTCGGTGCTGCCGGTGAGGCCCTCGAGTGCGGCCGCGGCCTGCGCCGGCGTCATCTTGCCGCGCGCGACCGCCTTGTCGGCATAGCCGCGCAGCCGCGCCAGCGCGGCATCGATCGCCTCGGCGCGGATATCGACCAGCGTCAGCGCCAGCCCCGGCAGCGCGGTCTTCAGGTAGTAGGCGATATCGGGGCCGATGGTGCCGGCGCCGATGACGGCGATGCGCCGGGGCAGCGGGCGCGTCGCCGCATCGAGCAGCGGGTTGGCATGGCGGGTCACGGTCACGTCGGGGTCTCCGGAGGGCTAGGGTCGGGTGGTGTCGTCAGCGGGCGGCGCGGATGGCGATGGCGGCGGGGTGCCGGCGCGCCGCAGCGCGTTCTTGTCGGTCTTGTTCGCGCTGGTCCTGGGCAGCGCGTCGTGGCGGACAAAGGCCGACGGCCACTTGTAGCGCGCGAGCCGCTCGCCGCAATACTCGCGCAGCGAATCGTCGTCGGCGCGCGCGCCCGGCCGCAGCACGACATGCGCGACGAGGCGCTCGCCGCGGTAATCGTCGGGCACGCCGACGACCGCGGCGTCGGCGATCGCCGGGTGCGCGAACAGCGTCTCCTCGACCTCGCGCGGGTAGACGTTGTAGCCGCCGACGATCGCCATGTCCTTCTTGCGGTCGCGCACGTAGAGCCAGCCGTCGGCGTCGAGCTCGCCGATGTCGCCCGTGTACAGCCAGCCGCCGCGCAGCGCCTGCGCGGTCTCGTCGGGGCGGTGCCGGTAGCCGCGCATCAGCTGCGGGCCGCGCGCGCGGATCTCGCCGCGCTCGCCGGCGCCGATCACGCGCTCCCCGGTCTCGACGTCGACGATCTCGATCGCGGTCAGCGGCACCGGGACGCCGACCGAGCCGGGGCGGATCGGCCGGCCGACCGGGTTGAACGACAGCACGGGGCCGGCCTCGGTCATGCCGTAGCCCTCGTGCACCGGGCAGCCGGTGGCGGCCTGCCAGCGCGCCAGCAGCGGCGCCGGCAGCGCCGACGCGCCCGAGTAGCAGGTGTGCACGCGCGACCAGTCGGTGCGGTCGAAGCGCGGGTGCGCGAGCAGCCCGGTGAAGACCGTCGGGCTGCCGGGGAAGACGCTGATGCGTTCGCGCTCGACGGCGTCGAGCACCGCGTCGGGCTGGTAGCGCGGCAGGATCACCAGCGTGCCGCCGGCGTAGGGCGCGAGGAACAGCCCCATCGCCATCGCATACGCGTGCGACAGCGGCATCATGCACAGGATGCGGTCGCCGCGGCGCGACGGCAGCAGCGCCTCGCGCTGCGCGACGTTGACCGCGATCGCATCGTGCGTCAGCTCGACGCCCTTGGCGCGCCCGGTCGTGCCGCCGGTGTACTGCAGCAGCGCGACCGCCTGCGGGTCGGGCAGCGGCGGCAGCGCGAGCCGGCGGCCGGTCGGCACGTCCAGGCGCCGGGTGCGCGGGCCGACGACGACGATCTCGCCGATGCCGGCGGCGCGCGCCGGCGCGCATGCCGCATCGGCCAGCGCCTCGTCGACGACGAGCACCGCGGGCGCGGCATCGGCGAGGATGAAGGCCAGTTCGTGCGGCGTCAGCAGCGGGTTCAGCGGCACATGCTGCGCGCCGGCGGCCAGCACGCCGTAGGCCGCGACGCAGGCCTCGATCGAGTTGCCGACCAGCGTGGCGACACGCTCACCGCGCGCGCCCAGCGCCTGCAGCTCGTGGGCGAATGCGGCGACGCTGGCGAGCATGTCGGCGTAGTCGATGCGGCGCTCGCCGTCGACCAGCGCCTCCACGTCGGGGGCCTCGGCCGCGGCGGCGGCGAGCATCGCGACCACCGACGGGTGGCGGCGCGGCAGCATGGCCTGCGCGTTCACGGCAGCGTCCCCGGCGCGGCGTGCTCGGCCGGCCGTCCGGTCTGGTCGCGATGCCCGATGCCGAGGTAGGACTCGACGACGCGCTTGTCGGCGGCAAGCTCGGCCGCGCTGCCGGCCAGCACCAGCTCGCCGGTCTCGATGACGCAGCCGCGGTCGGCGATCTGCAGCGCCGCGCGCGCGTTCTGCTCGACGAGCAGGATCGACACCCCGGCGCTGCGCAGCTCGGTGACGATGTGCAGGATCTCGCGCACGATGCGCGGCGCCAGCCCGAGGCTGGGCTCGTCGAGCAGCAGCAGGCGCGGGCGCGCCATCAGCGCGCGCCCGAGCGCCAGCATCTGGCGCTCGCCGCCGGACAGCGTCGCCGCGAGCTGCGCGCGGCGCTCGCGCAACCGCGGGAAGCGCGCGTAGACCTCGCCCAGCTCGCGGTCGGCGCCGCGCTCGCCGCGCTGCACGCGCTGGTAGGCACCCAGCCGCAGGTTGTCCTCGACCGTCATCTCGCCGAACAGCTCGCGCCGCTCGGGGACGAGCGACATGCCGAGCGCGACGCGCGATTCGACCGGCAACGCGCCGACCCCGCGGCCGTCGAGCAGGATCGCGCCGCGCGCCGGCAGCAGCCCCATCACCGCCGCGAGCAGCGTCGTCTTGCCGGCGCCGTTGGGGCCGATGACGCTGACGATCGCGCCGGCCTCGACCTCGAGGCTGATGCCGTGCAGCGCCTCGACCTTGCCGTAGGCGACGTGCAGGTCGCGCAGCGCGAGCAGCGGGGCGTTCATCGGGGCCCCCGCGCCCCGCGTGCGGTCCCGCCGAGCGGGGCCGGGCGCCGGCTTCGCAGCGGCCGGGCGCGCCCGCTCACTCGACCCCCCCGAGGTAGGCCTCGATCACCGCCGGGTCGCGCTGCACCTGCTGCGGCGTGCCTTCGCACAGCTTGCGGCCCGACTCCATGACGACGACGCGGTCGACCAGCCCCATGACGAAGTCCATGTCGTGCTCGACGAGCAGGATGCTCAGCCCCTCGTGGCGCAGCTGCCTCAGCAGCGCCGCCAGCGCGCGCTTCTCGGCCAGCCGCAGCCCGGCGGCGGGCTCGTCGAGCAGCAGCAGCACCGGGTCGGCGGCGAGCGCGCGCGCGATCTCGACGATGCGCTGCTGGCCCAGCGGCAGGCTGCCGGCGGCCTCGTGCAGCTGCCTGGCCAAGCCGACGCGTTCGACCTGTCGTGCTGCCTCGGCGAGCAGCCGGCGCTCCTCGGCGCGGTCGGCGCGCAGCATCGCGCGCAGGCTGCCGCCGCGCCCGCGCAGGTAGGTGCCGATCGCGACGTTGTCGAGCACCGTCATCGCCGACACCAGCTTGACATGCTGGAAGCTGCGCGCCAGCCCGAGGCGCGCGATGCGGTGCGGCTGCAGGCCGTCGATGCGCCGGCCCTGCAGCCGCACCTCGCCGGCGGTGGCGTCCAGCGTGCCGCTGACGAGGTTGAAGACCGTGCTCTTGCCGGCGCCGTTGGGGCCGATCAGGCCGAGGATCTCGCCGCTGCGCAGCTCGAACGAGACCTGGTCCACCGCGACCAGGCCCCCGAAGCGCTTGGCCAGTCCCTGGACGTCGAGCAATGGCGAACCGGCTGCCGGGCGACCGCGCGGTGGCAGCGGCTCGGCCGGCGGCGGCACGGGCAGCCTGCGTGCCGGCAGCCAGCGCGTGATCGCCGGCGTCAGCCCGTCGCGCGTGCGGTGCAGCAGCAGCACCATCAGCAGCCCGAAGACGATGATCTCGTAGTTGCCGGTGGCACCCAGCACCGCCGGCAGCCAGTCCTTGAGCCACTCCTTGAGCATGGTCAGGATCGCCGCGCCGACGACCGCGCCCCAGACCTGCGCCGCGCCGCCGATGACCGCCATGAACAGGTAGTCGATGCCGGCGTTGACGCCGAAGGCGTGCGGGCTGACGAAGCGCAGGAAGTGCGCGTGCAGCCAGCCCGAGAGGCCGCCGAGCAGCGCGGCGAGGACGAACACCTGCAGCCGCAGCGCCGGCACGTCGACGCCGAAGCTCGACGCCATCACGCCGCGAAAGCGCAGCGCGCGGATCGCCCGCCCGCGGCGCGAGTCGAGCAGGTTGCGCGCGGCGAGCATCGCGGCCGCCAGCACGCCCCAGATCAGCCAGGCCATGCGCACCCCGGTCTCGGCGGCCCAGCCCGCGACCGCCACCGGCGGCAGGTTGTCGATGCCGCTGTGCTCGCCCAGCCCGGGCAGGTAGGCGAACAGGTGGTAGATCGCGAGCCCCCAGGCGATCGTCGCGATCGTCAGGTAATGCCCCGACAGCCGCAGCGTCACGGCGCCGATCAGCAGCGCCGCGGCGGTGACCGCGAGCAGGCTGGCCGGCAGGCCGACCCACGGCGACAGGCCGTGCGTCGTCGTCAGCACCGCGGTCGTGTAGGCCGCGATGCCGACGAAGGCCTGCTGACCGAAGGACACGATGCCCGCGACCCCGGTCATCACGACCAGCCCGAGCGCGACCAGCGCCGACAGGCCGATATAGTTCAGCAGCGTGACGTGGAAGGCCGGCAGCAGCAAGGGCGCGGCGACGAAGACCGCGCCGGCGGTCAACCCGATCGCGGTGCGCGCCAAGGCGCTCACTCCTCCTCCTGCTCGATCTCGTGCCCGCGGGCGGCGAGCGATCGCCACAGCAGCACCGGCAGGATCAGCGTGAAGACGATGACCTCCTTGAGCTGACTGGCCCAGAACGACGAGAAGGCCTCGAGCAGCCCGACGCCGAGTGCGCCGAGCACCGCCAGCGGGTAGCTCGCCATGCCGCCGAGGATCGCGCCGACGAAGCCCTTGAGCCCGAACATCAGCCCGGTGTCGTAGTAGACGGTGACGATGGGCGAGATCAGGATCCCCGACAGCGTCCCGATCGCCGCCGCCAGCGTGAACGCGGCGCGCCCGGCGCGCGCCGGCGGGATGCCGACCAGCCGTGCCCCGACGCGGTTGACCGCCGTCGCGCGCAGCGCCTTGCCGCCGTAGCTGCGGCCGAAGTAGACCGCCAGCGCCGCCATGCACGCCAGGCTGGCGGCCAGCACCCACAGGCTTTGCGCGCCGACGCTGATCGGCCCGAGCGCGAACGACGCGCCGGCGATCGGGCTGGTGCGAAGCCCCTCGGCGCCGAACATCACGAGCGCCATGCCCATCATCGCGTAGTGCACCGCCATCGAGACGATGAACAGCACCAGCACCGAGGCCTGCGCCAGCGGCTGGTACGCGAGCCGGTACAGCATCGGCCCGAGCGGCACCACCAGCGCGGCCGTCAACGCCATCTGCACCGCGAGCCCCGGATCGCGCGGCGCCACCCAGACGGCGGCGGCGGCCACCGCCACCGGCAGCGCGACGTGGACGGCGGCGATGCGGGGCAGCCGCTGCCACGCGCGCTCGCGCCATGCCGCGACCCCCTCGGTGGCGGCGACGAGCGCTCCCGCGCCGACCAGCATCCACGCCGTGGCGGGGGTCTGGCCGAGCTGCAGCGTGCCCAGCGTCAGCGCCGCGTAGACGACGAATTCGCCCTGCGGGACGAAGATCACGCGCGTGACCGCGAAGACCAGCAGCAGCGCCAGCGCGAGCAGCGCGTAGATGGCGCCGCTGGTCACGCCATCCTGCGCCAGCCACAGGGCGATCTCGCCGGTCATGGCGCGGGCCGTCGGCGCGTGGCGGGGTCGTGTGCGGGGCCCGGCGCGCCGGTGCGCCGGGCCCCGCTCGGCCTCACTTCTTCAGCCGCCACTTGCCGTCGGCCACGTGCACGAGCACGCGCGCACGCTCGTCCAGCCCGTTGTGGTTCTCCGGGCTCATGCTGTAGACGCCGTGCGTGCCGACGACGTTCTCGACGTTCTCCAGCGCCTCGCGCAGCGCGGCGCGGAACTCGGGCGTGCCGGGGCGCGCCTTCTTCAGCGCCTGCGGTGCGGCGGCCTCGAGCAGCAGCACCGCGTCGTAGCTGTAGCCGCCGAAGGCGTTGCGGCTGCCGGCCCCGAACGCGGTCTCGTAGCGCTGCACGAAGTCGAGCGACACCTTCCGGGTCGGGAAGTCCGCTGCCAGTTCCTCGGCGACGATCAGCGCACCGGTCGGCGCGATCGCGCCCTCGGCGGCGGCCTTGCCGGTCTGGATGAAGGGCAGGTTGACGGTGCCATGGTTGTGGAAGATCGGCCCCTTGAAGCCGCGCTCGACGAGCGCGATCTGCGGCGTCGCCGCCGGCGACCCCGAGCCGCCGACGACGACGGCGTCCGGCCGCACCGAGACGATCTTCAGCACCTGGCCGGCGACGCTGGTGTCGGCGCGCGCGTAGCGCTCGTTGGTCACGACCTCGAAGCCGTGCGCCGGCGCGAGCTTGGTGATCGCGTTGTAGACCAGGTCGCCCCAGGTGTCCGAGAAGCCGATGAAGCCGATCTTCTTCAGCCCGCGCTGCTGGATCTCCTGCGCCACCGCGCTCATCATCAGTTCGGTCGGCTGCGGGACGATGAAGACCCAGGGCTGGCGCTCCGGCGCCAGCGGTGGCAGCGGCGTGAGCGAGATCATCGGCGTCCGGGCCTCGGCGGCGACCTGCGTGATCGCGACCCCCGACGGCACGCCGTTGGACCCCATCAGGACGTCGACCTTGTCCTCGGTGACGAACTTGCGCGCATTCTTGGCCGCGTTGTCGGGCTTGGACTCGTCGTCGAGGATGACGTAGCGCACCGGCTCGCCGGCGATCGTGCTCGGCACGAGCTGGAAGGCGTTCTTGTACGGGATGCCCAGCGACGCGCCGGGGCCCGTCGTGCCGAGCGACACGCCGACGGTGATCTCGGCCTGGGCGGCCGCGGCCAGCGCCAGCCCGATCGCGGCGGCGGCCAGTGTCTTGCGGGTTTGCATGCTTGTCTCCTCGTGCTGCGGGGGTGGAGGCGGGCCGTCGGTCGCGGCCCTCGGGGTGCGCCTGCTCAGGCCGCCGGCGGCGGTGCCCTCGGCGCGGGGGGGGCTGCGGTGGCTGCGTCGGCGACGGCGACGACGCCGTCGGCCGCCAGGGCATCGATCTCACCGGCGTCGAGCCCGGCCTCGGCGAGCACGTGGCGCGTATGCTCGCCGTAGCGCGGCGGGAAGGGCAGCGTGGTGCGCGCGCCGTCGACATCGACCGCCAGCGGCTGCATCCGGACCTCGCGCCCGTCGGGCAGCGTGGTGCGCGTGAGCTTGTCGGCCAGCGCCGGCAGCTCGCGCACGCGCGGGATATCGTGGATGCGGGTGGCCGGGATCGTCGCCGCGGCGAGGTCGGCGAGCAGCTCGTCGACCGTCGCCCGTGCGGTCACCGCGGCCATGTCGCGGTGGATCGCCTCGCGCTCGGCGTGCCGGCCCTCGTTGGTCAGCCGCACCGCGTTGGCCACCGGCGCGAATCGTGGCAAGGCGGTCAGCCGGCGCCACTGCACGTCCGAACCGATCGCGAGGTAGACATAGCCGTCGCGCGCCGGGTAGACGTTGGTCGGGATGAACTTGCGGTGCTCGTTGCCAGCGCGCGTGATCTCGTCCGGGCGGCAGCCGAAGTCGACCAGCGGCAGCACCGTGATCAGCCACGACGCCGCGGCCTGCAGCATCGAGACGTGGATCGCCTGCCCGCGGCCGGTCTCGGCGCGCTCGAGCAGCGCGCGCATCACGTTGGCGTAGAGCTCGTCGCCGGCCTTGAGGTCGACGACCGGAATGCCGGTCAGCATCGGCGGGCCGTCGCGCTCGCCGGTGACCTCCATGTAGCCGGCCATGGCCTGGATCACCGGGTCGTAGCCGGGGGCCTTCGGGTGCGCCGGGCCCATCGCCGAGATGCCGGCCCAGATCAGCGCCGGATGGCGCGCGCACAGCGTCTCGGGGTCTATGCCCAGCGCCGCGTAGCGCGACGGCACCGTGTTGCAGCAGAAGACGTCGACGCCGAGCTCGTCGATCAGCCGCGACAGCAGCGCCTGCGCGCGCGGATCCTTCAGGTTGAGCGCGACGGCCTGCTTGCCGACGTTGGGGGCGACGAAATAGCTGCGCCGGTCGGCGGCGGCGTCGCCGGCGAGCCGGCTGCCGATATAGCGGTTGGGGTCGCCGGAAAGCCCCTCGCCCGACGGCGTGGCCTCGATGCGGATGACGCGCCAGCCGAGTTGCGCGAAGCGCAGCGTCGCGTACGGCAGCGACAGCGCCTGCTCCAGCGACAGCACGGTGCGCGGTTTCATCGTCGTCGTTCCTCGTCGTGGCCCGTCGTCGCGCGGGTGAGGCCCCGCTCAGGCCGCCGGCAGCGGCGGCACCGGGCGCGCGTCGGGCAGCGCGCCGTGCAGCGCGCGGTAGACGCGCTCGGGGGTGAAGGGCAGCGTCGTGATCCGCACCCCGGTCGCGTTGGCGATCGCATTCGCGGTCGCCGCGGCGATGCAGATCGCCGGCGCCTCGCCGACCCCCTTGGCGCCTTGCGGGCCCTCGCCGTCCATCGACTCGATGAAGCTCACGTCCATCACCGGGATTTCCGGTGCGGTGACGAGCTTGTAGTCGCGGAAGTTGGGGTTGCGCACCGCGCCGTGGTCGACGATCAGGTTCTCGGTCAGCGCGTAGCCCTGGCCCATCACGATGCCGCCCTCGATCTGGCCCTCGATGCCGAGCCGGTTGAGCACGCGGCCGACATCGTGCGCGCCGGTGACCTGCAGCATGCGCACGACGCCGGTGTCGGTGTCGACCTCGACCTCGACCACCTGCGCTGCCCAGGCGTAGGCGGCCGAGACATCGCCCTTGAAGCCCTTGTCCTGGTGCACGCTCGGCGGCTCGTAGTAGTGCGTCGTCATCACCAGGTCGGCGCGCTCGCTGAAGTGCAGGCTGCGCAGGAAGCGCGGCAGGTCGACGAGCTTCTCGCCGGTCGCGCGGCGAACGATCGCGCCGCCGGCCAGCCCGAGCGTGTCGGCTGCGCAGTCGAAGCGCGGCGCGGCGGCGGCGAGGATCTTGTCGCGCGCCTTGCGCGCCGCGCCGATCGCCGAGTTGCCGGCGATGAAGGTCGTGCGGCTGGCGTGCACGCCGACATCCCAGGGCGTGATGTCGGTATCGTTGTTGACCACCGTGATGGCGTCGATCGGCAGCCCGAGCTCCTCGGCGACGAGCTGCGCGAGCACGGTCTCCGAGCCCTGGCCGATCTCGCTCGCACCGGTCATCAGCGTGACATGGCCGAAGTCGTCGAGCTTGAGGATGCTGCCGCAGCCGTCGGACGGGTAGATCTTGGCGCCGCCGCCGACGTGCAGCATCGCCGCGATGCCGATGCCGCGCTTGACGCGGCCGGCGTCGCGCTGGCGGGCGGCGTAGTCGGCGCGCTTGCGTACGTAGTCGCTACGCTCGGCGGCCACGCGCAGGCAGTCCTGGAAGCCGCAGCTGCGAAACACCATGCCCTGGCCGGTGACCTCGCCGGCGACCTGCGCGTTCTTCATGCGCAGCGCCAGCGGGTCCATGCCGATCGCGTCGGCCATCCGGTCCATGTGCTGCTCGACGGCGAAGGTCGCCTGCAGGTTGCCGTAGCCGCGGAACGACCCCGCGTAGGGGTTGTTGGTGTAGACGGCCACCGTCTGGTAGTCGCAGTGCGGCACCCGGTACAGCGACGAGAAGGTCTGCATCATCACGAACGGCGTCGTCGCCCCCCACGAGGTGTAGGCGCCGTTGTCGTGCAGCGTGCGCACGCTGCGGAAGGTCAGCCTGCCGTCCTGGGTGCAGCCCGATCGCAGCGTCAGCCGCACCGGCTGGCGCGTCGGCGACGCGAGAAACTCCTCCTCGCGCGTGAAGACCAGCTTGACCGGCCGCCCGGTCACGCGCGCGAGCTGCACCGCGATGACCTCGAACGGGTAGATGTCGAGCTTGGAGCCGAAGCCGCCGCCGATCGGCGGCTGGACGATGCGCACCCGCGCCGGGTCGATGCCCAGCACCTCGGCGAACTCGCGCTTGTGCAGGAACGGCACCTGCGTATTCGACAGCAGCTGCAGGTTGCCCTTGGCGTCGAACTCGGCGATCACGCCCGACACGCCCATGCAGCAGTGGGTGACATAGTGCAGCTCGAAGCTGTCCTCGACGATCACGTCGGACTCGGCCTCGCCCTGCACGATATCGCCGTGCGCGTAGTCGAACCGCATCGCGATGTTGTCGGCCTTGCCGGCCAGCCCGACCGGGGCGCCGGCCGCCGCACCCGCGATCGGCGGGTGGATCAGCGCGGCACCGGGGGCGAGCGCCGCCTCGGCATCGTCGACCACCGGCAGGTCCTCGTAGTCGACCTCGATCAGCGCCAGCGCGGCGCGCGCGATCGCCTCGGTGTCGGCGGCAACCGCGGCGATCTCGTCGCGCGTGCTGCGGACGCGGTCGCGCTTGAGCGGCAGGTGGTCCTTGGCGACGCCGATCGGCCGCTGGTCGGGCCAGTCGGCCGCGGTCAGCACCGCGTGCACGCCGGGCAAGGCCTTGGCGCGCGAGGTGTCGATGCGCAGGATGCGCGCGTGCACCCGGGCGCTGCGAAGGATCGCCGCGTGCAGCTGACCCGGCAGGTCGATATCGTGGATGTAGCGCGTCTTGCCGCTGGCCTTCTCGGGGGCGTCGATCTTGACGATGCGCTGGCCGATCAGGCTGGTGGCGCGCGGCGGCGCGGCGACGGTCTCGTTCATCGCGTTTTCTCCTCCGCCAGCGAGCGGCCGGCGTCGACAACGGCGTCGACGATCTTCTGGTAGCCGGTGCAGCGGCACAGGTTGCCCTCGATCGCGCGCTTGGCGGCGTCGGCGTCGGGCGCGGGGTCGCGCTCGAGCAGCGCCGCGGCCTGCATCACCATGCCCGGCGTGCAGAAGCCGCACTGCACCGCGCCATGCTCGACAAAGGCGCGCTGCAGCGCCTGCCCGACCGGGTCGGCGGCCATGCCCTCGATGGTCGTGATCTCGCGCCCGTCGCAGTCGACCGCGAACATCAGGCACGAGGCGACCGAGCGGCCGTCGACGCGGATCGTGCACGCGCCGCACTCGCCCTCGCCGCAGCCGTACTTGGTGCCGGTCAGCGAGCAGACCTCGCGCAGCATGACGAGCGCGCTCATCGCCGGGTCGACGCTGGCGCGCCGGGGCACGCCGTTGAGCGTGAAGGCAATCTCAACTTGCAGCGACATCGGCAATCGTCCTTCGGGTCAGGTTGCGCACCAGTTCGCTCCGGTACCAGGCGCTGGCGCGAACGTCGTCGATCGGGGTGGCGGCGTCGGCGGCGGCCTGTGCGGCGGCGGTCGCCAGCGCCTCGTCGACGCGCCGGCCTTCGAGCAGCGCCTCGGCGGCGCGCGCGCGCAGCGGCACCGGGCCGACCGCGCCGAGCGCGATCCGCACCTCGTGCAGCGTGCCGTCGGCGTCGCGCCGCGCGGCCAGCGCGACCGAGATCGTCGAGATGTCCAGGCCGATCCGGGTGCCGGCCTTCTCGAACCGCGCCACCTGCCCCGGCGGCGCCGCCGGCACGCGCACCGCGGTCAGCAGCTCGTCGTGGCTGCGCAGGGTGCGGCCGGGGCCGGCGAAGAAATCGGCGATCGGGACGCGCCGCGTGCGCACCTCGCCGGCATCGGCGAGCGAGGCCAGCTCGACCTCGGCGTCCAGCGCCAGCAGCGGGGTGAGCGTATCGCCGGCCGGCGACGCGTTGCAAAGGTTGCCGCCGAGGGTCGCGGCATTGCGGATCTGCTCGCTCGCGAAACGCTCGCAGGCCTGCGCCAGCAGCGGCGCGGCCTGCCGCACGTCGTCGTCGGCGCGCAGGTCCTCGATCGTCGTCAGCGCGCCGATCACGAGCATGTCGCCGTCGCGGGTGACGCCGGTCAGCCCCGGCACGCGCCGGATGTTGAGCAGCAGCGGTGCCGGCCGCACGCGGCCGGCATGCGTCTGCGGCATCAGGTCGGTGCCGCCGGCCAGCACGGTCGCGCCGCCGGGCTGCGCGAGCGCGGCCAGCGCCTGTGTCAAGCGGGTCGGCGCCAGGTAGCGTTGCACGCCGTTCATGCGGCCTCCTTCGCCAGCGCGGCCAGATCCGGGTCGTCGAAACGCACCGGCTCGGCATAGCGGCCCCAGACGCCGACCATGCGCTCGCTGATCTCGCCGACGCTCGCGTAGGCTTTCACCGCGTCGACGATCGCCGGCATCAGGTTGCGCCCGGCGCGCGCATCGGACTCGACGCGCTCCAGCGCGCGCGCGACCGCGCCGGCGTCGCGCTCGGCGCGCACCCGCTTCAGCGCCGCGACCTGCGCCGCCGCGCCAGCCTCGTCGTGGGGGTGCATCTCGACCTCGCGCTCGGCCTCGCCCTCGTTGCGGTAGCGGTTGACGCCGACCTTCGGGAACTCGCCCGACTCGATCGCGCGCCGCAGCCGGTAGGCCTGCGCCGACACGCGCGCCTGGATCACCCCCTGCTCGATCAGGTCGACGATGCCGCCGGCGGCGTCGGTCTCGGCGATGATGCGCTCCATCTCGGCGCGCATCTGGTTGGTCAGCGTTTCCATGTAGTACGAGCCGCCGAGCGGGTCGACCGTATCGGCCAGCCCGATCTCCTCGACCAGCAGCTGCATCGTTCGCAGCGAGATGCGCTGCGCGTACTCGCTCGGGATCGTGTAGGCCTCGTCGTAGCAGCACAGCGCCATCGTCTGCGCGCCCGACAGCGCGCCGACCAGCGCGTAGTAGGCGCCGCGCACGATATTGAGCTCGGGCTGCTCGGCGGTCAGCCCGCTGCCGCCGCCGCCGGCGATCATGCGCAGCCACATCGACGAGGGCTTGGTCGCGCCGAACTCCTCCTTGACGATCCGGGCCCACAGCCCCCGGCCGGCGCGGAACTTGGCGACCTGCTCGAACAGGTTGCCGTAGATGTTGAAGTTGTAAGACAGCCGGTCGGCGAAGTCGTCGATCGGCACGCCGCGGCGAACGACCTCGCGGGCGTAGGCGCGCGCGATGCAGAAGCCCCAGGCCATCTCCTGCGTCGGCGTCGCCCCCGACTCGCGGATGTGGTAGCCGCAGACCGACACCGGGCTGTACTTCGGCGCGTGCTCGGCGCAGTATTCGATCGTGTCGCCGACCAGGGCGATCGACGGCCGCACCGGGTAGATCCAGGTGCCGCGGCCGACGAACTCCTTCAGGATGTCGTTCTGCGCCGTGCCGCGCAGCGTCCTGAGGTCGAAGCCGCGCTTCTCGGCCATCGCCAGGTACATCGCGATCAGGATCGCCGCCGAGCCGTTGACCGTCAGCGACACCGTGATGCGGTCCAGGTCGATGCCGTCGAACGCGATCTCGAAGTCGCGCAGCGTGTCGACCGCCATGCCGACGCGGCCGACCTCGCCGTCGGCGCGCGCATCGTCGGAGTCCAGCCCGCACTGGGTCGCCAGGTCGAAGGCGACGTTGAGCCCGGTCTGGCCGTTGGCGATCAGGTACTTGAAGCGCCGGTTGGTATCGGCGGCATTGCCGAAGCCGGTGTACTGCCGCATCGTGAACGGCTGCTTGCGGTACATCAGCGGGTGGATGCCGCGCGTGAACGGATATTCGCCCGGGCGCCCGAGCATCGCCAGCCCGCCGCTGGCCTCGACATCGTCGGCGGTGTAGACGGGCTGGATCGCGATCCCCGATTCGTTGACGACCGGGCGGATCGGCTGGGGCTTGCTCATCGTGCAGCCTCCTCGGCGGTGCGTGCGGCGCCGGCTCGTGCCTCGGCCGTGCGGCGCGGCGCGTGCGCGCGGATGAAGTCGCAGGTCGCGTCCAGCGGCGTGCCGACCGGGAAGACGCCGGCAAACCCGAGCGCGCGCAGCGCGTCGACATCGGGCGCCGGGATATTGCCGCCGATGATCCACAGCCGGTCGGCGAGCCCCGCGGCCTCGAGCAGCGGCTTCAGCCGCCGGCAGAAGGCCAGGTGCGCGCCGGCCATGCTCGACAGCGCGACGACGTCGGCATCGTGCGCCAGCGCGGCGTCGCGCACCTGCTCGGGGGTCTGGCGCAGCCCGGTGTAGCGGACCTCGAAGCCGGCGTCGATCATCGCCCGCGCGACGATCTTGGCCCCCTGGTCGTGGCCGTCCAGCCCGGGCTTGGCCAGCAGCACCCTGATCGAGCGGTCGGATGTCATGCACCCACCTCCTTGGCGATGATGAGTTTGAGGATTTCGCTCGTGCCGCCGCCGATGAGGGTGAAGCGGACGTCGCGCAGGTAGCGCTGGACCGGATACTCCATCGCGTAGCCGTAGCTGGCGAAGATGCGCGCCGCCTGCTCGCAGACCATCGCGGCGGTCTCGGTGGCATGCAGCTTGGCCATCGCCGCCTCCTTGTGGTGCGGGCGGCCGGCGGCGTGCAGCCAGGCGGCGTAGCGCACCAGGTGCAGCGCGGATTCGAGCGCGGTCGCCATCTCGGCGATCTTGAGCTGGATCGCCTGGAAGCGGTCGATCGGCTTGCCGAACTGGCTGCGCTCGCCGGCGTAGCGGCGCGCGGCGTCGAGCGCGGCGCGCGCCACACCGATCGCCATCGCGCCGGTGATGACGCGGATCTCGGCCAGCGTCTTGCGCAGGTGCTGCTCGCCATCGCCCTCCTCGAGCGACAGGCGATGCGAGTCGGGGACGAAGCAGTCGTCCAGCGCCAGCTCCGAGGTCGGCAGCGCCCAGACCCCCATCTTGTGGATCTCGCGCCCGACCGCGAGCCCCTCGAATCCGCGCTCGACGAGGAAGATCGTGAGCTTGCGCTCGGGCCCGGCCTTGGCGAAGACGGTGAAGAAGTCGGCCACCGGTGCCGCCGTGACCCAGGTCTTGCGGCCATTCAGGACATAGCCGCCGTCGACCTTGCGCGCACTCGTCGCGATGCCGCCCAGGTCGGACCCGGCGCCGGGCTCGGTCATGCAGATCGCGCCGATCTTCTCGCCCGCCAGCGCCGGCGCGAAGAGCCGGCCGACGATATCGTCGTTGCCGAGCATCTGCAGGAACTTGGTCCCCATCAGCGACTGCATCGCCGCCGCCCCGGCGAGCGACATCGACCCGCGCGCGACCTCCTCCAGCGCGAGCGCGAATTCCGGCAGCGCCAGCCCGGATCCACCCGCCTCCTGCGGGTAGCGCATGCCGAACAGCCCGAGCCGCGCCAGCTCGTGCATCAGCTCGCGCGGGTAGGCGCGTGCCTCGTCGAGCGCCGCCGCCTGCGGCACGACGCGATCGTCGACGAAGCGCGCGAAGGCGTCGCGGATCGCGCGCTGGGTGTCGTCGAGGTCGAAGTCCATCGCGGTCCTTGGCTGGCTCTCGGTGCGGCGCTCAGGCGCCGAGGACGGCCAGGTCGGCCTCGGTCATTCCGTAGTCGCGCATCGCCGCCTCGCGGCTGACGATGCCGTTGCGGACCTCCTCGGCCAGCAGGCGGCGGTCGCGCTGCCTGGGGTCGCCCCAGCCTCCGCCGCCGCTGGCGACCTGGTGGTAGATCGTGCCCTTGGGCACACCCGTGATCAGGTCCTTGTTGCGCGGCACGACCTCGCGCCCGTCGGGGGTGGTCAGGCGGATGAAGTTGAGCCCCGCGCCGTGGCCGCCGGCCAGCCCGAACGCGCCCTCGAAGTCGCCGTCGCCGAAGGTCACGAGCTGGGTATCGTCGCTGCCGATCTCGAAGATCGTCTCCACCCCGAGCCCGCCGCGCCACTGGCCGGCGCCGGCCGAGTCGGCGAGCAGCTCGTGGCGGATCAGCCGGTGCGGGGTCTGGCGCTCGAACATCTCGTAGTCCTGGTCGAGCACGCCGCCGCTGGCGTCGATCATCCCGATGTGGTCGTAGCCGTCGCACCCCGGCAGCGCGCCGGAGCCACCCTTCAGCCCCATGAAGCCGATGTCGACATATTTCTCGCCGGTGCCGGGGTCGATGCCGGTGGTCAGCGACGCGAGCAGGTTGTTCCAGCCGGCGGTGACGCGGTCGGGCAGGACGTCGGCGAGCGCGCGCTGGATCGCGTCGGCATTCGGCGGGCACAGGTGGTTGCCGAAGGTCGTCGCCTTCGGGTAGGCGGCGTTGAGGATCGTGCCCTCGGGGATCACGATCTCGATCGGCTCGACCATGCCCTCGTTGTGCGGGATGTCGGGGTTGACCATCTGCAGCAGCGTCAGGATGGTCGCCGAGGCGCTCGAGGTGAAGGTGCCGTTGACGAAGCCGTTGGTCTGCGCGTCGGTGCGCGAGTAGTCGAAGCGGATCGACTTGCCCCGTACCTCGATATCGACCCGGATCGTGAACTTGCTGCCTTCGTGGCGGCCGTCGTAGTAGACGTAGCCCTCGCCGCGGTAGCGCCCGGGCGGGATCTTGGCGATCTCGGCCTCCATCATGCGCCGCGTGGCGTCGAACAGCGCCTGCTTGTGCGCCTCGTAGCTCGCCACGCCGTACTTGCGCACCAGCTCGACGAGCCGGCGCGCGCCGACCTCGCAGGCGCCCATCTCGGCCTTCATGTCGTGCTGGACGATATCCAGCCGCACGTTGGCGAAGATCAGGTTCCAGACATCCTTGCGCAGCACGCCGCGGTCGACGACCTTGACCGCCGGGATGCGCAGCGCCTCCTGCCAGACCTCGACCGCATTCGGGTTGTAGCCGCCGGCCACCGCGCCGCCGATATCGGCCTGGTGCCCCTTGACCGCGGTCCAGCCGATCAGCTGGCCGGCCTCGAACACCGGGCGGAAGACGGCGACGTCGTTGTTCTGGTTGCCCAGCGTGAAGACATCGTTGTGGAAGAAGACATCGCCGTCGTGGATGTCGCCGTCGAAGGTCTTGCGGATGTGCTTGCACACCGGCGCGAGCGAGAACGCGAGGATCGGCAGGTTCTCGGTCTGCTCCAGCATCCGCCCCTCGGCGTCGTACAGCCCGGTGACGTAGTCCTTGGCCTCGCACAGGATCGGGCTGCGCGTCGTGCGCTCCATCGAGATGCTCATCTCGTCGGTGATCGCCTTGAAGCTGCGCGCGTAGACCGAAAGCAGGATCGGGTCGATGTCCATCGTCGGGTCTCCGTGAAGAGGTCAGTCCAGCGCCGAGGCGACGAGATCCTCGCGCCCCTTGGCGTGCAGCACGAAGGAGCCGAGCGCGTCGACGACGCCGTCGAAGCCGTCGCTGACGAAGATCGCCGTCGTGCGCTGCTCGATCAGCGCCGGGCCGGCGATGCGGTGGCCGCAGCGCAGCGCGTGGCCGTCGTAGACCGGGATCTCGGCGAAGGCGTCGCGCTCGGGCACGTAGACGCTGCGCCGGCCCTTGACCGCGCGGCTGGCGTCGGCGTCGCCGCGCCGCTCGCGCCGCGGCTCGGGCCGGTCGACCGCTCCGACCGCCTGCAGCCGCAGGTTGATGATCTCGACCGGGCTGCCCTCGACCTCGAGCGTGTAGCCGTACAGACGCTTGTGCTCGTCGTGGAAGGCGCGCGCGATCGCGCCGGCGTCGCGCTGGTCGATCGCGTGCATCGGCACCTCGACCGAGACCTCGTGGTACTGCTTCAGGTAGCGGCAGTCGAGCCTGAGCGCGTGCCGCCGGCGCGCCGGCGGCACGCGCTCGTCGGCGAGCAGCCGGTCGCCCTCGCCCGCCATCTCGGCGACGCGCGCGGCCAGCGCGTCCCAGTCGATCGCATCGAGCCGGGTCACGAAGGTGCGGACGAAATCGTGCCGCAACTCGCCCATCAGCATGCCGAAGGCGCACAGCACCGAGGCCTCGCGCGGCACCACCTGCAGCGGGATGCCGAGCTCGCTGCAGATCGTGCAACCGTGGATCGGGCCGGCGCCGCCGCCGGGGATGAGCGGGAACTCGCGCGGGTCGAATCCGCGCTTGATCGTCACCTCGCGCACCCCCTGCGCCATGTTGTTGCAGGCCACGCGGTACATGCCGGCGGCGGCCTGCTCGATGCTGAGCCCCATCGGGCGCGCGATGTGGGTCTCGATCGCGCGCCGCGCCGCGGCCACGTCCAGCGGCATCGTGCCGCCGGCGAAGTAGCCCGGGTCGAGGTAGCCGAGCACGAGGTTGGCGTCGGTCGTCGTCGGCAGCGTGCCGCCACGGCCGTAGCAGGCCGGGCCGGGGTCGGCGCCGGCGCTCTGCGGCCCCATGCGAAGCAGCCCGCCATCGTCGAGCCAGCCGATCGACCCGCCGCCGGCGCCGATGGTGTGGATGTCGAGCATCGGCAGCGCGATGCGGTGGCGCGCGATCTCGCCGTCGTTCTTGACCAGCGGCATGCCGACCGCGACCGAGGCCTCGAAGCTGGTGCCGCCCATGTCGGTCGTGATGACGCGGTCGCGCCCGAGCGCGGCGACATAGTGCAGCCCGGCACCGGGGCCGCCCGAGGGCCCCGACAGCAGCGTCAGCGCCGCCTTGGCGCGCGCCGCGGCCGGCGTGATGACGCCGCCGTTGGACTGCATGATCAGCAGCAGCCCGCCGAAGCCGACGCCGGCCAGGCGCTCGACGAGCCGGTCGAGGTAGTGGCCGAGCTTGGGCCCGACGTAGGCGTTGAGCGCGGTCGTGCTGACGCGGTCGTAGAAGCGGATCGCCGGCAGCACCTCGGTCGACACCGACAGGTAGGCCTCGGGCCATTCGGCGCGGACGATCGCGGCCGCAGCCTGCTCGTGGGCCGGGTTGGCGAAGGCGTTCATGAAGCACACCGCGACCGCCTGCACGCCGTCGTCGCGCCAGCGCTGCACGGCCGCGCGCACGGCAGCGAGATCGAGCGGCGCGATCTCGCGCCCGTCGCGGTCGATGCGCCCGGCGATGCCGAGCCGGCGCGCGCGCGGCACCAGGGGCACGACGTTGGTATAGCGGTTGTCGTACTGCGCCTCGCGGATGCCGCGGCGCATCTCCAGCGCGTCGCGCACGCCCTCGGTCGTCAGCAGCGCGGTCCTGGCGCCGGTCGAGGTCAGCGTCGCGTTGGTCGTCACGGTGGTGCCGTGGACGATGGTGTCGACGCCGGCGACGAAATCGCGCACCGACCGCGGCGGGTCCATCGCGGCGGCGATCTGCGCAAGCCCGGCGACGACCGCCTCCGACGGGTCGTGCGGCGTCGACAGCGTCTTGTGGATGCGCGGCGGCGTGCCGTCCTCGGCGACGACGAAGTCGGTGAAGGTCCCCCCGACGTCGATGCCCAGCTTGATCGTCATGCGACCCCCTCGGCCTGATCTTGCAGCATGCGGATGGCGAGCCCCCGCACGTCCTCCTTGCGCACCTTGCCCAGCGCGGTGCGCGGCAGCGCGTCGACCAGCAGCAGGCGCTTCGGATGCTTGAAGCGCGCCAGCCGGCCCTCGTACAAACCCATCAGGCGCCCCGCCGATGGCGCGCAGCCGGCGCGCGGCACGACGACGGCGACGACGACCTCGCCCCAGCGCGAATCGGGCTGGCCGACGACGGCGCATTCGGCGACCTCCGGGTCGTCGAGCAGCACCGCCTCGACCTCGGCCGGGCTGACGTTCTCGCCGCCGGAGATGATCATGTCCTTGAGCCGGCCGTCGACCCACAGAAAGCCCTCGGTGTCGAGATGCCCGCTGTCGCCGGAGTGGAACCAGCCGTCGGCCAGCGCACGTGCGCTGGCGTCGGGGTCGCGCCAGTAGCCGTCCATCACGCTGCGCCCGCGCACCAGGATCTCGCCGCTGGCGCCGACGCTCGCGTCGGCGCCAGCGGCGTCGACGATGCGAAGCTGCACGCCGGCGGCGGCGCGGCCGGCGGATCCGGTCTTGCGCCGGGCCTCGTCGGCGTGCAGGCAGGATGCGATCGGGCAGGTCTCGGTCGCGCCCCAGACCTGGATCAGCGGCACGCCGCGCGCGTGCACGGCGCGGATCAGCCGCTCGGGCACGATCGTCGACCCGGTGCTGATGCTGCGCAGGCTGGACAGGTCGGCCCCCGCCCAGCGCGGATGCGCCATCATCGCCTCGAGCTGCGCCGGCACCAGCACGGTCAGCGTGATGCGGTCGCGCTCGATGGCGTCGAAGGCGGCGTCGGGGTCGAACCGGGCGTGCAGGGTGACGGTGCAGCCGGCGCGCAGCGCGGGCGTGGTCAGGATGTTGAGCCCGCCGACGTGGAACAGCGGCAGCGTCGTCAGCACGCGGTCTTGCGGCGTCAGCGCGTGCATGTCGACGCTGGCGTCGGCATTCGCCGCCAGCGCGTCGGCGCTCAGCACGACGCCCTTGGGACGGCCGGTCGACCCCGAGGTGTAACACAGCAGCAGCGGCGTGCGTGGGTCGGGCGCGCCCGCATCCGCGGCTTGCCCGCCGCGGCCGGCCCCCGCGGCGATGAAGTCCGCCCAGCGCGGCCAGCCCAGCGGCGGCACCGTGCCCGCCGAGGCCGGCGCAGCGCCTTGCGCGGCAGCGTCGATGCCTTCGTCGACGAGCACGCAGCGCGTGCCCACCGGCGCGACGCCGGCGGCCGCGCTCGCGGCGGCGAATATCGGCTCGGCGACGAAGACTGCGGGCGACGCCTCGGCCAGCATCGCGCGGTGCTCGGGCGGTGCGAGCCGCCAGTTCAGCGGCATCAGCAGCGCGCCGCGGCGCGCGCAGGCCCACAGCATCGCGAGCATCGCCGGGCTGTTCAGCCCGAGCCAGGCGACGACCGCGCCGCGACCGATGCCGGCGGCAGCCAGCGCCGCGGCCGCTTCGTCGATGCCGCGCGCGAACGAGGCCCAGCCGATCGCCTCGCCGCCGAATCGCAGCGCCGGCGCCTCGCCGCGACGCGCGGCCTGGGCGTGGATCCAGTCGGCGAAGGGGGTGTCGACCACCTCGGATCTCCTCAACGGGCGTCGCCGACTTCGAGCACGACCGCCATCGCCGAGTCGCCGGCGGCGCAGCCGGTGAACAGCCCGCGCCCGCCGCCGCGCAACGCCAGCGCCTCGATCAGCTCGACGATCGCGCGCGTACCCATCGGCGCCTGCGGGTGGCCCCAGACGAGCGAGCAGCCGTAGGGGTTCATCGCCCGCCAGTCGATGCCGGTGGCGCGGGCGAAATAGACGTCGTTGACCGCGAACGGGTTGTGCGTCTTGACGAGGTCGACCTGCCCGATCGCCAGACCCGCCTGCGTGAGCGCGCGCTCGGCCGCCGGCACCGTCGCCTCGGGCATGTGCGCCAGCTCGACGCGCGCCTGGCCGAAGCCGAGCAGCCGCACCGCGATCTTCGGGTCACGCGACAGCTCGCGCGCGCGCGCCGGGGTGGCGACGACGATCGCCGCATTGCCGTCGGCCGGGTGCGTCTGGCCGCCGAAGGTGACGCTGCCACCGGGCTGCACGGGCTTCAGCGCCGCCAACCCCTCGGGCGTCGAGCGGCTGATGCCTTCGTCGCCTTCGAGCGTCGCGGCCACCTTGCGGTAGCCCGGCGCGGGCACCTCGAACGGCAGCGTCATGAAGCGCTTCAGGAAGGCCGCACCGCCGGCCAGCGCGTCGGCATATTGCGCCTCGCGCTGCAGCACGACCTCGTGCTGCTCGGCGGTCGTGATGCCGTGGCGGCGGGCGACGTTTTCGGCCGTGGCGAGCATCGAGTGCGGCCCCAGCGGGTCGCAGCCGAAGTTGTCCATCACCCAGTCCTCGGCCGCGCCGGTGCCGCCCGGGCCGCGCGGGTTGGGGTAATACAGGTGCGGGCCGTTGCTGGTGCGGTCGCAGGTGACGACGAGCGAGCAGCCGGCCATGCCGGCGGCGACCTCCTGCGCACCGGCCAGCAGCGTGCGCACGCCGGTGGCGCAGGCCTGCATCAGCGTCGGCCCGGCCAGGCGCGGCGCGCCGATCAGCCCGGCCAGCCAGGGCAGGCCGTAGAAGGAATGCTTCTGCGGCACCGAGAAGCCGAGCACGCCATGGTCGAAGGCCTGCGCGGCGTCGATGCCGCGCCGCGCCAGCTCGCCTCGCGCGACATGCGCCGCGAACTCGACGCTGTGCAGCAGCGCGAAGCTGCCCTGCCAGCGCACGAACGGCGTGCTCCAGTAGGCGCCGTAGGGGATCTCGCAGGGCCAGTTCATCGTGGCGTCCTCTCGCGTTTGCGGTTCACGCCGGCCGCGGCGGCGCGTACCGCCTTGGCCGCCGCCCGTGGGCGGGTGGCGCCGGCGGTCTTGCGCACGCTGACGGCCGGGCCCGCCCGTGCGCCCGCCGGGATCGCGCCGGCCGCCGTGTCATCCGCGCTCGCGGCCGTGCCGCCGCAGCCGCGGCCATCGGCCCCGACGCCGGCGCCGGGCGCAGCGCCGGTGCGCGAAGCTCCTTCGCCGGCCGCTTCGGCGTCCAGCCCGGTCGCCTGCAGGAAGGCGCGCCGCGCCTCGGTCAGGTGCGCGTGCAGCGCTGTCGCGGCGGCGTCGCCGTCGCCGGCGGCGAGCGCCGCGGTGATGCGCTGCAGCCCGCGCAGCACGATCGCGCGCACGCCGGCGTCGCCCAGCGTCAGCGCGCGGATATGCTGCATGTGGTCGGCGTAGAGCTCGATCGTGCGCACCAGCCGCGGGTTGGGCACGAGGGCGAGCCAGGCGGCGCGGTAGCGCACGTTGGCATCGCGAAAGCCGGCGCTGTCGCCGTCGCGGTGCGCGCTCGCGGCGTCGGCGAGCGCGGCGTCGATCGACGCCCGCGCCGCGCGGTCGGCGGTCAGCGGCGCGATGCGGCGCAGCGCCGCCGGCTCGAGCAGAAAGCGCAGCTCGTAGATATCGTCGATATCGCGCCGTGTCAGCGCCGGCACCGTGTAGCTGCGCCGCTCGGTGGCGAGCAGCCCCTCGCTGGCCAGCCGGGCCATCGCTTCGCGCACGGGGGTGCGCGACACGCCCAGCCGCTCGGCGAGCTGCAGCTCCTGCAGCGGCTGGCCGACCTCGAGCTCGCCGCCGCGCAGCTGCGCGCGCAGCGCCTCGTAGACCTGCTCGACCAGCCCCGGCGCACGTTCGACCGGCTTGATCCCCTGCACCACGCGAACCTCCACGCCGCCATCGCGCGACGTTTGCATACGGTATACAAAGAAACCGTCGCCGGCAAGCCCGGGTCCGCCCCAGGTCGCGGCACCGGGGTTTGCGGCAGATCAACGGGGGCGCGGATCGGCGCCAGGCTTGCGCCGGCCGGTAGGGGTATCAGGTCCCGCAGAAGGTCCGGTAGCAGGCCGTGAACGCGGACGCCGCCGGCTCGGCGTAGCGCGCCAGCGCGGGGTCGTCGTCGAACGGCCGGCGCACCGCGGCTAGCAGGTGCTCGAAGGGGGCGAGGTCAGCGTCGTCGCTGGCGGCGGCCAGCGCCTCCTCGACGAGGTGGTTGCGCGGGATCACGAGCGGGTTGACGCGGCGCATGCGCGCCGCACGCTCGACGGCATCGGCGCCGGTGGCCGCATCGTCGGCGGTGCAGCGCGCGCGCCAGCGGGCGAGCCAGGCGTCGGGCGCTCGGGTGTCGGCGAACAGCGCGCGCAGCGGCGCCTCGTCGCCGGCGGCGACATCGGCCAGCCGCCGCCACGCGAGCGTGAAGTCCGCGCGCTCGCGCTGCAGCAGCGCGAGCCAGTCGTCGGCCAGCGCGGCGTCGCCGTCCGCCTCCGCCGGTGCGGCGTGCCGCAGCCCGAGCTTGGCGCGCTGGCCGGCGCGCAGCGCGGTGTCGACCCGCGCCGGGAAGGCGTCGACGACCTCGGTCGCGCGCTCGACCGCGCGCCGCACCGCAGCCTCGTCGTCGGGTTCGGCCACCAGCGGGAGCAGTGCCTCGGCGAGCCGGGCGATATTCCAGCGCGCGACCTGCGGCTGGTTGCCGAACGCGTAGCGGCCGCCGTGGTCGATGCTGCTGAAGACCGCCCCCGGGTCGTACGCCTCGACGAAGGCGCAGGGGCCGTAGTCGATCGTCTCGCCCGAGATCGTCGTGTTGTCGGTATTCATCACGCCGTGGATGAAGCCGACGTTCATCCACTGCGCGACCAGCGCCGCCTGGCGCCCGGCGACCGCGCCGAGCAGCCCGAAGACGCGGTCCGGGTCACCGGCCAGAGCGAGGTCGTGGCGCGCGATCGCATGCTCGGCCAGGCGGCGCAGCGTGTCGAGATCGCCACGCGCCGCGAAATACTGGAAGCTGCCGACCCGCAGGTGGCTGGCCGCGACACGGGTCAGCACGGCACCCGGCAGCACGCGGTCGCGGTACACGGGCTCGCCGGTGGCGACGACCGCCAGTGCCCGCGTCGTCGGGATGCCGAGCGCGTGCATCGCCTCGCCCAGCACGAGCTCGCGCAGCATCGGCCCGACCGCGGCCTTGCCGTCGCCACCGCGCGCGAAGGGCGTGCGCCCGGAGCCCTTGAACGCGAGGTCGCGCCGGCGGCCGTGGCGGTCGATCAGCTCGCCCAGCAGCAGCGCGCGACCGTCGCCGAGCTGCGGCGAGAAGCCGCCGAACTGGTGCCCGGCGTAGGCCTGCGCGAGCGGCGCCGCGCCTTCGGGGACGACGTTGCCGGCGAGCATCGCGACGCCGGGGTTCGAGGCGAGCGCATCGGCGTCCAGCCCGAGCTCGTCGGCGAGGTCGCGATTCAGGTGCAGCAGCGCCGGCGCCGGCGCCGGTGCCGGCTGCCAGGCGACGTAGCCCCCGGGCAGCTCGCGTGCATAGCTGTTGTCGAAGGCGAAGTGCAGGGCCGGCGCGGCGATCTCGGTCATGGACCGAGTGTGCCGGGGCGGCCCGGCCCTTGTCGGGGCGGGGTGGTGCAGGGCGCTCGGCCGGCAGCCCGCCGATTCGGCCACCTCGCGAGGTTCGCCGAAGCGACGAACCCGCCACGTGGACTCACATCGGCGGGTTCGTCGGGGGACTTGGTTGCGGGGGCAAGATTTGAACTTGCGACCTTTGGGTTATGAGCCCAACGAGCTACCAGACTGCTCCACCCCGCGACAGAGCCGCAGATCATAGCACGGTTGGGCATTTCGAGGGCCCTCGCTTTCCCTTGCGCCACAGGGCTCGCGCGCGCATCGCGCGCGATGCATCATCCGCCCGAGGTTTCGCAGCGCCGCGCAGCGGTGCATGCTGATGCGGGGATGAGCCAGACGATGGATCCAGGCGGGATCGTCCCGCGCCTTCTGCTCGTCGACGACCATGAACTGGTCCGGGTCGGCGTGCGGTCGACCTGCGCCGAACTGCTCGGCATCGAGATCGATTGGCTTGAGGCCGCGACGCTCGAGGACGCGATGCGCGTGTACGCCTCGGAGCCGGGGATCGACGCCGTCCTGCTCGACCTCAACCTCGCGGACTGCAAGGGGCTGCAGGGACTCAAGCGCTTCCTGCAAGCCTACCCGGACGCGCGCGTCGCGGTCTTCAGCGGCACTCAGGACGACTTCATCGTCGCGCAGGCACGTGCGCTCGGCGCGACCGGCTACATTCCGAAGGGCGCGCAGTCGGCGCAGCTGCGCGAGACGCTGCTGGCACTGCTGCCGCCCTCGGCGGGCAGCAGGCAGCCGGCAATCTCGAGCTCGCTATTCCCCCGAATGCCCGCCTCGGCGATGGTCGACCGGGTGGCCGAACTAGGCCCGCGTCACCTGGAGATCCTGGAGCTCGTGCTGTCGGGCTGCACGAACCAAGAGATCAGCCAGGCGACGCACCTGTCGCTGGGCACGGTGAAGAACTATGTCTCGTCGCTGCTGCTTGCACTGGACGTGCGCTCGCGTTCGCACCTCATAAGCCTGTTTCGCTGAGCGGCCACGGCGGGCGCCTCTCGGCGCCCCGGCGGCCAGGATGCCCGGCCTCCGCAACCGGCCCTGCGGCCTCCGATGGAGTGATGCCGATTGAGTCCCGCCGACCAACCCGGGCGTTCACACCGTATCGTCGTCGAAGCGTCGAAAGGGGGCGAGGACCCGGTCGCGCGGGCGCAGGCCGAGCGCCGTGCGCTCAGGCGGCGCATGGACGACGCGGCGCGCGCGACGCTGCCCCGGGGATGGCTCGCCGGCCTGCTCGCGACCTGGACGGTGCTGGGCGTGGTCGCGGCGCTGGCGGGGGAGACGGCCGCAGAGCCGGGGGCTGGGGCCCTGCTGCCGCGGTGGGTGGCGCTGCCGTGGGCGGCGGCCTTGCTGGCCCTGGCGGCAGCGACGGCCAGGCCGCGGCCGGGCAGGTCGCGCGGGCGACCGGTGTCGCGCCCGAGTACGGTGCCATGGGCCACGATGGCCGCAGCGGCACTGGCGGCATGGCTGGCTGCACCGGCGCTTTGGGCGACGGGCGGTGCCGAGGGCGCGCTGCAGGTCTTGTCGGCTGCGCTTGCGGTCGGTCTAGCGGCACTCGCGGCACCGATCGGCGCGCCGGCGATAGCGGCGGCGGCCTTGCCGGTCCTGGTCGCGCTACCCGCGGCCGTCTCGGGCCGCCCGCTGGGCCTGCTCGCCGCCTCGGCCGCCGCCCTCGCGGCGCTGGTCGTGGCGCGCGTCCTGCATCGCCAATGGCAGCGTCAGACCCGACGCGGCGTGGAGCTGGACGAGGCCACGCGCTCGACGCGCCAGGCGCTCGAGGCCGCCGAGCGCGCAACCGAAGAGCGTAGCCGCTTTCTCGCCGTCGCCAGTCACGACCTGCGGCAGCCCGTGCACGCGTTGGGGCTGTTCGCTGCGACGCTGCACAAGCGCCTGCATGCCGGCCCCGACGCTGCGCTGACGCGCCACCTGCTGGGGGCCGTCGACGCGCTGGAGCGATCGTTCAACGCCGTGCTCGACATCTCGCGCCTGGATGCCGGGGCGGTGGCGCCGGCCCTGCAGACCTTTCCGCTGCGCGACCTGTTCCGGCGGCTTCACATGCACTATGCGGGGCAGGCCGAACTCGCGGGGCTGGGGCTGCGGCTCGCGCCTGGCGGGCGCTGGGTCACGAGCGACCCCCACCTGCTGGAACGCATGCTCGGCAACCTGGTGCAGAACGCGATCCGGCACACCACGCGTGGCGGCGTCGTCGTCGTCGCCCGACGCCGCGGCGACGGGGTCAACATCGAGGTCTGGGATACCGGCACCGGCATCGCGGCCGAGGACCTGTCGCGCATCTTCGACGAGTTCGTCCGCGTCGGCGTCGGCGAGCGCGACCGCAGCCATGGACTGGGTATGGGCCTGGCGATCGTGCGGCGGCTCGCGCGACTGCTCGGGCACCGCCTGGAGATCGCCTCCACGCCGGGCAGGGGGACGATGGTCCGTATCGGCATCCGCGCCGGGGACTTGCCGGTGATCGATGGCGGGCTGGCGCCGGCTGACACACTGCCGATGGCGATCCACGAGCCGCGGATGGTGCTGGTGATCGACGACGAGCCGTCGATCCGCGAGGGACTGCGGTTGCTGCTGCAGGAGTGGGGGTTCCACGCCGTGACCGCGGCCGATGCCGAGCAGGTCGAGCAGGCGGTGGCGGCACTGGAGGGCCGGATCGACCTCGTCCTGAGCGACGTGCATCTCGGCGGCGGCGCCGACGGGCTGGAACTCGTCGCGCAGCTGCGCCGGATCTGCGGGCGCGAGCTGCCGGCCATCCTGATCACCGGCGATATCGCACGCACGGGTCTGCAGCGACTGGCCGAGGGCGCCGACCCGGTGCTGTTCAAGCCGGTGCAACCAAGGCGACTGTACGAGGCCATGCGGGCGGTGTTGGGCTGACCCAACCAGGGTCAGTACACGGCGCCCGGCAGGAAACCCCAGATTTCCGCGAGCTCGCGGCGCATGTACCACGCTGCCAAGGGTAGCGTGATAGAGGCCACCCCACGATTCGGCTCCAGCGGCCCGCACGTTCAGCAGCTGTAGGAGGGGCTGAGCAAACTGCCGTCCAGCCTGCCACCGCTCGCGCCCTACGGGCGCTGCGGCAGCAAGACGCCGGGCCGCGTCAGGAAATTCCAGTCCGATCACGCGCTCAGCGGCGGCGGCATCGTCGGGCCCGAGACCTGGGGCTAACTGCTCGCATTGCAGGCGTTGTGGAGGCACGGCGGCGCGCCGGCGGTGCCGCAGATGCCCGAGCCGACCGTATCGGGCTGCGAGGCGAAGCTTCCGACAGCGCTCATGTGGGCCGCGGACCAGATCGGCAGGATCCACTTCGGAGTGCTCGACAACGAAGGGGCCATCCGCTGGGGATCGACCTCGTGAAGACGCTCATCAAGGAGGCGGTGCGGCATTTCGGTCAGCCGGTCATACTCGGCGACGTCAACTTCAAGCCCGACGGCTGGCACGGGCCCAAGGTCTGGGCCCCAGAGCGGTGAGTCGGGCACCCGAAGCATGGCCGCAAGTCCTGGCGCGGGCTCTTCGCGACCTGGTGCTACATCAAGGCCGGTATCCCGACCTTCTGGGATTTTGCGAAGGGTCAGCCGGGCGGTCCCCCCGGACCGCCCGCTGAAGCGGGCGAATCCCCGAGGCCCGGACTTCGTCAGCGGCATGCGGCCGGGCTACATGGGCTGTGTCATCTGGTTTCAACATCAGTTCCTTGCGGATGCGCTCAACGACGACGGCCCGGCTCGAAGCTCAAGGCGACCGACGGCAACGGTCCCAAGGGGCAGATCCAGCGGCGCCCCGGTGACCACGAGGTCGGCAAGGACAACTACGTGTACCGCCGGCTCTCGGCCGTGGCCGGCAGCGCCCCGCGCCGGCCCGTGGTCGCCCATTGCGAAATGACTTTCGACCGCTGCCCGCCGCGCCACGCGCTCCTAGAGTGCCGCCAACGTCCCACCGGGTCCGCCCGAGCGCCGCACGCCGCATGTCCGCCAATCCTTACGAGGTCGAGCCGCTGGTCGCCGCACTGAGCGCCGAGGCGCCCGCCGGCGACAACCTCGAGTACGACCCGGCGTTTCTCGCGCTCGAGCAGGCCGGCGCGGGCAAGCCCGAGGTCGAGTACGGCGACCGCCGCTACCCTGCCGAGCCCCCCGACTGGCAGGCGGTGCACGAGCAGGCGCTGGCGCTGGCCGCGCGCACGCGCGACCTGCGGGTCGCGGTCTGGCTGCTGCGCGCTGGTGCAAGGCTGCAAGGGCTGGCCGGTGCGGCACGCGGGCTGGCGCTCGTGCGCGGCCTGCTTGAGGGCTTGTGGGACATCGTGCACCCGCAGCTCGACGCCAGCGACGGCGGCGATCCGACGATGCGACTTTCGGCGCTGGCGCCGCTGTTCGCCCCGGCGGCAGTGCCGGCCGATCTGCTCGGTGCGGCGCTGGCGCCGGTCCGCGGCAGCCTGACGCTGCGCGAGCTCGCGCTCGGCCTGGGCGCGGTCGACCCGATACCCCACGAAGTCGTGCCGACCGAGTCGGGCGTAATCGAGGCGCTGAAGGGCTTGCTGGCGACGCACGCGGGGCTGGCCGAGGCGGCCGAGTCTGCGCACCGTGATACGCACGCGATCGTCGCGCTGCTCGAGAGGCGAGTGGGGCGCGAGCGTGCCCCGGATGCCGTACCCTTGACCCGGCTGCTGGACCTGCTGGCCAGTGCGGTGGCGCGCGTGCGCGCGCCCCGGCCGGGCGGTGCCGGCGGCGAGGCATCCGCGGGCAACGGGGAGTTGAACCTCGCTGCCGTGCCGGCGCGGCCGGTCACCCCGGCTGGGGCGATCGCGTCGCGCGACGATGCGGTGCACGCGATCGGCCGCATCTGCGACTGGATCGAGCGCCACGAGCCGAGCAACCCGGCGCCGCTGCTGCTGCGCCGCGCTCAGCGGCTGATGAACAAGAGTTTCCTCGACATCATGCGCGACCTCGCACCCAACGGCGTCGACCAGGTCGAGATGCTCGCCGGGCGACCCGACGAGGCCTGACCCTTCGCGACCCCGCGCGCCGCCCCACCCACCCAGGAGCCCGAAGCCATGCCGCAAAGCAGCCAAAAGTTCATCGCCCGCAACCGCGCGCCGCGGGTGCAGATCGAGTACGACGTCGAGCTCTATGGTGCCGAGAAGAAGGTCCAGCTGCCGTTCGTGATGGGCGTGCTCGCCGACCTTTCGGGCAAGCCCGCCGAGCCGCTGCCGCCGGTAGCCGACCGCAAGTTCCTCGAGATCGACGTCGACAACTTCGACGCCCGCATGAAGGCAATGAAGCCACGCGTCGCTTTCCAGGTCCCCAACACCCTGACCGGGGAGGGCAACCTCGCGGTCGAGCTGACTTTCGAAAGCATGGACGATTTCTCCCCGGCGGCGGTGGCCTCACGGGTCGACGGCCTCAAGCAGCTCCTGGAGGCGCGTCAGCAGCTGGCCGACCTCATCACCTACATGGACGGCAAGACCGGCGCCGAGGAACTCATTGCCAAGGTCATCAAGGACGAGGCGCTGCTGAAGTCCTTGGCCAGCGCGGGCGCCAAGCCTGCCGAAGGCGCCTGAGAGGCCGCTCGCACCAGCCCGATCCACGACCATCCAGGCATCACGGAGCCCCACCATGGCCGACCAGAACCCCGCCACCCAGGCCTCGGCGCTGCAGGGCGTCACCTACGAGGGCAACGAGTTCGCGACGCTGCTGAACAAGGAGTTCAAGCCCAAGACCGACGAGGCCAAGTCCGCGGTCGAGCAGGCGGTGCTGACGCTGGCGCAGCAGGCGCTGGCGCGTACCCAGCTGATCGGCGCCGACGTGCTGATGTCGATCGAGGCGATGATCGCCGAGATCGACCGCAAGATGTCCGAGCAGCTCAACGTGATCCTGCACCACGCGGACTTCCAGCAGATCGAAAGCGCCTGGCGCGGGCTGCACTATCTCGTCAACAACACCGAGACCGACGAGATGCTGAAGATCCGGGTGATGAACATCTCGAAGGCGGACCTGGGCAAGACGCTCAAGCGCTACAAGGGCACGGCATGGGACCAGAGTCCACTTGCCAAGCGCATCTACGAGGAGGAGTACGGGCAGTTCGGCGGCGACCCCTTTGGGTGCCTGGTCGGTGACTACTACTTCGACCACAGCCCGCCCGACGTGGAGCTGCTGGGCGAGATGTCCAAGATTGCCGCTGCCGCGCACGCGCCCTTCATCGCCGGTGCCAGCCCGACCGTGATGCAGATGGAGTCGTGGCAGGAGCTGACCAACCCGCGCGACCTGACCAAGATCTTCACGACACCCGAGTACGCCGCCTGGCGCTCGCTGCGCGAGTCCGACGATGCGCGCTATCTGGCGCTGGCGATGCCGCGCTTCCTAGGGCGCCTGCCCTACGGCGCCAAGACCAGCCCGGTCGACGAGTTCGCGTTCGAGGAGGAGACCGGCGGCGGCGACCACGGCAAGTACGCCTGGGCCAACGCCGCCTATGCGATGGCGGTCAACATCAACCGCTCGTTCAAGCTTTACGGATGGTGCTCGCGCATCCGCGGCATCGAGTCCGGCGGCTCGGTCGAGGGCCTGCCTACGCACACTTTCCCGACCGACGACGGCGGTGTCGACATGAAGTGTCCGACCGAGATCGGGATCAGCGACCGGCGTGAGGCGGAGCTCGCCAAGAACGGCTTCATGCCGCTGGTGCACCGCAAGAACTCCGACTTCGCGGCCTTCATCGGCGCGCAGTCGCTGCAGAAGCCCGCTGTATACGATGACCCCGACGCCACCGCCAACGCCAACCTCGCGGCCCGGTTGCAGTACATGTTCGCATGCTGCCGCTTCGCGCACTACCTGAAGTGCATCGTGCGCGACAAGATCGGGTCGTTCAAGGAGCGCGCCGACATGGAGCGCTGGCTCAACAACTGGATCATGAACTACGTCGACGGCGACCCCGCCAACTCGTCTGAGACGACCAAGGCACAGAAGCCCCTGGCCGCCGCCGAGGTCGTCGTCGAGGAGGTCGAGGGCAACCCCGGCTACTACACGTCACGCATCTACCTGCGCCCGCACTACCAGCTCGAGGGGCTGACGGTGTCGCTGCGTCTGGTGTCCAAACTGCCGTCGCTGAAGAAGGCCTGAGCATCCCTTCGTCGCATGGCTGGCGCGCGCCGCGAGGCCGCATTTCATCGTCAGAGTTTGAGGAGAAGACATCATGTCGACCGATTGCCATATCAAGTTCGACGGCGTCGAAGGCGAATCGCCGCACAAGGACAATAAGGGCGAGATCGAGATCGAGTCCTGGAGCTGGGGCGTCAGCAACTCCAGCGGCGGGGCTGCCGGCGGCGGCTCGGGCCGTGGCAAGGCGCAGCCGACCGACTTCATGTTCGTCCACCGCTACGACAAGGCCTCGCCGGTGCTGGCTAAGCACTGCGCGCAGGGCAAGCACTTCGCTACCGTGGTGCTGACCGCGCGCAAGTCCGGCGAGGGGCAGAAGGACTTCCTGAAGGTCACCATGAAGGAGTTTTTCATCACCTCGGTGTCGCCCTCGGGCGGCGGCGGCGGCGACATCATGGAGTCGGTGTCGGGCAGCTTCAAGGACATCGAGTTCGCCTACAAGCCGCAGGACGACAAGGGCGGGCTCGGCGGCGAGGTCAAGTTCGGCTGGAATACCGCGTCGACCGAAGTGCGCTGAGTCGCCCACGCTGACGGCGACGGCCAGCGCGCCGCGCGCGGCATGGGTCGTGGGCGGCAGGCCGCCCGCCCGCGCCGGCGAGCCCGCCGCCGTGCCGTGCAACACTCGACTTCGAAGGAACCGCCATGTCCGCCATCCCCGGCGACGCCTACGGCCAGGGCATCGATGCCTTCCTGCACCTCAGCACGACGAGCGCGGGGCACGTCAAGGGCGAGTCGAGCATCCCGGGGCACGAGGACGATATCGAGATCCAGGGCTGGAGCCTGGGCGTCGACGCGTCGTCGGCGCAGGGTACTCAGGCGCGAACCCGGCGCGCCTACACGCACCTGCAACTCGTCAAGGCCGTCGACTGTTCGTCGACGGCGCTGCTCAACGCGCTGCGTAGCAATGCCGCGGTGGAGGCGCGGCTGACGATGCGAAAGGCTGGGCAGGGGCAGCACGACTACTTCAAGATCGAGCTGCGCGACGCGAGGGTGGTCTCGGTGCACCTCTCCTCGGGCGGCTCGGGGGCCGTGGTCGAGAACCTTGCGCTGGCCTTCAGACGCATCAGCTTCGAGTACGTGCCGCAGCGCGAAACCGGGCAGCGCGGTGGCGCGAGCATGTTCGACGACGAGATCCTCACCGAGGGTGGATCGTGAGCGATCCGGCTTCCCTACTGGCCGCCGGCGACCTGGCCGGCGCGCTGCACGCGCTCAAGCAGCAGGTCCGCCAGCGCCCGGACGACGCGAAGCTGCGCATCTTCCTGTTCCAGCTGCTGGCCGTGCTCGGCGACTGGAAGAAGTCGCTCGAGCAGCTCGAGGTCTGCGGCCAGCTCGACGCCGGAACGCTGGCGATGGTCGCGACCTACCGGGCCGCGGTCCAGTGCGAGACGCTGCGCGACGCCGTCTTCGCCGGCCGCACGACGCCGATCGTCTTCGGCCGCCCGCAGCCCTGGGTCGCGCTGCTCGTGCAGGCGCTGCGCGACGACGCCGCCGGCGAAGCGGCCGCCGCGGCGGCGCACCGCGCGCAGGCCTTTGACGATGCGCCCGCCAGCGCCGGCACGCTCGACGGCCAGCCCTTCGCGTGGATCGCCGACGCCGACTCGCGTCTCGGGCCGTTGCTCGAGGTCGTCATCGGTGGGCGCTACGGTTGGCTGCCGTTCGAGGCGATCGCCTCGCTGGAGCTGCAGCCGCCCGAGGACCTGCGCGACCTGGTCTGGGCGCCGGCGCACCTGGGCTTCGCGCAGGGTGGCGACACGGTTGCGCTGGTGCCGGTGCGCTATGCCGGCACCGCCGAGCAGGACGACGGTGCGTTGCGGATGGCTCGCCGCACCGAATGGCTGGCGATCGCCGATGGCCAGTTCCGCGGCCTGGGTCAGCGCTTGCTGGCGACCGAGTCGCGCGAGGTCGGGCTGCTCGAGTGCCGTTCGCTTCGCATGGCCGGCTTGCCAGGTGGCCCAGCCGACCACAACCCGGTCGGAGGCGGCCAGCCGCCGGCGACCTGACGGCCACGCGATGGCGCTGGCCGACGTCCGCGACCGACTCCAGCCTGCGCTGCTGGACCGACTGACCGACGATGCACCGACCGAGCGCCGCGAGTCCGACGACGCCCGCGTGATGAGCAAGGCGCAGTTGCGCCGCGCGGTGCTGCGCGACCTGACTTGGTTGCTCAACGCGGTGCAGCCGCTGCCACCGGCGCTGGCGCGCGCCGACCCGACACTCGCCGCCAGCGTGCTCAACTTCGGGCTGCCGCCGATGTCGGGCCGGCAGATCTCGCGCCTGGACGTGCACCAGCTGCGGCGCGACATCCGCACCGCGATCGAGCGCTTCGAGCCGCGGATCCTGCGTGAGACGCTCGAGGTGCGCGCGCTGCGTGGCAAGCCCCTGCTCGAGGCACACAATCTGATCGAGTTCGAGATCAGGGGCCACCTTTGGGGCCAGCCGATGCCGATCGAGCTGCTGCTGCGCACCGCGGTCGATCTGGAGTCGGGGCAGGTCGAGTTGCGTGACGCCGCTGGCGGAGCGCCGCGACGTGTACGCGACGCTCCCGCGAGCGGGGACTGACAGCGTGGACCCGCGGCTGCTGCGGCTGTACAGCGAGGAGCTCGGGCACCTTCGCGAAGTCGGTGCCGAGTTCGCGCAGGCCTTCCCGAAGATCGCCGGCCGGCTCGGCATGGAGGGCATGGAGGTCGCCGACCCGTATGTCGAGCGGCTGCTGGAAGGCTTCGCCTTTCTCGCCGCGCGCGTGCAGTTGCGGCTGGACGCCGAGCATCCGCGGCTGGTGGCGCACCTGCTCGAGTCGATGTACCCGGGCTTCCTGGCCCCGCTGCCATCGATGATGGTCGTGCGTCTCGACGCCGACGCCAGCGACCCCAACCTGGCGCGGGGTCACACCGTGCCGCGCGGCAGCGCGGTCGTCTCCAGGCTGCCGCGCGGGCAGGAGACGCACTGCGAGTTCCGCACGGCGCACGCGGTCACGCTGTGGCCGGTGACGATCGCCAGCGCCGCCTACGCGAGCCACCTGCCCGACCTGCCCGGCTCGCGCCTGCCCGAGCTCGGTGCGATGCGGGGCGCGTTGCGACTGCGCCTGCGCTGCGGGGGCGGTACACGCTTCGCTGGCCTCGGGCTGGACCGGCTGCGGGTGTACATCGCGGCTGCCGACGATGTCGCCTACCCGCTGCACGAGTTGCTTCTCGGCGCCGCGCTGGGCAGCTGGGTCCTCACCCAGGGCGGCGCCGCGTCGGGCGGCGCCGACGGCTGGCGTGGCCCGGACAGTGTCGCGGCCTGCGGCGAAGGCGAGGACGAGGCGCTGCTGCCGGTGTCGCTGCGAGGATTCTCCGGCCACCGGCTGCTGCAGGAGGTCGCCGCGCTGCCCCAGCGGCTGATGTTCTTCGAGCTGCGCGACCTGGCGCCGCGGCTCGCGGTGGTCGATGCCGCCGAGGTCGAGATCGTCGTGCCGCTGGCACGCGGCCTGCCCGCGCTCGAGCCGGTCGTCGATGGCGACAGTTTCGCGCTGTACTGCACGCCGGCGGTCAATCTGTTTCGAAAGCGGCTGGACCGCGTCGTGCTCGGGCCCGAGCAGTGGGAGCACCAGCTGATGCCCGACCGCACGCGGCCGATCGACTACGAGGTGCACCACGTCGAATCGGTCCTCGGCCACGGCAGCGGCGCGCCGCGCGAGTACCGTGCGCTGTACGACGTGCGCCACCGGACGCGCGGTGACGATGCCGGCGGCTATGTCACGCGCCGGGAGCCGCGACTGCTGTCGGCGCGGCAGCGCGACAAGGGGACGCGATCCGCCTACGTCGGCGAGGAGGTCTACCTCTCGCTGGTCGATCCGCCGCAGGCGGCCGGGCGCGACGACGTGCGTCAGCTCTCGGTCGTCGCCTGGGTCACCAACCGCGACCTGCCGCTGCTGCTGCCACAGGCCGGCAGCGACGGTGCCGCGGCGTGGCAGCTCGAGACCCCAGGCCCGGTCGAATCGGTCTGCGTGCTGCGCGGGCCGACGCGTCCGGCCTCGCGGCTTGCCGCCGGCGCGGTCGACTGGCGGCTCGTCGGCCAGCTGGCGATGGCGCAGGCGACGCTGCACGGCGCGCCCGAGGAGGCAGCGCGCGTGCTGCGCACGACGCTCGAGCTCTACGGGCCCCCGGGCGACGTCGCGTGGACACGCCAGGTCGCCGCGCTGCGCTCGCTCGAGGTGGCGCCGGTGGTGCGGCGGCTGCCCTTCGCGGGGCCGCTGTGCTTCGGCCGCGGCAGCGCGATCAGCGCCGAGTTCGACGAACTCGCCTTCCAGGGTTCGGGCGTGCACCTCCTGGGCTGTGCGCTGGCACACTGGTTCGCGCGCCACGCCGCGATCAACAGCTTCACCGAGTTCACGCTGCGCAGCACGCAACGTGGCGTCGTGCGACGCTGGGCGCCTCAGCTGGGGCTGGGGGAGACCGTGTGAAGCCGCCGCGTCGGCCTGAAGGCGGGGACGAGCCGTCTCGGGGCGCTCCGAGGAACGGTGCCGGGACCGCCAGCGCCGACGCCCTGGACCGACTGCTCGACGAGGTCGAGCGGGCACCCTGGGCGTACGACTACTTCGCGCTGCTCAGGCGGGTGGAGGCGTGTTGTCCCGAGCTGCCGCGGCTGGGGCGCGCTAGGCGGCCGCGCCAGGAGCCGCTGCGGCTGGCGCAGGAGCCGGAGCTGGACTTCGCCCCGGCCGCGCTGGCGCGGCTGGACCGGCGCGCCGGCGCGCCACGGCTCGGCGTGCGCTTCCTGGGCCTGCTCGGGCCGCAGGGTCCGATGCCGCTGCACCTGACCGAGTACGTGCGCGAGCGCTTGCGACAGCACGGCGATGCCGCACCGATGCGCTTCCTGGATGTCTTCCACCACCGCATGCTGCTGCTCTTCTACCGCACCTGGGCGCAGTCGCAGCCGGTGGTGCAGGCCGACCGCCCAGGCGAGGATCGCTATGCGGCCTGGATCGAGAGCCTCGCCGGGCTCGGCGTCGCCGCCGGTGCGGCCGTGGAAGCGTCTGCGGTGCCTGCCGCGGCGCTGCGCTTCCAGGCCGGGTTCGTCGGCGCGCGCAGCGCGCACGCCGAGCGGCTGGAGAAGGCGGTCGGCCACTACTTCGGCGTCGGTGCACGCGTTCAGCCCTTCGTCCCCGGTGTGCTCGAGCTGCCGCGCGAAGCCTGCTCGCGTCTGGGTCACGCGCGCAACCGGCCCGAACGTGCGCGGCAGCCACCTTCGCGACTGGGCGTGAGCGCCAACGCCGGCAGCCGCGTTCCCGACCGTCAGCACCGCTTCCGGCTTCACCTGGGCCCGCTGACGCTGCCGCACTACGAGAGCTTTCTGCCCGGTGGCGATGCCTGGCCGGCGCTGCAGCAGTGGGTACGCCTGCTCGCAGGCACCGACAAGGCCTGGGACCTGTGCCTGCACCTGCGGGGCGACGAGCTGCCGGCACCGCGCCTGGGCGCCCGGGTGCGGCTCGGGTTGACGAGCTGGCTCGGGCGCGGCGATGCGCGCGAGCGCAGCGACCTGCGGCTCGTGCCGCATCCCAGCCGGCGCGCCGCGCCGCCCCGAGGAGCCTCCGATGGCTGAGATCTCGCGCGCCACCCTGTTCGGCAAGCTCGACCCGCTGGCCTACAAGGCGATCGAGGGCGCGACCGTGCTGTGCAAGCTGCGCGGCAACCCCTACGTCGAGCTGCAGCACTGGTTCCAGCAGATCCTCAACACGCCCGACAGCGACCTGCACCGCATCGTTCGCCACTTCGAGATCGACCCCTCGGTGCTGGCGTCGGACCTCACCGCGTCGCTCGACCGGCTGCCACGCGGCGCGGCGTCGATCACCGACCTGTCGAGCTTCGTCGAGAACGCGGTCGAGCGCGGCTGGGTCTATGCGACGCTGATGTTCGGCGAGCCGCGCGTTCGCAGCGGGCACCTGCTGGTCGGGCTGCTGAAGACCGCCTCGCTGCGCGGCGCGCTGATGGGGGTGTCGCGCCAGTTCGAGCGCGTCCGCGTCGACGAGCTGTGCGAGCGATTCGGCGCGCTGCTCGCGGGATCGCCCGAGGCGCAGGCGGCGATGCTGCCGGCCGACGCGGCCCCCGGCGAGGCCAGCGGTGCGATCGCGCCGGCCGCGCTCGGACGGCGCGAGGCGCTGGCGCGCTTCACGAGCGACCTGACGGCGCAGGCGCGCGAAGGGCGCATGGACCCGATCGTCGGCCGCGACGACGAGATCCGGCAGCTGGTCGACATCCTGATGCGCCGGCGGCAGAACAACCCGATCCTGGTCGGCGAGGCCGGCGTCGGCAAGACCGCGGTCGTCGAGGGCTTCGCACAGCGCATCGTGCGCGGCGACGTGCCGCCGGCGCTGCGCGAGGTCGAGCTGCTGGCGCTGGACGTCGGGCTGCTGCAGGCCGGCGCGAGCATGAAGGGCGAGTTCGAGCAGCGGCTGCGATCGGTCATCGACGAGGTCCAGGCCAGCGCGCGGCCGATCATCCTCTTCATCGACGAGACGCACACGCTGGTCGGCGCCGGCGGCGCGGCCGGCACCGGCGACGCCGCCAACCTGCTCAAGCCGGCGCTGGCGCGCGGCGAGCTGCGCACGATCGGCGCCACGACCTTCGCCGAGTACAAGAAGTACATCGAGAAGGACCCGGCGCTGACGCGGCGCTTCCAGTCGGTGCAGGTCGACGAGCCGAGCGAGCCGCTGGCGATCCTGATGATGCGCGGCGTGGCCAGCACGATGGAGAAGCACCACCAGGTGCAGATCCTCGACGAGGCGCTGGAGGCCGCGGTGCGGCTGGCGCACCGCTACATCCCGGCGCGCCAGCTGCCCGACAAGTCGGTCAGCCTGCTCGACACCGCCTCCGCGCGGGTGGCGGTCAGCCTGCACGCGACGCCGGCCGAGGTCGACGACAGCGCGCGTCGCATCGAGGCGCTGGAGACCGAGCAGGGCATCATCGCGCGCGAGTCGGCGATCGGCATCGACACCGCGCAGCGCGAGGCCGCCGTCGCCGCGCAGCTGGCGGCCGAGCACGAACGGCTGGCGGCGCTGCAGGCGCGCTGGGCGGCGGAGAAGGCGCTGGTCGAGCGGCTGCTGGCACTGCGCGCGGCGCTGCGCGACGGCAAGCGCGCGGTCGAGGGCACCGGCAGTGCGCTGGAGCGGCACGCCGATGCGGTGGCGGAGCAGGCGGCATCCGGTGCGGCCGGGCCGGTGCCGGCGACGGGCCGGCGACGGGGCGTGCGAGGGGCCGGCGCACCGGCCGCCCCCGACAACGCGGCCCCGCCTCCGAGCGCCGCCGCACCGGCCACGTCACCCAGCGCCGAGGGCCCGTCGCCCGGCGCCGCGGCCCCAGGGTCCGTCCCGCCGGAGGAGACCGACGAGGCCACGCAGGCCCGCCGCGCCGCCCAGCGCGAGGAACTGCGTCAGGTCCAGGCCGAGCTCGCCGCGCTGCAGGGCGAGGACCCGCTGATGCTGCCGACGGTCGACGCCCAGGCGGTCGCGAGCGTGGTCGGCGACTGGACCGGGATCCCGGTCGGCCGCATGACGGCCAACGAGATCGAGACCATCCTCGAGCTGCCGCGCAGGCTGGGCGAGCGCGTGATCGGGCAGGACTACGCGATGCAGACCATCGCGCGGCGCATCCAGACCGCGCGCGCCGGGCTGGACAACCCCGGCAAGCCGATCGGTGTCTTCCTGCTGACCGGCACCTCCGGCGTCGGCAAGACCGAGACCGCGATCGCGCTGGCCGAGGCGCTGTACGGCGGCGAGCACAACCTGGTCGTCATCAACATGAGCGAGTTCCAGGAGGCGCACACCGTCTCCACGCTCAAGGGCGCGCCGCCGGGCTATGTCGGCTACGGTGAGGGCGGGGTGCTGACCGAGGCGGTGCGGCGCAAGCCGTATTCGGTGGTGCTGCTCGACGAGGTCGAGAAGGCGCACCGCGACGTGCACGAGATCTTCTACCAGGTCTTCGACAAGGGCTTCATGGAGGACGGCGAGGGCCGCTTCATCGACTTCAAGAATACGCTGATCCTGCTGACGACCAACGTCGGCACCGAGCTGATCGAGCAGCTGTGCAAGGACCCGGACCTGATGCCCGGCCCCGAGGCGATGGCCAAGGCGCTGCGCGAGCCGCTGCTGAAGGTCTTCCCGCCGGCGCTGCTCGGGCGGCTGGTGACGATCCCGTACTACCCGCTGTCCGACGAGGTGCTGGCGCGCATCGTGCAACTGCAGCTCGGCCGCATCCGCAAGCGCGTCGAGCAGCGCTACCGCATCCCGCTGGAGGTCGACGACGCCGTCGTCCGGCTCGTCGTCTCGCGCTGCACCGAGAGCGAGTCCGGCGGCCGCATGATCGACGCCATCCTGACCAACACCATGCTGCCGGCGATCAGCCGCGAGTTCCTGCAGCGGATGATGGAAGGCGCGCCGATCGAGCGCGTTCGCGTCGGCGTGGCGGGCGGCGACTTCAGCTATGACTTCGGATGAGGCTGCGGGCGCGGCCGGCGAGGGGGCCGGCACGGCCGACGATGCCGAACTGCACGACGCGCTCGCGCGCGCCGTCGACGACCTGCGCCACGACCGGCTCGAGCCGGCGCAGGACGCACTGATCGGCATCCTGCAGCGCTGGCCGGCGCAGCCCGACGCGCTGCAGTTCCTCGGCCTGCTGCGCCACGCGCAGGGGCTGGACGACGAGGCGCTGGGGCTGATCGCGGCCGCGATCGAGCAGCGCCCGGGCCACGCCGGCTATTGGAACAACCTGGGCAACGTGCTGGCGGCGATGCGGCGCGACGACGAGGCCGCCGAGGCCTGGCGGCGCAGCATCGATGCCGCCGGCGACGACCACCCCGACGCCGCCGACGCGCTGGCCAACCTCGCGCGGCTACACCGCCGCGGCGGCCGGCTCGGCGAGGCGCAGGCCGCGCTGGAGCGCGCGATCGCGCTGCGGCCGGACTTCGCCGACGCCTGGTACGGGCTTTCGCGCGTGCTGATCACGCAGGGCAGGGTGCACGACGGGCTGGTCGCGCACAGCAAGGCGGTGCTGCTCTGGCCGCAGCATGGGCAGGCGCGCGAACAGGTGCTGCGCGCGCTGGTCCTGCTCGGCGAGCGCGATCGCGCGGCGCAGCTCTACCGCGAGTGGCTGGCCGAGGACCCCGACAACCCGGTCGCGCGCCACCAGCTCGCCGCCTGCGGTGGCGAGCCGCCGCCGGCGCGCGCCAGCGACGGCTACGTCAGCGAGGTCTTCGACGCCTTCGCGCCGCGCTTCGACGCGTCGCTCGAGCGGCTGCAGTACCGCGCACCGCAGGCGGTGGCGCGCGCGCTCGCCGCAGCGCGCGGTGCGCCGCGCGGCGACGCCAGCGTCGTCGACCTCGGCTGCGGCACCGGACTCGTCGGGCCGCTGGTGCGGCCCTGGGCGCGGCGGCTGGCGGGATGCGACCTGTCGGTCGGCATGCTGCGCCAGGCGCGCCGACGCGGCGTCTACGACGTGCTGCACCAGGCCGAGCTGGTCTACTACCTGCGCACCCAGCCTCAGGCCTTCGACGCCGCGGTGTGCGCCGATACGCTGTGCTACTTCGGCGACCTCAACGAGGTGATGCAGGCGGCGGCGCGCGCGCTGCGGCCGGGCGGGCAGTTCGTCTTCACCGTCGAGGCGCTCGCCGACGACGAGGCCGGGCCGCACCGGCTGCGCGCGACCGGCCGCTATGCGCACGCGCGCGAGCACCTCGCCGGCAGCGCGAGCGCGGCCGGGCTGGAGCCGGGGCCGATCGAGGCGGTCGAGCTGCGGCTGGAGGCGGGCGAGCCGGTGCGCGGCTGGCTCGCCCGCGTCGCGCGGCCGGCGGCGCCATGAAGGGCGGTGGCATGAAGGGCGGTGGCATGAAGGGCGGTGCCGTGGCGAGCGGCGGCAAGAACGGCGGCGACATGACTTTTGGCGCTGGGCGCGCCGCTGGGCTGCGCCGACGATCCTGGGGCCGCGCCTCGCGCGCGGCGAGCATCCGATGGCGCCGCCGATCACGCTGAGCTCGCCCTTCCCCGCGGCCGACCTGCGGCTGGCGTCGCTGCGCCTGAGCGTGGGGCTGAGCCGCATGGAGGCGATGCAGCTCGACCTGCTCAGCCCGATGCCCGACCTCGCGCCGGAGAAGATCCTCGGCCGGCGCGTCGGCATCGCGGTGGCGCTGGCCGACGACAGCACGCGCCACCTCGGCGGCCACGTCACCGCCTTCGGCCTGGGGGTGCACGAGGGCGGCATGTACCGCTACGAGGCCGAGGTCCGGCCCTGGCTGTGGGCGCTGACGCGGACCGCGGACTGCCGCATCTTCCAGGACCTGAGCGTGCCCGACATCGTGCGCAAGGTCTTCGACGACCACGCCGGCATCGCCGCCTTCGACTTCAAGCTGCAGCGCAGCTACCGCAAGCGCGTGTACTGCGTGCAGTACCGCGAGACCGACTTCGACTTCGTCGCCCGGCTGCTGGAAGACGAAGGCATCACCTGGTACTTCGAGCACACCGACGCCGAGGACCGCATGGTGCTGGTCGACGCCGCCGACGCGCACGCGATGGCGCCGGGCTGCGACGCGCTGCCGTACTACGACAATATCGGCCAGACCCCGCCCGACAAGCCCTATGTCTTCGACCTGCGCTTCGCGCGCTCGGTGCGCACCGGCCGCGTCGCACTGACGAGCTACGACTTCGAGCGCCCGTCGACCGCGCTCGGCGTGACGCAGCAGCTGCAGCGCGCGCACGAGCTGGCCGACGCCGAGTGCTTCGACTTCCAGGGCGACTATGTCGTCAAGGACGACGGCCAGCAGCAGGCCGACACCCGGATCGACGAGTGGCAGTCGCTGCACGAGCGCATGCACGGCCGCACGACGGTGCAGACGATGGCCGTCGGCTCGAGGCTGGCGGTCAGCGGCCACCCGCGTGCCGACCGCAACGCCGACGGCGAGGGTGGCGGCGACTTCCTGTGCGTCGAGATGGAGCTGCGCGCGCGCAACCCGGGGGTCGAGTCCGGGCGCGACCCGGGCAGCTGGGACTGCAGCTTCGTCGCCCAGCCGGGCGCGCAGCAGTTCCGCCCGCTGCGGCGCACGCCGCGCCCGATCATGCGCGGCCCGCAGACGGCGGTCGTCGTCGGCCCGGCGGGCGAGGAGATCCACACCGACAAGTACGGCCGCGTCAAGGTCCAGTTCCACTGGGACCGCTACGGCGGCAAGGACGAGAAGAGCTCGTGCTGGGTGCGCGTATCCAGCCCCTGGGCCGGCAAGCGATTCGGCTTCGTCCAGATCCCGCGCATCGGGCAGGAGGTCGTCGTCGACTTCCTGGAGGGCGACCCGGACCAGCCGCTGATCACCGGCCGCGTCTACAACGCCGAGCAGATGCCGCCGTGGGACCTGCCGGCCAATGCGACGCAAAGCGGCGTGCTGACGCGCAGCAGCAAGGGCGGCGCCTACGGCAACGCCAACGCGATCCGGTTCGAGGACAAGACCGGCAGCGAGCAGCTGTGGATCCACGCCGAGAAGAACCAGGATATCGAGGTCGAGAACGACGAGACGCACTGGGTCGGCCACGACCGCACGAAGACGATCGACCACGACGAGACCAGCCACATCAAGCACGACCGCACCGAGACGGTCGACAACAACGAGACGATCACGATCGGGGTCGACCGCACCGAGTCGGTGGGCAACAACGAATCGATCACCATCGGTGTCAATCGCACCGAGCAGGTCGGCGCCAACGAGACGATTGCCATCGGTGCCAATCGCACCGAGACGGTCGGCGCCAACGAGTCGATCACGATCGGCGCCAACCGCACGATCAGCGTCGGCAGCAGCGAGACCGCGACGGTGGCGCTGCAGCGCACGCATACCGTCGGCGTCAACGAGACGATCGCGATCGGCGCCGCGCAGGAGATCGCGATCGGTGCGGCGCAGGTGGTGGCGGTGGGCGCGACCCAGAGCATCAGCGTCGGCGCCAGCCAGAGCACCGAGGTCGGCGCCAACCGCAGCGTCCAGGTCGGCGGCGATCAGTCGACCACGATCGGCAAGGGCCGAAGCACCCAGGTCGGCAAGGACGACGCGCTGAAGGTCGGCAAGAACCTCGTCATCGACGCCGGCGACAGCGTGACGATCAAGACCGGCAGCGCGAGCATCACGATGAAGAAGGACGGGACGATCGTGATCAAGGGCAAGGACATCACGGTCAACGGCTCGGGGAAGATCAACATGAAGGCTTCTTCCGACGTCGTGATCAAGGGCAGCAAGGTCGGCATCAACTGAACGGGCCGCGATGAAACCCGACGACGATCCCTTCGTCCCGCTCGCGGCGCGGGCCTTGGCCGACGAGCTCGACCTGCTGCGGCGGCCGACCGCGCATGGCACCGTGCCCGCGCCGATGCTGCCGGGCGTGCCCGTGATCGGCAGGCTCGAGGGCTTCGACCTCACCGAGCAGCCCCTGGTCTCGCAGCTCGCCGCATGCCCGGGCGAGGTCGTCCCGGCACGCGCGACGGTGGCGCTGCGGCGCGCGCAGGTCGGGCGCGAGGTGCTGGTGGTCTTCGCCGATGGCGACCCGCATGCGCCGGTCGTCATCGGGGTCCTGGAGCCGCGGCCGCTGCGGGCCGACGACGAGCCGCCGCGGCTGCCGGCGAACGTGACCGTCGACGGCGACTGCCACGTCATCGAGGCCGATCGCGAGGTCGTCCTGCGCTGCGGCGACGCCAGCATCACGCTCACACGCGCCGGCAAGGTGATCATCAAGGGCAGCTACATCCTGAGCCGCAGCACCGGCTACCACAAGATCAAGGGCGCGGCGATCGACCTCAACTGAGGCCGCGCCATCGACCCCGCGCTGGCGACACGACGATGTGGCAGGTCGACAATCGCACCCCGTTTGCCGCCGAACGCGGCTGGGTGCGCGACCGCGACGGCGCCGAGGTCTGGCTGGTGGCGGTGAAGGCCAGCTTCGACATCCTGCCGGACGGCTCGACCGCGGTGGCGAAGGAGCAGCCCCCGGTGCTGCGCCTGCCCGAGCACCATGGCGAGCCGGGCCAGAGCAGCATCGTGTACGACGCCGACCTGGTGCTGACGAAGAAGACGACCGACATCGTCGTCGTCGGCCACGCCCACGCGCCGGGCGGGCGCGCGGTGTCGCAGCTGGACTGCGGCTTCCAGGTCGGCCCGGTACGCAAGCTGCTGCGCGTCTTCGGCGACCGCAGCTGGGGCGCGCTCGGCCCGACCCGCCCCGAGCCCTTCGTCACCATGCCGCTGGTCTGGGAGCGTGCCTACGGCGGCGTGGACCGGAAGTCGGACGCGCCGGAGAAGGACTGGGACTGGCGCAATCCGGTCGGCACGGGCTTCGCCGTCTCGTCGCGCAACGCGCAGGGGCTGGCGCTGCCGAATATCGAGGATCCCAAGCAGCTGATCGGCGCATGGAACGACCGCCCGGCGCCGGCGGGCTTTGGCGTCGTCGCCAGCCACTGGCAGCCGCGCGTGGGCTTCGCCGGCACCTACGGCGAGAAGTGGATGAAGACGCGCGCGCCGCTGCTGGCCGAGGACATGGACGAGCGCTGGTACCAGAGTGCACCGGCCGACCAGCAGGCGCCGGCCTTCCTGCGCGGCGGCGAGCCGGTCGTGCTGCACAACCTGAGCCCGCAGGGGCGGCTGCAGTTCGTGTTGCCGAAGCTGTACCTCGGATTCGAGACCCGCTTCTACGACGGCACACGCCAACTGCACGATCGACGCGTGCTGCACACGGTGATCCTCGAGCCCGACCACGCCAGCGGCGCGCGCGTCTCGCTGGTATGGCATTCGGCGCTGCCCTGCCACTTCAAGGTGCAAAAGCTCGAACGCACGGTGGTGACGCTCAAGGCCGACCTGAGCCGCGGCCAGCCAGCGCGGGCCGAACCGGAGCTGGAGGTCGGCTGAGGTGGCCGAGCGTGTCGTCATCGCCGGCATCGGCGCCGCCACCGCGGTGGGGCGCGGCGCGTGGGAGAGCGCCGCCGCCGTGCGGGCCGGCATCAGCGGCTTCGCGCAGCACCCCTACATGATCGACACCGCCGGCGAGCCGATGCGGGTGGCGATGGCGCCGTGGCTGGACATCGGGTTGCAGGGCGTGGAGCGCTTCGACGCGCTGCTGATGCCGGTGATCGAGGAGGCGCTGGCGGGGCTGGCTGCTCCGCGCACGGCGCCGGGGCGCTGGGCGATCGCGCTGGCGCTGCCCGAACCGCGCCCGGGGCTGCCGGAGCACCTGGCGCGCGAGCTGCTGGCGCGCATCGACCGCCGCTGGGGGGCGCTGTTCGCCAGCGCCGCCGCGTTCGATGCCGGGCACGCGGCCAGCCTGCTGGGCGTGCACGCGGCGCTGGCCAAGCTGCGCGCCGGCCAGCTGGACGCCTGCCTCGTCGCTGGGGTCGAAAGCTACCTCGAGCCCGAGACGCTGGAGTGGCTGGAGGAGAACGACCAGCTGCACGGCGCCGGGCCGTTGAACAACGCCTGGGGATTCATCCCCGGCGAGGCGGGGGCGGCCGTCCTACTCGCCCGCGAGGACGTGGCGCGCAGCGAGGGCCTGCCGGCGCTGGGCACGCTGCTGTCCAGCGGCACCGCGTTCGAGCCCAAGCGCATCAAGACCGAGACCGTCTGCCTCGGCGAGGGGCTGACCGAGGCCTTCCGCGCCGCACTGGCCGCGCTGCCGGCCGGGGCGAAGGTCAGCGACATCTACTGCGACATGAACGGCGAGCCGTACCGGGCCGACGAGTTCGGGTTCACGGCGCTGCGGACCAAGGAGCACTTCGAATCGGCGTCCGACTTCGTCGCGCCGGCGGACTGCTGGGGCGACGTCGGGGCGGCCGGCGGGCTGCTGCACATCGTGCTGGCCTGCGCGGCCGCGGCCAAGGGCTACGCCGGCGGCGAGCTCGCCTTCGCCTGGGCCAGCGCCGAGGGCGGCCAGCGCGCCGCCGCCTTGGTCGCGGCGCCCGCCGGAGCCTGAGCCATGCCGGTCAGCGTCAAGGTCAACGGGGTGGCCAACTCGCTGGTCCACAAGGGCAGCAACGGCGTGTCGGTGGCGACCATGCCCGACGTCTGCAAGACGCCGTCGCCCGGCGGGCCGGTGCCGATTCCCTACCCCAACATCTCGCAGTCGATCACGCTGGCGAAGGGCACGACGACCGTCAAGGCCGACGGCGGGATGATGATCGCCAACAAGGGCAGCGAGTTCTCGCTGTCAAACGGGGACAACGCAGGGGTGGCGGGCGGTCAAGTCGTCCACGTTCATGAAGGAGAGCACCTGGATCCTGTACTCGTTCGACGTGAAGATGGATGGAAGGGGCTTGTCGGCCTGACGGACAGAAGTTTCAGAATCGAAAACACTGTGGACCTTGCCGGTACTTTGCAGCCCATCGTTGGTCTGCAGGAATGGAGTCGCTTTCTCTGCGAGATCTTCTGCGCCTGTCTGGCTGCATCAAGAGCGAGCAAAGCCGAGCGACCAATGCTGATCTCACTGCGATCGAGAAACCGATTTCGATCCGTTCGAAGCCAGATCCATTCGGCAATCAGCGCTGTTTCGAGCGGAAGTTACGGGACGCCAACAACCGGACAATGGACGGCCCGAGCAGGAGCTAACATGTGCACCAGCTCACCAGTCAGTGCCCGGAGCGCAGCGCCGGGTGAAGTTCAAACTGACGGCCCGATGCTCGGTTCTTGCGGCTCCGGGCGGCCTCCGGACCAACGTCGCAGCCATTGTGGAGATGAGTTTCCGGCGACAGCTGGCGGCCTGGGCAAACAGGCCTACCGCCGCATCGCCCAAGAAACAACCCCGACGCAGAGGTCGTGGAACTCAATCAGGACAACTGCAATTGCGCGGGTGACTGGGAGGGCTGACTTGCCCCGGGGAAGAACAATGTCGAAACCAAGACCTCATTCGACGCCTTGCCGAAACAGTCTGAGCTTGACGACGAGGCCAGTGGTCATCTGCTTCGGGCGCTGCTCACGGTTTACTTTCACGACGGTTGGCGACGAGACCGGAGGAGGCTGTTCTTCCGTTTCGAAGAGTTTGATTCGCGATTCAGTTCCGAGCAGTGGTGCGTGACGGAGGTGGCCACCGTCGCCGACAGTCGGACTACGGAATCGAACTGCTCACTCTTTGTCCGACCGTCTGGGTTCGCCTGACTCAGAGATCAGTGGGCGTTCCACTGGCACGGCGGACGCCACCGAAGACGCATCGCCGATTCGTATCACGAGGTTTTGAGCGTCAGTCGACTGCCAGAATCTCGATGCGCTCTCTCATCTTTCGGCCATCGTGCCCTGCCGCAGCGGCCTTCGGAGTTCGAAGAACTTGTGGACTTCCGAGGCGCTGGGCGGAACCTTGTGCGCCTTCCATGGCTACGGCGGTGCAGCACTAGTGGAGTCACAGATTCCAGCGTCGCGTCACGCTATGAGGACGTTGTGTCTATTTTCTGCAACGGCACCGTGGTCTGGAACTGGACCTGCCTTTAGCATGCCCGTGGACACGGGCCGGAATCAAGGGGCCAACTCCATCGCTGTGCTGTCATCGCAGTTGCTTGAGCGCGTGGGCGGCAACGCCTTAATGCAGCGCTCGGTAATCATTGTCGAATCGAACCGCTTTCTCAACACGTGGCGTATTGATAGCTGCCCTGACCCCTGGAGCTCGGCGACACATACACGCGGACCATGACGCCTGCATAATCGAAATTTTCAGTGAGGGCGCTAGCGCCGTCGGGTCCAGGTTCATCCCTCTGTCAGAAGATCGCCAGCCAGAATCGGACCGTGCCTCCTTGAAGCTTGGTTGGCGCGTTTCGACGCCCGATCGTAGTGGGTCGCCTGACGGTCAGATCTTCGCCGAAGGTGCAGAGCGTGGCCGTCGGCGAGCCCTTCGAGGGGTGAACGTCAGGTCTTGAAGTCGATAGTCGCGACCAAGTCTCTGAACCGAAGGACCAGGGCTGGATCGATACAGCACGCTCTGGCGGGCGCTCATCACCAGGGAGACCTCAATGCCTCACCTACCCCGAAAAAACGCTCCCCATCCCCCGAACATTGCCGCCCTGAACCAGAGGCCTGACCTCAGGTTCGACACCAAATTGCGCAAGTGTTTGATTTGATTGGATTCCGGTTTTATTTTTGGCACTACACGGCGGTCTCCAGGCGATGGAGGTGCGTCGACCCGAGGGTCTCGAGATCGCGCTGGATGGGGTCGAGTTCGCCCACGCCCACAGCCCGCTCCTGGTTGGGCAGGGTCACCTGATGCAACTGGATACGCCTGACGATCTCCAGCACCCGCTGCGGCGAGTGCGGGCTGCGCGCGTCATTGAGCTGCATGCGCATCACCCGGTGCAGCACCAGCGCCGGAAGCAGATCAGCGGTGCGCCTTGATCCTCCGGAAGACGGTGGAAGACGGCGCAATCTCGATGGACTTCAGCGCATGAAGCCCTGCTCGATGTCAGCCAGGCTCTTGTAGCGCTCCACCATTGGGCCGGCATCAGTCGGGCACGTTGGTCACAGCAGCTTGCCGTCGTGCAGCCTTTGCGCGCCGCAGCGCACGCTCGTCCACGTCGTAGAGTGAAGGCCTGCCGGTGAGGTCGACCTGATGATCGCGCAGGCGAGCTCCTGACCTCGCGGAACATCCGCCCTGGCACCTGAGTTTACCCAGCTGCCGGCCGCGGAAGACTTCTCCGTCGTCCTGGGCGTCGAGCTCCGCCGGGCCTGGGCGCTGGCGACGATCTCGTCGATGCGCCTCTGGCGGGCCTGGGTCTGCTCGCTGGCCGCCCGTTCGGGGAATCGTGCGCCAGATCAGGCGCAGGCCTGCCAAAGCTGCCTCGCCGAAGTTCAGCCGTGGCGCTCGCACCGCACGCAGGCTCGAGCAGTTCGTCGGAACTCACGTGGCGGCGCCCAGGCACCCGCTGAACTCAGCGGCTGCCGCCCCTGACCTCGAGCGCCTGCAACTGCTCCAGGTTGTCCAGGCTCAGCAGGCCCCGGTCGTACACCACGCGCTTGACCGGAAACTGCGGAAGCACCTCCTGAATGACTGGCTGCAGCGTGGTGGCCTCCCGGTGCTTACCCTCCCGACGCGGTGCGCGATGGGCGGGGCTTCGGCGGTCTGCACCACGCCGAGCACGTGAACTGCCGGGCGATGCCGCCGTCCTTGGACTTGCCCAGGCGCGCACGTCGTCCGGCAATTCGGTGCGGCCTTCCACGCCGACGGTGGTCAGGTCGGAAGACCACCGACAGCTCCTGGTCGATGAGCGGGCGCAGCAGCGTGGCGAGGCTGCGCCAGCATGGCCTCGACCTGCTCGGCCGAGTGTCCATGGCACGCAGCAGGCGTTAGTGGGTCACCGAGCAGGCCTCCGGCGGGCACCCGCGTCCCTTCGAGCCAGGAGCGCTGACGCCGCACTGGAGGTGGGTCGCACAGGCGGTTGAGAGACCATCACGCGCGGCAAGCCGCGCTCGCAGTCGAAGGAGGGCAGCCGTTGCGCTTTGCAGCGCAGAGATTCCCGAAGCCCAGGCGGTGCCACGGCGCGGTCAGCAGCCAGGTGTCACCCACGCTCAACGCGGGATCAAAGCGCACGGCCGAGAGATCGACGCCTTCGGCAGTCGTGCCGCTGGCGCATCAGGCCGCGCACGGCATCAGCGCCCCCCAGCGCGCACGTGCTCGAGGCGGCCGAGGGTAGCGATGACGCGCTGGCGTGGCGCCCCTGTCATCACGGAAGGCTTCCACGATCTTCACGTAGGAGCGGCCTTCATGCGTGTGATGCGAACGAACATGGGACCAACCATGGGTCCGGCGCAAGAGGGTGGAAGGGTGAACGAAAATATCGTGTCACTACAAAACCGCCGCCGCATCTAAGTGTTTGATCCTAAAGGTCACCGACGCTATGGGGCGCTTAGATGTCGAACTTCAGTCGACCTCGGTCATCGCCAGCCACAGGCGCCGTCGAACCGTGGACCTTCTACGAGGTACTCGACGCCTATCTCGGCCCCTAGGGTATGCAGGGCTACCGATCAGCAGCAAGGTCACCATTGCGGCGCGTTCAACGGCAACGAGGCGCTGGCGCGCAACCTGCAGACCCGCGAGTGGGTGCGCAAGACCACCGTCGCGCTGCAGGAACCGCTGCGCGACCTGGTGGTCGCGCGGTTCCGGGCCAGGCACCCTCGCGAAGCTGACCGAACCGGAGCCAGGCCCACGCTCGCCGCTCACCCGCAGGCGGCTACCCAGGGCGGGCTGACGATGGTGGTGCTGACCGCCCACAGCTGCTGCCGGTCATCGCGACGATTCCGCACAGGAATTCAGCCCGGCATCGGAGAACTGGCGCCTCGATCAAGCAGGTGGCGGCGACGATCGACACCGTGCTGCCGCAGGCAGCAGGCACAGTGCTGGCGATGATGCCGCACTCCAGGCCTGTTCGCGCGGGCCGCGCAGCTGACGCCAGCAGTTCAGGGGCCAGATGGCGCTGAACCAGTGGCTCACGAACGCGCGGCGCCAGCTCGACAACGGCGAACTGGACAGCATGGTGCTGTTGACGCGGCTGACCGAGCGGCTCAACGCCACCCAGTTCAACGACCAGGGCCTGGCCGCCGCGGCGCGCCAGGTGGTGCTGGCCGCCGATGCCCGCAAGCGCAAGCTCGCGGCCTACTACCGCGGCCAGATCGCGAAGAACCCCGCCCTCGCGCCTCAGGTCGACCGGCTGCAGCCGGGCTGGAGAAACTGGTGAGCGCCATGCGGGGCGCGCCAACGCTCAGTGCTGAATTCACCATGCCCACCGGCTTCGTAACCGCCGGCGCATCGCTGTGCTTGAACGCCGCGCCGACACACGCCTTCGTGTCGCCCCTCATCGGCCCGAACGACCTCACGCACACCGACCGCGGCGCCTTCGACCTTGCGAAGCCGGGGTCAGGTCTTGCAAGTTGCGCATCCGATCGGGTAGGTGGTCACGGGCGGCTCCGAACCCAGGCATCGAATCCATCCGGAGGCTGCCACCGTGAACTCCCCAGCAGGGACGCAGGCCCTTTGCACCCTGCGCTTTGAAGGCCGCCGCTTCGAACAGCACCGGTTCGATGTCGAGTGCACGGCGGAGCTGCTGCCTATCGCAAGCTGGTTCTGGAGTGCGCAAAGGAGCTTTGGCGTCGCGCGCGGGCCGATCGGTGCGAGTCGGGGCAGGTCTTGCTTCTTTGCCACGGGCTATCTGCTTCGCGCGAGTGCGGCTCCGAGGCCATACCTCGCCGGACAAGACCTCCTGGTTGACGCATTGACAGTGCGCACGTAACATGTGCGCACAGGAGGTTCCGCGATGAACATCACGCTTTCCGTTGACGAGCGAATCGCAGACGAAGCCCGCAGGGCGGCGAGGGCCATGGGCAAGAGCCTGAATCAAGCGGTGCGCGACTACCTGGAACAACTGGCACGAGCGCAGCAGCTGCAAGAGCAGTTGGACGCATTCGAGGCGTCGGCCCTGGCCACGCCGGGCCACCTGCGCGGTTGGAAGTTCGACCGCGAAGAAGCCAATCGTCGTGCGTAGCTTCTTCGACACCAATCTGCTCGTCTACGCCGATGCGGCTGACGAACCGGCCAAGCAGCAGCGGGCCATCCAACTCATCAAGGCCCACCGGGCCGACGGCACGGCGGTGTTGTCCACGCAGGTACTGCAGGAGTATGTGAACGTCGCGCTGCGCAAGCTGCAGTTGCCCGTGCCACTGATCCGAGAGCGATTGAGCTTGTACGCCCGGTTCGACCTCGTGCCCACCACGCCCGAAATCATCGAAGGGGCCCTGGCCCTGCACGCGGTAAGGGGGACGTCGTTCTACGACGCCTTGATCCTCCAGGCCGCCATCGCCAGCGGCTGCGCGGTGCTTTTCACCGAAGACATGCAAGACGGCGCGCTCATCGCCGGGGTGAAGGTCGTCAATCCCTTTGCGTATGCGTAGGGGTCAGGTCTTGCGGTTTTCATCCGTAGGGCCTATCGTCGCGGGCAATCGGTCGTCTTCGCCCATCTGCCGGCCATGTCCCGCCCGTTGCGCATCGAGTTCCCGGGAGCCGTCTACCACGTCACCTCGCGCGGCGACCGGCGGGAGGCGATCTATCGCGACGACGATGATCGCGTGCGCCACCTCGAGGTGATCGCGCAGGGCTTGGATCGATTCGATGCGCGGGTCCTGGCCTATTGCCTGATGGGCAACCATTACCACCTGGTGTTGCGCACGGGGCAGCCGAATCTGTCGGCCCTGATGCGGCACATCAACGGCGTGTACACGCAGATCTTCAACCGCAGGCACGCGCTCGCGGGGCATCTGTTCCAGGGCCGATTCAAGGCCATCCTGGTCGACACCGACGCGTACTTGATGTCGCTGTGCCGCTATGTCGAGCGGAACCCGGTGGCTGCGCATCTGGTGCGTCGGGCCACGGAGTGGCCTTGGTCCAGTTGCCGGGCGCATACCGGGCTGGCGAAGGCACCGGAGTGGCTGGACGTGCAGGCGCTTCACGCCTTCGTGCTTGGGCATGCGCCGCGCAACGCGGCGGACGTTCGCCAGGCATGCCGAGGCTATTTAGCACGGGTCGACGGCGACAGCGGCGACGATGGTATTTCGCAGCTCTGGCAGTCGGGCCTGCGCCAGCAGATCTATCTGGGGGACGAAGCCTTCGTCGCACGCATGCAGGCGCGTGCCGAAACAGGGCGACTGCAGGCCGCGGAGATCCCATCACGGCAGCGGCGTCCGCCGCACGCGGCCGGGCAGACTGCGAGCTATTCGCAGCTATTGTCCCAGTGCCACGGCGACCGGGCTGCGGCCTTCTGCGCAGGATACCGTTCGGGCCGCAGCATGACCGAGCTCGCGCGCGAAGCGGGCGTGTCCGTCGCCACCGTGAGCCGCCTGATCGCCGCGCGCGAACGCGAGGCACAAGTGCGCGGTCGCTGAGCCGATCGCAGGGGCCACTGGAGGCCCGGTGCCGAGGTCACCACGGCCACGTTCAGCGGCGGCGCGCACCATCGCCTCGCGCCGGCGCGGTCGTGGCCCATAACCCGTGCCACACGCTACCGTGTTCGCTGAGGTCAGGTGACCTTGGTCAGTTGCCGGCGCAGCGCAGCAGCGAGGCTAGCCATCCCGCGGTGGCCCTGGCCGTGCAGTGGCAACGCCTCGCCGGACGCACACACATGCCTGTCGCCGATCTCACCGCCAACGCCGAAGCCGCCCAGCCGCACTGGCGTCATCGCCCGGGCCACGATGTGGAGCGCTGGTTCGACGACAGCCAGGCCATGGACACCGGCGGCATCCTGCTGCAGCCCACCTGGCTGACCGCCGGCCAGTACTACTACCGGTTCGCCAGCAGCACCTCATCACGAAGCACCCGGGTCAGCGGCGGCTGGTGGATCGACTTCGAGATCTTCCACTGCATCGAGGCGCTTCGCCGCCGACCGGCCATCGTCTGCGCGGTGCGCGCGCCTGCTGCTCGCCCTGCCGTGCGCGTGGACGCGTGTCGACCTTGTGCTGCGCGCGATGCTGCTGGCCTGCGGGCCCGACCGACGTCGGCAAGCCGGCGCAGGGGTGCGAAAGGCGGTGCTGACCGCGGCGCTATCCCGCCGCCGCGCGACCCTGTGCGCCAGCAGCACATCCCAGCATTCGTCAGCGCGCCGGAGAGTCGCTCGCAGGCTGGGATGCGAAGCGCGATCAGCCCCGGCTGCATGCGACGGCATTCGCCCGGTCGGTCCAGCCGCGAACTCAGGCAGTAGCACCGATGTCGCCGACGCAACGGACAATGCCAGTCGCCATACCGCCCATGCCGGACCGCGTCGGACGTCTAGTGGTATCGGTCGTTCATGCCCGTCGTCCTCTACGCTCAGGTTCACCTGGTACGGCGCAGTTCGCCCGAGATCCACGCCAGCAACCTCGCTGCCGCCAGAACTTCGGACGGCAGCTCGTCAGGCACCCGCGCGGTGGCAATGGCGCATCGTGCTCGACACGCCCGTGTCCCGCGAATCCATGTCGACGGCATCGCGCCATCACACGGGACAGTGGGTGTGGATCAAGGCGGTCCTGCTGGCCTTGCCGCCGTTCTTCGCCAGCGTTTTGCCGCCCGCTATGGCGGGATCGCCTGCGGCGAATGGACCGGTGCGCCATGGCGCGGCCCTCCGGCCCCGGCGGCGACACCCTGCTGAGCGGCGGCGCCAACATGGCCGCTGCTCACGCGCGGCAACATCACAGAGTGCGGCCTGCGATCGAACTCACCCACAGCGCGATGTACGAGTCTCCGCCCGGCATGATGCACCGGCGCGAGTGCTGACGCTTATGGCACGAACTCGATCACTTTCGCCTACCGCAACGGCTTCACGCCGCGCACGGTCGAAGGCCAGCGCTACGGGCAGTCCATCCGTCGGCGCCGAGAGCAGCCGGCCTACGCCTTCATGTGGTACTTCGTCGATCCGAGCTGCCTCGCGCGCGCCGACCGCAACACGTTCGACCGCGTCCTCGGCCGCTACCGTTGACGGCCTTTCGGCGCGCCTGCGCGGTGCGTCCTGGTCCCCACGCGCGCGCCCAGGCCAGATGAACCAGTCGATCGATCGTGCACGCTTGCTGCGACGACGCGCCGCCGATCGTCCTGACCGCGCTCGTCGCCGTCGATTCGAGCAGATGCCCTTGCACAGCAGATTCATCCGTCGAGTCTTGGCTTCGACGGCACGGATAGTCGCTGCCGGGCTGGAGCACGTGACGTATCGTAGGCGTTCGCCGGCGGATGATCACAGGCCGGCCGCTTGCCCGATGATGGATGTCTCGCCGGTCCTGCGTCCCACCCTGGCTCCACCGGCCCCACCGCAGGACATGCTGATCCGCCTGTACGCGCTTGCGCCGCAGACGCCGACCCGTACCGACGCAGGCCCCGCGCCCGACGCAGCGCCGCCAGCACCATCGCCGAACGCGTCGGACCCACCCTGGAGGCCGCCGGGCGACCACCGGCCGCGACCGTCCGCAAGCCGATCGGCCCTGAGCACAGACGATCGTCGCCTGGGTCGGACGCACGTTCGGCCCCGGCTGGGCGAGCGAGGCGCGCGTCGCGCTCGGCCACCGGCCGGTGACGCGATTCGTCGCCATCGCGTCGGATCCGGGCGGCCTGGCGCCCGCCTGCCGCGCAGGCCGGCGCGCCGCCGGGCATCTCCACGAACGAAGCCACGCCACGCCTGCCCAACGCCGGCCTGCTCGGCTTCCGCCTGCTACGACGCCACGGCGCGGCATGGTCGGGCCGATCGGCGTCGCCGACGCGGCGCGCGGGCGCGGCGTCGGTGCCGCGCTGCTTCGTGCGTGCCTGCACGACATGCACGCCGCCGGCTACGCTTACGCGGTCGCGGGCGGGGTCGGCGCGCCCGGGTTCTTCCGCCGCGTCGCCGGCGCGGTCGAGATCGCGGATTCCTCGCCCGGCCCCTATGCCGGGATGCTGCGCCACGGCCACGATTGACCGCTCGATGCACCAACGTCAAGGTCGATCGGCCGCCAGAAGTCGGCAGGCGCCGTCTCCCGGCTCGGTTGCCGCGCCGTAGCGACGCTTCGGCACATGGCCGCGGCATCAGGATCGTTGTCGATCGTTGTAGCTCGTTGTCGAAGCGGTGCGAAAGGCGTAGCCTACGACCCGGCCGATGCGCGACGGGTGCGCCCGACGCAGCACCTTCCGGCCGCCCGGCGCAGGCTGCCGGCCACGCGCGGGCCTACCAGCATCGTCACCGAGGGGGGCAGCGCCATGTCCGAACCACTCCTCCGTCAGGGCTCGACGGGGCCGCGGGTCACGCAGCTTCAGCGCGATCTCAACGTCGCGATGCGCCCCAGCCCCGGCCTTGTCGAGGACGGGGTCTTCGGCTCGAATACGAATGCGGCCGTGCGCCGCTTCCAGACCGCACGCCGGATCCCGGTGGACGGCATCGTCGGTCCGGTTACCCGCTGCGTGCTGCGCGGCGGCTGGCGACCACCGCCGACCCTCCACGCGATCCGCCTGATCCCCCAGCCGACGTCGTCGACATGCTGGGCCGCCGCCACCGCGATGCTGAAGAATGCCACCGTTCCCATGATCATCGCCGGGACACCGGCGAGCCTGGTCGACGTCTCGGGGGGCACGTTCAATTTCTCCAGCGGCGACAACAACGTCACCGGGAACCGGCAGTTCGCCCGCGCCCACGGCCTGCGCTACTACGCCCCGCAGAGCTGGTCCGTTGGTGGCTTCGTCGGTCTGATCCGCCACGGCCCGGCGATGCTGTCGATGCTTTGGCGGGTCAACGAGTACACCTCCGGCGCCGGCTCGCCGGGCCACCGGGTCGTCGTCTTCGGCATCGACAGCGACGGCAAACCCGATGGCGAGGGCACGCTGATCCACTACCACGACCCGTGGGCGCCCAACGTCGGCAAGACCGTGCGCACCAGCTACTTCCGAATGGCCAGCGACACGCCCTGCTTCACCTACGGCGTCTTCACCCGCTGAGTCCACGTGCGCACGGCCGCGCTGCGTGAGGTGCGACCCGGGCCGAAGCTGCCGGCGTGACCTTGGTCCTTTGCCAGCCGGGGTCGCAGGCGCGATGCTCGCGCCGCATGCGCGTTGCGCGGCCGCATGTCCGCGCGCGGCGCGCGCCGCCTTGCCATCGTTCGCCACCCGCAAGCCGCCCAAGGGCCCCGGCCTGCACGCAACGCCGTATGCTGCTTCCTCGACGCGCCCGTCCCCTTGCGCGCCCCCGCCCCCGACGCCGACCTCAGCCTCGATGACCTCCTCTGCCACCCCGCCCGTCGGCCAGGGCAAGACGCAGGCACTGCCGCCGGACGACGACCAGGCCACGCGCGTCGTCGGCCCCGACGGGCTGGCGGAGTCGACCGGTTCTCGGGCAGGCTGGACGGACGAGCGCACCGAGCTGTTCCCGCACGCTGGCGATCCCGGCGCCGACGAGGCGACGCTGGTCGTGACGCAGCCCGCCACCGCGGGGCCCTCCGCGGCGGCGCCTACCGGCGCCCCGTCTTCGTCCGCGACGCTGCCCGGCGCGACCAGGCCGGGCGGGGGCGGGACGCTGCCGGCAGAGCCCGGCGCCCCAGTGGACGCTCCGGTCCGCCAGGTCGGCCGCTACCAGATTCGCTCGCGCCTGGGCCGCGGCGGCATGGCCACCGTCTATCGCGCGCACGATCCGTCGATCGGGCGCGACGTCGCGATCAAGTTCCTCCACGCCTCGCTGTGCGAGGACGACGACTGCCGCACGCGGTTCCTGCGCGAGGCCCGCGCAGCCGGCGGACTGTCGCATCCCAACATCGTCGTCGTGCACGATGTCGGCGAGATCGGCGGGCGGCCCTACATGGCGATGGAGCTGGTCGACGGCGCGCCGCTGTCGGAGACGCTGGACAAGCGGCGCCGGCTGCCGCTGCGCGACGCCGTCGTCGTCGCGCTGCAGCTGGCGCGCGCGCTGGACTATGCGCACGCGCGCGGCATCGTCCACCGCGACATCAAGCCCGGCAACATCATGCTGCTCGGCGACGGGCAGACGATCAAGGTCACCGACTTCGGCATCGCGCACATGGAGGACGGCTCGGGCGAGCAGCGCACCGTGGTCGGCACGGTGATGGGCACGCCGCAGTACATGTCGCCCGAGCAGACGCGCGGCGACACGCTCGACGGCCGCTCGGACCTGTTTTCCGCCGGCGTCGTGCTGTACCAGATGCTGGCCGGCGAGCGCCCGTTCCGCGCCGACAGCGTGGTCGCGCTGGCGACCAAGATCGCGACCGAGGACCCGCCGTCCTTGACCGCGCGCCGCCCTGAGGTGCCGCCGTCGCTGAAGCGCATCGTCGAGCGCTGCCTGGCCAAGCAGCCGGCACAGCGTTGGCGAAGCGGCCGCGAGATGGCCGACGCGCTGTCCAGGGTCCTGGCCGAGCTCGACGAGACGGCGCAAAAGCAGGGCCGCCCGCGCATCGTGCCGCTGCGCATCAAGTGGGCGGCGACGATGAGCCTGATCGTCGCGCTGGTGATGGCGGCGACGGCAGCCGTCATCACCCAGCGCCAGTACGCCGCGATGATGGCGCAGGTGTCGGAATACGGGGCTTCGCTGGCGCGCTTCATCGCCGCGCAGAACGCCGCCGCGGTGCTGGGCGAGGAGTGGGAGGCGATCGACGTCGCGGTGCAGCAAGTCATGCAGACGCGCAACTTCGAGCGTGTCAGCGTGATCGACCGCAGCGGTGTCGTGCGTGTGTCCAGCGTGCCGGGGCTGGCCGGGCGTCCGTATGCGCCGGCCGGTGAGTCGCTGGGCAGCGTCGGCGGCGCGGCCGCGTCGCGCTACGAGGTCGGCGGCGAGTCGGTGCTCGGCTTCGACGCACCGGTGCTGTTCCAGGACAAGCAGGTCGGCCGCGTCGCGCTCGGCATCCCGGAGCGCCCGCTGACGCAGGTGGCACGGCTTTCGATCATGCTGATGATCGTGTTGGCGGCGATCACCGTGGCCGCGGTGGCGGTGGCGATGTATTTCGTCGCCGACTGGTTCGCGCGCCCGATCCGCACGCTGCGCGATGCGATGGCCGAGATCGCGCATGGGCGATACGACGTGCGGATCGCGCAGACGCGGCGCGACGAGTACGGCGAGCTGTTCGCCGACTTCGACGCCATGGCGCAATCGCTGCAGCGGCGTGCCGAGCCGAGGACGCCCACCCCTTCGGCCTCGGCCGGCGCCGCTCCGCCGCAGACGCCCGAGGCGATGGCGCCGACGGCCTCGCGGTTGCCCTTGACGGCGGCCGAACCGGCCCCGGGTGACGGCGCGCCGACGTCGGGTTCATGACCGCGTTGCCCGACCCCGGGGTCACGCGTCGCGGGGCGCAGGCCGTGGCGGCCGCGCTGCTGCTGCTCGTGCTCGCAGGCTGCGCCAGCGAACCGCCGCCGGCCTGGACGCGGCGGCCGGTTCCTGCCGCCGCCTCGGCGCAGCACGAGGCCGCAGACCGCTGGCCGGGGGCCAACGGCGTGATCGCGGGCCGGCACGAGCGGCTGCTGGTCTACGTGCCCGGTGGTGGCGACACGCTGGAGGGCATCGCAGCACGCTTCTACGGCAGCGCGGCGGACGCCTGGCGGATCGCCGAGGCCAACGCGGCGGGATGGTCGCCGCCCTCCGAGGGCTATCCGCTGGTCGTGCCCTTGGTGGACACCAACCCGCTGGGTGTCGACGCCGAGGGCGCGCAGCTCGTGCCGGTGCTGACCTACCATCGCTTCGGCCCGCGCGCGTCGAAGATGACGGTCACGCCGGCGCAGTTCGAGGCTCAACTTCAGTGGCTCGCGCGCGAGCGCTTCAGCGTCGTGCGCTTGTCCGACCTTGGCGAGTTCCTGGCCGGCAGGCGTGCGCTGCCAGGACGCTCGGTCGTCATCACGGTCGACGATGGGTACAACAGTTTTCACCGGTACGCGTTTCCGCTGCTGCTTCGCTACGGCGTGCCGGCCACGATGTTCGTCTACACCGACTTCGTCGGCGCGGGCGATGCGCTGAGCTGGGCGCAGCTGCGCGAGCTCGCCGCCTCCGGGCTGGTCGACGTGCAGGCGCATTCCAAGTCGCACCGCAATCTGGCGCAGCGCGAACCTGGCGAGACCGACGACGCCTACCTGCGTTCGATCGAGATCGAGCTGCGCGCACCGCGCGCCGAGATCGAGCGCCGTCTCGCGGATGAAGGGGTCCGTGTGCGCCAGTTCGCCTATCCCTTCGGGGATGCCAACCAGGCGGTGCTCGACACGATGCGGCGCCTGGGCTACGAGATCGGCGCCACCGTCGATCCGGGAGGCAACGCGTTCTTCGCGCATCCTCTTATGCTGCGGCGAACGATGATCTTCGGTGACCACGATCTGGATGCCTTCGCGGCGCGGGTGGCAACGCGGCTTCCGGTGACGACGCCATGAACCGTGGCGGCCGCGCCGCCTCGGCCGACGGTGGCGCCGTGGCGACGCCGATGCGATCGTGGCGTTGCCGCGACCGCGTGACGCGCCCAGACGCGCGGGTATCAGGAGGCGCAGGCCGGGTGGGGGCGCCCGCGGCCTTGCGGCGTGCGCTCGCGGCCGCACTAGGCGCCGCGCTCCTGGCCGGCTGCGCCGGGCCGCGGCTGCCCCCACCACCCCCGGTCGCGCCGCCTCCGCCGCTGACCGACGCTTCGCTGAACCAGCCTGGCCTGGTCGCCTTCGAACGCGTTCAGCGCGCGCGATGCTGCGACGCGCGGGCCGATGGTTCGAGGCGCAGGCCGCCTGGGATGCTGTGTGATCGCGCTGGCGCTCTGACGATGAACGGCGCGCCGCGGATGGAGCAGGCCGGGGCCGCAGCCTGGAGCCGAGGTCGCCACGGGTGCCGGGAGAGCGCGCGAGGCCCGCCGGCGCGGGGACCTGACGACGGCCCAGTCCCTGTGGCTTAAGGTGCTCGGGCTCGACCCGCGACACGAGGAGGCGGCCGAGTCGCTGCGCACGATCGAGGTCGAGCGCGTGCGGCGCAGGCTGGTGGCGAGCCCGCCGCAAGGCAGCTTCGCCCGACCCATGGCGCCTCCGGCCCGGCAGGCCCCACCCGCGCCCCCTGCGGGCCGCAACGAGGTCGAGCACGCGAGCCTGCTGGCGCAGCAGGGCGAGATCGACGAGGCGATCGCCTTGCTGCGGCCGCTGGCGCTGTCACGGCCGGTCGATCCTGCGGCGCGTTCGCTGCTGGCCTCACTCTATGTCCGCAAGGCGGATCGCCTGGCTGGAACCGACCCTCTTGCAGCGATCGAGGCGCTCCAGCGAAGCCTGCGCCTGAGCCCCGGCGATGCCGGAGTCACCGGCCGGCTGCGCGCGATGAGAGCGGCTGCCGCGAAGCGGCGCCAGGGGACAGCACCGCCCCCCCAGGCGGGGGAGACGCCGCCTGCGGCGAGCAATCGCTAGGCGGCTGCCAGCGTAGCAGGGTGCACCGGCTGGACGCTCGTCAGCCGATCACTTCAAGCGGCGCAGTCGCTCCTGCAACTCGACCGCCTTCTGCCGCTCCAGCTGTGCGGTGCGGTTGTCGGGGTCGATCTTCAGCACCTCGTTCCACTCCCGGATCGCGCCTTCGAGGTCCTGCTTGGCGAAAGCGCTGCGCGCTTCGCGGATGTGGCGCGCGACTGCAGCCTCGCGATCGCGCGCGGCGCGTGCAGCCTGCGCCGCCGCCACCGCTTGCGGGTCGGGCTCCGGCGGTCGAGCCACCGGCGGGGGCGCAGGCGGTGCCGCGGGCGCTCTGGCCGCCACGGGCGGTGGCTGGCGTGGCTGGCGGCGGTGTCTGCGTGGCGGTGGGCGTGGCCATAGGGACGGAGTTCGGTCTCGCGACTCCGGGGCAGGTGCCTTGCCCGGCACGCGGATGACTCCTGCCACCGGCAAGCTGCCGGGGCACGGCGATATCGGGTTGTAGCGTGCGAGCGCGTAGAACAGCAGCGGATCTTGAGGAAGCGCTGCGCGATCAGCGACAGCGACTCGCCGGGCAGCACGCGGTGGGCGAAGGATTCCTGATCCAGCAGCGAACGCGGATCCGCGTGATCTGCTGTAGGAGGCTTTGCGCGCGCCGGTGGGCCGGGTCGGCGCGCAGCACGGCGTCGAGCAGCTCCTCGGCAGGCTGAACCTCGCCGGCTTCGAGCATTTCGATCGCACGCGTGACGGCACCGGGCACCTCCTGCGGCCCCAACACGATACCCGGCACTGGCGGCTCGGGCGCCGGCATGGGTTCGAGCTCGGGCTCGGCCGCGGGAGGCTCGAGCTGCACCGACGGCGGGACCGGCGGCTGATCCGCGCGCCGCGGTGGCTGCTCACACCCGGCCAGCATCGACAGGCCGACGATTACGGCGAGCACAGCCCATCGGCTCGACGCGCCGAAGCGCCTGGCGACGCCGTGGGCCAGGCAGTCCGGATCGTCGTGGGCGCCGTGATGCATGGCGGTGGCTCTCTCGAGGGCTGCAGGGCGATTCGGCTTCACAGGTGCATTCTGACGCCGGACGCACGCGAAGTCATCCCCGGCATGGTGGAGGCGGCGCGCCGGACCCGGTCATCGACACGACGGCGGACGTGACTTTGGGCGCTGTCGTGCGCGGCACGCTCGCACGACGATGCAGCCGTTCGGGTTCAGCCGCGCGCGGCAGGCGCTGGCGCACGGCGTCGGTATCGAACGCGATCCATGCAAGCACTGTCTCGACCGTCGTCTTCGTCCATGGGTGCGACCGGTGCCGATGCGCGGCATACGGCGATGGCCGCCGTCGGGCGCCCGGTGATCGCGGCGATCGTCCAGCAGCACGCCGAAGAGGCGGTTTTCCTGCGCGAGCTGCGCACAAGGCTGGTGCGCGCGCCGCACGTCGGGCTGCTGCAACTCGGCCGGCTGGACGAACGTATCGAGGCGCACCTGGATGGACTTCGCGTGGCCGGCGGCGACGGCATCGCCAGGCTGCTCGCGCTGCTGGACGGCGCCGGGGCCGGGGCGGTGTTCGCACTCGCGGTGCGTGCGCTGGAGACCCGCGACGGCGCGCTGCTGGGCCGTCTACTCGCGGTCGTGCCGGCGCTGGACGACGACGAAGCCGGGTGGCGCGGCCTTGCTTCGGCGCTGGGCTGGGTCCCGGCGACGGCGCTGCAAGGGATGGTGCCGAGGCTGCTGACGTCGGCCGAACCGCACGCTCGCGCGGCCGGGCTCGCGGCCTGCCGGTTGCATCGGGTCGACCCCGGCGATGCGCTCGCGCGGGCGATGGGCGACCCCGCGGCGCGCGTGCGCTGCGAGGCGCTGCGCTGTGCCGCAGCAACCGGGCGGACGGACATGCTCGGGGCCGTCAAGGCCGCCGTGGCCGATGGCGATGCGGAGACGGTCTTCGAGGCCGCCTGGTCCGCCGTGCTGCTCGGCGAGCGCGGGGCAGCGTGGCAGGTGCTCGCGCACGCGGCCCAGCATTCAGCGCCGGCGCAGGCCGAGCGGGCGCTGAGGCTCGCGATGGCGTCCGCGCGTCCCGGGGAGGCGTCCGACCTGGCGCGCCGGCTCTCCACCTCGGCGCAGCGTTCGCAGGCGGCGCCGGACGCGTGGTCACGGATGATCGATGCCTTGGCGATGCTCGGCGACGTTCGTTTCGTGCCCTGGCTCGTCGAACGGATGGGGGATCCGACGCTGGCGCGCCGTGCCGCGCAGGCCTGGTGCTGGATCACCGGGGCCGATCTCGCCGCCGACGATCTCGAGGCGCGCGACGCGCCCGATCGGCCTCCGCAGCCGTCCGAGGGGCCGGAAGACGAAGATGTCGCGATCGGCGAGGACGAGGACCTGCCGTGGCCCGATCCGACGCGGGTGGCGGCCTGGTGGAGCCGTCACGCCTCGTCGTTGCCGACCGGCGAACGCCTGTTCGCCGGGGCTCCCGTGGGCCGCGACGGGGCATGGCGCGCGCTCACCGTCAGGACGCAGCGCATGCGTGCCTATGCCGCGCTGCAGCTCGCCGTGCTTCGGCCGGGCGAGCCGCTGTTCGCGGTCGCCGCGCCGGCACCGCGCCAGCGGCGCTGGCTGCACGAACACGAGGCCGCACGATGAGGGGTCGGCGGTTCTGTCGACCACGGCGCGGCCCCCTCGGCGCCGCAGCACGGGAGGCCGGCGCGCATGGACGCATCGATCATCCTCGGCGCGCTGGCGCCGCTGTTCGCGCTGGCCGCGCTCTGGCGCGGGTCGCGCCAGGGCTGGCGGGGCGCGGCGTCGACGTGGCTGCTGATCGCGATCCTCTTCGCCGCGGTCGCCTTGTGGCTGCGGGTCGCGGGCTGAGCGCGAGCCGCAACTGCGGAGCTCGGGGTCTCGCGTGACTTTGGTGGATTGCTCTGGCCGCGCACGCTGTCGACGATGCGGCGAGATGCCATCCCGCCCGCCATGACGCTGACCCTGCTGGCCGTCGCGCTGAACGACCAACCGCTTTCGCAGCCGATCGTGGCGCAGTTCGACGCTGCCGGCGGCACGATCGGCCGGGCGGATCACAACACGATGGCGCTGCCCGATCCCGAGCGCCACATCTCGCGCCTGCAGGCCGAGGTCGTCGTGCGGGGGCGCGGCTTCGTCATCCGCAACGTCGGCGGCGCGAACCCCATCGTCGCGGCGGGCCGCACCCTCTCGCGCGGCGACGCGACCGCGCTCACCGATGGCGACGAGATCCGTATCGGCGGCTACCTGCTTCGCGCGAAGTGCAGCGACGACGCGGTCAGTGGCGACACGACGCGCGGCCGGGCACGGTTCGCGACGACCGCCGGCCGCGCGACGGCAGGCCCGACGGCCCAGGCGCCGCGGCAGCAGCCGGCTGGCAAGCGGGGATCCCGACCCGCCGCGGCACCGGCCGCGGAGGACTCGGCCGCGGAGGGAATTTCCGAGGCCAACCCGTTCGCCGAATTGCTCGGCGCACCAGCGCCCGGGCTGGCGGGCGCGCCGTCCGCCGACCCGTTTGCCGATCTGCTTCCGCCCCCCGCGGGCGTGACACCGGACTCCGCCGCGCTGCCGCCGCCCGGCGCGCCGGATGCGCCAGCCCGCTTGCCCGACGACTTCGATCCCTTCGCCACACCGGCCCCACGCCCCGCGGCACCAGACGCGACGTCCGCGCCGGCCGGCGGCTCAGGCGTCTTCGGCGATCTCGTCCCCGGCGCTGGTCCCGCCGGCGGGGCCTTCGACGACATCGCGCCGGCGGCTGCCCCCAGGGCCATCGACGAGATGTTCGGGCTGGGACCGGATGCGAGTGGGCACGATCCCCTCGCGGGCTTTCTCGCCGACCTGGGCCAGCTTGCGTCCGACACGCAGGTGGACGCCCGTGCATCAGGTCGGCCGCCAGCCGCGGATCGGCGCGACGAGGGATCGCCGCTCCCGCTCGACCCGCTGGCCCTGTTCGGTGGCGCCGCGTCGCCTCCCGCGGACGCCGAGTTCCCGCAGTCGGACCATGTCGCGGCCATCCACACGGCGTTCTCGCCCCCGCGCCGGGCCGACGAGGCTGCAGCTTCCGCGCCGGCGGTCGCGCCGACGACGGCGGCGGTTGCGTCCTGGAGGGAGGCCGCCGCAGCCGATGCACCGGCGTCACGTGGGGCTTCGGGACAGGCACGCGCGGCGGGCGGCCACCGTGTGGAGGGCGCGACGAAGCTGGCGTCGGACGCGCAGGATGCGGCTGCGGCGTGGGCCGCGCTGTGCGCTGGGGCGGGCATCGAGCTGCCGATGCCGACGTCGACGTCGGGCGAGACCTTCGAGCGCATCGGTCGCATCCTGCGCGCCGCGGTCGAGGGCACGCTGCAGCTCGTCGCCGTACGCGCGAGCACCAAGCACGAGCTGCGTGCCGCGGTCACCGTGATCCGCCCGCGCGACAACAACCCGCTGAAGTTCGCTCCCGACGCGCGGGCGGCGCTGGAGCAGCTGCTGCAGCCCGCCGCGCGTGGCTTCCTCGACGGCCCGGCGGCGATGGACGATGCGATGCGCGACCTCGTCGGGCACTCGATCGGCACCGTCGCCGGCATGCGGGCGGCGATCGCCGGCATGCTCGACCGCTTCGCGCCCGAGGCGCTGCAGGCCAAGATGGTCGCGCCCACGGTGTTCGACAGCCTGCTGCCGATGAACCGCAAGGCCAGACTGTGGGAGCTGTACCTGCAGCACTACGGTGCGATCCGCGAGGAGGCCGAGGACGACTTCCACACGCTGTTCGGCAAGGCCTTCCTGGCCGCCTACGAGCAGCAGGTGGAGCGGCTCGCCCGCGAGGCGCGCGCGCCGATCGAGGCCGCACCGGAGCCGCGCCCGTGAGCGAGGTCCGCATCGCCGCGTGCAGCGAGCCCGGCGCGCGCAGCCACAACGAGGACGACCTGCGCCACGGCCATGCCGCGGCGGGGCACTATGCGGTGCTGGCCGACGGCGCCGGCGGCCACAAGCGCGGCGCCGAGGCGGCCCGGCGCAGCGTGCTGCGCATCGAGTCCGAGCTACGCGACCACGCGCCGCCGTTCGAACCCGAGTCGCTGACGCGCATCGTGCGGCGCGCGCACGCCGAGCTGCAGCGCGGCCAGGCCGCACTGCCGCCCGAGGCGCGCATGCACTGCACGGTGGTCGTGCTGTGGGTCGACCCCGCGGCCGGGCACGCGCTGTGGACGCATGTCGGCGACTCGCGCCTGTACCGCGTGCGGCACGGCCGCACCGACATCGTCACCGCCGACGACAGCGTCGTGCATCGCATGCTGCAGGCCGGGCTGATCACGCCCGAGCAGTCGCGCCACCACCCGCAGAAGAACCAGCTGCTGGCGGCACTGGGCATCGACGGCGAGGTCGATCCGCACACCGTCGCGCGGCCGGTCGAGGTGCTCGAAGGCGACGCCTTCCTGCTGTGCACCGACGGCTGGTGGGACGGTTTCGACGCCGCGGCGATCGCGGCGAGCCTGTCGAGCGCGCTGACCCCGCAGGCCTGGCTGCAGGACATGCAGGCGCAGATCGTTCGAAACGCCCGGCCGCGCCAGGACAACTACAGCGCGATCGCGGTCTGGGTCGGCGACCCGGCCGAGGTCGCCTGCCCGGACGACGAGGACACGATCCCGCGCGCGCGGCCGGCTTCGCCCTGATGCGCATGTTCGCGCCCTGGCGCCGAGGTGCGGTGGGCGAGGCCATGGCGTCAGGGCCGGCACGATCGGGGAAGCGCCGGCGACAAACCCGTCACAGGGTGCCCGTGAGCAGCTCGGCGAAGGTGGCTGCGCAGGGCAGGCCGCGCGTGACCGTGCACTGGCCGCGTGGCGCCGCGGCACCGGCCGCCGATGCGACCTCGAGCGGCCACCAGATGCTGCTGCCGGCCAGCCGCCGAACCAGCTCGGCAGCCGCCAGCCCGTGCGCGAGTTGCGTCAGCGGCGTGCCTGGCGCTACCGGGTGGCGCTGGCGATCGGCAGCAGGATCGGCTGGCTCCGGCAGGGGCAGCGCGCGCGGCCAGGGCGGTGCATCGTGCAGCGCGGCCTCGAACGCCTCGACGGTGGCGTCGTCGGTCAGGGTGGCCAGCGTCGCCTGCGCGAGCCGTTGCCACCACAGGTCGAGGTGGTCCAGCCCGATGCGGTCGGACGGCGGCCGCGCGCGCGCCTCGACGACGACGAGCGGGTAGTAGCGTCCGACGCTGTCGCAGCTGGGCATCAGCACGCCGAACCACCAGCGCGTGTCGACGATGCCGGGCGCCCAGGCAAACCGCCACAGCGGCGCACCCAGGTAGGCCTGCGGCCAGCGCTCGCCGAGCCGCTCCCGGCTGGCCAGCAGCCCGGCGGCGATCCAGGCGTGGATGCGCGCGATCCAGCCCGCATCGAGCCGCCGGGACGCGAAATCGCCAAGCATCGACAGCTTGCCGTACCAGCCCGGTGCCTGGTGGTGCATGTGTCCTGTTCCGGTGGCCGCAGACGGTGTCAAAGGCCCAGCGGGCACGCGAAGGCTCGTAGCTCGGGAAGCCGGAACGGGCTGCGCACGCTGCTCGTCGTGACGTCGAATACCGCGCGCTGGCCGCCGATCTCGAAGCTGGCCCGGAAGCGCTCGGCGCTCGGCCCCGGGGTCATCTGCACGCGCTCGAACAGACGCATCAGCGCCCACGGACCCTCCTCGACCATGCCGGCGCCGATCGAGGGCTGGACCATCACACGCACGACGTTGGTGCCGCGTGGTCCGGGCCACGCGACGGCCGTCGGGATCTGGGGCCCGTGCGCATAGCGCACGATCTGGCCGTCGACGTCGAGCGTGAACTCCCGCAGCGCGCTGTCCATCTCGACCGGACGCAAGGTCATGCGCAGCGACGGCCCGGCCGCACCCGCGGCGAAGAAGGTCTCGCGGATGACCGCGGCGCGCTCGAACTGCGGCAAGGTGCCGAGGTCGGTGCCCAGCGGCGTGCCGTCGACAGGCCGGAAGCGCCATGGCCTGCGGCCGGTGTCGATGAAGGGGGCGAGCCGCTGCTGCATCTGGTCGAACCGCCCGCCAGGGCCGAACAGCGCCGCGAAGTCGGCCTGCGTGACGTCGCGCGGCGACCCGGCCTCGAACGGATAGCGCCCGGTGATGGCCTGGGTGCAGAGTTCGCCGACCAGCGTTCGAACCTCGCGCGACAGGGTCTCGCGAAGCTGCAGCAACGCGACGCGCGCGCTGGCGCCGCCCAGCGTCTCGAGCAGCGAGCGCAGCGGCTCGGGCGTGTTGGCCGCCTCGGCGCGGAGCTGGTTGGGCAGCGGCGACGGCGGCGGCGCGCCGCCACCTTTGAGCGCGGCGTCGACCGCGGTCAGCAGCACCTGCAGCTCGCCCAGGCGGGCGATCACCCCCTCGATCGGCGCCTTGCCGCCCTCGGGAGCCTGCACCATGCGGCGCAAGGCGGCGAACTCGTCGTCGACGATGCGCTCGATCGGCTCCTCGCGATCGGCACCCGCCGCGGTGCCGGTCGCGTGCTGCCCGAGCGCACCCAGGACGCGCTCGCGCACGCGTGCCGTGACATCCTCGGCGCGGCGGGCGAGCGTGCCCTCTTCACCGGCCAGCAGCGTGGTCTGGCGCGAGATCGCCCTCGTCAACGGGACCAGCGGGTTGTCGGGTGCGGCCAGAAAGCGCGTCTTCTCGATCGATTGCGCGACGGTGCCGACGGGTTGGAGGCGCAGGTCCTCGATATACGCCTTCCAGGTGTCGCGGTAGTCCTGCAGGTACAGCCGCCGCACGTCGTCGACGAGTGCGGCCGAGTCACCCGGCGCCGACGCCGAGGATTCGACGCCGAGCACCCAGGTCTGCTCGTCGGCCAGCTGGCGCGTGACCTCGGCGACGACCGACTGGAATCCCTTGTGGTAGCCGTCGTAGGTGTAAAGCCCCGGCACGCCGCGGGTCAGCGGCAGCCCGCTGGCGCGGGTGAAGACGTTAGGGACGTTGCCGCCTCCGGCGCGAACGGCATCGAACTCGGGGAAGGCCTCGCCCAGCCCCCTCTGGCGTAGCCGGTCGTAGACGCGCTGGGCGAGCGGTTGGGCGACGAGCTGGGTGCGTACCGCTTGCACCAGCGCCTGGTCCTGCGGCAGCGGCGGCGCCGAAGGGCCCTTCGCCAGCAGGGCGTCGAGATGGCGCGACAGGTTCTCGCGCTGAGGCTTGGTCAGTTCGCGGCCCAGCCGCGCCTCCCAGTCGCGCTCGACATGGGCGTCGAGGGCCCCGGCGTCGAAATGCGCGGGGTCGTACAGCATCAGGTAGGCCTTGAGCGACTCGTACTGCGCGGCTGGCTGGTCGACGGCGCGCAATTGCTCCTCGACGCGCAAGGCCAGTCGCGGCAGCATCGCGTCGACCAGCATGCGCTCGTAGGCATGGCGAGCCGCGCCGTCGAGCTTGCGGCCCTGGTACAGGCCGAATCGGAGCGACCAGGGCGCGTGCGCCGCCTCGGCGCCGGCCATGCTGCTTGCCCCGGGGACGGACGCCGCCTCCAGCCCGGACGCGGCGAGCGCGCGCGTGGCCTCCAACGCCGGCAGGATGGGCAGCAGGTCGGCGTTCGGGCGGTTGGGCGTGGCCTGAACGAGCGCGGCGACCTCGTCGACACGCGACGCCACCGCATCGACATAGGCGCGGTTGCCGCGCCAGCTGACCGTCCAGGCCACCAGCATGCCCAGCGCGGCCAACCCGAGCAGCGCGTAGCCACCCGCCACCGCGAGGCCGCGGCGGCGCTCCCAGCGCCGGTCGGTGCCGGCCAGCCCATGCTCGGCGAAGACGACCTCGGTGAGCAGCCGTTGCAGGAAGTAGCTGCGGCCGCTGGCCTGGAGCGGCGGCAGCATCGCGTGCTCGATGCGGTAGCGCCGCGCCACGGCGCCGAGCACGCGGTCGATCGGGCTGCCCTCCTGCGTTCCGCTGACGAAGTACACGCCACGCAGCATCGGCTCGGTCTCGAACGGAGACGGCGCGAAGACCTGTTCGACGAACTCCTGCAGCGGCGCGCGCAGGGCGACGAACTGCGCCGGGAAGCCGTAGACGCGAGCGCGCCGCTGGGGGTCGGGCTCGGACTGCAGCCGCTCGAGCAGACCGCCGTCCAGCCTCGCCTGCAGGGCGTCGAACTCGACACCGAAGGCCTGCTGCCAGGCGCCTGGCGCGGCGTCGAACGTGAAGCCCCAGGGGGTGGCGCGCGCCTCGCGGTCCAGAGCGTCGAAGCTCTCGACGAAACCGGCCATCAGGTCGCACTTGGTCACCAGCAGGTAGACCGGCAGCCGGATGCCGAGCTGCTCGTGCAGCTCCTGGACGCGCTCGCGCACCCGGGCCGCGTGCGTGGCGCGCTCCGCCGCCGAGCCCGCCAGCAGCTCGGCCACCGAGACGGTCACCAGCACGCCGTTGAGCGGCTGCCGCGCGCGCGAGGACTTCAGCAACGCGAGAAAGCCCGACCAGGTCGCGCGGTCGGAGGCCTGGTCGCTGTCCTGGGTCGTGAAGCGCCCGGCGGTGTCGATCAGAACGGCCTGGTCCGTGAACCACCAGTCGCAGTTGCGCGTGCCGCCGACGCCGCGCAGCGCGCGCTCCCCGGTCTGCGCCGCCAGCGGAAAGCGCAGCCCGGCGTTGCGCAGCGCTGTGGTCTTGCCGGCACCGGGCGCGCCGATGATCAGGTACCAGGGCAGCTCGTACAAGTAGCGCGCTGTCAGGCCGCGGGTCCAGCGCTGCCAGCGGGAGGTCGCGGCGTCGCTGCCGCCGAAGCGCGCGCGGCGCAGCGTCTGCAGCGCGCTGGCGAAGTGCTCGCGCACGGCGGCCATGTCGGCGCTCTCGGCGGCAGCCGCCGGAGCGGCAGGGGCAGCCATCAACTGGTCGACGACCTTGCGGTTGGTGCGCCGCGCGCGCCAGAGCCTCCAGGCCAGCAACGCGGCGGCCGTCGCGACGAGCGCGCCGCTGGCGACCCAAGGTGCGACAGGACCGTCCAGCGGGCGCAACGTGCCGATCGCCAGCAGCGGGCCGACGATCCAGACGAGTGCGATCAGCAGCGCGAGAAGCAGCGCCGCCAGCAGCCAGCGGTTGAAGACCAGGCCGAGGAGTCGTCGCAGCATCGCCGGCTCGCGGGGATCAGCGACGACCCGCCGCCGCGGGCTGGCCCCCAGGGAGGCTGAGGGTGGCGGCCGTGCGCGGCGAGACCTCGGGGCGTGCCGGCGCGACGACGATCTCGACGCGGCGGTTGCGCGCCCGGTTCGCGGGCGTGTCGTTGGCGACCACCGGCTCGCCGTCGGCGCGGCCTTCGGCGCGGATGCGCTCGGGCGGCACGCCGGCGCCGACCAGCAGATCGCGAACTGCGTTCGCGCGGGCCTCGGACAGGTGCCAGTTCGACGGGAAGCGCAGCGTGCGGATCGGCACGCTGTCGGTATGTCCGGTGACGAGCACCTGGCCGCCGGCGCGCACGACGGCGTCGGCGATGCGCGCGAGCAGCGGCTCCTGCGCGGTTTCAGGCGTGGCGCTGGCCGGGGCGAAAAGTCCGTCGCCGCGCAGGGTCACCACGCTGCGGTCGATCTCGTCGCGCACGTCGACCAGCCCGGCGCGGATGTCGGCCTGCAGGAAGTGCGCCAGCCGCGGCTGCGGCGCCGGCTGCGCCACCGGCGCCACCGGTGGCGCCAGCCGCAGCTGCTGGATGCGCGCATAGACCGGGTCGACGCGGCCGGCGAGCGACCACGCGAAGCCGGCGTAGGCCACGCCCAGCAGCAGCGTGCAGACGGCCGCCGTCACCGCCAGCGGAAGCCAGGTCAGCACGCGCTGCTGCGTCGCTGGCCGGCCCTGCCAGTGCGGGGCCAGCGCCTGCGGCGCCGGTCCGCGCTCGCGGCGGATGATCTGTGCCAGCTTGGCGCGGATCGCCTCGAGCTGGGTGCGGCCACCTTCGACGACGCGGTAGCGACCCTCGAATCCCAGCGCGAGCGTTGCGTAGATCAGCTCGAGCAGGTCGATGTGGTCGGTCGGCTTCTCGGCCAGCCGAGCCATCAGCTGGAAGACCTTTTCGCCGCCGAAGGCCTCGTTGTGAAACTCGGCCAGCAGGCTGTGACGCCCCCAGACGCCGCCGCTGCCCCAGGGCGTGCCCGCGGCGGCTTCGTCCAGCGCTGTGCATACGACATAGCGCGCGGCCCACACGCGCTCGGCCGGGATGCCGGCCGCCTGCGCGGCGGTGGCGAATTCGCGCACCCCCTGCGCGAGCGCGGCGCGCAGCACGGACGGGTCGTCGACCTGGCGTGTCGCGCGCAGCTGCGGCACGAGCAGCAGCAGACGGTTTGCCAGCGCGAGCAGCGGTGTCAACCCGTGGTCGACGGGCGGAGCGTCCGAGGCCCGCGTGTCGCCTGCATCGGCGCGCGCGGCACTCCAGCCACCCGGTTGCGGACGCACGAAGGTGCGCTGGCCGTCGAGCTCGGCGAAGGGGTCGTTCAGCGGCGAGGCATCGCTGGACATGGCCGTGCCTTCAGGCTGCCCGGTGTACGCGACAGGGCGGGACCGACGCGCGGGCGAGGCAAGGCTCGGTCTTTCATGCGCCTACCGCGAGGGGGCCGATCGATCAGTCCTCGCGCACCGCCCACAGCTCGAGTTCCAGCCCCGGGAAGTCGCCCGCGACGTGCAGTGCAAGGTTGCCGCTGCGCTCGAGGGCCTTCCACAGCTCGCCCTGGCGGTCGAGCTCGAAGTAGTGGCTCCCGGCGTGGAACGGAAGCTGGCGCGGCGCGACCGGCAGCGCGCGCAGGCCGATGCCCGGCAGTTGCAGGTTGACGAGCTCCTTGATGCGATCGACCGGACCGAGCTTGCACTGCGCGGCAAAGCGCGCGCGCAGCTGCTCCGGCGGCAGCGCCGCGCGCACGCCGAGGACGAATCCGGCGCTGCGCAGCAGGCTGGTGTCGGACACCACCGCGGTGCGCACACCGTGGCTGCGGTCGACCAGCTCGATCGGCACCGCGTGTCGCTGGATCGGCGCCGAGAGGTGCTCGCGCAGGTCCGCCAGCACCGGGGCGAAGACACCCTGCAGGTCGTCGTGGCGGTAGGCGGGGTATCCGGGCGGTCGGCGTCCGGCTGCGCTGAAGGTCGCCAGCTCGCCGGCGAGCTGCAGGCATGCGAGGTGGAAGTGCCAGGGATGCACGCTGGGTGCGGCGGCAAACTGTGCCAGCACGGGCTCGAAGCGGTTGAGCAGCTGCAGCATCAGGAAGTCGGCCACCTCGGACACGCCGTGGCCGAGCTGGCCGAGGCTGTCGGCCAGCGCCTGGGCGCGCTGGCGCACCAGCCCGAGAAGCAGCACCGCGGTGGCCGACAGCTGGCCGCTGGCCTCGATGCGCGTCTGCGCTGCGAGGTAGCCGCGGTCGAGCAGCACCTGGCCGTCGGCACGGCGCTCCAGGACGCGCGCGACCGCCAGCGCGGCGTAGGCGTCGCCGGCATCGCGCTCGCGCAGCAGGCGCAAGCGCAGCGCCGCCAGTTGCACCGGCTCGGGATCGTCCTCGACGCGCGTGGCGTCGCGCAGCTCGACACCGATGGCGGCGTAGCGTGCGGACCGATCGCCGGAAGCGTCACCGAAATCGACCTCGTTCACGCCCGTGCGGGCCCGCGGTACTGCCAGGCAGACGCGCTCGCCTTGCAGGTCGGGCGGGACGTCGAGCGGCGACGGCAGCGCGCCAGCGTCGGGCATCGAGAACGGCGTGCCGTCGGGCAGCACGCCGCTGGCGCGGACGATACCAATCCGGCCGAGCGGCAAGGCAGCCTCGTCGAGCACGAGCTCGGAAAATCCCCAGGCGTGGGGGAAGGCCGATCGCACACGCGCGTCGACCAGGTGCTCGACGTGGCGCATCTCCTGCTGGAAGTGCTGCGGCTGCAGGAACAGACCCTGCGACCAGACGACCCCTTGCGTACTGGCCATGCCGTGCGCGCCCGGGCGAGGCGGGCTTCTCAGGGCTGGGCCGCGGCCGAGACCGCCAGCGGCTGGGCGCGGATCGTGAGCCGGTTGGCCTTCCCGGGTCGCACCGCGACCGAGGCTCGCCACACCGCGCGCTCCAGGTCGCGGTAGGCGGCGAAGACGCCGACGAAGCGGGTCTGCGCATCGAGCGCGCGCGCCAGCGGGCGCGTCTGGCCCGGCTGCAGCATGACCTCCTCGCGCGCAACCAGTTCCGCTCCGAGCGTGGCCTGATCGGACTGGTACAGCGACATGAAGTCGGCCTGGTTGAACGCCGTCTCCGAGCGCAGTTCGTACACGCGCAGGATCAGCGGGGAGGGCCGGCCGCTGACGCTGGGATTGAGGTCAGCGGCGGCGACGATCGAGCCTTCGAGCCGCGTCGGGGCGGGCTTTGTGGCGCAGCCCGCGGCGAGCGCCAGCGCGGTCGCTAGCGCCAGACGACGCACGAGGCCGCGATTCCCGGCCCCACCGCGCGCGGTGCCAGGCCCGGCGGCGCCGTCGCGATGACTCGTCGCAAGCGCGTGCATGATTGCGACCGAGGATAGCCAGCGCACCCGGGTGGGCGCCGTGACTTAGGTAACGCCTCGGGCTGGAAGCTGGCTGCGGGTCCGCGACGTCATGGATCGCGCCGGGCGGAGGGCCTCTGCGCTGTGCGCAGCGAGCAAGCGCCGTTGACCGAAGGGCGTTGCGCCGTCGTCACGGTGACGCGATCGCGATCGGCGCCCGCACCGGGCTGGTGCTCACTCCACCGTCACGCTCTTGGCCAGGTTGCGCGGCTTGTCGACGTCGGTGCCGCGCGCGCATGCAGTGTGGTAGGCGAGCAGCTGCAGCGGCACCACGTGCAGGATCGGCGACAGCGCGCCGTAGTGCTCGGGCATGCGGATCACGTGCAGGCCCTCGTCGCTGTCGATGCGGCTGTCGGCGTCGGCGAACGCGTAGAGCTGGCCGCCGCGCGCGCGGACTTCCTGCATGTTGCTCTTGAGCTTTTCGAGCAGGGCGTCGTTGGGCGCGATCGTCACCACCGGCATCTGCTCGGTCACCAGCGCCAGCGGTCCGTGCTTGAGCTCGCCGGCCGGGTATGCCTCGGCGTGGATGTAGCTGATTTCCTTGAGCTTGAGCGCGCCCTCGAGCGCGATCGGATAGTGCATCCCGCGGCCGAGGAAGAGCGCGTGTTCCTTGCGGGCGAAATCCTCGGCCCACGCGATGACCTGCGGCTCGAGTGCCAGCACCGACTGCAGCGCGACCGGCAGGTGGCGCAGCGCCTGCAGCTCGGCCGCCTCGCGCGCCGCGTCCAGGCGTGCGCGCGTGCGCGCCAGTGCCAGCGTCAGCAGGTACAGGCCGACGAGTTGCGTCGTGAAGGCCTTGGTCGACGCGACGCCGATCTCCACCCCCGCGCGCGTGACGAACGCGAGCCGGCACTCGCGCACCATCGCGCTGGTAGCGACGTTGCAGATCGTCATCGTGTCGTCCAGGGCGAGCGAGCGCGCGTGCTTGAGCGCGGCCAGGGTGTCGGCGGTCTCGCCGCTTTGCGAGATCGTGACCACCAGCGTTCGCGGGGCGGGCACGCTGGTGCGGTAGCGATACTCGCTGGCGATCTCGACCGTAGTCGGCACGCCGGCGATCGACTCCAGCCAGTAGCGCGCGGTGCAGCCAGCGTAATAGCTGGTGCCACAGGCCAGGATGAGGACCTGCTCGGTGCGTGCCAGGATCTCCGGCGCCGTTTCGCCGAACAGCGCGGGACCGATCGCCGTGATGCCGTCGAGCGTGTCGGCGATCGCGCGCGGCTGTTCGAAGATCTCCTTTTGCATGTAGTGGCGGTAGGGGCCGAGCTCGGCGGCGCCGGTGTGGGCGTGCACGGTGCGCACCGACCTGTCGACGGCGCGCCAGCTGCCGTCGTCGCGCGCGGCGCTGATCCAGGCGTGGCCGGGGCGCAGGTCGACGACGTCGCCGTCCTCCAGGTACGCGATCTGGTCGGTCACGCCGGCCAGCGCCATCGCGTCGGAGGCAACGAAGGTCTCGCCCTCGCCCAGGCCCAGCACCAGCGGCGAGCCCTCGCGCGCGCCGACGACGCGCTGGGGTTCGTCGCGGCAGAAGACGGCGATCGCGTAGGCGCCGCGCAACCGCGGCAGCGCGCGCTGCACCGCCTCGAGCAGGTCGCCGTCGTAGTGCAGATGCACAAGGTGGGCGATGACCTCGGTGTCGGTCTGGCTCGCGAACACGTAGCCGCGCGCCTGCAGCTCGGTGCGCAGGGCATCGTGGTTCTCGATGATGCCGTTGTGCACCAGCGCGATGCGGCCCGACAGCGCGGGGCTCGCGAGGTCGACAGCCCCCGGGCCGTGCGAGAAGTGCGGGTGCGCGTTGTGCTCCGACGGCGCGCCGTGCGTCGCCCAGCGGGTGTGCGCGATCCCGGTGCCGCTGGCCAGGCGCGCATCGTCCGCGTGCACCTGCAGCTCGGCCACGCGCGCCGTGCTGCGTGCGCGGCGCAGCGCGCCGTCCTGATGCACGGCCACGCCGCAGGAGTCGTAGCCACGGTACTCCAGCCGCCGCAGCCCCTCGATCAGGATGGGGACGATGTTGCGCGTTCCGACCGCGCCGACGATGCCACACATGGTTGTTCCTTCGTTAGGCCTTCATCTGGCCTTGATCCGCCCTGTTGCCAAGCCGCCCGATCGGCCCATGTCGCGTCGTGGCGAGCCGTGTCCGGGCGCTGTCCGGATCTGCCGCCGCGTCCCTCGCGGCCGGGCGAGGGCCCATGAGCGCCAGGACTGGTATCGATTGGCGTGGACGAGGCCGCCGCTTCTTGGATCGCTGGGCGGATCCTACAAAGGCAACACGAAACTTTGTTGCATAAGATGGCGCGCTACGAAGACAGATTGTGCATCTCTGGCGACATGAAGGATACTTGCACGTACACCGTCTTCCCACACAACGAATTTAATGAAGCCGCCCGGTCTCGACGAAGTCGACCGCCGCATCCTGAGGGAGATCCAGGCCGACGCCTCACACACGAATCAGGACCTGGCCGAGCGCGTGCACGTCTCGCCCGCGACTTGCCTGCGGCGCGTCCGCAGGCTGGAGGCGTCCGGGGTGATCCAGCGGCGCGTCGCCCTGATCGACCCGCAGGCACTGGGCGGGGTGCTGCAGGCGGTGTGCGAGGTCACGCTGGATCGCCAGGGCGCAGAGCATCTGGATGCCTTCGAGTCGGCGGTGCTGCGGCACCCGGCTGTGCAGCAGTGCTACCGGGTCTCCGCCGGACCGGACTTCGTGCTCATCGTCGCGGTGCCCGGCATGTCGGCCTGGGACGGTATCGTGCAGTCGCTGTTCACGCATCAGGCCAACGTGCGCAACGTGCGCAGCTACTTTGTCACGCGGAGGGCGAAGTTCGATCCTTCGTTCGGCACGCTGACCTGAGCGCGCAGCATCGTCACGCGCGCCGGTCGCGGCCAGGCGCAACGCCGCCGCGGTGGCGCCGGCCTTCTGTCCGGCGTCGCCATGCGCGCAGCAGTACGCTCGCAGCGCGCGAAGGCGCACGACGTCGGCATCGGCGCCAAGGGCACTCGCCACGGTCCGCGCCGAGACGACGCGAGTCAGGCGGTCTTGCGGCGCGCGCCGCGAATCGCGTATACTGGTGAGCTCGCCAACCGGAAAGCGTCACACGACAGGATCCGAGTAGGCGAGGACATGGCGGCGCCGCTTCACGGGGCGCTCGCTGCAGGCGCCTAGGATCTGCCCTGCCACCCGGGAATACCCGAGTGCTTGACAGGGTCTAGCAAAAAATGCGAGACTGTTGGTCTTCGCTGATTGCAACTCAGCGCCGCGGTTCAGGCCGCCAAGCTCTTTAACAACATACAGCCGATAAGCGTGGGCGTTCGAAGGCGGGTGCCAAGAGCCGCAAGGCTCGAGGCCGCAAGGCCTTCAACGCTCATGGATAGAAGTGAGATCACTTCGATTCCTTGGAGCATTCAAGATCGAACTGAAGAGTTTGATCCTGGCTCAGATTGAACGCTGGCGGCATGCCTTACACATGCAAGTCGAACGGTAACGGGCCTTCGGGTGCCGACGAGTGGCGAACGGGTGAGTAATACATCGGAACGTGCCCAGTAGTGGGGGATAGCTCGGCGAAAGCCGGATTAATACCGCATACGACCTACGGGTGAAAGCGGGGGACCGCAAGGCCTCGCGCTATTGGAGCGGCCGATGCCAGATTAGGTAGTTGGTGGGGTAAAGGCCTACCAAGCCTGCGATCTGTAGCTGGTCTGAGAGGACGACCAGCCACACTGGGACTGAGACACGGCCCAGACTCCTACGGGAGGCAGCAGTGGGGAATTTTGGACAATGGGCGCAAGCCTGATCCAGCCATGCCGCGTGCGGGAAGAAGGCCTTCGGGTTGTAAACCGCTTTTGTCAGGGAAGAAATATGCCGAGCTAATACCTCGGCAGGATGACGGTACCTGAAGAATAAGCACCGGCTAACTACGTGCCAGCAGCCGCGGTAATACGTAGGGTGCAAGCGTTAATCGGAATTACTGGGCGTAAAGCGTGCGCAGGCGGCCGCGCAAGACAGGTGTGAAATCCCCGGGCTCAACCTGGGAACTGCACTTGTGACTGCGTGGCTGGAGTACGGCAGAGGGGGATGGAATTCCGCGTGTAGCAGTGAAATGCGTAGATATGCGGAGGAACACCGATGGCGAAGGCAGTCCCCTGGGCCTGTACTGACGCTCATGCACGAAAGCGTGGGGAGCAAACAGGATTAGATACCCTGGTAGTCCACGCCCTAAACGATGTCAACTAGTTGTTGGGAAGGTTCCTTCTCAGTAACGTAGCTAACGCGTGAAGTTGACCGCCTGGGGAGTACGGCCGCAAGGTTGAAACTCAAAGGAATTGACGGGGACCCGCACAAGCGGTGGATGATGTGGTTTAATTCGACGCAACGCGAAAAACCTTACCTACCCTTGACATGCCAGGAACTTGCCAGAGATGGCTTGGTGCTCGAAAGAGAGCCTGGACACAGGTGCTGCATGGCCGTCGTCAGCTCGTGTCGTGAGATGTTGGGTTAAGTCCCGCAACGAGCGCAACCCTTGTCATTAGTTGCTACGTAAGGGCACTCTAATGAGACTGCCGGTGACAAACCGGAGGAAGGTGGGGACGACGTCAGGTCATCATGGCCCTTATGGGTAGGGCTACACACGTCATACAATGGCCGGTACAGAGGGCTGCCAACCCGCGAGGGGGAGCCAATCCCAGAAAACCGGTCGTAGTCCGGATCGCAGTCTGCAACTCGACTGCGTGAAGTCGGAATCGCTAGTAATCGCGGATCAGCTTGCCGCGGTGAATACGTTCCCGGGTCTTGTACACACCGCCCGTCACACCATGGGAGCGGGTTCCGCCAGAAGTAGGTAGCCTAACCGCAAGGAGGGCGCTTACCACGGCGGGGTTCGTGACTGGGGTGAAGTCGTAACAAGGTAGCCGTATCGGAAGGTGCGGCTGGATCACCTCCTTTCTGGAAATCGCACCCAATCTCGGGCGCCCACACTTATCGGCTGTTGTTGACGACAGATCACCCGACGCGAGGGTCTGTAGCTCAGTCGGTTAGAGCACCGTCTTGATAAGGCGGGGGTCGTTGGTTCGAATCCAACCAGACCCACCAAGCACAAGGGGGTGTAGCTCAGCTGGGAGAGCACCTGCTTTGCAAGCAGGGGGTCATCGGTTCGATCCCGTTCACCTCCACCATCGTGGTCGACGATAGTACTCTCCAGCACGGCTTGCCGTGCTGGAGAGTGCGATCGCGAGATCGGCTGTCGTTCTTTAACAATTCATAGAGTCGAATCAGAATCGCCGCAGGCGCAGGCCGCAAGGCCGTAAGCGTTCACGGCGATCTCGATTGCGTCACCAAACCGGCTCGAAAGAGCCGTGGAATGGCATAACGCGAATACTCGATACGGTCATTGACCCGGTCCTTCGGGACGTCAAAGTTATAGGGTCAAGCGACTAAGTGCATGTGGTGGATGCCTTGGCGATTACAGGCGATGAAGGACGTGATAGCCTGCGATAAGCTTCGGGGAGCTGGCAAATTAGCTTTGATCCGGAGATTTCCGAATGGGGAAACCCACCGAAAGGTATCGTACGCTGAATACATAGGTGTGCGAGGCGAACCGGGTGAACTGAAACATCTCAGTAACTCGAGGAAAAGACATCAACCGAGATTCCGAAAGTAGTGGCGAGCGAAATCGGATCAGCCTGCGTACTTTAGCATCTCTTCTATCAGAACGGTCTGGAAAGTCCGGCCACAGCGGGTGATAGCCCCGTATGAGAAAGTCGAGATGTGGAACTAGGTGCGCGACAAGTAGGGCGGGACACGTGAAATCCTGTCTGAACATGGGGGGACCATCCTCCAAGGCTAAATACTCGTAATCGACCGATAGTGAACAAGTACCGTGAGGGAAAGGCGAAAAGAACCCCGGGAGGGGAGTGAAATAGATCCTGAAACCGCATGCATACAAACAGTCGGAGCCCGCAAGGGTGACGGCGTACCTTTTGTATAATGGGTCAGCGACTTACATTCAGTGGCAAGCTTAACCGAATAGGGAAGGCGCAGGGAAACCGAGTCCGAATAGGGCGTTCAGTCGCTGGGTGTAGACCCGAAACCAGGTGATCTATCCATGGCCAGGATGAAGGTGAGGTAACACTTACTGGAGGTCCGAACCGACTAGTGTTGCAAAATTAGCGGATGAGCTGTGGATAGGGGTGAAAGGCTAAACAAACCTGGAAATAGCTGGTTCTCTCCGAAAACTATTTAGGTAGTGCCTCGAGTATTACCGTCGGGGGTAGAGCACTGTTATGGCTAGGGGGTCATGGCGACTTACCAAACCATTGCAAACTCCGAATACCGACGAGTACAGCTCGGGAGACAGTGCACCGGGTGCTAACGTCCGGACACGAGAGGGAAACAACCCAGACCGCCAGCTAAGGTCCCTAAAATTGGCTAAGTGGGAAACGAAGTGGGAAGGCTAAGACAGTCAGGATGTTGGCTTAGAAGCAGCCATCATTTAAAGAAAGCGTAATAGCTCACTGATCGAGTCGTCCTGCGCGGAAGATGTAACGGGGCTAAGCCAGTTACCGAAGCTGCGGATTCGCACGCAAGTGCGAGTGGTAGGAGAGCGTTCTGTAAGCCTGTGAAGGTGGGTCGTGAGGCCTGCTGGAGGTATCAGAAGTGCGAATGCTGACATGAGTAGCGTTAAAGGGGGTGAAAAGCCCCCTCGCCGAAAGCGCAAGGTTTCCTACGCAACGTTCATCGGCGTAGGGTGAGTCGGCCCCTAAGGCGAGGCAGAGATGCGTAGCTGATGGGAAACAGGTCAATATTCCTGTACCGATGTGCAGTGCGATGTGGGGACGGAGAAGGTTAGCTCAGCCGGGTGTTGGATGTCCCGGTTCAAGCCTGTAGTCGTGCCTGGTAGGCAAATCCGCCGGGCTTAGATGAGGGGTGATAACGAGGAGGCTTGCCTCCGAAGTGAGTGATACCCTGCTTCCAGGAAAAGCCACTAAGCTTCAGCTGCACACGACCGTACCGCAAACCGACACTGGTGCGCGAGATGAGTATTCTAAGGCGCTTGAGAGAACTCTGGAGAAGGAACTCGGCAAATTGACACCGTAACTTCGGAAGAAGGTGTGCCTTTAGTAGGTGAAGTCGTACAGACGGAGCCCAATGAGGCCGCAGAGAATCGGTGGCTGCGACTGTTTATCAAAAACATAGCACTCTGCAAAGACGAAAGTCGACGTATAGGGTGTGACGCCTGCCCGGTGCTGGAAGATTAAATGATGGGGTGCAAGCTCTTGACTGAAGTCCCAGTAAACGGCGGCCGTAACTATAACGGTCCTAAGGTAGCGAAATTCCTTGTCGGGTAAGTTCCGACCTGCACGAATGGCGTAACGATGGCCACGCTGTCTCCTCCAGAGACTCAGCGAAGTTGAAATGTTTGTGATGATGCAATCTCCCCGCGGAAAGACGGAAAGACCCCATGAACCTTTACTGCAGCTTTGCATTGGACTTTGAACAGATCTGTGTAGGATAGGTGGGAGGCTTTGAAGCGGTGCCGCCAGGTGCCGTGGAGCCATCCTTGAAATACCACCCTGGTGTGTTTGAGGTTCTAACCTTGGCCCGTTATCCGGGTTGGGGACAGTGCATGGTGGGCAGTTTGACTGGGGCGGTCTCCTCCTAAAGCGTAACGGAGGAGTTCGAAGGTACGCTAGGCACGGTCGGAAATCGTGCTGATAGTGCATAGGTACAAGCGTGCTTGACTGCGAGACTGACAAGTCGAGCAGGTACGAAAGTAGGACTAAGTGATCCGGTGGTTCTGTATGGAAGGGCCATCGCTCAACGGACAAAAGGTACTCTGGGGATAACAGGCTGATACCGCCCAAGAGTTCATATCGACGGCGGTGTTTGGCACCTCGATGTCGGCTCATCTCATCCTGGGGCTGTAGTCGGTCCCAAGGGTATGGCTGTTCGCCATTTAAAGAGGTACGTGAGCTGGGTTCAGAACGTCGTGAGACAGTTTGGTCCCTATCTTCCGTGGGCGCTGCAAGATTGAGAGAGCCTGCTCCTAGTACGAGAGGACCGGAGTGGACGCACCTCTGGTGTATCGGTTGTCACGCCAGTGGCACTGCCGAGTAGCTAAGTGCGGAAGAGATAACCGCTGAAAGCATCTAAGCGGGAAACTCGTCTCAAGATTAGTCTTGCCGGGGCCTCGAGCCCCCTAAAGAGTCGTTCGAGACCAGGACGTTGATAGGCCGGGTGTGGAAGCGCAGTAATGCGTTAAGCTAACCGGTACTAATTGCTCGTGCGGCTTGACCCTATAACTTTGACGATCGAGTGAGTTATGCCTCGGTCGACGCAATCGATTGATCGACTCTGTGAATTGGCTCTGCAGCGAAAATCTGCAGGGCGACAAGTCAAGCCTGACGACCATAGCGAGGTGGTCCCACTCCTTCCCATCCCGAACAGGAAAGTGAAACGCCTTTGCGCCGATGATAGTGCGGATTCCCGTGTGAAAGTAGGGCATCGTCAGGCTATTTATCCGAAACCCCGGGGCTGCTCGCTCCGGGGTTTCTTCTTTTCGCCTGGCCGTTCCCGCCTGCCGGTCGGTACAGCCTTGTCCGGTCACGACTTGCCGGGATCGGCTTGCCGTGCGGTAACTTCGGCGGCAAGGAAGTCGGCCGGTACCGGCTCAATCGGGTCGAAGAGCCGTCCCGCCAGGTCACGCTCTCGTGCCGAGATCGTCTGCAGGAAGGACTCGGCACCGCGCAAGGCCCGGAATGTGTCGAATCCGGTCTCGAGAAACCGCTGCAGCGCACCGAGTCCGGCGACCGCCGCTGGCCTGCGCATCATGCGTAGCGTGTGGCGCAGCAGCGGGTTCGCGGTGTAATGGTCCAGTTCGCTTCCGATCGCGTGCATGAAGGCGATCTGCCGCTCTCGATCGTCGGCACGTCCGACCCGCCGCCAAGCCTCGGCGTACGCGGCTGCGGTCAGTGGCAACTCCGTCAGGTGGCGCGCCATCGCGGTATCGAGCTGCTCCGACAACGCATGCAGATGACCGAGCGTCGAGACGGTTTCGACGATATGGCGCGGGAACAGCCGCACCAGTGCAGGCACGATGCGTGCGAACTGCGCATCGCGGGCAGTGAAGTCGTGCGGACCGTACAACTCGTCGAGAAAGAACCGCGCCGCCTCGCTGTAGCGGGGCTGCGCGAGCAAGTCGGCGTAGGTCTGCTGGAACCGGCGGTGCTGATAATCCTTCAGCGCGTGAACGCGCTCCGCCAGCGCGGGCTCCTCGTGGCGAGCCCGGCGCTCGGCCGCGACTTCCTCGAGATGGCGAACGATTTCTTGTCCGACGGGATCCATGGCCGCCGATGATAGGGATCCCGCGCGGCGGGATGGCGCGCCAGCGGACGGGGAGGTCTCGACCGTTCCGCCGCCTGCCATCGCGCCCGATGATCGTGCCGGGTCGCGCAGCGATCCGTCGCGCGTCGCCGCGTCGGTGCAGGGGGCGAGCTTGGCACGGGCGCAAGCGACTCTGGTGCTGCTGTTGGCCGCGGGGGCGTTGCTGGGTGCGGCGGCTTCTTATGCGTCGGGCGGCCTCGGGTGGGCGATGGCCGCGCTCGCGTTCGTGCCGGTACTTCACGCAACGTTGATGGCGGTCGAGTTCTTCTGGGCACGCCGCAGCAACGAGCGCGATCCTGCTGGCGCGCCCGCACCGGGCCGTACCATCGTCGCCTGGTGGCACGAACTCGTGCATGCGGTCCGGGTCTTCGGACTCTGGCAGCCGTTCCTGAGCCGGGCGCCGGCCGACCATCTCCCGCCCGATGCCTGGGGCCGCAGCGGGGTGCTGCTGATCCACGGCTTCGTCTGCAACCGCGGGCTTTGGCGGCGATGGCTGCACAGGCTGACCCGGCGCGGCACGCCCTTCGTCGCGGTCGACCTGGAGCCCGTCTTTGGCCGCATCGAGGACTACGACACCCGTATCGAGGCGGGGGTGCGACTGTTGGAGGCCGCAACCGGCGTGCCACCGATCATCGTGGCGCACAGCATGGGCGGTCTGGCAACTCGCCACTGGTGGGCCTCGCAGCCGACGACGCGGATTCGCCACCTGATCACGATCGGCTCGCCGCATCGCGGAACGCGGCTCGCTCGGCTGGCACGCGCCCCGAATGCCCGGCAGATGCGCGAAGGTGCCGCCTGGTCGGCCGCGCTGCTGGCACGCCAGCCGCGGGCACAGCACTTGCGCACGACGTGCTTCTACGCGCACGCGGACAATATCGTCTTCCCGGCCTCGTCGGCGACGTTGCCCGGGGCCGACAACCGGCATCTGGGGGCCGTCGGCCATATCGGCATGGTCGAGCGCCCCGAGCCCTTCGATGCGCTGCTTCGACTCCTCGAACAGGACGCTACGCTCACCTGAGTCAGGCGGCGAAGCGTGCTCGACGATCGCATGGTGGATGGGGTCGGCGAGGAATCGACCCGAGGTAACTTGCGTCTGGGCTATTTCTGGTCCGCCCCATCGCGCGGCCAGGGCTCGACGGTGTCGCAGTCGATGTCGCGCAGCAGCCGCAGAACCGGCGCGTCGCCCAGTTGCAGCAGCGCGCCGATCTCGCGCAGGTCGTCGGGTAATGCCGGGTCGTCCCAGCCACGGGAGCTGTGCCGCGCGGCGCGGACGGCCAACAGGACGTTGCGCACCTGCGGGTCGCCGGCGTGGCGCTCGTCGGTGATGCGCCGCAGCAATGGTGGCAGGCCCCAGGCGCGAAGCAATTCGCACTCGATCTCGGCCAGCGTCGTCCCCAGCACGGCACGCTGCGCAGCGGCGCTGCGAAGGCCAGGGGCGGCCGCTTGCCAGTCCGCGATGGCGGCGGCCAGCGAAGGCGCGCGCAGCCACAGCAGCATCTCCGCGACCTCGTGCAGCATCGCTGCGGCATGGATGACCGCCGCGTCCGGATCGAGACGGTGTGCCGCGAACGCGAGTGCGAAGCGGGCACCGCGTCGGGCGCGCGCCAGCACGGCTTCGAAGCCCTCGCGCGCGCGTGGCTGATCGGCCAGCCAGTCGTCGACGATCGGCTGCGGGCCGAAGCAGCGGAAAAACGGCGCGATACCCAACAGCACGAGCGCCGCGGTCACCGTCTCGGGCGCGCCTAGGTCGTCGGCCTCGGCATCGCGCGCCCGCCGCACGGCCGCCACGCGTGCCATCAGCGCCAGCGTCATCAGCGGATCGCCGGCGATCAGCTCTCCGAGCGCGTGTGCATCGGCAGCGTCCTCGTGCTGGCGCCAAAGCTCGATCTCGGCCGCCGTCGAAGCCAGCACCGGCAGCCGCTCGGCGTCGAACAGCGCCACCCAGCCTGCGGCGTCGGCGGGTGCGCGGGTCACGAAGCGCGTGGGGTCGAGTTCCATCGCGAGGCAGTTCTGGACGCAGTATCGGCCCGCAACGCGTCGACTTCAGCGCGGCAGGACGCGCAGGGCGCTCTCTGCCGCTGGACGGGACGCACGCCGAACCCGGACCGGGGGTCAACCGCGCTCGACCGACGATCGGGACGGGATCCGCGGTGCAGTCCGCACGCTCCAGACCATGGTGACTGCCAGCACCGCGACGACGACCCCCAGCGACACCAGCACCGGGATCTTCACGACGTCGATGAGCAGCATCTTGGTGCCGATGAAGACCAGGATCACCGCCAGCCCGTAGCTCAGAAGGTGGAACTTGGTGGCCACGGCGGCGAGCAGGAAATACATCGCCCGCAGCCCGAGGATGGCGAAGATGTTGCTCGTCAGCACGATGAACGGGTCGGTCGTGATGGCGAAGATCGCCGGGATCGAGTCGACGGCGAAGATGACGTCGGTGATGCCGACCAGCGCAACGACCATCAGCAGCGGCGTGGCGATGCGCCGGCCACGCTGCACGGTGAAGAACCTCTCGCCGTCGAAGCCCTGGCTGACCGGCATCACGCGCTTGAGCAGCTTGAGCGCCGGGTTGCCCTGCAGGTCGGGCTCCTGCCCCGCGGCCCACCACATCTTGACGCCGGTGAGCACCAGGAAGGCGCCGAAGAGGTAGAGGATCCAGTGGAAGTGCGCGATCAGCCACGATCCGACCAGGATCATCCCCGTGCGCAGCACGATCGCACCGATGATGCCGATCATCAGCACCCGCTTCTGGTAGGCCGGCGGCACCGCGAAGTAGGTGAAGATCATCAGGAAGACGAAGATGTTGTCGACCGCCAGGCTCTTCTCGATCAGGTAGCCGGTCAGGAACTCCATCGCCCGCGTGTTCGCCACGGCCGTGCCGTGGTCCTGCGCCACCGCCCACCAGAACAGGCCGTTGAACGCGAAACTCAGCGCCACCCAGACGAGCGACCAGTTCAGCGCCTCCTTCACGCGGACCTCGTGCGCGCCCTGCTTCTTGAGGACGACGAAGTCGACGAACAGCGCGACGATCACGGACGCGACGAAGAAGGCCCACAGCCAGGCCGGCGCGATGGTGTCCATGGACACTCCCGGAAAAGATGGTTGGGAATCGCGCCGAAAGGTCTTGCGCAAGACGCGTGTCTTGTGCGGGCCCGGAAGCGGGTGCGGCCCGGCGGCCGCTGCTTCGTACTGACGGGGTACCGCGGCCACCCCGGTGCGGGCGGCAGGCTACTCCCCTCTCGACAAGGCGGGATTATGCCGCCAGTGCGGCGATCGTGCTGGCACGCGCCGGAACGCGCCGGCGCGGCCGTGCCCCGGGGGGATCAGTCCTCGTCGTGCACCTTCCACGCCGACGCCAGCTGCTGCTGCACTTGCGGCGGCACCGCCTCGTAGTGCGAGAGGGCGATCGTGTAGCGCCCCTGGCCGCTGGTCAGCGCATTCAGCCGCATCTGGTAGCCCGAAAGCTCCGACAGCGGCGCCTGGCCGCGCACGCGCATCGTGCCGGCGGCGCCGTTGGCGGTGCCGGTGACGATGCCGCGGCGCGACGACAGGTCGCCGGTGATGTCGCCCAGCGCCCCGTCCGGGGCCTCGATGTCGACCTCGACGATCGGCTCGAGCACGATCGGCCGCGCCTCGCGCACCGCCGCCAGCATTGCCTTGCGGCCGGCCGTCACGAACGCGATCTCCTTGCTGTCGACGCTGTGGTGCTTGCCGTCGTAGACCGTAACCTTGACGTCGACCACCGGATGGCCCGAGATCGCGCCGCTGGTCAGCACCTCGCGCACGCCCTTCTCGACCGCGGGGATGAACTGGTTCGGGATCACGCCGCCCTTGACCTCGTCGGCGAACTCGAACCCGCCGCCGCGCGGCAGCGGCTCGATGCGCAGGAAGACCTCGCCGAACTGCCCCGCGCCGCCGGTCTGCTTCTTGTGCCGGTGGTGGCCCTCGGCCGGCGCGGTGATCGTCTCGCGGTAGGCGATGCGCGGCGGCGCGGTGTCGACCTCGAAGCGGTGCCCCTCCTGCAGCCGTTCGAGCAGCACGCGCAGGTGCAGCTCACCCAGGCCATAGACGATGGTCTCGTTGGTCGCCGGCACATGCTCGAGCTTCAGGCAGGGATCCTCGGCAACGAGCTTGCCGACGATCTCCCACAGGCGCTGCTCGTCGCCGTGGCGCTTCGGCCGCAGCGCCAGCCCGTGCACCGGGGTCGGGAAGGCCAGCGGCTTCAGATGGATGTGTGCGTCCTCGGCCGCATCGTGCAGCACGGCGTCGAACACGATGTCGTCGACCTTGGCCACCGCGGCGATATCGCCCGGCAACGCCTCGTCGACCTCGACGTAGGTCTTGCCCTGCAGCATGAACAGGTGCCCGACCTTGAACGGCTTGCGCGCATCGCCGATGTAGAGCTGGCTGTCCTTGCTGACCCGCCCCTGCCAGACGCGGAAGATGCCCATGCGCCCGGCGTAGGGGTCGACCGTGACCTTGAAGACATGCGCCAGCACATGCTGCGCCGGGTCGGGTGCGGCATGCATCGGCTGCGCCGACTCGCCCTCGCCGTGGAGGAAGTCCGGCGGGTTGGACTCGGTCGGGTTCGGCAGCAGCTTGACGACGACGTCGAGCAGCTCGGCTACGCCGGCGCCGCTCTTCGCGCTCGTGAAGACGACCGGGATCAGGTGCCCCTCGCGCAGCGCCTGCTCCAGCGGCGCGTGCAGCTCGCTGGCGTCGATATCGCCGTCGTTCAGGTAGCGGTCGACGAAGTCAGCGTCCACTTCCACCACTTGCTCGACGAGTGCACGATGCGCGTCGGCGACGGCGCCGAAGTCGCTGTGGCCGTCGCGGTCGTAGAAGCAGTCGACGACCTTGCTCGCGCCGGCGTCGGGCAGGTTCAGCGGCAGGCATTCGCGGCCGAAGGTGGCCTGGATCTGTTCGAGCAGCGCCGGCAGCGCGGCCGGATCGGCGTCGATCTTGTTGACGACGATCATGCGGTCGAGCTGGCGTTCGGCGGCCCAGGCCATCATGCGCTCGGCGGTCGGCGTGATGCCGGTGGCGGCGTCGATCACGACCGCCACCGTCTCGACCGCCTCCAGCGCCGGCAGCGCCTGGCCGAGGAAGTCCGGCAGCCCCGGGGTGTCGATCAGGTGGATCCGGCAGCCGCCGTGGCTGCAGTGCATCAGCGAGGCGTTGAGCGAGTGCTGGTACTTGCGCTCGAGTGGGTCGTGGTCGCTGACGGTGGCGCCGCGTTCGAGCGAACCGACGGCGGCGATCGCGCCGGCAGCGTGCAGCAAGGCCTCGGCCAGCAGGGTCTTGCCGCTGCCGGTCGGGCCGACCAGGGCGAGGGTGCGGATCGCTTCGACGCCGGCCGTGCCGGCTGCAGGGGAGGGACTGTGCATGGCGGGCGGTCTCCTGGGCCGCCGGCCATGCGGCCGCGGCGTGGGTCGTGGTCGGAATCGGGCCAGCGTAGCCCGTCGAGCGCGGGCGCACAAGGTCGGGGCGACCCGGGGGGACGTCACGTGCGCCGCCCGCGGCCTGCGCCACAGGCGCAGGCGACGACCCCGGAATGAAGCGACCCGCTTGCCTGCTGCACGCGTCTTCCTTGCTGATGGTGTCACGGTTCCTCTGCAGCCGCCGCGCAGAACCCCACAGTTCCCGGTCGGGCCCGCACGGCTGCGCGACGCGTGCGCCGTGCTCGACCTGGTGTAGCGTCGGTGCCATGCAAGCCTCGCCCGCCCCGCGGCGCGTGCTGCCGCTGCTGGTGCTGGCGCAATTCCTGGGCACCTCGCCGTGGTTCGCCGTCAACGCCGTCATGCCCGACCTGCAGCAGGACTTCGGCTGGCCGGCGGCCGCCGTCGGTACGCTGACTTCGGCGCTGCAGCTCGGTTTCGTCGCCGGCACGCTGGTCTTCGCGCTGCTCGCCGTGGCGGACCGCTTCCCGCCGCGCGCGGTCTTCCTCGGCTGCGCGCTGGCGAGTGCCGGCTGCACGCTGGCGGGCATGCTGCTGGCGCCTTCGTTCACGCTGCTGCTCGCGTTGCGGGCGTTGACGGGCTTCTTCCTCGCCGGCATCTATCCGGTCGGGATGAAGATCGCCGCGCAGTGGTTTCCGCGCGGGCTCGGTGCGGCGATGGGTTTGCTCGTCGGCGCGCTGGTGGTCGGCAGCGCGCTGCCGCACGCGCTGCGCGCGCTCGCCGCCGGCACCGCCGGCGGGCCCTGGCAGGCCGTCTTCGCGGGCGTCGCGCTGGCGTCGGTCGCAGCCGGCGTGCTGGTGGCGGCCGGCATCCCTCCGCCGCAGGCGGCCCCGGCGCGCGTGACCGGGCTGCACGCTCGCGCGCTGGCCAGCATCGCCACCGACCGCCGCGTGCGTGCGTCGGTGCTCGGCTACTTCGGCCACATGTGGGAGCTGTACACGATGTGGGTGCTGGTGCCGGCGGTGCTCGCGACCCGGCTCGCCGGGCCGGCGCTGTCGTGGGCGGCGTTCGCGGTGCTCGGGGCCGGGGCGATCGGATGCGCCGCGGGCGGCTGGCTGGCGATCGCGCTCGCACGTGCCGGCGCGCCCGGGCGCGGCAGCGCGCGCGTGGCCGGCGCGCAGCTGGCGGTCAGCGGGCTGTGCTGCCTGGCCGCGCCCTGGGCGATGGCGGCGCCGGCGCCGGTCTTCTACGGCTGGCTGCTGCTGTGGGGCATCACGGTGGCCGGCGACTCGCCGCAGTTCTCGACCCTGACGGCGATGAACGCGCCGCGCGACGGCGTCGGCAGCGTGCTGACGCTCGCCAACGGCGTCGGCTTCGCGATCAGCGTCGCGAGCATCCAGCTCTTCGTCGGCCTGGCGCAGAGCGTGCCGCTGGCATCGCTGCTGCCCTGGCTGGCGGCCGGGCCGGTGCTCGGGCTGCTGGCACTGCGGCCGCTGCTGCGCTGACGCGGCGCGGCATGGGCTGCGGCGCTCACTCGTGCCGCAGCGCCTCGATCGGGTCCAGCCGCGCCGCGCGCCGGGCCGGGAAGTAGCCGAAGACGATCCCGATCACGGCCGCGAAGCCGAAGGCCAGCACGTTGATCGCGGGGTCGAAGAGGTAGGGCACGCCCATCAACCCCGACAGCGCCACCGAGGCGATCGCCGCCAGCACGATCCCGATCAGCCCGCCCAGCGCCGCCAGCACCACCGCCTCGACCAGGAACTGCGCCAGCACCTCGTAGCCGAGGGCGCCGATCGCGAGCCGGATGCCGATCTCGCGCGTGCGCTCGGTGACGCTGACGAGCATGATGTTCATGATCCCGATGCCGCCGACGAGCAGGCTGACCGCCGCCACCGCGCCGAGCAGCGTCGTCATCACCTGCGTCGTTCCCGACAGCGTGTCGGCGAGCTGCTGGGTGTCGAGGATGTTGAAGTTGTTGTCGTCGCTGTCGGCCAGCTTGCGCCGCTCGCGCAGCAGCCGCGCCAGGTCGGCCTTCACCGCTTCGGCATCGGCGCCGGGGGCCATCGACACCAGCAGCGTGTTGACGTTGAGGGTGCCGGTCAGCCGCCGCTGCACGGTCGCGATCGGCATCAGCACCAGGTCGTCCTGGTCCTGGCCGATCCCGCCCTGGCCCTTGCTGCGCAGCAGGCCGACGACCTCGCAGCTGATGTTGCGCAGCCGCAGCCGCGAGCCGACCGGCTCCTCGGCGCCGAACAGCTCGCGCCGCACGGTGGCGCCGATCACGCACACCGAGCTGCCGGCGCGCAGCTCGGCCTCCTCGAACATGCGGCCGTCGGCCAGCGTCCAGTTGTTGGTCTCGAAATAGGCGTTCGTCGTGCCGTATACGACGGTCGACCAGTTGCGCGCGCCGTAGATCGCGATCGCGCCGGTGGCGGCCTGCGGCGCGACCGCGGCGACCCCCGGCACCTGGGCCGCGATCGCCTCGGCGTCGGCCTGGCGGAACGGCGGCGATCCGGCGGCGTCGCGCCCCGGGCCCATGCGCTGGCCGGGGCGGATCATCAGCAGGTTGGTGCCCAGGCTCGTGATCTGCTCCGATACCGCGCGCGTGGCCCCCTGGCCGATCGTCACCATCGTCACCACCGCGGCCACCCCGATGACGATGCCCAGGATGGTCAGGAAGCTGCGCAGCAGGTTGCGCCGGATCTCGCGCAGCGCCAGGCCGAGCGTGTTCCACCACATCAGGCCTTCTCCGGCTGCGGGGCGGCGGTGGCGGGCACGCCGTCTTGCCGGTGGTCGCTGTCGAGCCGGCCGTCGACGAAGCGCACGACGCGCCGCGCGTAGGCCGCCATGTCGGCCTCGTGCGTGACCATCAGCACCGTGATGCCGCGATCGCGGTTGAGTGCGGCCAGCAGCTCCATGATCTCGCGCCCGCGCTGGCTGTCGAGGTTGCCGGTCGGCTCGTCGGCGAGCAGCACGGTCGGGTCGGTGACCAGCGCGCGCGCGATCGCGACCCGCTGCTGCTGCCCGCCCGACAGCTCGGCCGGCGTGTGATGCTCGCGCCCCTGCAGCCCGACCGAGGCCAGCGCCGCCAGCGCCGCGCGCCGGCGCGCCGCGCGCGGCTCGCCGCGGTACAGCAGCGGCAGCTCGACATTCTCCAGCGCGCTGGTGCGCGGCAGCAGGTTGAAGCCCTGGAACACGAACCCCAGGTGCGCGCGGCGCAGCAGCGCGCGCTGGTCGCGGTCGAGCCGGTGCACCGGCACGCCTCGGAACAGGTAGGCGCCCGCGGTCGGCGAATCGAGGCAGCCGAGGATATTCATCGCCGTCGACTTGCCCGAGCCGCTGGGCCCCATGATGGCGACGAATTCGCCGTCGGCGATTTCGAGGTCGACGCCGCGCAGCGCCTGCACCTCGGCCGACCCGCTGCCGTAGACCTTGGTCACGCCGCGCAGCTGGATCAGCGGCGCGGTCACGTCGGGCTGCCCATGGTCTGGCCGACGATGACCGCCATCCCGGGCTGCAGATCGTCGCTCGTGACCTCGGTCAGGCGACCATCGCTGACCCCGGGCGTGACCGCGACCGCGCGCGGCTGGGTGCCCTCGAGCACCCAGACCTGGCGCACCTGCGCGGTATCGGTGCCGGCGGCGCGGCGCGAGCCGCTGCCGGGCATGCGCGGGAACATGCTGGAGACGATGCTGCGGTTGCCCGAGGGCGCCGCGCCGTTGCCGGCGGCCGCCGGCGTGAAGCGCAGCGCCGCATTCGGCACCAGCAGCGCGTCCTGGCGTTCGACGGTCGTGATCGTCGCCGTCGCCGTCATGCCCGGTCGCAGCGACAGGTCCTCGTTGTCGACCGTCAGGTCGGCCAGGTAGGTGACGACGTTGTCCTTGGTCGTCGGCCCGAAGCCCAGGCGAACGATGCGCGCCGGATAGCGCCGGGTCGGGTAGGCCGCCACCGTGAAGCTGGCGCGCTGGCCCTCGCGCACCTGGCCGACGTCGGCCTCGTCGACGTGGACCTGCAGCTTCATCTGCTTCAGGTCCTCGGCCAGCGTGAACAGCGTCACCGCCTGCAGCGACGCCGCCACCGCGTTGCCCGGCTCGGCCTTGCGCGACAGCACGACGCCGTCGATCGGCGAGCGGATCGACGCCTTGGCGAGGTTGGTCTCGTGGCTGGACAGCGTCGCGCGCGCCTGCTCGACATTGGCACGCGCGCTGGCGATGCCGGCCTCGGCGCGCGCGGCGGCGGCCTCGGCGCCGGCCATCTCGGACTGCGATGGCACCTGGCCGCCGCTGCGCTCGCGCACGTCGCGCAGCCGCGCCAGCGTGTCGCGCGCCTCGGCGGCGCCGGCTGCCGCCTGCTTCAGCGCCGCCTCGGCGATCGCGAGCGCCGCGCGCGACGCCGTCACCTGGTCGCGCAGCCGGGCGTCGTCGAGCGCGACCAGCACCTGGCCCTTTCTCACCCGGTCGTTGACGTCGGCCAGCACGCGCGCGACGGTCCCCGACAGCTCGCTGCCGATCTCGACCTGCGTTGTCGGCTGCAGCGTCCCGCTGGCGGTCACGGTGACGACCAGCGGGCCGCGCGCGGCCGGCTGCGTCTGGAACTGCGGCGCCGTCGCGGCCTGGCGCTGGCCTTGCCACCACCACAGCGCCGCGGCGGCGAGCACGGCCAGCAGCGCGCCGATCCACAAGGCGGGGCGACGCCACCAGCGGCGGCGCCCGCCGCCGGGGCCGAGGAGGTCGTCGAGGGCGGTGTCGGGTGGGCTCATCGCAAGGTCGGGTCGGCGGCGGTGGAGGAGACGGCCGCGTCGCCGACCGCGTCGGCGACGGGCGGGTTCGCGGCGCTGGCTGCGGGTGCCGGGACGGGCGACCGCGGTCGCGCGGCCGACACGTCCTGGCGGCCGGACGGCGCAGGCGCCGCGGGCGTCCAGCCGCCGCCCAGCGCCTTGACCAGCCGCACATGCGCGCTGGCCAGCGTCGTCGTCGTCGCCGCGACGGCGTCCTCGGCGGCGAGCAGCGAGCGCTGGCTCTGCAGCACGTTCTGGAAGTCGACCAGCCCGCTGCGGTAGCGCTGGTCGGCGATCGCGGCGGCGCGCCGCGCGGCGTCGGCGGCGGCCTGTTGCGCGGCGAGCTGCTCGCGCGCGGCGGCGATCGCGACCAGCGCATCCTCGACCTCCTGCAGCGCCGCGAGCACGACGGCGCGCCAGGCCTGCAGCGCCTCGTCGCGTGCCGCCTCCTGCTGCCGGACCTGCGCCTGCAGCCGGCCGGCGTCGAGGACTGGCATGCTGACGCTGGCCAGCAGCGAGGCGACGCCGGCGCCGCTGCCCAGCCCCGACAGCGAAAGCGCCGACAGCCCGATCGACCCGCCGAGCGACAGGCTCGGCAGCCGGCCGGCGTCGGTCTGCTCGACGCGCGCGGCCGCGGCGGCGACGCGCTGCTCGGCCGCCTGGACGTCGGGGCGCTGGCGCAGCACGTCCGCGGGAAGCGCCAGCGCGAGGTCCGCGGGCACGCGCGGCAGCGCCGCGTCGCGGGTGGCGGCGAGCTCGTCCTGCAGCGCACCCGGCGCGCGGCCGACGAGCACGCCCAGCGCGTGCAACGACTGCGCCGCGCTGCTGCGCAGCGCCGGGATCTGTGCGCGCGTGGTCTCGACCGCGCTGGCCGCCTGTTCGACGTCGAGCGCCGTGACCAGCCCCGCCTCGTGCCGCCAGCGCGCGATCGCCAGCGTCTGTTCCTGCGCCACCAGGCTGCGGCGCGCGATCGCCTCGCGCACCTGCGTGCCACGCAGCTGCAGCAGCGTCAGCGCGACCTCGGCGGCGACCGTGACGCGCGTCGCCTCGAGCGTCAGCGCGCTGGCGCGCTCGGTCGCCTCGGCGGCGCGCACGCCGGCTGCGCCCGCGCCCCAGAGGTCGATCTCCCAGCTCGCGTCCAGCCCGGCACGCCAGCTCTCGCTGCCGCCGGCCCCCTCGCGCCAGCTGCCCTGGCCGGAGCCGCTGCCGCCCAGGTGCGGGCGCAGCCCGGCGTCGGCCAGTTCGCGCGCGGCGCGCGCCTGGCGCAGCCGCGCCTGCGCGGCGGCGACGTCGGTGCCGGCATCCAGCGCCTGCTGGACCAGCGGCGCGAGCGCCGGGTCGCCGAAGCGCGTCCACCAACCCGCCAGGTCGTCCGGCACCGCGCCGGCAGGACGCACCGACGTCCAGGCCGCAGGTGCCGGCACGGCGGTCGGGCGATCGCCGGGCGGCGTCGCGAGCGACGTGCAGCCCGTCAGTGCGGCCGCCGAGACGAGGGCGGCCGCGGCGCGCACGGACACGCGGGGCCGCCAGCGGGCGGGTCTTGGGCGGTCGGACATCGAGGGCATGCTGGGACCATGGCGTGACGGGACGGCGGGGGGCGCGTAAAGCTGTGCAAAGTCGGCTCGCTCGGGCGCCGCGACGGCGCCGGGGCCGGTTGCTCGCACCGTCGACCGCACCGCTACTGGAAGGCGACTTCGTCGAAGCTGCGCAGCTTGCGGCTGTGCAGCCGGCCGGGCTTCTCCTGCCGCAGCAGCTCGACCGCGCGCAGCCCGATGCGCAGGTGCTGGTCGACGCGGTCGCGGTAGAAGCTGTCGGCCATCCCGGGCAGCTTGATCTCGCCGTGCAGCGGCTTGTCCGACACGCACAGCAGCGTGCCGTAGGGGACGCGGAAGCGGAATCCGTTGGCGGCGATCGTCGCGCTCTCCATGTCCAGCGCGATCGCGCGGCTCTGGCTGAAGCGCCGCTCGGGCGTGGTTGCGACATTGCGCGCCGGCAGCAGCTCCCAGTTGCGGTTGTCGGTGCTGGCGACGGTGCCGGTGCGCATCACCCGCTTGAGCTCCCAGCCGGCGAGCTGCGTGACCTCGGCCACCGCCTGCTCGAGCGCGATCTGCACCTCCGCCAGCGCCGGGATCGGGACCCAGGCCGGCAGCTCCTCGTCGAGCACGTGGTCCTCGCGCACGTAGGCGTGCGCCAGCACGTAGTCGCCGAGCTGCTGCGTGTTGCGCAGCCCCGCGCAGTGGCCGAGCATCAGCCAGGCGTGCGGGCGCAGCACCGCGACGTGGTCGGTGATCGTCTTCGCGTTCGCCGGCCCGACGCCGATGTTGACCAGCGTGACGCCGGCGTGGTCGGGCCGCACCAGATGGTAGGCAGGCATCTGCGGCATGCGCGCCGGCGGCGTGCCGTCGGTCGCGCCGCCGGCGCGGGTGACGACGTGCCCCGGCTCGACGAACGCGGTGTAGCCGCGCCCGAGTGCGCCCGCCGGCAGCGCGTCGCCTGCCGTGTCCGGCCGCAGGCTGTCTGCCGCGGCCATCGCCGCGCGTCCGAGGCGGACGAACTCGTCGACGTAGAACTGGTAGTTCGTGAACAGGACGAAATTCTGGAAGTGCTCGGCCGAGGTGCCGCTGTAATGGCGCAGCCGCTGCAGCGAGTAGTCGATGCGTGGCGCGGTGAACAGCGCCAGCGGCCGCGGCTCGCCCGGCGCCGGCTCGTGGGTACCGTTGGCGATGCCGTCGTCCATCGCGCCGAGGTCGGGCAGGTCGAAGTGCTCGCGCATCGCCTGGCGCTGCGCCGCGTCCAGGCGGCCCTCGACGGCGCTGTCGTCGGCGAGCGCGAACGGCAACGGGATCGGCTGCGACCCGGTGCCGACCTCCAGCGCCGCGCCGTGGTTGGCGATCAGCAGCGCGAACTGCTCGCGCAGGTAGCCGGCGAACAGGTCCGGCCGCGTCAGCGTCGTCTCGTAGTGGCCGGGCTCGGCGACGAAGCCGTAGGCCAGCCTCGAGTCGGCACGCCCGCCGCGGCGGACCTGCACGCGCACGAACGGGTAGAACGCGCGCACGCGCGCGGCGGGCCGTTCGCCCGCGACATAGCGCTGCAGGGCCTGGCGCAGGTGCGCGACGCCGGCGTCGTAGATCCGCTGCACCTGCGCCAGCGCAGCGTCGGCATTGTCGAAGCGTGCCGGGGCGACGAAGGCGGGGGTCAGCATCGGGCGTCGCTCGCCGGGGGGGTGCGCCGATGCGAGATCGCCGGCGCGAGGCCGTCGGCCGCCGCCGGGACGGCCTCGGTCGCCAGCCGCACCCGGTTGCGGCCGCTGCGCTTGGCCCCCAGCAGCGCCTCGTCGGCGGCCTTGAGCAGGGCCGCCGGGGTCGGGTCGGCAGCCAGCGTGTCGGCGACGCCAGCCGAGAAGCTCAGCCCCTCGAGCCAGACGCCGCCGTGCTCGAGCCGCGTGGCGCGCCAGCGCCGCAGCAGCGACTGCACCTTGCGCCGCGCGCCGTCGACGGTCGTGCGCGGCATCAGCAGGCAGAATTCCTCGCCGCCGTAGCGGCAGGCGATGTCGCTGCGGCGGCAGCCCCGCGTCAGCAGCGCGCCGAAGGCCGCCAGCAGCCGGTCGCCGGCGTCGTGGCCGTGGCGGTCGTTGACCGCCTTGAAGTGGTCCAGGTCGACGATCGCCAGCGCCAGCGGCTGGCCGTCGCGCTGCGCCAACGCCAGCATCGTCGGCAGCGCCTCGTTGAGGTGACGGCGGTTGAACAGCCCCGTCAGCGCGTCCTGCGTGGCCTGCTGGCGCAGCGCCGCCTGCAGCGACTGCACCTGCTCGACCCGCTGCTGCAGCTCGGCATTGAGCGCGACCAGTGCGCCTTGCGCGCGCTCGGTCGCGCGGCGCTCGGCCTCCTTCGCATCCAGCTCGTGCTGCATCTGCAGCAGTTCGGTCTGCAAGGCCGCCGCCTGGTAGCGCGCGCGCGAGGCCATCTGCCCCTGCTGGCGGTGCACGCGCTGCCAGGCGCGCAGCGCCGCCAGCGCCTGCGCCGTGTGCCCGGCGCGCTCGTGCGCGCGCGCCAGCACGTCGAGGAACTGCGCCCGCACGCGCGGGCTGAGCCCCTCGGCCTCGTCGCTGCCGGCCAGCGCCAACTCAGGCTGCAGCGCCGCGAGCGCGGACCGCGCCCGCCCCTGCGCCAGTGCGTGCAGCGCGCGCGCCGTCGCCAGCTCCAGGCGGTCGTCGGGCAGCCTGGGGCCGTCGACAGCCTCGGCGCGCGCGATCAGGTCCGCGCCCAGCCGCAGCTCGCCGGCGCTGAGCGCGGCGATCGCCAGCATCTCGTAGTGCGGCGCCATCGCGCCACGCCCGTCGGCGCTGGCCGGCAAGGCCAGCAGCGCGGCGATGTCGGGCAGCGCCTGCGCTGCGCGCCCGAGGTCCGTCAGGCAGCCGACGCGGTTGATCAGCAGCACCGACAGCAGGCGCGGGTTGCGCAGCGTGCGGCAGCGCTCCAGCCCCTGATCGATATGGCGCAGCGCCTCCTCGCTGTCGCCGATCTGCATCAGCTCGTGCGAGAGGTTGCAGTGCAGCACGGTGTCGAAACCGCGCCCACGCTGCGGCCCGGTGTCGCGCAGCGCCTCGTACATGTAGGCGAAGGCCTGCGCCGAGTCGCCATAGGCCGAGTAGCAGCCCGCGATCGTGTTGAGCAGCACCCCGCGCTGCTCGTGGCGCAGCACGCGCAGCCCCTCGTCGCGCAGCGGCAGCACCCGCGCCAGCGCCTGCGCGAAGCGGCCCTGGCGCCACATCGAGCGCGCGATCGCGGCGCGCGCGAGGATCCAGCCGGCGCGGTCGCCGCAGGTGGCGAAGCCGCGCTCGGCGCGCCGCAGCTCGCGCGCGGCCTCGGCCGCGGTTGCGTAGTAAAGACCGTGCATGCCCAGCGCCAGCCGCGCCCAGGCGAGCGCACGCTCGTCGCCGGCCGCGCTGGCGGCGTCGACCGCGCGCCGGGCCAGCTCGTGCGCGCGCGACGCGTGGACGTGGAGCTGGTTCCAGGCGCGGCGCGCCAGAGGCAGTGCTTGGGCCGGGCCGGATCTCGCCATGCGTGCATTATCGACAGCGGCGCGGCGGGCCGTCGCCGCAGCGCCGCGGGCGGGAGCCTGCGCCGCTACCATCGCGGCCGCGGTGCCGCGGGCACCGCTTCGTCCGAACGGGGCCCGATGCGGATCTTCAGCCTGTTGTACGAGCGCACGCTGGCCTGGGCGGCGCACCGCCGTGCGCCGGCGATCCTGGCGGCGCTGGCGACCGCCGAGTCGGTCGTCTTCCCCGTTCCGCCCGACGTCATGCTGATCCCGATGACGCTGGCCACGCCGCGCCGCGGCTGGTGGTACGCGACGCTGTGCACCGTCGCCTCGGTCTTCGGCGGCATCCTCGGCTACCTGCTCGGGCACTTCGGCTTCGAGCTCGTCGAGCCCTGGATCGAGCGCGCCGGCCATGCGCCGGCGTTCGAGCAGGCGCGTGCGCTGTACGAGCGCTGGGGGGTCTGGATCGTCTTCGTCGCCGGCTTCTCGCCGATCCCGTACAAGGTCTTCACGATCGCATCGGGGATGCTGGGGATGGCCTTCCTGCCCTTCCTGCTCGGCTCGGCGGCCGGGCGCGGCGGGCGCTTCTTCCTCGTGGCCGGGCTGATCGTCCTGGGCGGCGAACGCATGGAGCGCGCGCTGCGCCGCCACGTCGAGACGCTGGGTTGGCTGGTGGTGGCGGCGGTGGTGCTGGGGCTGGGCTGGGCCGAGTTCCGATGAGCCGAGGCCGCCGGGTGCCGCCTACATGCTGCGCCGGTACTGCCCCCCCACCTCGAACAGCGCCTCGGTGATCTGCCCCAGGCTGCAGCAGCGCACCGCGTCCATCAGCACCGCGAAGACGTTGCCGCCTTCGATCACGCAGCGCTTCAGGCGCGCCAGCATCGCCGGCGCGTCGGCGGCGTGGCGGGCGTGGAAGTCGGCCAGGCGCGCGAGCTGCGACTGCTTTTCGGCCTCGGTCGAGCGCGCCAGCTCGATCGCCTCGGGCACCAGGTCGCCATGCGGGTTGCGGAAGGTATTGACGCCGATGATCGGGTGCTCGCCGCTGTGCTTGAGCGCCTCGTAGTGCAGGCTCTCCTCCTGGATCCGGCTGCGCTGGTAGCCGGTCTCCATCGCGCCGAGCACGCCGCCGCGCTCGGCGATGCGCTCGAACTCGGCCAGCACCGCCTCCTCGACCAGCTCGGTCAGCTCGTCGATGACGAACGCACCCTGGTTCGGGTTCTCGTTCTTCGCCAGCCCCCACTCGCGGTTGATGACGAGCTGGATCGCCATCGCCCGGCGCACGCTCTCCTCGGTCGGCGTCGTGATCGCCTCGTCGTAGGCGTTGGTGTGCAGGCTGTTGCAGTTGTCGTAGACCGCGATCAGCGCCTGCAGCGTGGTGCGGATGTCGTTGAACGCGATCTCCTGCGCGTGCAGGCTGCGGCCGCTGGTCTGGATGTGGTATTTCAGCTTCTGGCTGCGCTCGCTGGCGCCGTAGCGGTCGCGCATCGCCACCGCCCAGATGCGGCGCGCGACCCGGCCGAGCACCGTGTACTCCGGGTCCATGCCGTTGCTGAAGAAGAAGCTCAGGTTGGGCGCGAAGTCGTCGATGTGCATCCCGCGCGCCAGGTACGCCTCGACGAAGGTGAAGCCGTTGGCGAGCGTGAACGCGAGCTGGCTGATCGGGTTGGCGCCGGCCTCGGCAATGTGGTAGCCGCTGATGCTGACCGAGTAGAAGTTGCGCACGTCGTGGTGGACAAACCACTCGGCGATATCGCCCATCACCTTCAGGCTGAACTCGGTCGAGAAGATGCACGTGTTCTGGCCCTGGTCCTCCTTCAGGATGTCGGCCTGCACCGTGCCGCGCACGTTGGCCAGCGTCCAGGCGCGGATCTTGGCCGCCTCGTCGTCGGTCGGCTCGCGGCCGTTGTCGGCCCGGAACTTGTCGAGGTTCTGGTCGATGGCGGTATTCATGAACATCGCCAGGATCGTCGGCGCCGGGCCGTTGATCGTCATGCTGACGCTGGTGCTCGGGTGGGTCAGCTCGAAGCCGCCGTACAGCACCTTCAGGTCGTCGAGCGTGGCGATGCTGACGCCCGAGTTGCCGACCTTGCCGTAGATGTCGGGGCGCGGGTCGGGGTCGTGGCCGTACAGCGTGACCGAGTCGAACGCGGTCGACAGCCGCTTGGCCGGCATGCCGGCGCTCAGCAGCTTGAAGCGCCGGTTGGTGCGGAAGGCGTCGCCCTCGCCGGCGAACATCCGCGTCGGGTCCTCGTTCTCGCGCTTGAAGGCGAACGTGCCGGCGGTGAAGGGGAAGGACCCGGGCACGTTCTCCAGCAGCAGCCACTGCAGCAGCTCGCCATGGTCCTCGTACTTCGGCAGCGCGACCTTGCGGATCTTGTTGCCCGACAAGGTCGTGTGCACGAGCGCGGTGCGGATCTCCTTGTCGCGGATCTTTACCACGTACTCGTCGCCGGCGTAGGCCTTGACCATGTCGGGCCACATCGCGAGCAGCTTCCTCGCCTGCGCGTCGAGCGCCGCCTCGCGTGGCTCGGCCAGCGCGAGCACCGTCTTGCGCGCGCCGCCGCGCGTGGCGTCGTTCTCGTGCAGCATGCGCGCGGTCTCGCGCAGCTGCTGCAGCTCGCGCGCCAGCCGCGCCTGCTCGCGCGCGCGGCGCTTGTACGCGCGCACGGCGTCGGCGATCTCGGCCAGGTAGCGCACGCGCGCCGGCGGCACGACCGGCGTGCCCTGCGTGCTGTGGCGGGTGGCGACGCGCGGCAGCCGGCCCTCGGCCAGCGGCAGCCCGAGCTCGGCCAGCCGCGGCGCCAGCGCCTGGTACAGCGCGGTGACGCCGTCGTCGTTGAAGCGGCTGGCGATGGTGCCGAAGACCGGCATCTCGTCGGGCCGCTTCGCGAAGGCCTCGCGGTTGCGCTGCACCTGCTTGGCGACGTCGCGCAGCGCGTCGGCCGCGCCCTTGCGGTCGAACTTGTTGATGGCGACGAACTCGGCGAAGTCGAGCATGTCGATCTTCTCGAGCTGGCTGGCGGCGCCGAACTCGGGCGTCATCACGTACATCGGCACGTCGACCAGCGGCACGATCGCGGCGTCGCCCTGGCCGATGCCCGAGGTCTCGACGATCACGAGGTCGAAGCCGGCGGCCTTGCACGCGGCGACGACCTCGGGCAGCGCCTGGCTGATCTCGCTGCCGGTCTCGCGCGTGGCGAGGCTGCGCATGTAGACGCGAACGCCGGGGTCGGCGGCGCCGTCCTTGGCGTTCGCGCCGGCCGGACGCGGCCAGGGGCCGATCGCATTCATGCGGATGCGGTCGCCGAGCAGCGCGCCGCCGCTCTTGCGCCGGCTCGGGTCGATCGAGATCAGCGCGATGCGCAAGGCGTCGTCCTGGTCCAGGCGCAGGCGGCGGATCAGCTCGTCGGTCAGGCTGCTCTTGCCGGCGCCGCCGGTGCCGGTGATGCCGAGCACCGGCACGCGCGTGGTGGCCGCCGCCTCCATGATGCCGGCGCGCAGCGCGGCGTCGGCGGCGCCGTTCTCCAGCGCCGTGATCGCCTGCGCGAGCGCGCGCCAGGCCTGCGGCGTGTGGCCGCGCAGCGCCGCGGCGTCCTTCGGCGCATGCGCCGCGAGGTCGTGGTCGCAGCGCATCAGCATCTCGCCGATCATCCCCTGCAGCCCCATGCGCTGGCCGTCCTCGGGGCTGTAGATGCGCGCCACGCCGTAGTCCTGCAGCTCGCGGATCTCGGCCGGCACGATGACACCGCCGCCGCCGCCGAAGACCTGCACATGCGCGCCGCCGAGCTCGCGCAGGCGGTCGATCATGTACTTGAAATACTCGAGATGCCCGCCCTGGTAGCTGCTGACCGCGATGCCCTGCACGTCCTCGTGCAGCGCCGCGCTGACGACCTCGTCGACCGAGCGGTTGTGGCCGAGGTGGATCACCTCCGCGCCCATCGCCTGCAGCAGCCGGCGCATGATGTTGATCGCCGCGTCGTGGCCGTCGAACAGGCTGGCGGCGGTGACGAGGCGCAGCTTGTGGCGCGGGCGGTAGGCGGCCAGGGCCTTGGACTCGGCGGACAGGTCGGTCATGGCGGGCTCCGGGGGCTGCGCGGCAGGTGCCGGCGCGATTGACGTTGACGTAAACGTCAAGTGCCGATGATGCCACCGATGGCCGCGCCCGGCGACGGTGGTTACCATCGGCCGCTTTCCTGCGGCTGTCGATCGGCGGCCGTGCGCCAGGCCGGACCGTCTGCGCGGCGCGGCCGCTGCGGATCCGGCCCGAGGGGACGCCTGTGAGTTTTCTCGCCATCGACATCGGCAATACGCGGCTGAAGTGGGCGCTGTTCGCGTCGCCGCAGCCGGGCGCGCCCGTGCTGCACCAGGGCGCGGCCTTCCTGGAGACGATCGACGCACTGGCCGAGGGGCCGTGGAAGCCGCTGCCCGAGCCCGCCAGCATGCTGGGCTGCGACGTCGCCGGCGACGCGGTGCGCCGGCGCGTCGAGGAGCAGCTCGAGCTGTGGGACGTCGACCCGCGCTGGGTCGTGCCCTCGGCGCACGAGGCCGGCGTGACGAGCCGCTACGACCACCCGAACCGGCTCGGTGCCGACCGCTGGTGTTCGCTGATCGGCGCGCGTGCGCGCGTGCTGGCCGAGGTCGGCCCGGGCGGAGCGCCGCGGCCGGCGCTGGTCGTGATGGTCGGCACGGCGGTCACGGTCGATGCGCTGGATGCCGAGGGCAACTTCCTCGGCGGGCTGATCCTGCCGGGCTTCGGCATGATGCTGCGCGCGCTGGAACTCGGCACCGCCGGCCTGCGCGTGCCGACCGGCGAGGTGGTCGACTTCCCGACCAATACCAGCGACGCGCTGATGAGCGGAGGCGCCAACGCGATCGCCGGCGCGATCGAGCGCCAGCACCGCCGGCTCGTGGCGCGCACCGGGCAGCAGCCGCTGCTGCTGATGACGGGCGGCGCAGCGGTCAAGCTCGCACCGATCACCGACCTGAGCTTCGAGATGGTCGACTCGCTGATCTTCGACGGCCTGTTGCGCATCCAGGCGCATCGGCTCGCCCTGTGACCGCAGCCGCGGTGGCCGGTGCCGGGCCGGCCCGCGCGGCCGGTGCCGCGACAGGCGGGAGGATGCCGCGGTGAGCGCGCGCGCCCTGCTGCCAGCGGAGCTGGCGCGCCGCTGCGATCCGGCCGCGCTCGACCTGTCCGCGGCCACCGCCGCGGCCGGTCCGGCACCGCGCTCCGACGACGCCGGCCGCATCGTCGGCCAGCCGCGCGCGCGGGCTGCGCTCGAGTTCGGCATCGCGACGCGCCAGCACGGGTTTCACCTGTTCGTCATGGGGTCGCCCGGGTCGGGCCGGCGCAGCCTGGCGCGCGCCGTCATCGCCGCGCAGGCCGCGCGCGGCGGCCCCGAGCGTCACGACTGGGTCTACGTCAACCGCTTCGACCGCCCGCACCAGCCACTGGCGCTGCAACTGCCCGCCGGGCAGGGCGCTCGGCTGCGCGCCGACATGCGCGCACTGGTGGCCGACCTGCGCACGCTGATCGCCGCGGCGTTCGAGTCCGAGGAGTACGCGACGCAGGCCGAACGCATCGCCGACGAGTTCAAGCAGCGTGCCGAGCGCGCGCTGCACGAGGTGGCGCAGGAGGCCGAGAAGCGCTCGCTGGCGATGATCCGCACCCCGGTGGGTTTTACCTTCGCGCCGCAGAAGGACGGCGAGGTGATGCCGCCCGAGGCCTTCCAGGCGCTGCCCGAGTCGCGCCGCGCCGAGCTGCAGCAGGCGGTCGGCGAGGTGCAGGAGATGCTGCTGCGCGCGCTGCGGTCGCACATGCGCATGCGCAAGGAGCATGCCGACCGCATGCACGCGCTGGACCGCGCGACGACGCTGCTGGCGATCGGGCACGCGTTCGACGATCTGCGCGCGCGCTATGCCGCGCTGCCCGAGGTGTGCGCCTGGCTCGACGCCGTGCGCGACGACGTCATCGACAACGCCGCCGACTTCCGGCGCCGCGACGACGACGAGAAGGCGGCATCCGGCGATCCGCCCGGCGAGCTCGGCCGCTACGAGGTCAACCTCGTCCTCGACGCCGCCGCCAGTGCGACCGCACCGGTCGTCGAGGCCGACCTGCCGACGGTCAACGCGCTCGTCGGCCGCATCGACCACATCGCGCGCTTCGGCGCGCTGCTGACCGACTTCCGCCTGATCAAGGGCGGGCTGCTGCACCAGGCCAACGGCGGCTACCTGCTCGTCGACGCGGTCAAGCTGCTGCAGCAGCCGCTCGCCTGGCCGATGCTCAAGCGCGCGCTGGCGCGGCGCGAGATCCGCATCGAGTCGCTGGGCGAGATGCTCAGCATCGTCTCGACGGTGCAGCTCGAGCCGGACCCGATTCCGCTGGACGTCAAGGTCGTGCTGTTCGGCGAGCGCTGGGTGCACGCGATGCTGCAGGCGCTGGACCCGGAGTTCGACGAGCTGTTCCGCGTCGGCGCCGACCTCGGCGACGACATGCCGCGCGCCGACGGCGCCGAGCGCGAGCTGGCGCGCGTGCTCGACGCCCGCGGCCGCTCGATGGGGCTGCTGCCGGCCGGCGCGCCGGCGCTGGCGCGGCTGGTCGACCACGGCGCGCGGCTGGCCGGCGACGCCACGCGCGTGACGGCGCAGGTGCGGCGGCTGGTCGACGTGCTCGTCGAGGCGGACCATCTCGCGCGCGCCGCCAGCGCGACCGCGCTCGACGGCAGGCACGTCGCTCGCCGCGCGCCGCGAGCGCGCGGCGCGCGTGCACGAGCGCCAGCGCGAGGCGATGCTGCGCGACATCCTGGCGATCGCCACGGCCGGCGAGTGCGTCGGGCAGGTCAACGGGTTGTCGGTCTACGAGGTCGGCGGCGAGTGGTTCGGCACGCCGACGCGGATCAGCGCGACCTCGCGCCTGGGCGACGGGCAGGTGGTCGACATCCAGCGCGAGACGCACATGGGCGGGCCGGTGCACGCCAAGGGGGTGCTGATCCTGTCGTCGTTTCTCGCGTCGCGCTTCTCGCGCGTTCGCGCGCACGCGATCTTCGCCAGCCTGGTCTTCGAGCAGACCTACGGCCTGGTCGAGGGCGACAGCGCTTCGCTCGGCGAGCTGCTGGCGCTGCTGTCGTCGATCGCCGACGTGCCGATCCGCCAGGCGCTCGCGGTGACCGGATCGGTCGACCAGTTCGGCGCCGTGCAGGCCATCGGCGGCGTCAACGAGAAGATCGAGGGGTTCTACGAACTGTGCGCCGCGCGCGGCCTGGACGGCACGCAGGGTGTCGTCGTGCCCGCGTCCAACGTCGGCCACCTGATGCTGGGCGAGGAGGTCGTCGCCGCGGTCGGGGCGGGGCGCTTCGCGGTGCACGCGGTGCGCCATGTCGACGAGGCGCTGGCGCTGATGGCGGGGATGCCGGCCGGCGACCCGCTGCGTCCCGATCCGGCGACTGTCAACGGCCGTATCGCGCGCCGGCTGCACGACTATGCCCAGCTCAGGCAGGGCATGCGCCGTGGCACGCGGCGCCCGGGCGGCACGATCATCGTGCGCCGCAGCGGCGACGGGGGTGGCGGATGAGCGAGGCGCGGCGGGTGCTGGTCCTGCTCGACGACACGGCGGCCGCGACCGCGGCGATCGAGCTGTCGTCGCTCGTCGCGCGCCAGGTGCAGCGGCCGCTGGAGGTCGTCTACATCGAGAGCGCGAGCGCGCTGCGCGCCGCCGCGCTGCCGCTGGCGCGCGTGCTCGCGCCCGGCGGGGACTGGGCACCGCTGGCGCCGCAGGATGTCGAGCGCGGCTACGCGCTGCAGGCGGCGAGGCTGCGCGCGCTGACCGAGCGCATCGCGCTGCGCGACTCGGTGTGCTGGTCGATGCGCGTCGTGCGCGGTGCGCTGGCGCAGGCGGCGCTGGAGCTGCGCGCGCAGTCGGACCTGGTGCTGGTAGGGGGGCGCGGTACGGTGGCGGCGTTCGCGCCGGCCCCCACGCCGCACCGCTTGCCGCGGCGCGTCGTTCGTGTCGCCGGCGACGACAGCCCCGCCGGCGCGGCGGCGCGCACGCTGGCGCAGCAGCTCGCGCAGGCGCTGTCGGCGCTGGTCGACCCCCTGCCCGGCGGCGCCGGGGCCGCGGCGCTGCCGCAGACGCGCTGCGACCTGCTGATCGTTCCGCGCGACCGCCTCGATGCCGCGGCGCTGGCGCAGCTCGCGCAGCCGACGCTGCTGGTCGGCGAGGCCTGATCGCCGGCGCCGCTACAGCACGTAGCGCGACAGGTCCTCGTCGCGCGCCAGCTCACCCAGCTTGGCGTCGACCTCGGCGGCGTCGATCGTCACCGCCTGGCCCTGGCGGTCCGGGGCGTCGAAGCTGATCGCGTCGAGCAGCCGCTCCATCACGGTGGCGAGCCGGCGCGCGCCGATATTTTCGGTGCGCTCGTTGACATCGTGCGCGATCTGCGCCAGCCGGCGCACCGCCTCGGGCGTGAACGCGAGCGTCACGCCCTCGGTGGCGAGCAGCGCCTCGTACTGGCGCAGCAGGCTGGCCTGGGTGCTGGCGAGGATGGCCTCGAAGTCGTCGACGCTCAGCGACGCGAGCTCGACCCGGATCGGGAAGCGCCCCTGCAGCTCGGGGATCAGGTCGCTCGGCTTGGACAGGTGGAACGCGCCGCTGGCGATGAACAGGATGTGGTCGGTCTTGACCATGCCGTACTTGGTGTTGACCGTCGTGCCCTCGACCAGCGGCAGCAGGTCGCGCTGCACGCCCTGGCGGCTGACATCGGCGCCGGCGACGTCGCTGCGGCTGGCGACCTTGTCGATCTCGTCGAGGAAGACGATGCCGTTGCCCTCGGCGTGGGCCAGCGCCGAGGCGCGGATCTCGTCCTCGTTGACCAGCCTGGCCGCCTCCTCGTCGACGAGCAGCGGCAGCGCCTGCGCGATCGTCAGCCTGCGCGTGCGCCTGCGTCCCTGGCCGATCTGCGAGAACAGGCCCTTCAACTGCTCGGCCATCTCCTCCATCCCCTGCGGGCCGAGGATCTCGAGCGAGGGCTTGGCATCGGCGACGTCGATCTCGATCTCCTTGTCGTGCAGCTTGCCCTCGCGCAGCCGCTTGCGCATGACCTGGCGCGCGGTGTTGTCGGCCGCTGGCGCCGCCGGCTCGAAGCCCATGCCGCCCGCGCCGCGCGGTGGCGGCACCAGCGCGTCGAGGATGCGGTCCTCGGCGGCATCCTCGGCCAGCGCGCGCTTGGCCGCCATCTGGCGCTCACGCTCCTGCTTGACGGCGACGTCGACGAGGTCGCGCACGATGCTGTCGACGTCCTTGCCGACATAGCCGACCTCGGTGAACTTGGTCGCCTCGACCTTGACGAAAGGCGCGTCCGCGAGCCGCGCGAGCCGGCGCGCGATCTCGGTCTTGCCGACCCCGGTCGGGCCGATCATCAGGATGTTCTTGGGCGTGATCTCCGCGCGCAGCCGCTCGTCGACGCGCTGGCGCCGCCAGCGGTTGCGCAGCGCGATCGCGACCGCACGCTTGGCGTCGCGCTGGCCGACGATGTGGCGGTCGAGCTCGGAGACGATCTCCTTCGGGGTCATCGACATGGCGGATGGTCTCGGCAGAAAAGGGGAGGCGGCTGCGGCCTGCCGCGCGCGTCGCGCACGGCGCGCCGCAGCCGCCGCGCGGTCAGTCGAGGGTCTCGATCGTGTGCGTCTGGTTGGTGTAGATGCACAGGTCGCCGGCGATCTCGAGCGCGCGCTTGACGATCGCCACAGGCGCCATCTCGGTGTGGTCCAGCAGCGCCTTGGCCGCGGCCTGCGCGTAGGCGCCGCCGGATCCGATCGCGACCAGCCCCTGCTCGGGTTCCAGCACGTCGCCGTTGCCGGTGATGATCAGCGAAGCACTGCGGTCGGCGACCGCCAGCATCGCTTCCAGCCGGCGCAGCACGCGGTCGGTGCGCCAGTCCTTGGTCAGCTCGATCGCCGCGCGCACGAGCTGCCCCTGGTGCTTCTCGAGCTTGGCCTCGAAGCGCTCGAACAGGGTGAAGGCGTCGGCGGTGGCGCCGGCAAACCCGGCCAGCACCTCGCCGTGGTGCAGCTTGCGCACCTTGCGCGCGCTGGCCTTGACGACGATCGACCCGAGCGTGACCTGACCGTCGCCGCCGAGCGCGACGACCGGCCCGCGGCGCACGCTGACGATCGTGGTGCCGTGCCAGACGTCCATGTCAGTCATCCATGGAGTCCGCACGCCATCTGCGACGCATGAAACGGGTCCGGCCAAGCCCTTGCGCGGATCCGGCTTGGCCGGTCCGCAGCAAGCGCTCCCTCGGGCGGCAGCGAATGCCGTGAACGTAGGGGTCGATGCATCACACCCGCCGCACCTGCACCTGCGCGTGCTCGTTGATGCCCATGGCGCCGAAGAACAGCGCCACCAGCCGGTGCGCGTCGGCGAACTGCACCGTGCGCTGCTCGCCGCGAAGCGTCAGCACCCAGTTGAGCAGGTCGCCGGCGGCAAGGAAGTCGACCCGGATCAGCCGCGCGCACGAGACGGCGACCATCGGCGCGCGGCCGAGCCTCGCGGTCAGATTGCGCAGGGTCTCGTCGATGTCGCCGACGAGCTGCCCGGACAGCTCGACGCGTGCGAGTTCAAGCCCCTGGTCGTCGTGCATCCCCGACTCCAGGAAGCTCGTCGACACTTCGCTGAACATCGACATCGGCGGCGGTCGCGTCGAGGCGCCGTTGCCCTCGCCTATGCGCACGTTGCAGCGCGCGGGTTCCCACGCTGGAGGCGAGACCTCGTAGGTCACGCAGTAGTCGATCGCGACCTCGTCGAACTGGTCCGCACGATGGGTCAGCCGCAGCGCGTCCAGCCGTGCGAGCCAGAACGCAGGATCGGCGTCGCGAACTCCCGTCGGTGCAGCCTCCTGCAGCACCGCGAAAAGGCGATCGCCGCCGATCCAGCGCATCTCCAGCGCCTGCCCGGCCCAGACGCGGCACAGCACCGACAGCTGGGTTGCCGCCTCGGGCTCGATGCTGCGCAGCGCGCGCCAGTCGAAGACCCAGGGCAGAGGCAGTTGCAAGGTCTGCGAGCGCAGGCGTGCGAGCGCCTCGACGTCGAGCACCGGCGGTGCGACCCAGCCGACGGCGCTGTCGCCGGCTGTGGCGGGGACGTCACTTGCTGAGCCGCGGCGGACCGGGCCGGTGTCGTCGACGACCGACTCGGCGACCAACTGCGGCAGCGAGTACCACTGGGGTGCCGAGCTGCCGAAATTCTGGGCGTACTCGACCGCCAGACTCTCGAACGGCTGCTGCTGGCCCGTCGCACGGTACAGGTCGAACAGCACGAGCCAGGTCTCGGCATGCTGGGCGCGCGGTCCGGTCGGCCGCGTCAACCTCACCAGCGCCTGCTCGCACTGCTCGAAGTCGGCGTTGGCGAATGCGATCACCGCCTCGTCGAGCTCGGGGTCGTGGACCACCTCGTTGACCTCGACCGCCACCTTCGGGGCGATGCCCGGCGTGGCCGGAGCGCCGCCACGTGCCGAGCCGGCGCTGCCCGGCGTCACCCGGGCCAGCGGCGGCAGCCCCGATCCCATCACGGCTGGTGACGGGCTCGAGCCCGCGGATCCCGGGGCCTCGTCGTCGGCAGCCGGCAGCGGCGGCAGTGCGGGCAGAGCATCGTCGACATCGAGGTCCAGCGGCGCAAGCGAGCGCGGGACGGATGGCAGGGACTCGGGACCGACCGCGGTCGACGGAAGTTCGCTTCCGGGCGAGGTGTCCTCGGCGCCGTGACGAATGACCTCGGTCTCGCGCATCGGTGGTATCGGTGTCGACGTCTGGAAGAAGCTGCTGCCGCGTCGGGTCGGTGGCGTCGTGGCGCTGCCGGCCGTCTCGCCGACCATCTGCTGCTCGATGGCGTCGATCTTGGCCTTGACCCCGTGGCGCGGTCGCTGCTCGGCAGCGCGCACGTCGGAATCGTCCAGGCGCGACGATCCGCCTAGCGCGGCGAGCTGCTCCGGCGTCAGGCCCTCGCGACGGACGCGGCGCAAGGTGTCGAACTCGCGCCGGCGCACGAAATCGTTGCGACGCTTGCGCTCGATCATCGCCTTCAGCTCGGAGCGTTCGAGATCCTGCTCGCCCGGCTGCGACGACCGGCTGCCCAGGTCGCGCCAGTCGGTCGCCGGGTTGGCGACGAATCGCACCACCTTGCGCAGGAACCCGCCGCCGTCCTTGGACCCGCCCATGGATCAGCCCCGACGTGCGTCGCCGCGGACGGCTCGGACGGTGACGGGCGCTGCGGGCGGCACGCTCGCGCGACGGCTCAATCGCCGAACATCTTCTGCTTGAGCTCGCGGCGCTGCTGCGCCTCGAGCGACAGCGTAGCGGTCGGGCGGGCCAGCAGGCGGCGCAGCCCGATCGGCTCGCCGGTCTCGTCGCAGTAGCCGTAGTCACCCTGCTCGAGACGCGCCAGCGACTGCGCGATCTTCTTCAGCAGCTTGCGCTCGCGGTCGCGCGTGCGCAGCTCCAGCGCGTGCTCCTCCTCGATCGTCGCGCGGTCGGCCGGGTCGGGCACGATGCTCGTGTCCTCGCGCAGATGCTCGGTCGTCTCGCCGGCATTGGACAGCAGGTCGTCCTTCAGCGCCTGCAGCCGGGCGCGGAAGAAGTCGAGCTGCTTGTCGTTCATGTACTCGTCCTCGGGCATCGCGAGCAGTTCGGCCTCGCTGAGCTCGCGCCCGCCCTTGTGCTTCCAGGCGTTGGCGAGGCGGGCATCGGCCTTGACCGGGGCGCGCGTGGACTCCATCGGGACGGGGGCGGGTGTGGACGTGGGGCGGGCGGGCGCGAAGCGCTCGGTGAAGCGGTTGCCGCGCGGGGCTTCGGCAGCGGCCTCGACCGTCGCCTCGACACGCGCCGGGGTGGCCGCACGCTTGCGCGGGGTCGGGGTCTTGGCCGAGGGCTTGCTCACGAATATCTCCTTGCCGGTGGCCGCGGGCAGGATCCCGCGCGGTGGCCTTCGCGCCGCGGTCGGCCTGCCGCCGGCAGCGCCCGGATTGTAGCCAGCGACACTTCGCCGCAGGGGGGATTCAGACCAGACATTGCTCGAGCCCCTGGCGCAGGACGTCACGCGGGAGGTCGATGCCGATGAAGACCATCTTGCTGCCCTTCTTCTCCCCCGGCGCCCACTTCGGCCCCAGGTCGCTGCCCATGAGCTGGTGCACGCCCTGGAAGACGACCTTGCGGTCCGAGCCCTTCATGTGCAGCACGCCCTTGTAGCGCAGCATCTTCGGACCGTAGACCTGCACGATCGCACCCAGGAAGTCCTCCAGCCGGGCCGGGTCGAAGGCGCGGTCGGCCCGGAAGACGAAGGACTTGACGTCGTCGTCGTGCGCGTGGTGGTGCGGGTGGTCGCAGTGCTCGCCGTGGTCGTGATCGTGGTGGTCGTGGCCGTGGTGGTGGCCGTGATGCGAATGCCCGCGCGCGGCCTCGTCCTTCAGGAAGTCCGGGTCGATGTCGAGCGTCGCGTTGAGGTTGAAGCCGCGCAGGTCGAAGACCTCGGCCACCGGCACCTCGCCGAAGTGGACCCGGCGCTGCGGCGCGCGCGGGTTCATGTGCTTCAGGCGGTGCGACAGGTCGGCCAGCGCCGGCTCGTCGACGAGGTCGGCCTTGCTGATGAAGATCTGGTCGGCAAACCCCACCTGGCGTCGGGCTTCCTGCCGCGTGTCGAGCTGCTGCGGTGCGTGCACGGCGTCGACCAGGGTCAGGATCGAGTCGAGCAGGTAGCTCTCGGCGATCTCGTCGTCCATGAAGAAGGTCTGGGCCACCGGGCCAGGGTCGGCCAGGCCGGTGGTCTCGATGACGACGCGCTCGAAGTCGAGCTCGCCGCGCCGCCGGCGCGCCGCCAGCTCCGCCAGCGCGGCGCGCAGGTCCTCGCGGATCGTGCAGCACACGCAGCCGTTGCTCATCTGCACGATCTGCTCGCTGGTATCGGCCACCAGGATCTCGTTGTCGACGTTCTCCTCGCCGAACTCGTTCTCGATGACGGCGATCTTGCGGCCGTGGGACTCGGTCAGCACGCGCTTGAGCAGCGTCGTCTTGCCCGCACCGAGGAAGCCGGTGAGGATGGTGGCGGGGATCAGGGACATGGACGGGGAGGTGAGGGGTGGTTCGCGGGCGCGGGCGAGCAGTCCGGCCGAGCGGGCGTGGCCCTTCGGCCTTGCCCCAGCGGTTGCGGACGTAGATGAGGGCGCTGGAATGTGGTTCAAGCCCCCGGGCCTGTCAAGCCGTGCGGCTTCGCGGGGTCTTTCCACGGTGCCGGGGTCGGCCGCGGGACCGGGGCCGACGGGCCCGGACCGGCGGCGCGGCCGCTGCGTTATGCTCGGTGCCCCCCCATCCCCGACGACACCGCGGCCGTGTCCGACCCCCCTGCGGCGCAACGCGCCGGCGCCGTCGAAGCGCAGCCGTCCCGGCGCGGCCTGTTCGAGCGCATCGTCGAATTTCTCTCGCGCAGCGCCGACAGCAAGGGCGAGCTGGTGCGGACCTTCGCCGATGCCGAGAACCGCGAGCTGATCGACCCCGAGTCGCGCGCGATGCTCGAGGGCGTCCTGCGCATGGCCGACATGAGCGCCGGCGACGTCATGGTCGCGGCGCCGCGCATGGACCTGCTCGACATCGACTGGCCCTACGAGCAGCTCCTGGCACAGGTCATCGAGACGGCGCACTCGCGCTTCCCGGTCTACGAGGGCGAGCGCGACAACGTCATCGGCATCCTGCTGGCCAAGGACCTGCTCAAGCTGCAGCGCGCGCCGACGCTGAGCCTGCGCACGCTGCTGCGCCCGGCGGTCTTCGTGCCCGAGAGCAAGCGGCTGAACGAACTGCTGCGCGAGTTCCGCTCCAACCGCAACCACCTCGCGATCGTGATCGACGAGTTCGGCAACACCGCCGGGCTGATCACGATCGAGGACGTGCTGGAGGAGATCGTCGGCGAGATCGAGGACGAGTTCGACGAGGACGAGGCGGTGGCCGGGATCGTCACGCTGGCCGACGGCAGCCAGCGCGTGACCGGCGACACCGAGATCGCCGACGTCAACGCCGCCTTCGGTACCGAGCTGCCCGACGACGAATTCGACACCATCGGCGGCCTGGTCGCGCACGAGTTCGGCCGCGTGCCGCGTCGCGGCGAGGCGGTCGACTGCGGGCCGCTGCGCTTCGAGGCGATGCTCACGCGCGGCGGCGCGGTGCGGTGGTTTCGCGTCGTGCGCCGCACCGACGCGGCCGTCGACGGACAGCCACCGGGTTGATGCCGGCCGCTGCGCGGTGGCCTGCCTCGCCGGCGTCGCGGCCCGCCGCACCGGCACTGGCGCTGGCTGCGGCACTCGGTGCGCTGCAGACGCTGGCCCTCGTCCACACCTGGGCATGGCCGTTGCCGCTGGCGGCCGCCGCCTGGCTGGCACGGGCCTGCGGACGCGCGCCGCCGCGCCGTGCGGCGGCGCTGGGCTGGGTCTACGGCACGGCCTGGATCGCCGCCGGGACCTGGTGGCTGTTCGTCAGCATGCATCGCTACGGCGGCTTGCCCGCACCGCTGGCCGCCGCGGCGGTGGCGCTGCTGGCCGGCGCGCTGGCGCTGTACCTGGCGCTGGCCATGGCGCTGTACGCGCGCTGGCGGCGCGGTCGCGCTCGCGTCGACGTGCCGCTTTTCGCAGCGCTGTGGCTGCTCGCCGAGCTGGCGCGCGGCGTGCTCTTCACCGGGTTCCCGTGGGCTGCGAGCGGGTATGCGCAGGTCGACGCGCCGCTGGCCGTGCTGGCACCCTGGGTCGGCGTCTACGGCATCGGCGCCATCGGTGCGGCGCTCGCGGCTCTCGCGGTGCAGCACCTGCGCGGCGCCGCGGCGGCGGCCGCGGTCCTCGCGCTGCTGGCGATCTGGCAGACGGCCGGCGCCAGTACGTTCACGAGCCCGGCCGGCACGCTCGCGGTCACGCTGCTGCAGCCGGCGGTGCCGCAGGACCAGAAGTTCGATACCGCGCAGCTGCCGGCCACGCTCGCCTGGCTCGCCGAGCGTCTGCAGGCCGAAGGGCCGGGGCTGGTCGTCGCGCCCGAGACCGCGGTGCCGCTGCTGCCGTCGCAGCTCGACGTATTCGCGCCCGGCTGGTGGGGCGCGCTGGAGGCACGCCATGCGGCGCCGGACCGCGCAGCGCTGGTCGGCGTGCCGCTGGGCGACCTCGACGCCGGCTACACCAATTCGGTGGTCGGACTGTCGGCGCAAGCTCGATACCGCTACGACAAGTACCACCTGGTGCCGTTCGGCGAGTTCATCCCGCGCGGGTTTCGCTGGTTCACCGAGCTGATGCACATCCCGCTGGGCGACTTCGCGCGCGGGGTCGTCGACGCGCCCTCGTTCGCCTTCGCCGGCCAGCGCATCGGACCCAACATCTGCTACGAGGACTTGTTCGGCGAGGAGCTGGCGCGGCGCTTCCGCGACCCGGCGCGCGCGCCGACGATGCTCGTCAACCTCAGCAACATCGCCTGGTTCGGACGCACGATCGCGGTGCCGCAGCACCTGGCGATCTCGCGCCTGCGCAGCCTGGAGCTGCAACGGCCGATGCTGCGCGCGACCAATACGGGCGCGACCGCGATCGTCGACCACCGCGGCGTGGTGGTGGCGCAGCTGACGGCGCACGAGCGCGGCGTGCTGCGCGGGCAGGTCCAGGGGCGCGAGGGGACGACACCCTTCGCGTGGTGGGCCTCGCGCGGCGGGCTGTGGCCGCTGTTCGCCGCTGCGCTGCTGGGCCTGGCAGTGGCGCGGCCGTGGCGGCGTGGCCGCCGCAACTGAGACGACGTCACACTCTTTGCTCCAGGAATCCGGCAAGGGGTCAACGTCCGTGATCGGCACGTTGCCGACAGTCGCCGAAGTCAGTCCGTCGCTTCTCCTGGCGTTCGATGTGCCAGCGTGCCAAGGCCGGCGGGCACCCTCCCACTCCATGCCCGGGGACAGTGCCCCGGGCGCTCGCCAGGCACAAACAGTCCGCAGGACTGTTTGTGTCCGGGCTCGCTCCCCCGGGCCGGGCTGCGCCCGCCCCTCCTCCTTTACTTCCGTGGGAGGGTGCCCACCGACCTTGGCCTGCCACCGCCCCGGGATTCCGACGGTCGAGTACCCCGGCCGTTGCCCGCCGAGGGCAGCGGGTGCCCTTCCGCGTAAGTGAAGGAGGAGCCAGCGGCCGAAGGCCGGTGGCGGGGGACATGGAGCGGAAGGGCACCCGCTGGCCTCGGCTCGCGCTGGTCGTCGAATGCCACATGCGAGCAGGCCGTCAGAGACTGCAACGGACCGAATTCGGTCACCACGACGCGGGCGGGGCACGAGCCATGGGGCGCACGGATGCCCGGGACCGGGCAGTGGGCCTCCTAGAATGCGAGTTTGCCCCGCACCCGCGCCGCGCCACCGATGCAGACCTTCCAGCAGATCATCCTCGCGCTGCAGTCCTACTGGGATGCGCAGGGCTGCGCACTGCTGCAGCCTTACGACATGGAGGTCGGCGCCGGTACCAGCCACACGGCGACCTTCCTGCGCGCGCTCGGCCCCGAGCCGTGGAAGGCCGCGTACGTGCAGCCCAGCCGACGCCCCAAGGACGGGCGCTACGGCGACAACCCGAACCGGCTGCAGCACTACTACCAGTACCAGGTCGTGCTCAAGCCGGCGCCGGCGAATATCCTGGATCTGTACCTCGGCAGCCTGGAGGCGCTGGGGTTCGACCTGCAGGCCAACGACGTGCGCTTCGTCGAGGACGACTGGGAGAACCCGACGCTGGGCGCCTGGGGGCTGGGCTGGGAGGTCTGGCTCAATGGCATGGAGGTGACGCAGTTCACCTACTTCCAGCAGGTCGGCGGCATCGACTGCCGGCCGATCACCGGCGAGATCACCTACGGGTTGGAGCGGCTGGCGATGTACCTGCAGGGGGTCGAGAACGTCTTCGACCTGCGCTGGACCGACACCCTGAGCTACCGCGACGTCTACCACCAGAACGAGGTCGAGCAGAGCACCTACAACTTCGAGGAAAGCGACGTCGAGTTCCTGCTCGCCGCGTTCGCCGCGTACGAGCGGCAGGCGCAGCACCTGGTCGCGCGGCAGCTCGCGCTGCCGGCGTACGAACAGGTGCTCAAGGCGGCACACACCTTCAACCTGCTCGATGCGCGCGGCGCGATCAGCGTCACCGAGCGCGCAGCCTACATCGGCCGCATCCGCAACCTCGCGCGCAGCGTCGCGCAAGGCTACCTCGACAGCCGCGCGCGGCTGGGCTTTCCGATGGCGCCGCGCCCCTGGGCCGACGAGGTCCTGGCGCGGCTGCAGGCGCAGCACGACAGGAAGGCGGCCTGAGCATGTCGACGACGAAGAGCCTGCTCGTCGAACTGCTCGTCGAGGAGCTGCCGCCCAAGGCGCTGAAGACGCTGGGCGAGGCCTTTGGAGCCGTGCTTCTGGCCAGGCTGCGCGCGCAGGGGCTGGCCGACGCGCACAGCGCATTGAACGTCTTCGCCTCCCCGCGCCGGCTGGCCGCGCATGTCAGCCATGTCCGGGCGGTGGCGCCGGACGAGGAAGTCACTCGAAAGGTGATGCCAACCTCGGTAGCCTTCGGCGGCGACGGGAAGCCGACGCAAGCCATGCGTAGGGCACTTGCGAAGCTTGGGCGCGAGGCTCTTTCAGACCTCTGGCCCGACAGCGGGGACGGGCCGGACCGGCTTCTTGTCCAATCGGATGGAAAGGCGGACACCCTTTACTTGCGCTCGTTGGCCATGGGCGTGGTCCTGCGGGTGGGGCTGCAGAACGCACTCGACGACGCAATCGCCCAGCTGCCTATCCCCAAGGTGATGAGCTACCAGCTCGAGCACGGCGAGGGCGCGGACTTCCAGCCCGGCTGGACCAGCGTGCAGTTCGTTCGCCCGGCGCACGGGCTGGTGGCGCTGCACGGCGCCGAGCTGGTGCCGGTGACGGCGCTGGGGCTGCAGGCCGGGCGCAGCACGCGCGGCCACCGCTTCGAGGCGAGGGTCGATCCGGTCGTGCTGCTCGACGCCGACCACTACGAGCGCCAGCTCCTCGAGCAGGGGGCGGTCTACGCCAGCTTCGGCGCCCGCCGGGCCGAGATCCGCCGGCAGCTCGACGCCGCCGCCGCGGGCGAGGGGCTCAGGCCGATCGAGGACGAGGCGCTGCTCGACGAGGTGACGGCGCTGGTCGAGCGCCCGAACGTGCTCGTGTGCCGCTTCGAGCGCGAGTTTCTCGCCGTCCCGCCCGAGTGTCTCGTGCTGACGATGAAGGCGAACCAGAAGTATTTCCCGCTGCTGGACGTCGATGGCAGGCTGACCGAGCGCTTTCTCGTCGTCAGCAACATCCGCCCCGACGATGCGTCGAAGGTGGTCGCCGGCAACGAGCGCGTCGTGCGTCCGCGGCTCGCCGACGCCAAGTTCTTCTTCGACCAGGACCGCAGGCGCACGCTGGCCGCGCGCGTGCCGGGCCTGGCCAAGGTCGTCTACCACCAGAAGCTCGGCACGATGGGCGAGCGCGTCGACCGCGTGCGGACGATCGCCCGCACGATCGGCGAGCGGCTGGGCGAGCGGCTCGGCGGCGCGCATGGGGGGCTGGCGCTGGCCGATCTCGCCGACGAGGCGGCCACGCTGGCGAAGGCCGACCTGCTGACCGACATGGTCGGCGAGTTCCCCGAGCTGCAGGGCGTCATGGGCGCCTACTACGCGCGCCACGACGGCCTGCGCGACGCCGTCGCCGACGCCATCGAGGACCACTACAAGCCGCGCTTCGCCGGCGATGCGCTGCCGCGGCACGGGGTCGGGCTGGCGGTGGCGCTGGCCGACAAGCTCGAGACCCTGGCCGGGCTGTTCGGCATAGGCCAGTTGCCCAGCGGCGACAAGGATCCGTTTGCGCTGCGCCGCCACGCGCTGGGTGTCGTGCGCATGCTGGTCGAGCGCCGGCTGGACCTGTCGGTGCCGGAGCTGGTCGCCGCCGCGTTCGCCGCCTTCCCCGAGGGGCATGGCCAGGCGCAGGCCGAGGTGCTGCTGTTCCTGCACGAGCGGCTCGCCGGCTGGCTGCGCGAGCAGGGCTGGAGCGCACAGGAGGTCGACGCCGTGCTCGCGCTGCGTCCGGACCGCTGGGCCGCGCTGCCGGACCGGCTGGCCGCGGTGCGCGCCTTCGCCGCGCTGCCCGAGGCGGCGTCGCTGGCGGCGGCGAACAAGCGCGTCGGCAACATCCTTCGCAAGTCCGACGAGGTGCCCGAGTCCGGCCCCGACCCGGCGCGGTACGCCGAGCCGGCCGAGCGCGCGCTCGCCGAGGCGATGGCCGCCGCTCGCGGCCCGGCCGACGAGGCGCTGGCGCGCGGCGACCTGACGGCGTCGCTGCAGGCGCTGGCGGCGCTGAAGGCGCCGGTCGACGCCTTCTTCGACCAGGTGATGGTCAACACCGACGACGCCACGCTCAGGCGCAACCGGCTCGCGCTGCTGGCGGTGCTGCATGCGACGATGAACCGGGTCGCCGACCTGGCGCGGCTGGCGGTCTAGCCGCGACGCCGTCGACGGCCCCGCAGTTGCCCGAGCACCGGCCGCCCACCTGACCGACCCTCGCGCGCCAGGCCGACCCCCGCCGCAGCCGCCCGACCATGCCGTCGCACCACGCCGTCAAGCTCGTCATCCTCGGCCGCGACGGCGTCCTCAATGCCTATCGCGAGGACCACGTCAAGGCGCCCGAGGAGTGGCAGCCGATCCCCGGCGCGCTGGAGGCGGTGGCGCGGCTGAACCACGCAGGCTGGCACACGGTGGTGGCGACCAACCAGGCCGGCATCGGCCGCGGCATGATCGACATGGCGTCGATCAATGCGGTCCACGCGCACATGAACCGCGAGCTGATGGCGCGCGGCGGGCGCATCGACGCCGTCTTCTTCTGCCCGCACGCCCCCGAAGAACAGTGCGACTGCCGCAAGCCGCTGCCCGGCATGATGCTGGACATCGGCCGGCGCTACGGGGTCGACCTGGCGCACGTGCCGATGGTCGGCGACACCTTGCGCGACCTGCAGGCCGCGGCCGCCGCCGGCTGCGAGCCGCATCTGGTCCTGACCGGCCGCGCCGAGGGGCTGGATGCCGACGCCGTCGCGCAGCGCGTGGCACAGGTCCCGGCCACGCAGGTGCACGACGATCTGCCGGCCTTTGCCGAATGGCTGCTGCGGCGTGGCCGCGCCGCCCAATCGATGCCGGGAGCGCTCGGCGGGTGAAGGCGGCCTGGGTGCTGCGCTCGGCGGTCTACCTCGCGTGGGTCGTCGTCACGGTCGTGCCCTGGGCGCTCGCGGTGATGGTCGCCAGCCTGTTCCTGCCCGGCCGCTCGCTGTACTGGATGTGCGTCGGCTGGGTGAGGCTGGCGGTCGGCGGGGCGCGCGTGCTGTGCGGCGTCGGCTACCGCGTCAGCGGCATGGAGCATCTTCCGAGCGCCACCGAGCGCCAGGCGTCGGTGCTGCTGGCCCCCAAGCACCAGAGCACCTGGGAGACCTTCGCGCTGCCGGCGATCATGCCGCACCCGCTGGCCTACGTCTTCAAGCGCGAATTGCTGTACCTGCCGTTCTTCGGCTGGGCGCTGGGCAGGCTGGAGATGATCCACATCGACCGCAGCCGCGGCGCCGAGGCCTGGGACAAGGTCGCAACGCAGGGCCGGCGCATCATGGACCGGGGGGTCTGGATCATCATGTTTCCGGAGGGCACGCGCACCCCGCGCGGCAGCCAGGGCCGCTACAAGACCGGGGCCGCGAGGCTGGCGGTGGCCACCGGGACGCCGATCGTGCCGGTCGCGGTCAGCTCCGCCAAGTGCTGGCCGCGGCGCAGCTGGCTGCTGCGTCCGGGGACGATCGACGTCGTCATCGGTCGCCCGATCGCCGCCGAGGGGCGCGACCCGGAGGCGCTGATGCGAGAGGTCCAGACCTGGATCGAGGACCAGATGCGCCGCATCGACCCCGAGGCCTACGCCGGCGAACTGGCCTCGGCCGGCCCGTCGGCCGCGCCGCCGGCGGCTTCTTAGAATGCCCGTCGTCATGACGGACCCGGCCCCCGCGCCCCAGCAGCTCGACCTGTTCGACGATCCGCCCGCCGCCTCGGCGCCGGCGGTCTCGACATCGGCGCCGCCGCTGCTGGCCGAGCCGCTGAGGCTGCCGGCGCCGCCGAACGCGCGCCACGAGACCTGGCTCGCCGGACACCGCGTCGGCTATGCGCTGCGGCGTGCCCGCCGGCGCAGCATCGGGCTGGTCGTCGGGCCCGAGGGCCTGGTCGTTAGCGCGCCGCGCTGGGTCCCGATGGCCGAGGTCGAGACCGTGCTGCAGGCCAAGTCGCGGTGGATCCTGCTCAAGCTGCAGTCGCAGCAGGATCGCACGCGTCGCCAGCTCGACGCGCGCGTCGAGTGGCGCGACGGCGCGGTGCTGCCGTTTCTCGGCGAAAGCGTGATCCTGGTGATCGACCCGCGTGCCACCGGCGCGGTGCTGCACACGGCCGACGACGCCTTGCCCGGCGTGCCGCGGCTGACGCTGCACCTGGGCTTGCCGCACGAGGCCGGCGCCGAGCAGGCTCGAGACGCGGTGCAGAGCTGGTTGCAGCGGCAGGCGCGGCGCGTCTTCGACGAGCGCTGCGCCGTCTTTGCCGCACGCCTGGGCGTGCGGATGCGGCGGCTCGTGCTGAGCTCGGCCGGCACGCGCTGGGGCAGCGCCGGCGCCGACGGCACGATACGCCTGAACTGGCGGCTGGTTCACTTCGCGCCGGCGGTGATCGACTACGTCGTCGCGCACGAGCTCGCGCACCTGCGCGAGATGAACCACAGCGCGGCGTTCTGGGACGTCGTGCGCTCGGTCGTGCCGGGCTACGAGCAGGCGCGCGCCAGCTTGCGCGACTGCGTGCTGCCGCCGATCGATTGAGGCGGCACCACCCCCCCTTTCGGGGGATGATCGGGCGATGTCGGCGCGCAACGCATCCTTCCTTAGGTGGATGCGGGATCCGGTATCCGCAGGTTCCAATCGAAGCAGGCTGTCGTGTGACCGGCTCGAAGGGGCAGGGCGACATCGAAGCGCCCCGGGAGTTTGCGGAGGGCAGGCCGGTGGCCTGCCCTCCCCGCGACCGGCCGATCGGTTACATTGACGTTAACGTCAACGTCAACGTCGCGAGCCGCCCCGATGCCGTCCAGCGCGCGCGCCGATGCCGCGCCCCGCTACACGATCACCGAGCTCGCGCACGAGTTCGACGTCACCCCGCGCGCGATCCGCTTCTACGAGGACATGGGGCTGCTGGCGCCGGCGCGCGACGGGCGGCATCGCATCTACGCCCAGCGTGACCGCACGCGCCTGCGGCTGACGCTGCGCGGAAAACGGCTGGGGCTGAGCCTGCAGGAGATCAAGCAGCTGGTCGACATGTACGACTCGCCGCAGGACTCGGCGGCGCAGCTGCAGGCCTTTCTCGAGGTCCTGGCGTCGCACCGGCGGCAGCTCGAGCGCCAGCGCGAGGATATCGATCTCACGCTGGCCGAGATCGCGCAGCACGAGGCGCGCTGTCACGAGCTGCTGGCCGGTGCGCGCTCGCGCTGAGTCCTGCGGATCTCGGCGCAGGTTGTAGCATTGACGTTTACGTAAACGTCAAGGCCGCGAGGCGGCCGTCGCCAGGGACCCGCCGATGCCGCCGAGCGCACCCACCCCCGACTTCGAGGCCCGCACACGCGAGTCCTTCGCGCGCCAGGCGGTGATGGGCACGCTCGGCGCGACGCTGCACGAGGTCGCGCCGGGGCGCGTCGTCGTCGCGATGCGCCACCGCGACGAGCTGACCCAGCAGCACGGGTTCGTGCACGCGGGGATCGTCTCGACGGCGCTGGACTCGGCCTGCGGCTATGCCGCCTTCACGCTGATGCCGGCCGAGGCCGCGGTGCTGACGATCGAGTTCAAGGTCAACCTGCTGGCGCCAGCGCGCGGCCCGGACTTGCGCTTCGAGGGCGTGGTGACCAAGGCCGGCCGTACCATCAGCGTCGTCGACGGCCGTGCGTGGCAGCACGCCGCACCCGGCGCCGAGCCGCAACTGATCGCGACCATGACCGCCACCGTGATGACCGTGCTCGGCCGCGGCCTGGCCGGCTGACGAGCCCCGACGAACCGCACGCGAAGGAGACCTGCGCATGAGCCACCTGCCCGGACTGAACTTCATGCTCGGCGAGGATATCGACGCGCTGCGCGACGCGGTGCGCGCGTTCGCCGACGCCGAGATCGCGCCGCGCGCGGCCGAGATCGATCGCAGCGACCAGTTCCCGATGGACCTGTGGCGCAAGATGGGCGAGCTCGGCGTGCTCGGCATCACGGTGCCGGCCGAGTACGGCGGCGCCGACATGGGCTACCTCGCGCACATGGTCGCGATGGAGGAGATCAGCCGCGCCAGCGCGTCGGTGGGCCTCAGCTACGGCGCGCACTCCAACCTTTGCGTCAACCAGATCAAGCGCAACGGCAGCGAGGCGCAGAAGAAGAAGTACCTGCCCAAGCTGATCAGCGGCGAGCATGTCGGCGCGCTGGCGATGAGCGAGCCCGGCGCCGGCAGCGACGTCATTTCGATGAAGCTGCGCGCCCAGGCGCGCGGCGGCGTCTACGTGCTGACCGGCTCCAAGATGTGGATCACCAACGGTCCGGACGCGGACACGCTGGTCGTCTACGCGAAGACCGAGCCCGAGCTCGGCGCGCGCGGCGTGACCGCGTTCATCGTCGAGAAGGGGATGAAGGGCTTCTCGGTGGCGCAGAAGCTCGACAAGCTGGGCATGCGCGGCAGCCACACCGGCGAGCTGGTGTTCGACGGTGTCGAGGTGCCGGCCGAGAACGTGCTGGGGGCGGTCAATGGCGGCGCCAAGGTGCTGATGAGCGGGCTGGACTACGAGCGCGCGGTGCTCGCCGCCGGGCCGATCGGCATCATGCAGGCGGTGATGGACAGCGTCGTACCCTATGTCCACGACCGCAAGCAGTTCGGCCAGAGCATCGGCGAGTTCCAGCTCATCCAGGGCAAACTGGCCGACATGTACACCGTGCTGCAGGCCGCGCGCAGCTTCTGCTACACGATCGGCAAGAACCTGGACGCGCTGGGTGCCGAGCACGTGCGGCAGGTGCGCAAGGACTGCGCCAGCGTCATCCTGTGGTGCGCCGAGAAGGCGACCTGGATGGCCGGCGAGGGGATCCAGATCTTCGGCGGCAACGGCTACATCAACGAGTACCCGCTCGGCCGCCTGTGGCGCGACGCCAAGCTGTACGAGATCGGGGCGGGGACGTCGGAGATCCGCCGCATGCTGATCGGGCGGGAACTCTTTGCGCAGACGATGTGAGGTCGTCATGCCGCACCGCCTGCTGAGCAACAACCGTGCGTGGGCCTCGGCCATCGAGGAGCGCGATCCGGGCTTCTTCACCCGCCTGGCACAGCAGCAGAACCCGCGCTACATGTGGATCGGATGCGCCGACAGCCGCGTGCCGGCCAGCGAGATCTCGGGCCTGGACCCGGGCGAGGTGTTCGTCCACCGCAACGTCGCCAACATCGTCGTGCCGTCGGACCTCAACGCGCTGTCGACGATCCAGTTCGCGGTCGAGCACCTGCGGGTGGAGCATATCTTCGTCGTCGGCCACTACGGCTGCGCCGGCGTGCGCGCGGCCGCCCGCGGGCTGCGCGTGGGATTGGCCGACAACTGGTTGCGCCACGTGCACGACGTGCGCATGCGCCACCGCGGCCGGCTCGACCATCTCACCCCCGAACGGATGGAAGATACGCTGTGCGAGATGAACGTGATCGAGCAGGTCGGCAACGTCGCGCAATCGACGATCGTGCAGGATGCGTGGGCGCGCGGCCAGTCGCTTTCCGTGCACGGCTGGATCTACGGGCTGAGCGACGGCCTGCTGAAGGATTTGCAGTGCACCATGGACCGGCCGGAGACGGTCGTGCAGGTGTTCGCCGCGGCGATCAAGCGCTACCCGCGCGCGCCGGGCGTGACCGGACCGGGCGAATGACATGCCGATGTTTCCCCACCGCCTGACCGACAGCCGCGCGTTCGCGATCGCGCGCGCGCTGATCGAGGGCTTCGACCGCCACTACCGGCTGTTCAGCCAGACCAACCTCGAGGCCAAGGCGCGCTTCGAGCGCGCCGACTGGCACGGCCAGCAGCTCGCGCAGCGCGAGCGCATCGCCTTCTACGACAAGCGCGTCGACGAGGCGGCCGAGCGGCTGCAGCGCGAGTTCGCGGCTGGCAGCCTGCCGATGGAAATTTGGCAGCAGGTCAAGCTGCACTACATCGGGCTGCTGATCGACCACAAGCAGCCCGAGCTCGCCGAGACCTTCTTCAACTCGGTCACGACCAAGATCCTGCACCGCAACTACTTCCAGAACGACTTCATCTTCGTGCGCCCGGCGGTGGCCACCGAGTACATCGAGAGCGACGACCCCACGCGGCCGACCTACCGCGCCTACTACCCGCACGAGGCGGGCTGGCGCGAGTGCTGGCTGGCGCTGATCCGCGACTTCGACCTGCAGTTGCCGTTCGAGGATCTGCAGCGCGACATCGACGACGTCACCGCCGAGCTCGCGCGGGTGGCGGGCGAATTCCGGCCGCGCGCCAACTTCCAGATCCAGGTCCTGTCCGGGCTGTTCTTCCGCAACAAGGGCGCCTACGTCGTCGGCAAGATCATCAACGGCTTCCAGGAGACACCGTTCGCGCTGCCGATCCTGCACGGCGGCGGCGGGCGCGGCCTCGTCATCGACACCGTGCTGCACGGCGAGGACGACCTGCTGATGCTGTTCAGCTACGCGCGCGCCTACTTCATGGTTCACATGGAGGTGCCCAGCGCCTACGTGGCGTTCCTGCGCACGCTGATGCCGCGCAAGCCGCGCGCCGAGCTGTACAGCGCGCTGGGCCTGCAGAAGCAGGGCAAGAACAGCTTCTACCGCGACTTCCTGTACCACCTGCAGCACAGCACCGACAAGTTCCGCATCGCGCCGGGCATCAAGGGCATGGTGATGCTGGTGTTCGACCTGCCTAGCTTCCCCTACGTCTTCAAGGTCATCAAGGACTACTACCCGCCGCAGAAGGACACGTCGCGCGAGCAGATCCAGGGCAAGTACTACCTGGTCAAGACCCACGACCGGGTCGGCCGCATGGCCGACACGCTGGAGTACAGCGTGGTCGCGTTCCCGCGCGAGCGCTTCGAGGACGAGCTGATCGAGGAGCTTCGGACGTTCTGTCCGAGCGTGCTCGAGATCTCGGACCGCGACGGCGACGGCCGCACCGAGGTCATCATCAAGCACGTCTACATCGAGCGGCGGATGATCCCGCTGAACATCTACCTGCACGAGGCCGCGCCCGAGCAGATGGGGCGCGCCGTGGTCGAGTACGGCAACGCGATCAAGGACCTGGTGGCGGCGAACATCTTCCCCGGCGACATGCTGTGGAAGAACTTCGGCATCACGCGCCACGGCAAGGTCGTCTTCTACGACTACGACGAGATCGAGTACGTCACCGACTGCAACTTCCGCCGCGTGCCCGAGCCGCGCAACGAGGAGGAGGAGATGTCGGGCGAGATCTGGTATGCGGTCGGCCCGAAGGATGTCTTCCCCGAGACCTTCGGCCCCTTCCTGCTCGGTGACCCGTCGGTGCGCGAGGTCTTCATGGCGCACCACGCCGACCTGCTCGACCCCGCGTTCTGGCAGGGCCACAAGGCGCGCATCCTGGCCGGCCACGTGCACGACGTGTTCCCCTACGAACCCTCGCGGCGCTTCGCCGTGCGCCGCCGTGCGGCCGCTCGTGGCGCCGCGCTCCAGCTCGATCCCGCGCTGCCGGACGACGAGTCCGTGCGTGCCGAGCCCGCCGAGCAGAAGGCGGCCTGACCGCCCGCCACGCCCCCGAACCCAGGAGAAGCCTCATGAGCGACCCCGTCGTCATCGTCTCCGCCGCCCGCACCCCGATCGGGGGGCTGCTCGGCGACTTCGCCAACCTGGCCGCCTGGGAACTCGGCGCGGTCGCGATCCGGGCTGCGGTCGGGCGCGCCGGCGTCGCCGGCGACACCGTCGACGAGGTGCTGATGGGCAACTGCCTGATGGCCGGCCAGGGCCAGGCGCCGGCGCGCCAGGCGATGCGCGCGGCCGGGCTGCCCGACGCCACCGGCGCGGTGACGCTGTCGAAGATGTGCGGCTCGGGCATGCGGGCGATGATGTTCGCCCACGACATGCTCGCCGCCGGCAGCGCCGAGGTGATGGTCGCCGGCGGCATGGAGAGCATGACCGGCGCGCCGCACCTGGTCTTCGCGCGCAAGGGCGTCAAGTACGGCGCCACGCAGCTCTTCGACCACATGGCGATGGACGGGCTGGAGGACGCCTACGAGCGCGGCAAGGCGATGGGGGTCTTCGCCGAGACCTGTGTCGCCAGCTACGGCTTCACGCGCGAGGCGCAGGACGCGTTCGCGATCGCGTCGACCACGCGCAGCAAGCAGGCCAACGAGGACGGCAGCTTCGGCTGGGAGATCGCGCCGGTGGCGCTGCCGGGCAAGGGCGCGCCGGCGACGGTCACGCGCGACGAGCAGCCGTTCAAGGCCAGGCTCGACAAGATCGCCGGGCTTAAGCCCGCGTTCAAGAAGGACGGCACGATCACGGCGGCGAATGCCAGCAGCATCTCCGACGGCGCCGCCGCGCTGGTGCTGATGCGCCAGAGTACGGCGCAGCGGCTGGGTGCCACGCCGATCGCGCGCATCGCCAGCCATGCGGTGCACGCGCAGGCGCCCGAGTGGTTCACGACGGCGCCGATCGGCGCCATCGACAAGGCGCTGAAGAAGGCCGGCTGGAGCAAGTCGCAGGTCGACCTGTGGGAGGTCAACGAGGCCTTCGCCGCGGTCACGATGGCGGCGATGCACGAGCTGGAGCTGCCGCACGAGGTGGTCAACGTGCACGGCGGCGCCTGCGCGCTCGGCCACCCGATCGGTGCCAGCGGCGCGCGCATCGTCGTCACGCTGCTGGGGGCGCTGCGCAAGCAGGGCAGGCAGCGCGGGGTGGCGGCGCTATGCATCGGCGGCGGCGAGGCGACGGCGCTCGCGGTCGAGATGTGCTGAACGGCGCGATGCCGTGCGCGGCCGCATGAAGGTCCTGGTCGTCGGCGCGTCGCGCGGTATCGGGCTGGAGTTCGTGCGCCAGTTCGCCGCCGACGGCGCGGCCGTCACCGCCAGCGCGCGCGACGAGGCCGGCCGCGCGCGGCTCGCCGCAGTCGGTGCGCGCGCGATCGCGCTCGACGTCGCCGACGCCGCCAGCGCCGCGTCGCTGGCGTGGCAGCTGGAAGGCGAGGCCTTCGACCTCGCGCTGGTCTGCGCCGGCGTCTACGGCCCGCGCACGCAGGCGCTGGACGTGCCGTCGCAGGCCGACTTCGACCGCGTCATGCACACCAACGTGCTCGGCGCGATGCGCGTGCTGCCGCAGCTCGCCGAGCTGCTCGCGCCCGGGGCGAAGCTGGCGGTGCTGTCGTCGCGCATGGGGTCGATCGGCGCTCGCGGCTCGGCCACCGGCTGGCTGTACCGCGCGTCCAAGGCGGCGCTCAATTCGGTCCTCGCCGACGCGGCGCGCGTGCTGCAGGGGCGCGCCGTCTGCGTCGCGCTGCACCCGGGCTGGGTGCGCACCGACATGGGCGGCGCCGGCGCCGACCTCGACGTGGCCGCGAGTGTGGCGGCGATGCGCCGCATGCTGGCGGCGCTGACGCCGGCCGGGCACGGCGCCTTTTTCGACCACGACGGCACGCCGATCCCCTGGTGAGCCGGCCGCGGCGCGCGGCCGCCCGCCGCGCCGTGAAACGAAGGAGACCCCGACCATGCTGCTGTCCGAAGACCATCGCGCGGTACAGGATGCGGTGCGCGCCTACGTGCAGGACGTGATCGCGCCGCAGTCGGCCGCCTGGGACCGCACGCACCACTTCCCGGTCGCCGAGCTGCGCGGCCTGGCCGAGCTCGGCTGCTACGGCGTCGCGGTGCCCGCCGAGTGGGACGGCGCCGGGCTGGACTACCTGGCGCTGGCGCTGATCATCGAGGAGATCGCCGCCGGCGACGGCGCCACCAGCACGGTCGTCAGCGTCAACAACTGCCCGGTGTGCTCGATCGTGATGGCGTTCGGCAGCGATGCGCAGAAGGATCGCTTCCTCAAGCCGCTGGCGCGCGGCGACATGCTCGGCGCCTTCTGCCTGACCGAGCCGCATGTCGGCTCGGAGGCCGGCGGGCTGAAGACCACGGCACGGCGCGACGGCGACCACTATGTGCTCGACGGCGTCAAGCAGTTCATCACCAGCGGCAAGAACGGCGATGTCGCGATCGTGATGGCGGTGACCGACAAGGCCGCCGGCAAACGCGGCATCAGCGCCTTCCTCGTCCCCACCGACACCCCGGGCTATGTCGTCGCGCGGCTCGAGGACAAGATGGGCCAGCACGCCAGCGACACGGCGCAGATCCGCTTCGACGGCTGCCGCGTCCCGGCCGAGAACCGGATCGGCGACGAGGGGCAGGGGCTGAAGATCGCGCTGTCGGGGCTGGAGGGCGGGCGCATCGGCATCGCCAGCCAGGCGGTCGGCATGGCGCGCGCGGCCTTCGATGCGGCGCTCGCCTACGCGAAGGACCGCAGCGCCTTCGGCCAGCCGATCTTCCAGCACCAGGCGGTGCAGTTCAAGCTCGCCGAGATGGCCACCCGCATCGAGGTCGCGCGGCAGATGATCTGGCACGCCGCGGCGCTCAAGGATGCCGGCCAGCCCTGCCTGAAGGAGGCGGCGATGGCCAAGCTGTTCGCCAGCGAGATGGCCGAGCGCGTGTGCTCCGACGCGATCCAGGTCCATGGCGGCTACGGCTATGTCAACGACTTCCCGGTCGAGCGCCTCTACCGCGACGTTCGCGTGTGCCAGATCTACGAGGGCACGTCGGAGGTGCAGAAGATCCTGATCGGGCGGGCGCTGGGCTGATCGACCGGCCCGGCTGATCGACGAGCGGGCCCCGACCGCGGCGCGCGCGACCGCTGGCGCCACAATGCCGCCATGAACGAACAGCAGGCGCGCCAGGTTCTGCTGCTGCAGGCCTTCGAGAGCATGCCCGACGGCCACCCGCAGTGGACTGCCGACGACCGGCGCTGGGCCACGCGCGCGGCGCAGCAGTCGCTCGGCGACGAGGCGCCGCGCGAGCGCTTCGTCGTCGAGCGCGCACGGCTGGCGATGCAGCGGCTCGCGCCGCGCGACGAGACGGTGCGGCGCGTCGTCTCGCGGCCCACCTCGGGCGCCTCGGCCGCCGGCATCGCCCTGCTGGCCGGTGCGCTGCTCGGGCTGCTGTCGGACACGCTGGTCGCGGGCGACTACTTCAACCTGCTGTCGCCCCTGTTCTGGGGCCTGCTGGCGTGGAACCTCGCGGTCTACCTGTGGCTCGCGGTGTCGCTGCTGCGCGGCGGCGGCCCGGGGCCGTTGCGGCGCATGATCGGCGCGGCGCTGCAGCGCTGGGCGCGCCGCGCCGGGCGCGACAGCGTGCTGGCGGGGTTCGGCGCGCGCTGGGCCGGCGTCGCGGCGCCGCTGAACGCATCGCGCGCCGCGCTGCTGCTGCACCTGGCGGCGGCCGGCAGCGGGATCGGGCTGGTCGGCGGGCTGCTGCTGCGCGGGCTGGTGCTGGACTACCGCGCCGGCTGGGCGACGACGCTGCTGGACTCGTCGACCGTGCACGCCGCCCTCGCCGCGGCGCTGGCGCCGGCGTTCGCGCTGCTGTCGACACTTGCCGGCACGGCGCCCCCCGACGCGGCCGGCTTCGCCGCGCTGCGCGTGACGCCGATGCAAGCGGCCAGCGCCAGCGCTGCGCCCTGGCTGCTGTGGATGGCGGCGCAGATCGTGCTCGTCGTCGTGCTGCCGCGGCTCGCGCTGGCGGGCTACGCCGCGCTGCGCGCGAGCTGGCAGGCGCGCCACCTGCCGCTGGACCTGTCGACGCCCTACTTCGAGCGGCTGCAGCAGGCCGCCGTGCCGCGTGCGGCCTGGGTGCTGCCGCACGCGGCGCCGCCCGAGCCGCAGGCGGTGCTCGGCCTGCAAGGCCTGCTGGCCGGCGCCTGGGGCGAGTCGCTGCCGCTGCAGGTCGCGCCGGTGCTGGCCTATGGCGACGAGGAGTCGCCGCCGGCGCCGCCGGCGGGGGCGCGCGCGATCGTCCTCGTCGACCTCGCCGCCACGCCCGAGCCCGACGTGCACGCGCGGCTGCTCACCGCGCTGCGCCGTGCCGCCCCCACGGCCGCGCCGCTGCTGCTGGCCGACGAGGGCGGGTTCGTCCGCCGCTTCGGCCTGCGGTGCGCGGCTGGACGAGCGCCGCGGCGCGTGGCGCGCGCTGGCGCGCGACGGGGGGGCGGGATTCGCGAGCGTCGACCTCGCGGGCCCCGAGGCGGCCGCCGAGCCTGCCCGGCTGGCGTTGCGCGAGGCACTGGAGGCGCCGGCATGAATGCGGCGGCGCCGGGCGTGTGGCACCCTGCGCCGCGCCACGCGCGGCGGCGTTCCCGACGGCGCGCGGGCGTGACCATGGGCGCGCCGGGCCGCTCCCCAGCGCGCATCCCGCAGCGTGCAGCGCGCAGGGTCGTCCAGTGAACACCATCGACCTCGACCACCTGCGGCGCTGGGTCGGCCGTGAGCAGCGCGAGGCCGACATCGCCGCGCTGCGCCACGCGCGGCTGATGGCCGCCACCGTCGACCGCCCCGGCCCGCCGCTGGCCGACGGCGATGCGTTGCCGCCGCTGTGGCACTGGATCTACTTCCTCGACGCGCGGCCGCCCGGCGAGCTCGGGCGCGACGGTCACCCGGCGCGCGGCGGCTTCCTGCCGCCGGTGCCGCTGCCGAACCGCATGTGGGCCGGCGGCACAGTCGACTTCGACGCCCCGATTCCGCTCGGTGCCGCGATCGAGAAACGGTCCACCGTGGCCGCGGTCGAGCACAAGCGCGGGCGCAGCGGCGAGCTGGTCTTCGTCACCGTGCTGCACGAGGTCCACGCGGCAGGGCGGCGCGCGCTGCGCGAGACGCACGATATCGTCTACCGGGAGGCATCCGCTGCCCAGGCGTCGCGCACCGGCGCGCTGGCGCAGGCTGCGCGGGCCGACCGTGCCGGCGGTGCCCACGCGGTTGACATCGCAGATGGCGCCGGCGCGGGCGGCGATGCGGCGCCGGTCTTGCATCATGCCTGGACCCCCGACGCGACGCAGCTCTTTCGCTACTCGGCGCTGACCTTCAACGGCCACCGCATCCACTACGACGCCGACTACTGCCGACAGGTCGAGGGCTACGCCGACCTCGTCGTGCACGGCCCACTGATCGCGATCCAGCTCGCGGCGCTCGCCGGGCAGGCGCTCGGCGTGCCGCTGGCGCGATTCCGCTACCGCGCGCTGCGGCCGGTGCTGCGCGGCGCGATGCTGACGCTGACCGCGCACGCGGCCGGCCATGATGCCGGCGGGGCGCTGGTCGTCGAGCTTCGGGCGTTGCTGCCCGACGGCGCGGTGGCGATGCAGGCGCAGGCGGTGGGCAGCGGGTGACGGGGGCGCTGCCCCGCGACCCTGCCGTCGTTCCGAGGTCGGCGCTCATCGATCAGCGCTCGGCCCCAGGATCTGGCAGCCGGCGCCGTCTTGCGAGGCGAGTCCCGGGCCCCTGAGGCTGTGCGCGTCGATGCCGATCACCGAGTCTGAATCCGGCAGGCCGGCGACACGACACAACGGGTCTGCTGCCTCGCATTCTCGCTGCGTCACTTGCCGTGCACCCAGTCGACGATCGGCTGGATCCAGTCGATCTCATCGCCTGCGAAGGCAGCGTGCCCGCGCCCCGTGGACAAGGTCACCTCGTCGAACGCCGGCGCCGGCGTGGCCTTGCCGAAGAGCGGTGCGCAGGAGCCGAAATCCGCGTCGCCGGCATCGCGAAGCGAGAGAAACCGCCCCCGCAAGCGGGGCGCGTATCGCTCGCCGAAGACGGGTAGAGCGTCCTTGTACTGGCCGGTCTCCGACAGGCAGCCTGCGATGACGACGTAGCGCAGATCGGTACGGTCGAGCAGCGCAGAGGCGATCAACGTGAGCATGCCGCCGCGTGAGTAGCCCGAGACGAGGATATTCTTCGCCGGCACCCCTGCTTCCAGCAGCCGCTCGACTTCGGCGACGACCCGGCGCGCGTAGGCCTCATGATCGTCGGGGAACTTCCAGCGCACACCGGAACGTCGCTGCTCGCTGACCACGACGAAGTCCCGCTTGCTCAGGGCCTGGACCGCCCGCTGGTTGTTCTCGGCGCTACCCCGGTTCCCGTCATCGACGCCTCTGCCGTGCATGTAGAAGAGGTAGACGGCGCCCGGATCGGGCCTTTCGGGCGCCGTCGACAGCAGCGTGCCGGAAGCTGCAGGGATCGGCAGCCCGACGCACAGGACGAGCAGTGCGAGCAAGCTTGCACGAGCCGATGCGGTCACCGCGACCAGAACAGACTTGTTGAACGGATCCATGGCGGCCTCCTGCGCGCGGATCTACGGGCAAAGGAGTATCGGACCCTTGCGGCGGTCGTTCCAGGCCGGGCAGCCACGATCGGGTTTCGAGTTCAGACTGGACCCGACCCGCGCGTCTGAGACCTGGTCCTCCTATCGCTTGGTGCAGAGGCTCTTGAATCGCAAGGTCTTTCGATTTAAGACCTGACCCGCGGATCGCGAGGTAACGCGCACGCGGAGGCAGGCGGCGCAAGCCCGGTGCGTGAAGATGGTGGAACTGGTACACACCGGGCTTACGACGCCTGCCGTAGCGTGTCGCGTTGACCGAAGGGTTCGGCCTCACTGCGCCAGCGCACTACTGCGACGAGACCGCCAGAACTGCCTTCGGGTTGGTTCGAGCAATGGCCAAGAGAGTTCTTGCGGCACCGCTCGGCTGTTTACGCCCCTGCTCCCAGCCTTGGAGTGTGCGGACAGACACGCCAAGAAGGCTGGCGAACTGAGACTGCGAAAGGCCAGTGGCCTCACGGGCTTCAACTGCGGCAGGAACAACGACCTTGCCCTTGCCGGCCTTCATGTCCTTGATCGACTGAAGGATCTCCGCCCCAATGTCTCGGGTGGCTTCAAAAGCGCCGATCTCCGCCGGACTGAGTTTCTTAGGTTTCGAGGGCACGGCGAATCTCCTTCAAGGTGGCAGCAGCGATGCTTGATGTCTCAGACTTGGCATACAGAGTCAGGAGGTAGACCTCGCCGAGTTCATTTCGTGTGAGGTAGACGATCCGAACTCCCGACGACTTTCCAGTTCCTTCCCGCGCCCAGCGTACCTTCCGTACCCCACCTGAGCCCCGGATCACCGCCCCAGCTTCCGAGTTCGCTGCAATGAATGCAGCGAACTCGCCGCGTTCTTCTTCGTCCCGGTACCGGGGCCACAGGCGTTGGAAGATCGGGCTTTCGACGACTGTGAGCATGGTTGACTATACGCCTCGGGCGGATAGTCGTCAACATGGTGTATGTGAGGCCGAACGGCTACAGCAGGCGCTTTGGCGGCGTACGTGTTCTCGGGCGCAATTGCGCGCCCCTATCCGGCCAGTGGCGCGATCTTGCGCCCGTACCCGGATAGGGGCGCGGGGCCGCAGGCCCACACGACAAGCTCGGCCGACACCCGTCGCCACTGACGTGGATCGTCGGCCGGCCGCGATCTTGCTCCCGCGTCGAAGCGCTGTCAGAGCCGAGCGCGCCCGAGCCACCCATCCCCGGCTACATTGCCCCTCCCGAAGCCGATTCGCCGCCGCCGCCCGTGCCCCCGACCGAATCCACCCTGTCGCTCGCCCTCGTCAGCCACACCAATATCGGCAAGACGACGCTGGCGCGCACGCTGCTCGGGCGTGACGTCGGCGAGGTGCGCGACGCACCGCACGTGACCGAATTCGCCGACGCGCACGTACTCGTGAGCACGCCCGGGGGCGAGACGCTCACGCTGTGGGACACCCCCGGCTTCGGCGACAGCGCGCGCCTGGTGCGCCGGCTGCGCGGCGCCGACAAGCCGCTGGGCTGGTTTCTGGCCCAGGTCTGGGACCGCGTCGCCGACCGCGCGTTCTGGTCCAGCCAGCAGGCGCTGCGCGCGGTGCGCGAGCACGCCGACGTCGTGCTGTACCTCGTCAACGCGGCCGAGTCGCCCCAGGCGGCCGGCTATGTCGGCCCGGAGATGGACCTGCTCGACTGGGTCGGCAAGCCGGTCGTCGTGCTGCTCAACCAGCTCGGCGCGCCGCGTCCGGCGGCCGAGGAGGCGGCCGAGGTCGGTCGCTGGCGCAGCGCGCTGGCGGGCCGGCCGCGCGTGCGCGCGGTGCTGGCGATGGATGCCTTCGCGCGCTGCTGGGTCCAGGAAGCGATGCTGTGGCGCGCGGTCGAGTCCGCGCTCGCGGCGCCTGCCGGCGACGAGGCCCGGGCCGGGCTCGCGGCGCGCATGCGCCGGCTGCGCGCGGCCTGGACGGCCGAGCGCGAGGCGCGCTTCGACGCGTCGATGCGGCTGCTCGCCCAGGGGCTGGCGCGCAGCGCGCTCGCTCGCGAGGCGCTGGCCAACGGCGGCCGGCTGCGCGAGGCGGTGCGCCGTCTGGTCGCGGCGGCCGGGATCGGCCGGCCGGGCGAGGACCCCGCCACGCTCGCGCAGCAGGCGCTGGCCGCGCGACTGGACCAGGAGGTGCGCGACGGCACCGCGGCGCTGATCGCGCTGCACGGGCTGCAGGGGCGGGCCGACGGCGACGTGCTGGCGCAGGTGCTGGCACGCGTCGCGGCGCACTACGACACCCGGCTGCCGGTCGACGAGGGGCGCGCGGCGGTGCTCGGCGGGCTGGTCAGCGGCGCGCTCGCGGGGCTGAAGGCGGACCTCGCCACCGGCGGCCTGACGCTGGGCGGCGGGCTGCTCGCCGGCGGCATCCTGGGTGCGCTGGGGGCCGCCGGCGCGGCGCGTGCGGTCAACCTCGTGCGCGGGGCGGGCAGCGGCCGCGTCGCCTGGAGCGACGAGGCGCTGCACGCGATGGCCGACGCCGCGCTGCTGCGCTACCTCGCGGTCGCGCACTTCGGCCGCGGCCGCGGCGACTGGGCCGCCGGCGAGTCGCCACCGCACTGGCGCGAGGTGGTCGCCCAGGCCCTGGTGCCGCAGCGCGACGCGCTGGCGGCGGCGTGGCAGGCCGCGCGATCGCGTGCACCGGTGCGCGACGAGCCGCCGCGCGCCCGGCCCGGGGACGAGCGCCTGTGTGCGCAGCCGGGCGACGCGGCCGAGCCGGATCCGCCCGCGGAGTCGGAGGACGCGGCCGATGCGGCGGATACGTCGGCGCTGGCGCGAGCCCTGCATCCGCGGCTCGGCATCGCCACGCGCGCGGCGCTGCAGCGGCTCTACCCGCAGGCCGCCGAATCCGCATCCGAAGCCTTTGAGGCCATGCAGGACCCGGAGGCCGCCGCACCGCCGGCCCCGCGCGCCGCCGACCGCGCACCATAATCGCCCGCCATGAAGATCCTGATCCTCGGCGCCGGCCGGGTCGGCGAGAGCGTGGCCGAGAGCCTGGTCTCGGAGCGCAACGACATCACCGTCATCGACGTCGACCCGGTGCGGCTGGCGCAGTTGCAGGACCGGCTGGACCTGCGCGGCGTCGTCGGCAACGGCATCCAGCCTTCGGTGCTCAAGGAGGCCGGTGCCGAGGACGCCGACATGCTGATCGCCTGCGCGCCGCTGGACGAGACCAACCTCGTCGCGTGCAAGATCGCGCACCAGAAGTTCGGCACCCCGACGCGCATCGCGCGCGTGCGCAGCCCCGAGTTCACCGAGGGCAGCGCGCTGATGAGCAAGGAGGGCCTCGCGGTCGACGAGATCATCTGCCCGGAGGAGAGCCTGACACGCTACATCCGCAAGCTGATCGAGTTCCCCGAGGCGCTGCAGGTGCTGGAGTTCATGCACAACCGGGTCAGCATGATCGCGGTGCGCGCGGTGCACGGCGGGCCGCTGGTCGACCACGTGATCTCCGAGCTGCCCAAGCTCGTGCCCGACGTGCCGATGCGCATCGTCGCCATCTACCGGCGCGACCTGATGGGCATGGACCGCCAGGTCTTCTGCGACGGCAGCACGCGCATCGAGGCGGGCGACGAGGTCTTCGTGCTGGCGGCCGGCGAGCACATCCGCCGCGTGCTGGACGCGATGCGCAAGCGCGACGACCCGGTCAAGCGCGTGATCGTCGCCGGCGGCGGCCGAGTCGGGTTGCGGCTGGCGCGCCAGATCGCGCGCCAGGTCCAGCTCAAGATCATCGAGGCCGACCCGCGGCGCTGCGAATACCTGACGACGCAGCTGCCCGACAGCGTGCTCGTGCTGCACGGCGACAGCACCGACGAGGACCTGCTCGAGTCCGAGAACGTGCAGGACTGCGACCTGTTCCTCGCGCTGACCAGCGACGACGAGGACAACATCATGTCCTGCCTGCTGGCCAAGCGCATGGGCGCGCACCGCGTGCTGGCGCTGATCAATCGCAAGGCCTACGCCGACCTCGTGCAGGGCACCGGCACCCAGATCGACATCGCGATCTCGCCGTCGCAGACGGTGATCGGCGAGTTGCTCGCGCACGTGCGCCGCGGCGACGTCGCCGCGGTCTACAGCCTGCGCCGCGGGGCCGCCGAGGTGCTCGAGGTGATCGCGCGCGGTGACCGCAAGAGCTCGCGCGTCGTCGGCCGGCGCATCGACGAGATCGCGTTGCCGGCCGGCTCGCAGATCGGCGCGATCGTGCGCGACATCCCCGGCGCCGACGGCACGCCCGGGCGCGAGGTCGTCATCCCGCACCACGACACGGTGGTCGAGAGCGACGACCATGTGATCGTCTTCGTGCCGCGCCGGCGCATGGTGCGCCAGGTCGAGAAGCTGTTCCAGGTCGGGGCGATGTTCTTCTAGCCCCGCTGACGCCGCGATGCCGTTTCTCGCCGTCGTCGCCCTGGTCGGGCGCCTGGTCGTCCTGTTCGCGCTGATGATGGGGGTGCCGCTGGCGTTCGCGCTGCACGGGCACGACCCGGCCGAAGATGCCTTCATCGCCGGCATCACGGTGACCGCGGTCGCGGGCGTGGCGATGAGCCTGGCGACGCGCCGCTTCCGGCGCGAGCTGCAGCCGCGCGACGGCTTCCTGCTGGTGGGCATGGTGTGGCTGCTGATGCCGACCTTCGCCGCCATCCCGCTCGTGCTCGGCGTGCCCGGCATCAGCGTCACCGACGCCTATTTCGAGGCCATGTCGGGCTTCACCGCCACCGGCGCCACCGTGCTCAGCGGGCTGGACGGGCTGCCGCTGTCGATCAACGTGTGGCGCTGCTTCCTGCAGCTCGTCGGCGGGCTGGGGATCGTCGTGCTGGCGGTGGCGATCCTGCCGCTGCTGGGGGTCGGCGGTGCGCAGCTGTTCAAGACCGAGATGACCGGCCCGATGAAGGACACGCGGCTGACGCCGCGCATCGCCGAGACCGCGCGCGGGCTGTGGACCGTCTACGCGATCGGCTGCACGGCCTGCTTCTTCGCCTACCGCTGGGCCGGCATGAGCTGGGCCGACGCCTTCATGCACATGTGCACGACGATGGGGCTGGCGGGCCTGTCGTCGCACGATGCGAGCTTCGGCTACTGGGATTCGCCGCGCATCGAGGCGGTGGCGGTGATCTTCATGCTGCTGGCCGGCGTCAGCTTCGCGCTGTACTTCGTCGCCTGGCAGCGGCGATCGCTGCGCGTGATCTGGCGCAACGCCGAGGCGCGCGCCTTCGCCGCCGTGATGGCGGCGGCGACGCTGCTGGTGTCGGTCTACATCTGGGCCCAGGGCAGCTACGACAGCTACTGGACGGCGCTGCGGCACAGCGTGTTCCACGTCGTCTCGGTCGGCACGACGACCGGCTATTCGACCCAGGACTACGCACAGTGGCCGATGTTCGCCGCGCTGCTGGTGCTGCTGCTGGGCTGCTTCGCGAGCTGCGGCGGCTCCACCGGCGGCGGCATCAAGATGATGCGCATGCTGCTGCTGCTGCGGCAGGCGCAGCGCGAGCTGGTGCGCATCGTCCACCCGAGCGCCGTCAACCCGGTGGTGCTGGGCGGGCAGGTGATCGACGCGCGCACGATGGCCAACGTGATCGCGTTCATGATGCTGTATGGCGCGACGCTGGTGACGCTGACGATGCTGCTGCTGTTCAGCGGGCTGGACGTCGTGACCGCGTTCACCGCCGTGATCGCCTGCGTCAACAACATCGGCCCCGGGTTGGGCGGCGTCGGCCCGGCGTCGAACTACGGCGGGCTGAGCGACTTCCAGACCTGGGTGCTGAGCTTCGGGATGATGGTCGGCCGGGTCGAGCTGCTGGCCGTGATGGTGCTGCTGACGCCGCAGTTCTGGCGTCGCTGAACGGCGGCCGCGGCCGCGCTTCATCTGGGCTTCACCTGCGGCAGGCAGCATCGATGCCTGTGCACGCTGTCCCGACCCTGCTGCCGATGCCCCGCGTGGCCGCGGACCGCCGCCTCGCGCTGTGGCTGGCCACTGCCTGGGCGCTGGCCGTCGGCGCCTCGCTGGCGACGCGCTCGCTGGCGCCGCTGGACGAGACGCGCTACGTCGCCGTGGCCTGGCAGATGTGGCAGCGCGGCGATTTCGTGCTGCCCTGGCTGGCCGGTGCGCCCTACAGCCACAAGCCGCCGCTGCTGTTCTGGCTGATCCACGCGGGCTGGGCGGTCTTCGGCGTCGTCGAGTGGTGGCCGCGGCTGATCTCGCCGCTGGCGTCGCTGGCGGCGATCGGGCTTGTCGTCAGGCTGGCGGGGCGGCTCTGGCCGGACGATGCAGGCGTGCCCGCGCGCGCCGCGGTGATGCTGTTCGCCAGCGCGCTGTGGCTGCTGATGTCGACGGCGACGATGTTCGACATCCTGCTGGCGGTCTTCGTGCTGCTGGGCGTCGCGGGGCTGTGGTCCGCGGCGACGGCGCTCCCCGCCGCGCGGCATCGTGGCTGGGCGCTGGTCGCGCTGGCGATCGGCGGCGGCCTGCTGACCAAGGGGCCGGTGGTGCTGCTTCACCTGCTGCCGCTGATGCTGTCGGTGCGATGGTGGGCCCCGGCGCGCGTCGATGGGGCCCGCTGGTCGGTGGGGCTCGCCGCGGCGATCGCCGCCGGTGCCGCGATCGCGCTGGCGTGGGCGGCCCCAGCCGGGATGCGCGGCGGCGAGGCCTATCGCGACGCGATCCTCTGGGGCCAGACCAGCGGGCGGCTGGTCGAGGCGTTCGCGCACGCCAGGCCCTGGTGGTGGTACCTGCCGGTGCTGCCTGCGGTGGCCTTCCCGTGGCTGCTCTGGCCCGCGGGATGGCGCGCCGGCAGAGCGCTCGCGGCCGGGCCGCGCGACGCCGGGGTGCGGCTGCTCGTGGCCTGGATCGGCAGCACGTTCGTCGCCCTGTCGCTGATCAGCGGCAAGCAGGCGCAATACCTGCTGCCGCTGTTGCCGGCGGCGGCACTGCTGCTGGCGCGCGGCCTCGGGCGGTGTCCGCCACGGCAAGGCCAGGGTGCATGGCCGGCGGCGGCGTCGATGGCCCTGGTCGGCGTCGCCGTGCTCGGCGCGCCGGCGTGGGCCGGACGCGTGGGCGCCGCACCGTGGCTGAGCGGGCTGCCGTGGTGGGCTGCCGTGGCCGCGCTCGCGGCCGCGCTGCTGGCGCTGGGCGAGCGCGGCGCCGCACGGCTGGCGCCGCCCGCGCTTCGCGTGTTCCCGGCGCGCGCACCGTGGCGGCTGGCGAGCGCGGCGGTGCTGTTCGTGGCCGGCTTGCAGGCCGGTGTGTTCGTCGCCGCCGGCACCGCCTACGACGCGCGCCCGATGGGCGAGCGGTTGGGCACGCTGCAGCGGGCGGGGGTGGCGCTGGCGCGGGTCGGCCTCGACGACCATGGCAGCTTCGATTTCGCCGGTCGCCTGCGCGTGCCTCTGGCGGCGGTCGAGCCGACCGGGCTGGGCGCCTGGTTCCAGGCCCACCCCGACGGGGTCGCGCTGTGGCGGCTGCCCCCGCAAGACGACGACGCAGGACGCGCGGCGCGTGCGCGCCAGTTCTGGCGCGGGCAGATGCTGGTGCTGATCGACGCCACGCAGTGGCCGGCATGGGCGGATCGGGCCGCGGCCGGACCTGGGCCGGAGACGGCCCGGCAACGCCTGCGCTGAGCCCCTGGGCCGGTCCGGCAGCGCGCCGCCGCCGACCTGGAGACACGGCCCGCGCGCCCGGCCGTCGCGCGCGAGGGCGTGTTCAGCCCGGCCCTGGCGGCGGCAGCCAGATGCGGTCGGCCCAGGTCGCGAGCCACTGCGGGCGGAAGGCGACGAAGATCGCCGCGATCATTCCGGACAGGAAGGCATCGCCCCAGGCGGCCAGGAAGCGCGCCAGCATCAGGTCGCCCGCCGGCACCCCTGGCGGCGCGCCATGCAGCACGACCGCGAGCGCGCCGGCGGCGCTGCCGGCGATCGCGGTGGCGAAGAAGCCGCGGCCGAGGATGTAGACGAACAGGTGCCGCGGCAGCCAGCGCCGGATCGCGGACCCGATCGCCATCGCGATCGTCGCCGGCACCACGCCCAGCCAAACCGCGCGCTGCAGCGCCTCGGCACCGTCCAGCCCCGCAGCCAGCGCCGTCAGCGCCGCCACCGGCACGAGCGCCAGCATCGCCAGCGGCCAGCCCGCCATCAGCATCAGCAGGCAGGCCCCCGACAAGGGCTGCGCCAGCGGCATGCCGGCGGCGCGGTCGGCGGCCCACAGCGCCGGCATCGCCAGCGTCCACGCCAGCCAGGGCCAGGGCGGCCCGCCGGTGCCCAGCGCGCGCCAGGGGCGCAGCGCGAGCGCGACGGCGAGTGCCGCGGCGGCGAGCAAGAGGTCGACGGTCGTCATCGGGGCCGATGCTACGGGTCGGGCGCGACCCGATGGACGGCATGGCCGCGCGCCGCTACACCCCATGGAATGAAGACCCCGATCGACTTCTGGTTCGACTTCTCGTCGCCGTATTCCTACATTGCCAACGAGTGGATCGACGCCGTGGCCGCGCGCCACGGCCGCACCGTGCGCCGGCACGCGATGTTGCTGGGCGCGACCTTCCAGGCCGCCGAACTGCGGCCGCCGGTGGCCTACCCGATCAAGCGCGACTACATGTTGCGCGACTTCGCACGCTCGGCGCGCTTCGAGGGCCTGCCCTACCAGCCGCCGCCCGAGTTCCCGATCCCGACCCAGAATGCCGCGCGCCTGTTCTGGTGGCTGCACGATACCGAGGGCGAGGATGCGGCGGCGCGCTGGGCGGGTGCCGGGCTGCGCGCGGTGTTCGCGCGCGGGCTGCCGATCGACCGGCCGGACACGCTGCGCGCGCTGGTGGCCGAGCACGGCCTCGATGCGGATGCGGCGCAGGCCGTGTGGGGGGATCCGGCCTGGAAGGCCAGGCTGAAGCGCGCCAACGACGAGGCGATCGCCGCCGGCATCTTCGGCGCGCCGACGATCGTCGTCGACGGCGAGCCGTTCTGGGGCAACGACCGGCGGCCGCAGATCGAGCGCTGGCTGGCGTCGGGGCCGTTCTGATGGTCGCGCCTGGCGGCCGTCTGCCGCGGACGGGCGACGCACCTGGCCCCGTACAATTGACGTTGACGTAAACGTCAATCACCATCTCTCGACCGGAGACCGCCGATGCCGGCCCTGACCTCCAAGCTCAATCCGCGCAGCGACGAGTTCCAGGCCAGCGCGCAGGCGATGCGGCTGCTGGTGGCCGACCTCAACGACAAGTTGGCGCAGGTCGCGCTCGGCGGCGGCGAGGCGGCACGTGCCAAGCACAGCGCGCGCGGCAAGCTGCTGCCGCGCGAGCGCGTCGAGATGCTGCTCGACGCCGACACGCCCTTCCTCGAGGTCGGCGCGCTCGCCGGGCTCGGGCTGTACGACGGCGCCGCACCCGGCGGCGGCATCGTCGCCGGCATCGGCCGCGTCGCCGGCGTCGAGTGCATGGTCGTGTGCAACGACGCCACCGTGAAGGGCGGCAGCTACTTCCCGATCACGGTCAAGAAACACCTGCGGGCGCAGGAGATCGCGCAGGCGAACCGCCTGCCCTGCGTCTACCTCGTCGACAGCGGCGGCGCCAACCTGCCGACGCAGGACGAGGTCTTCCCCGACCGCGACCACTTCGGCCGCATCTTCTACAACCAGGCGCAGATGAGCGCGCAGGGCATCCCGCAGATCGCGGTCGTGATGGGGTCGTGCACCGCCGGCGGCGCCTACGTGCCGGCGATGAGCGACGAGACGATCATCGTGCGCGAGCAGGGGACGATCTTCCTCGGCGGCCCGCCGCTGGTGAAGGCGGCGATCGGCGAGGTCGTCAGCGCCGAGGACCTGGGCGGCGGCGACGTCCACACGCGGCTGTCGGGGGTGGCCGACCACCTGGCCGAGAACGACCTGCACGCGCTGGCGCTGGCGCGCAGCGTGGTCGCCAACCTCAACTGGCGCAAGCCGGACCCGATGCTGCGCCAGCCGCCGCGGCCGCCGGCGTACGACCCGACCGAGCTGCACGGCGTGATCCCGACCGACCCGCGCAAGCCCTACGACGTGCGCGAGGTCATCGCGCGCATCGTCGACGGCAGCGACTTCGACGAGTTCAAGTCGCGCTTCGGCACCACGCTGGTGACCGGCTTCGCGCATATCGAGGGCATGCCGGTGGGGATCGTCGCCAACAACGGCATCCTGTTTGCCGACAGCGCGTGCAAGGGCGCGCACTTCGTCGAGCTGTGCTGCCAGCGCCGGGTGCCGCTGATCTTCCTGCAGAACATCACCGGCTTCATGGTCGGGCGCAAGGTCGAGAACGAAGGCATCGCGCGCCACGGCGCCAAGATGGTGACCGCGGTGGCGACGGCGACGGTGCCGAAGTTCACCGTCATCATCGGCGGCAGCTTCGGCGCCGGCAACTACGGCATGTGCGGCCGCGCCTACGCGCCGCGCTTCCTGTGGATGTGGCCGAACGCGCGCATCAGCGTGATGGGCGGCGAGCAGGCCGCCAGCGTGCTGGCCACGGTCAAGCGCGACGCCATCGAGGCGCGCGGCGGCAGCTGGGGCGCCGACGAGGAGGAGGCCTTCAAGGCGCCGATCCGCGCCCAGTACGAGCAGCAGGGCCACCCGTTCTACGCCAGCGCCCGGCTTTGGGACGACGGCGTCATCGACCCGGCCGATACGCGCCGCGTGCTGGCGCTGGCGATCAGCGCGTCGCTCAATGCGCCGATTCCCGAACGGCCGCAGTTCGGGGTCTTCCGCATGTAGACGTGTATGATGCACAAATTGCGGGCACATCGTACACATCATGCGCACCAACATCGAAATCGACGACGGCTTGATGGACCGCGCGATGAAGGCCGGGCCCTTCAAGACCAAGAAGGACGCGGTCGAGGCCGGGCTGCGCCTGCTCGCGCGCCAGGCCGACTACCGCGAGATCCTGAAGTGGAAGGGCAAGCTGAAGTGGGAGGGCGACGAGTCGATCGACTGGACGCGCCCCGAGCCCGCCGATGGCGGCCGTGCCGTCGCGCTGACCGCTGGCGAGCCAGCGCCCGGGGGGCGGCGTGGTCGTCGCTGACTCCGGCGTCTGGATCGATTTCTTCGCCGACGCCGGCAACCCGTCGGTCGAGCGGCTGACCGAGCTGCTGAGCGACGGCGAGATCCGCATCGTCGTGCCCGACCTGGTGCTGTTCGAAGTGCTGCGCGGCTTTCGCGGCGAGCGCGAATACCGCCAGGCGCGCGCGTTGCTGGAGTCGCTCAGCGTCGAGCCGGTCGGCGGCCACGCGCTCGCGGTCGAGGCGGCGCAACACTACCGCAGCCTGCGCGCGTCGGGCATCACGGTGCGCAGCAGCCTGGACGTGCTGATCGCCAGCTTCTGCATCGACCGCGGCTACGCGCTGCTGCACCGCGACCGCGACTTCGAGGCCTTCGAGCGCCTGCGCGGGCTGCGCGGCTGGCCGCATTGACCTCCCCGCCCGTTGCAGCAGGAGACACGCGCACCATGAGCCGCACGCTCGACATCCGGATCGAAGGCCCGGTGGCGCGCGTCTTCCTGAACCGGCCCGAGGTCCGCAACGCGTTCAACGACGGCGTCATCGCCGAGCTGACCGAGGCCTTCGCCAGCCTGCCGCGCAAACCGGCGTTGCGCGCGATCGTGCTCGGCGGCCACGGCAAGGCCTTCTGCGCCGGCGCCGACCTGAACTGGATGCGCGCGATGGCCGGCTACGGCTGGGACGACAACCGCGCCGACGCCGAGCGGCTGGCGGCGATGCTGTGGGCCGGCTATCGCTGCGAGCTGCCGATCGTCGGCCGCATCCACGGCGACTGCTATGCCGGCGGGGTCGGGCTGGCGGCGATCTGCGACGTGCTGGTCGCGGCCGAAGGCGTCCAGTTCTGCCTCAGCGAGGCGCGGCTCGGGCTGCTGCCGGCCACCATCGGCCCCTACGTCGTGCGCGCGATGGGCGAGCAAGCGGCGCGGCGCTGGTTTGTCAGCGCCGAGCGCTTCGACGCCGCCGAGGCGCGTCGCATCGGCTTCGTGCACGAGCTCGCCGCCGCCGACGCGATCGACGGCGTCGTCGACGGCGTCGTCGCCGCGCTGGTCGGCAACGGGCCGGCCGCGGTCAAGGCCTGCAAGCGGCTGGTGCAGGACCTGGCCGGGCGCGAGATCACGCCCGAACTGCGCGCCGACACCGCGCGCCGCATCGCCGACGTGCGCGCCAGCGACGAAGGGCGCGAGGGCGTGCAGGCCTTCCTGGGCAAGCGCGAGCCGGCGTGGCGCGCGCCATGAGCCGGCGATCGGAGGCCGCATGGGCAGCGAGCTGAACCTGGGTACCACCGAACTCCTGGCGCTTGCGGCCGCACTAGGCTGGGCCAGCGGCATGCGGCTGTACGCGGTCGTCTTCCTCACCGGGCTGGCCGGATACCTGGGCTGGGTGCCGCTGCCCGACGGCCTGAAGCTGCTCGAGCAGCCGGCGCTGCTGTGGGCCAGCGGCATCATGCTGGCGGTGGAGTTCTTGGCCGACAAGATCCCGGTCGTCGACTCGATGTGGGATGCGGTGCACACCTTCATCCGCGTGCCCGCCGGGGCGGCGCTGGCGGCCGGCGTCTTCGGCTTCGATGGCAGCCAGATGGCGCTCGTCGCCGGACTGATGGGTGGCACGCTGGCGGCGACCAGCCACGCGGCCAAGGCGAGCACACGCGCCGCGGTGAATACCTCGCCCGAGCCGTTCAGCAACATCGGCCTGTCGCTGCTCGGCGACGCCGCGGTGCCGACGCTGCTGTGGCTGGCCTGGGAGCATCCGCTGGGGTTCGCGGTCGTGCTCGGGGTTGGCGTGCTGGCATCCGTCGTGCTGCTGGTGCTGACCTTCAAGTTTCTGCGCGCGCTGCTGCGGCGGCTGTTCGGGCGAAGCGCGGGGGCGGAGGACGGGGCCGACATGCCGATGCCGGTGCGTGGACGCCTGACGAACGAAACGCGCGCTGACCGCGCCGCGGAGGTTTGAGATGTTCCAGAAGATCCTGATCGCGAATCGAGGGGAGATCGCGTGCCGAGTCGCCGCGACCGCGCGCCGCCTCGGCGTTCGCACGGTGGCCGTCTACTCCGACGCCGATGCGAATGCACGCCATGTCGCCGCCTGCGACGAGGCGGTGCATATCGGCGCCGCGTTGCCGCGCGAGAGTTACCTGCGCTGGGAGCGCATCCTCGACGCGGCGAAGACGACCGGCGCGCAGGCGGTGCACCCGGGCTACGGCTTCCTGAGCGAAAACGAGGACTTCGCGCGCGCCTGCGCCGACGCCGGCGTCGTCTTCATCGGCCCGCCGCCGGCGGCGATCGCGGCGATGGGCAGCAAGGCGGCGGCCAAGTCGCTGATGGAGGCGGCCGGCGTGCCGCTGGTGCCCGGCTACCACGGCGACGACAACGACCCGGCGCTGCTCGCGCGCGAGGCCGATCGGATCGGCTACCCGGTGCTGATCAAGGCCAGCGCCGGCGGCGGCGGCAAGGGCATGCGGCGCGTCGAGCGCGCCGAGGACTTCGCCGCCGCGCTCGCGTCGTGCCAGCGCGAGGCGCGGTCCAGCTTCGGCAGCGACCACGTGCTGGTCGAGCGCTACGTCACGCGGCCGCGCCACATCGAGATCCAGGTCTTCGCCGATGCGCAGGGCCAGTGCATCCACCTGTTCGAGCGCGACTGCTCGGTCCAGCGGCGCCACCAGAAGGTGCTCGAGGAGGCGCCGGCGCCCGGCATGAGCGAGGCGCGGCGTGCCGAGATGGGCGCGGCGGCGGTGGCGGCGGCGCGCGCGGTCGGCTATGTCGGCGCCGGCACGGTCGAGTTCATCGCCGAGGAGGCGGGCGACGGCGACCTGCGCTTCTACTTCATGGAGATGAATACGCGGCTGCAGGTCGAGCACCCGGTGACCGAGGCGATCACCGGGCTGGACCTGGTCGAGTGGCAGCTCCGCGTCGCCGCCGGCGAGCCGCTGCCGCGGGCGCAGGACCGGCTCGCGATGCGCGGCCATGCGATCGAGGCACGGATCTGCGCCGAGAACCCCGACGCGCAGTTCCTGCCTGCCACCGGCACGCTGGTGCATGCACGCTGGCCGGCGCATGTCGCCTTCGAGCGCAGCGAGGCGATGCCGCGCATCGACCGCGGATTCGATGCCGGCGACGCCATCACGCCGTACTACGACTCGATGATCGCCAAGCTGATCGTCTGGGGCGAGGACCGCGCGCAGGCGCTCAGGCGGCTCGCCGCCGCGCTGGCGGCCACGCACCTGGTCGGCGTGCAGACCAACGTCGCCTTCCTGCGCCGCGTGGTCGCCACGCGCGCCTTCGCGCAGGCCGACCTCGATACCGCGCTGATCGATCGCGAGCGCGCGGCGCTGTTCGACGCCGCGCCGCTGGCGCCGGAAGTCGCCGCCGCCGGCGTCGTCGCGTTGGCGCGCGAGGAGGAGCAGACGCTGGAGGGCGCCGAGCCGTGGAGCCGGCGCGACGGCTGGCGGCTGCACGGCGGCGCGCGCCGGCGCTTCGACCTCGAGCTCGGCGGCGTGCCGCTCGTGGCCTACCTGACGCGGCTGCACGACGGCGCGACCGTGCTCGAGCTCGGCGAGCGGCGCTGGAACCTCCACACACGCGCGCTCGGCGCCGGCCGGCACGACCTGACGCTGGGCGAGCGCCGGCTGACGCTGGCCGCCTACCGCGATGGCGAGCGGGTCGCGGTCTTCGCGCCCGAGGGCAGCGCCGTCGTCACCGAGGTCGACCGCCTCGCGCACGCGGGCGACCATGCGGGCGAGGGCGGCAAGCTGACGGCGCCGATGCCGGGCAAGCTGCTGCAGCTGATGGTCGGCGTCGGCGACAAGGTCGCCAAGGGCCAGCCGCTGGCGGTGATGGAGGCGATGAAGATGGAGCACACGCTGCTGGCGCCGCGCGACGGCGAGGTCGGCGAGCTGCTGTACCGCGTCGGCGACCAGATCGCCGAGGGCACCGAGCTGCTGCGGCTGAGCGCGGCGTGATGCGTCAGGCCGAGACGCCCGGGGCCGCGTGGCCCGAGAGCGTGCAGCGCGTCGCCGCGGCGCTGGCGGCGGCAGGCCACCCGCATCCGCCGCGCTGGCTGGAGGTCGCGGCGCGCACCTCGCAGCAGGCGGCCGATGCGCTGGGCGTGCAGGTCGGGCAGATCGCCAAGAGCGTGATCTTCCGCCGCGTCGCCGACGAGGCGGCGGTACTCGTCGTCGCCAGCGGCGACCGGCGCGTCGACGAGGCCAAGGTCGCGGCCGTCACCGGTGCGCTCGCGCGCGCCGACGCCGCCTTCGTCAAGGCGCGCACCGGCTATGCGATCGGCGGCGTGCCGCCGCTGGCGCACGCGAGCGCCCCGGTGACGCTGATCGACCAGGATCTGCTGCGTTTCGACCGGATCTGGGCCGCGGCCGGGCACCCGAATGCGGTCTTTGCGCTCGCGCCGGTGGACCTGCAGCGGCTGACCGGCGCGCCGATGGCCGACGTGGCCGCCTCGACCGCATGAGGCGGCCGGCGGTGGCAGCGCGCGAGCGGCTTGCCGCGCCATGCGTGATCGAACCTTTCTGACCGGAGCGTGTGCATGGATGCCGAGGTGACCGACCCGCAAGCGATCGCCGAGCGCGTGCGGCGCACGATGCAGGCGCGCGATACGGCGTCGCGGATGCTGGGCATCACGATCGAGGCCATCGCGCCCGGACGCGCGGTGGCGCGCATGACGGTGCGCGAGGACATGCTCAACGGGGTGGCGACCTGCCACGGCGGCCTCGTCGCGACGTTGGCCGATACCGCGTTCGCCTACGGCTGCAACGCGCGCGACGAGCTGACGGTGGCCTCGGGCTTCGCGATCGAGCTGCTGGCGCCGGCGCGGCTGGGCGACGTGCTGACGGCGAGCTGCACCGAGCAGCATCGCGCGGGCCGCACCGGCGTCTACGATGTCGAGGTCGTCAACCAGCGCGGCGAGCGGGTCGCGATCTTCCGCGGCCGCAGCCACGCGATCAAGGGACGCTCCGTCAGCGCAGGCTGAGCGCCCGGATCCGCACGAGGAGGCCCCACCATGCCCGTCAAGCAACCCGCCCCCGGCGAGCTCGAGCCGATCGAGACCGCGAGCCGCGACGAGCTGCAGGCGCTGCAGCTGCGGCGCCTGCAGGCCACGCTGCAGCACGCCTACGCCAACGTGCCGCACTACAAGGCGGCGTTCGACGCCCGGGGCGTGCACCCGTCGGACTGCAAGGCGCTCGCCGACCTGGCGAAGTTTCCGTTCACGACCAAGAAGGACTTGCGCGACCACTACCCCTTCGGCATGTTCGCGGTGCCGCGCGAGAAGGTCGTGCGCGTGCACGCCAGCAGCGGCACGACCGGCAAGCCGACGGTGGTCGGCTACACGCAGCGCGACATCGACACCTGGGCCGACCTGGTCGCGCGCAGCATCCGCGCCAGCGGTGGCCGCGCCGGCGACATCGTCCACATCGCCTACGGCTACGGCCTGTTCACCGGCGGTCTGGGCGCGCATTACGGCGCCGAGCGGCTGGGCTGCACCGTGGTGCCGATGTCGGGCGGGCAGACCGAGAAGCAGGTGCAGCTGATCACCGACTTCCGGCCCGACATCATCATGGTCACGCCGAGCTACATGCAGGTGATCGTCGAGGAGATGGAGCGCCAGGGGCTGGATGCGCGCGCCTCGTCGCTGAGGGTCGGCATCTTCGGCGCCGAGCCCTGGACCGAGGCGATGCGGCGCGATATCGAGTCGCGCGCCGGGCTGGACGCGGTCGACATCTACGGCCTGTCGGAGGTCATGGGCCCGGGGGTGGCCAACGAGTGCATCGAGTCCAAGGACGGCCCGGTGATCTGGGAGGACCACTTCTACCCCGAGATCATCGACCCCGACACCGGCGCCGTGCTGCCCGACGGCGAGGAGGGCGAGCTCGTCTTCACGACGCTGAGCAAGGAGGCGCTGCCGGTCGTCCGCTACCGCACGCGCGACCTCACGCGGCTGCTGCCGCCGACCGCGCGCAGCATGCGCCGCATGGGCAAGATCGTCGGCCGCAGCGACGACATGCTGATCATCCGCGGCGTCAACGTCTTCCCGACCCAGATCGAGGAACTGGTGCTGGCGCTGCCCGAGCTGTCGGGGCAGTACCAGCTCGTCGTCACGCGCGCCGGCCCCCTCGACGAGATGGAGGTGCGCGTCGAGCTGCTGCCGGCGCACGCCGGTGCGCCGGCCGCCGCGATCGCGCAGCAGTTGCAGCACCGCATCAAGACGCTGATCGGCGTCAGCACCACGGTCGCGGTCGGCGCGCCGAGCTCGATCGAGCGCACGCTGGTCGGCAAGGCGCGGCGCGTGATCGACCAGCGTCCAAGGTGAAAACCCGGGGTCAGGTCCCGCATTCCGCATCGCGAAAAATGACACGCGGGTTGCGACGGATCTTGTAAGCTTCTGTTGGCTGCGCGTCAGAAGTCGGTCAGCGACATCCCAAAGAGTGCAAGCTGGCCGCGGTGGTAATGCCGCGGTCGGGCCGGGTCGCACGCAGGGCGTCTTCGCCCGGCGCCATGGGCATCACGAGACGAAGGAGACAACGTGGCAGAGCTCTCGATGGAAAGGCGCCAGGAGCACTGGCGCCGGACACGCACGCTGATGATCACGCACCTGGTCATCTGGTTCATCTTCGCGTACGCCGTGCACTGGTTCGCATCCTCGCTGCACGGGATCAACTTCTTCGGCTGGCCGCTGAACTACTACATGGCCGCGCAGGGGTCGCTGATCGTGTTCGTGGTCCAGCTGTTCATGTTCGCGCGCCAGCAGCACGCGATCGATGTCGAGTTCGGCGTCGACGAAGACGAATAAGAGGAGCACCGACATGGCCATGCAATGGGAAGGCAAGTCCTTCATGGAGAACCTGCCGAAGATCTACGGGATCTACACCGGCGGGTTCCTGGCGTTCTTCGCAGCGATGGCGGTGCTGGAGCGCTTCGGCGTCGGCGCCGACACGATCGGCATCCTGTTCCTGATGTTCACGCTCGTCATCTACGCCTTCATCGGCGTGCTGTCGAGGACGATGGCGGTCGACGCCTACTACGTCGCCGGGCGCAGCGTGCCACCGGTGTTCAACGGCATGGCGACGGCGGCGGACTGGATGTCCGGCGCGTCGTTCGTCGCGATGGCTGGCGGCATCTTCATGTCCGGCTACCCCTACATGGCGTTCATCGTCGGCTGGACCGGGGGATACATCCTGGTGGCCACGCTGATGGCGCCGTACCTGCGCAAGTTCGGCTGCTACACGGTGCCCGACTTCATCGGCACGCGCTACGGCGGCAAGCTGACGCGCTTCTGCGCCATCGTCGTGCTGGTCGTGGCGTCGTTCACCTACGTGACGGCGCAGATCACGGCGACCGGGACGATCGCCGCGCGGGCGTTCCAGATCCCGTTCGAGGCCGGCGTCTGGCTGGGCCTGGCGGGGATCCTGGTGTGCTCGATGCTCGGCGGCATGCGCGCGGTGACCTGGACCCAGGTCGCGCAGTACATCGTGCTGATCGTCGCCTACCTGATCCCGATCTTCTGGATGTCGATCGTCCAGGGCTTCGGGCCGCTGCCTCACCTGAGCTACGGCGGGGGCGTGCAGCGCATCATGGAGCTCGAGCCGGTAATCGGTGTCGGGACCGCCGCGGTGGCGCCGCAGGCGGGGCTCGCGGTGTTGACGAAGCTGCACGCCACGCCCGCCGAAGGCGCGCTGGCGGCGTGGCAGTTCGTGACCCTGGTGGCCTGCATGATGATCGGCACGGCGTCGCTGCCGCACATCCTGATGCGCTACTTCACGACACCGTCGGTGCGTGACGCGCGCAGCTCGGTGGCCTGGTCGCTGTTCTTCATCTTCCTGCTGTACTTCTCGGCGCCGGCGCTGGCGACGCTGAGCAAGCTGCAGATGATCGACCCCGAGCTCGCGACCTCGATCATCGGCAAGTCGATCGAGGAGGTCTCGAAGCTCCAGTGGATCCAGAAGTGGGGCGCGATCGGGCTGCTGAAGATCGTCGACGGCAACAGCGACGGCATCCTGCAGATCAACGAGTTCTTCCTCAACGCGGACATCATCGTGCTGGCCACGCCGGAGATGGCCGGGCTGCCGTACGTGATCTCGGGCCTGGTCGCCGCCGGCGGCATGGCGGCGGCGATGTCGACCGCTGACGGGCTGCTGCTGGCGATGGCGAACGCGCTGTCGCACGACCTGTACTACAAGATCATCGACCCGAAGGCCGAGACCAAGAAGCGGCTGATGACCGCGCGCGTGCTGCTGCTCGTGATCGGTGCGGCCGGCGCGCTGGTGGCCAGCATGAAGCTGACCGGGATCCTGGGTGCGGTGGCGTGGGCGTTCTGCTTCGCGATGTCGGGGCTGTTCTTCCCGCTCGTGCTCGGCGTGTGGTGGAAGCGCGCCAACCGGGCCGGGGCGATCGCCGGCATGGTCGTCGGCCTGGGTGTCGGCTGGTGGTACCTGCTCGCGGTGCGCAACCCGAAGGAGTGGTACGGGCTCGCGCAGCCGTGGCTCGGGCTCGACCACCTGCGCTTCGGCATCGTCGGCATCGTCGCCAGCCTGATCGCGATGGTCGTCGTCACGCTGCTGACCGCGGCACCCGACGAGGAGACGCAGCGCATGGTCGACGAGGTCCGCATCCCGCGCGGCAAGACCATCCTGGGGACGCACTGACGCGCAAGGCCAGCACCGGCAACCCCTGGTCGGGGTTGCCGGGGCCAGCCGAACGGGCCGGGACGAGGGGACTCGCCCCGGCTTTTCCATGCAGGCAGCGCAGCCGGCGGCAGCCGGCCGGCGCCACCGACCTCGATCGATGATGCAGCAGATCCCGATGTGGGCCGTCGTGCTCGACTATGCGCTGGGCACGATCATGTGGACGCTGATCGGCCGCTTCGGCATGCGGCTGTTCCTGCCCGAGGACAGCAAGTTCTTCTTCAGCCGCATCTTCATCAAGCTGACCGACCCGCTGCTCGGGCTGTTCGGGCCGATCACGCCGGCGTTCCTGGTCCCGATGCTGGTGCCGCTGTACGTGGCCTGGTTCTTCTACATGGTCCGCTTCTACGTCATGCCGTGGCTGCTCGGCTACTCGGTGATGGGCATGCTGTCGTTCCCGCTGGAAGGCGAGATCGCGCGCGGCATGTACCACCTCTGGCGGGCGATCGGCGGCTGACCGCACGGCGTCCGCGCGCCCCGCGCGCGTGACGCACGCGTCCGCCGCGTCGCGGCCGGCGCCCGATCAGGCGGCGTCGCCCAGCACCGCGCTCGCGTCCAGGCAGGCGCGCAAGTCGCGGCGGACCTCCTGCCAGCGGAATCGCACCGAGTTGCGAACGATCGCCTCGTCGAGCTGCTTGAGCTCGTCGAGCACCGGGGCCCAGCGGATCAGCGCGTCGGGACTCGCGCTGAAGGCCTGCTCGCCATCGTCGACCGCAGCCCAGTCGACGAGCGCGAGCCGGGCGCGAACCTGCTGCGCGTGCTCGGCGAACCCGGGCCCGGCGTCGCCCGGCACGCCGGTCTCGTCGAGGATGCGCGCGACCAGCGCCTGCACCAGCGCGCCGACCTGCCCTGGCGTGGCCGCGCCGGCGCGCTGCAGCATCCCGCCGGCGTAGACCGCGAGGTCGGACAGGCAGGCGAGCCACATGTGCCACTTGGCGATATTGATGCTGGCGACGAAGGGGTCGTCGTCGAACAGCTCGGGGTAGCGCATGCCGGCACGCGTGCGCAGGTAGCCGTACAGCGAGGTCTGGGCGACGAAACTCGCGCGCGTGTGCAGGAACGCCGCCAGCCCGGCGCCGTCGACGACGGGCTCGACACGCCGCGGGCGCGCGAGGCCGAAATATTCGAGCATCGTGCGGATCCATCCGCCCGGCTGGGACGCCGCGACGCGCAGGTCGGCCGGCGCGACGTCGGCGCGCGCCGCACGCCGGACGATCCGGGGTGCGCTGGGGATCCGCGAGGCAGGGTCGTCGCTCATCGTCGTGGCCCGTCGGTGCGGGGGTGCGGGGTGTCGGGCTCATTGTCCCCTGGGCGCGGCACGCGTCTTTTCGCATGAAGGGATGCGGGCTGAGGGTTGCCACCGAGTTCGTCAGCCTTCGTTGGCGCAGCGTCAGAAGGTGGTCAGAGCGCGCGCGGATAGTCGGGCCCCGAGGGTCGGTGCAATCCCGTGCCGGCCCGCGCGTTCGACCACCGCGAGGAGGCAATCACATGCAACACGACAGCCAGGGCTACTGGAAGGCCACCCTGGGGCTGCTGACCAAGATCCTGATCATCTGGTTCGTGGTCTCGTTCGGCGCCGGCATCCTGTTCGCGCCCGCACTCAACAGCATTTCGCTGGGCGGCTACCCGCTCGGGTTCTGGTTCGCGCACCAGGGCTCGATCTACATCTTCATCGCGCTGATCTTCTGGTACGCGAAGAAGATGGGCGACATCGACCGCAAGTTCGACGTGCACGAGGACTGAGGCCATCATGGATCTGCAAACCACCATCTACCTCGTCGTCGGCCTGAGCTTCGCGCTGTACATCGGCATCGCGATCTGGGCCCGTGCCGGCTCGACGAGCGAGTTCTACGTCGCGGGCAGCGGCGTCAACCCGGTCATGAACGGGATGGCGACCGCGGCCGACTGGATGAGTGCGGCCTCGTTCATCTCGATGGCCGGCCTGATCGCCAACATGGGCTACGGCGGCGGCCTGTTCCTGATGGGCTGGACCGGCGGCTACGTGCTGCTGGCGATGCTGCTGGCGCCCTACCTGCGCAAGTTCGGCAAGTTCACCGTGCCGCAGTTCATCGGCGACCGCTTCTACTCGAAGTCGGCGTCGACGGTCGCGGTGCTGTGCCTGCTGGTGGCGTCGCTGACCTACATCATCGGCCAGATGACGGGGGTCGGCGTGGCGTTCTCGCGCTTCCTCGGCGTGAGCAGCGACGTCGGCATCTACATCGGCATGGGCATCGTGTTCGCCTACGCGGTGTTCGGCGGCATGAAGGGCATCACCTACACGCAGGTCGCCCAGTACATCGTGCTGATCCTGGCCTACACCGTGCCGGCGATCTTCATCAGCCTGCAGCTCACCGGCATCCCGATCCCGCAGCTCGGCCTGGGCGGCGACTTCGCCGACACCGGCACCTCGCTGCTGGCCAAGCTCGACCAGGTCGTCACCGACCTGGGCTTCGGCAAGTACACGACCTCGGTGCCGGGCAGCACGCTCAACATGTTCGTCTACACGATGAGCCTGATGATCGGCACCGCCGGCCTGCCGCACGTGATCATGCGCTTCTTCACCGTGCCGAAGGTGCGCGACGCGCGCGCGTCGGCCGGCTGGGCGCTGGTGTTCATCGCGATCCTGTACACGACCGCGCCCGCGGTCGCGGCGATGGCCAAGCTGAACCTGCACGGCACGGTCAACAGCGCCGTCAAGGCCGGCGGCGACCTGTATGCCCCCGAGGCCAGCCTGCAGTACGAGCAGCGCCCCGACTGGATGAAGCGCTGGGAAGTCACCGGGCTGCTGAAGTTCGAGGACAAGAACGCCGACGGCCGCATCCAGTACTACAACGACAAGACCGCCAACGCCGACGCCAAGGCCAAGGCCGAGGCCGCCGGCTGGAAGGGCAACGAGCTGACCGTCAACGCCGACATCATCGTGCTGGCCAACCCGGAGATCGCGCTGCTGCCCAACTGGGTGATCGCGCTGGTCGCCGCGGGCGGCCTGGCGGCGGCGCTGTCGACGGCGGCGGGGCTGCTGATGGCGATCTCGTCGGCGATCTCGCACGACCTCGTGAAGGGCGTGTTCGCGCCCGAGATCAGCGAGAAGGGCGAGTTGCTGACCGGCAAGATCGCGATGGCGGTCTCGATCGTGGTGGCGGGCTGGCTGGGGTTGAACCCGCCGGGCTTCGCGGCGGGTACCGTGGCGCTGGCCTTCGGCATCGCGGCCTCGTCGCTGTTCCCGGCGATCATGATGGGCATCTTCAGCAAGAAGATGAACAAGGAGGGCGCGATCGCCGGCATGCTGGCGGGCCTGGCGGTGACGCTGTTCTACGTGTTCGCGCACAAGGGGCTGTTCTTCATCAAGGGCACCGAGTACCTGGACCTGATCGGCGGCCCGAACAGCTTCTTCGGCATCACGCCGGAGGCGTTCGGCGCGATCGGCGCGCTGGTCAACTTCGCGGTCGCCTTCGCGGTCGACAAGGTGACCAAGGAGCCGCCGGAGCACATCCAGCACATGGTCGAGGCGGTGCGCGTGCCGCGCGGCGCCAAGGCCGTCGACGGCGCCCACTGAGCCACCGGGCGTCCGCGGCCGGCCGGCTGCGGACGCGATAAACCTGCGCAACGCCGCCCGGCGTTGCCACAATCGGGGCCCTGCCTGCAGTTGCCGGCAGGGCCCTTCCTCTTGCCGAGGACCTCCGCATGGTGTTCGACGTCAGCGTCGCCCTGACCTGGATCCTGTTCCTGGCGCTGTTCCCGATGAGCTTCTTCTGGCTGCGGCGGGCGTGGCGGATCCTGTTCAAGCGCGACTTCTCCGAGGTCGCGCTGCGTCGCGGCGAGCCGCCGCCGGATGCCGAGCGCTTCGCGCCCTACACCGGCATCCTCAACCTGGTGGCCGGCGGCATCGCGCTGGCGACGATCGGCCTGGTCCTGATCGCGGCCGTGCCCTACGAGACCTGGACGGCGGTCGCGGGCTCGACGATCTGGTGCAAGTTCGCGCTCGACTTCGCGATCGGCTGGCACGCGCACCGGATGCGGGCGGCGGCAGCGAGAAAGCCATGACCGAGCGCCTGGGTCGTCAGCGGCTGCTGGCGCTGTTCGCCGCCGGGCTGCTGCTGTTCAACTTCCCGCTGCTGGCGCTGTGGGACCGCGACGCCACCGTCGCCGGCCTGCCGCTGTTCCCGGCCGCGCTGTTCGTCATCTGGGGCGGACTGATCGTGGTGCTGGGGCTGCTCAGCGAGCGGCTGCGGGACTGAGAGCACCGGCCGTGCATCGCGCCCGGGCAGTGCGATGAGAGATGCCGACCCGTGGCCGACGTGGCTCGAGGTCGGGCCGTCGCTCGCTCTGGGCTTCGACGCGCCAGCGGGGTGCCCATGCTGAGCCCGGCACTCGTGCTGGGCTTGTCGCTGGCCTACCTGGGCCTGCTGTTCGCTGTCGCCGCCTGGGGCGACCGGCGGGCGGCCGCGGGGCGCTCGGTGGTGGCCAACCCCTGGGCCTACGCGCTGTCGATGGCGGTGTACTGCACCGCGTGGACCTACTTCGGCAGCGTCGGCCGCGCGGCCACCACCGGCGTGTGGTTCCTGCCGATCTACCTCGGGCCGACGCTGGCGATGGTGCTGGCGTGGGTCGTGCTGCGCAAGATGATCCGCATCGCGCGCCGCTACCGCATCACGTCGATCGCCGACTTCATCGCCAGCCGCTACGGCAAGAGCCCGCTGCTCGCAGGGCTGGTGACGCTGATCACGGTGGTCGGCATCGTCCCCTACGTCGCGCTGCAGCTCAAGGCCATCGCCACCGGCTATGCCCTGCTGACCGCGCCTGCGGGTGCGCCGCCGGCCCCGCCCGACGCGTGGTGGGCTGACGGCACCTTCTACGCCGCGCTGCTGCTGGCCGGGTTCACGATGATGTTCGGCACCCGCCACCTGGACTCCGCCGAGCGCCACGAGGGTATGGTCGCGGCGATCGCGTTCGAGTCGCTGGTCAAGCTGCTGGCCTTCCTGGCGGTCGGCGTCTTCGTCACCTGGGGCCTGTTCGGCGGGCCGGGCGATCTGTTCGCGCGCGTCGCCGCCGCGCCCGAACTGGCGCGGCTGCTGACGCTGGACCAGGACGGCGCCGGCTTCGCCTACGAGCAGTGGTTCGCGCTGACGCTGCTGGCGATGCTGTCGGTCCTGTTCCTGCCGCGCCAGTTCCAGGTCATCGTGGTCGAGAACGTCGACGAGCGGCATCTGAAGCGCGCGGCCTGGGTGTTCCCGCTGTACATGTGGCTGATCAACCTGTTCGTGCTGCCGATCGCGTTCGGCGGGCTGCTGCTGGCCGGCGGCAGCGCCGCCGGCGCCGACGCCTTCGTGCTGTCGCTGCCGCTGACGCACGGGGCCGAGGCGCTGGCGCTGCTGGCCTTCGTCGGCGGGCTGTCGGCCGCCACCGGGATGATCATCGTCGAGGCGATCGCGGTGTCGACGATGGTGTGCAACGACCTCGTGATGCCGGTGCTGCTCAGGAGCGGCTGGCACCGGCTCGACCCCGGCGGCGACCTGGCGGGCTGGCTGCTCGGCATCCGGCGCGCGGCGATCGTCGTCGTGCTGCTGCTGGGCTATCTTTACTACCACCTCGCGGGCGAGGCGTACGCGCTGGTCAGCATCGGGCTGATCAGCTTCGCCGCGGTGGCGCAGTTCGCGCCCGCGGCGCTGGGCGGCATGGTCTGGAAGGGAGGCACCCAGCGCGGCGCGCTGGCGGGGCTGCTGGCGGGGTTCGGGCTGTGGGCCTACACGCTGATGCTGCCGTCGATCGCCAAGTCGGGCTGGTGGCCGCAGGACTTCCTGCACCACGGGCCCTGGGGCATCGAGCTGCTCAAGCCCGAGGCGCTGCTCGGCCTGGCCGGGCTGGACGGGCTGACGCACTCGCTGTTCTGGAGCCTGCTGGCCAATGTCGCGGCCTATGTCGGCGTGTCGCTGTGGCGCGCGCCGAGTGCGCGCGAGGCGAGCCAGGCGGCGCTGTTCGTCGACATCGACGCCGCGGCGCAGGGCGGCGGGCCCGCGTTCTGGCGCGGCCGCGCGCGGCTGGCCGACCTGCAGCCGCTGCTGGCGCGATTCCTCGGCCCCGAGCGCGCGCAGGCGTTGCTCGCGCACTACGCGGCACGCACCGGCGCCGCGCGGGTCGAGGAGCTGAACGCCGACGCCGCGCTGGTGCAGTTCGTCGAGACCCAGCTCGCCGGCGCGATCGGCAGCGCGTCGGCGCGCGCGATGGTCGCCTCGGTGGTGCAGGAGGAGCCGCTGGCGATGGACGACGTGCTGCGCATCCTCGACGAGGCGACGCAGCTGCGTGCCTACTCGCGCGCGCTGGAGGAGAAGTCGGCGTCGTTGCAGCGTGCGACCGCCGAGCTGCGCGCCGCCAACGAGCAGTTGCAGAGCCTGGACCGGCTGAAGGACGACTTCATGTCCAGCGTCACGCACGAGCTGCGCACGCCGCTGACCTCGATCCGCGCGCTGGCCGAGCTGATGGCCGACGACCCGCAGATGGATGCCGCGCAGCGCCAGCAGTTTCTCGGCATCGTCGTCTCCGAGACCGAGCGCCTGTCGCGGCTCGTCAACCAGGTGCTGGACCTGGCCAAGATTGAGTCCGGCCACGCCGAGTGGCACCACGGCGACGTCGACCTCGTCGAGCTGGTGCGGCAGGCCGCGAAGAGCATGGCCGAGATGCTGCGCGAGCAGGGTACCGAGCTCGTGCTCGACCTGCCCGATCCCGCGCGGCCGCTGCCGACGCTGCGCGCCGATGCCGACCGGCTGACGCAGGTGCTGCTGAACCTGCTGGGCAACGCGGCCAAGTTCGTGCCACGGCCGGGCGGGCGCATCGTGCTGCGCGTGCGCGGGGAGGCGGACGGGGTCGTCGTGCGTGTCCACGACAACGGCCCGGGTATCCCGCCCGAGCAGCGCGCGCGCATCTTCGACAAGTTTCACCAGGGCGGGGAGCTGGCACGGCGCACCGGCGGCACCGGGCTGGGGCTGCCGATCAGCCGCCAGATCGTCGAGCACCACGGTGGGCACATCCGGCTCGTCGAGGCGCCGGACGCGACCGACGAAGCTGGCGCGACTGACGGCCGTCAAGGCGCCTGCCTCGAGTTCCGCCTACCTTGGACCCACGACGGCGCCGCTGCGGCGTCGCACGAACCCGGAGGCCAGCCATGAGCGCGGTGATCCTGATCGCCGACGACGAACCGAACATCCTCGTCTCGCTGGAGTACCTGATGAAGCGCGAGGGCTACACCGTGCACCTCGCGCGCGACGGCCAGGAGGCGCTGGAGCTGCTGCGGCGCGAGCGCCCGCGGCTCGTCCTGCTCGACGTCATGATGCCGCGCAAGACCGGCTTCGAGGTCTGCCAGGAGATCCGCCAGGACGATGCGATCCGCGACACGCTGGTGCTGATGCTCACCGCCAAGGGGCGCGAGACCGACATCGTCAAGGGGCTGGCGCTGGGCGCCGACGCCTACATGACCAAGCCGTTCTCGACCCGCGAGCTGGTGCTGAAGGTGCAGGAACTGCTCGCAGGCGGCGGGCGCGCCCCCGCCGGCGCCGCGCCGACGGGGACGGGCTGATGCGCGGGCTGCACGGCGAGCCCTGATGCGACGCGACGCCCGCCAGGCCCGTAGCGTCACGCTGGCCGCGCTCGCGGCGGTCGCGATCGTCGCCGCCTGGGTGGCGGCGACCGTGGCGCTGGTGGCGTCGGCGCTGACGCCGGCTCAGCGCGACGCGATCGTCGAGCTGCTGGGGCCGCGGCTGCCGCTGGCGGTGATGATGCTGGTCGCGCTGGCCGGGGTCGCCGCGGCGATCGCGCAGCAGCTCTACCGGCGCCATGTCGCGCCGCTGGCGCAGCTGGGCGAGCAAGTGCGCGCGCGGCTGCAGACCGACACCCCGGCACCGCTGCCGGCACTGGGCACGCGCGACCTCGGCGCGCTGGCCGAGGCGGTCGACGAGCTGGTCGGCCAGCGCGAACAGCTCAGGCGCGACATCGCGTCGCAGGTCGCCGAGGCCAGCCGCGGCGTCGAGCGCGAGCGCGCGCAGCTCGCCGCGCTGATGGCCGAGCTGACGATGAGCGTCGTCGTGTGCAACCTCGACGGCCGCGTGCTGCTGTACAACCCGCGCGCGCGGCTGCAGTTCAAGGCGCTGTCGCAGGCACCGCAGCTAGCCGGCGGCGCCGAGCTGATCGGCCTGGGGCGGTCGATCTACAACGTCTTCGACCGCGCGCTGGTGGCGCACGCGCTGGAGAATATCCAGCGTCGGCTGGCGCGCGGCGCGGCCAGCCCGTCGGCGCAGTTCGTCACCGTCACCGCCGGCGGCCAGCTGCTGCGTGCGCAGATGGCGCCGGTGCGCGACGGCCAGGCGCTGACCGGCTTCGTGCTGCTGCTGGACAACATCACGCGCGACTACGAACGCGACTCGTCACAGGATGCGCTGCTGCTGTCGCTGACCGAGGGCCAGCGCGCGTCGCTGGGCAACCTGCGCGCCGCGGTCGAGTTGCTCGAGGACCCGGCGCTGGATGCGGCCACGCGCGAGCGCTTCCTCGCCGTCGTGCGCGACGAGGCCAGCGCGATGAGCACGCGGCTGCAGGCCTTGGCCACGCGCAGCGTGGAGGCGACCAAGACGCGATGGCCGCTGGAGGACATGCTCGGCACCGACCTGGTCGCCGCCGCCGAGCGCCGGCTCGCCGAGCGCACCGGCGTGCGCAGCGGCACGCTCGAGGTCGAGCCCGGGCTGTGGCTGCGCGTGGACAGCTTCGCGCTGCTGCAGGTGCTGGCCTACCTGGGCGCGCGGCTGGTCGACGAGTTCGGCGTCAAGGCGCTGCAGCTGCGGCTGCAGCGTGCCGGCCGGCGCGCGCAGCTGGACCTCGTCTGGAGCGGCCAGGCGATGAGCACCGAGACCGTGATGAGCTGGGAGAGCGAGGCGATGCGCGCGGGCGATCGCGTCAGCGCGCTGAGCGTGCGCGACGTCATGCAGCGCCACGGCGGCGAGTTCTGGTTCGAGCGCGACCGCGTGCGCCACCAGGCCTTCTTCCGAATGCTGCTGCCGCTGGCCGAGGAGGTCGGCGACGCGGAGACGCTCAGTGCTGCCGCGGTGCGCCACGACAGCCGCCCCGAGTTCTACGACTTCGACCTCTTCGGCGCCAGCGAGTCGCAGCACGCGCTGGACGACCGGCCGCTGGCCGCGCTGAGCTACACGGTCTTCGACACCGAGACCACGGGGCTGGACCCCGCGGGGGGCGACAAGATCATCCAGATCGGCGCCGTGCGCATCGTCAACGGCCGGCTCCTGCGGGCCGAGAGCTTCGAGCAGCTCGTCGACCCGCGGCGCACCATCCCCGCGGCCGGGATCCCGATCCACGGCATCCGGCCCGAGATGGTCGTGGGCCAGCCGACGATCGACCGCGTGCTGCCGGCCTTCCACGACTACGCGCGCGACACCGTGCTCGTCGCGCACAACGCCGCGTTCGACATGCGATTCCTGCAGCTCGAGGAGGCCGCCACCGGCGTGCGCTTCGACCAGCCGGTGCTCGACACGCTGTTGCTGTCGGCGGTCGTGCACCCGAGCCAGGACAGCCACGGGCTGGAGGCGATCGCCGAGCGCTTCGGCATCACCGTCGTCGGCCGCCACACCGCGCTCGGCGACGCGCTGGTGACGGCCGAGGTCTGGCTCAAGCTGGTCGCGCTGCTCGAGGCCGCAGGCATCCGCACGCTCGGGCAGGCACGGACGGCGGCGCAGAAGACCTACTACGCGCGGCTGAAATACTGAGCGCCCCATCCCGGGTCTGGCCCGGGCCGCCGCGTGGCGGGTCGTGGGGGCTCGAGTGCGCGGCGCGCTGGTGCGCCACTGGGCCGGTGCATCGAAACGCGCTGCGTCGCGACGCAGCGCGATGCGTCAGCGCCGTGCGGCGGCAGCCGGCGCGGGGCCGCGGCGCTCGAGGTGGCGGAAGGTGATGCGGCCCTTGCTGAGGTCGTAGGGCGACATCTCGAGCGAGACGTTGTCGCCGGCCAGGATGCGGATGTGGTGCTTGCGCATCTTGCCCGACGAGTAGGCGACCAGCTGATGGCCGTTGTTCAGCGTCACGCGGTAGCGTGAATCGGGCAACACCTCGTCGACCGTGCCGCTCATCTCGATCAGTTCTTCCTTGGCCATGCATTCGCTCCTGGTTCGTCGTCGATTCGCGCGCAACGCCGTGCGGGTCCTGACGGCGCCTCGGGGCCATCGGCATGCGGCGAAGCTTGTCTGGGCCCGGCGGCACGGGTGCCGTCGGGGGCGGGCCGGCCGGGGCGCAGGGCGCCGACCGCACCGGCAGTCGTCGCGGGCGAACCGACCCACAAGCTGGCCCAGGGGGCGACCGGACCTGCCGGCGTGCCTTCCGCCGGCGCTGAACGCGGCGCCGGCGCGTCCTCAGGCCACCGACGCCGGCAATCCTGCGCCGGATGCCACGGATGGGGGGTAGCGCGCGAAAGCAAAGAGTATACCATGCGCCTTTCCGATGGCCGCTGCGAGCGCGCGCACCGGCGGTGAGCAGCCGCCCGTCGCCGTGCCCGGCGCGGCGGCCGGTGGCAAGATGGCACACGATCGCATGCGAGCTGAGCACCCACCCCTGCCTTCGATGCCGCGGCCGGCGCGCCTTGGCGCGGCCGCAGCGGCCGTGGCTGCTGCCCTGGCCGCGTTCGGGCATGGTGCCCGCCGCGGTGTCGGTGCCGCCGCACTCGCATCGCTGCCGGTCGCGCTCGGGTCGCTCGGGCTGGCCCCGCTGCCGGCCCGGGCCACGCCGGCGACCTTGTCGATCGACGCCCTGCCGCGCCCGGCGGCGGCCGCGGTGCCGCGCGCGGACCTGGTGGTGCCGACGCAGGTGCTGCGTTGGCGCCAGGAGGCGGCCGCGCTGGAGCATGGCGACGGCGGCGTCGAGCGCGACCCCAGGCGTGCCGCCGAGCTGTACTGCCGCGCCGCGCGCCACGGCGACGCCGAGGCGCAATACAGCCTGGCATGGATGCTGACGAATGCGCGCGGGGTCGACCGCGACGACGCGGCCGCGGCGCATCTGTTCTCCGCCGCCGCCGAGCAAGGGCACGTGCAGGCGTCCAACATGGCGCGCGCGCTGGGGACGCCGCGCGGCGATCCGCCCACCTGCCTGCTGCCGCCGGCGGACGACCCGGTCACGGTTGCCGTTGCCGAGCCGCCCGCGCGTGCCGAGCGGGCGGGCCGAGGCCCGCTCGTCGCCCCGCCGCGGCTGCCGCCGAACGCGCCGGCGCCGATCGTGCGCTTCGTCGAGCTGGTGGCGCCCGAGTACGGCCTCGAGCCGCACCTGGTGCTGGCGGTGATGGCCACCGAATCGAACTTCGACCCCTGGGCGGTGTCGCCCAGGAACGCGCGCGGGCTGATGCAGCTGATCCCCGATACCGCGCGGCGCTTTCGGGTGCGTGACCTCACCGACCCGGCCGACAACATCCGCGGCGGCATGGCCTACCTGCGCTGGCTGCTGGCCTACTTCGAGGGCGACCTGAAGCTGGCGCTGGCGGCGTACAACGCCGGCGAGCGCGCGGTCGAGCGCTACCGCGGCGTGCCGCCGTTCGCGGAAACGCGGATGTACGTGCGCAAGGTCATCGCGCTGATGGGCGGGCAGCAGGCGGCCACCTTCGATCCCCAGGCGACTGCGCCATCGGGCGTGATGCCGCTGATCCGGGGCAAGGTCGCAGCGCGCTGAACGCGCGCTGCGCCGCGCCCCGGGCCGCGTCGACGCCAACGGCGGCGCCCGGGCCGCGGTGTAGAGTCCGCGCCGTGCTGACGGTCCGGGATCTCCAGGCGCGCCGCGGGCGCCGCGTGCTCTTCAGCGGCCTGGCACTGGCGGCCGGGCCGGGGCAGTTGCTGCGCGTGGCCGGCGCCAACGGTGCCGGCAAGACGACCCTGTTGCGCATGCTGGTCGGGCTGACGACGCCGGCGGCCGGCGAAGTGCGCTGGCGCGACGAGCCGATCGGCTCGCAGCGCGAAGCCTTCCACCGCGAGCTGGTCTACCTCGGCCACGCGGCGGCGCTCAAGGACGACCTCAGCGCGCTGGAGAACCTGCAGATGCTCGCGATGCTGGGCGGCGACGATGCACGACCGGCCGAGGCCGCGGCGGCGCTGGCCGCCGCGGGGCTGAAGGGGCGCGAGCGGCTGCCGGCGCGCGTGCTGTCGGCGGGGCAGCGCCGGCGCGTCGCGCTGGCGCGCCTCGCGCTCGGCGGGCCGCAGGCGCTGTGGGTGCTCGACGAACCGTTCAACGCGCTCGACGTCGATGCCGCGCAGTGGCTGGCCGGGCTGCTGCAGGCGCATCTGGCCGGCGGAGGCGTCGCGGTGCTGACCAGCCACCAGGCGGTGCCGCTGGACGGCGCGGTCGAGCAGGTGACGGTGACGCTGTGAGGCAGCACGCCCTTGCGCGGTCGCCGACATCCGCCCGCGCGCAGGTGAACGGATGAAGCCCGTGGGCACGCTGGCGGCGATGCGCGCGCTGGTCGTGCGCGACCTGCGGCTGGCGTTGCGTCGCAAGGCCGACACGCTGGGCGCGGTCTTCTTCTTCGTCATCGTCGCCAGCCTGTTTCCGCTCGGCGTCGGCCCCGAGCCGGCGCTGCTGCGCACGATGGGTGCCGGCGTCGTCTGGGTCGCGGCGCTGCTGGCGGCGATGCTGTCGATGCCGCGCATGTTCGCCGACGATGCCGCCGACGGCACCCTGGAACAGATGCTGCTGGCGCCGACGCCGCTGCCGCTGCTGGTGGCGGCCAAGGTCGTCGCGCACTGGCTGGTCTCGGGGCTGCTGCTGACCGCGGTCGCACCGCTGCTGGCGCTGCAGTTCGGACTCGGTGCCGACGCGATCGGGGTGCTGGTGCTGGCGCTGCTCGTCGGCACCCCGGTGCTCAGCCTGCTGGGGGCGATCGGTGCCGCGCTGACGGTGGGCGTGCGCGGCGCGGCGGTGCTGCTGTCGCTGCTGGTGCTGCCGCTGGTCACGCCGGTGCTGATCTTCGGCGCCGGCGCGGTCGACGCTGCCGCCGGCGGGATGGAGATCTCGGGCCACTTTTCGATCCTCGGCGCGATGCTGGCGGCCAGTCTCTTCCTCGCCCCCTGGGCGGCGGCGGCGGCGCTGCGCATCAGCCTGGACTGATCTCCCCACGGGTATCGGCTGGCGGTCGCGGCCGATCCGGCACAATCCCGGCACGACCATGGCCGCCAAGCGCATCAACTGGTTCTATTACGCCGCGCCGCCGCGCTTCTACGTGCTGGCGGGCCGGTGCATCCCGTGGTTTGCCGTTGCGGCGCTGCTGCTGGCGGCGGTCGGGCTGGTGATCGGCCTCGGGCTGGCGCCGACCGACTTCCAGCAGGGCGACAGCTACCGCATCATCTACATCCACGTCCCGGTGTCGTGGATGTCGATGGTGCTGTACCTGGCGATGGCGTTCTGGGCCGCGATCGGGATGATCTTCAACGCCCGGCTGGCCTACATGCTGGCGCAGGCGATCGCGCCCACCGGCGCGCTGATGGCCTTCCTGTCGCTGTGGACCGGGGCGCTGTGGGGCAAGCCGACCTGGGGCACCTGGTGGGTCTGGGACGCGCGGCTGACCTCGGAGCTGATCCTGCTGTTCCTCTACATCGGCTTCCTGTCGCTGCGCGCGGCGATCGACGACGAGCGGCGCGCCGACCGTGCCAGCGGCCTGCTGGCGATCGTCGGCGCGGTCAACGTGCCGATCATCTACTACTCGGTCAAGTGGTGGAACACGCTGCACCAGGGGGCCTCGGTCAGCGTGACCCAGGGGTCGAGCATGGCCGAGATCATGCTGCGTGCGATGCTGATCATGTCGCTTGCGCTGTGGGCCTACTGCTTCGCGGTCGTCTTCGCGCGCGTGCGCACGATCATCCTGGAGCGCGAGCGCGGCGCAGCGTGGACGCGCGAGCACCTGCCCCGCGCCCAGTGGGCCTGAGAACGCCGACAGGGGCGACATGGACTGGCACTGGGCGAGCCTGGCCGACTTCCTCGCGATGGGAGGCTACGGCCTTTACGTCTGGGGCTCGTACGGGATGCTCGCGGTCGTGCTGGCGGGGGAACTTTGGGCGCTGCGCGCGCGTCGCAAGGCGCTGGCCCAGGAGAGCGACGAATGAAACCCCGTAGCAAGCGCGCGCTGGCGATCGTCGGCGGCGTGGCGACCCTGGCGGTCGTGACCACCCTCGTGCTGAACGCCTTTCGCAGCAACCTCGTCTTCTTCTACAGCCCGACCCAGGTCGCGGCCGCCGAGGCGCCGCGTGACCGCGCCTTCCGCGTCGGCGGGCTGGTCGAGGAGGGCAGCCTGAAGCGCGACGGGCTGACCGTGCACTTCCGCATCACCGATACCGCGCAGACCGTTCCCGTGAGCTACACCGGCATGCTGCCGGACCTGTTCCAGGAGGGCAAGGGCGTGGTCGCGCAGGGGCGGCTGGGTGCCGACGGCATGTTCCGCGCCGACCAGGTGCTGGCCAAGCACGACGAGAACTACATGCCGCCGGAGGCTGCCGAGGCGCTGGCGCAGGCCAAGAAGGGGCAGATGCCTTCGCTCCAAGGCCAGCTCGACGCGCAGGGCGGGGCGACGCGATGATCCCCGAGATCGGCCACTTCGCGCTCGTGCTGGCGCTGGCGGTCGTCGCGCTGGCGCAGACCGCATTGCCGCTGGCCGGCAGCTGGCGTGGCCATGCGGGCTGGATCGCGCTCGCGCGGCCGGCGGCGGTCGTGCAGTTCGTGCTGATCGCGTTCGCGTTCGGCTGCCTGACCTGGGCCTTCGTGCACGACGACTTCTCGGTCCTGCTGGCGGCGCAGCATTCGAGCATCGCGCTGCCGACCTACTACAAGGTCACCGCAGTCTGGGGCAACCACGAGGGCTCGGTGCTGCTGTGGGTGCTGCTGATGGCGGGCTGGACGGTCGCGGTGGCGCTGCTTTCGCGCCAGCTGCCCGAGATCATGGTGGCGCGCGTGCTCGGCGTCATGGGCTTGGTCAGCGTCGGCTTCATGCTGTTCATGCTGCTGACCTCCAACCCCTTCGAGCGGCTGCTGCCGGCGCCGGCCGACGGCCGCGACCTCAACCCGCTGCTGCAGGACCCGGGGATGATCTACCACCCGCCGCTGCTGTACATGGGCTACGTGGGCTTCTCGGTCGCGTTCGCGTTCGCGATCGCGGCGCTGATGTCGGGCCGGCTGGACAGCACCTGGGCGCGCTGGTCGCGGCCGTGGACGACGACGGCGTGGATCTTCCTCACGCTGGGCATCGCGCTGGGCAGCGCCTGGGCGTACTACGAGCTCGGCTGGGGCGGCTGGTGGTTCTGGGACCCGGTCGAGAACGCCTCCTTCATGCCCTGGCTGGTCGGCACCGCGCTGATCCACTCGCTGGCGGTGACGGAGAAGCGCGGCGGCTTCAAGATGTGGACCGTGCTGCTGGCGATCCTGGCGTTCTCGCTGTCGCTGCTGGGCACCTTCCTCGTCCGCTCGGGCGTGCTGTCGTCGGTGCACGCCTTCGCGACCGACCCCGAGCGCGGCATCTTCATCCTCGCGTTCCTGATGGTCGTCGTCGGCGGGTCGCTGCTGCTGTTCGCGTGGCGCGGCCCGCGTGTCGGCGTGGGCGGCGCGTTCGAGCCGGTCTCGCGCGAGGGCATGCTGCTGGCCAACAACGTGCTGCTGATGGTGGCCAGCGCCGCCGTGCTGCTCGGCACGCTGTACCCGCTGGTGCTGGATGCGCTGAACCTGGGCAAGATCTCGGTCGGCCCGGCCTACTTCAACACCGTCTTCGTCCCGCTGATCGCGCCGGCGCTGTTCCTGATGGGGGTCGGGCCGGTCGCGCGGTGGAAGAAGGCGAGCCTGCCCGAGCTCGCGCTGCGGCTGCGCTGGGCGGCCGCCGTCAGCCTCGTGACCGCCGTGGTGACACCGTTCGCCTTCGGCGACTTCACGCCACTGGTCGGATTCGGGCTCTTCCTCGCCGCCTGGATCCTGCTGACCGCGCTCGTCGCGGTGCACGATCGCGTGCAGGGGCTGCCGCTGGCGCAATGGGGGCCGCGGCTGCGCAAGCAGGGCGGAAGCTGGTACGGGATGATCCTGGCGCACGCGGGGGTCGGCGTGTTCGTCGTCGGCGTCACGCTGGTGGGTGGCTACGAGACCGAGCAGGATCTGCGCATGGAGGTCGGCAGCACCGCCAGCGCCGGCGGCTACGACTTCCGGCTCGTCGAGCTGCGCGACGTGCAGGGGCCGAACTACGACGCCGTGCGCGCGACCTTCGAGCTGTCGAAGGGCGGCCGCGTCATCAAGTCGATCCACCCCGAGAAGCGCAGCTACCACCGCAGCAGCATGCCGATGACCGAGGTCGCGCTCGAGCGCGGCTTCACGCGCGACCTCTACGTCTCGCTGGGCGAGCCGCTGCAGGACGGCGCGTGGGCGGTGCGCATCTACGTCAAGCCCTTCGTCAACTGGATCTGGGGCGGCTGCGTGCTGATGGCGCTGGGCGGGCTGCTGGCGGTGGCCGACCGCCGCTACCGGCTGAGGGCGCGCGCGGCGCAGCCGCTGCCGCGCGGCGCGGCGGCGGCATGAAGCGCTACCTGATCCCGCTGGCGGTCTTCGTCGTGCTCGCCGGCTTCCTCGCCGTCGGGCTCAGGCTGAACCCGCGCGAGGTGCCGTCGCCGCTGGTCGACAAGCCGGCGCCCGCGTTCGAGCTGGCGCGGCTGGGAGCGCCCGGGCAGCGCGTCGCGCACACCGATCTGCGCGGCCGGCCCTGGGTGCTCAACGTCTGGGCCTCGTGGTGCCTGCCCTGCCTGGCCGAGCACCCGCTGGTGGGCGAGCTGGCGCGCAGTGGCGTGACCGTCGTCGGCCTGAACTACAAGGACAAGACCGAGGATGCGACGCAGTGGCTCGCGCGCCACGGCGACCCGTACGCGATGGTGCTGGTCGATCGCGACGGCGCGGTCGGCATCGACTGGGGCGTCTACGGCGTGCCCGAGACCTTCATCGTCGACAAGGACGGCATCATCCGCCACAAGCATATCGGCCCGATCACGCCCCAGGCCTTGCGCGAGGACATCCTGCCGCTGCTGCGGAGGCTCGGTGGCTGAGCGTGCCGGCGCGTTTTGCGCGCGGGCCGCCGCGCTGCTGGCCGCGGCGGTATTGGTGCTCGGCGCCGTGATTGCGACGGCCCGCGCGCAGACGGCCGGGCCCGCCGCCGATGCGCCGGCTGCCGTGACGGCGGCCCCGCAGGCGGTGCCCCTGTCCGACGACCCGGCGCTGGAGGCCGAGGTGATGCGCATCGCGCACGATCTGCGCTGCCTCGTGTGCCAGAACGAGACCATCGCGGCGTCGAATGCCGACCTCGCGGTCGACCTGCGCGGGCAGATCCGCAGCCAGCTGCGCGCCGGGCGCAACGAGCGCGAGATCATCGAGTACATGGTCGAGCGCTACGGCGACTTCGTCCTCTTCAAGCCGCCCCTCAAGCCGACCACCTGGCTGCTTTGGGGCGGCCCCTTCGTCCTGCTGGTGGCGATGGCGGGCTGGCTCGCACACATGCTGCGGCGCCGGCGCGCCGAAGTCGCTGCCGCGCAGGCGCCGCTGAGCGACGAGGAGCGCCGCCGCGCGCGCGAACTGCTGGGGACCGGGGCCGAATGACGACGTTCTGGATCCTCGCCGCGGGGCTCGTCGTCGCCTCGCTCGCGGTGCTGCTGCGCCCGCTGCTGCGCAGCGGTGGCGCCGGTGTCGCGCGCGACGCACAGCGCGACAGCAACGTCCGCATCCTGCGCGAGCAGCTTGCCGAGCTCGACGCCGAGCTCGCCGCCGGCACGCTGGCGGCCGACCAGCACGCCGCCGCGCGCGCCGAGATCGAGCGCCGCGTCCTCGACGAGACGCGTGACCCCGAGGTCGCGATCGCGGCACGGCCGGCGCGCGGCGCGGCGGCCGCGCTCGCGGTGCTGCTGCCGGTGTCGGCGGCGCTGATCTACCTCGCGCTGGGCAACCGCGACGCGGTGGATTCGGTGCTCGCGCGCGCGCCGTCGGAGGCCACCGCGCAGGACGTCGAGACGCTCGTCGAACGGCTCGCCGAACGCATGCGCGAGCAGCCCGACGACCCCGAGGGCTGGGCGCTGCTGGGACGCAGCTACGCCTCGATGGGCCGCTTCGAGCCGGCGCGCGACGCCTACGCGAAGGCGGTCGCGCTCGTGCCCGACAACCCGTCCTTGCTCGCCGACTACGCCGACACGCTGGCGATGGCGCAGGGTCGCAGGCTGCAGGGCGAGCCCGAGCGGCTGGTGCTGCGCGCGCTCGAGATCGAGCCCGACCACCTGAAGGCGCTGCTGCTCGCCGGCGCGGCGGCGATGGAGCGCGGCGACCACGCCGCCGCGGTCGAGCGCTGGTCGCGCGCGAAGCAGGTCGCGCCGCCGGACAGCCCGCTGGCCAGCGGGCTGGACGAAGGTCTGCGCCAGGCGCGAGCCGCCGCCGGGCTGCCGGCCGACGACGCGGCGTCGGCGGCGCAGGGTGCCGGGGTGCCTGCGGCCTCGCTGCAGGTCCGCGTCACGCTCGCCCCGGCGCTGGCCGCGCGCGTGCAGCCGGACGATACCGTCTTCGTCTTCGCGCGCGCCGCCGAAGGGCCGCGCGCCCCGCTGGCGATCGCCCGGCTGCGCGCCGCCGAGCTGCCGGCCACGGTGACGCTGGACGATACGACGGCGATGTCGCCGCAGATGCGGCTGTCGTCGTTCCCGCAGGTCGTCGTCGCGGCACGCGTGTCGCGCAGCGGCGAGGCGACCCCGCAGCCGGGCGATCTCGAGGGGCGCAGCGATGTCGCGGTGGCCCCGGGGCCGGCCGTCACCGTCGGCGTCGAGATCGCGCAGGTCCGGCCGTAACGGGCGGCGAGCGCCGCAGGTCCCGCATAGCCCGCAAGCCGTCGGCGCGATCGCGAAGACCGCGCTGCGCGCCTTCTCAGTACAACCGTACGCCGACGTCGAACTGCCAGGTGCGGCGGATCTCGACCACGTCGTAGCGCTGCGCCAGCGAAGGCGCGAACGCCGGGTAAGGACGCTGGGCCTCGATCATCCGGCGGATCGCGTCGTCGACCTGGGCGACCCCGCTGGAGACGACGAAGACGACCGACTCCAGCGAGCCGTCGCTGCGGATCGCCACCGTCACCATCGGTGCCCGGTGCGGGTACTGCGTCAAGGCACGGACCTGCTCCGGCGGCGTGTTGAACTGGATCCTGCGCTCCCACGCCTCGGCGAAGCGGACCAGCTCATCGTCGGCGTGGCTGCGGCCCCACAGACGAACCCGACGGGCGTTGCCGAGCGACAACGGCAGCACGCCCCCCTCGCCCGGCGGGCGCGCGGCCGTCTCCGCGGCCTGGCGCTGCGCGGCCTCCTCGTCGAGCTGCCGCCCGATGGCCCGCAGCCGGGCCTCGCGTTGCGCCTCGGCCTGGCGTCGTGCTTCGGCTTCGCGTTCGGCTTCGGCGCGGGCTTCGGCCTCGATCCGTTCGGCCTCGGCACGGCGCGCGGCCTGGATCCGTTCAGCCTCGATGCGTGCGGCCTCGCGCTGCTGCGCCTCGAGATCGGCGGCGGCGAGACGTTCGGCTTCGGCGCGGGCTTCGGCCTCGATCCGTTCGGCTTCGGCACGGCGCTCGGCCTCGATGCGTTCGGTCTCGATGCGTGCGGCCTCGCGCTGCTGCGCCTCGAGCTCGGCGGCGGCGAGACGTTCGGCTTCGGCGCGGGCTTCGGCCTCGATCCGTTCGGCCTCGGCACGGCGCGCGGCCTCGATGCGTGTGGCCTCGCGCTGCTTCGCCTCGAGTTCGGCGGCGGCGAGACGTTCGGCCTCGGCACGGCGCGCGGCCTCGATGCGTGTGGCCTCGCGCTGCCGCGCCTCGAGTTCGGCGGCGGCGAGACGTTCGGCTTCGGCGCGGGCTTCGGCCTCGATCCGCTCGGCCTCGGCACGGCGCTCGGCCTCGATGCGTGCGGCCTCGCGCTGCTGCGCCTCGAGTTCGGCGGCGGCGCGACGTTCGGCTTCGGCGCGGGCTTCGGCCTCGATCCGCTCGGCCTCGGCACGGCGCTCGACCTCGATTCGCTCGGTCTCGATGCGTGCGGCCTCGCGCTGCATCGCCTCCAGTTCTGCGGCGGCGAGGCTTTCAGCCTCGATCCGCTCGGCTTCGGCGCGCTGCATTGCCTCATCGACCGGGTTCTCCGACGGCGTCGGCTCCGGGATCGCTTGCCGTGCCGTCGGAACGGGTCGCTGCATGGCGATCGCCTCGGGTGGGGCAGGCGCGGGGGCGGGTGCAGGTTCGGGAGCCTGCACGGGCACGGCCTGCGCGACCGTCGTGGCCGGTACCACGGGCCGCGCCGGCTTCAGCCTGGATTCGCGGCGCTTGCGCGGCGGGACGGGCGGGGGCGGAGCGGGCGGTGTGATCGCGTCCGCGACGAGCTCGGGCGGCCCGGGGCCGGAGGTCGACGAGGCCGGTTCCGCGGACTCGGGTGCGAGCATCTCCGGCGCGGGGGCCGGGCTGAGGACGATGAGCAGTTCACCGACAGGCTGGCGCCAGTCGCGCCACGCCGCGCCCAGCCCCGAAAGGCCGAGTTCGTCACCCTCCAGCTTCAGGCCGAGCAACGAGGCATGGACGAGCAACGACAGCAGCAATGACCCTAAAAGTGCCCGGTCGGGATGCCGGCGGCCAGGACGACGCCCGGGCCGACGCCTCGGCCAGGGGCCGAGCGGCACGCCGTCGACGGGCGGGGCCGACGCGACGGTCGCGGCGCCAGCGACGCCGACTTCCGAGATACACGCTGGCCGCGAAGTCCCGGTTGTCGGGGGCTCCGAGCCGTTCGACGTCCGCACGCGCGCCATCGCGCGCATTCTCCCGGAGTCGAGCCGGGCGCCGCGGGCCGGCCGAGTTGCTCCGGCCGCGCGGGGTGGCTTGCTTCACGGCCGACCGCCATCGTTCGGCGCCGCGGCCGTTGGGCAGCGGCCGGATCGCTCCGGCCGCCGACCCGGTCAGCGGAATTGCGGCAGCAGTACGCTGTCGACGATCCACACCGTGCCGTTGGTCGTGCGCACCGCGGTGCAGTCGGCCTTGGACTGGTTGATCATCGTCGCGCCACTGTCGCGGTCCCAGCCCGCGAACAGCGTCTGCCCCTGCAACGTTTCGAGCTTCACGGTGACCGGCTTGCGGGGGTCGACGTGGCGCGGCACGACGTGATAGGTCAGCACCGCGGTCAGAACGTTGAGGTCCTTGCCGATCGCGTCCAGCACCGTCCCCGGGATCGCGCCGAAGGCATCATTGGTCGGTGCGAAGACGGTCAGGTCGCCCGGCGCCGCCAGCGCGTCGGCAAGCCCAGCAGCCACGACGAGGCTGGTCAGCGTCGACAGCGCCGGGGTGGCGACGGCGGCCTCGACGATGGTGCCGGCGAAGTCGACCGCCGCCGTGCTGCGGCACTGCGCGAAACCGGGGCCCGACGCGTGCGCGGCCAGCGGGGCGGCGAGGGTGATGGCGGTGACGGCAGCGGCCAGTGCGCGGCCGGACTTGGATGAGGTGATCGCGGACATGCTTGCTCCTGATGCGGCGCCGCGGGCAGCGGACACCGTCTGATGGGTAGAAGAACCTTGACTCGACGTCCCGCGCTGATTCAAGACGCGGCGGACGAAATATAGACTGTACAGTTTTCAATAAAGACAATATGGTCATTCGCGCATCGATCGGCTCGCGACGAACCTCTCGTACCGCGTGCGAGACAGCCTTGCGCGGACCAGGGGAGCCACGCGGGCAAGGGTGTCGGCCGGTCGGCCCCCGGTTGGACCGCGCCTGCCTCATCCCCCCCGATACCGCATCGCCAGCACGTCCTGCAGCGTCTTGACGACGCCGAAGGCATCCTTGAGCTGGCTGCGTTCGAAGTTCGAAAGATCCGAGGGCCGCAGCTGGTTGTCGGCCTCGAAGCCGGCTTGCATGCGCTCGGCCTGGTGGCGGATGCGCAGCCCGGCGAGAAACTCCAGCGCCTCGCGCAGGTCGCGTGCGCCCTCGGGGCTGATCTCGCCGCTGTCGGCCGCGTGCGCGAGCCGGTCGTGCGTATTGACCGCCGGGTTGCCGGCGCCGAGCGCGTAGATGCGCGCCAGGTCGATCACCGGGACGATGCCGTCGTGCTTCAGGTCGATCGTGCCCTTGTGCGTGCCACGGCGCGCGGGCGTGAGCTGGCCGAACAGGCCCAGCGGCGGCCGGTGCGTGAGCGCGTTGCCGACCATCAGCGCGAGGAACAGCTTGGCCCGCGGGGTCCTGGCCAGCACTTCGGCGCGCAGCGTCTCGAGCAGCTCGCTGCGTCCGGCCACGCTGCGCACGTCGAAGAAGACGCAGGTCAGCATCAGCGCCATCGGCTCCGGCGTGTCGATCCACTGGTCGAAGTAGTCGCGCCAGACGTGCCGCGGCTGCCGCCACCTGGCGGTCTTGGCCATCATCTCGCCCGGGCAGTGGACATAGCCGCAGGCGTGCAGGCCGTCGCAGACGAAGGTCGCGAGCTGCTCGAAGTACGCCCCGTGCGCCGCCTCGTCGTAGGCATCGTCGAGGATCATGCAGTTGTCCTGGTCGCTCTTGGCGGTCTGTTCGCTGCGCGCCTGCGATCCGGCGGCGACCCAGGCGTAGTCCACCGGCGGCGGGCCGAACCTGGCCTCGCCCAGGTGCAGCAGCCGCGTCGTCAGCGCATCGGTGATCGCGGTGACGAGGTGGCCGGTGGCCCAGGCCGACGATCCCGCTGCCGCGAGGCTCGTCTGCAGCGCCTTGACCCTGGAGGCGCATCCGACCAGGCCGTCGAGTGTCGTCTGCTTGTGGATGTCGCCGGCCAGGAAGACCGCCGAGGTGCCGTGCTGCTCGGTGACGTCGGTGGCGGTGATCATCCCGACCACGCGCTCGCCGTCCATCACCGGAACGTGGTGGATCGCGTGGCGCGCCATCAGCAGCAGGGCGTCGAAGGCGGGCGCGTCGACCGGGATCGTCAGCGGCGCAACGGTGGCGATGTCGATCAGCGCGGTCGACGGATCGACGCCGGCGGCCAGCGCGCGGTTGCGCAGGTCGCGGTCGGTCACGAGCCCGAACAGCCGGCCCTGCTCGACCAGCAGCACCGACGAGACGCGCCGGTCGCGCATGAGCTCGGCCGCCTCGCGCAGCGTCGTCGTCGGCGCGGTCGTGACGGGGTCGCGCCTGACCAGGCTGCGTACCGGGAGCCGGATCAGGTTCAGGTGCGGGTCGCTGGCCTGCGCGGGCGCGGGGTCGGGCGGCGCCAGGGCGAGTGCGAGCATCGGATGGCTGCGCCGCAGCGCGTCGACCGCGGTGGCGTCGACGAACGCGACCGTGCATTCGTCGACCGCGCGTGCGCGGCACCGCGCGCGCGCGTCGGCGGACGTGACGCCGGCGCCGAACCAGTCGGGGGCGTGCAGCAGCAGCCGTGCGCGATCGTCGGCGATCTCGACCCGGCCGGCGAGCAGCAACGCCAGCCGCGCCGCCAGGGCGGCACCCGACGACACCACCGCGCCGGCGGCGAAACGCTGCGGGGCCAGCCGCGCCTGCAGCGCGGCGCGCGCGTCGTCGCCGAGCTGCCCGAGGACGCGGTGCGCGGCCAGCGCCGCGGCGACGCGGTTCGCGTCGGGCCGCCCGACGATCTCGTCGGCCGTGCCGGGGCGGGGTGTCTCCGAGGGGTCCATCGCGTCGATCGTCGGTTGGGGCGCCCCGCGAGCGTACCGCGGGCCCCGCCTGCGGTGATGGCAGACTCGCGGGCTGCCGCGTGTCTGCGGCCGAACGAGGAAGCCCGACGATGAACACCCCGACCCCGCACGACCGCGTCGCCCTGGTGACCGGCGCCGGCAGCGGCATCGGCCGCGCGACCGCGATGGCGCTGATCCACGACGGCTGGCGTGTCGTGCTCAGCGGCCGCCGGCTCGACGCGCTGCGCGAGACGATCGCGCAGGCCGAGGATCCGTTCGACGACATCGCCAGCCGCGCGCTGGCCGCGCCCGCCGACGTCACGCGGCCGGAGCAGGTGGCCGCGCTGTTCGACCTCGTGCGCGCGCGCTTCGGGCGTCTCGACCTGCTGTTCAACAACGCCGGCGTCTTCACGCCGGGCGTGCCGCTGGAGGATCTGCCGTTCGAACAGTGGCGTGCCGCCGTCGACACCAACCTGACCGGCAGCTTCCTGTGCACCCAGCACGCCTTCAGGCTGATGAAATCGCAGCAGCCTCGCGGCGGGCGCATCGTCAACAACGGGTCGATCTCGGCGCACGCGCCGCGGCCCAACTCGGTCGCCTACACGGCGACCAAGCACGCGATGACGGGGCTGACGAAGTCGGCGTCGCTCGATGGCCGCGCCTGGGGCATCGCGGTCGGGCAGATCGACATCGGCAACGCGGCCAGCGAGATGACCGAGCGCATGGCCGCCGGCGTGCCGCAGGCCGACGGCTCCGTGCGCCCGGAGCCGCGCATGGACGTCGACCACGCCGCGCGCGCGGTTCTGCACATGGCCAACCTGCCGCTGGACACCAACGTGCTGTTCATGACCGTGATGGCGACCACGATGCCCTTCGTCGGGCGCGGTTGATCACGCGGCCGGGCCGGCGCGGCCGGGCGCCGCGCCGGGCCGATCAGGCGGTGAAGAGCGCGCGCTGCGCGTCGCGCAGCAGGTTCTTCTGCACCTTGCCCATCGCGTTGCGCGGCAGCTCCGGCGCGACGAGCACGCGCTTGGGCACCTTGTAGCCGGCGATGCGGCCCTTGAGGGCGTCGATCAGCGCCTGCGGGTCGGGCGCCGCCACGCCGGCGCGCGGCACCACGACGGCGACCACGGCCTCGCCGAAGTCCGGGTGCGGCACGCCGACCACCGCCGATTCGGCCACCCCCGGCAACTCGTCGAGCAGCGCCTCGACCTCGGCCGGGTAGACGTTGTAGCCACCGCTGATGATCAGGTCCTTGCTGCGGCCGACGATCGCCAGGTAACCGTCGGCGTCGAAGCGGCCGACGTCGCCGGTGCGGAACCACATGTCGTCGGTGAACGCGTCGGCGGTCTTCTCGGGCATGCGCCAGTAGCCCTTGAAGACGTTCGGCCCCTTGACCTGGACGTGCCCGGTCTGGCCGGCCGCGAGCAGATGGTCCTGGTCGTCGACGACGCGCACGCGCACGCCCGGCAGCGGCCGGCCGACGCTGCCGCCGCGGCGTTCACCGTCGGTGGCGCGGCAGGGGTTGGAGGTCAGCATCACGGTCTCGCTCATCCCGTAACGCTCCAGGATGACATGGCCGCTGCGCGACTGCCAGTCGCGGAAGGTCTCGATCAGCAGCGGCGCGGAGCCGCTGATGAACAGGCGCATCGCGCTGCAGGACTCGCGCGTCAGCGCCGGCTCGGCGAGCATGCGCACGTACATCGTCGGCACGCCCATGAAGACCGTCGCATCGCGCAGCCGCGCGACCACCGCGCGGGCGTCGAAGCGCGCGAACCAGATCATGCGGCAGCCGGCCAGCAGCGCCCCGTGACAGGCGACGAACAGGCCGTGGACGTGGAAGATCGGCAGCGCGTGGATCAGCACGTCGCCGGCCACGCCCTGCGCCGGATCGGGGCTGCGCCAGTCCCAGAAGTCCTTCAGCGCGCGCGCGTTCGACAGCAGGTTGCCGTGCGTGAGCATGGCGCCCTTGCTGCGCCCGGTGGTGCCGCTGGTGTAGACGATCGCGGCCAGGTCGTCGTCGCGTCGCGGCACCGGCTGCTGCGCGTCGGCGTGGAAGGCCGCGCGCTCCAGCAAGGTGCCGCTGCGTTCGTCGCCGAGCGTGAAGACGTGACCGGTTCCCGCGCGGAACGCGATCGTGCTGACCCAGGCGAAGGCCGCCGGCGTGCAGACCAGCACCGCCGGCTCGGCGTCGCCGACGAAGTATCCGATCTCGCCGGCCTGGTAGGCGGTATTCAGCGGCAGATAGACATGGCCGGCGCGCAGCACCGCCAGGTACAGCATCAGCGCCTCGACGCTCTTGTCGACCTGCACCGCGATGCGGCTGGCCGGCGGCAGCTCGAGGCTGGCCAAGAGGTTGGCGATCATCGCGCTGCCGCGGTCGAGGTCGCGCCAGCGGTAGGCCAGCGGCGCGCCGGGGCCGTCGGCGGTCTCGACCGCGATCGCGTCCAGGTCGGCGGGGAAGGCGGCGCGCAGGGCGTCGAAGAGGTGGTTGGCGGGCATGGCGTGACGGGATTCTCGGCCGCGCGATTTCACCATGCGTCGCCGGGCTGCGGCCTGCGCAGCGTCGCGCGGCCGGCGGCACCATCCGCGTCTTGGGGCCGCGTTCCGGGGCCGTGCATGCGGTGCCGCGCTGCTATCGTCGCCGCCGATGCGTGCGCGCGACTTCGACCTGGTGCTGTTCGGTGCCAGCGGCTTCACCGGCCGCCTGGTGGCCGAGGTGCTGCACGCCTGGCGCTCCGGCGGCGGCGCGCTGCGCTGGGCGCTGGCCGGGCGCGACCCGGCGCGGCTGGCGGCGGTGCGCGACGCGCTGAGCGCCGGCGAGGCGCTGCCGCTGCTGTGGGCCGACGCGCGCGACGCTGCCGCGCTGGCGCGCCTGGCGGCGCGAACGCGTGCGATCCTCAGCACCGTCGGCCCCTACCAGCTGCACGGCGAGCCGCTGGTGACCGCCTGCGCGCACGCCGGCACCGACTACGTCGACCTGTGCGGCGAGCCGCTGTGGATGGCGCGCATGATCCGCCAGCTGCAGGCGCCGGCGCAGTCCAGCGGCGCGCGCATCGTCTTCTCCTGCGGCTTCGACTCGATCCCGTTCGACCTCGGCGTCGTCTTCCTGCAGCATGCCGCGCGCGAGCGCCTGGGCGCGCCGCTGGCCGAGGTCCACGCCACCGTGCGCGCGATGAAGGGCGGCTTCTCCGGCGGCACCGCCGCCAGCCTGCTGGCGACGATGGAAGCGGTCGCGCGCGACCCGGCGCTGGCGCGAACGCTGGACGACCCGTTCGCGCTGACGCCAGGCTTTCGCGGCCCGCCGCAGCCCGACGGCGACGCCGCGGCCTGGGACGAGCTGGTCGGCTGCTGGTCCGGGCCGTTCGTGATGGCGCCGATCAACACCAAGAACGTTCACCGCAGCAACGCCTTGCGCGGCCATCCGTGGGGGCGCGACTTCCGCTATGTCGAGCGCATGGGCACCGGCGCGGGCGCGGCGGGGCGCGCGGGTGCGCTGGCGCTGGCGCGCGCCTCGCGTTGGCAGCGCCGGCTGCTCGCGGTCGCGCCGACGCGCGCGCTGATCCGGCGCTGGCTGCTGCCGCGCTGGGCCAGGGGCCGGACCGCGCCGCGCGCGAGTCCGGCCGCTACGAGATCGCGCTCGCCGGCCGCGGCGCCGACGGCGCCGTGCTGCGCGCCAGCGTGCGCGGCGAGCGCGACCCCGGCTACGGGTCGACCAGCCGGCTCGTCGCGCACAGCGCGCTGGCGCTGCTGCACGAGGTCGACCGCGCGATGACGCCCGGCGGCGTCTGGACGCCCGGGGCTGCCTTCGGGCTGCGGCTGGTCGAGCGGCTGCAGGCGCACGCGGGGCTGCGCTTCGAGGTCGACGAGGCTTGACCGCGGGACCGCCGAACGCGCGGCGCCGGGCGCTAAAGTCCGCAGCCGTGGAGCCCGAAGTCCGCAACGCCGTCGCGCCGAAGGATGTGTCCGCTGCCGCTTCCGCGGGCACGGCGTCGGCGCAGCTGTCGCCGGGGACCGGGCTGGACGCGCAGCGCATTCTCGAGCTCGCCGCGCGCAGCATGTTCGATGCCTTCGCGCGCAGCGCGATGGGCAGCCTGCTGGTCGACCGCGAGCACCGCATCGTCTGGATCAGCGAGGGCTACCGCCAGTTCCTGCCCGCGCTCGGCCACGCCGAGGACGACTTCGTCGGCCGCCGCGTCGAGGAGGTGATCCCGGGCACGCTGATGGCGCAGGTCGTCGACAGCGGGCAGCCGATCCTGGTCGACCTGCTGAGCAACAAGGCCGGCACCTTCCTCGTCAGCCGGCTGCCGCTGCGCGACGAGCACGGCGAGGTCCTCGGCGCCTTCGGCATGGTGCTGCTCGACCACCCGGAGTCGACGATGCAGCCGCTGATCGCCAAGTTCGCGCGCCTGCAGCGCGAGCTCGACGCCGCGCACGCGCAGCTCGCGGCGCAGCGCCGGCCGCGCTACACGATCGCCAGCTTCGTCGGCGCGAGCGAGGTGGCGCTGCAGGTCAAGCGCCAGGCGCGGCGCGTCGCCGCGACCGATTCCACCGTGCTGCTGCTGGGCGAGACCGGTACCGGCAAGGAAGTGCTCGCGCAGGCGATCCACGCCGCCAGCGCGCGCGCCGCGCGCGCCTTCGTCGGCGTCAATATCGCCGCCGTGCCCGAGGCGCTGCTGGAAGCCGAGTTCTTCGGCGTCGCCCCCGGCGCCTACACCGGCGCCGACCGGCGCGCGCGCGACGGCAAGTTCAAGCTCGCCGACGGTGGCACGCTGTTCCTCGACGAGATCGGCGACATGCCGCTGGCGCTGCAGTCCAAGCTGCTGCGCGTGCTGCAGGAGCGCGAGGTCGAGCCGCTGGGCAGCAACCGCGTCGAGCGCGTCGACGTGCGCGTGATCGCCGCCAGCAGCCGCGACCTGGCGGCGATGGTCGCCGACGGGCGATTCCGCGCCGACCTGTACTACCGGCTCGCGGTGCTGCCGATCCGGCTGCCGCCGCTGCGCGAGCGGCTCGGCGACCTCGAAGCGCTGGCCGAGGTGCTGATCGACGATATCGCGCGCCGCAGCGCGCTGCCGGCGCGCCAGCTCGCGCCCGACGCGCTGGAATGGCTCGCCGGCCGCGCCTGGCCGGGCAATATCCGCGAGCTGCGCAACGTGCTCGAGCAGGCCGTGCTGATGAACGACGACCGCTTGCTGCATGCGCGCCACTTCGCCGCTGCCGAGATCGCGGCGTTGCCGCCGCGCGGCGCGGGCGCGGCGGCGGGCCCTGGTGGACGCGGCTGCGCTCGCCGCCGCGGGGCCGGTGGCCGCTGCGGCGGGCGCGCGCCGGCGGCGGCCGCGGCGGCTCCTGCGCCGGCCTCGGCCCTGCCGTCCGCCGCGCCTGCCGGCGCCGACGCTGCCCAGGCCGCCACGCCGCGCCCGCTGGCCGAGCAGGTCGAGGCGGTCGAGCGCGCGGCGATCGCCGAGGCGCTGCGCGCCGCCGGCGGCAACCGGGCGCGCGCCGCGCGGCTGCTCGGCATGCCGCGCTCGGTGCTCTACCAACGCCTGCAACGCTGGCCGGAGATCGCCCCGCCATGAAGCCCGAAGCCACCGCATCCCGCATCCCGATCGTCCTCGTCCATGGCGCCTGGGCCGGCGGCTGGATCTGGCAGCGCGTTCGCGCGCCGCTGGCCGCGGCCGGGTTCGACGTCCACGCCGTCACGCTGACCGGCTGCGGCGAGCGCGCGCACCTGCTGCGGCGCGAGATCACGCTGGGCACGCATATCGCCGATGTCGTCGGGCTGGTGCAGGCCGAGGAGCTCGACGAGGTCGTCCTCGTCGGCCACAGCTACGGCGGGCTGGTCGTCACCGGGGCCGCCGACGCGCTGCTGGCGCGCGGCATCGCGCGCGTGCGGCAGATCGTCTACGTCGACGCCATCGTGCCGCTGCCGGGCGAGTGCTGGGGCCAGCGCCACGACGAGGCGGTACGCCGCGAACGGCTGGACGCCGCGGCGGCGACCGGCTTGCGCGCCCTGCCGCCGCCCGACCCGGCGGCCTTCGGCCTGGGCGGTGCCGACCGCGACTGGCTGCGCCGCCGGCAGGGGCTGCACCCCTTCGGCGCCTACCTCGAGCCGCTGCACTTCGACGGCGCGCGCATCTCTGGGTTGCCGCGCGCCTTCATCGACTGCAGCTCACCGGCGTTCCCGACCATCGAGCCGATGCGCCGGCGCGTGCGCGAGACGCCGGGATTCGCCGTCGTCGAGATGGCCACCGGCCACTGCCCGCAGGTGCAATCGCCGGCGGCATTCGTCCGCCTTCTCGGGGAGCTGATCCATGCCGGAACGAGCCGAAACGAGGCGCGCTGACACCGCGCCTGCAGGCAGGACCTGGGGCTCGCCGATGCGCCGCCGCCTCGCGGCCGGCGCGTCGGTGCTGTTCGCCGCGCTGCTGCTGGCCGGCTGCGGCACGCCGGTCGTCAACCCGGTCACCGGCAAGACCGAGCGCTCGGTCATGACCGAGGCCGACGAGATCGCCGAGGGGCGCAAGGCGCACCCGCAGATCGTGCAGGAGTACGGTCGCGTCGACGACGCGCGACTGCAGGCCTACGTGAGCGAGATCGGCCAGCGGCTGGCGCGCCAGTCGCACCGCGCGCAGCTGCCGTGGACCTTCACCGTGCTCGACAGCCCCGAGGTCAACGCCTTCGCGCTGCCGGGCGGCTATGTCTACGTCACGCGCGGCATCCTCGCGCACCTGGGCAGCGAGGCCGAGCTCGCCGGCGTGCTCGGGCACGAGATCGGCCATGTCACGGCGCGCCACGGCGCGCAGCGCGCGACGCGGCAGCAGCAGGCCGGGCTCGGGGTGCTCGCCGCGACCGTGCTCGGCGCGGTGCTCGAGGGGCAGGGCGTCGGTGGCGCGACCGATCTCGCGAGCCAGGTCTCGCAGGCCGCCGCCGCCGGCTATCTGGCGTCGTACAGCCGCGACCAGGAGCTGCAGGCCGACCGCCTGGGCGCCGAATATCTCGCGCGCAACGCCTACGACCCGCAGCGCATGGTCGACGTCATCGGCGTGCTGCGCGGCCAGGAGCTGTTCGCCGCCGACCTCGCGCGCGCCGAGGGGCGGGCCGCGCCGCAGGGCATGCACTGGCTCGCGACGCACCCGAGCAGCGAGCAGCGGCTGGCCGAGATCCGGCGCGAAGCCGCGCGCTATGCCGGCCGCTACGGCGATGCGCGGCGCGACCGCTTTCTGACGGCGGTCGACGGCATCACCTTCGGCGACGGCCGTGCGCATGGCGTCGTTCGCGGGCGCGATTTCTTCCACGAGGATCTCGGGATCGCGCTGACGGCGCCGCAGGGCTGGCGCATCGTCAATGCGGCCGATGCGGTGACGCTGGCCAACGCGGCCGGCGACGCCGGCCTGGTCGTCCGCCTCGTGCCGCCGAAGGCGGGGCGCAGCCACGACGAGATCATCCGCAATGCCTTCAAGCCGACCCAGGGCCGCGCCGAGCGGCGCAGCGTCAACGGGCTGGCGGCGACGCATTTCGTCGGCAGCGCCGCCGACGCGCAGGGCAAGCCGCGCACGCTGCGGTTCACGCTCGTCGACGGCCCCGGCGGGCGCACCTACCTGCTCGGCTGGGCCTGGCGCGACGCGCAGGCCCTGCAGCGCGACGGCGGCGGGATCGCCGCGACCGAGCGCTCGTTTCGCGCCTTGTCCGCCGCGGAGCGCGCGCGCGCCCGGCCCTGGGTGGTCGACATCGTCGCCTTCCCGCGCGGCGGCTGGGCCGAGCTGGCACGCGGCTCGCCGCTGGGGCCGCCCGACCGCGCGCAGGCGCAGCTGCGGCTGATCAACAGCGTCTACGACGGCGGCGCCGATCCGCGCGTGGGGGAGCGGGTCAAGGTCGTGCGCTGAGGCTCAGCCCTGGACGAGTCGCGTCGCCGGCATCGGCGCCGGCCAGCCGGCCTCGCCGGCGACGCGCACGATCGCCGCGTTGGTGTCGAACCAGACCTGCCAGTAGTGGTCCGTGTGCGTATACGGGCGCACCGCGATGACCGCGCCGTTGAGGTTGAGGTCCAGCAGCGCGACCTCGGGCGCCGGGTCGATCGCCACGTTCGGGATCGCGCCGACCGCGGCGCGCAGCTTCTCGATCGCTGCCTGCGGGTCGACGCCGACCGCGAGTTGCGCCGTGCGGTCGACGCGGCGCACCGGCAGCAGCGAGAAATTCTGGATCGTGTCGCCGAAGACCTTGGCATTGCCGACCAGCGTGACGACGTTGTCGGGCGTGACCAGCGTGGTGGCGAACAGCCCGAGCTCCTTGACCGTGCCGACGATGCCGCCGACGCCGACGAAGTCGCCGACCTTGAACGGCCGCAGCACGAGCATGAAGGCGCCGGCGGCGAAGTTGCCGAGCATGCCGCTCCAGGCGGCGCCGATCGCGACCCCGGCACCGGCCAGCAGCGCCGCGAACGAGGTCGTCTCGACCCCGAAGTAGCCGAGGATGCCCAGGACCAGCGCGATGTTGAGCGCCACCGCGAGGATCGAGCCGAGATACTTGGTCAGCGTCGGGTCGACGTGGTTGCGGCCCATCGCCGCCTGAACCATCGCGCTGACGCGGCCGATCAGCCAGCGACCGACGACCCAGAACAGCAGCGCGGCGGCGATCTTGATCGCCAGCGCGCCGAGGGTGTCGGTGAGGAAGGTGGTCAGGTCTTGCGCGTTCATCGGCCTTTCCTTTCGCATCCGCCCGTTCGGACGGAGCGGTTATACGACGACGCGGGGCGCGGCGGGCATCGGAGTCGACGACAGCCCTGGAGGAGACCCACGAGACGAGCATCGGATCCCGACGACCGCCCGAGACCGGCCCCGACCTCGAGCGCCTCGACCCGATCCCGCAGGCCGCTTGCCGCCAGCCGCTCGGCCTCGGCGTCCAGCGGCGCGGCGCAGGGCTGGGTCAGCCGGCGCCAGTGCCGCGGCCGCGGTGCCGCCGATGCAACGCTGCTGCGGCGCGCGCAGCAGCCGGCGCACGCTGGCCGTATCGAGCGCCGACACTGGCGGACCGGCCAGCAGTCCCATCGTCGCCGAGCTGCTCGTCAGCGCGCTCAGCAGGACGAGCAGACGACGCTCGAACGGTGGAGGCAGTTCGGACGCACGAAGGATCCGGGCCACGGCCGGACCCTATTCCGGTGCCCTCCCGCGTGCAAGCGCATGCGCCGCGCCGTCGGCCGGCACCGACACCGACACCGGCGCCAGCGTGGCCTCGGCACGCTGGCGCGGCAGGCACTCGGGGTGCTCGCGCTGGATGAAGTCGATCAGCGATTCGCGCACGTGGCAGCGCAGGTTCCACGCCCGGCCGGCGTCGGCGGCGGTGACGAGCGCACGCAGCTGCATCGCGCGCTCGCCGGCGTCGACGACCTGCAGCAGGCAGACGCGGCCGTCCCAGTCGGGCGAGGTCTCGCAGGCGCGCTGCAGGGCCGCGCGCAGCGGCGCCAGCGGCAGCCGGTAGTCGGCCCACAGCGTCACCGCGCCGGTGAGCTCGGCGCTGCGCCGGGTCCAGTTCTGGAACGGCTTCTCGATCCAGTACTGCAGCGGCACGACGAGCCGGCGGTCGTCCCAGATCCGTACGACGACGTAGCTGCTGCCGATCTCCTCGATCACGCCCCACTCGCCCTCGACGATGACGACGTCGTCCAGGCGGATCGGCTGCGTCAGCCCGATCTGCAGCCCGGCGATCAGGTTGCCCAGCACCGGCCGCGCGGCGAAGCCCGCGATCAGCCCGATGACGCCGGCAGACGCCAGCAGGCTGGCGCCGATCTGGCGCACGGCGGGGATCGCCATCAGCATCATCGCCACGCCGGCCAGCGCGATGACGCCGCTGGCGGTGCGCACCAGGATGCGCGTCTGCGTGTGCACGCGCCGTGCCTCGAGGTTGTCGGCCACCGTCACCGGATGGGCATCGATGACCGCCTGCCCGTAGCCGCCGACCGCGCGTACCAGCAGCCAGGTGACGCAGGCGATGGTCGCCATGCCGGTCAGCCGCTGCACCGTGGCCAGCCCAGGCAGGTCGTCGGCCAGGCCGTGCCAGACGATCGGCAACGCCACCAGCGGCAGCAGCCAGCGCGCGGCCGGCCGGATCGCGCGCACGACCGCCGAGGCCGCCGGCAGCGCGGCCACAGCGCGCGTCACCAGCCGCGCGCCGACGATGTAGACCGCCTCGGCCAGCAGCACGGCCAGCGTGGCGGCCAGCAGCGGGCGCAGCCAGGGCGCGAGCGTGGCGAACCACGCGCCGGTGTCGACGACCTCGGCGAGCATGTCCATGCGGCGAGGTTAGACCAGCCGCGCCGATCGGGCGAGGCCGGCGTGGCGCGTCCCCCTGCCGCCGCGGCGCATCGCGCGCGCGGCGCAGGTGGCCGGCCTGCTAGAGTGCGTGCCATGTCGACCCTGCTCGATCTGCACGGCAAGCATGTGCTGCTGGGACTGACCGGCGGCGTGGCCTGCTTCAAGTCGGCCGAGCTCGCGCGCGAGCTGGTCAAGGCCGGTGCCAGCGTCCAGGTCGTGATGACCGAGTCCGCCTGCCGCTTCATCACCCCGGTGACGATGCAGGCGCTGACCGGCCACCCGGTCTACACCGACGCCTGGGATTCGCGCGCCGGCCACAACATGGCGCATATCGACCTGCCGCGCGCGGCCGATGCGATCCTGGTCGCGCCGGCCAGCGCCGACTTCATCGCCCGCCTCGCCCAGGGCCGCGCCGACGACCTGCTCGCGCTGCTGTGCCTGGCACGCCCGCAGAGCCATGTCGACTCCTCGCACCGCGTGCCGCTGCTGCTGGCGCCGGCGATGAACCGCGAGATGTGGTCGCACCCGGCGACGCAACGCAACGTCGCGCAGGCGGCGGCCGACGGCGCGATCGTGCTCGGCCCGGCCTGCGGCGAGCAGGCCTGCGGCGAGGTCGGCGAGGGCCGCATGCTCGAGGCCGACGAGCTGCGCGACGAGCTGATCGCCTTCTTCCAGCCCAAGCTGCTCGCCGGGCGGCGCGTGCTCGTGACCGCCGGGCCGACCTTCGAGCCGATCGACCCGGTGCGCGGCATCACCAACCACTCCAGCGGCAAGATGGGCTTCGCGATCGCGCGCGCGGCGCAGGAAGCCGGTGCCGAGGTGACGCTGGTCGCTGGCCCGGTGCACCTGGCGACGCCGCGCCACGTGCGCCGCATCGACGTCACGAGCGCGCAGCAGATGCACGACGCGGTGCTGCCCGAGGCGCCCGCGCACGATATCTTCGTCGCCACCGCGGCGGTCGCCGACTGGCGCCCGGCGCGCGCCGACGGGCGCAAGATCAAGAAGGACGGCAGCCACAAGGTGCCGGCGCTGGAGCTGGTCGAGAACCCCGACATCCTGGCCACGGTCGCGCAGCTGCCCGCGCCGAAGCGGCCATGGTGCGTCGGCTTCGCCGCCGAGAGCCACGACCTGATCAAGCATGCGCGCGACAAGCTGGTGCGCAAGGGCGTGCCGCTGATCGTCGGCAATGTCGGCCCGGCGACCTTCGGCCGCGACGACAACGCGCTCGTGCTGGTCGACGCCGCCGGCGAGCGCGAGCTGCCGCCGGGGCCGAAGCTGGCGCTGGCGCGCCAGCTCGTGCGCGAGATCGCCGAGCGCATCCCGGCAAAGCGATGACGACGATCGACGTGCGCGTGCTCGACCTGCGGCTGGCCGAGCGCTTCGACGAGCTCGGCCCCGCCTACGCCACCGCAGGCAGCGCCGGGCTGGACCTGCGCGCCTGCCTGGACGCGCCGCTGGTGCTCGCGCCGGGGCAGGCCGAGCTGATCCCGACCGGTCTGGCGATCCACATCGGCGATCCGGGCCTGGCAGCGGTCATCCTGCCGCGCTCGGGGCTGGGCCACAAGCATGGCATCGTGCTGGGCAACCTGGTCGGCCTGATCGACAGCGACTACCAGGGGCCGCTGAGGGTGAGCGCCTGGAACCGCGGCCGCGAGCCGTTCACGATCCAGCCCTGGGACCGCATCGCGCAGCTCGTCGTCGTCCCGGTGGTGCAGGCGCGCTGGCGGCGCGTCGAGTCGTTCGACGCGTCGGCGCGCGGCGAGGGCGGGTTCGGGTCGACCGGGCGGGGTTGAGGCCTGCTGCCGCTCGCTACTGCAGCCGCTTCGGTGCCGCCGCCGCCGTCAGCACGCTGACCCCTGCGCGGCCGACGCTGCCGGCCTCGATCTCGTCGTCACTCGCCTCGCGCACCGCCTCGACCTTGATCGCGAGCCGGATCGCCATCCCTGCCAGCGGGTGGTTGGCGTCCAGCACCACATGCTCGGGGTAGACCTCGGTGACGACGTACAGCGCGTCGGCCGCCATACCCGGCGTTTTCGCGCCTGCGGGCAGGCCCTCGAACACCATCCCGGGCTCGAGCTGCGCCGGGAACAGCGCGCGCGGCTCGAAGCACACGCGCTCGGGCTGGTAGTCGCCGAACGCCTGCTCGGGCTCGATCTGCACCCGGGTCTCGAAACCCGCGGCCCGGCCCGCGATCGCGTCCTCGACCGCTGCCAGCAGGTCGTCGCCGCCGAAGAAGAATTCGGTCGGCGTCTCGAGCGCGTCCAGCGCGCGGTCCTGGGCGTCGGTCAGGGTCCAGGTCAGCGTGACGACGCAAGGGGCGGTGATCAGCATGGCGCCGATCTTCGCACGCCGCGCCCGGGCTCGGTCAGAATGCGGCCGACGCAGTGCGCCGCCATCGCACGCCGGGGCGCGCCGAAAGCCAGGAGTGCCGCGATGACGCCCGTCCAGCCCACCGATCCCGCCCTCAGGCATGACGCCGCTGCCGCGGTGCTCGCGTCGCCGCTGGCCATCGACGGCCACGCCGGCTTCGCCGCCGCGGTGCACGCGACGCTGGCCGCCGCGTTCGCGCGCGAGGCGCGCGTGCTGCTGTGGGTGGACGAGGACTTCGGCTCGTGGCCGCTGGACGACGCGGCGCTGCTCGATGCGTTGGGCAGCTGGCTGCGGCGGCCGCTGCGCCAGCTGCGGCTGCTGGCCAGGGACTACGACGCGTTGGCGCGCTCGCATCCGCGCTTTGCCCGCTGGCGCGCCGACTGGACGCACGCGATCGACGCGCGCCGGCCCGACCCCGCGATGCGCGCCCCGCTGCCGACCCTGGTCCTGGACGACGGCCCGGTGCTGCTGCGGCTGGCGCAGCGCGATCCCCCACGTGGCCTGGCGGCGAGCGATGCACAGGCCGCGTGGCAGGCGCGGGACGATATCGGCCCGGTGTGGGAGCTCGCCGAGCCGGCGTGGCCGCTGCGGCCGCTCGGACTCTGAGGCTGCGCGGCGCTGGACCCCGCGTCGTCCACCGCCGCCCGTCGGACCCGGGCGGTCTGGCGCTGCCGTCCAGCGTGGCCCGGGACCGCCGACCGGTCGACCGGATGCTGTCACGCTGTCGTCATCACACCACGTCGATGCGGGATTACCCGGATTCGACATAGAATCGTCCTGCGAGCGGCTTGCTCGTGATCGGACTTGTTTCACCGAATATTTCTAGGTGGATCTGTCGCTACAAAGCGTGTACGACACGCACATTCGAGGAAATGCAATGAAATCGTCGATTCTCGTGCTGTCGCTGATGACGGCCGTTGCGCTGGCTGCCTGCGGCAAGAAGGAGGAGCCGGCGCCCGCTCCTGCCCCGGCTGCCGCCCCGGCCCCCGCCACCGGTGCCGCCACCCAGGCGGGTCAGGCCGTCGAGGCCGCCAAGGAAGCTGCCGCCCAGGCCGCCGATTCGGCGGGGCAGGCGGCCACCGCCGCCGGCCAGGCCGCCGGTGCGGCCGTCGAGGCCGCCAAGGAGGCCGCCGGCGATGCCGCCGCGACCGCCGGCCAGGCCGTGACCGATGCCGCCGCGCAGGCTAAGGAAACCGCTGGCGCCGCCGTCGAGGCCGCCAAGGAAGCCGCCGGCACGGCCGTCGACGCTGCCAAGGCCGCCGGCGAGGCCGCCAAGGAAAAGGTGACCAAGGAATAGGCTCCGACCGGGTCCGCCGCGGGCAGTCCGGGTCGGCCTCGAACGGGCGATGCCGCGCCGACCGCGATCGCGCTTCGCCCTGAAGAACGATGAAGGCCGCCCTCGGGCGGCCTTCATCATGGCGCGCCAGGGCCGGTCGTCGCCAGCCCCGGGTGCGCGATCGGCGGGCTTGGCCTTGCAGCTCGGGCGTCGCCGTCGCTACTCGAGCGCGTCGATGAGAACCCCGGCGATGCGCCGGCCGACATCGTCGGGCGCCGGCCCACCCTCGGCGTTCTGCACCGCGACCCGGGAAAGTTCGCGGTCGCCGGTCAGCGCGATGCGGTAGCGGTCGGCCTTGGCCGACGATTCGCCGCCGAACAGGCGTTGCAGGAAGCCGCGGTCCTCGGTGGCGCCCTTGTCGGCATAGCGCACGAAGTAGACGCCGGCGCTACGGTCGCGGTCCTCGACCGTGAAGCCGCTGCGGTCCAGCGCCAGCCCGACGCGACGCCACGCGAGGTCGAACCCGGCGTCGAGTTCCAGCGTCGCCGTCGGCTGCCCGCTCAGCAGCCGCGCGCGCGCACCGGTGGCCGCCGCCGCGGTGCCGCCCGAGGCTCCCGCGTCGGCGCGCGCCTGCTGCTCGTCGCGGCCCAGGTGCACCATCAGCCGGGTCAGGAACTCGGCCTCGAGCTGGGGGTCGGTCGGGCGCGCCTTCCAGCGGAATTCGTCCTTCAGCGTGCTGTCGGTCGCGACCTCGACCAGCCCGCGGTGGACGATGAAGACCTCGCTTCCGCTGCCCGTGCGCTCGACGCGCATGCGGAAGCGGTCGCGCTCGCCGGTGTCGTACAGGCCCTCCAGCACCCGTCCGATCGAGCGGCGAAAGAAATCCTGCGGCAGCTTCGCGCGGTTCTCGGCCCAGCCGGTCTCGATGACGCCGATCTGCGCGTTGTCGATCTCCAGCGTGAAGCCGGCGTCGAGCCAGAACTGGCGCAGCTGCGGCCAGAGCTGCTCGGGCGGCGTCGGGACGACCAGCCAGCGCGTATCGCCGGCTCGCTCGACGCGCATGCCGGCCAGCTCCGACACCGCCACCGTCGGCGCGGCGGGCCGCGCCGCCGCCGTGCTACCAGCCGCGGCGGCGCTGACGGTGCCGCCGGGGGCCTGGAAGCGGCCGTCGCGCGCGAGCTGGGTCAGGTCGGGGGGCACCTCCAGCCCGGTGGTCTGGCGGGCGCCGCTGCGGTAGTCGACCTTGTCGCCGGCGAGCATGTCGCCGAAGCTGGAGCAGCCGCTGGCGGCGAACGCCACGACGGCGAGCGCGGCCACTCGGGCGGCCGGTCGCGCGGGCATCGGGGGGGTGCGGGTTGTCACGGGCGTCCTCGGGTCGGTGGCCGCTGCGCGGGGCGCAGTCCGGCCGCGGTCTTCAGGTCGGGTGGGTACCGGTCGGCCGCCGGCGGGGGACGAGGCGCGGCGCCGCGTGCGCTTGCGTCACAGCAGGCCGGCCTCGCGCATCGCCTGGCCGACGGCGGCGCGGCCGGACTCGGTCAGCGGCAGCAGCGGCAGGCGCAGCACGTCGCGGCAGCGGCCCAGCGCCGCCAGGGCCCACTTGGTGGGCGCGGGGCTGGGCTCGCAGAACAGCTGCGTGTGCAGCGGCAGCAAGCGCAGGTGAATCGCGCGCGCGCGCCTGACGTCGCCTTCGATCGCGGCCATGCACATCTCGTGCATCAGCCGCGGCGCGACGTTGGCCGTCACGCTGACGTTGCCGTGGCCACCCAGCAGCATCAGCGCCACCGCGGTGCCGTCGTCGCCGGAATAGATCGAGAACCCTGCCGGCGCCTGCTTGATCAGCCAGGCCGCGCGCGCGATGTCGCCGGTGGCCTCCTTGATGCCGACGATGCCCGGCACCGCGGCCAGCCGCAGCGCGGTCTCGGGCTTCAGATCGGCGACTGTGCGGCCGGGCACGTTGTAGAGCACGTGCGGCATGTCGACCGCCTCGGCGATCGCCGCGAAGTGCGCGAACAGCCCGTCCTGCGACGGCTTGTTGTAGTAGGGCACGACCTGCAGCGAGCAGTCGGCGCCGACCTTCTTCGCATACGCGGTCAGCTCGATCGCCTCGGCGGTGCTGTTGGCGCCGGTGCCGGCCATGATCGGGACCCGGCCGGCGGCATGCTCGACGGCGACGCGCACGATCTCGCAGTGCTCCTCGACGTCGACGGTGGGCGATTCGCCGGTGGTGCCGACGACGCCGATGCAGTCGGTGCCCTCGGCGATGTGCCAGTCGACGAGCGCGCGCAGGCCGTCGTAGTCCACGCGGCCGTCGTCCAGCATGGGCGTGACCAGGGCGACGATGCTGCCGACGATGGGATTCATGCGCGGTCCTCGGGAAGCGCTGGATTCTAGCCGGGGGCGCGATGCGGCCGGCCGGTGCGACGCCCGGCGGCCGCCGCGGCAGCTACAGCGGATGGCGCAACGGCCCGGCGGACGGCACGATCGCCGCCGGGCCGGGCTCGCGCATGGCGGCGATGCGCTGCACGAAGCGCGGCGGCGCGTCGAGAAAGCCGTCCTCGTAGGCGACGACGCGCAAGCCTTCGGCCTCGCGCAGCAGCTCGCCGGGCTGCAGCAGGAAGTCCGGCCGCGACGGCCGGCCGACGGTCTCCTGCCCGGCGGCGAAGGTCTCGTGGATCCACAGCCCGCCATCGGCCAGCGCGGCGCGGATCGCCGGGAACAGCGGCCGCCACAGGTAGTGGGTGACGACGACGGCGTCGAAGCGCCGCCCGGGCAGCGGCCAGGGCCCGCCCTCGAGGTCGGCAACGACGATCTCGCCGAGCTCGCGCAGCGGCTCGACGGCATCGGCGTTGCGGTCCACGCCGGTCACCACGAAGCCCTGCGCCGCGAGCCAGCGCAGGTGCCGCCCGCCGCCGCAGGCGAGGTCGAGCACATGGCCGCCGGGGCGGATCAGCGCCGACCAGCGTTGAACCCAGGGCGAGGGCCCGGCCAGCGCGGCGTACGCTGCGCAGTGGTCGGACGTTGCTGCGCCGAGCGGTGCCGCAGTGTCGCGAGCCGCCCCACCCCCGGGCGCGCCGGCCTCAGAAACAGGCCCAGACGGCATTGGCGACGTCGAAGACGAAATGCGGGTTCAGGTAGGCGGCGAACACCGCCAGCAGCACCGCGGCCGCCGCCGCGGCGGCGATCCAGCGCCGCGCCGGCGTCGTCATGCCGCCGCCCCCTGCGTGCCGGCCACGCCGGCCGGACCGGGGCGGGCGATCGCGCCCTCGCGCACCGGCAGGTTGACCAGCGCCGCCGCCACGCCCAGCGCGACCGCGATCCACCACACGATGTCGTAGCTGCCCATGCGGTCGTACAGCAGCCCGCCCAGCCAGACGCCGAGGAAGCTGCCGATCTGGTGCGAGAAGAAGACGATGCCGCCGAGCATCGACATGTGGCGCACGCCGAAGATCTGCGCCACCAGCGCATTCGTCGGCGGCACGGTCGACAGCCACAGCACGCCCATCACGGCGCTGAAGATATAGACGCTCCACGCCGTCAGCGGCGCGGCGAGGAAGGCGACGATCGTGACCGAGCGCAGCAGGTAGATCGCGGCCAGGATATGGCGCTTGGCCAGGCGCTGCCCGAGCACGCCCGACGCATAGGTGCCGAAGACGTTGAACAGGCCGATCAGCGCCAGCGCCGCCGCCGCGACCTCCGGCCCCAGCCCCTCGTCCTTCAGAAAGCTCGGCATGTGCACGGCGATGAAGACGACCTGGAATCCGCAGACGAAATAGCCCGCGGTCAGCAGCTGGAAGCTGCGGTAGCCGAAGGCCTCGCGCAGCGCCGCGCCCACACCCTGCGGCGGCGCGCCGCCGTGCGCCGCGGCCGGATGCGGCGGCTCGCGCAGGCCGAAGGCCAGCGGCAGGATCGCCAGCGCCAGCACCGCCAGCGCCAGCAGCGCGCCCTGCCAGCCGAGCCAGCCGATCAGCCCGCCTTCCACCGGCACCATCAGGAACTGGCCGAAGCTGCCGGCCGCCGCCGTCACCCCCATCGCCCACGAGCGCTTCTCGGGCGCGACCTGGCGCGCGATGACGCCGTAGACGACGGCGTAGGTCGTCCCCGCCTGCGCCATGCCGATCAGCAGCCCGGCGCTGCCGCTGAACGCCAGCCCGGAGGCCGAAAGCGCCATCCCGACCAGCCCTAGCGCATACAGCAGCCCGCCGGCGAGCAGCACGCGCATCGCGCCGAAGCGGTCGGCCAGCGCGCCAGCGAACGGGCTGGCGAAGCCCCAGGCGAGGTTCTGCAGCGCGATCGCGAAGGCGAAGGTCTCGCGGCTCCAGCCGCGGTCCATCGTGACCGGCTGCAGCCACAGCCCGAAGCCGTGGCGGATCCCCATCGCCAGCGTGATGATGGCCGCGCCGCAGGCGAGCACCTGGGTCATCGACAGCGGCGGAGAGTTCGGCGGCGCAGCCCCGGTCGAAACGCGAGTCATGCGGGGATTGTCCGAGAAAAGCCGCATCGGCGCCGGCAGCCGCCGCCGCACAATTTCGGCCCATGCGGGGCGCGGCTGGCGTGCACCGCGGACGATGCGGCGGCGGCCCGCGCGGGGCGGGGTCCGCATGGCGCGCGAGGAGACGACGATGAAGATCCTGGTGCTCGGCGGCGGCGTCATCGGCGTCACCACGGCCTACTACCTGGCGCGCGACGGCCACGAGGTCGAGCTCGTCGATCGCCAAGCCGGCCCGGCACTCGAGACCAGCTTCGCCAATGCGGGCGAGGTCTCTCCCGGCTACTCGTCGCCCTGGGCCGGCCCCGGCGTGCCGGTCAAGGCCGTCAAGTGGCTGCTGATGCACCACCGGCCGCTGGTCGTGCGCGCGCTGCTCGACCCGGCGATGTGGCGCTGGGGGCTGCAGATGCTGGCCAACTGCAACGCGCGCGCCTACGCGGTCAACAAGAGCCGCATGGTGCCGCTGGCCGAATACAGCCGCGACTGCCTGAAGGCGCTGCGCGCCGAGACCGGCATCGCGTACGACCACCGCACGCAAGGCACGCTGCAGCTCTTTCGGACCCCCAAGCAGCTCGACGCCATCGGCGGCGATGTCGAGGTGCTGAAGCAGTACGGCGTGCCCTTCGAGGTGCTGGACCGCGAGGGCTTCTGCCGCGTCGAGCCGGCGCTGCGCCACACGGCGGAGAAGTTCGTCGGTGCGCTGCGGCTGCCGGGCGACGAGACGGGCGACTGCTTCATGTTCACGAACCGGCTCGCCGAGATGGCGGCCGCGCTGGGGGTGCGATTCCGCTGGGGGACGACGATCGAGCGGCTGGAGGTCGAAGGCGGCCCGGGCGGCCGCTTGGCGGCGGTGCGCACCAGCGCCGGCCGTCTGACCGCCGACCGCGTCGTGCTGGCGCTGGGCAGCCACTCGCCCAGGCTGCTGGCGCCGCTGGGCATCCGGCTGCCGGTCTATCCCGTCAAGGGCTACTCGATCACGGTGCCGATCACCGACCCCGCTGGCGCGCCCGAGTCCACCATCATGGACGAGACGCACAAGGTCGCGGTCACGCGCCTGGGCGACCGCATCCGCGTCGGCGGCACGGCCGAGCTGGCCGGCTACGACGAGCGGCTGCACGAGGCGCGGCGGGCGACGCTGGCGCACGTGGTATCGGATCTGTTCCCGCGCGGCGGCGACGTCTCCAAGGCCAGCTTCTGGTGCGGGCTGCGCCCGATGACACCCGACGGCACGCCGATCGTCGGCCCGGCGCCTGTCGACGGGCTGATCCTGGCCACCGGCCACGGCACGCTGGGCTGGACGATGGCGGCGGGGACCGGGCGGGTGGTGGCGGACATGGTGGCGGGGCGCAAGCCGGCCATCGAGACCGAAGGGCTGGGACTCGAGCGCTACGGAGCTCGCTTCACCGCGCGCGACGCGAATCGTTCGCCAAGCTCGGTGGCTGCGTAGAGGCAAGGAAGCGCAGGCACGGCCGCCGAAAGCCTGCTGGCCGCGACTCGGCTGGCCCAAGGGCTGACGCTTCCGGCGCGGCTTGTCGGGATATTCATCGTTCGTGGCGAGCCGCGCCCGCCCCATGGAGCGAGGTCGGCGCCTGCGCTTGGGTGCGCAGGGCGGTGCCGGCAGACGCCGTTTCTACAATCCCGCCCCATGCCCCCCAAGCCCGCAGCACCCGCCGCCTACGCCGAATCCTCGATCCGCGTCCTCAAGGGCCTGGAGCCCGTCAAGCAGCGCCCGGGCATGTACACCCGGACCGACAGCCCGCTGCACGTGGTCCAGGAGGTGATCGACAACGCCGCCGACGAGGCGCTGGCCGGGCACGGCAAGCGCATCGCGGTGACGCTGCACGCCGACGGCTCGGTGACGGTCGACGACGACGGGCGCGGTATCCCCTTCGGCCCGCACCCTGAAGAGGGGGCGCCGGTCGTCGAGCTGGTCTTCACCCGGCTGCATGCCGGCGGCAAGTTCGACAAGGGCGCGGGCGGCGCCTACAGCTTCTCCGGCGGGCTGCACGGGGTCGGCGTGAGCGTGACCAACGCGCTGGCCCGGCGGCTGGAGGTGACGGTCTGGCGCGAAGGCCAGCGCGCGACGATCGCGTTCGCCGGCGGCGATGTCGTCGAGCCGCTGGCGCTGGCCAAGGCGTCCGGCGGCGAGCGCCGTCACGGCACGCGGGTGCGGGTATGGCCGGATGCCAGGTATTTCGACAGCGTCGAGCTGCCGCGCCACGACCTGATGCACCTGCTGCGCAGCAAGGCGGTGCTGATGCCGGGTGTGGCCGTCACGCTGACGGTGGACAAGGGTGCCGGCAAGGAATCCGACACCCAGACCTGGCTCTACCAGGGCGGGCTGGCCGACTACCTGACGCAGGGCCTGGCCGCCGACCCGCTGATCCCGCTCTTTGCCGGCGAGCAGTACGCGGGCCGAGACGATAGCGAGAACGTCGCCGAGGGCGAGGGCGCGGCCTGGTGCGTGGCCTTCACCGACGAGGGCGCGCTGCTGCGCGAGAGTTATGTCAACCTGATCCCGACGGTGGCCGGCGGCACCCACGAGGCGGGGCTGAAGGAGGGGCTCTTCGCCGCCGTCAAGGGTTTCATCGAGCTGCACGCGCTGCTGCCCAAGGGGGTCAAGCTGATGCCCGAGGACGTGTTCGGGCGCGCCAGCTTCGTCCTGTCGGCCAAGGTGCTGGACCCGCAGTTCCAGGGCCAGATCAAGGAGCGGCTGAACAGCCGCGATGCGCTGCGGCTGGTCTCGGGCTACGTGCGACCGGCGCTGGAACTGTGGCTGAACCAGCATGTCGAGTATGGCCGCAGGCTCGCCGAGCTCGTCATCCGCCAGGCGCAGACGCGCCAGCGCGCGCTGCAGAAGGTCGAGAAGAAGAAGGGCTCGGGCGTGGCGGTGCTGCCCGGCAAGCTGACCGATTGCGAAAGCCGCGACCTCGCGCTCAACGAGGTCTTCCTGGTCGAGGGCGACAGCGCCGGCGGCAGCGCCAAGATGGGGCGCGACAAGGAGACGCAGGCGATCCTGCCGCTGCGCGGCAAGGTGCTCAACGCCTGGGAGGTCGATCGCGACCTGCTGTTTCGCAACAACGAGATCCACGATATCGCGGTCGCGATCGGCGTCGACCCGCACGGGCCGGGGGACCGGCCGGATGCGGGCGCCGACGCGGCGGCGCAGCGGGCGGATGCCGCCTCAGGTCGCGGCGAAGGGCGTGCGGTCTACGAGCCCGGCGGCGTGCTGCACGGGCTGCGCTACGGCAAGGTCTGCATCCTGTCGGACGCGGATGTCGACGGCTCGCACATCCAGGTGCTGCTGCTGACGCTCTTCTTCCGCCACTTCCCGCGGCTGATCGAGCACGGCCATGTCTACGTGGCGCGGCCGCCGCTGTACCGCGTCGACGCGCCGGCGCGCGGGCGCAAGCCGGCGGCGCGGATCTACGCGCTGGACGACGGCGAGCTCGCCGCGGCGCTGGACAAGCTGCGCAAGGAGGGCGCGCGCGAGGGCTCGTGGAGCATCAGCCGCTTCAAGGGCCTGGGCGAGATGAGCGCCGAGCAGCTGTGGGATACCACGCTCAACCCGGATACGCGCCGGCTGCTGCCGGTCGGCTTCGCCGCCCGGGGCTTCGCGGCCACCGCGCAGTCGCTGCACCGCCTGATGGGCAAGGGCGAGGCGGCGGCCCGCCGCGAACTGATGGAATTGCGCGGCGACGCGGTGGAGGTGGATGTCTGATCGGTAAGGGTATCCCCGTGATAGCAGGTGCGGACCCCCATGTTCGAGTGGATTGACGTCCCTGCACTAAAAGGCATCATGCGCTTCTTCACGTTGTTCCCGAACAGGATGGGTGGGGTCATGAAACGAGTTTTGCTGGGGTTTGCGGCCGTCTCGCTGGCTGCGGCCAGCCTTCTGGGCACCGTGGCTCGCGCCGAGGCAGCCGCCTCCGAGCAAGTCGTCATTGCGTTCAAGCCTAAGCAGGATGCCGCGGTGCGTGCGTGGCTGGCGCGTCGTGGCGCGAGGACGGTCCACGATCTGGGCGAGGTCCATGCCGTCTCGGTCCGTATCGCGCCGCGCGTTCTCGACGCGTTGCGCAGGCATCCGGGTGTGGCCTGGATCGAGCCGGACTACGAGATGCGCATGTTGCGAACGGAGCGGCCGGCGGCCGCGCGGGTGTCCGCGGCGGTGCTCGAGACCTTGCCTTATGGCATTCCGATGGTGCAGGCCAACCAGGTCTCCGATGCCTCGGCGGGCAATCGCACCATCTGCATCATCGACTCCGGCTACGACCTCTCGCACGAGGATCTGCCTATGGCCGGGGTCACCGGCACCAACTTGTCCGACGCCGGCAACTGGTTCGACGACCAGCAGCAGCACGGCACCCACGTCGCCGGCACCATCGCGGCCCTCGGGGGCAACGCTGTCGGCGTCGTCGGGGTGCTGCCGTCGGGTACCGTGAAGCTGAATATCCAGAAGGTGTTTGGCAGCGAAGGTTCGACCCGCAGCTCGACCGTGGCCCGCGCGGGCTTGAACTGCGTGCGCGACGGCGCCAACGTCATCAGCATGTCACTAGGAGGTCCGACATCGAGCCGGCTGCAGGAACTGGTGTTCCGACTGGCCGAACTCCGCGGCGTGTTGTCGATCGCCGCCGCGGGCAACCTCGGCGACGATACGATCAGCTACCCGGCCGGCCTGCCCTCCGTCGTTTCGGTTGCGGCCGTCACCGAGGCGGGCACGCGTGCCGACTTCTCGCAGTACAACGAGACGGTCGAACTGGCGGCGCCTGGTGACCTCGTCCTGTCGACCGTGCCGATGGGAACGGCCCTCGTGTCCGACACCAGCGTCGCAGGTACGACGTACGAGTCGCTGCCGATGGACGGCTCGCCGCTGCTGAGTGCGACAGCGCCGCTGTACAACTTCGGCACCGGCGAAGTGAGCGATCCGGGGGTGGCAGGGAAGGTCTGTCTCATCCAACGCGGCACTATCAGCTTCGCCGATAAGGTGCAGAACTGCGAGTCCGACGGTGGAGTGGCAGCGATCGTCTACAACAACCAGCCTGGTCTTTTCGGCGGCACGCTGGGAGGTGTGTCGACGGTCATCCCGTCGGTCACCGTGTCCGACAGTTCTGGGGCGGCGATGCTCGGCCAGCTCGGTTCATCGGCCAGCGTGACCGTCGCAAGTGGCAACTACGCCTTGTTCAGCGGTACGTCGATGGCCACACCGCATGTCGCCGGCGTGGCTGCGCTCGTCTGGAGCCAGCATCCCCAATGCTCGGCGGCGGAGATCCGTCAGACCCTCAGGCTCAGCGCGACGGACCTCGGCGACACGGGACGCGACAACGAGTTCGGCCATGGTCTGGTGCAGGCTAAGGCCGCAGTCGACCGCATCACGGCCAACGGTTGCGGCCTGTGAATCGGGGCAGCGGACCCGCGCCGGTGGGCCTGCTGAACTGCCTTGCGAGTCGACGCGGCAAGTGCGTGACTGGCCTCACCGCGCCCCGCGCACATTCAGCCACGCCGTCGCCGCCCCGCTGGCGGCGATCATCGCGATGCCGACCCACGCCAGCGCGTCGGGCAGCGCGCCCATCAGCAGCCAGCCGAACAGCATCGCCCAGCCGATCTGGGTGTAGGTGAAGGGCGCCAGCGTCGACGCGGCGCCGAAGCGGAAGGCGAACACCAGCAGCAGGTGGCCGACGGTGCCGAACATCCCGATCGCGACCAGCCCGGCCCAGGCGGCGGGTGTGGCCACGGCCAGCGCCTGCGCCGCCGCGTCGGCGCCGAACAGCACGAAGACCGGCAGCACGGCGGCGGTGCCGAACAGGCCGGTCCAGAAGTGCGTGACCAGCGGATCGTCGTGTGCGCTCATACGGCGCGTCAGGACCTGGAACGACGCGTAGGTCGCCGCGGACCCGAGTGCGTACAGGACCGCCCAGCCGAACAGCCCCGACCCCGGGCGTATCACGACCAGCGCGCCGGCGAAGGCCAGCGTCACCAGCGCCCAACGCAGCGGCCCGACGCGCTCGTGCAGCAGCCAGGCCGCCAGCAGCGTCGCGATCATCGGCGCGAGCATGACGATGGCGGTGAACTCGGCCACCGGCATCCGTTGCAGGCCGACGAAGTTGAGCACGCTGGTGGCCAGCAGCAGCGCGCCGCGCAGCGCCTGGAAGCGCGGCTGGCGCGGCCGGAAGCCGCGCGCGCGGTCCAGCGCCAGCCAGACCGCCATCACCATCGCCTGCGTCGCATAGCGCCACCACAGCATCAGCAGCACCGGCAGTGCCGGACCGAGCCAGCGCACGCTGCTGTCCAGCGCCGCGAAGACCATGCTCGCGGCCAGGATCAGCACCACCCCGGCCGCCGCGTGTGCGCGCGGCGCGCCATGTGCCTCAGCCACGCTGCACCCGGTCGGCCAGCGCCTCCCACACCGGTGTCAGCCGTCCCGGCAGGACGGGCAGCGCGCCGAGCTCGGTGCGGCTCTCACCCGGGGCGTGGAAGTCGCTGCCGCGCGAGGCCAGCAGCCCGAACTCCAGCGCCATCTCGGCGTAGACCACCTGCTCGGGCACGCTGTGACTGCCGCTGAGCACCTCGACGCCGCGCCCGCCGACGCCGGTGAACTCGGTGAAAAGCGCATACTCCTCGGTCGGCGTGAAGCGGTAGCGCGCCGGGTGCGCGAGCACCGCGATGCCGCCGGCTGCGCTGATCCAGCCCACCGCCTCGCGCAGCGTCGCCCAGGTGTGCGGCACGTGGCCGGGCTTGCCGTCGGCCAGCACATGGCGGAAGACCTCGTGCACGTCGGCGAAGTGGCCAACCTCGACGAGGTGGCGCGCGAAGTGGGTGCGCGCGACCAGCTCGGCGTCCCCGGCCATGCGCAGCGCACCCTCGTAGGTGCCGGGCAGGCCGGCGGCGGCCAGCGCCTCGCCGATGCGCCTCGCGCGGCCGAGCCGCCCCTCGCGGATCGAGCGCACGCCTTCGATCAGACGCTCGTCGTCGGCGTCGAAGCCCAGCCCGACGACGTGCACGGAGCGGCCGATGAAACCGGCCGACAGCTCGATGCCGCTCAGGTAGCCGATGCCTTGCGCGATCGCGGCTTCGCGCGCGCGGGCCTGCCCGGCCAGCGAATCGTGGTCGGTGAGCGACCAGAGCGCGACGCCTTTGGCGCGCGCGCGCGCGGCCAGCGCCTCGGGGGCGAGCGTGCCGTCGGAGACGGTCGAGTGCGAGTGCAGGTCGGCGTTGATCAGGTGCATGGCCCGGATTGTCGGGCCCCAGCGCCGGGTCGTCGCTCATGCCCGTTTGCGTTCGATCGACGAGGACTGGGTTGCCGGCGATTGACCGCCCTCGGCTCGTTGCTGCCACTCACACAGTCGCCCTCACAGGTCTGACGTGCCACGACCGCGCGAGCCGAGGAAGGCGGGTACCCTTGCCCTCCATGTCCCCCGCCATCGGCCTTGCGGCCGATGGCTCCTCCTTTACTTACGGTCAAGGGCACCCGCCTTCCTCGGCAGGCCACTGAGTTGGTATTCGACGGTCGAATACCTGAGCGGTGGCAGGCCAAGGTCGGCGGGCACCCTCCCACGTAAGTAAAGGAGGAGCCGGCGGCGTAAGCCGACGGCGGGGGACATGGAGTGGGAGGGTGCCCGCCGACCTTGGCACGCGCGATCGTCGAATGTCAGAGCAAGCGAAGCACTGACTTCGACGAATGTCGGCAACGTGCCGCCCGCGGCCGTTCGACCGCAGGCGCCAAAGTCGACGGCTCGAGCGCGATCCCGTATCAGCGCATGCCCGGCTTCACCCGCACGCCGTCGACAACCGCCTGTGGCGGGTAGATCACGACCTCGGCGCCGGCGTCCAGCCCGTCGGTGATCCAGGCGTGGCGCGGGTTGCGGCCGCCGAGCTGCACCGGGCGCAGCCGCGCGCGGTCGCCATCGACGGTGAAGACCGCGAACCCGGGCGAGGCGCCGTTGCCCTCGGGTGGCAGCGGGAAGACCGCGCTGACCGGCACCCGCAGCGCGTCGTCGACGCGATGCGTCAAGATCGCCACGCCGACGCGATAGCCGTCGCCCAGCGCCTGCCAGCGTTCGCGCGGCGAGACGATGTCGATGCGGACGTTGACGCGCTGCTCCTCCACCCCCAGCGCCGAGATCTTGGTGAAGCCCGAGGGCTCGACCCGCCGCACGCTCCCGGCCAGGTCGCCGGCACCGCCCCAGTGGCCGATGCGCACCTCGCTGCCCGGTGCGGCGCGCAGCGCGTCGGCGGTCAGCAGCTCGGCGACGATCTCCAGCTGTGCGGTGTCGCCGATCTCGAGCAGCGGCGTGCCCGGCGCCACCGTACCCTCGCTGGCGTGCAGCACGCGCAGCACGCGGCCGTCGATCGGCGCCGTGACCGCGAACGCCTGCGGCGCGTCGGCGCCGGGGCGTGCGGCGTCGAGCGCGGCGCGCGCCATCGCCAGCTCCTGCTCGGCGACGCGACGGCCGGCGTCGGCGGCGGCGAGCTGCTGGCCGGCGGCCTGCAGCGCCAGCCGGTCGGCCTCCTCGGCGCGACCCGGCGAGATGAACCCCTGGGCCTCGAGCTGCGCGCTGCGCTGGCCTCGCTGCGCGCCAGCTCCTGCGCGACGCGCGCCACGTCGGCCTGGCGCGTGGCACGCTGCACGCCGGCGCGCGCGGCCTCGACGCGCGCGGCCAGCTCGCGCCGGGTGCGCTCGTCGAGCAGCGGCGCCGGGGTCGGTGCGAGCGTGGCGACGACCTCGCCGGCGCGCACCGCGTCGCCCGGTTGCAGCGCGATGCGCGCGAGCCGGCCGGCCAGCGGCGCGGAGACGACGTAGCGGTCGCGCAGCACGGTGCGGCCCTCCTCGTCGATCGTGGTCTCGAACAGGCCGCGGTCGGTGCGCGCGGTCTCGACCGCGACCGGGCGCGGCGCGAAGGCCCAGGCCAGCAGGGCGACGAGGACGGCGCCGCCGGCCAGCGTCGCGATCAGAGGCTTGGTTCTCATCGTGGCTTACCGGACAGGCCGGTCCCGAGGTTCTTGCGGCCGCGCAACGCCCCCGCGACGCGCGGGCTCGGGCGCTGCGCGGCGGGCGGGGCAGGGCGATCGAGGCAGGTCATTCGCGTGTCTTGAGCGCCGCCACCATGTCGAGCCGGTCGATGCGCCGGCGCACGACCAGGGCGCTGGCCGCAGCGGCGGCGACGATGGCGATCGCGGCCCAGGCGTAGGTGCGCGGCAGGATGACGATGGGGAAGAAGAACTGGTCGCTCTTGAGCGCCCCGATCAGCGCGTGCACCAGGCCCCAGCCGGCGAGCATGCCCAACGGCAGCGCCACCGCGATCACCAGCGCCATCTCGCCCAGCAGCAGCGCCGAGACCTCGGCGCGTGTGAAGCCCAGCACGCGCAGGCTGGCCAGCTCCCAGGCCCGCTCGGCCAGCGCGATGCGCGCATTGTTGTAGACGACGCCGACCGCGATGACGGCGGCGAACGCGGTCAGCACCCCGCTCATGATGCGGATGTTGCGCGCGCTGACCTCCTCCATGTTGCGCAGCAGGCTGGCCTTGCTGAACGCGCCAACGACACGCGGCATCTCGCGCGTGGCGGCCAGCAGCGCCGGCTCGCGGTCGGCGTCGATCTTCAGCACGAAGCCGCTGGACAGGTCGCCGTCGCCGAGCAGCCGGTTGAGCAGGCGGCGGTCGATGTACGCGTTCAGCCCCATCATCTCGCGCACCGTGGCGTCGACGGTGAGCGTCAGCGTGCGCGCGCGGCCTTCCAGGATCTCGGCCTGCACCCGGTCGCCGACGCCCAGGCCGAGCTTGTCGGCCAGGCGGTCGGTCAGCACCAGGCCCCGGCCGACGGGGTCGGTGGCGCGGCCGTCGACGTCGAGGATGCGGTACAGCTCGGGCTGCGTCGCGTAGCCCTTGAGCTGGGTGCGCTCGCGCCGGTGGCCGTTGACGAGGGTGGCCTCGACGAAGCGCGACGACTCGACCATCGTCGCCCCCGGCAGCCGCAGCAGCTCGTCGGCGGCGCGGTCGCTCGTGGCCTCGAGCGTCCAGACGGAGACGTCGAAACGCATCGAGCGGTTGAACTGGGTGTCGACGAGGGTGTCGACGGCGTCGCGGAAGAAGTTGCCCAGCACGACGATCGCCACCGCTGCCGCCACGCCGCCGGCCGCGAGCAGCGTGCGCCAGGGCCGGCGCTCCATCTGGCGCAGGATCATGCGCAGCACGGTCGGCAGCCGTGTCAGGCCCATGCGTTCGAGCAGCGTCGGCCGGTAGCGCCCCGGGGCGGGCGGGCGCATCGCCTCCGCCGGCGCCAGCCGCACCGTCGCCGCGATCGCGCCCAACGTGCCGGCCAGCGCCGTCAGCACGCTCAAGCCCGCGGCGACCAGCACCAGCGAGGGTTCCAGCACATGGTCGAAGCGCGGGAAGCGGAAGAATTCGGCGTACAGCCCCAGCATCATCGTGCCCAGCCACTTGCCCAGCGCCACACCGATCACGAGCCCGAGGGCCACGATCGCGCCCACGAGCAGCAGGTAGTGGCGCGCGATCGCGCGGTTGGCGTAGCCCAGCGCCTTCAGCGCCGCGATCTGCTCGCGCTGGGTCGCCACCAGCCGCGAGACGACGACGTTGAGCAGGAAGGCCGCGACGGCGAGGAAGATCGCCGGCATGATCGTGCCCAGCACGCGCTGCTCGGCGATCTCGTTGGCGAGCATCGAGTGCGAGACCTGGTCGTCGCGCCCGTGCGCGAGGCTGGCGCCGTAGGGCGCGAGCGCGCGCGTCAGCGCGTCCACCACCGCGCGCTCGCTGGCGCCCGGCGCGAGCTTGACCGCGACCCGGTTGAACGCGCCGCGCATGTCCCAGGCGGCGTCCATCGCGTCGCCGTCGACCCAGAAGACGCCGAAGCCGCGCGGGTCGGGGGCGCCGAACATGCCGGCGAAGACATACTCGGGCGACAGCGCCAGCGCCGCCACCTGCAGCGTGCGCAGCCGCCCGTTGACCAGCGCCTGCAGCCGGTCGCCCGGCGCGAGGCCGTGCGCGAGCGCGAAGTTCTCCGACACCCAGGCCGGCAGCGCGCCGTCGGCCAGCGCCGGCCCGGGGCCGCCCTCGATGCGGCCCGCGCGCAGCGTGACGCGGTTCATCGCCAGCGGCCGCTCGCGCGGCACGCCGATGAGCTGGCCGATGATGGGGTCGGCGATGCCAGCGATCTCGACGCGTACCGCGTGCTCGGTCGTGACCTGGACGTCGGCCACGCCGGGCAGCGCGCGCAGCTCGTCGACGACCGCGCGCGGGGCGCGCTCGACGGCGGCGAAGACGTCGGCAAAGCCGCCGCCGGCGTAGAAGGCGTCGCGCGCGCGCTCCAGCGAGTCGACCGCCGACAGCGTCGTCACGTAGCCCGCCACCCCGCTGCCGACGACGAGCGCGATCGTCAGTGCCTGGCTCCACAGCAGCCGCAGGTCGCGCAGCAGCTTGATGTCCAGCGCCTTCATCGCGCGTGCCCTACCACTGCAGCTCGGCCGGGCCGACCTTGCGCGTGTTGCGCTCGCTGCCCACGAGCCGGCCGTCGCCCAGGTGCAGCACACGGTCGGCCATGCCGGCGATCGCGGCATTGTGCGTGATGACGAGGGTCGTGGTGCCGATCTCGCGGTTGACGCGCTCGATCACCTCCAGCACCAGGCGGCCGGTCTGCACGTCCAGCGCGCCGGTCGGCTCGTCGCACAGCAGCAGGTCGGGCCGCTTGACGATCGCGCGCGCGATCGCCACCCGCTGCTGCTCGCCGCCCGAGAGCTGGGCCGGGAAGTGATCCCTGCGCGGCGCCAGCCCGACCATCGCGACCGCCTCGTCGATGTCCATCGGATCGTCGGCGATGTCGGTCACCAGCGCCACGTTCTCGCGCACCGTCAGGCTGGGGATCAGGTTGTAGAACTGAAATACGAACCCGACGTGCTCGCGCCGGTACGCGGTCAGCTCCGCCTCGCCGGCGTCGCTGAGCGTCTTGTCGCGGAATCGAAGCGTGCCCGCGGTCGGCACATCCAGCCCGCCGAGAATGTTCAGCAGCGTCGACTTGCCACTGCCCGACGCGCCGAGCAGGACGATGAACTCCCCCGGTGCGACGTCGAGGTCGACCTCGCGCAACGCGACGACCTCGACCTCGCCCGTGCGGTAGACCTTGGTCAGGCCGCGCGCGACCAGCACCGGCGCGGCGGCAGGCGACTCGAGCTGTTGCGCCAGCATGGGTCGGGATTGTCGCGGTACGACCTTGCGCTGGCGTGACTACGGTCAACCGTGCCGGGCGCCGGCCCGCCGCGTCCGTGGCAGCATAGCGCCTGGCCCGGTGGCGCATCGATCAGGCCCGGTGCACGACATCGCGACGCACCGCCGGCTACGATGGGCGCCGATCCGGCCGCTCGCGACCCGCGCACCGGCCGCCACGCCCCACGCCGACGTTCCCTGCCCCGATCCTGGAGCCATGACGATGCCGCTGCCCCGCCTGCCAGCCCTGGCGACCCGTGCCCCGAGGTGCGTGGCCGCACTGGCCCTCGTCCTGCCGTTGCTGGCGATGGCCCAGTCCGCCCCGGCGCCGACGTCCGTGCCGACGCCGCAGGTGGAGTCGGCCGGGGCACCGCGCTACGAGACGCGGACGACCTCGCTGCCGGCCAAGGGCCTGTTCGAGGGCGACGAGCTGACAGCGGCGGCGCGCCGGCAGCTCGCCGAGCTGGTGCTCGAGGCGCTGGGGCTGCGCATCGACGTCGCGCTCGTGGTCCCGACCGGCCCCTGGCGGCTCGACGGATCGGGCCCGGACGAGCGCCAGCTGACGCCGCAGCGGCTCGAGGCGGTCAAGCGATTCCTGCAGCAGCGCGGCGTCGACCCGCGCCGGATGTACGTCGAGAGCCGCATCGACGACAGGATCGCCGAGCCACGGCTCGAGGTCCAGATCGGCGGTCGCGAGGCGCTCGACTGATCGGCGAAGGCAGCACCGCCGCCGCGGTGAAGTTCAGTCCATGTCGCGCCAGCGCCCGTCGACCAGGCACTGGTGCGGGCGGAACTGCGACTTGTACGCCATCTTCGGGCTCTCGGCGATCCAGTAGCCGAGGTACAGCCAAGGCAGCCCGAGCTGCCTCGTCTGCTCGACCTGCCACAGCACGCTGTAGGTGCCGTAGCTGGCCGCCGGCTCGGGTTCGTAGAAGGTGTAGACGGCTGAGATGCCGTCGGCCAGCACGTCGACGATCGAGACCATCTTCAGCGCGCCGGGGCCGTCGTCGGACGCGGGCGCGCGAAACTCGACCAGGCGCGAGTTGACGCGGCTTTGCAGCAGGAACTGGGTGTACTGGTCGACGCTGTCCTGGTCCATGCCGCCACCGGCGTGGCGACCTGCCTGGTAGCGCAGGTAGAGCTGGTAGTGCTCGGGCAGGAAGCAAAGCCGCAGCACGCGCGCGCGCAGCCCGGCGTGCGCCGTCCATGCGCGGCGCTGGCTGCGGTTGGCGCGGAAACGGTCCACCGGCACGCGCAGCGGCAGGCAGGCGCGGCAGCCGTCGCAGTAGGGCCGGTAGGTGAACATGCCGCTGCGCCGGAAGCCCGCGGTCACGAGCCGCGAGTAGGCGTCGGCGTGGATCAGGTGGCTGGGGGTGGCGACCTGCGACCGCGCCATCCGCTGCGGCAGGTAGCTGCACGGGTAGGGCGCGGTCGCGTAGAACTGCAACGACGAGAGCGGGAGCTCCTTGGGGTGCGTCAAGTGGCTTGATCCTCGGCGGCAGTCGGAGGGGTCGTCGTCGCCGCGCCCTGCTGCGGCGGTACCGGCAGCAGGCGCGGGTCGAGCGCACCCCAGTCCGATTCATCATAGGTCCAATCGGCGAACTCGGGCGCGTCGCGGGCAAGCGCGAGCTGGCGCAGGAAGTCCGCGCGCGGCATCTCGCACGCCCCGAGCGACGCCAGGTGGCCGGTATGCTGCTGGCAGTCGATCAGCGCGACGCCGCGCGCGCGGCAGGCCGCAACCAGCGCCGCGAGCGCGAGCTTGGACGCGTCGGCCCGCAGCGAGAACATCGATTCGCCGAACACCATGCGCCCAACGGCGACGAAGTAGAGCCCGCCGACCAGCCGGTCGCCGTCCCAGGTTTCGACGCTGTGTACGCGACCGGCGCGGTGCCAGGCGCGGTAGGCGCGCTGCATGGCCGGCACGATCCAGGTGCCGTCCTGGCCTGCACGCGGCGTGCGTGCACAGGCGTCGATGACGTCGTCGAACGCGTGGTCGAAGCGGATGGCGCAGCCCGGCGTGCGCAGGAAGTGCGCCAGCGTCTTGCGCAGCGAGCGGTGCAGCCTGAAGTCCGCCACCCGCAGCACCATGCGCGGGTCCGGGCTCCACCACAGCACCGGCTGCCCGGGCCCGAACCACGGAAACAGTCCCTGGCGGTAGGCCTGCTCGAGCCGCGGCAGCGTCAGCCGGCCGCCGGCAGCGACCAGCCCGGGGACGTCCTCGGCGATGCGGCCCGGCTCGGGCAGCGGCTGGCTGTCGTCGATCCAGGGGACCATGCGAGGGTCGGGGGAAAGGTCGGTGGCGCTCGCGGCGCAGGGCTGGGCCGCCCGCCGGTCGGGGCGCCGCGGGCTCTCAGGACCCGGCCGCGGCCGACAGCGCCAGCGGCGTGACTTCGACGCCGCGCTCGCCCTGCTGCACCCAGACCTGGCCGTCCTGCACGTTGACCTGCAGCAGCATCGATCGCGCCGCCAGCGCCGCCAACGCCTGGCTCTGCGCCGCGGGAAGCCGCCACGCGAACAGCCGCGGTTGGCGCGCGATGCGCTCGCCCAGCCCGGCCCACCAGACGCCGGCCTGGGGCCCGTAGGCGTAGACGCTGACACGCCCGGCGCGGCCGCAGGCGCGCGCGAGCCGGCGCTCGTCGGGCTGGCCGACCTCGATCCAGTGGCGCAGCGTGCCGTCCAGCGCGTGCTGCCACAGGTCGGGCTCGTCGGTGTCGGACAGGCCGCGCGCGGCCAACAGCGCGCCGTCTCGGTCGTCCGCCGGCGTCTGCAGCGCGAACGCGAGCAGCCGGGCCATCAGGCGCTCCTCGGTCTCGGACGGATGCCGCGCCAGCGTCAGCGCGTGGTCGGCGTACAGGCCGCGGTCCATGTCCGCGATCTGCAGCTGCGCCTTGTAGATGGTCGACTTCAGGGCCATGGGCATCGATGGCGTGGGGGTTGCCACTGTGCCACAGTGCCGCTGTCGCGGCGGCGCGTGTCCACCGCCAAGGACGCCCGCGCGTTGATCGGGATAGCCGCGCGTCGGCGTTGCGCCGTGGGGCAGCCCGCCGCGCAGCCGTTGCCGGCCGCGCTGCAACACCAGGCAGCCGGTGGCATCATCGCGCCCTTCATGCCGCCGACCGCGGCAAGCCCCGCACGAGGACGATCCATGCGCCCGCTCCAACTCTTCCCGCTTGCGAACCTGGCTGCCTCGGCGCTGTTCGGTGCCGCGTTGCTCGCCGCGGTGCCGGCGTACGCGCAGTCCGGCGCCACCGGCGCGCTCGGCAAGGGGACCGGGCCGATCATGACGCGCGAGGAGCTGCGTGCCTGCCTGAAGGGGCAGGACGATCTGAACCGCCGGCGCGAGCAGCTGCAGGCCGAGAGCAAGTGGCTCGACGAGGAGAAGGCCGCGATCCAGGCCGAGCAGCAGGCGCTGCAGGGAAGCCGCGGGTCGATCCAGGATGTCAACGCCAAGGTGCAGGAGGTCAATGCGCGCCGCACCGAGATCGCCGCCCGCATCGACGACTGGAACAAGCGCTGGCAGGAGTTCGAGGGCAGCAACCGAAAGGGCCCGATCGCCGAGCGCCAACGCAAGAAGCTGCTCGACGAGCAGCGCGAGCTGGCGCGCGAGAACGAGGCGATCGACGCCGAGCAGGCCAAGGTCGCGCTGCCCAAGGACGAGGTCGCCGCGTTCAACGAGCGCGCCGGCAGCCTGGAGCAGCGCGTCAAGGCCTGGAACGAGCGCAACGCGCGCGCCGCCGAGTCCTCGACCAAGCTCACCGACGAGCGCGAGCTGTGGACCATCGAGTGCGGCAACCGGCGCTACCTGACCGACGACGAGAAGGCGATCCGCGAGGGCCGCTGAAGTCCGGCTGCTGAACCCGCGATGCACCCCTGACGCAGGCATGACGCGAGCATGACGATCACGACGAACGACGACAACCCTCTGCTGCAGCCCTGGGCGGCGCCTTGGGGCCTGCCGCCCTTCGGCGCCGTGCGACCCGAACACTTCGAACCCGCGTTCGACGCCGCGATGCGCGAGCACCGCGACGAGCTGGCGGCGATCGGCGCGCAGACCGCGCCGCCGACCTTCGACGACACGCTGGCGGCCTTGGACCGCAGCGGCCGGCGGCTGGACCGCATCGCCTCGGTCTTCCACAACCTCGCCGCATCGGCCACCGACGAGGCGCTGCAGGCGGTGCAGCGGCGCGTCGCCGCACCGCTCGCGGCGCACCACAGCGCCATCTACATGGACCCGGCGCTGTTCGCGCGCGTCGACGCGCTGCACCGCGAGCGCGACGCGATCGGCCTGACCGACGAGCAGCGGCGGCTGCTCGAGCGCGTGCACCTGGACTTCGTGCGCGCCGGGGCCAGGCTGACGGGCCCGGCGCGCGATCGCTACGCGAGCATCGTGCAGGAGCTGGCGACGCTGACGACGCAGTTCGCGCAGAACGTGCTGCACGACGAGAACACCTGGCAGTTGCCGCTGCCCGACGAAGCGGCGCTGGCCGGACTACCGGACTTCGTGCGCGCCGCCGCGCGCCAGGCCGCAGCCGACCGCGGCCTGGGCGAGGGCGTGCACGCGATCACGCTGGCGCGTTCGCTGATCGTCCCGTTCCTGGGCTTTTCGGAGCGGCGCGACCTGCGCGAGCAGGCCTGGCGCGCATGGACGACGCGCGGCGAGCACGCAGGCGCGCACGACAACCGCGCGATCGTCCGCCGCATCCTGGCGCTGCGGCGCGAGCAGGCGGCGCTGCTCGGCCACGGCAGCTACGCCGACCACGCGCTGGCCGACACCATGGCCGGCAACCGGGCTGCGGTGCAGGCGCTGTTCGATCAGGTCTGGCCGCGCGCGCTGCAGGCCTTCGAGCGCGAGCGCGCCGAGGTCGCCGAGGCGATGGCCGCCGCCGGCGCGACCGCTGCGCTCGAGCCCTGGGACTGGCGCTTCTGGGCCGAGAAGGTGCGGCAGGCGAAGTACGCGGTCGACGACGCCGAGGTCAAGCCCTACTTCGCGCTGCCGGCGATGCTGCAGGCGGCGTTCGACTGCGCGGCTCGCCTGTTCGGGCTGCGCTTCGTCGAGCGGCCCGAGCTGCCCGTCTACCACCCGGACGTCCGCGCCTACGAGGTGCAGGACGCCGGCGGGCAGGCGATCGGCCTGTTCCTGCACGATGCCTTCGCGCGCCAGGGCAAGCGCAGCGGCGCGTGGATGAGCTCGCTCGCGCTGCAGCACCGCAATACCGTCGACGGTGGCCCGCAGCGGCCGGTAATCCTGAACAACACCAACTTCGCGCGCGGTGCGCCCGGCGCGCCGGCGCTGCTGTCGCTGGACGATGTGCGCACGCTGTTCCACGAGTTCGGCCATGGCCTGCACGGGCTGCTGTCGGACGTCGGCTACGAGCGGCTTTCGGGCACGCAGGTGCTGCGCGACTTCGTCGAGCTGCCGTCGCAGCTGTTCGAGCATTGGGCGATGGAGCGCGAGGTGCTGCAGCGCCACGCGCGCCACTGGCGCAGCGGCGAGACCCTACCCGACGCGCTGATCGACCGCCTGCACGCTGCGCGCCGCTTCGGCCAGGGCTACGAGACGGTTCGCTTCGTGGCCAGCGCGATGGTCGACATGGCGGTGCACGCGCGGCCCGATGCCGAGCCACCGGCCGATATCGGCGCCTTCGAGGCCGAGACGCTGGCGCGCGCGGGCCACCCCGGGGTCGCCGGCATGAACCACCGGCTGGTGCACTTCCAGCACCTGTTCTCCGGTTCGTCCTACGCAGCCGGCTACTACGTCTACCTGTGGGCCGAGGTGCTCGACGCCGACGCCTACGATGCCTTCGTCGAGGCCGGCGACCCCTTCGACGCCGCCACTGCCCAGAGGCTCCGGCGCTGGATCTACGCCAGCGGCAACCGCGTCGAGCCAGGTGCCGCCTTCGCCGCCTTCCGCGGCCGCGCGCCGCGCGTGGAGCCGATGCTGCGCAAGAAGGGGTTGCTGAGCGAGGCGGGCTGATGCGCTCGAGGGTTCACGGACCCTGAAGCTGGGACGCAAGCCAGTGGCCCGCGATCAGGCCACCCGCCCGAACCAGTAGACCGACAGCCCCGCCGAAAGCACGGCCAGCAGCGCGCCCAGCGCGGCGAACAGGGCCGAGATCTCGACCTCCTTGCGCTCGACGACCATCTTCGAGCTCAGCGACCCGTAGACCTTCTTCAGGTCCTCGGCGGTGCCGGCGTAGAAGTACTCGCCACGCGTCATCTGCGCGACCTGCTTGAGCGCATCCTCGTCCAGCCGCACGCGCATGCTCCAGCCCTCGAAGCCGATGATCTCGCCCTCCTTGGTGCCGATGCCGACCGTGTAGACGCGCACGCCGCGCTCGGCGGCCATCTTGGCCGCGTCGACCGGGTCGGGGCCGGTCGTGCGCTGGCCGTCGGTCAGCATGATGATCGCCGCCGAGTCGTAGCTGCCCGGCTCCACCGGGGTGAACGCGGGCTTCGGCTTGTCCTCGCCGATCGCGCGGCCCGGGAACTTGCGCTGCCCGGTGATGTGCGAGATCTCGATATCGTGGTCGGGGAACAGCGTCGCCAGCGACAGGATGATCGCGCTGCCGGTCGCAGTCGCGCGCTGGAGCTGGAAGCGGTCGATCGCGGCGACGATATCGTCGCGGCTGACCGTCGGCGCCTGCACGACGGCGGCGGTGCCGGCGAACGCGATCACGCCCACGCGCGCGTCGCGCGGCAGTTGCTGCACGAAGGACTTGGCCGCCTCCTGCGAGGCCACCAGCCGGTTGGGCTCGACGTCCTCGGCGCGCATGCTGCCCGAGACGTCCATCGCCAGGATGATCGTGCGCTGCGCGAGCGGCAGCGTCAGCTTGGCGGTCGGGCGCGCGGTCGCCACCAGCAGCGCCGCCAGAGCGAGCAGCATCAGCAGCGGCGGCACGTGGCGACGCCAGCCGGGGCCACGGCCTAGCGCCTCGCGCGCGATCGCGATGCTCGCCAGCCGCACCGCGGCGCGCCGGCGCCGCCGCAACAGCCACAGGTACAGCAGCACCAGCAGCGGCAACAGCGCGAGCGTCCACAGCAAGGAGGGCCACTGGAAGCTCATGCGCCTGCCTCCTGCGGCGGGCGGGAGCCCAGCAGGTGCGCGGGGTCCGCCAGCCGCGGTGCCGGCGCGCGCGCGCCGAACAGCCGCTTGCGCCGCAGGTCGGCGAAGCGCAGCAGCGCGGCCAGCAGGTCGTCGTCGGTCGCGAGCTCGAGCAGGTCGACGCCGGCGCGCGCGAAGCCGACGGCGAGGCGCTGCTCGGCGGCCACGGCCAGCGTCGCGTAGCGGGCGCGAAAACCCGGGTCGCCGGCGTCGACGAAGAGCTGCTCGCCAGTCTCGGCGTCCTGCAGCGTGACCAGCCCGACGTCGGGCAGTGCCATCTCGGCCGGGTCCAGCAGTCGCACGGCGACGACATCGTGGCGCTGCGCGAGCCGCCCGAGCGCGTCCTCCCAACCCGGCGCACTGATGAAGTCGGAGACGACGAAGACCAGCGAGCGGCGCCGGATCAGCGCATCGCCGCCAGCCAGCAGGTCGTACAGCGCGGTGCCACGGCCGCCCGGCTGCGGCGGGCGCGGGCGGCGCATCTGGTCGATCAGCCGCAGCACATGGACGCGGCTGGCGGCCGGCTGCAGCACGGTGTCGACGCGGTCGCCGTACAGGAGCGCGCCGACGCGGTTGCCGTGGCGCGTCATCACGCGCGCCAGCGCGGCGACGAAACCGGTCGACACCGCCAGCTTGGTGACGTCGCCGGAGCCGAAGTCGACGCTGCCCGACAGGTCGAGCAGGAACCACGCGGTGAGGTCGCGGTCCTCGTGGAACTGGCGCACGTAGGGCTGCTGCGTGCGCGCGGTGACGTTCCAGTCGATGTGGCGCACGTCGTCGTGCAGTTGGTACTCGCGCAGGTCGGCGAGATCGACGCCGGCGCCGCGCGCGACCGTTCGCCAGTCGCCCTGCAGCAGGCCGTCCAGGCGCCGCAGCACGGTCCACTCCAGCCGCTGCAGCAGCGCGTCGGCGCCCGCGCCGCCGAAGGCCGGCGGGGCGCTCGCGCGCGGGGTGCCGCGGGGATCGGCTCGGGCGGGCATCACGCGGTCTGCGCCTCCTGCGGGTGCGCCAGCGGCTTGTCGGGCACCGGGATCCTGCGCAGCACGCGCTGCACCAGGTCGTCGGCGCCCAGACCCTCGGCCAGCGCCTCGTAGCTGGGGACCAAGCGGTGCCGCAGCACGTCGGGGACGAGGTCGACCATGTCCTCCGGCAGCGCGTAGGCGCGTCCGCGCAGCATTGCCAGCGCGCGCGCGCCCTCGATCAGGCCGATCGTCGCGCGCGGGCTGGCCCCGTAGCTCAGGTAGCCGGCGAGCTCAGGCAACTCGTACTGCGCCGGCCGCCGCGTCGCGCTGACCAGCCGCACCGCATACTGCATCAGCGAGGGGTCGACGTAGACGCGCCGGCAGCGCTGCTGCAGGGCCTGCAACTGCTCGGTGTCGGCAACCGCCTCGACCTGCAGCGCCGGTCCGGTGACGCGCTCGGCGATGACGAACTCCTCTTCCTCGCTCGGGTAGTCGACCAGCACCTTCATCATGAAGCGGTCGACCTGCGCCTCCGGCAGCGGGTAGGTGCCCTCGGTCTCGATCGGGTTCTGCGTCGCCATGACGACGAAGGGCGCCGGCACCAGGTGGGTCTGGCCGGCGATCGTGACCTGGCGCTCCTGCATCACCTCGAGCAGCGCGCTCTGCACCTTGGCCGGCGCGCGGTTGATCTCGTCGGCCAGCAGCAGGTTGGCGAACACCGGGCCGAGCGAGATCCCGAAGTCGCCCGTCTTCTGGTTGTAGATGCGGGTGCCGATCAGGTCCGCCGGCACCAGGTCGGGGGTGAACTGGATGCGCTTGAAGCTGCCCCGCATCGCGCGCGCCAGCGTCTTGACGGTCAGCGTCTTGGCCAGCCCCGGCACGCCCTCGACGAGCAGGTGGCCCTCGGCGAGCAGCGCCACCAGCACGCGCTCCAGAAAGCGGTCCTGGCCGACGACGATGCGCTTGACCTCGTACAGGATGCGCTCCATCAGCTCGGCGGTGTCGCGGTGGTCGGTCGTCATCGGGTCGGTCTCGCTGGGCTCGGGAGGGGGGAGGGCTGGAGGCGTGTGCGGCGGCCGCTCAGAACGGCGGCAGCCCGGCGGCCTGGGCGGCGGACTCGATCGGCACCGCGAAGCCGATGCCGATGAAGGTGCGCTCCTCGCCCGGGTTGAGGATCGCGGTGACGATGCCGACGACCTGGCCGTCCATCGTCACCAGCGGGCCGCCGGAATTGCCCGGGTTGGCGGCGGCGTCGAACTGGATCAGGTTGGACAGCACGCGCTCGCCCTCGTCGCTGCGGAACTCGCGCCTGAGTCCCGAGACGACGCCCGCGCTGACCGACGGCCCGATGCCGAAGGGGTGGCCGACCGCGATCACCTGGTCGCCGGGCCGCAGGTCGCCGGTGGATCGCATGACCGCCGGCAGCATGTCGTCGGGGATGCGGCTGGCGCGCAGCACCGCCAGATCGTTCTCGGCCTGCACGCCGACGAGCTGCGCATCCGACTCGGTGCCCTCGAAGAATTTCACCTTGATGCGCTTGGCGCCGCTGACGACGTGCAGGTTGGTCAGGATGGTGCCGTTGTCGATGATGACGACGCCGGTACCCAGGCTGCGGTCCAGCGCGAGCGCCTCGGCGTTCGCGCCGTCGTCGGCGCCATCGTCGTCCTCGTCCATCAGCCCGGTGACGCGCACCACCGAGGGCAGGATCGTCTCGTAGGCCCGGGCCGCCGCCGACGGCAGTGGCTCCTTCTCGAGCGACGCGCGAACCGCCTCGTCGATATGCTCCTGCGTGATCACCCGCGACCCCGGCTGCATCGCGAGCAGCAAGGCGACGCCGGCCAGGGTGGCGATCGACCCGACCGCGGCCGACCACGGCCCGGGGTGGCGCGCGATCCAGCGCCTCCAGCCGCGACCGGCCGGCGACGCGGCCGCGGGCGCGCCGGCATCGGCCTTCGACGCCGGCGGCGGCGAGCCAGACGTGCCCCCGCCGGCGTCCGCGCGAGGGGCGGCCCGCACCGGCGCGGCGCCGTGCGAGGCGGCTGGCGCGCTGTCACGCCGCGGCGAGCGGCTGACCAGGGGGCGGCGAGGGGCGGGCATCGGTACGCGAAGGGGGCGGGCGCCGGGAGTCGATCACGGCGATCGGCGTCGGCGAGCAAAACACTACCACGACGGCGCCGCCCGCGCATCCCCGCGGCCGGCAAAGACCGCCTGCGCCCTGTGGTGCAATCGCCGGCGTGCGCTGGATCGATTCGCATTGCCACCTCGACGCGCCGGAGTTCGACCACGACCGCGACGCCGTTTGGGCTGCCGCGCGCGCCGCCGGCGTCTGTATGGCGGTGCTGCCGGCGGTGCAGGCGGCGGACTTCGAGCGCGCGCGCGCGCTCGCGCACCGGCTCGATCTGGCGTATGCGCTGGGGATCCACCCGCTGTTCGTCGACCGTGCCGACGAGGCCGACCTCGACCGGCTGGCGGAGGCGCTGGCGCGCTGGGGCGACGACCCGCGGCTGGTCGCGGTCGGCGAGATCGGGCTGGACCACTTCGTCCCCGGGCTGGACCGCGACCGCCAGCAGCGCTTCTACCTCGCGCAGCTCGCGCTGGCGCGGCGCGCCGCGCTGCCGGTGATCCTGCACGTGCGGCGCTCGGCCGACGCGCTGCTGGCGGGTCTGCGCCGCGTGCCGGTCCCGGGCGGCATCGCGCACGCGTTCAACGGCAGCATGCAGCAGGCGGGGCAGTTCCTGGCGCTCGGGCTGAAGCTGGGTTTCGGCGGCACGCTGAGCTTCGAGCGTGCACGGCGCATCCGCGCGCTGGCGCGTGAGCTGCCCGACGAGGCGCCGGTGCTGGAGACCGACGCCCCGGACATCCCGCCGCAATGGCTCGTCCGGCCCGCCATCGAGCGTGGCCCGGCGCCGCAGGCGCGCAACACGCCGGCCGAGCTGCCGCGCATCGGCGCCGAGCTGGCGGCGCTGCGCGGCTGGTCGCTGGCCGAGACCGCCGACCGCACCGCGGCGAATGCGCTGGCGGCGCTGCCGCGGCTGCGCGGGCTGCTGGCGTGACGCGCGCACCCGGTCGCGCGGCGCCCAGGGGCCCGCGTGGTGCGCACGGCGGCGGCGCGCGCCGACGCCGCGTCGCCGCGCCTCGTCGGTCTGCCGCCGGTGATCGACCGCCGCACCCGGCTGCTGCTGCTGGGCAGCTTCCCGAGCGCGGCCTCGCTGGCCGCCGGCGAGTACTACGCCCACCCGCGCAACGCCTTCTGGCCGATCCTGTCGGCGCTGTGGGGGCTGGACCTGCGCGCGCTGCCGTATCGCGAGCGGCTGGCCGAGGTGCGGCGGCGCGGGCTGGGGATTTGGGATGTCTACCGCGCCTGCCGCCGCAGCGGCAGCCTGGACAGCGCGATCGCCGATGCCGAGCCCAACGATCTGGCCTCGCTGCGCCGGCGCGCGCCGGCGCTGGTGGCGATCGCGCACAACGGCGGCGAGTCGGCGCGTGCGATGCGCGTGACGCGCGCGCTCGGGCTGCCGGTGTGGCGGCTGCCGTCGACCAGCCCGGCGAATGCGAGCTGGAGCTTCGAGCGCAAGCTCGCCGCCTGGCGGCAGGTCTTCGCCGAGGCCGGCATCGATGTCGTCTGAGCTTCCCGAAGCGACGCTGTCGGAGGCCGGCGGCGTGCGCTTCCTGCACCTGGGCAGCCCCTGGGTGCAGGGCGCGATGCGCATCCGCGATCCGCTGCACGTCGAGCTCGAATACGTGCAGCGCATGCTGGCAGCGCTGCTGTGGCTGGATCTGGCGGCGCTCGCGCGCGGCCACGCAGTTCAGCTCGGCCTGGGCGCCGGCACGCTGACGCGATTCACGCTGCGCGCGCTGTCGATGCGGACGACCGCGGTCGAGCTCAACCCGCACGTCATCGGCGCCGGCCGCGCCTGGTTCAGGCTGCCTCCCGACGGCGCGCAGCTGCGCATCGCGCAGGCCGACGCCGCCGACTGGCTCGCACGCGCCGAGCCGGCGAGCGCGACGCTGCTGCACGTCGACCTGTACGACGAGGAGGCGGCGGCGCCGGTGCTCGACGACGAGGGCTTCTACGCCGCCTGCCGGCGCCTGCTCGTGCCGGGCGGGGCGATGGCGGTCAACCTGTTCGGTCGCCACGCGAGCCTGGACCGCAGCCTGGCGCGCATCGCCGCGGCCTTCGGCACCGAGGCCGTCTGGCGGCTGCGCGCGACGCGCGAGGGCAATACCGTCGTCGTCGCCACGCGCGACGCGCCGCTGCCGCCGCGCGCCGAGCTGGCCACACGCGCGGCGGCGATCGAGTCGCGCTGGGGTGCGCTCGGCCTGCCGGCGCGCAAGTGGCTGCGCATTCTGCGGCCGCTGGGCGGCTGATACCCGCGCCCTCGATCGGCAAGGATCGGGTGTTCGACGATCGACTGCCCGTGGCACGTAGCTACGACTCACACAATCGCCCTCACAGGTCTGACGTGCCACGACCGCGCGAGCCGAGGACGGCGGGTACCCTTGCCCTCCATGTCCCCCGCCGTCGGCTGCGCCGCCGGCTCCTCCTTTACTTACGGTCAAGGGCACCCGCCGTCCTCGGCAGGCCACCGAGTTGGTATTCGACGGTCGAAAACCGGAGCGGTGGCGGGCCAAGGTACTCTTTGGTCGAGTACCCCGGCCGTTGCCCGCCGAGGGCAGCGGGTGCCCTTCCGCGTAAGTAAAGGAGGAGCCAGCGGCCGCAGGCCGGTGGCGGGGGACATGGAGCGGAAGGGCACCCGCTGGCCTCGGCTCGCGCTGGTCGTCGAATGCCACATGCGAGCAGGCCGTCAAAGACTGCAACGTACCGATGGCGGTCGATCGCGGAGAGACCATTCCTCGTCGATCGAACGCGAATGCGCCTGAGGCCGGCGCCGCGGTGCTGCTGCCGGCGCGCAGGACCATCTTGCCGGACCCGCGCTGCGCGCCAGCGCGGACCGCCTCGATAAACTGGCGTCCATGTCCGACCCCGATGCCAAGGCCACGCTGGCCCGTCTGGCCGATCGTGCCGACGCCTTGCTGGCACGCCTGGAGGCGCTGCTGCCGCATCCGCTGCGGCCGCCCGACTGGGGTGCGGCGAGCGCCTTCCGCTACCGCAAGCGCGGCGCCGGCGGCGGCGCGCTGGAGCCGGTTCGCCACGCGTCGTCGATCCGCCTGCCGGACCTGTGCGAGGTCGAGCCGCAGAAGCAGCGGCTGGTGCGCAACACGGCGCAGTTCGTCGCCGGGCGCAGCGCCAACAACGTGCTGCTGACGGGTGCGCGCGGCACCGGCAAGAGCTCGCTCGTCAAGGCGGTGCTCAACGAGTTCGCGCCGCAGGGATTGAGGCTGATCGAGGTCGACAAGGTCGACCTGGTCGACCTGCCGGACCTGGTCGACCTCGTCGCCGGCCGGCCCGAGCGCTTCGTCGTCTTCTGCGACGACCTCAGCTTCGACGAGGGCGAGCCGGGCTACAAGGCGCTGAAGTCGATCCTCGATGGCTCGGTCGCGCAGACCAGCGACAACCTGCTCGTCTACGCGACCAGCAACCGGCGCCACCTGCTGCCGGAGTACATGCGCGAGAACCTCAGCGTCCGCCACACCGAGGACGGCGAGGTGCACCCGGGCGAGGGCGTGGAGGAGAAGGTCAGCCTGTCCGATCGCTTCGGGCTGTGGATCAGCTTCTACCCCTTCAGCCAGGCCGAGTACCTCGCGATCACGGCGCAGTGGCTGCGCCACTTCGGGCTCGACGAGGCGGCGATCGCCGCGGCACGCCAGGACGCGCTGGTGTGGGCGCTGGAGCGCGGCTCGCGCTCGGGCCGGGTGGCGTACCAATTCGCGCGCGACCGCGCCGGGCGGCTCGATGGCTGAGCGCGGTGCCCCCGGCGCGCCGCCGCGGGGCGCGACCCCCGATGCGCCGCCTCTGGGGGTGGCTGCCGAGTCACGGGTGCCGGTCGACGTCGCCGTCGGCGTGCTGATCGGCAACGACGGGCGCTTCCTGCTCAGCTCGCGCCCGCCGGGCAAGGTCTACGCCGGGGCCTGGGAATTTCCGGGCGGCAAAATCGAGCCCGGCGAGACCGTCGAGCAGGCGCTGCGGCGCGAGCTGCACGAGGAGCTGGGGATCGAGATCGGCGCCGTCGCGCCCTGGCGCACGTCGCTGTTCGACTACCCGCACGCGCTCGTGCGGCTGCATTTCTGCAAGGTCACCGAATGGCACGGCGCGTTCGAGATGCGCGAGGGCCAGCGCATGGCCTGGCAGTCGCTGCCGGTGAGCGTGGACCCGGTGCTGCCGGGGACGGTGCCGGTGCTGGCCTGGCTGGCCGAGGAGTGCGGCTACGGCGGGCCGACGCATCTCGGGCCGGTGGCCGCCGAACTTTCGGCAACGCGGGCGCCCGGCGCCGCCGCGGGCGCACCGGGCGGCTCCTGACCGTACACTTCCCGCCATGGACTGGCTCGACGCCGTGAAGTGGGACGCCGCCGGACTGGTGCCGGCGATCGCGCAGGAGCGCGGGAGCAAGGACGTGCTGATGCTGGCGTGGATGAACCGCGAGGCGCTGGCCGAGACCGCACGCAGCGGGCGCGCGGTCTACTGGAGCCGGTCGCGCGGGCGGCTGTGGCGCAAGGGCGAGGAGTCCGGCCATGTCCAGCAGGTGCACCAGATCCGGCTCGACTGCGACGGCGACGCCGTGCTGCTCGAAGTCACGCAGCTCGGCCACGAGCCGTCGATCGCCTGCCACACCGGCCGTCACAGCTGTTTCTTCGAACGCCTGGAAGATGGGCACTGGCGCGCGGTCGACCCCGTGATCGAGGATCCGGCGCACATCTACCGCAAGTGAGCGCCGCGACCGCGGCGCGCGAACGAGACGCTTCCTGGCGATGACCGACGACGACACCCTGGGCCGGCTCGCCGACGTGATCGCGTCGCGCCGCGGCGCCGACCCCGACCGCAGCTACGTCGCGCGGCTGTTCGCCAAGGGCGAGGACGCGATGCTCAAGAAGGTCGGCGAGGAGGCCACCGAGCTGGTGATGGCGGCCAAGGATGCGGCGCGCGATGACGCCGCCGTGCCCCGGGTCGTCGCCGAGACCGCCGACCTGTGGTTTCACACGCTGATCGTGTTGACCGCGCACGGGCTGCACCCCGACGACGTGCTGGCCGAGCTGCGCCGGCGCGAAGGCCTGTCCGGGCTGGAGGAATTCGCGCGCCGCGGCGGCGTCGCGGCCGCCGGCCCCGGCGGCCAGACCGACCCCAGCCCCTAGAACACGGCAGTAGCGACGAGAAAGGCCCACGCGTTGAGCACCGACCCGAACTGCGTCTTCTGCAAGATCGCCGCCGGGCAGATCCCGGCGAACAAGGTCCACGAGGACGATGAACTTCTGGTCTTCCACGATATCCACCCGTGGGCACCGGTCCACGTGCTCGTGATCCCGAAGCGGCACGTGGCCAGCCTGGCCGAGGTCGGGCCCGAGCACGAGGCGCTGCTCGGGCGCATGATGGCGCTGGCGCCGCGGCTGATGCGCGACCTGGGGGTGACGAACGGCTTTCGGGTCGTCGTCAACACCGGGCCCGACGGCGGGCAGGAGGTCTACCACCTGCACATGCACGTCATGGGCGGGCCTCGGCCCTGGGCGCGCGGCTGACGTCGGCCGGGTGCCCGGGACAGTCGTCACACGGCCCGCGTAAGATCGCGGGTCCACTCGGAGAGAATCGGCAATGGGCAGCTTCAGCATCTGGCACTGGCTCATCGTGCTGCTGGTCGTGGTGTTGATCTTCGGCACCAAGAAGCTCAAGAACATGGGCTCGGACCTCGGCGCGGCGGTCAAGGGCTTCAAGGACGGCGTCAAGGGCGCGGCCGACGACGAAGGCGCGGCCCCGCCGCCGCAGGTGACCGCCTCCAAGGCGGAGGCGCGCAGCGCCGACACCGTCGACGTCGAGGCCAAGACCAAGAGCTGACCCCCGGGGCCGGCGGGACGCCACCGCGTCCCGTCCCCGCGCACGCGATGATCGATTTCGGCTTCGACAAACTGGCCCTGATCGGGGCGGTGGCGCTGATCGTCATCGGACCCGAGAAGCTGCCGCGCGTGGCGCGCACGGTCGGCCACCTGTTCGGCAAGGCGCAGCGCTACGTCGCCGACGTCAAGGCCGAGGTCAACCGGTCGATCGAGCTCGAGGAGCTCAAGAAGATGAAGACGCAGTTCGAGGACGCCGCGCGCGACGTCCAGGGCAGCGTCGAACGCGAGGTGCGCGAGGCGTCCGCCGCCTTCGAGTCCGACTGGCGCGAGGCCGCCGCCGGGCTCGACGGCGACGCCGGCACGGCCGGCTTCGGCACGCCCAGGCCGCCGCCGGCGTACCGGCCGCCGAAGAAGAACTGGCGGCTCAAGCGCGGGGCGACGCCGCAGTGGTACAAGCAGCGCCACGGCGTTCGCACGCGCGCGCAGTCGGGCGCGGCGCGCGTGGCGCGTTTCCGCCCGCCCGGCATCCGCTGATGGCCGCGCCGCCGCCCGACAAGGACGAGCTCGAAGGCACCGAGGCCCCGTTCGTCTCTCACCTGATCGAGCTGCGCGACCGCCTGATCCGCGCGCTGCTGGCGGTGGGCATCGTGTTCGGCGCGCTGATGCTGTGGCCGGGCGCCGGCGCGCTGTACGACCTGCTGGCGCAGCCGCTGACCGCGCACCTGCCGCAAGGGGCGACGATGATCGCCACCAGCGTCATCACACCGTTCCTGGTGCCGCTGAAGATCACGCTGATGGCGGCCTTCCTGCTCGCGCTGCCCTACGTGCTGTACCAGGTCTGGGCCTTCGTCGCGCCCGGGCTGTACTCGCACGAGAAACGCATGGTGCTGCCGCTGGTCGTGTCCAGCACGATCCTGTTCCTGGTCGGGGTGGCGTTCGTCTACTTCGTGGTCATCCCGGGGCTGGCGGGATTCATCCAGTCGGTGGCGCCCGAGAGCATCACCGCCGCGCCTGACGTCGAGGAGTACTTCGGCTTCGTGCTGACGCTGTTCCTGGTCTTCGGCATCGCGTTCGAGGTCCCGATCGCGGTCGTCGTGCTGGTGCGCATCGGCGCGGTCAGCGTCGAGCAGCTGGTCAAGGCGCGCGGTTACGTCATCGTCGGCACCTTCGTCGTCGCCGCCATCGTGACGCCGCCGGACGTCATCTCGCAGCTCGCGCTGGCGATCCCGATGTGCCTGCTGTACGAGGCCGGGATCATCGTCGCGCGCGGCATCGAGCGGCGTGCGCAGGCCGACAGCGCGCGCGAGGGCAAGGGCGCCTGATCCCGCCGCGCCGCCGCGCCGCCGCAGGACCAAGCCCGAGGACATCGGATGGCCGACCGCGACGCGATCGAGCGCGAGCTGCGCGCACTGCTGGACCCGGACGCGTTCAGCGACCACGCCCCCAACGGGCTGCAGGTCGAGGGCCGGCGCGAGGTCGGGCTGCTCGTCAGTGGCGTCACCGCCAGCCTGGCGCTGATCGACGCTGCGGTCGACGCCGGCGCCGATGCGCTGCTGGTCCACCACGGCCTGTTCTGGCGCGGCCAGGATGGTCGCGTCGTCGGCTGGATGCGGCGGCGGCTGGCGCGGCTTCTCGCGCACGAGATCAACCTGTTCGCCTACCACCTGCCGCTGGATGCGCACCCGACGCTGGGCAACAACGCGCAACTCGGGGCGCGGCTCGGGCTTGCGGCCGATGCGCGCTTCGGCGCGCAGTCGCTGGGCTTCATCGGCCCGGCGGCCGACCGAAGCGTGGACGCCTTGTCGGCGCGCATCGCAGGCGTGCTCGGCCGCTTGCCGACGGTGGTCGCCGGCGACGGCCGTCCGTTGGCGCGCGTCGCCTGGTGCAGCGGCGGCGCGCAGGGCTACTTCGAGGCCGCGATCGCCGCCGGGGCCGATGCCTTCGTCACCGGCGAGATCTCGGAGCCGCAGGCGCACCTGGCGCGCGAGACCGGGGTGGCCTTTCTCGCCTGCGGCCACCACGCGACCGAGCGCTACGGCGCACCGGCGGTCGGCGAGCACCTGGCAGCCCGGTTCGGCCTCGCGCACCGCTTCATCGAGATCGACAACCCGGCATGAGTTGGAAGCAAGTCCAGTCGGTCAGGGGGCGGACTTCGGCTCGCGTGGCACGCGACCTGCGCCGCGGTCGAATTTTGCGGACAGCGAGCGCCGCGAGCGCCGGCGACACCGCCGAGGCCGCGCGCGGCCTCGGCGGCGCCGTCGGCGCCGGCACCGCCCGTCGAAGTCGCCGTGCGGTGCGGCACTGCCCTGCGCCCGTGTCTATGGCTGCCTCGCCCCTGCAGTCGGACGGCGGTCGCGCCTGGGCCAGGCATCGATGGGGATCGCGGTGAGCGAAGCCGGCCCGCCGCTGCTCCTGACCCAGGGCGATCCCTGCGGCATCGGCCCGGAGATCGTCGTCGCCGCGGCGCGCGCGGGGGCGCTGGCCGATGTCTGCGTGCTCGGGGATGCGGCCGTGCTGCAGCGCGCCGCGGCGCTGACCGGCGGGATGCTGCCGCTGGCGGTCGTCGACGCGCCGCTCGACGCGGTGCCGCCGGGAGCCCTGCGTCTGTGGCAGGTCCCAGGCCTGCCCGAGGGGCTGGCCGACCTGCCCTGGGGCCGCGTCGACGCGCGCGCGGGGGCGGCGGCGGCGCGTTGCATCGAGGCTGCGGTGGAGAAGGTGCGCGCGGGACAGGGTCGCGCCATCGTCACCGCGCCGATCCACAAGGAGGCGCTGGCCGCCGCCGGGCTGCCGTGGCCCGGGCACACCGAGATGCTGCAGGCGCTGGCCGATCCGGCGTCGCCGCCGCCGGTGCGCATGATGCTGGCCAACCCGCAGCTGCGCGTCGTGCTGGTGACGATCCACCAGTCGCTGCGCTCGGCGATCGACGCGCTGGACTTCGACGCCGTGCTGTCGACGGTGCGCATCGCGCACCGCGCGTCGGCCGCCTGGGGCCAGCCGCGGCCGCGCATCGCGGTCGCGGGGCTGAACCCGCACGCTGGCGAGGGCGGGCTGTTCGGCGACGAGGAGATCCGCTTCATCGCCCCGGCGGTTCGCGCAGCGCGGGCCGAGGGCATCGACGCCAGCGGGCCCTACCCGCCGGATACGGTCTTCATGCGGGCGCGGCGCGGCGCGTTCGACCTCGTCGTCGCGATGACGCACGACCACGGGCTGATCCCGGTCAAGTATCTCGGCGTCGAGGACGGCGTCAACGTGACGCTCGGGCTGCCTTTCGTGCGCACCAGCCCAGACCACGGGACCGCGTTCGACATCGCCGGCCAGGGCTGTGCGGACCCGGCCAGCCTGCTGGCGGCGCTCGCGATGGCGCGCCGGCTGAGCGCCGCCGCGGCTCGGGTCTAGGCGGGCTTCGCGAGGGACCCGCGGGTCGCCGCCGTCAGGCCGCGGCGGCGGACAGCGACGCCAGCTGGCGCCTTGCGCGCGCGGTTGCGCGCTCGAGCAGGTAGGCATGCTCGACCGCGCGCAGACGGCCCGTCTCGCAGAGCTTGACCAGCATGCGGCGCGTCAGCGAGACGGTGCGCCGCTGCTGCCGCCCGAGCGTGAACATGAAGCAGCTTCGCCCCGGGCTCACGTGCGCGAGCTTGGCCTTGTGCCAGCCGTCGTCCAGCAGCATCCGGTAGGCGCAGCCCAGCTGCACCTGCTCGGCCAGCTCGCGGCCTTGCATCGGCTCCGGGGGCTCGGGCGGCGGCAGCCCGCCGATATCGATGTCGACCGCGGTCAGCGCGGGCTCCTCCGACGCATCGGGCTGGACCGGCTGTGACCAGTCCAGGCGCGATTCCTCGAGCAGCCCGATGCGCGCGGCCTCCTCCGCGCTGAAGCGCGGCTCGGCGATGGCGTCGTTGAGCACCGGCAGGTCGGCCGCGCTGGCGGCCAGGTCCTCCGTACGCGGCAGCGGGGCGTCGAAGGCGCTGTCGATGCGGCGCGCGAGCAGGTTGTGGTCCAGCGTGCTCAGGCCCTTGCCCTTGAGCGACTGCGCGTGCGCCGGCAGCAGCAGCCCGAAGAAGGCCTTGCGCGCCGAATCCGGCCAGGCGATCAGGTCCATCCCTTCGTTGAGCGAGCGCATCAGCTTGGGCAGCATGGCGAGGAAGTCGCGCCGCTGCTCGGGCGTGCCCTTGGGCTGCACGCTCATGAACAGGTCGCGCGCGGTCGCGCGCAGTGTCGCGAAGTTCGCACTGCCAGCGCCGTGCTTCTGAGCGCCGCGCATCAGGACCTGGCTCCAGGTCTCGATCAGGAATTCGCGCACGAAGTCCGGGCCCTGCAGCCGCTCGAGCTCGGTCTGCAACTGTGCGGCATAGCGCAGCGTCAACCGAAGCTCGGTCTCGCGCTGCTCGACCAGCGCGACCGGGTCGCCTTCGTCCGCACCGGCATCGCTGCCCATCTCCTCGCGCACCGCGGCGGCGACGAAGCGCTCGAGCTCGTCGAGGTTGCGCTCGTAGACGTCCATGCGGTCGAAGTCGCCCTCGACGATGTCCTGCACCAGCGCCTTCACGCGCGTCAGGAAGCGTTTCGCGTCGGCGGCACCGAAGTCCTCGTAGGCGGCTGCCAGGGAGGCGATGCGGTTGACGAAGCGGCGCACCGGGTGGCGTCGCGACGAGAAGAAGCTCGCGTCGCCGAGCGCGGCGCGCAGCACCGGCAGCTGCAGCCGCGCGATCTGGCGCGCCATCTGCGGCGCGACCTTGGGGTCCGACAGGATCTGGTCGAACAGGCTGCCGATGACGTCGATCACCATGTGGTCGAGCGTGCCGCCCGCAGCCTGGCGCAGCTGATCGCGGTGCGCCCGGATCAGGTTCGGCGGCATCGGCGCGCTCGCAGTGCCGTCCCAGTCGCCAGATCCGCTCGTGCCGAGCTCGGGGCTGGCGTGGGCGAGGCGCCGGATGACCGTCATCATGCGCGGGTCGATCTCGCCGAGCAGGCCGGCGGGAACCGACCCGGCGCCACGCGTCGAGGCGAAGCCGCGGCCGTGCGCGGACGCGCTCGTCGTGTGCGAGACTGGGCGTGCCCCACGCGACACGCCCCCGGCAAGGCCGGCGTCGAAGCTGCTGCCCAGGGTCGACGGCCCAGCGTGCAGCGTGCTGTCGGCCGTCTGCTCGTGGCCGCCACGCAGGTGCGATACCGCGGCACCGTCGGAGGAACGCGTCATCGACGTGGCGCCCGTGGTACGCACGCTCAGGCCGGCGGGCTGGATGCCGGTCTTCTGCAGATCGCCGACGATCGCGCGGTAGGTCGGCCCCATCTCGGCGATCAGCGCACGCCCGATCTCCGCCATCAGGACGGCGCGGATCTCGGGCCGGTCGGTCGCCGCTTCAGCGCCCTTGACCAGTGCGAAGCCGAGCACCTCCGGCCTCAGCGGGTTGGTCGCCGCGGGGTCCCCCAGCAGCGTGACCATGTAGGCCTGCAACTCGCGCAGCTCCCATTCGCAGGCGTGCGCAAGCTCCATGCCGAATCGTTCGGCCGAGACGCCGCGCTCGACCTCGTCGTCGTCGACCAGGCTCAGCCGGTCCCAGGTCGTCGGCCCCTGGCGCAGGCTGCGCGGCTCGGACTCGCGGCGCAGACGGTCGAGCAGTTCTTCGTCGAAGGCCAGCGCGAAGAACGATGCCTTGCGGTTGAGCTCGTACTGCGCGGCCAGCATGCGGTCGCGCGCGCCGTGCTCGAGGGTCGCCAGTGCCGCCAGCCCGAGGGCCTCGACGGTGCGTTCGACGGCGGTGCGCGCGCTGCGCTTCACACGCTGCGCCGCGCCCTCGAGCAGGGGCGGGATCCGGTGACGGGCGACGGGTTCCATGGACGCGGTCTTCGACGGCGCGAGTCTGCGCCCGACCCCCGCCGGCCGACGGCCGCGTCAACAGGGCATCAGCCCTGCTTTTTCAGCGCATCGCGGATCTCGCGCAGCAGCACCACGTCCTCCGGCGGGGGCGGGGGGGCGGCCGGCGGCTCCGCCGGCGCCTCGCGCTTGAGGCGGTTGATCTGCTTGATCATCACGAAGATGATGAAGGCCAGGATGACGAAGTTCAGCGCCACCGTGACGAAGCTGCCATAAGCGAGCACGGCGCCGGACTTCTTGGCCTCGGCCAGCACGGTCTCGGTCTGGCCGGCCAGCGGGATGAAGTAGTTGGCGAAGTCCAGCCCGCCGAAGATCTTTCCGACCACCGGCATGATGATGTCGTCGACCAGCGAGCCGACGATCTTGCCGAAGGCGCCGCCGATGATGACGCCGACCGCGAGGTCGACGACGCTGCCCTTGGTGGCGAACTCCTTGAACTCGCTCATGAAACTCATGCTCAATGCTCCTTGGTATCGATTCGATTCTCGACACGGGCCGCGCGGCTGCGGCATCTCGCGCCCCGCGCACCCCGGCACCTCCCCCCGTGCGTCGCGATTGTGCACGCGCGACCTACGCGATCGGCGACCTGCGCAGCCGCAGGGAGCCCCTGGGGCCTCGGCTAGAATGCCGGGTGCTCCCGAGCTGAAACCCCACCGAACGATCGAGGATCCCCATGAGTGACGCGACCGCCGACCCGAGCCGGCGCACTTGGCTTGCCCTGACCGCCGGCGTCGGTGCCGTCGGCGGTGTGGCCACCGCGGTGCCCTTCGTCGCCACGTTCACGCCGTCCGAGCGCGCCAAGGCCGCCGGTGCGCCGGTGCGCGTCGACATCAGCGCGCTGCAGCCGGGCGAGAAGCTCACCGTCGAGTGGCGCGGCAAGCCGGTCTGGATCATGCGGCGCACGCCCGAGCAGCTGGCGTCGCTGGAAAAGATCGAGGGCGACCTCGCGGATCCGAACTCCAACCGCACCGCCTACCCGACCCCCGAGTACGCGAAGAACCGTCACCGCTCGATCAAGCCGGAATACCTGGTCGCGGTGGGCATCTGCTCGCATCTGGGCTGCTCGCCGATCGACAAGTTCCAGCCCGGCGCGCAGCCCTCGCTGCCCGACGACTGGCCGGGTGGCTTCCTGTGCCCCTGCCACGGCTCGACCTTCGATTTCGCCGGCCGCGTGTTCAGCAACAAGCCGGCGCCGGACAACCTCGAGGTGCCGCCGCACTACTACGTGTCCGACTCGGTGCTGCTGATCGGCGAGGACCAGCAGGCCTGATCGCCGCGACCCAGGAACCCGGAAAGAGCAAGCCATGGCTGAATTCAAGGAAGTCCCCGCCGACGCGCCGCTGGCGAGCAAGGTGACGGTGTGGTTCGAGAACCGCTTCCCGACCGCGTTCGCCGAGTACAAGAAGCACATGTCGGAGTACTACGCTCCGAAGAACTTCAACACCTGGTACTTCTTCGGCTCGCTGGCGCTGCTGGTGCTGGTGATCCAGATCGTCACCGGCATCTTCCTCGTGATGCACTACAAGCCCGACGCCAACCTCGCGTTCGGCTCGGTCGAGTACATCATGCGCGACGTGCCCTGGGGCTGGCTGGTGCGCTACATGCACTCGACCGGCGCCAGCGCCTTCTTCATCGTCGTCTACCTGCACATGTTCCGCGGCATGATCTACGGCAGCCATCGCAAGCCGCGCGAGCTGGTGTGGATCTTCGGCGTGCTGATCTTCCTCGTGCTGATGGGCGAGGCCTTCTTCGGCTACCTGCTGCCCTGGGGCCAGATGTCGTACTGGGGCGCGCAGGTGATCGTCAACCTGTTCGCCGCCGTCCCCTTCGTCGGCGAGGACCTGGCGCTGCTGATCCGCGGCGACTACGTCGTCAGCGACGCCACGCTGAACCGCTTCTTCTCGTTCCACGTCATCGCGCTGCCGCTGGTGCTGCTGGGGCTGGTCGTCGCGCACCTGCTCGCGTTGCACGACGTCGGCTCCAACAACCCCGACGGCGTCGAGATCAAGGCCAAGAAGGACCCGAAGACCGGCATCCCACTGGACGGCATCCCGTTCCACCCGTACTACACGGTGCACGACATCGTCGGCGTCGGCGTGTTCCTGATGCTGTTCAGCGCGGTCGTCTTCTTCGCGCCGGAGATGGGCGGCTACTTCCTCGAGTACAACAACTTCATCCCCGCCGACCCGCTGAAGACGCCGGCGCACATCGCCCCGGTGTGGTACTTCACGCCCTACTACTCGATGCTGCGCGCGACCACCGACGTGATGGTCAACGTCTTCGTCGTCGTCGTCGCACTGGGCGGCATCGCCGGGCTGCTGCTGGCGCGCGGCGGCGCGGCCAAGGCGGCGGTCGTGGTCGCCGCGGTCGTTGCCGCGGTCCTGCTCAAGACCTTCGACGCCAAGTTCTGGGGCGTGGTCGTGATGGGCGGCGCAGTCGTCATCATGTTCTTCCTGCCCTGGCTGGACCGCAGCCCGGCGAAATCGATCCGCTACCGGCCAGGTTGGCACAAGGCGATGTTCGGCGCCTTCGTCGTCGTCATGTTCGTGCTCGGCTACCTGGGCATCAAGGCGCCCTCCGAGATCGGCACGCTGGTGTCGCAGATCGGCACGCTGTTCTACTTCGGCTTCTTCGTCCTGATGCCGTGGTGGAGCCGCATCGGCGAGTTCAAGCCGGTGCCCGATCGAGTGACCTTCAAGCCGCACTGACCGAGCCCGAAAGCCTGCAACGCGATGAAAACCCTGCACAAGCTCATCCTCGCGCTCGCCTGGGCGCTGACCCTGGCCACCGGCCCGGCGCAGGCCGCCGAGGGCGGCATCCCCTGGGACCGTTTCCCGCAGGAGCGGATGAACGACATGGCGGCGCTGCAGAACGGCGCCAAGCTGTTCGCCAACTACTGCCTGAACTGCCATGGTGCCGAGTTCGTCCGCTACAACCGACTGCGCGACATCGGGCTGACCGAGGAGCAGATCGAGAAGAACCTGATCTTCACCGGCGCCAAGGTCGGCGACACGATGAAGGTCCATCTCGATGCGAAGGAGGCCAAGGACTGGTTCGGCGCGCAGCCGCCCGACATGTCGGTGATCGCGCGCTCGCGGTCGGCGCCGGGGCAGGGCAGTGGTGCCGACTACCTCTACACCTACCTGCGCACCTACTACCGCGACCCGAACACCGCCACCGGCTGGAACAACTTCGCGTTCCCGACGGTCGGCATGCCGCACGTGCTGTGGCAACTGCAGGGCGAGCGCCGGCCGGTGTTCGAGACGCGCCAGGAGCACGGCCACGAGGCGCAGGTCTTCACCGGCCGCTGGGAGCAGGTCAGCCCGGGCACCATGTCGCCGCAGGCGTACGATGACGCGGTCGCCGACCTCGTCGCCTTCCTGCAGTGGATGAGCGAGCCGGTGGCGCAGTTCCGGGTCCGCCTGGGTGTGTGGGTGATGCTGTTCCTCGCCGTCTTCACGCTCATCGCGTGGCGGCTGAACGCCGCGTACTGGAAGGACATCAAGTAGTCCGGCCGCCCACGACGCCCGGGTGCCGCCGCCCGGGCCCGCAGCGCAGCGGGAGCCCCAGGCCCCCGCTGCGCTTTCCGTTCCGCGGGGCCGCGTCGCCCCGTCCGCCCACTGGGAGCGCTCCGACATGATGGTGCTGTACTCCGGGACCACCTGCCCCTACTCGCACCGCTGCCGCTTCGTGCTGTTCGAGAAGGGCATGGACTTCGAGATCCGCGACGTCGACCTGTTCGCCAAGCCCGAGGACATCGCGCTGATGAACCCGTACAACGAGGTGCCCATCCTCGTCGAGCGGGACCTGATCCTGTACGAGTCGCACATCATCAACGAGTACATCGACGAGCGCTTCCCGCACCCGCAGCTGATGCCGGGCGACCCGGTGGCGCGCGCGCGCGTGCGGCTGTTCCTGTTCAACTTCGAGAAGGAGCTGTTCGCGCACGTCAACCTGCTCGAGGGCCGCGGCGTCAAGGCCACCGAGAAGCAGCTCGAGCGCGCGCGCAGCCAGATCCGCGAGCGGCTGCTGCAGCTCGCGCCGATCTTCCTGAAGAACAAGTTCATGCTCGGCGACGACTTCAGCATGCTCGACGTCGCGATCGCGCCGCTGCTGTGGCGGCTGGACTACTACGGCATCGACCTGAGCAAGAACGCGGTGCCGCTGCTGAAGTACGCTGAGCGTATCTTTTCGCGCCCGGCCTACATCGAGGCACTGACGCCTTCCGAGAAGGTGATGCGCAAGTAGCGCCTGACCACGCCCGCCGCAGCGCCCGGACCCGTGACCCCTCCCACCGCCGGCGACCCGCAGGGCAGCTCGACGCGCCCGTACCTGCTGCGCGCGCTGCACGAGTGGTGCACCGACAACGGCTTCACGCCGTACGTCGCGGTGCACGTCGACGCCAGCGTGCAGGTGCCGGCCGAGTACGTCAAGAACGGTGAGATCGTCCTCAACATCGGGTTCGAGGCCACCGCCAACCTCGAGCTGGGCAACGACTTCATCCGTTTCCGCGCCCGCTTCGGCGGCGCGGCGCGCGACATCGTCGTCCCGGTCGACCACGTGGTCGCGATCTACGCGCGCGAGAACGGGCAGGGCATGGCGTTTCCGATGCCCGCCGAGGGCGGCGACGCCCCGGTGGGCAACGCGCCTGCGGCGCGCACCGAGTTGCGCCTGGCGAGGCCCGGCGATGCGTCGCGGCCGCCGGTACCGGCAGCGCCGCGGCCGCTGCCCACGGTCCGCGGCGGCGAACCGCCCGACGACGGCGGCCCCGGGGTGGGTGGCGCCGGCGGCCAAGGTGGGCCGGGTGCCCCGGGAGGTCCGGGGGGCGTGGGCAAGCGGCCTCGGCTGAAGCGGGTCAAGTAGCCGCAGCGCTTGCAGCGGACGTCCGCGCTGCGGCCGCTCGCATCGTCCGTCGCATCCAGGGGCGGCCTGCTTAGAATCGCCGCGTTGGCCCCCGCGCCGGCTTAGCTCAGCAGGTAGAGCACCCGCCTTGTAAGCGGAAGGTCGTCCGTTCGATTCGGACAGCCGGCACCAGACAGGACTCCTCGGCGACCTCGACGCCGCGCGATCGCACCGCCGCGTGACCCCGCCCGCCCACCCGCCCCGCCCCGCCTCGCGCGCCGGCGCCGCGCTGCTCGCGCTGGTGCTGCTCGCCGGCTGCGCGTCGCGCTCGACCGAGATCAGGCCCGCGGCGGCCGACCCGTCCGATTTCGAGCGCTGGAGCTGCGCCCGCATCCACGACGAGATCGACACCGTGCAGCAGCGCGCGGTCGACGTCGCCTGGGCGGTCGACCAGCGCTACGGGCAGCATGTGGTGGCCCTCGGCGTCGGGCTGTCGGTCTTTTGGCCGGCGCTGCTGGCGATGCGGCCCGACGGTGCCGAGGCGGCCGAGCTGGCGCTGCTCAAGGGCCGCTACGAGGCGCTGCACGAGGCCGCGCGGCGCAAGCTGTGCCCGCAGCCGCCCGATGTCCCCACGCCCGAGCGGATGGCGGCGATGAAGGTGCTGCCGGGCGAGGTGCTGGTCTACGAGGAGCGCCGGGGTGTGCGCGACCCGCTCGCGACCTGGGTGCTGAAGTTCACCGCGCTGCGGCGCAACGAGGCCGAGTTCGTGCTGCGATCGGACGCGGCCTCGGGCGCGTGGCGCCAGGACCTGTCGGGCAACGTGATCGAGGCGCCGCCGGGGGCGCTGCAGTGGCAGCGCCTGCTCAAGCGTCCGCTCGCGCTCGGCGACGTGCTCGCCGGTGAGATCGCGGTCGCCGGCGAGGCCGAGCGGCGTGGCCGGCTGCGCGGTCAGGTGGTCGCGGTCGGGCCGCAGCGCATCGCCGAGCGCGTCTTCGACGCCGCCGTGATCGAGCTGTACGGCGACGTCAGCGAGGGCGAGACCAGCACCCGGCTCGAGGGCACGATGGCGGTCGACCGCGCGGCCGGCGTGCTGTTGCGGCTCGACCTGGACGCGGCGATCGCGCGCTTCACGCTGCAGCGGCGGCTGATGCGCATCGAGCCGGCGTCGTGACGGCGTACGGTCGCGCCGGCGGGCCACGCGTCCGGGCGCGCGGCTTCACGCATCTTTACCCGCGGCGCATGCGCCGCTGACCCGCCGCGGCGAGCATCCTGTCACCGATTCACCCGTTCACAGGAGACCGAGCGATGACCTCCCGCACGTCCACCCCCACCCCCACCCCCACCCCCACCCCCGCCTCCTCAACCTCCACCCCGCGCGCGGCCGCGGCACGCTGGATGCGCCGCCTCGCGGTCCCTGCCGTCATCGTCCTGGCCGCCGGGGCCGCGGCCGGCGTCGCGGCCTCGCCGCGTTGGCACGGCCACGGCGTCGGCGACCACCCGATGGCCTTCGACGGCGCCGGCGCGATGGGCATGCCCGGCCGCGGCATGGACCGCATGCTCGAGCGCCTGGGCGCCAGCGCCGAGCAGCGTGCCCAGATCGAGCGCATCGCCGAGCAGACGCGCGAGGACATGCGTGCGCGCGCCGAGACGCGCCGCGAGCTGCACCGCAAGATGGCCGACCTGTTCGCCCAGCCCAGCGTCGACGCCGCTGCGGCCGAGGCGCTGCGCCAGCAGCTGGTCGCCGAGCACGACCAGGCGAGCCAGCGTCGGCTGCAGACCATGCTCGCGATCGGCGAGGTACTGACCCCCGAGCAGCGTGCGCAGATGGCCCAATGGCGTGCCGAGCGCGCCGAGCAGATGCGTTCGCGCATGAAGTCGCGCGACCGCGACTGACGAGCCCAGGGACGACGCGGGCCGGCTGCCGTGGCCCGGCCCGGCCCGCCGCGCCCAGCCCGCCATGCCCCAGCGCCTGCTGCTGATCGACGACGACCATCGCCTCGCGGCAATGGTCGGCGACTACCTGCGCGGCCACGGCTACGACGTCGAGGCCGCCGGGACGCTGGCCGAGGGCCGCGCGCGGCTGGCCGGCGGCAGCTACGACGCGCTGGTGCTCGACCTGATGCTGCCCGACGGCGACGGCCTTGACCTGACGCGCGAGCTGCGCGCCGACGCCCGCACGCGGCGGCTGCCGCTGCTGATGCTGACCGCGCGCGGCGAGCCGACCGACCGCATCGTCGGGCTGGAGATCGGCGCCGACGACTACCTGCCCAAGCCGTTCGAGCCGCGCGAACTGCTCGCGCGCGTCAAGGCCTTGCTGCGCCGCGCCGCACCCGAGCCCGCGGCCGACGACGTGATGCGATTCGGCCGCCTGGAGATCGACCTCGGCGCGCGCCAGGCGAGCGTCGACGGCAAGCCCTGCGAGCTCACCGGGCACCAGTTCGACCTGCTGGTCGTGCTGGCGCGTAGCGCCGGGCGCGTGCTGACGCGCGACCAGATCATGGATGCGCTCAAGGGTCACCCCCTCGAGGCCTTCGACCGCAGCATCGACGTTCACGTCTCGCGCATCCGCGCCGCGATCGAGGACGACCCCAAGCAGCCGCGCCGGGTGCTGACGGTGCGCGGCGCCGGCTACGTCTTCGCGCGCCGGCAGGATCAGGACGACGCGGACTGAGAACCTGCGACCCGCCCGCCGCATGCGATCGCTCTACCTGCGCATCTGGATCACGGTCGTCGCCTCGCTGGCGCTGTTCGCGCTCGTCTCCGGCTGGCTGGTGCAGCGCCACCTCGGGCAGGAGCGCGCACACGCCGAGGCGGTGCTGTCCGAGCGCGTCGCCGCCTGGGGCGAGCTGATGCAGCGCGCGCTGCCGCCGGCCGACGCGCCGGCGGCCTTGCAGGCGCAGGCGCTGCGCGCGTGGTCGCACCGGCTGCGCGTGCCGATGGCGCTGGACGACGTCGCCGGGCGTCGCACCGCGACCACCGAGGCCTTCGCGCGCCGCGACCCGGCGTCGCGCGCGCCGGGCGAAGGCCGCCGCGGGCGCGACGCGGACGATGACGATCTCGACCCGCAGGACGCGCGCGGCCAGCCGCGCCGGCCGGGCCGTGCGTTGCCGATCCGCTTCGACGACGGACGCACGCTGTGGCTGATGCCGCCACGGCTGTGGGGCGATCATCCGATGGTGCGCGCGATGGGGCAGGACGCGGCGCGCGATCGCGCGCCCGCCGCCGCCGACCCCGGCGGCCCGCTGCGGCCGCCGCGGCCCCCGGTGACGGTCGTTCCGGGCGTGACGGGGCTGCCCAGCGGCGTGGCGCTGCTCGCGCTGCTGGCCTTGCTGTTCGCTGCGGTGGCGGCCGGCGCCTGGCCCGTCGTGCGCCAGCTCACGCGCCGGCTCGAGGCGCTCAAGCGCGGCGTCGAGGCGTTCGGCGGCGGCGCGCTGCATGAGCGCGTCGCGATCGAGGGCCGCGACGAGGTCGCGGCGCTGGCCGGCAGCTTCAACCGCGCCGCCGAGCGCATCGAGGCCTTGCTGCGATCGCACCAGAGCCTGCTGGCCAACGCCAGCCACGAGCTGCGCTCGCCGCTGGCGCGGCTGAAGATGGCGCTGGCGATGATCGACGAGGCCCCACCGGCGCGGCGCGACGCGCTGCGCGCGGAGGTCGACGCCAATATCGCCGAGCTCGACGCCCTGGTCGAGGAGGTGCTGCTGGCCAGCCGGCTGGATGCCGCGGCCGACGCCGTCGCACGCGACCCGGTGGATCTGCTGGCGCTGGCGGCCGAGGAGGCCGCACGCACCGGCGCCGAGGTCGCCGGCAGCGCGCCGCTCGTCGCCGGCGACGAGCGGCTGCTGCGGCGCGCGCTGCGCAACCTGCTGGAAAACGCGCGCCGCTACGGCGTCGCCTCGGACGCGCCGGCGACTTCGGTCGACGCGGACGCCGCCACCCCCGCGGTCGAGGTGACGGTCGAGGCCGACGCCGCCGAGGTCCGCGTGCGCGTCTGCGACCGCGGCCCAGGCGTCCCCGAGGCCTTGCGCGAACGCATCTTCGAGCCCTTCTTCCGCCTGCCCGGCCACGCCGAGCGCGAGGGCGGGGTCGGCCTCGGGTTGTCGCTGGTGCGGCAGATCGCCGAGCGCCATGGCGGGCGCGTGAGCTGCAGCGCGCGCCCCGGCGGCGGCAGCTGCTTCACGCTCGCGCTGCCGGCGACACCGCCCGCGCCTGGGCGCGCTGGCGGCGCAGCACCGTCGCCAGCAGCAGGCTGAGCGCCAGCGCGGCGGTCGCCAGCGCGACATTGGCGGCGATCCAGTACCCGGCCGGGCCGCGCCATGCGGTGGGGACGGCATCGACGAGGCCGAACGCGAGCACGTAGCCGCCGCCCAGCCCCAACCCCCACAGCGACGCGGCGTAGATCCACATCGGCAGCAGCGTCACGCGCCAGGCGCGAAGCACGAAGCTTGCCACCGCCTGCACCGCATCGGCGACGTGGAACAGCGCCAGCCATCCGAGCAGCGGCACCGCGACCGCGAGCACCGCCGGGTCCGCGGTGTAAAGCCGCGCCACCGGGCCGCGCGCCGCCGCCAGCGCCAGCGCGACGACGACGGCGACGCCGGCACCGATCAGCACCCCGTGCCAGCCCAGCCGGCGCGCGTCGGCCAGGTCGCGCGCGCCGATGCGCTGCGACACCAGCGTCATCGACGCCTGCGCGAGCGACAACGGCAGCATGAACAGGATCGCCGCCAGGTTGGCCGCGATCTGGTGCCCGGCCACCGGCAGCACCCCGAGGCGGGCGATGAAGACCGCCATCAGGCTGAAGCCGCTGACCTCGATCAGGATCGTGGCGCCGATCGGCAGCCCCAGCCGCAGCTGCGTCGCCAGCGCCCGCCGGTCGGGCGCGTCCAGCCCGCGCCCGCCGATCTCGAAGCGTGTGTAGAAGCGGTCGCGTCGGAGCACCTGCCACGCCAGCAGCGCCTGCAGCCACATCACGACCGCGGTGGCGATGCCGCAGCCCAGCAGGCCGAGCGCAGGCAGGCCGACGCCAGGCATGCCGTAGACCAGCGCCGCGCTCAGCGGAACCTTGGCCGCCAGCGCGCCGAGCTGAACCGCCATCACCGCCTTCGGGCGCGAGACCGCATTGTTGAAGCCGCGGTAGGCCTGGAACAGCAGCGCCGCCGGCAGCGCCACCGCCAGCGCCAGCAGGTAGGCGCGTGCACGCGCCTCGACCTCGGGTGTGGCCTGCGCGAGCGCGAGGAAAGGCCAGGGGTCGACCAGCAGCGCGCAACCCGGCACCGCCAGTGCCAGCGCGACCCATATTGCCTGGTGCAACTGGCGCCCGGCCTGCGCGTGCTGGCCGGCGCCGAAGAGCTGGCCGACGATCGGGCCGATCGCCAGCACCACCCCCATCAGGCCGACGAAGATCGTGATGTACGCGGCCGCACCGACCGACAGCGCCGCCAGGTCCTCGCGCGCAAAACGCGCGACCAGCAGCGTGTCGACGGTCGAGAACCCGACCACCGCGAGCTGGCCGACGAAGACCGGCCAGGCCAGCGCGTGGAGACGCCGCGCCGAGTCCGTCAGCCTGCGGCCGGCCGGCGCCGCGCCGGCGCCCGCGGTCACGCGCGCCTCGTCACGTGCCGCCCGCCGTCGGCATGGCCCGGGCGCCGGGCCCGCCCGCGCGCTCGGCATAGCGGTTGAAGCGCCAGGCCGTCGCCTCGGCGGTGATGCGCCGCCACACGGCGCGCTTGGCCGCCGGCGACATCGCCGGCCAGTGCTGCACCTCGGCGGCGCTGCGTCCGCAGCCCTTGCACAGGGCGTCACCCTGCGCGGTCGAGCAGATCGCGATGCAGGGCGTATCCGGCATCGTCCCGAGCCACGCGAGCCAGGCACGACGCGCCGCCTCGCCCAGCGCCTGCTCGTCGATCTCGTCGCGGCGCTCGAAGCTCATGCGCGCGTACACCTCGGCCAGTGCGCGCACCTCGGCGCAGGCGCTGACGCCGTCTGGGGAGGGCGCGCGCTCGCGCCAGTGGTCGATTGCGAGCCCGATGTCGTCCAGGGGGATGCCGGCCATGCTGGGGCGAGGATAGCGAGGGTGCGGCCCCGATGCCGCCGCGCGGCCTGCGCGGCGCCGCGCAGTGGAAGCCGGGTCCGCGCGGGCGGTTCAGCCGTAGTTCAACCCCATCGCGTCGCGCACGTCGCGCATCGTCTGGCGGGCGACGGTGCGCGCGCGCTCGGTGCCCATCTCGACGATCCAGTGCACCTTCTTCGGCTCGCGCAGGTAGGGCTCCGCGCGCTCGCGCCAGGGCTGCTGCTCGGCCAGGACGGCGTCGATCAGCGGCTGCTTGCAGTCCAGGCAACCGATGCCGGCGCTGGTGCAGCCCTTGACGACCCAGTCGCGCGTCGCGGCATCGCTGTAGATGCGGTGGAAGGCGTACACCGGGCAGACTTCGGGGTTGCCGGGGTCGCCGCGGCGCACGCGCGCCGGGTCGGTCGGCATGCGCTCGATCTTGCGCCGCACCTCGGCCGGGTCCTCGCGCATCGCGATCGCGTTGCCGTAGCTCTTGCTCATCTTGGCGCCGTCCAGCCCGGGCAGCTTGGTGACCTCGGTGTGCATCGCCTGCGGCTCGGGCAGGATCGTGCGGCCGCTGCCGCGCAGGTGGCCCAGCAGCGTCTCGCTGTCGTCGTCGGTCCAGCCGGCGGTGGCGGCGGCGGCGCGCCTGACGAGCGCCTCGCCCTTGGCCAGCGCCTCGGCGGCCCCGGTCTCGCCGTAGGCCTTGCGCTGCTTGTCGAAGTAGCGCACGTCGTCACGGCCCAGCCTGGCCAGCGCCGCGGCGACGCGGGCGTCGAAATCCTTGTGGCGGCCGTACAGGTGGTTGAAGCGGCGCGCGACCTCGCGCGTGAGCTCGACGTGCGAGGCCTGGTCCTCGCCCACCGGGACGTAGGCGGCCTTGTAGATCAGGATGTCGGCCGCCTGCAGCAGCGGGTAGCCGAGGAAGCCGTAGGTCGCCAGGTCGCGGTCCTTGAGCTTGTCGATCTGGTCCTTGTAGGTCGGCACGCGCTCCAGCCAGCCCAGCGGCGTGCCCATCGCCAGCAGCGTGAACAGCTCGGCGTGCTCGGGGATGCGGCTCTGGATGAAGATCGTCGAGCGTTCGGGGTCCAGCCCGGCGGCGATCCAGTCGATCACCATGTCGTAGACATGGCGCGCCATGACGTCGCGCTCCTCGTAGTGCGTCGTCAGCGCGTGCCAGTCGGCGACGAAGTAGAAGCAGTCGTAGTCGTCCTGCATGCGTACCCAGTTCTTCAGGGCGCCGTGGAAGTGGCCGAGGTGCAGCGCGCCGGTGGGGCGCATGCCGGAGAGGACGCGGGGACGCATGATGGCGAGGGGCGGCCGATGCGGCCGTGCTTGCTTCGGGGACGGTCGGCATTCTCGCAGACCGTACACTGCCGGCCCGGCAGGCTGGCCATCTGGCCGACTGGCCATCCGGCCATCCGGTCGCTGGCCCGGCGCCGAACCCCGTAGCACCTTCTCGCGCGCATGCCCCGCCGCCCCGTAGCCCGAGATCCATGAAGCGCATCGTCGTCCTCGTCAGCGGCCGCGGCAGCAACATGACCGCGCTGGCCGACCGCTGCGCCGCCGAGGGCTGGCCGGCGCGCATCGCCGGCGTCGTCTCCAGCCGCCCCGGTGCGGCGGCGCTGGACGCGGCAGCCGCGCGCGGCATCGCGACCGCGATCGTCGATGCGCGCGCCTACGCCGACCGGCGCGACTTCGACGCCGCGCTCGCCGAGGCCGTGGAACGATTCGAGCCCGACCTGGTCGTGCTCGCCGGGTTCATGCGCATCCTCGGCGAGTCCTTCGTCGCGCGCTTCGAGGGCCGCATGCTCAACGTCCACCCGTCGCTGCTGCCGTCCTTCACCGGGCTGCACACGCACCAGCGCGCGATCGACGCCGGCTGCACGGTGGCCGGGGCGACGGTGCACTTCGTCACCGCCGAGCTCGACCACGGGCCGATCGTCGCCCAGGCCGTCGTGCCGCTGAAACCGGGCGACGATGCCGACGCACTGGCCGCGCGCGTGCTGGCGGTCGAGCATGTGATGCTGCCGCTGGCGGTGCGCTGGTTCGTCGAGGACCGGCTGCGCATCGAGGGCCAGCGCGTGCGTCAGCTCGACGGCGCGGCGCAGCAGATCCTCGCCGGCGGGCTCTGAGCGCGCATCGCCGACCCCGATGCCCCCGCGCGCCCTGCTCGACCTCGCGACCGAACTGCTGCGCAGCCTGCTGCGCTTCGACGCCCCGGCCGACGCCGTCGTCTCGGCCTTCTTCCGCCGCCAGCGCGCGCTCGGGCCGCGCGAGCGCCACACGCTGGCCGAGACCGCGTACGCGGTGCTGCGGCGGCGGCTGACGCTGCAGCACCTGGCGCAGGGCGGGCGCGGCGCGATCGAGCGCCGGCTGGCGATCCTGGGTTGGCAGGGCGATGCCGGCTTCCTGCGCGCCGCACTCGCCGACGACGAGCGCGAATGGCTGGACCGCATCGCGCAGGTCGACCGCGCGAGCCTGCCGGCGCGGCTGCGCCACGAGCTGCCGGCGTGGATCGCCGAGGCGCTGCAGGCCGGCTTCGGCGCGGACTTCGACGCGCTCGCCGCGTCGCTGCTGGAGCCGGCGCCGCTGGACCTGCGCGTCAATGCGCTGGCGACGACGCGCGAGGCGGCGCAGGCCGCACTCGCCGCCGCCGGCATCGACGCCGTGCCGACGCCGTACTCGCCCTGGGGCCTGCGCGTGGCCGGCAAGCCGGCGATCCAGCGCCTGCCGGTCTTCACCGGCGGCCAGGTCGAGGTCCAGGACGAGGGTAGCCAGCTGCTCGCGCTGCTGGTCGATGCGCACCGCGGCGAGATGGTCGTCGACTTCTGCGCCGGCGCCGGCGGCAAGACGCTGGCGCTGGGCGCGGCGATGCGCAGCACCGGGCGGCTGTATGCCTTCGACGTCGCCGACCGGCGGCTGGCGGCGCTGGCGCCGCGGCTGGCGCGCAGCGGGCTGTCCAACGTGCACCCGGTGCGCATCGCGCACGAGAGGGACGACCGCGTGCGCCGGCTGGCGGGCAAGATCGACCGCGTGCTGGTCGACGCGCCCTGCTCGGGGCTGGGCACGCTGCGCCGCAACCCGGACCTGAAGTGGCGCCAGACGCCGCAGGCGGTGGCCGAGCTGCAATCGCGCCAGCAGGCCATCCTCGGCGCCGCGGCGCGGATGCTGAAGCCGGGCGGGCGGCTGGTCTACGCGACCTGCAGCCTGCTGGCGGCCGAGAACGAGGAGGTTGTCGCCGCCTTCGACGCCGCCCAGCGCACCGATTTCGCGCCGCTGGACGCCGCCGAGGCGCTGACGCGCACGCCGGTGGCGCGCGCGGAGGAGCTCGTCGACGGCCGCTTCCTGCGCCTGCTGCCGCACCGGCACGCGACCGACGGCTTCTTCGCCGCGGTGTGGCAGCGGCGCTGAACGATCGAGCGCAAGCGGGCAAAGGACGACCGCGCCGCGGCCATGCATCGCCCATGCAGCTCACTGATCGGCGTCAAGCCCGGTTCCGATCGTGACTCGACGGGCCGCGCGTAGGGGCCGTGGCGTTGCGTAACGCCTACAATGCTCGTCCCCATCCCCCGGCTGCCGCTGGCATCCCCACCCGATGAACGAACTCCGAACCCTCCACGATGTGGTCGTGCAATGGCTCGCCCATGGCCTGCTCGACGCCTCGTGGTGGCAGATCGTGCTGTTCACGCTGGTGACGACGCACATCACCATCGTCGCCGTCACCGTCTTCCTGCATCGCGCGCAGGCGCACCGCGCGCTGGAGCTCGGGCCTGTGCCGTCGCACTTCTTCCGCTTCTGGCTATGGTTGAGCACCGGCATGGTGACCAAGGAGTGGGTCGCGATCCACCGCAAGCACCACGCGCGCTGCGAGACTGCCGACGATCCGCACAGCCCGGTCGCGCACGGACTTCGCACCGTGCTGCTGCGCGGCAGCGAGCTCTACCGCGCCGAGGCCAAGGTCGACGAGACGCTGCGCAAATACGGCCACCACACCCCCGACGACTGGCTGGAGCGTCGCGTGTACAGCCGCTACAGCTGGCAGGGCGTCGGGCTGCTGCTGATCCTGGACCTGTTACTGTTCGGCGCCATCGGCGCCACCGTGTGGGCGGTGCAGATGGCTTGGATCCCGGTCACCGCCGCCGGCATCATCAACGGCCTGGGTCACGCCTGGGGCTACCGCAACTTCGAGTCGCCCGATGCGTCGACCAATCTCTCGCCGATCGGGCTGATCATCGGCGGCGAGGAACTGCACAACAACCACCACACCTACCCGACCTCGGCCAAGCTGTCGGTCAAGCGCTACGAGTTCGACATCGGCTGGGGCTACATCCGGCTGCTCGAGATGATCGGCTGGGCCAGGGTGCGCAAGACGCCGCCGCGGCTGGCGCTGGGCGAAGTCCGCCCGGCGGCCGACGCCCGCACGCTCCAGGTGCTGATCGCGCACCGCTACGAGGTCATGGCGCGATTCGGCAACGCGCTGAGGCGCGCGGTGCGCGCCGAGATCGCGCACCTGAAGCGCCAGGGCGCGGATTCGCGCGCGCGGCTGGCGTCGCTCGCGCTGGCGCGGCGCTGGCTGCACCGCGACGCGGACAAGGTCCCCGGCGCGCTGCAGCCGCGGCTGCAGGAGGCGATCGGCGCCAGCCCGCAGCTGGCCAAGCTGGTCGCGATGCGAGAGGAGCTGCGCCAGCTCTGGACGCGGACCAACGTCTCGGCCGACCAGCTCGTCGCCGACCTGCAGGCCTGGTGCCGCCGCGCCGAGGAAAGCGGCATCGCCGCGCTGCAGGAGTTCTCGCGCACGCTGCGCGCGGCGCGCGCCTGATCGCGGCTACTCGGCCGCCCGCAATCCCCACAGCTCGTCCAGCGCCGCGCGCAGCGCGTCGCGGCCGACCGCGCTCGCGCTGTGGTGCGACGCGCCCTCGACGAGGACGAATCGCTTGGGCGGCGCCGCGCGCTCGTACAGCCGCCGCCCGAGCTGGGGGCGGATCAGCCGGTCGGCGTCGCCGTGCAGCACCAGCACCGGCGAGCCGACGCCGCCGATGCGCGCCGCGGCGTCGAAGCGTTGCGTGATCAGCGGCGAGACCGGCAGCCAGCCCCAGCGGAAGGTGGCGACGACGTCGGGGATCGACGTGAACGCGCCCTCGACGATCAGCCCTGCCTCGTCGTCGACCTCGCTGGCCAGCGCCACCGCGATCGCGCCGCCCAGCGAATGGCCGAAGACGAACCGGCGCTGCAAGCCGTGCTCGCGCCGCAGCCAGTCCCAGGCCGCGAGGGCATCCTCGACCGCGCTCGCCTCGGAAGGCAGCGCCTCGCTGCTGCGGCCGAATCCGCGGTAATCGACCCCGAGCACCCCGAAGCCCAGCGACTGCCAGCGCTGCATGCGGTGCGCGCTGCCGCGCACGTCGTAGCCGGCGCCGTGCAGGTACAGCAGCACCGGCGCGCCCGGGCGCGGCGGCGACGCCCACAGCGCGTGCAGCCGCACCGGCTCGCGCTGGCGCGTCTCGTAGTCGATCCAGACATCCTGCATCGTCCGCGCCGCCGCCAGGCCGCCGGGCCAGGCCCGATCGCTCGGGCGGAAGATCCATTCGCGCTGGCGCTGGTCCAGCGTCGCGCAGCCGGCCAGCAGCGTCGCCGCCAGCGCGGCGGCGCCGAGCACGCGCCAGGGCCGGCCCAGCGTGCGGCGCACGAGCCAGCCCACGCCGCCCCGCGGCGACGACAGCTCGCGGCCGCGTGGGCCGCCGCCTCGAACGGGTCGATGCTGCGACGTCATCGGCACATCTTGGCATGCGTCGAAACCCCGCGCCGCCGCGCTACAGTGATGCCCATGCAGATCGACACGATTTTTCGACGACTCGCCCGGCATACCGGACTTGCGCTGCTCCTGGGCGCAATGGCCGTCAGGGCCGGCGCGCAGACGGGTGCGCCTGCTGCCGCGCCCGGCGCCGCCACGCCGATCGAGGCCGCGCCGATGCTGCGCTGTCGCACGATCGCCGAGTCGGCGGCGCGGCTGGCGTGCTACGACGCCATCGCGCTGCCCGGGCTGGGGTCTCGCAGCGGCTGGGGCACGCCGGTGGCGCCGGCCGCCGCGGCGCCGGCCGGCGCCGCCCCGGCGACCGCGGCCGAGCGCTTCGGGATGGAGCGGCGCGAGAGCCGCGAGATGCCCGACCGGCTGGAGAGCCGGCTCGCCGAGACGATCGAAGGCTGGGAGCCCAACACCCGGTTCCGGCTCGACAACGGCCAGGTCTGGCAGGTCGTCGACGGCAGCCGCGCGTACTACGGCAAGCTCGAGCGCCCGCGGGTCGTCGTCTCGCGCGGCATGCTGGGCAGCTTCTACCTGCAGATCGACGGCGTCAACCAGGCGCCGCGCGTGCGCCGCGTGCAGTAGGCATACCCACGGGTTCACCGCCTGGGCGCGGTGGCTCAGCGCCCGCGCAGGAACAGCGCGTCCAGCTCCTTCATCGTCAGCTGGCGCCAGGTCGGGCGGCCGTGGTTGCAGGTGTCGGCGCGCTCGGTGGCCTCCATCTGGCGCAGCAGGGCGTCCATCTCGGGCAGCGTCAGCCGCCGGTTGGCCCGAACGGCGCCGTGGCAGGCCATGGTCGCCAGCAGGTCGTGCTCGGCGCGCTCGACGGCGCGGCTGGCGCCGTGCTCGGCCAGGTCGGCGAGCACCGCCCGCACGAGCTCGGCGACGTCGGCCTCGGGCAGCGCCGCCGGCCGGCTGCGCACCGCCAGCGTCGTCGCCGACAGTGGGCTGGCCTCCAGGCCGAGCGCGTCGAGCGTGCCGGCCTCGGCTTGCGCCAGGGCCATCTCGGCCGCGCCGACCGGCACCGTGACCGGGATCAGCAGCGGCTGCGCCGGCAGCGCGCCGCCACGCGCCGCCGCACGCGCCGCCTTGAGCCGCTCGTAGACGATGCGCTCGTGTGCAGCGTGCATGTCGACCAGCACCAGCCCGCTGCGGTTCTCGGCCAGCACGTAGACGCCGCCGAGCTGGGCCAGCGCACGGCCCAGCGGCATCTCGGCGCCGGGCGCGGCGCCGGCGATGCCGGCGGGTTGCAGCGGCGTGTCGCGCAGCGTCGCCCAGACCGCCAGCGCGTCGCCGGGGCGGACCGCAGCCCAGCGCGCGGCAGGCTCGGCGGCGCGCCATGCAGCGGACGAGGTCGACGCGCCGCGATCGTCCTGCCGGGCCGCCAGCGCGAGCGCGCCCTGCCGCAGCGCGGCGTCGGCACCGACACCGACACCGACACCGACACCGACACCGGAGTCGGCGCCGGCGCCGGTGGCCCCGATGCCGGCGCCGGTGGCCCCGATGCCGGCGTCGGCGGCCGGCGTGGCCGGCGCGGCCAGCGTGGCGCGCGTCGGCGCCAGCGCCTCCTGCACCGCGCGCTGCACCGCCTGGTGCAGCGCGCGCCCGTCGCGGAAGCGGACCTCGATCTTGGTCGGGTGGACGTTGACGTCGACCAGCTCGGGCGCGATATCGAGGAACAGCACCCAGCTCGGCTGCCGGCTGCCGTGCAGCTGGTCCTCGTAGGCGGCACGCACGGCGTGCGCGACGAGCCGGTCGCGCACGTAGCGGCCGTTGACGAACAGGTACTGCTGGTCGGCGCGGCTGCGCGCGGCCTCCGGGGCGCCGACGCGGCCGGCGAGTGCGATCGGGCCGTGCACGGCTTGCAGCGGCCGGCTGGCGTCGACGAAGCCGCTGCCCAGCACCTCGGCCAGTCGCGTTGCCGCCTCGGCGGCGCGCCACTGCGCGGTCAGCCGGCCGTCGTGCCAGACCGCGAAGCCGACGTCCGGGCGCGCCAGCGCGTGCCGGCGCATCGCCTCCAGCGCATGCGCATATTCGGTCGCGTCGGTCTTGAGGAACTTGCGCCGCGCCGGGGTGGCGAAGAACAGCTCGTGCACCTCGACCGTCGTGCCGCGCGCGCGCGCCGCCGGCTGCAGCTCGCCGCTGCGCGCGTCGAGCCGCTGTGCGTGCGGCTGGCCCTCGGCACGGCTCGTGATCGCCAACGACGACACGCTGGCGATCGCCGCCAGCGCCTCGCCGCGAAATCCCATCGTGCCGACGCGCTCGAGATCGGCCAGGCTCGCGATCTTGCTCGTCGCATGGCGCTGCAGTGCCAGCGGCAGCTCCTGCGGCGGGATGCCGCAGCCGTCGTCCTCGACGACGATGCTGCGCACGCCGCCGGCGACCAGCCGCACCGTGACCTGCGTCGCCCCGGCGTCGAGCGCGTTGTCGACCAGCTCGCGCACGACCGACGCCGGCCGCTCGACGACCTCGCCGGCGGCGATCTGGCTGACCAGCTCGTCGGGCAGCGCGCGGATCGGGCGCGGCGCCGGTGGCGCGGCGGGGTCGGGGGACATCGCCCGGATTGTAGGAAGCGCCCCGCCCGAAGGCCCTCACGCGGTGCGGTCGCGCCTGATCGGCGGGTTGCGCGCGAAGTAGCGCCGTATGCCGGTCGCCAGCGCCTCGGCGAGCCGCTCGCGCCAGCGGCGGTCGCGCAGCAGCTTCTCCTCGTCGGGGTTGGAGATGAACGCGGTCTCGACCAGCACGCTCGGTATGTCGGGCGCCTTCAGCACCGCGAAGCCGGCCTGCTCGACCTGCCGCTTGTGCAGCTTGCCGACCTGGCCGACCTGGTGCAGCAGCTGGCGCCCGACGGTCAGGCTGTCGCGGATCTGCGCGTGCGTGCTCATGTCGAGCATCGCGTGCGCGACCTGGCGGTCGGTGGCACCCAGGTTGATGCCGCCGACGAGGTCGGAGCGGTTCTCGCGCTGCGCCATCCAGCGCGCCGCGGTGCTGCTGGCGCCGCGCGTCGACAAGGCGTAGACGCTGGCGCCGCGCGCCTCGGGGCGGACGAAGGCGTCGGCGTGCACCGAGACGAACAGGTCGGCGCCGACGCGGCGCGCCTTGCGCACCCGATCGTGCAGCGGGACGAAATAGTCGCCGTCGCGCGTCAGCACCGCGCGCATGCCCGGGACCGCGTCGATCCGGCGCCGCAAGTCCAGCGCGATCGCCAGCACGACGTCCTTCTCGCGCAGCCCGCTGGGCCCGATCGCGCCCGGGTCCTCGCCGCCGTGGCCGGGGTCGATCGCGACCACGACCAACCGGTCGAGCCGCGCGCGCTGCTCGGCGCTGACAGGCGGGGGCGGGCGCGGCGTCGTCGGTGGCGTCTTCGCGGGCGGGGACGGCAGCGCGGACGGCGCGGATGGTGGCGGGAGGCCGGGGCGGTCGACGCGCGCGATGAGCTCACCCAGCGCATCCTCGATCGCCCGAGCGGCGCGCTCGTCGGCGGCCTCCTTGTCGCGGATCAGCGCCAGCAGCGGGTCCGCCGGCTCGACCGGGTACAGGTCGAACACCAGCCGGTGCTGGTAGGCGGCCACCGGCTCCAGCACGAACTGCTCGGGGCGCACCGGCTGCTTGAGGTCGATCACCAGCCGCACGACGCGCGGCGAGGGCTCGCCGACGCGCACCGCGGCGATGTGCGGGTCGTCGGGGCGGACCTTGTCGACCAGCTCGCGCAGGGCGCCGTCCAGCCCGTAGCCGGCGATGTCGATCACCAGCCGGTCGGGGCCCTGCATCGGGAAGTGGCTGGCGACCAGCGGCGCGTCGGACTCGATCGTCAGCCGCGTGTAGATCGGCGCCGGCCACACGCGCACGCCGACGATGCCCTGCGCCCATGCGGGCGCGGGCCAGCCGAGCAGCCAGCCCAGCGGCGCGGCCGCGCCCAGCGCGCCGCCGGCATGCAGCAGCGCGCGGCGCCGCGTCATGCCAGCAGCGCGCGGCCGCGCGCGCTCAGCGCGTCGACGCGCACGCGGCGCGTGCCGTCGTCGTCGACCGCCAGCGTCAGACGCAGGTCCGGCGTGGGCAGCAAGGCGGCGGCCTTCTCGGGCCACTCGACGATCTTCAGCCCCGGCGCGGCGAAGACGTCGCGCAAGCCGGCGTCGACCCACTCGCGCGCGTCGTCGAAGCGGTAGAAGTCCAGGTGCGAGATCGCGAGATCGCCGACGCGGTAGGGCTCGAGCAGCGCATAGCTCGGGCTCTTGATGCGGCCGGCGACGCCGATCGCGCGCAGCAGGTGGCGCGCGAACGCGGTCTTGCCGGCGCCCAGCGGGCCGCGCAGCTCGATGAAGGCGTCGTGGAGCGCGGGCTTGCGCGCCAGCGCGGCGGCGAAGGCCGCGCAGGCCGGCTCGTCGGGCCAGCGCAGGTGCCGCGTTTCTAGAATCGGCGCATGACCGGGCGCGATCGCGTCGACGGCCAGCGGCTGCTCGAGCGGCTGCGGGCTTGGGCGCATGAGGAAGGATTGTCCCAGATCGGTGTGGCGGGCATCGAGCTGGGCTCGGCCGAGCCCGGATGGAGGGCTTGGCTGGCCGCCGGGTTCCACGGATCGATGCACTACATGGCGGCGCACGGGCTCAAGCGCGTGCGCCCGGCCGAGCTGGTGCCCGGCACCGTCAGCATCGTCACCGCGGCGCTGGACTACCTGCCGCGCGACGCGCCGGCCGACTGGGCGGCGCGCGAGCGCGCCCGCCAGGACGACCCGGCGCAGGCGGTGGTCTCGGTCTACGCGCGCGGCCGCGACTACCACAAGGTGCTGCGCCGGCGGCTGCAGCGGCTGGCGGACCGGATCGCGGCCGAGGTCGGGCCCCTCGGGCACCGCGTCTTCACCGACTCGGCGCCGGTGCTGGAGGTCGAGCTCGCCACGCGCAGCGGCCTGGGCTGGCGCGGCAAGCACACGCTGGCGCTGGCGCGCGCGGGCGGGTCGATGCGCTTCCTGGGCGAGATCTTCGTCGACCTGCCGCTGCCGCCGACGCCGCCCGTGAGCGCGCATTGCGGAAGCTGTAGCGCGTGCCTCGACGCCTGCCCGACCGGCGCCATCGTCGCGCCCTACAGGCTGGACGCGCGGCGCTGCATCTCCTACCTGACGATCGAGCACGACGGGCCGATCCCGGCCGAGCTGCGCGCCGCGATCGGCAACCGGATCTACGGCTGCGACGACTGCCAGCTCGTCTGTCCGTGGAACCGCTGCGCGCAGCGCAGCCCGCTGCCCGACTTCGACCCGCGCGAGGGATTCGCCGATTCGACGCTGCTGGCGCTATGGGGCTGGAGCGAAGCCGAGTTCCTGGCCCGCACCGAGGGCAGCGCGATCCGCCGCATCGGCTGGCAGCGCTGGCGGCGCAACCTGGCGGTGGCGCTGGGCAATGCGTGGCGGTCGAGCGGCGATACCGCGCTGCGCGATGCGCTGGCGGCGGCATGGCTGCAGGCCGACGAACTCGTGCGTGAGCATATCGAGTGGGGATTGGCGCAGGCGGCGGCACCGATCATCGAGGCCGTACCCCGCCGAGAATGCTAGCATTCGGTGCTAGCATTGTCTGGTGAACGCGAAGCACAAGAAGACTCTTGCCGCCTTCTTCGCCAGGCCAGCATCGCCGCCCATCGTCTTCGCGGACATCGAGGCACTGGTCAAGGCGCTCGGCGGAAGCGTTCACGAACGTGAAGGCTCCAGGGTCAAGATGTTGCTCGGCGAGCATGAGTGGCGATGCCATCGCCCTCACCCTGGCAAGGAAGCCAGGCGGTATCGAGTCGAGGAAGTACGGGAACTTCTCGACCGAGCAGGAGTACGGCCATGAACACCATGAGTTGCAGGGGCTACACGGCCCGCGTCGAGTACGACGAGCGGGATGACATCTTTGTCGGTCGCGTCCTCGGCTTGCGAAGCATCATCAGTTTTCACGGAAAGACGGTCACCGAGCTCAAGCGCGAATTTGCCTCCGCCATGCGCGACTACTTGGCAGACTGTGAGGAGCAAGGTGTCGCCCCGGAGAGGCCGGCGTCCGGGAAACTGTTGATCAGGGTGCCGCCCGAAGTGCACCGTCGCGCCCTCATTCGGGCACAGGCCATGGGCAAGAGCCTGAATCAATGGGCAACCGAAGCTCTGGAGCGTGCCGCGCGCGCCGATGGCTGACGTTGAGTCTCACGCGCTTCACGATGTGAAACGCGTGACCTGACCCCAAAGCGCCAGCGCCAGCGGCAGGCTCAGCATCCCCAGCAGCGTCGATACCGTCACCAGCCCGGCGACGAAGGGCCCGTGGCCGCCCATGCGCACCGCCAGCACGTAGGCGCTGGACGCGGTCGGCAGCGCGGCGAAGGCGACCAGCACGAGCTGCTGATCCGGCGGCAGGTCGGTCAGCGCGACCCAGGCGACGGCCGCCAGCGGCAGCGCCGCGTGCCGGATCGCCAGCAGCGCGGCGGCCAGCGCGGGCGCCTCGCGCAGCGCGCCCAGCCGCAGCCCGGCGCCGACCGCCATCAGCCCCAGCGGCAGCGCCGCCGCACCGATGCGCGACAGTGTCGTCGCCGCCAGCTCGGGCAGCCGCAGCCCGAGTGCGTTGAACGCCAGCCCCGAGACGGTGGCGATGATCAGCGGGTTGCGCGCCAGCTCGCGCAGGTAGCCGTGCCCGCCATGTCGCGCCAGCGGCCAGACCGCGCCCAGGTTGCACAGCGGCACTGCCATCGACACGACGAGCGCGATCGCCGCCACGCCCGGGGCGCCGGCCAGCCGCTCGGCCACCGCCAGCGCGATGTAGCTGTTGAAGCGGAACGCGACCTGCGCCCCGGAGGCGTGCAGCGCCGGCGACACGCCGGGCACGCGCCGCAGCGCATAGGCCAGCCCGATCCCGACCGCGGTCACCGCCAGCGTGCCGCCGGCCAGCGCCAGCGCGTCCATCGGCCGCAGCGGGTTGCGCACGATCGAGCCGAACAGCAGCGCCGGGAACAGCAGGTAGTAGACCAGCCGCTCGGCGCCGTCCCACACCGGCCGGTCCAGCGCGGTGTAGCGGCAGATCAGGAAGCCGATCGCGATGAGGGCGAAGTCCGGCAGGATCAGCAGCGCGTCGGCCATCGCGCGAGTGTGCCAGCGTAGCATCGGCCGCATGTCCGCCACCGCGCCCGACACCGCAGGCGACGCTGCGCCCGATGCCGCGCAAGACGGGGCGCCCGACGTCGCGCGCGCCGACGCGTCCGATGCCTCGCCCGACGCCGCGCCCGATCCTGCGCCCGATGCTGCGCACGACAACCCGCTCGCCGCAAAGGCCGGCCCCGCGGCCGCCCGCGCGCCGGCCGGCGCCCCGCACCCCGACGACACGACGCTGATCGACCGCTTCGTCGATGCGCTGTGGCTGGAGGACGGCCTGGCGGCGCTGAGCCTGGAGGCGTACCGGTGCGACCTCGTCCTGCTCGCGGCGTGGCTGCGCGCCCGCGGCGCGCGCGCACTCGCCGACGCCGCAGAGTCCGACCTGCGCGGCTATATCGCCGCGCGCCACGCGGGCACCCGCAGCACGACGGCGAACCGGCGGCTGACGGTCTTCCGCCGCTTCTACCGCTGGGCGCTGCGCGAGCGGCTGCGCGCCGACGACCCGACGCTGAAGCTGCTGCCGGCGCGCCAGCCGCTGCGCGTGCCCAAGACGCTGTCCGAGGCGCAGGTCGAGTCGCTGCTCGCGGCGCCCGACGTCGCCACGCCGCTGGGCCTGCGCGACCGCGCGATGCTCGAGCTGCTGTACGCCAGCGGGCTGCGCGTCAGCGAGCTCGTGGGCCTGCGCACGGTGCAGGTCGGGCTGGTCGAGGGCGTGCTGCGCGTCACCGGCAAGGGCTCGAAGGAACGCCTGGTGCCTTTCGGCGCCGAGGCCGCGGCGTGGATCGAGCGCTACCTGCGCGAGGCGCGCGGCGCGATCCTGCAAGGGCAGGCGAGCGACGCGCTGTTCGTCACCGCGCGCGGCGGGGCGATGACGCGGCAGATGTTCTGGACCCTGATCAAGCGCCACGCGCGCGCCGCCGGCATCGCCGCGCCGCTGTCGCCGCACACGCTGCGCCACGCGTTCGCGACCCATCTGCTCAACCACGGCGCCGACCTGCGCGCGGTCCAGATGCTGCTTGGCCACGCCGACATCTCCACCACCACGATCTACACCCATGTCGCGCGCGAGCGGCTGCGCCAGCTGCACGCGCAGCACCATCCGAGGGGGTGAGCCGGAAGAGCGATATCGCCTGCTGGCGATGCCGCACCGTTGCGGACGTCGGCGTGCGGCCCGTTGCAGTCTTTGGTGGTTCAACCGGCGGTGCTGTGCGACGATCGGCGCGAGCCGAGGCCAGCGGGTGCCCTTCCGCGCCCTGTCCCCCACCGTCTCGCATTCGCGCTACGCTTCGCGCGACGGCAGGAGCCCCACCCGATGAACATCGACTTCGACCGCATCCCCCGCGACGCGCTGCCCGCGCTGCTGCGCACCATGCCCAAGGCCGAGCTGCATCTGCACATCGAGGGCACGCTCGAGCCCGAGATGCTGCTGCGGCTCGCGCACCGCCATGGCGTGGCGCTGCCCTGGGCCGGCGTCGAGGCGCTGCGCGCGGCCTACGACTTCGCCGACCTGCAGAGCTTCCTCGACGTCTACTACGCGGGGGCGGGCGTGCTGCGCGACGAGGCCGACTTCTTCGAGCTCGCCTGGGCCTACTTCGAGCGTGCGGCGGCCGACAACGTCGTCCACGCCGAGATCTTCTTCGACCCGCAGACGCATACCGCGCGCGGCGTGCCGATCGATCGCGTGATTCTCGGCCTGCACCACGCGGCGCGGCGCGCGCACCAGGAGCTGCGCATCTCCTCGGGGCTGATCCTGTGCTTCCTGCGCCACCTCAGCGAAGACGAGGCGATGGCCACGCTGGACGCCGCGCTGCCCTGGCGCGAGCACCTGGTCGGTGTCGGGCTGGACAGCAGCGAGCGCGGCCACCCGCCCGAGAAGTTCGCGCGCGTCTTCGCCCGTGCGCGCGAGCTCGGGCTGGAATGCGTCGCCCACGCTGGCGAGGAAGGCCCCGCGGCCTATATCGAGCAGGCGCTGGACCTGCTGCAGGTGCGCCGCATCGACCACGGCGTGCGCTGCACCGAATCGCCGGCGCTGGTGCAGCGGCTCGCGCGCGAGCGCGTGCCGCTGACGGTATGCCCGCTGTCCAACGTGCGGCTGCGTGTCTTCCCCGACCTGGCCTCGCACAACCTGCCCGAGTTGCTCGCGGCCGGGCTTTGCGCGACGGTCAACTCCGACGACCCGGCCTATTTCGGCGGCTATGTCGCCGACAACTACGTGCAGCTGTTCGCAGCCCAGCCGCAGCAGCTGGGCGCGCGCGAGGCGCACCGGCTGGCGGCCAACGGCTTCGAGGCGAGCTTCGTCGACGACGCGACCAAGGCCGGCTGGCGGCGCGAGCTCGACGCCGCCTTCGCCGCCGCGATGCGCTGAGGACGCGAGCGCGGCCGCCGGGCGTGCCGCGACGCGCAGGTCACCAGAACGCGCGCCGACGCCGCCAGGCCCGAGGACCAGCCGGCCCTGTCGTCGATTTCGACGACAGACGTCGCAGCCTGGTCGCGGCACGATATCGCCTGGTCCGACGACACGACAGGAGTGCGCACGATGAGGTCCGGTCCCCGTTCACGACATCCGATGCGGGCTGCGGCGCTGCCCGCGCTGCCCGCGCTGTTCTCGCTGTTCGCCGCGGCGGCGTTGCCCGCGACGGCCGCGTCCTTGCCCGAAGGCGCCGCCGCGATCGCGCGTGCGGTGTGCGAGGGGCGCACCAGCGCCGAGGCGCAGGTCCGCGCGGCGCTGCAGCGTGCGCGCGCCGCCGCGCCGCGCAACGCCTTCATCACGATCGACGAGGCGGGCGCGATCGCCGCCGCGCGCCGCATCGATGCCGGTGGGCCGGCTGCGCGCTGCGCCCCGCTGGCCGGGGTGCCGATCGTCGCCAAGGACAATATCGAGGTCGCCGGCATGCCCACCACCGGCGGCACGCCGGCGCTGAAGGACTACCGGCCGGCGGCCGACGCACCGGTCGTCGCGCGGCTGCGCGCTGCCGGCGCGATCGTCGTCGGCAAGACCCACATGCACGAGCTGGCGTTCGGCATCACCGGCTGGAACCCGGCCTACCAGAGCGGCCCCGAGCCGGGCGTACGCAACGCCTGGGACCGCAGCCGCAGCGCCGGCGGGTCGTCGTCGGGGACCGGCGTGGCGGTCGGCGGCGGCGTCGTCGCCGCCGGGCTGGGGACCGATACCGGCGGGTCGGTGCGGATCCCCTGCGCGTTCAACGGCTGCGCCAGCCTGCGGCCGACCGTCGGCCGCTACCCCGGCGACGGCATCGTGCCGATCTCGCACACGCGCGATACCGCCGGCCCGATGGGCGCGTCGATGGCCGAGGTCGAGCTGCTCGACCGCGTGATCGCCGGCGCCGAGCCGCTGGCCGCGGCCGCGCCGTCCTCGATCCGGCTCGGCCGCGTCGCCGCGCTCGTCGCCGACCTCGACGCCGACACGCGCGCGGTCTTCGACGCCGCGCTGGCGAAGCTGGCCGCCGCCGGGGTGACGATCGTCGACGTCGAGATGCCGGACCTGATGGCGCTGAACGGCCAGATCGGCTTCCCGGTCGCGCTGTACGAGGCCTACGACGACATGGTCGCCTACCTGCGCCGCACCGGCACCGGGCTGACGGTCGAGCAGCTCGCCGAGCGCGCCGCCAGCCCCGACGTCAAGGGCACCTACCAGGGCCTGGTGATCCCGCGCAAGCTGCCGGGGCCGAACCATACCGTCGTCGACGCCAGGCCGGCCTACGAGGCGGCGATGCGCGATGCGCGGCCGTCGTTGCAGGCGCTGTACCGCGCGACCTTCGTGCGCCACGGCATCGACGCCATCGTCTTCCCGACCGTGCCGACGGTGGCGATGCCGGCCGGCCCCGAGTCCAGCAGCGTCGCGAACTTCGTGCGCACGATCCGCAACACCGACCCGGGCAGCAACGCCGGCGTGCCGGGGTTGACCCTGCCGGCCGGGCTGGGGGCGTCGACCGGGTTGCCGGTGGGACTGGAGGTCGATGGCCCCGAGGGCAGTGACCGGCGGCTGGTCTCGATCGGGATGGCGATCGAGGCCGTCCTCGGTCGCCTGCCGGCGCCGCCGGGCCGCTGATACGCACAAGCGTTCGATCGTCGAGGAAGGGTTCATCGGCGATCGACCACCATCGACCCGTTTCCGACGTTCGTCGAAGTCAGTCCTTCGCTTGTCTCGGCGTTCGATGTGCCAGCGCGCCATGGGTGGCGGGCACCCTCCCACTCCATGCCCGGGGCACTGTCCCCGGGCATGGAGGGAAAGGGCACCCGCTGTCCTCGGCGCGCCCGGTCGTGGCATGCGACCCGAAGCAATGCTCCGGCGCGTGGCAGCAAGGGTCCGCACGCAGCAGTTGAACGCTTGGATGCAACCCCGTACGGGTCGGCCGTGGCGCCGACCGGCGTGCGGTGTCGCGCCGGCCGCCCCGCTCAGCGGCCGGTCACGGCGCAGGCCAGCGCTGCGCGGCGGTGCGCGCCGGTCTTGTCGGCCAGTCGGCGCAGGTAGGTGCGCACGCTGCTGACGCTGATGCCGAGCGCGCGCGCGATCTCCTTGTCGGTGCGGCCGGCGGCGATCAGCTCGGCCACCTCGCGCTCGCGCGCGCTGATCGGGCCGCAAGCCCGGGCTTCGAGATCCTCGCCGACCGGCGGCGGCAGTGCCGCGGCCTCGCGCGCGGCCTGGGCGCGACGCAGCGCGGCGACAAAGGCGGGCTCGACGAGGTCGAGCAGCGCCTTGTCGCGCGGCTCGAACTCGCGCCGCTGGCGCGCGCGCCAGATGCGCAGGTCGCCCAGCGCCTGCGCACCGTCGAAGGCGTGCAGGTTGATGCCCCAGTGCAGCCCGTCGCGCGCGAGGAAGTCGACGAAGAACTCGGTCCGGCGCAGCTCGCGGTGCGGCATGACCTCGCTGACCGCGGTCGCGTGACGGCGGCGCTGCAGCTCGAAGGTGATCGGGTCGTGGTACTGGAACCAGGCCGCGTAGCGCGCGAGGTTGGCGTCGTCCATGTTCAGCCACACGCCGTCGACGAACTGCTTCCCGCCGGCGTCCCAGACGAAGGAGGCGAACTGGTCGGCGTGCAGCAGGTCCAGCAGCGCGAGGCCGACCTGCTCGCGCATCGCGCGCGCGTCCATCCCGTCGGCCAGCAGCTCGAAGACGCGAGCCAGCGCACGAGATTCGGACGTGGACAAATGCATCGTCGATGCCTGCGGGCGCCGTGACGGACGGGATCGCGCGATCCTAAGCGCGCCGCCACGGTCGCGACAGCGGGGCGGACCCGAAGTACGCGGCACGGTGCCGCGCCCGCGGGGGGTCTTGGCGCCGCGCGGCGGCGCGGGGGCGCCGGATGCGCTACCGTGCGATCCATGCTGCACCCCTCCGTGACCGCGCTCGCATGGCGCCAGACCTTGCGCGACCTGCGTGCCGGCGAGCTGCGCCTGCTCGCGGTCGCGGTGACGCTCGCGGTGGCGGCGCTGACCGCGGTCGGCTTCTTCGCCGACCGGCTCGCGACCGGGCTCGAGCGCGACGCGCGCCAGCTGCTCGGCGGCGACGCGGTCGTCGCCAGCGACCAGCCGCCGCGCCCCGAGCTGGCGGCCAAGGCGGCCGAGCTCGGGCTGCGCACGCTGACGACGGCGGGCTTTCCGAGCATGGCGCGCGCGAGCGACGATCGTGGTGGCGCGACGCGGCTGGTGGCGGTCAAGGCGGTCGGCGCCGCCTATCCGCTGCGCGGCCAGCTGCGCGTGCGCGATGCCGCCGACGCCGAGCCGCGCGCGGTCGCCGAGCCGCCGGCGCCGGGCACGGTCTGGGTCGACCCGCAGCTCCTCGACGCGCTGCAGCTCGCGATCGGCGACGAGCTGCTGCTCGGCGACGCGGTGCTGAAGATCGTGCGCACGATAGCCTTCGAGCCCGACCGCGGCGCCGGCTTCGCCGCCTTCTCGCCGCGCGTGCTGCTGAACGACGCCGACCTGCCGGCCACCGGGCTGATCCAGCCCGCCAGCCGGGTGCGCTGGCGCTTCGCCGTCGCCGCGCCGGACGACCGCGACGCCGCGGTGCGCGAGTTCGTGCAATGGGCCAAGGCGCAGATCGACGCCGTGCCCTGGCGCGGCACCGGCGTCGAGACGCTGGACATGGGCAGCCCCGAGATGAGCGCGACGCTGGCGCGCGGCGAGAAGTTCCTCGACCTGGTCGCGCTGCTGGCGGCGCTGCTGGCGGCGGTGGCGGTCGGGATCGCGGCGCGCGATTTCGCGTCGCGCCACCTCGACGACTGCGCGATGCTGCGCGTGCTCGGGCTGCCGCAGCGGCGCATCGCCGGTGCGTTCGCGCTCGAGTTCGGATTCGTCGGGCTGGCTGCCAGCGCCGCCGGGGTGCTGCTCGGGCTGCTGGTGCACAACGTCTTCGTCGTCCTGCTCGCCGGGCTGGTCAGCGCCGAGCTGCCGTCGCCCGGGCCCTGGCCGGCGGCGTTCGGCCTGGGCGTGGGGATGACGCTGCTGGCGGCCTTCGGCCTGCCGCCGGTGCTGCAGCTCGCCAGCGTGCCGCCGCTGCGCGTGATCCGGCGTGAGGTCGGCGCGCTGAAGGCGTCGTCGGCGTCGGTGCTGGTCGCCGGCACTGCCGGCTTCGCGGCGCTGCTGCTGGCGGTGGCGGGCGACGCCAGGCTCGGCTTCATCGCGGTCGGCGGCTTTGCCGCCGCGGTGGCGTTGTTCGCGCTGCTGTCGTGGATCGCGGTGGCGCTGCTGCGGCGCGCGGTGCCGCGCTTCGGCGCGATCGGCGCCCGCGCGCCGCGCTGGCTGGTGCTGGCGACGCGCCAGATCGCGGCGCGGCCGGCGTTCGCGGTGCTGCAGGTCTCGGCGCTCGCGGTCGGGCTGCTGGCACTCGTGCTGCTGGTGCTGCTGCGCACCGACCTGATCGCGAGCTGGCGCCAGGCCTCGCCGCCGGATGCGCCGAACCGCTTCGTCATCAACGTCCAGCCCGACCAGGCGGAGGCCTTCCGCGCCCGGCTGACCGACGCCGGCGTCGATCGCTACGACTGGTACCCGATGTTCCGCGGCCGGCTGGTGGCCGTCAATGGCGCGCCGGTGCGGCCCGAGCAGTTCGAGGGCGACCGCGCGCAGCGCCTGGCCGAGCGCGAGTTCAACCTCAGCCACGATCCCGCGCTGCCGCCGCACAACCTGGTCGTCGGCGGGCGCTGGCAGGCCGAGGAGGCGGGGGCGATCAGCGTCGAGGAGGGGCTGGCGCAGACGCTGGGACTGGCGCTGGGCGACACGCTGACCTTCGACGTCGCCGGCGTGCCGGTGGACGCGCGCATCACCAGCCTGCGCAAGGTCGACTGGGCGTCGATGCGGGTCAACTTCTTCGTCATCTTCCCGCTCGCCGCGATGCCCGACCTGCCGCTGTCTTACATCAGTGCCTTCCGCGCGCCGCCGCAGCCGGGGTTCGACAACGCGCTCGTGCGCGACTTCCCGAACGTGACCAACGTCGACGTCTCGGCGTCGATCGCGCAGGTGCAGCGCGTGCTCGACCAGGTCGTGCGCGCGGTCGAGTTCCTGTTCGGCTTCACGCTGCTGGCGGGGCTGGCGGTGCTGTTCGCCGCCGTCACCGCGACGCGCGAGGCGCGCGCGCGCGAGTACGCGGTGATGCGCGCGATGGGCGCCAGCGGCAAGCTGCTCGGTCAGGTCCAGCGTGCCGAGCTGCTCGGCGTCGGTGCGCTGGCCGGCGTGCTGGCGTCGATCGCCGCCGCGGCGGTCGGCTGGGCGCTGGCGCGCTATGCGTTCGAGTTCAGCTGGAACGCCTCGCCCTGGGTGCCGCTGGCCGGCGGCGCCGCCGGCGCGCTGCTGGCGCTGGCAGCGGGCTGGTGGGGGCTGCGCGAGGTGCTGCGCCGGCCGGTGGTGGAGACGCTGCGGCGTGCCGCCGTGTGAGACCCGCTTGCGCTCGATCGCGGTCGATCGCCGATGAACCGCTCCTCGTCGATCGAACGCGTGTCGGTATCAGGCGGGCGCTGAAGCGCTGGCCGCTCGTGCTGGCGCCGGCGCGCTGGCGATCAAGCCGGTGCCGGCGCGCCGTCGGTCTCGAAGGTCTGCACCAGCGCGGCGAGCTGCTCGGACTGCTGACGCAGGCTGGCGGCGGCGGCGGCGGACTGCTCGACCAGGGCCGCGTTCTGCTGCGTCATGCGGTCGAGCTCGCCGACGGCGGTGCTGACCTGGCCGATTCCGGTGCTCTGCTCGGCCGTGGCAGCGGCGATCTCGCCGACGATGTCGGTCACGCGGCTCACGCTGCTGACGATCTCCTGCATCGTCGAGCCTGCGTCGGCCACCAGGCGCGATCCGGCAGCGACGCGCTCGACGCTCGATCCGATCAGTGACTTGATCTCGCGCGCGGCGTCGGCGCTGCGCTGCGCCAGGCTGCGTACCTCGCCGGCAACGACGGCGAATCCCTTGCCCTGGTCGCCTGCGCGCGCGGCCTCGACGGCGGCGTTGAGCGCCAGGATGTTGGTCTGGAACGCGATGCCGTCGATGACGCCGATGATGTCGGCGATGCGTCGCGAGCTGGCATCGATCTCGTGCATCGTGGCGACGACCTGCGAGACGACCTGGCCGCCACGCGCCGCCACGCCCGAGGCCGTGCCGGCAAGCTGGCTGGCCTGCGCGGCGGCGTCGGCGCTGTGGCGCACGGTGCCGGCGACCTGCTCGATCGAGCTGGCCGTCTGCTGCAGGCTGGCCGCCGCCTGCTCGGTGCGCCCCGACAGGTCGGCGTTGCCGCTGGCGACCTCGCGGCTGGCCACGCGGATGTGGTCGGCGCTGGCCTTGACCTGGCCGACCAGCCCGGCCAGCGCGTCGCGCATGTGCAGCATCGCGCGTTGCAACTCGGCGACCTCGTCGCCGCCGCGCGCCTCGGCCTGCGCGGTCAATTGCCCGGCAGCAACGGCCTCGGCGAAGCGCTTCACGGCGGCCAGCCGCGACACCAGGGTGCGGCCGACCGCGTACGCCAGCAGCGACCCGGCCGCGAGGGCAGCCACGCAGGCCAGCACCAGCACGAGCTGCGCGTGCCCGACGGCCGCGGCGAGCGACTGCGATGCCTGCGAGGTCCGGGCCTGGATATGCGCCTGCAGCCGGTCCAACAGCTGCACCAGCGCCGCCGCCTTCGAGGCGAGTTCGCCGTCGATGACGTCGGTGCCGGCGCCCATCAGCAGGTCGTCGCGGATGCGCGCACGCGTGGCCACGAACTGCTGGCGCGCCTCGATCGCCTGCGCGACCAGTGTGCGTACCTCGGCGTCCTGGGCCGCGGCGTCGATCCGTTGCTGCGCCTCGCCGGAGGCCTGCGCGACCTGCGCCATGCCCTCGGCAAGCCAGTTCAGCGGCGGGGCCAGCCGCGTGCGCAGCGCGTCGTCGTCGCCGATCGCCGCGTCCAGCCTCGTCGTCAGCACCGCGCGGTCGAGGTTGTTGCGTACGTGGACGACCCACTGCGCGACCGTGTCGAGCTGGATCCGGTCGGCCTCGATGCGAGCGTTGGCGTCCTCGATCCGGCCGAGCTGCAGCCCGGCGACGAGGGCGGCCAGGATCAGCAGCAGGAGCGGCACGCCGCCGACGGCGGCCAGGCGGTGGGTGACACGCAGTCGATCGATCATGGCGGGTCTCCTGGGCAGGCCGGGCAGGTGTTCGCGACGGCGCGGTGGGCGACAGTCCTCGCGTACCGGCACGCGCCCGGCCCCGGTGACCGTCTCCATGCGTGCTCGTCGCGATCCTTCGGGGATATCGGCCGCTGGCGCGCCACATTGAGCCTGGTGCGGAACACCGCGCCAGACCGCGCCAGACTGCGCTAGAACACTGCGCTAGACCGCACAGCTGCGAAACCCGCAAGGCCACTGATCGTCGGTGTCGGCGGCGAAGCGGCGCGCCCTGGGATGCACGCTGCGGCGTGGCGTGGCGGTGCTGGCACCGCGCAGCACCGCGGCGCCGGGCACGAGCGGATCGGGCTCGCCGGCCACCGGCTGATGGCCCGGCCAGGGTCGGCCGCGCCCCGCGACCCACTCCAGCACGTCGCCCCAGACGAAGCCGCGCGACGCTGCGCGGCAGGCGGCGAGCTCCCACTCGGGCTCGGTCGGCAGCCGGCGCCCGGCCCAGCGGCACCAGGCCTCGGCCTCATGGCGCGTCAGATGCGTGGCCGGCTGCGCGGCGGCGGCGCGCTGCAGCCTGCCGTGCACCAGCCGCACGACACCGTGGCGCAGCTGCTCGACGTCGCGAGGCGCCCGGCGCTCGACGGTCTGCGCCCAGGCCCAGCCGGCCCGGGTCCACCAGCGCGGCTCGTCGTAGCCACCGTCCTCGGCGAACTCGGCCAGCCGGGCCCAGCTGACGGGCTGGGCATCGATCTCGAACTCGGGGATCGCGACCTCGTGCGCCCAGCGCTCGGGGCCCAGCACCAGCCCGCCGGGCGTCACCCCGACCGCGAAGCGCTGCGCCGGCATCCACAGCGGCGGCCGCTGCGCGCGCGCCGGCGGGGCCGGCGGCCAGGGGCCGTCGACCAGCCCGGCGGCCTGCGCCAGCGCCGCCAGCGTCTCGCCGAGCCGGTCCTCGTGCAGCAGCGCGAGGCGGTAGAAGTGCAGCGCGTCGTCGTCGCCGTCGGCGCGCCCGAGCAGCTCGAGCGCCGCCTCCAGCGTATCGGCCAGGTAGGCGCGCAGGACATCGGGCGCCGGCAGCGCGAGCCCCCCCGCGGCTGCGTGGCTGGCCTGCAGGGGCGCGAAGACCCGGTCGCATTCGGGGGCCGCCGGTGCCAGCCGCGGGCGGCCGGCCTCGCCGTGCTCGCCGCGCTGCGCGTGAACGTGGCGGACGATCCAGTGGTCGATCCACCACGCCGCGTGGCCGACGCGCCATGCCGCCGGGGGGCTGCCGGCCAGCGGCGCCAGCGCGCCGTGCGCCGAGTCCTCGAACGCCGCCAGCCACGCCAGCGTGAGGTTGCGCGCGGCGATCAGCGCCAGCGACAGCCGGCCGGCGTCGGCGTCGCGCGCCGCGCCGGGGTTCTCGAGGGCGGTGTGCGGCGTCACCGGCGCGGGTCCGGCACCCGCCCCGGCGCGATGCCGAGGCGGACGCGCCGCGCCGCCGCCAGCGCCTTCGAGCGGGGCGTCGGGAGCCTCAATCGCCGACCAGCCCGTTGCGGATTGCGTAGACGGTCAGCTCGGCGTTGTTGCTCAGGCCGAGCTTTTCCAGCACGCGGGCGCGGTAGACCGACACCGTCTTGGGGCTGAGCGTCAGCGCGTCGGCGATGTCGGACAGCCGCTTGCCGGAGGCGATCAGCGTCAGCGTCTGCATCTCACGGTCCGACAGCTTCTGGTGCGCCTGCTCGACGCCGGCGGGCGCGGTCAGGCTCTCGACCAGCATCTGCGCGATCTCGGGCGTCACGTACTTGCGCCCCTGCGCCACCGTGCGCACCGCCTGCACGATCAGCTGCGGGTCGCCACCCTTGTTGACGTAGCCGAAGGCGCCGGCGCGCAGCGCGCGGATCGCATACTGGTCCTCGGGGTACATGCTGACGATCAGCACCTTGACCGGCGACCCCTCGTCCTTGAGGGCGTGCAGCACGTCCAGGCCGCTGCGCCCGGGCAGGTTGATGTCGAGCACCAGCACGTCGCAGGCGTTGCGCGGCGGTGCGGCGTCGACGGTGCGCTGGCGCATCAGCGCGCGCAGCTCGCCGTAGTCGCCGGCCTCGCCGACGACACGGATGTCGCCGGCATCGCCCAGCGTGTCGCGGATCCCGCGCCGGATCAGCGCGTGGTCGTCGCACAGGATGACGTCGATCATCACGGGGGCTGCCTCCTGCCATCGTTCGTCGAGGCGCGGGCCCGGCCCGGCGCCGCACCACGGTCTACAGCGGCGTCCATGCCGACGGGTCGTGCTCGCGGTCGGGGTCGGCGGTGTCCAGCGCTGCCGGGTCCGGGTCGCCGCATGGCGGCGCCTCGTCGTCGGCGACCGGCACCGACAGGATCAGGCTGGTGCCGCGCGGCCCGCTCGCCAGGTCGATCCATCCGCCGACCGTGCCGGCGCGCTCGTGCAGCCCGCGCAGGCCGAAGCTGTGCGCCTTCGCGCGGTCCTCGCGCGTCATGCCGCGACCGTCGTCGGCGATCTCCAGCGACAGCACGCCCGCGCCCAGCACCAGCTCGACGACGACGCGCGAGGCTTGTGCATGCTTGCTGACGTTGGTCAGCGCCTCCTGCGCCGTGCGGTAGGCCACCAGCGGCACCCCGGGCGGAAGCGCGGGCGTGTCGGCCGGGGCCCGCAGCACGCACTCGATGCCGGTGCGGCGCTCGAAGTTGCGGGCCATCCACTGCAGCGCCGGCACCAGACCCTCCTCGAGGATCGACGGCCTGAGGTTGTGCATCACGCGCTTGCTGGCGTCGATCGCGTGCGTGAGCAGCTCCAGCGCCGCCTGCGCGCGCTGCGCCAGCGCCGGCGTCGCGGCGTGGCGGCGCATCCAGTCGAGGTCGAACTTCAGCGCCGTCAGGCTGCCGCCGACGTCGTCGTGGATCTCGCGCGCGATCGCCGCGCGCTCGGTCTCGATGCTGGCCTGCAGGTGGCGCGCCAGCGCGCGCAGCTGCGCGCGTGAGGCCTGGAGCTCGCGGTCGGAGGCGGCACGTGCGCGGCGTGCCTCGGCCGCCGCGATCGCGTGCTCGACCGCCGGCGCGAGCCGGGCCAGGTTCTGCTTGAGCAGGTAGTCACTGGCGCCGTGACGCATCGCGTCGACCGCGGTGTCCTCCCCGATCTCGCCCGACACGAGGACGAACGGCAGCTCGGCGTCGCGCGCGCGCACGATCTGCAGTGCCTCGATGCCCGAGAAGCCCGGCAGGTTGTAGTCCGACAGCACCAGGTCCCAGCCGCCGTCGACGAGCGCGGCCTCGAATCCGGCGCGCGTCTCGACGCGCCGGCACTCGACCTGCAGCCCCGCGCGCAGCAGGTGCGCGACCGCCAGCTCGTGGTCGAGCTCGGAGTCCTCGAGGTGCAGCGCGCGCAGCCGGTGGGCCGGGGGCGGGGCGAAGGCCATGCGCAAAGTATCGCCCAGCGCCGGCCGGACCGGCCGGCCGCAGCGGATTCCCGCCGCGCCCGGTGGCCCGCGTGCGACCCGGCCTGGCGGCCGCGGCTATCTGCCGGCTGCCCGCGGGCGTCGGAAATGCCACCACGGCAAGGCCTGTGTGAGCGACAGGACCTGCCCCGAGCGCTCGGGCGCATAGCCGGGCAGCGCGGCCAGCCGTGCCGCCCATTCGGGCGCGGCGAGCAGCTCGCGCAGCCGCTGTACCGCCGGGTGGTCCAGCACGTCGGCCAGGCAGACGAGGAAGTAGTGCTCGTCGACCAGCGGCACGAAGCGCAGCCCGAAGCGCTCGGCGGCGGCGCGCACGCCCAGCCCGGCTGCCGGCTGGCCGCAGGCGGCGGCGTCGGCCACCGCCGCGGCGACGGCGAGGTGGCTGTCCTCGGGCGTGCTGTCGAAACCGGGCAGGTCGGCCGCCGTCAGGCCCTGGCGAGCCATCAGGTGCTCGGTCAGCAGGCGGGTTCCCGACCCCGGCTGGCGCGGGACGAAGCGCAGGTCGGGCCTGCCGCGCAGCTCGGCCAGCGACGCCGGGGCGGGGTCTAGCCCTGGCGAGATCATCAGCCCGTGGCTGCGCCTGGCGAATCCGATCAGCTTGTGGCGCCCGGGCACCAGCAGCGGCTTGAGCGCGCGCGCGAAGACGTTGCGCGCATCCTCCAGCGGCGGCACGTGAAACCCGGCCACCGTGCAGCGACCTTCGGCCAGCGCGCGCAGCGCATCCATGCTGCCGGCGAAGCGCAGCTCGAGGTGCAGCCCCTGCGGGGCCGCGTGCTCGCGCAGCAGCGGCAGCGCCAGATCGTGGCTGGCGTGGATCGTCGCCACCTGCTGGCTGCCGTCGAGCGCGTCGGCCAGCACGCGCTGCAGCTCGGCGCGCAGCGCCTCGATGTGCGGCGCCATCCGAACCCGGGCCCGGCGCTCGGCCCACAGCAGCCGGTCGGCGAACGGCGTCAGCCGCGCCGGCTGGCCCTGCGCCCAGACCACCAGCGGCTCGCCGAGTTCGTCCTCCCAGCGCCGCAGCGCGCCCCAGACGTGGCGGTACGAGGCCCCGAGCGCGCGCGCGGCATGCTGGATCGACCCGTTGGCGTGCACCGCGGCGAGCAGATCGAACAGCGGGTGCGCGAGGTCGGCGCCGCGCTGGCCGTCGGCCGCGAAGCGGTATTCGAGGTGGACGCCGCGCGCCTTCATCGCGCGCGGGGCCCGGCGGCCGGACAGATCGGAACGGGCATGGCGCGGCGGAGTGTAGGGCGGGCTGCGGCGCCCGGGGCCGCGGCCGGCGGCAGAATGGGTCGATGAGTGGACCTTCCCGACCAGCCCGAAGGGGGCCCGAGGGTGCAGGCATGAGTGCTTCGGATAGCGCCCGCGACGCCGGTGGTGTGGCGGGCCCCGCTGGCCGCCATCCGGCCTGGATGGAATCGGTCTACGAGCGCCTGGCGCGCGACGACGATGGCCGCGTGTGCCATGCGATCACCGACGACGCCTGCCGCGAGGTGCCGGGCAATTTCATGCGCATGCTGGCGGCGAATGCCGCCAGCTCGGTCGCCGACAGCGTGGCCAGCGCCAAGACGACGCTGCCTTGGCTGCTGATGCACCTGGGCGGGCCGGGCTGGATGACGGCGCTGCTGGTGCCGATCCGCGAGTCGGGGTCGATGCTGCCGCAGTTGCTGCTGGGCGCGCTGGTGCGGCGCCAGCCGGTGCGCAAGGGGGTCTGGGTCGGCGGCGCGGCGGTGCAGTCGGCGGCGCTGGCGGCACTCGCCGCGGTGGCGATGACGATGTCGGGGGCGGCCGCGGGCTGGGCGATCGTCGGGCTGCTGGGGGTCTTCAGCCTCGCGCGCGGCGCCTGCTCGATCGCCTACAAGGACGTGCAGGGCAAGACGATCCCGAAGACGCGCCGCGGCCGGCTCGCGGGCTGGATCGGCACCGCCGGCGGGCTGGCGTCGCTCGCGGTCGGGGTGGCGCTCGGTGCGCTGCGGCCGGACGCGGCGTCGGCTGCGGCCTACGCCGCGCTGCTGGCCGGAGGCGCCGCGCTGTGGGCCGCGGCGGCGTGGAGCTTCTCGCGCATCGTCGAGTCGCCGGGGGCGACCGAAGGCGGCGTCGACGGCGCGGCCGAGGCCTGGGCGCGGCTGGCGCTGCTGCGCGACGATGCACCGTTCCGCCGCTTCGTCGTCGCCCGCGCGCTGGCGATGGGCTCCGGTCTGGCGGCGCCGTTCTACGTCGCGCTGGCGCGCGAGGACCTGGGCGGTGCGGCGTCGCTGCTCGGCCTGTTCATCGCCGCCGAGGGACTGGCGGCGCTGCTGAGCTCGCCCGTCTGGGGGCACTGGGCCGACCGGTCCAGCCGGCAGGTCTTCACCAGCGCGTCGGCACTGGCGGCGTTGCTGTCGATCGCGGTCGCCGCCTGGGCCGCGGCGGCCCCGCCGGCGGCGGCCGGGCAGTGGTTCTACCCGCTGGCCTTCGTCGGCCTGGGCGTCGCCCACGCCGGGGTGCGGCTGGGGCGCAAGACCTACCTCGTCGACATGGCCGAGGGCGACCGGCGCACCGACTACGTCGCCGTCAGCAACAGCGCGATCGGCCTCGCGCTGCTCGTCGCCGGCGGGATGGGGGCGCTCGCGTCGGCCTGGTCGGTGCCGGGGACGGTGGCGCTGCTCGGGGCCGCGGGGCTGGCCGGGGCGGCGCTGAGCCTGCGCTGGGAGGAGGTGTAGCGATTCGCCCGCACCGTCGCACGGCATGCCGACGCGTGAATGCGGACGTCATGCGGCTCGCCGATACTCCGGCGATCACCCTCGCAAGGGCCTGTCATGCCGCTGTTCCCCCAGGATGCCCTGAACCCGGGCGTGCGCAAGCGCGAGGTCTTCGGCTGGGCGATGTACGACTTCGCCAACTCGGGCTACACGACGGTGGTGCTGACGGCGGTCTTCAGCGCCTACTTCGTCGGCGGCGTGGCCGGCGGCGCGAGCTGGGCGACGCTGGCCTGGACCAGCGCGCTGGCGGTATCCAGCCTGATCGTGATGCTGACGATGCCCGCCCTCGGCGCCTACGCCGACCTGCGCGCGGCCAAAAAGCGGCTGCTCGTGCTGTCGACGATCGGCTGCGTCGCCGCCACCGCCGCGCTGGCCGGGGCCGGGCCGGGCGACGTCGCGTGGGCGGTGGTCGCGATCGTGCTGTCCAACGCCTTCTTCAGCTACGGCGAGTCGCTGATCGCGGCCTTCCTGCCCGAGCTGGCGCGCGCCGGCAGCCTGGGCCGCGTCTCGGGCTGGGGCTGGAGCTTCGGCTACTTCGGCGGCATGCTCACGCTCGGGCTGAGCCTGGCCTACGTGATCGCGGCCCAGGCCCAGGGGCAGCCGGCGTCGCAGTTCGTGCCGGTGACGATGCTGATCACCGCCGGCGTGTTCGCGCTCGCGTCGCTGGCGACCTTCGCGCTGCTGAAGGAGCGCGCGCTGCCGCAGGCCGCGCCGGCGGGCGGGGCCGGGCTGCGCGCGTCGCTCGCGCGGCTGAACCGCACCTGGCACGAGGCGCGGCGCTTCCGCGACTTCAGCGCGCTGCTGGCCTGTGCAGTGGCCTACCAGGCGGGGATCTCGGTCGTCGTCGCGCTGGCCGCGGTCTACGCCGAGCAGGTGCTGGGGTTTCAGCAGCAGCAGACGATGATGCTGATCTTCCTCGTCAACATCGCCGCCGCCGCCGGCGCCTTCGCCTGGGGCTACGTGCAGGACCGCATCGGCCACCGGCCGGCGCTGGCCGTCACGCTGGCAGGCTGGATCGTGATGACGCTGCTGGCCTGGGCGGCGACCGGGCCGGGTCTGTTCTGGGTCGCGGCGGTGATCGCCGGCCTGTGCATGGGATCCAGCCAGTCGGCCGGCCGCGCGCTGGCCGGCGCCTTCTCGCCCGAGCGGCGGCGCGCCGAGTTCTACGGGCTGTGGACCTTCGCGGTCCGCGTCTCGGCCATCCTCGGGCCGATGACCTACGGCCTGGTGACGCTGCTGACCGACGGCAACCACCGGCTGGCGATCGTCTCCACCGGGCTGTTCTTCGTTCTCGGGCTGCTGCTGCTGGCGCTGGTGAACGTGCCGCGCGGAATCGCGGCGGCGCAAGGGGCCGACGGACAGGCGTGCGCAACCGCGCCGGATCCGGGCGCTTGAAGACGGGCATCGCGCCCGCGCCGGATCAGACGGTGCGGGCCCGCGGCCTCCGCGCGACCTCGGTGCCGTCGTCGACACGTGGCGGCAGCAGCGGCCGCGTGGCATTGGCGACGACGAGCGCGCTGCTGGCGACCATCGCCAGCGCGGCGGCCAGCGGCGTGATCGCGCCGGCCATCGCGAGCGGGATCGCGATCGCGTTGTAGCTCAGCGCCCAGCCCAGGTTCTGCCGGATCCGCCGCTGCGTCGTCGCCAGCAGCGCGAAGGCGTCGAGCACGCGCTCGAGCCGGTCGCTGGTGACGACGAGGTCGGCCGCCTGCGCCGCCAGCGCGGTCGGCGCGCCGAAGGCGATGCCCAGGTCCGCCTGCGCCAGCGCCGGCGCGTCGTTGCTGCCGTCGCCGATCATCGCGATGCGCCCGCGCGACTGCATGCGGCGAACGACCTCGGCCTTGGCCTCGGGCGGCACGCCGGCGAAGACCTCGTCGACCTGGCCCGCGTAGGCGTCGGCGCGCTGGGCGCCGGTCAGCAGCACGACGGGCGCGTGCGCGCGCAAGCGCTCGACGACCGCTTCCCAGCCCGGCCGCGGCCGGTCGCGGGTGACGATGGCGCCGAGTGCGGCGCCGTCCCAGCCGACCCACGAGACCACGCTGTCGCCGTCGTCGTGCGCGGCCATGCGCGCGGCCAGCTCGGCCGGCACCGGCCAGCCCAGGGCGTCGAACAGCGCCGTGCTGCCGACCGCGACGCGCCGCTGGCCGACCCAGGCGCTGGCGCCGCGCCCCGGGTGCCAGCGCGGATCGCGCGCGCGGCGGGCGTCGTCCAGGCGCGCGATCGCGCGCGCCACCGGGTGCGGCGAGTCGCGCTCGACGGCGGCGGCCAGCGCCGCCGTCTCGGGTGGGCCGACGACCTCGGCGACGACCATCTCGCCGCTGGACAGCGTGCCGGTCTTGTCGAGCGCGATCAGGTCGACCTGCGGCGCGCGCTCGAACAGGTCGGCGCGCGTGACGAGCATGCCGCGCTCGAGCGCGGCGGCGACCGCGCTGGCGGTGGTCAAAGGCATCGCCAGCCCGAAGGTGCAGGGACAGGACACGATCAGCGTGGCCAGCGCCGCCAGCAGCGCCTGCTGCGCGCCCGTGCCGGCCAGCAGCGAGCCGGCGCCGACCAGCGTCGCCAGCGCAAGTACCGCGGGCACGAAGACGCGCGCGAGGCGGTCGATGCGCCCTGGAACGCCGCCGGCCGCGCTCTGCGCCTGCCACAGCAGCCGCGCCAGGCTGGCGATGCGGCTGCCGACGACAGCACCGACCTCGATCTCGAGCTCGCCCTCGCGCAGCACGGCACCGCCGAGGACGCGGTCGCCGCGCGCACGCGCGGCGGGGAAGGGCTCGCCGGTCAGCAGCGACTCGTCGACCGCGGCCTCGCCGGCGGCGACGCGGCCGTCGACCGGCACCGTCTCGCCCGCGCGCACGAAGACGCGGTCGCCCGCGCGCAGTTCGTCGATCGCGCAGCTCAGGCCCTGGCCGTCGCGCACCACCCGCGCGCGCGTCGGCGGCGCGTCCATGATGCGCGCCAGCGCCTGCGTGGCGCGCTCGCGCGCGCCCTGCTCGACGAAGCGGCCGACCGTGATCACCGCCACCAGCGAGGCGGCGACGTCGAAGTACAGGTCGATCGGGTCGAACCACAGCGCGAAGACGCTGTACGCATACGCCGCCAGGATCGCCAGCGTGAGCAGGCTGTCCATGTTGAGCATGCCCACGCGCAGCCCGGTGGCCGCGCCGCGCAGGATCGGCCAGCCGACGTAGAAGACGACGATCGTGCAAAGCACGAACAGCGCCAGCGGCGTGACGCCGAAGGCGAGCCAGCGGATGGCCTCGTAGTCCTGCGGCTGCACCAGCCCGGCGTGGATCGGGTACAGGAACAGGAACGACAGCATCATCACCGCCGACGCCAGCACGCCGCCGGTGAGCATGCGCAGCAGGCGCGGGCCCTCGTCGTCCTCGGCCGCGCGACGGCCGCGCTCGCGCCATCGGTAGCCGTGCAGCGACAGCGCCGCCGGCAGCGCGGCCTCGTCGACGACAGCCGGGTCGTGGACGATGCGCGCGGTCGAGGTTGCGTAGCTGACCTGCGCCGCGTGCACGCCCGGCACGCGCAGCGCGCTCAGCTCGAGCAGCCGCGCGCAGGAGGCGCAGTGCATGCCGTCGACCCAGAGGAAGGCCTCGCGCGCGCCGACGGGTGCCTCGGCCGCGGCCGCCGCGGACGGCGCCGAGGCCGCACGGTCGAGCAGGCCGGCGACCGCGAGGCAGCCGCTGCAGCAGTAGCGTCGGCTGCCGTCGGCCGGCGCACCCGCCGGCAGCGGCAACCCGCACAGCGCGCAGCCGGCGGCGTCTTCGGGGTCGGCGGCCCCGCCGCGGGCGGGATCGCCGATCGCGGCGCAGGACGAGCCACCCGCGTCGGCGGCCGGGCGCCGGTCCTCGGCGCGATCGGCCGCGCCTGCCACGCTGGCTGCCCCGCCCCGCGCCGGCGCCGGATCAGGCCGGCGCGACGCGCACGCCGGTCGCCTCGCCGATCTCGCGCGACTTCAGCAGGTTGACCGTGTAGACGACGAGCGAGGCGCCCAGGATCAGGCCGAAGAAGAGGATCAGGTTGCCCCACAGCATCCAGCCCTCCTGGTTCCAGTCGGCAAATCGCCGCGGCATGCCGTCGGCCCCGCCGGCCAGCATCGACAGCGCGGCGCCGATCGCGCCGATCAGGAACAGCCGCACCGACCACGCGCCGAGCCGGTCGTCGAGCCGCCGGCCGGTGATCACCGGGTAGTGGTGGTAAAGCACCCCCAGCCACATCATCGACATCGCGACCAGCACCGTCATCGTGTGGCCGCTCTGCCACATCGTCCCGTGCAGCTGGAACGCCCAGGCGACGTTGGAGGTCACGACCGCGCTCGCGCCGTCGAGGATGTACAGCACGAAGCCTGCGAGCACGGCGACGATCCCCGGCGACGCGATCAGCCCGTGCTGCCAGATCGTCGCCAGCACGGTGAAGATCGACAGCGCGGCACCGATGCCGGTGCCCCAGCTCATGATGTTGCCCCAGTAGGCGAGTGCCGCCGGCTGGTTCGGGTAGAGCGTGATGAAGTGGTGCAGGAAGGAGGTGATCGAGGTCAGCAGCAGGATCCACAGCGCCGCGTTGGCGATCTTGTTGCTGAACAGCTTGCGCGTGCCGTCCGCCAGGTACAGCGGCAGCGTCGCGTACATCGCGCTCATCACCATCAGCGCCATCGCCTCCATCAGGTTGTGCGCGAAGATGAAGAATGCGTACTGGAAGACCACCGGCTCGGCAGCCCAGGCCGCCAGCGACATCGGGATCACGCCGTACAGCGCCGCCAGCAGGGTCGTGCCGACCGCGACCAGCGGCAAGCCGGCGACCAGCAGCGTCAGCGCCGACAGCGTCATGCCGAGCATGCCCGGGTCGTTGAGCGATCGCGCCGACAGCACCAGCTCGGGCCGCTTGCTGCCGAAGAACAGCATCCGCAGCACGAGGATCGGGTACAGCAGGATCATCGACGCCAGCACGAGGTAGATGCCGGTGAAGCCGAGGATCAGCGTGCCCATGCTCCAGATCCCCATCTTCACGCCCACCAGCGGCAGCGGGAACATCGCGACCAGGCTGATCTTGAAGCCCAGCAGCACCGCCACCGTCAGCAGCGCCGCGCCGAGGTTCAGCGCGATGAAGGTCAGCGCCGGCAGCCAGCCGGTGACCGGCTTGCCGACGCAGCCGCCGGCGCGGTGCAGCCCGACGCCGATCATCAGCTGGAAGGTGAACGGGAACGCCAGCGCCGCGCCGTGCAGCGTCAGCGTGGTGTAGAACAGGCCGCTGTCGAGGTCGAACAGCTGCGTGGCCGGCATCACCAGCCCGAGCAGCCCGGCGACCGCGAGCCAGACGAACGAGGCCATGATCATCAGCGCCGGCCAGGCGTTGATCTCCTCCAGCCCGGTGGACTTGTCGATGGCGAACATGCGCCCGAACAGCGGGGTGCGCTCGATCAGGGTGGCGGCGACGGACATGGGCTTGTCTCCTCGATCGTTGTCGTCAACGCGCGGCGACGACGGTGATCTCGTCGCGCATGCCGTGGTGGGCGATGCCGCAGTATTCGAGGCAGCGCACCTTGTAGGTCCCCGGATCCTCGAAGGTGTGGATCAGCGAGGTCGGCTTGCTCAGGCCGGGCATCAGCATCATCGTGAACAGCAGCCGGCCGTTCGGGTGGTAGACCGCGAAGCCGTGCATGGTGTCGCTGCTGCGTCCGGAGAATCGCACCGGGCGTCCGGCCTCGACCTCGCGCGTCGACATTTCGTAGCTCCAGGAGGTCGCGGTCAGGTCGACGTCCTGGATGTCGGTGCGCGTCGTCGCCGCGTGCGCGCTGGCGATCGTCGGCATGTACTTCATGCTCGCGAGGTTGACGCCGACGAAGATCACGAACACCGCCGTCAGCCACGCTCCCTCGACGCGCGACAGCCTGGCCGGTGCGGTCGTCGCCGGCCCGCGGTCGACGACGCTCTTGCGGTGCACGACGTAGGTGAACACGGCCGCGAACGGCAGCAGCATGAACAGCGTCATCGCGAATGCGCCCCAGCCGCTGAACAGAAAGTCGAGCATGTCGTCTCCTTGGTTGTCGGGTCGGGCACGCGGCGACGCTGCCGCGCCGGTCCTGCGGCATCGACCATAAACCCCTGTGTGACGAGGGACAACTAGGATGCTTCCTAGGAGGCTGCAGGATTCCGAACGAACCTCGCGATCGGCCGGAAGGGGGCGCGCTCGAGCGCGGCTCCAGGCTTCTCCTGGCTTTCGACGTGCCCGCCGACCTCGGTCTGTCACCACACCGGCATTCGTCGATCGAAAACCATTGTGTTGGCCCGCCGAGGACGGCGGGTCGACCCGCACGCGGCGACGCTTCAGGCTTCTTCGCGGTGGCGCACGGCGAGCTTGACGAGGTCGGTCACCGAGCGCGCGTGCAGCTTGTCCATCAGCCGCGCGCGGTGGAACTCGATCGTCTTCGCGCTGATCCCCAGCGCGTTGGCGACCGCCTTGTTCGACTGCCCCTGCACGACGAGGTCGAGCACCTCGCGCTCGCGCGGCGTCAGCGCGTCGAACAGCGCGCGCAGCGCCTCGCGGTCGCGTGCGCGCTCGCGCTGCACGGCGTCGTGCGCGATCGCGCGCTGCACGCGGTCGAGCAGGTCCTGGTCGTTGAACGGCTTCTCGACGAAGTCGAAGGCGCCGGCCTGTACCGCGCGCACCGCCATCTGGACGTCACCGTGGCCGGTGACGAAGACGATCGGCAGGTGGTAGCCGCCGCGCGCCGCGAGCCGCTGCTGCAGCTCGATGCCGCTCATGCCCGGCATGCGCACGTCCAGCAGCAGGCAGCCCGGCCGCGCCGGGTCGAAGGCATCGAGGAAGGCCTGTGCCGACGGGTGCATCTCGACGCGCAGCCGCACGCTCTCGATCAGCCAGCAAAGGCTGCGCGCGAAAGCGGGGTCGTCGTCGACGACGAAGACGGTGGCCTGGCTCGCGACGCTCATGCCGCGCACGCCTGCGTGCCGGCCACCGGCAGCGCGAAGACGAAGGCCGCCCCGCCGCCCGGGCTCGCGCCGGCACGGATGCTGCCGCCGTGCGACTCGACGATCGAGCGGCTGATCGACAGCCCCATGCCGACTCCCTCGGGCTTGGTCGTGAAGAAGGGGTCGAAGACCTGGTCGGCCCGTCCGGGGTCGACGCCGGGGCCGGTGTCGGCGACCTCGACCACGACCGCACCGTGGTCGCCCGCACGCGCGTGCACGACGACCTCGCGTCGTGCCGACTGCGCCTCGGCCATCGCCTCGATCGCGTTGCGCACCAGGTTGCCGACGACCTGCTCGATCATGATCGGGTCGGCCCAGATGCGCGGCAGCGCGGCCGGCAGCTCCAGCCGCAGCGTCGCCCCGTGCTGGCGCGCCTCCAGCTCGGCGAAGCGGGCCACGCTGCGCAGGATCTGCACGAGGTCGGCGTCGACCCGCACCGGCTCGCGCCGGCGCACGAAGTCGCGCACGTGGCGGATCACCTCGCCGGCACGGTCGGCCTGCTGGCAGATCTCCTCCAGCGGCGCGACCAGGTCCATCGCATCGTGGGTGTCGCCGTTGCGCAGCCGGCGCAGGCTGCCGCGCGCGAAATTGGCGATCGCCGCCAGCGGCTGGTTGAGCTCGTGCGCGATGCCGGTGGCCATCTCGCCCATCGTCGACAGCCGCGCGACGCGCGCCAGCTCGGTCTGGTGGCGCCGACCCTGCTCCTCGGCCTGCCTGTCCTCGGTGATGTCGCGCGTGATGCCGAGCAGCGCGTGCACCTCGCCGCGCGCATCGCGCAGCGGCACCGCGTGCGTGTGCATCCAGCGGCTGCGGCCGTCCAGCCTCAGCGCGCGGAATTCGTAGGCCAGCGACTCGCCGTCGAAGACGCGCCGCATCTGCTCGCGGTACAGCGCCTGGTGCTCGGGGGCGACGATCGTGTAGATGCGCCGGCCGACGATGTCGCCCGGGCGCACCGCGCCGACCAGCCGCAGGCCCGCCGGGTTGATGTCGAGCACGGTGCCGTCGGCGCCCTGCAGCTTCACGCACTCGGGGACCGACTCGAAGATCGCGCGCAGCCTGGCATCGCCCTCGCGCAGCCGCTCGAGCATGGCGCCATGCGCGGCGTCCTTGTCGCGCACGCGCTGTTCGGCTTCGTGCAGCCGCACCAGCGCCACGACCAGCGCCATCACGAGTGCGGCCAGCGCGCCGCCGCCGGCCACCGCGAGCAGCCACAGCATGTCGGGGCTCATCGCCGCAGCACGCCCGTCGCCTGCGGATCGATCCCGGCGCTCGCGGCCGCGTGCGACGGCGTGCCGTGCCGCGCCAGCCCCGGGCTCGCCAGCGCGATCGCGGTCCAGGCGAGCGAGACCGCACCCAGCGCCAGCACCAGCGTGCCGGCGCCACGGCGCAGCCAGCTCGCGCGCACCGCGCGGCCCAGCGTCTGCGCGGCGCCGCCGGTGGCGAGCATCATCGGCAGCGTGCCGGCGCCGAAGGCCAGCATCAGCACCGCACCGGCGCCGGCGCTTCCGGCCGCCAGCGTCCACGCCAGCGCCGCGTAGACCATGCCGCAGGGCAGCCAGCCCCACAGCATCCCGAGCAGCAGGGCCTGCCCCGGGTGGCGCACCGGCAGCAGCCGCCGGCCGAACGGCTCGACCCGACGCCACAGCCGTGCGCCGGCCCGCTCGACCAGGCCGAGCGGGCCGCGCCAGCCGGACAGGTACAGCCCGAGTGCCACCATGAAGCCGCCGGCGACGAGTTGCGCCGCGATGCGCGCGCCCGGCGCCGGCAGCGCGCCGAAGAATCCGGCGCCGGCAAGGCCGACGATCGCGCCGGCGGCCGCATAGCTGGCGAGGCGGCCGGCGTTGAAGGCCAACAGGTAGGGCAGCAGTGCGCCGCCGCGTCGCGGCACGCCTAGCGCGAGCGCGCCGGCGATGCCGCCGCACATGCCCAGGCAGTGCGTCGAGCCCAGCAGGCCGACGACGAAGGCGGTCGCGAGCGTGATCTCGGGCGGCAAAACGAGCATCGTCGCGGCGGGAGCGAGGCGGGCGGGCCCCCAGCATAACGCCGACGCCCTGCGAGCCGGCGCGGTCGTGCCGACGCCGCGCGGACGAGAGCGCGGTTCAGCGATCGCCGCTGTGCGTGGCCCGCTCGGCGGCGGTCCAGCGCAGGCGGCCGAGCAGCGCCTGCAGCGTGCGCTGCTCGGTGGCGTCGAGGCCGCCGAACAGCTCGTCGATCCAGACCTGGTGCACCGACGCCATGCGCTCGAACGCCGCGCGACCGGCGGGGGTCAGTTGCAGCACGAAGGCGCGCCGGTCGTCGCCGGCGCGCTCGCGCCGCACCCAGCCGTCCTTGGCGAGCTGGTCGGTCAGCCCGGTCACGCTGCCGCCGGTGACCATCAGCTGGCGCGACAGCTCGTTCATGCGCAGCCCCTGCGGATGCCGGTGCAGCTGCGCGAGAAAGTCGAAGCGCGGCAGCGTGGTGCCGAAGTGCCGGCGCAGCCGGCGCCGGATCTCGGTCTCGATCTGCGTGCTGCACGCCAGCAGACGCAGCCACAGGCGCAAGGTCGACGGGTCGGCGTGCATCTCGGCGACGCCGTCGTCGTGGCGGCCGGGTTGCTGGGCCGCGGACGGGGGCGTGGCGCTGCGCGCGGCGTTGTGGGGCGCCACGCCTTCGCCCGCGACCGCCTGCGCGCGCCGGCTGGCGAGGCTGCGCGCGGGCTTCATGCCGTGCTGCCGGCCAGCGCGCGCGCGCGCTCGAAGCCGGCTTCGAGCTGGCGCTTGCCTGCCTCGTAGGGCGTGGGCCACGCGAAGGCGGTGTAGCCGATCTTCGCCGCCTCGGTCAGCGTCCACGCCGGGTTGGCCAGGTGCGGGCGCCCGATCGCGCACAGGTCGGCGCGGCCGGAGGCGATGATCGAGTTGACATGGTCGGCCTCGCTGATCGCGCCGACGGCGATCGTCGCGATCCCGGCCTCCTGGCGGATGCGGTCGGCCAGCGGCGTCTGGTACATGCGGCCGTAGGTCGGGCGCTGGTGCGGGCTGACCTGGCCGCTCGAGCAGTCGATCAGGTCCGCACCGGCGTCGCGGAACGCGCGCGCGATCTCGACCGCATCGGCCGGCCCGATGCCGCCCTCGACCCAGTCGTGCGCCGAGATCCGCACCGACATCGGCAGAGGCTGCGGCCAGGCTGCGCGCATGGCGCGAAAGACCTCCAGCGGATAGCGCAGGCGATGGGCGAGGCTGCCGCCGTAGTCGTCGTCGCGCTGGTTGGTCAGCGGCGAGATGAAGCTCGACAGCAGGTAGCCGTGCGCGCAGTGCAGCTCGAGCCAGTCGAACCCGGCCGCGGCGGCGCGCCGCGTGGCGGCGACGAAGTCCTCGCGCACGCGATCCATGTCGGCGCGCGTCATCGCGCGCGGCACGCGGCCGTCGTCGAGGTAGGGCTGCGCCGATGCCGCGATCAGTGGCCAGTTGCCGGCCTCGCCGCCGGGCAGCGGCTGGTCGGCGCCGGCGCCGTCCCAGGGCGCGTTGGTCGACCCCTTGGGTCCGGCATGGCCGAGCTGGATCGCGATCCTGGCGTCGGTATGCGCGTGCACCCAGCCGACGATGCGCGCCCAGGCGTCGCGCTGGGCGTCGTTCCACAGCCCCGGGCAGCCGGGGGTGATGCGCGCGTCGGGGCTGGTGCAGGTCATCTCGGCGACGACGAGGCCGGCGCCGCCCATCGCGCGCGCGCCCAGGTGGACGAGGTGATAGTCGCCGGGCACGCCGTCGGTGGCCGAGTACTGCGCCATCGGCGAGACGACGACGCGGTTCTTCAGCGCGACCGAGCGCACGCGGTAGGGCGTGAACATCGGCGGTGCGGGCGGCGCCGCGGTGTCCGGCGTTGCCGGCCGCGCGGCCGTGCGCTGCCCAGCCGGCCCTGCGGCGCCCTGCGCGGTCGGTCCCGCGGCGCGCGTCGCGCGGTCGGCGAACCAGCGTTCGTAGCCCTCGAGCCAGGCCTTGTCGCGCAGGCGAAGGTTCTCGTGGCTGATGCGCTGGCTGCGCGTCAGCATCGAATACATGAACTGCTCGGGCTCGAGCTGGTCGCAGTAGCGCGCGCCGCAGACCTCGAACCACTCCATCGCATTCCAGGCCGCGTTCTGCAGCCGCAGCACGTCGACGCGGCGCAGGTCCTGGTAGCGCGCCAGCACCGCGGGGAGTTGCACGGGCTCGTCGCCGAGCTCCTTGAACTGCCGCGTCAGCTCGATCGCATCCTCGATCGCGAGCTTGGTGCCCGACCCGATCGCGAAGTGCGCCGTGTGCACCGCATCGCCCATCAGCACGACGTGGCTGCGGCCGTTGTGCAGCGACCACTGCTCGCAGCTCACGCGCTGGAAATTCAGCCACGCGCTGCCGCGCAGGTGGCGCGCGTTGCTCAGCAGCTCGGCGCCTTGCAGGTTGCGCGCGAAGAGCTGCTCGCAGAAGGCGATCGACTGCTGCGGGTCGGCCGCGTCCAGGCCATGCGCCTTCCAGACAGGTTCCGGGCATTCGACGATGAAGGTGCTGGTGTCGGCGTCGAACTTGTAGACATGGGCCTGGAACCAGCCGTGCGCGGTCTTCTCGAACAGGAAGGTGAAGGCGTCGTAGAGCTTGTGCGTGCCGAGCCAGATATAGCGGTTCGGGCGCACGACGATGTCGGGCCTGAACACCTCGGCGTACTTGGCGCGGATGCGCGAGTTGATGCCGTCGCTGGCGACGATCAGGTCGGCGTCGGGGTAGTCGGCGTCCGAGTCGACCTCGGTCTCGAAGACCAGCTCGACGCCGAGCTGCTCGCAGCGTGCTTGCAGGATGTTGAGCAGCTTCTTGCGCCCGATGCCGACGAATCCGTGGCCGCCGGAGCGGATCGTGCGGCCCTTGAAGTGCAGCTCGATATCGTCCCAGTGGGCGAAGGCCTGCTCGATCTCGGCCGCGGTCGGCGCGTCCCACTGCCGCATGTTGTCCATCGTCGCGTCGGAGAAGACGACGCCCCAGCCGAAGGTGTCGTAGGGGCGGTTGCGCTCGACGACGCGGATCTCGTGCGCGGGGTCGAGCTGCTTCATCAGCAGCGCGAAGTACAGGCCGGCGGGGCCGCCGCCGATGCAGACGATCTTCATCGGGAACTCCGGGTTGGGCAAGCAGATACTTTAGATCTAAAGTAAAACCTGTCAAGCCGCCGGGAGGTCGGCCGCCGCGGGGTCGAGACCGCACAAGGCGGCGCATCGCGGCGTTTTCCGCCATCATCGCGCGATGCTCAGGACGATCCGGGATCTGTTCGCGGCGCTGGTGCCGCCGCCGCAAGCCGCCGAGCCTTCAGGGGCCGAACATACGCTGCAGCTCGCCACGGCGGTGATGCTGGTCGAGGTGATGCGCGCCGACGCCGACATCGGCGACGCCGAACGGCGTGCCGTGATCGATGCGCTGCGCGACAAGTTCGCGCTCGCGGAGGACGAGATCGCGCGCCTGGTCGAACTGGCCGAGCAGACCGCGCGCAACGCCAGCGACTGGTTCGCCTTCACCTCGCACATCAACGCGCACTTCGAGATGCCGGCCAAGCTGCGCATGATCGAGCACATGTGGCGCGTGGCCTACGCCGACGGACACCTCAGCGCGCACGAGCAGCACGTGCTGTGGCGAATCGCCGACCTGCTCCACATCCCGCACGGCGCCTACGTCCACGCCAAGATGCGCGCGCGTGGCGACGGGGGCTGACGCAGGCTTGCGTTCGAGCGGACGAGAAAGGCCTGCGCTCGAGCGCTCGTGCTCGGCCCGATGCGGTCATTGCGTGCCTGTTTGCTCGTGGATTGCGGCGATCGCGCGGGCCGAGGACGGCGGGTACCCTTGCCCTCCATGTCCCCCGGGGCGGGCTGCGCCCGCCCCTCCTCCTTTACTTACGGGCAAGGGCACCCGCCGTCCTCGGCAGGCTACCGAGTTGGTTCTCGACGGTCGAATACCGGGACGGTGGCAGGCCACGGCCGGCGGGCACCCTCCCACCGACGTAGGGGGCCCGGTCAGAAGGCAGGCATCAGCGCATTGGCTGCCGCTCGGCCGAAAGCGCATCGCCGCCGCGCCACAGCCATGCGGCCGTGACGAGCAGCAGCAGGGTGGCCGCGGCGTGCGCCCAACCCAGCGCATCCAGGCCTGCCGGGCGGCTCGTGCCGATCGCGCGCACCAGCAGCGGCCCGGCGATCTGTCCGATCGCGAAGGCCACCGTCATGCGCGCCAGCAGCGGCGTCGGGTTGGCCGGACGGCGCTCGCGCGCGAGCTGCAGCCCGGCCATCGTCCCCACCACCAGGGTGCCGCCGACGAGCACCGCCGAGGCGGCCAGCGCCCACAGCGCCTGGCTGGCCAGCGGCAGCGCGGTGCCCAGCGCCATCGCCGCCTGCGCCAGCGCCCACACGCGCCGGCGCGGCCAGGCCGCCATCCAGCGCGCGGCGACGACCACCGACAGCGCCGCCGCCAGCCCGAACAGCGGCCAGGTCAGGCCGAAGACGAGCGGGTCCGACACCTGCTGGCGCGCCATCGCCGGCAGGAAGGTCGCCGGCACGATGTAGCCGAAGCCGAAGCCGCCGTAGCACAGCACCAGCCCGAGCGTGCCTGGGCCGGCAGCCTGCGCCGGCGACGACGCCGCGGCAACCGCCGCCGAAGGCATCGTGGAGCCTTCACGGCGGAGCTGCCGCGTGACGACCACCGCACCCGCCGCGGCGAGCAAACCCAGCTCGATCCACAGCCAGCGCGCCGGCTGCCGCCCGCCGAGCCAGGCCAGCATGCCCGCCAGCATGATGCCGAGGCCGACCCCGGCGTAGATCCACGCGCCGAGCTGCGCCCGCTGCCGCCGCGCCAGTTCCGCCAGCGCCCAGCTGCTCGTGCACACCAGCGTCCAGGCGCTGAAGACGCCGGCGGCGGCGCGCAGCGCGGCGCCGGCGATCGCGGTCGCCCCGTCGCCAGTCCAGGCCACCGCCAAGGTCGTGATCGCGACGCCGGCCAGCCCCAGGTTCAGGCCCCGGCGTGGGTCGGCCGAGAACCGCGCCGCGGTCAACGCCCCCAGCAGGTAGCCGCCGTAGTTGGCGGCGGCCCATTCGGCGCCGGTGACCGCGTTCAGCGTGCCGTCGCGCAGCATCAGCGGCAGCAAGGGCGTGAACGCGAAGCGGCCGATGCCCATCGCGCAGGCGAGCGCCACCATGCCGAGGCCGACGACGTGCCAGCCGGACGCGTCGGGATCGGCGAGGGGGCGCTGCGGGGGATTCATCGCGGGTCGGGTCGGGTCGGGGATTCTGCGCGACGCCCCGATCGCTCGCCCGGACCGATGCCGCAAGGTCTCGGGAGCCGCCCGATCGACGCACGCGGTCCCCCCGCCCGGCCCGCGCGCGCTGCGCAGCACCCTGGCCCGTGGCAGGCGTCACGCCCGCGGCGAACCCGGCCCGGGATAATCCGTCGGCATGAAAGTCACCGTCATCGGCACCGGCTACGTCGGCCTGGTCACCGGCGCCTGTCTCGCGGAGATGGGCAACCACGTCGTCTGCCTGGACGTCGACGCGCGCAAGATCCGCATCCTCGAGGAAGGCGGGATCCCGATCCACGAGCCGGGGCTGGAGGCGATCGTCGCGCGCAACCGCGCCGCCGGCCGGCTGCAGTTCACGACCGATGTCGCGGCCTCGGTCGCGCACGGCACGCTGCAGTTCATCGGCGTGGGCACGCCGCCGGACGAGGACGGGTCGGCCGACATGCAGTACGTGCTGGCCGCCGCGCGCAGCATCGGCCGCCACATGACCGACTACAAGGTCGTGGTCGACAAGAGCACGGTGCCGATCGGCACTGCCGACCGCGTCCGCGCCGTGATCGCCGAGGAACTGGCCGCGCGCGGGATGGCGGATACCGCGTTCGCCGTCGTCTCCAACCCCGAGTTCCTGAAGGAGGGCGCGGCGGTCGAGGACTGCATGCGGCCGGACCGCATCGTCGTCGGTGCCGACGACGAGCGCGCCATCCTGCTGATGCGCGCGCTGTACCAGCCCTTCATGCGCCAGTCCGACCGCCTGCAGCTGATGGACCTGCGCAGCGCCGAGTTCACCAAGTACGCGGCCAACGCGATGCTCGCCACCCGCATCAGCTTCATGAACGAGCTGGCGCGGCTGGCCGAGCGCGTCGGCGCCGACATCGAGCAGGTGCGCCGAGGCATCGGGTCGGACCCGCGCATCGGCAAGCATTTCCTGTACGCCGGCACCGGCTACGGCGGCAGCTGCTTCCCGAAGGACGTCAAGGCGCTGATCCACATCGGACGCGAGCACGGCGTCGAGCTGCAGGTGCTGCACGCGGTCGAGTCGGCCAACGAGCGCCAGAAGCACGTGCTCGTCGACAAGGTCGTCGCGTGCTTCGGCGCGGACCTGGCGGGGCGGACCTTCGCGCTGTGGGGGCTCGCGTTCAAGCCCGATACCGACGACATGCGCGAGGCGCCGAGCCGGGTCGTCGTCGACGCGCTGCTGGCGCGCGGCGCGCGCGTTCGCGCCTACGACCCGGTCGCCGCCGACGAGGCGCGGCGCGTGCTCGGCGACCGTCCCGGGCTCGAATTCGCCGCCAGCGCCGCCGACGCCGCGCGGGGCGCCGATGCGCTGCTGCTCGTGACCGAGTGGAAGGAATTCCGCACACCGGATTTCGACGGCCTGAAGGCGGCGCTGAAGCAGCCGCTGGTCTTCGACGGCCGCAACATCTGGGACCCGGCGCTGCTGGCGCAGATGGGCTTCGAATACCACGGCATCGGGCGCGCCGGCGGCTGACGCTCGGCGATCGAGCTCGCAGACGCCGGCGACCGGCGGCGCCGGGCCCGGTCGCTCGCGGCCGGACCCGGAACGCCTCAGCCATTGCCCAGGGGCCTGCAACCCTCGTGGTTTGCATCTTCCACGCCATCCGGTTCCTTGCGGCCCAGCGCCGAGCGTTCGGCATGTGGCCGCAAGCCGACAGCCGGATATCCTCGAGGCGCTCGACGGTCGACCGTGAACCCGTCTCAGCCTAGATCCGGCAGTTGACCGCTTTCCTCCGCATGCAACGTCTTGACGTGCTTGACGAAAGTGGCCACGACGCTGCTCACCTGTCGGGTGAGCGCGCTGCGCACCCGATCGAGCCGCCCTCGACCACGCTGTCGGCGTTGCAAATCCTCGCGATGGCACGAGCCATCGCTGCGGTTTGCGCCTTGCCAGCGTGGCCGATGACGGCCCGCTCGGGCGCGCCCAACTGCCGGATCTAGGCTCAGACGTGCAGGGCCCGCCCCAGCGCCCGCATCGCCGCCTCCTGCACCGCCTCGCCGAGCGTCGGGTGGGCGTGGATGGTGCCGGCGACATCCTCCAGCCGCGCGCCCATCTCGATCGACTGCGAGAACGCCGCCGCCAGCTCGCTCACTGCGCGGCCGACCGCCTGCCAACCGACGATCAGGTGGTTGTCGCGCCGGGCGACGACGCGCACGAAGCCGGCGTCGGCGCCGATCGTCATCGCGCGGCCGTTGGCGGCGAACGGGAACGAGGCGTGCAGCGCGTCGATGCCGGCCGCCTCGGCCTGATCCGGTGAGAGCCCGGCGGCGACGACCTCGGGGTCGGTGAAGCAGATCGCCGGGATCGCCGCCGGCATCCATTGCCGGCGCTGGCCGGCGATCAGCTCGGCGACCATCTCGCCCTGCGCCATCGCGCGGTGCGCGAGCATCGGCTCGCCGGTCAGGTCGCCGATCGCCCAGACGTTGCGCATCGACGTACGGCAGCGGTCGTCGACCTTGACCGCGCGGCCGGCCATCTCGAGCTGCAGCCCCTCCAGCCCCCAGCCCTCGGTGGCGGGGCGCCGGCCGGCGGCGACCAGCACGCGGTCGGCCGGCAGCGCGAACTCGTCGGCGGTCGCGGTGCGCACGCGCAGGCCGAGCCCGTCGGCCGTCAGCCCCTGCACGCTGCACTGCAGGTGCAGCACCACGCCCAGGTGGTCCAGCGCCGCGCGCACCGGCCGCGTCAGCTCGGCGTCCCAGCCCGGCAGCACGCGCTCGGCGGCCTCGACCACCGTGACCTCGGCGCCGAGCTTGCGGTAGGCGATGCCGAGCTCGAGCCCGATATAGCCGGCGCCGACGACGACCAGCCGCTGCGGCAGCGCGGCCGGCGACAGCGCCTCGGTCGACGAGATCACCGCGCCGCCGAAGGGCAGCCCGGGCAGCTCGACCGCGCGCGAGCCGGTGGCCAGCAGCAGGTGCTCGCAGCGAATGCGCTGGACCTCGCCGGCCTCGTCCCGCAGCTCGGCCGTCTTGCCGTCGACCAGCGTCGCCCAGCCGTGCAGCACGCGCACGCCGGCCTTGCGCAGCAGCGCGCCGACGCCGCCGGTCAGCCGCGCGACGATGCCGTCCTTCCAGCGCAGCGTCTGCGCCAGGTCGATCGTCGGCGACGCGACGCGGATGCCGAGCGCCGAGTGGCCGCCCGCATGATCGCCCGCGTGGCCTGCGGCGTGGCCCCCCGCGTCGCCGGCCGCGCCCGCGGCCCAGCCGCGTGCCTGCTCGAAGGCGTCGGCGGCGTGGATCAGCGCCTTGGACGGGATGCAGCCGATATTCAGGCAGGTGCCGCCCAGCGCCTGCGCCTCGACCAGCAGCGTCGGCACCCCGAGCCGCGCGGCGCGGATCGCCGCGACGTAGCCGCCGGGGCCGCCGCCGATGACGAGCAGCGTGGTCGTGGTCTCCTTCATCGTGCGGGCCTCGTGGCGATGCGGCGGTGCGGCGCGCGCGACGCGGTACTCGCTGGGCGGCGGCGCGCGTTCATGCCGGCTCGACGAACATCAGCGCCGGCGCCTCGAGCCGCGCGCGAACCGCCTGCACGAATCGCGCGGCGTCCATGCCGTCGACGACGCGGTGGTCGAACGACGACGACAGGTTCATCATCATCCGCCCGACGACGGCGCCGCCGCGCATCACCGGGCGCTCGACGATGCGGTTGACGCCGACGATCGCGACCTCGGGGTGGTTGATCACCGGCGTGGTGACGATGCCGCCCAGCGCGCCGAGGCTGGTGATCGTGATCGTCGAGCCGCCGAGCTCGTCGCGCGTGGCCTTGCCGCCGCGCGCGGCCTGCGCCAGGCGCGCGATCTCGGCCGCCGCATCCCAGGGGTCGCGCGCCTCGGCGTGGCGCAGCACCGGCACGACGAGGCCGTTGTCGGTCTGCGTCGCGATGCCGAGGTGGACGGCGCCGAAGCGCGTGACGGTGCCGGCGTCGTCGTCGTAGCGCGCGTTGACCTGTGGCAGTTCGCGCACCGCCAGCACGATCGCGCGCACCAGCAGCGGCAGCACCGTCAGCCGGCCGCGCGTCTCGCCGTGGCGGTCGTTGAGCTGGGTGCGCAGCGCCTCGAGCTCGGTGACGTCGACCTCTTCGACATAGCTGAAATGCGGGATGCGGCGCTTGGCCTCCTGCATCTTCTGCGCGATGCGCCGGCGCAGCCCAATGACCGGCAGCACCTGCTCGTCGTGGCGCGGCTGCAGCCCGCTGGCCGCCGCCGCCGGCGCCGGGCGTCCGCCGGCGGCGACGAAGGCGTCCAGGTCCGCGTGCGTGATGCGCCCGGCCGGGCCGCTGCCGGGGACGAACTGCAGCGCGATGCCGAGCTCCCAGGCGCGGTGGCGCACCGCGGGCGACGCGAGCGGGCGCTCGCCGGCGGCGCGCGCGGCAGCGCGCGCGCGCTGGCGGCAGGCGGCCAGGCGCGAGACGGCGGGTGCCCGCACCGCCGCCGCCTCGCGTGCCGGTTCGGGCGCCGCCTCGGCCGGCCTAGGCGACGGCCGCGGCGCCGGCGCGTCCGCCGCGGGGCGTGGTGCCTCGCCAGCGGGTGCCGCAGCGCCCGCCGCGAGATTGCCCGCGCCCTCGACCTCGAGCCGGATCAGCTCGCTGCCGACCGCCATCACCTGCCCGACCTCGCCGCCGAGCGCGACGACCGTCCCGGCGACCGGTGACGGGACCTCGACCGAGGCCTTGTCGGTCATCACCTCGGCCAGCACCTGGTCCTCGGCCACCTTGTCGCCGGGCGCGACATGCCAGGCGACGAGCTCGACCTCGGCGATGCCTTCGCCGATATCGGGCATCTTGATCGCGTACAGGCCCATCACGCCTCCGTCACGACTCCAGTACGCGCCGCAGCGCCGCACCGACGCGCGCCGGGCCGGGGAAGTAGTCCCATTCCTGCGCATGCGGGTAGGGCGTATCCCAGCCGGTGACGCGCTCGATCGGCGCCTCCAGCCAGTGGAAGCAGTGCTCCTGCACCAGCGCCGTCAGCTCGGCGCCAAAGCCGCCGGTGCGGGTGGCCTCGTGCACGATCACGCAGCGCCCGGTGCGCCGCACCGAGCCGACGATCGCGTCCAGGTCCAGCGGCCACAGCGATCGCAGGTCGATCACCTCGGCGTCGATCCCGGTCTCCTCGGCCGCGCAGGCGCTGACCCAGACCATCGTGCCGTAGGTGACGACGGTCACCGCGCGCCCGGGGCGGAAGACCGCGGCCTTCTCCAGCGGCGTCGCGTAGTAGCCCTCGGGCACCATGCCGAGCGCGTGCTTGGACCAGGGCACGACGGGGCGCTCGTGGTGACCGTCGAACGGGCCGTTGTACAGGCGCTTGGGCTCCAGGAAGATCACCGGGTCGTTGCACTCGATCGCGGCGATCAGCAGCCCCTTGGCATCGACCGGGTTGCTCGGCATCACGGTGCGCAGCCCGCAGACATGGGTGAAGATCGCCTCCGGGCTCTGGCTGTGCGTCTGCCCGCCGTAGATGCCGCCGCCGCAGGGCATGCGGATCGTGATCGGCGCGCTGAAGTCGCCCGCCGACCGGTGGCGCAGCCGCGCCGCCTCGGAGATGATCTGGTCCGCCGCGGGGTAGAAGTAGTCGGCGAACTGGATCTCGGCCACCGGGCGCAGCCCGTAGGCGCCCATGCCGACCGCGATGCCGACGATCCCGCCCTCGTTGATCGGGGTGTCGAAGCAGCGCGACTTGCCGTACTTGGCCTGCAGCCCCTCGGTGACGCGGAAGACGCCGCCGAAATAGCCGACGTCCTCGCCGAAGACGACGACCTTGTCGTCGCGCGCCATCGCGACGTCCATCGCCGACCGCAGCGCCTGGATCATCGTCATCGGCACCGCCTTGCCGGCTTCGCCCGCGCCCATCGCAGCGTCCATCGTCAGACCCCGAGCTGCTGGCGCTGCGCGCGCAAATGCCAGGGCGTGGTCTCGTACACGCCCTCGAACATCGTCGCCGCGCTCGGGATATGGCCGTCGAGCAGCGTGCCGTGGCGCTCGGCCTCCTTCTGCGCCGCCGCGACCTCGGCCTCGAGCTCGCGCTGCGCCTGCGCGTGCTGCGACTCGGACCACTCGCCGATCGCGATCAGGTGGCGCGCCAGCCGGTCGACCGGGTCGCCGAGCGGGAAGCGCTTCCAGTCGTCGGCCGGCCGGTACTTGGACGGGTCGTCCGAGGTCGAGTGCGCGCCGGCACGGTAGCTCACCCATTCGATCAGCGTCGGCCCGAGGTTGGACCGCGCGCGCTCGGCGGCCCAGCGCGACGCCGCATAGACGGCGAGAAAATCGTTGCCGTCGACGCGCAGGCTGGCGATGCCGCAGCCGACGCCGCGTGCGGCAAACGTCGTCGCCTCGCCGCCGGCGATCGCCTGGAAGGTCGAGATCGCCCACTGGTTGTTGACGACGTTGAGGATCACCGGCGCACGGTAGACATGGGCGAAGGTCAGCGCGGTGTGGAAGTCGCTCTCGGCCGTCGATCCGTCGCCGATCCAGCCCGACGCGATCTTCGTGTCGCCAGCGATCGCCGACGCCATCGCCCAGCCGACCGCCTGGACGAACTGGGTCGCCAGGTTGCCCGAGATCGAGAAGAAGCCGGCGCGCTTGTACGAGTACATCACCGGCAGCTGGCGGCCCTTCATCGGGTCGCGCTCGTTGCTCATCAGCTGGCACATCATCTCGACCATCGAGACATCGTCGCGCGCCAGCAACAGCCCCTGCTGGCGGTAGGTCGGGAAGCACATGTCGCCTTCGTGCAGCGCGAACGCGTGCGCCACCGCGATCGCCTCCTCGCCCAGGCACTGCATGTAGAACGAGACCTTCTTCTGCCGCTGCGCGACCAGCATGCGGGCGTCGAAGATGCGCGTCCTCATCATCGCGCGCAGGCCGCGGCGCAGCGCGACCGGGTCCAGCTCGGGCACCCAGGGGCCGACCGCGCGGCCGTCGTCGTCGAGGACGCGGATCAGCGCGTAGGCGAGGTCCTCGGTGTCGAAGTGGCTGGTGTCGACCGGCGGCCGCCTTGCCGCGCCGGCGGGCGAGACGTGCAGGAACGAGAAGTCGGTCTCGTGGCCGGGGCGGCCGGAGGGCTCGGGGACGTGCAGGTGCAGCGGGGCGGTCATGGGCGGGCAATCCTCGGTCGCGCGCGGGGCTGCGGGCGGCCCCTCCTACCCGGTCGAGCGCGGCGCTGTGCCCTAGTGTGCCCGCGCCGGCCACGCCTGCAAACCCCGGCCTTGTCCTGATCGTGGCCTTGCCGGTGAGGACGCGCGGCCTCGCGCCAGCGCGGCGTGTGAGCGCGGGCTCAGCGCACGCAGGCGCCAGGCCGGATCTCGATCGTCGCCGCGGCGCCGTCACCGCCGGCCAGCAGCGACTCCAGTTCGCGGCAACCCTGGTCCGCCGTGCACAGCCGCCAGCCGTCGACGGTCGCGCCGGAGACCGCGAGCCGCAGCACCGGTACCGTCAGCGGCTGCCGGTAGACCCACCAGCCGTCGCGCAGCTGCGCACCTTCGGGCGGCTCCATGCCGGCGCCCGATCCGCGCACGCGCGCCTGCACGAGTTCCAGCGCGGCGCCATGCACGCGCCAGTCCTCCTGCCACGCGGTGCGCTCGACCGAGTGCGTCCAGGCGAGCGTGAACGCGTCGGCGGCCAGCGTCAGCGCCGCCATCCCGGCGGCGATGCAGATCGGCATCGCGGGGGGCGTTTGTTCAGCCGGCCGCGGGCGCAGCGGCCGCGCGCCGGCGCCACAGGTGCAGCCCGACCGCCAGCGCGGCGAGCGCAAAGCCGATCTCGTCGGTCAGCGGCAAGGCGGCGATCAGCGTCGCCGCGGCGGCGGCGGCCAGCGCGCGCTCGGCCCAGTTCATCGGCCCGCGCAGGAAGCCGATCACCGCCGCGCCCCACAGGCCTATCGCCAGCAGCGTCTTGGCGACGATGTAGGCCACCGCGAGCGGGAAGCCCAGGGCCTCGCTCAGCGGTCCGCCCGCCTGCATCATCAGCGCCGGCGTGTAAACCGCCATGAACGGGATCACGAAGCCGGCGGCGGCGACCTTGATCGCCTGCATCGAGATCCGCAGGCCGCGCTCGCGCGCGATCGGCGCGGCCGCGAAGCAGGCCAGCGCGACCGGCGGCGTCAGGTCGGCGAGGATGCCGAAGTAGAAGACGAACATGTGGCTGACGATCAGCGGCACGCCGAGCTCGAGCAGGGCGGGGCCGGCGATGCTGGAGGTGATGATGTAGTTGGGGATGGTCGGGATGCCCATGCCCAGCACGATGCAGGTCAGCATCGTCAGCAGCAGCGACAGGAACAGGCTCTTCTCGCCGACCGAGACGACGAACTGGCCGAAGGTGTTGGCCGCGCCGGTCAGCGTCATCGTGCCGATGATGATGCCGACGATGGCGCAGGCGATGCCGACCGGCAGCGCGGTCTTGGCGCCGTCGGCCAGGCTGTCGCGGCACAGCGCCAGCGTCTCGCGCCCGCCGCGCGTGAACAGGTTGACGACGATCAGGCCGACGATGCCGGCCGTCAGCGCGGCGATGCCGAAGCGCGCGAAGCTGGCCGCGACCAGCCCGAGGCCGACCCAGAAGATCACGCGCAGCACGATGCCCGGCAGCCCGAGCGCGACCGATCCGCCGAGGATCAGCATCACCGTCAGCGCCAGCCCGACGGTGCCGGCGAACAGCGGCGTGTAGCCGCCGAACAGCAGCCACACCAGCACCGCCAGCGGCAGGATCAGGTACCAGCGCTCGCGCACGGCGCGCAGCGGCGACGGCAGCTCGTCGGCCGGCAGGCCGACCAGGCCGGCGCGGCCGGCCTCGAGGTGCACCATCCAGAAGGCCGACGCGAAAAAAAGCAGCGCCGGGATGACGGCCGCGGTGACGACCTCGGCATACGGTACGCCCAGCGTCTCGGCCATGATGAAGGCGACCGCCCCATCACCGGCGGCATGATCTGCCCGCCCATCGAGCCGGTGGCCTCGACGCCGCCGGCAAAGGCCGGCCGGTAGCCGAAGCTCCGCATCATCAGCGGGATCGTGAACTGCCCGGTGGTGACGACGTTGGCCACGCCGAGCCGCTGATGGTGCCCCATCAGGCCGGACGGAGAAGACGGCCACCTTGGCCGGCCCGCCGCGCCGGTGGCCGAACAGGCCCAGCGCGACGTCGGTGAAGAAGCTTGATCATCCCGGCTTCTTCGAGGAAGGCGCCGAACAGGATGAACAGGAAGATGTAGGTCGACGAGACGTAGGTCAGGATGCCGTAGATGCCCTCGGTCCCGTAGGCCATGTGGTCGATGACCTGGTCGACGCCGTAGCCGCGGTGGTTCAGCGGCACCGGCAGGTACTGGCCGAACAGGCGGTAGCCGAGGAAGGCGCCGGCGATGATCGGCAGCGCCGGGCCCCATCGCGCGCCAGGTGGCGACGAACAGCAGCGCCAGGATCAGCACGCCCAACGCGAGGTCGAGCCTGGTCAGGTCGCCGGCGCGCAGCAGCAGCGCATCGTGCTCGACCCACTGGTAGCCGGCCACCACCGCCGCGGCCAGTGCTGCCGCCGTGGCCAGCGCCAGGCCGATCCAGCGCCGCGCCCGGCGCGCAGGTCGCGCTGCTCGCGCGAGATCGCGGCCAGCAGCGGGAAGGCCAGCGCGAGCAGGAAGCTCACGTGCACCGCCGCACGACCTGGCTGGGCAGGTCGATGGGTGCGCGGCGGTGGCGATCTGGAAGGCCGAGAACGCCACCGCGAGCCAGAACAGCACCCGGCCCACCGGGCCGGCAGAAAGTCCGCCGGCCAGCGGCTCGATGTGCTGGGCCGCCGCGGCGGCGCCGCCCGCCGGTGCCGCCGCAGCAGCGGGAGCGGCCGCCGCGGCGGCGGCCTGGGGCGCGCTCATCGTGGTCGGCGGCCTACTTGATCAGGCCCTTTTCCTTGTAGTAGCGCATCGCGCCCGGGTGCAGCGGCACCGGCATGCCGGCGGTCGCGGTCTCGAGCTTGATCGCGGTTGCCGCCTTGTGCGCGGCCACCATCTGGTCGAGGTTCTCGAACAGCTGCTTGGTCATCTGGTAGACCGTCTCCTCGGGCACGCCGTCGTGCGTGACGAGGAAGTTGACGACCGCCGCGGTCGGCACGTCGGCCGTCTGGCCGGGGTAGGTGCCCGCCGGGATGGTGGCGGCGATGTAGGGCGCGCCGATCCTGGCCACCGCGTCGGCCGGCACCGCGACGACGTTGACCGGGATCGAGGTCGCGAGGTCGCGGATCGAGGCCACGCCCAGGCCGGCGGACTGCAGCGTGGCATCGAGCTGTCGGTTCTTGATCAGCTCGACCGACTCGCCGAACGGCAGGTACTCGGTCTTGCCGAGGTCGGCATACGACATGCCCATGGCCTTGAACACCTCGCGCGCGTTGACTTCGGTGCCCGACTTGGCGGCGCCGACCGACAGGCTCTTGCCCTTCAGGTCGGCGAAGGTCTTGATGCCGCTCGCCTGCGACGAGACGATCTGGATGTAGTTCGGATAGACCGCGGCCAGACCGCGCAGCTTGTCGAGCTTGGCCGGGAAGCCGACCTCGGCGTTGCCCTCCCAGGCGAACTTGACCGAGTCGCCCAGCGCCAGCGCGAGCTCGCCGCGGCCCTTTTGCAGCAGGTTGAGGTTCTCGACCGAGGCCTTGGTCGACTGCACCTGGGTCTTGACGCCGGGGATCTTCTCGCCGTAGATCTTGCCCAGCGCGACGCCCAGCGGGTAGTACACGCCGCTGGTGCCGCCGGTGAGGATGTTGATGAACTGCTGCGCGTTCGCTGCGGCGGGCAGCAGGCAGGCGCCGGCGGCGACGGCCAGCGCGGTCAGGGCACGACGACGGGGAAACACGGGCATGGAGGCTCCTGGGGAGTGGGGTCGAAGGCGCGAAGATATACCGTCCCGGGCGCGCCGCGTCTGTTGGCGAAAACCTGGGGCCGCCGGCGGCGGCGCGTCGCGGGCGAGGGCTGCCGCGGCACGCCGCCCTGCGATGGCCGGCACGAGCCGCGAGCCCGGCCGCGGTCAGCGCCGGCCGTAGGTATCCTCGAAGCGCACGATGTCGTCCTCGCCGAGGTAGCTGCCCGACTGCACCTCGACGATCTCCAGCGGCACCTTGCCCGGGTTGGCGAGCCGGTGCACCTGGCCGAGCGGGATGTAGGTGCTCTGGTTTTCCGTCAGCAGCCGGGTCTCGTCGCCGACCCTGACCTCGGCCGTGCCGCTGACGACGATCCAGTGCTCGGCGCGGTGGTGGTGCATCTGCAGACTCAAGGACGCGCCGGGCTTGACCATGATGCGCTTGACCTGGAATCGCTCGCCCAGGTCGATGCTGTCGTACCAGCCCCAGGGCCGGTGCACCTTGCGATGCAGCGCCTGCTCGCCGCGTTGCTCGGCGCCCAGCCGCCCGACGATCTTCTTGACCTCCTGGCTGCGCGCGCGGTCGGCGACCAGCACCGCGTCGGCGGTCTCGACGACGACGACGTCGGCCAGCCCGACGACGCCGACCAGCCGGCTCGTCGCGTGCACCAGCACGCCGCGGCTGTCGACGACCAGCGCGTCGCCGTGCGTCGCGTTGCCGTCGGCGTCCCTGGGCGCGACCTGCCACACCGCATCCCAGGCGCCGAGGTCGTTCCAGCCGGCGGCCAGCGGCAGCATGCGGATCGGCTGCGCGCTGCCCGGGCAGCGCTCCATCACCGCGTAGTCGACCGACTCGGCCGGCACGGCGGCGAACTCGGACTTGCCCGGGCGGACGAATCCGTTGTCGGTGCTGCGCACGGCCCAGGCGGCGTGCACCGCGCTGGCGATGTCGGGGCGGAAGCGCTCCAGCGCCGCCAGCCATACCGACGCGCGCAGCACGAAGATGCCGGCATTCCAGTAGTAGCCGCCCTCGGCCAGGTAGCGCGCCGCGGTCGCGGCGTCGGGTTTCTCGACGAAGCGCTCGACCGCGTCGTCGGCGCCGGCGCGGATATAGCCATAGCCGGTCTCGGGGCGGTCGGGTGTGACGCCGAGGATCACGATCGCGCCGTCGGCGGCGGCGCGCGCGGCGTCGCGCAGCGCGCGCGAGAAGGCCGCCGGGTCGGTCACCGTCTGGTCCGCCGGCGTGACCGCGAGCACCGGGTCGGCGCCGCCGTCCAGCGCCGCCAGGGCCGCCAGCGTCAGCGCCGGCGCGGTATTGCGCCCGGCGGGTTCCAGCAGCACCGCCGCCGGGTCGCGCCGGATCTCGCGCAGCTGGTCGAGGATCAGGAAGCGGTGCTCTTCGTTGCCGACGACCAGCGGTGCGGCCACCAGCAGGTCGTCGTCGGCGATCTCCACCAGCCGCTGCACGGCCTGCTGCAGCAGGCTGCGGTTGGAGTCGTCCAGGACCAGGAACTGCTTCGGGTAGCCGGCGCGCGACAGCGGCCACAGCCGGGTGCCCGAGCCGCCCGCCATCACGACCGGCTGCACGGCGATGCCGCTCGCATCCTTGGTCATGCGTCCTCCTCGAAGCCGTTCGGGTTCATCGATTGCCAGCGCCAGCTGTCGGCGCACATGCGGTCCAGGCCGTGCTTCGCGCGCCAGCCCAGCAGCGTGGCCGCGCGCGCCGGGTCGGCCCAGCAGGCGGCGATATCGCCGGCGCGCCGCGCGACGATGCGGTACGGGATCTCGCGCCCGCTGGCGCGGGCATACGCCGCCACCACCTCGAGCACGCTGTGACCGCGGCCGGTGCCGAGGTTGACGGTAAACGATCCGGCGGTGTCGAACAGCCGAGCCAGCGCCGCCGCGTGGCCCTCGGCGAGGTCGACGACGTGGATGTAGTCTCGCACGCCGGTGCCGTCGGGGGTCGGCCAGTCGCCGCCGAAGACCTGCAGCGCATCGCGCCGCCCGACCGCGACCTGGGCGACGTACGGCATCAGGTTGTTCGGCACGCCGCGCGGGTCCTCGCCGATCAGGCCGCTGTCGTGCGCGCCGACCGGGTTGAAGTAGCGCAGGCAGGCGGTCTGCCACGCCGGGTCGGCGGCGCCGAGGTCGCGCAGCAGCGTCTCGCCGATCAGCTTGGTCTGGCCGTAGGGATTCGTCGCCGACAGCGGCGCGTCCTCGGTGATCGGCAGCCGCTCGGGGTCGCCGTAGACGGTGGCGCTGGAGCTGAAGACGAAGCGCCGGATGGCGTGGCGCTGCAGCGCCTCGCACACGGTGACGAGGCCGCCGACATTGTTGCGGTAGTAGGCCAGCGGCCGCTGCACCGACTCGCCGACCGCCTTGAAGGCGGCGAAGTGCACCGCGGCGTCGATGCGGTGGCGCTGCAGCACCGCCTCGACCGCGGCGGCGTCGCCGACGTCGGCGCGCTCGAAGACCGGCGGTCGCGGCGCGAGCCGCAGCAAGCGCTGCAGCACGACCGGCGAGCTGTTGGAGAAGTCGTCGACGCCGACGACGTCGAAGCCTGCCTGCTGCAGCGCCAGCCAGGCGTGCGAGGCGATATAGCCGGTGGCGCCGGTGAGCAGGACGGTGGGCATGGGACGCAGGGGTGCGGCGCCGGGCGACGCGCCGTCTGCGATGCTAGACGACGGCACCGCCAAGTGGCGCGCCTGCGTACGGCGCGCCGGCGGCATGGCGGCCGCGGTGTGCATTAGTCGACGGCGGCCGCTGCCTACAATCGAGCGATGCTGCAAGCGCTGTACGACCTGTTCGCTCCGGCGGCGATGAACCGGCTGACGCTGGTCGTCAACCATGTGCTCGCCGCCGAGCCGGTGGCCACCGAGCGGCTGCGACCGCATGCCGGGCGGCGCATCGCGCTGGCGCCGCGGTCCTGGCCGTCGCTGCTGCCGCCGCTGCCGGCGCTGGCCTTTGCCGTCACGCCGGCAGGGCTGCTCGAATGGGTGGGGCAGGAGGCGGCCGCCGCCGACGCCGCAGGCGGCCAGCCGCCTGCGGCCGACCTGACGGTGCGCTTCGACGCCTCCAACCCGGTGCGGCTGCTGGCCACCGCGATCAGCGGCGAGACGCCGGCGGTCGAGATCGACGGCGACGCGCAGCTCGCCACCGACGTCAACTGGCTGATGCAGAACCTGCGCTGGGACGTCGAGGCCGATCTGGAACGCTTCTTCGGGCCGGCGGCGGCGCACCAGATCCACCGCATGGGCAGCGCGCTGGCGCGCGCGGTGCGCAAGGCCTTGCAGGGCGCGACCGCGTGGCGCCCCTCGACCTGAGCACGCGCGCCGGCGGGCGCGCAACGGGCTGCCGCCGACCGCGATGCGCCACCTCGCGCGCCTGATCGTCATCGCCTTCACCGTCCTGCGCTACGGGCTGGACGAGGTCGCGCTGTCGGGCTTCCGCCAGCGCTGGGTGCGCGCGCTGGCGCGGCTGATCACGGTCGGGCGCCGGCTCGACGCACCGCGCGGGGTGCGGCTGCGCATCGCGATGGAGCGGCTGGGGCCGATCTTCGTCAAGTTCGGCCAAGTCCTGTCGACGCGGCGTGACCTGCTGCCGCCCGACGTGTCCGACGAGCTTGCCAAGCTGCAGGACCGGGTGCCGCCGTTTCCGGCGGCCAAGGCGCGCGCGCTGGTGGAAAAGGCCTTCGGGCGCCCGATCGAGGCGCTTTTCGACCACTTCGAGGCCGAGCCGGTGGCCAGCGCGTCGATCGCTCAGGTGCACTTCGCGACGCTGAAGGAGGGCGGGCGCGAGGTCGCGGTCAAGGTGCTGCGCCCGGGCATGCTCGGCACCATCGAGGACGACCTGAGGCTGCTGCACACGCTGGCGCGCTGGGTCGAGCGGCTGTTCGCCGACGGCCGGCGGCTCAAGCCGCGCGAGGTCGTCGCCGAGTTCGACACCTACCTGCACGACGAGCTCGACCTCGTGCGCGAGGCCGCCAACGCGGCGCAGCTGCGGCGCAACATGGACGGGCTGGACCTGGTGCTGATCCCGGAGATGATCTGGGACCACTGCACCCCGACCGTGATCGTGATGGAGCGCATGCACGGGGTGCCGATCAGCCAGATCGAGCGCCTGCGCGAGGCCGGCGTCGACATCCCCCGCCTGGCACGCGACGGCGTGACGATCTTTTTCACCCAGGTCTTCCGCGACGGCTTCTTCCACGCCGACATGCACCCGGGCAACATCCAGGTCAGCCTGGACGCGAAGACCTTCGGCCGCTACATCGCGCTGGACTTCGGGATCATCGGCACGCTGACCGAGGTCGACAAGGACTACCTGGCGCAGAACTTCATCGCCTTCTTCCGCCGCGACTACAAGCGTGTGGCCGAGCTGCACGTCGAGAGCGGCTGGGTGCCGCCGACGACGCGCGTCGACGCGCTCGAGGGCGCGATCCGCGCCGTCTGCGAGCCGCACTTCGACCGCCCGCTGAAGGATATCTCGCTCGGCCAGGTGCTGATGCGGCTGTTCCAGGCCTCGCGCCGCTTCAACGTCGAGATCCAGCCGCAGCTCGTGCTGCTGCAGAAGACGCTGCTCAACATCGAGGGGCTGGGCCGCCAGCTCGACCCCGAGCTCGACCTGTGGACGACCGCCAAACCCTTCCTCGAGCGCTGGATGGACGAGCAGGTCGGCTGGCGCGGGCTGGCGGCGCGGCTCGAGCGCGAGGCGCCGCGCTACGGCAACCTGCTGCCCGAGCTGCCTCGGCTGGTGCACCAGGTGCTGCAGCGCCAGGCGCACGAGCCGGCCGAGCCGCGGCTGCTCGCGGCGCTGCTGGCCGAGCAGCGGCGCACGCGGCGTCTGCTGCAGGCGCTGCTTTGGGGGGTGGCCGGCTTCGTGCTGGGCGCGGCGGCAGCGCGATACTGGCTGGCGGCCGGCGGCGCCTGAGCGCCGCCCCGGTCCGCCTGCGCGGCCGGCGAACCCCGGCGCGGCGCGCCCCGCCCGACTAGAATGGCGGGTTTTTCCGAACCGGGATTCGCGCAATGCCGATCTACGCCTACCGCTGCAGTGCCTGTGGCCACGCGCAGGACGTGTTGCAGAAGATCTCCGACCCCGTGCTGACGGTCTGCCCGGCCTGCGGCGAGTCGACCTACGCCAAGCAGGTGACCGCCGCCGGGTTCCAGCTCAAGGGGTCGGGCTGGTACGTGACCGATTTCCGCGACGGCGGCAAGGCCGCCAAGGCGGCGGGCAAGGACGCGGACAAGGCCAGCGCCAAGGAGGTGACCGACGGCGGCAAGCCCGCAGGGCAGGCCGATGACAAGTCCGTCACGGCCGGCAAGCCCGCGGGCGAGAAAGCCGTGGCCGACAAGCCCGCCGCCGCGAGCCAGCCGGCACCCTCCACGACCGGCGGCACCGGAGCCTGAGCGCCGGCGCGCGGCCGCCGCCAGGGGCGAGCGTGAAGAAATACCTCATCGCCGGCCTTCTGGTCTGGCTGCCGTTGGCGATCACCGTCGCCGTGCTCGTCTGGCTGGTCGGCGCGCTCGACGGCTTGTTCTCGTGGCTGCTCGAGCTGCTGGCGCTGGTGCTGCCGGCGAGCTGGGAGGCGGCCCTTCGAGGCCTGCAGCGCGTGCCCGGGCTCGGGGTCGTCGGCACGTTCGCGCTGCTGGTGCTCACCGGCGTCGCGGCGGCCAACATCTTCGGCCAGTGGTGGGTGCACCGTTGGCATCTGCTGATGCACCGCATCCCGATCGTCAAGTCGATCTACAGCTCGGTCAAGCAGGTCTCGGACACGCTGTTCTCGAGCAGCGGGCAGGCCTTCCGCGAGGCGGTGCTGGTGCAGTATCCGCGTGCCGGGGCGTGGACGATCGCCTTCGTGACCGGCCGCCCCGGTGGCGAGGTCGCGACGCACCTGCCCGGCGACATGGTCAGCCTCTACGTGCCGACGACGCCCAACCCGACCTCGGGCTTCCTGCTGATGCTGCCGCGTGCCGACGTCGTCGCGCTCGCGATGAGCGTCGACGAGGCGCTCAAGTACGTCATCTCGATGGGCGTGGTCGCGCCGGCGACACCAAGGGCGCCGCGCGCGCCGGCGCTGCCTGCGAACTGACACGCCGCACGCCGCGCCGACCTCGGCGCGAGGCGCGCGCGATACCGATCTCGACCCTGATTCCCTGCATCCCCGTACCGTTCCCGGAGTCCAAGCGATGAGAACCACCTACTGCGGCCTGGTCAGCGAGGCGCTGCTCGGCCAGACCGTCACGCTGATGGGCTGGGCGCACCGGCGGCGCGACCACGGCGGCGTCATCTTCGTCGACCTGCGTGACCGCGAGGGCATCGTCCAGGTCGTCTGCGACCCGGACCGCCCGGAGATGTTCGCCACCGCCGAGGACGTGCGCGGCGAGTACTGCCTGAAGGTCACGGGTCTCGTCCGCGCGCGCCCGGCCGGCACCGACAACCCCAACCTCACGAGCGGCAAGGTCGAGGTGCTCGCGCACACGCTGGAGGTGCTCAACCCCAGCCTGACGCCGCCGTTCGCGCTCGACGACGACAACCTGTCGGAGACGACGCGGCTGACGCACCGCGTGCTCGACCTGCGCCGCCCGGCGATGCAGAAGAACCTGCTGTTGCGCTACCGGGTCGCGATGGAGGTGCGCCGCTACCTCGACGCGCAGGGCTTCGTCGACATCGAGACGCCGATGCTGACCAAGAGCACGCCCGAGGGCGCGCGCGACTACCTCGTGCCCAGCCGCGTGCACGACGGCACCTTCTTCGCGCTGCCGCAGTCGCCGCAGCTGTTCAAGCAGCTGCTGATGGTCGCCGGCTTCGACCGCTACTACCAGATCACCAAGTGCTTCCGCGACGAGGACCTGCGCGCCGACCGCCAGCCCGAGTTCACGCAGATCGACCTCGAGACCTCGTTCCTCGACGAGCACGAGATCCGCGCGATCACCGAGGGCATGGTGCGGCGCGTCTTCGGCCAGGCGCTCGGCGTCGAGCTGCCGCCGTTCGCGGTCCTGACCCACGCCGAGGCGATGGCCCGGTACGGGTCGGACAAGCCCGACCTGCGGGTGCGGCTGGCGTTCACCGAGCTGACCGACCTGATGCGCGACGTCGACTTCAAGGTCTTCTCCGGCCCGGCGACGACACCCGGCGGGCGGGTCGCCGCGCTGTGCATCCCCGGCGGCGCCGAGATGAGCCGTGGCGAGATCGACGCCTACACCGAGTTCGTCAGGATCTACGGCGCCAAGGGGCTGGCCTGGATCAAGGTCAACGACCCCGCGCGCGGGCGCGAGGGCCTGCAGTCGCCGGTCGTCAAGAACCTGCACGATGCCGCGCTGGCGGGGCTGCTCGAGCGCTGCGGCGCCCGCAGCGGCGACCTGATCTTCTTCGGCGCCGACCGCGCCAAGGTCGTCCACGACGCGCTGGGCGCGCTGCGCGTCAAGATCGGCCACAGCGAGTTCGGCCGTTCGCACGGGCTGTTCGACGACCGCTGGGCGCCGCTGTGGGTGGTCGACTTCCCGATGTTCGAGCGCGACGACGAGTCCGGCCGCTGGGTCGCGGTGCACCACCCGTTCACCGCGCCCAAGGACGGGCACGAGGCGCTGATGGACAGCGACCCCGGCGCGTGCATGGCCAAGGCCTACGACATGGTGCTCAACGGCTGGGAGATCGGCGGCGGCTCGGTGCGTATCCACCGCGCCGAGGTGCAGCGCAAGGTCTTCGACGCGCTCAACATCGGCGCCGAGGAGGCGCAGCTCAAGTTCGGCTTCCTGCTCGACGCGCTGCAGTACGGCGCGCCGCCGCACGGCGGGCTCGCGTTCGGGCTGGACCGGCTGGTCACGCTGATGACGGGGGCCGAGTCGATCCGCGACGTCATCGCCTTCCCGAAGACGCAGCGCGCGCAGTGCCTGCTGACCGGCGCGCCGAGCGCGGTCGACGAGGCCCAGCTGCGCGAGCTGCACATCCGGCTGCGCAATGCGCCGAAGGCGGCCTGAAGTCGCGGGGCGGCTCGAGGCGGGCGACCGACGCACACGATGAGCACGCGCCTGGACGACCCCTGGCACGACCGCGAGGCCGGCGTGCGCGACGCGCCGGGTGCGCCGGCGACGCTGGACACCACGCGCATCGACGACGTGCGCATCGGCGCCGTGCGCGCGCTCGTCTCGCCGGCGGTGCTGATGGAGGAGCTGCCGGTCACGGCCGGGGTCGAGGCGGTGGTCGAGCGCGCGCGCGAGGCGATCGGCGCCGTGCTGCACGGGCGCGACGACCGGCTCGTCGTCGTCGTCGGGCCGTGCTCGATCCACGACGCCGACGCTGCGTTGGACTACGCGCGGCGGCTCGCGCCGCTGGCGCGCGAGCTCGCCCGCGAGCTCGTCGTCGTCATGCGCGTGTACTTCGAGAAGCCGCGCACGACGGTGGGCTGGAAGGGTTTCGTCAACGACCCGCGGCTGGACGGAAGCTTCCACATCAACGAGGGGCTGCGGCGCGCGCGCGAGCTGCTGCTGGCGGTCAACGCGCTCGGGCTGCCGGCGGGCACCGAGTTCCTCGACCTGCTCAGCCCGCAATACCTCTCCGACCTCGTCGCCTGGGGTGCGATCGGCGCGCGCACGACCGAGAGCCAGAGCCACCGCCAGCTCGCCAGCGGGCTGAGCTGCCCGGTCGGGTTCAAGAACGGCACCGACGGCGGCGTGCAGGTGGCCGCCGATGCGGTGCTCGCCGCCGCGGCGCCGCACGCCTTCATGGGCATCACCAAGATGGGCGTGGCGGCGATCTTCGAGACCCGCGGCAACCCCGACGGCCACGTCATCCTGCGCGGCGGCCGCGTGCCCAACTACGACGCCGCCGGGGTCGACGCCGCCTGCGCGGCGCTCGCGCGCGCCGGGCTGCGCGAGCAGGTGATGATCGATTGCTCGCATGCCAACAGCGCCAAGCGGCCCGAGCGCCAGCTCGACGTCGCCGCCGACCTGGCGCAGCGCGTCGCCGGCGGCGAGCGCCGGATCGTCGGCGTGATGGTCGAGAGCCACTTGCATGCCGGGCGGCAGGATCTGCGCCCCGGGCGGCCGCTGGCGTATGGGGTGTCGATCACCGATGCGTGCATCGGCTGGGACGAGACGCAGCCGATGCTGCGCGCGCTCGCGGCCGCGGTGGCGGCGCGACGTGCGGGCTGACGCCCGGGCCTCGTGCTCGTCGGGATCGCGCGCGCGGGCGGGCACTGGCGAAGGCGGCGCGCGCGAGGAGGCGAGATGACGGCACGGCGGCCCTGGAAGATCCCGCGCTCGGTGCTGGTCGTGATCCACACGCCGGCGCTGGACGTGCTGCTGATCGAGCGCGCCGACCGACCGGGCTTCTGGCAGAGCGTGACCGGGTCGCTGGACCACCCCGACGAGCCGCTGGAGGCCACCGCGTGGCGCGAGGTCGCCGAGGAGACCGGGATCACCGGCGGCACGCTGAGCGACTGGCAACTCGAGAATGTCTACGAGATCTACCCGGTCTGGCGGCATCGTTATGCACCCGGCGTGACACACAACACCGAGCATGTCTTCGGGCTCGAGGTGCCCGCCGGCACCGTGGTCACGCTGCGCCCGCGCGAGCACCTGCGGCACGCCTGGCTGCCCTGGCGCGAGGCGGCCGACCGCTGCTTCTCGCCGAGCAACGCCGAGGCGATCCTGATGCTGCCGCGCTTCGCGCGCGTGGACGACCTGGCTGCGCCGCCCGCCGGACGCAGCGACGATCGCCGATGAGCGTGCCGGGCTGCTCCCGCGCGCTCGTCGCGCAGCGCGCATCACGAAGAGCCGTCGAGTGAGCCCGCTCAAGCCGCTCAACAGCACGCTGCTGCCGCCGGCGTCGACCCAGTTCGCGATCGACACCTTGCGCGTGGCGACCTACAACATCCACAAGGGCGTGCGCGGCGTCGGCCCGAGGAAGCGGCTCGAGATCCACAACCTCGGGCTGGCGGTCGAGGCGCTGGACGCCGACCTCGTCTTCCTGCAGGAGGTGCGGCTGTTCCACACGCGCGAGGCGCGCCAGTTCGAGCGCACCCACCTGGGCTGGCCGCAGCAGGGCCAAGCGGCCTTTCTCGCCCCCGAGGGTTACGAGGTCGCCTACCGCACGAATGCCGTCACCCGCCACGGCGAGCACGGCAACGCGCTGCTGTCGCGCTGGCCGATCGGCGACGTGCGCCACCAGGACGTGAGCGACCACCGCTTCGAGCAGCGCGGGCTGCTGCACGTGCCGGTGAGCTGGAACGGCGCCACCGTGCACACGGTGGTCGTCCACTTCGGGCTGGTGCACGCCAGCCGCGTGCGCCAGGTCCAGCGGCTGGCCGCGTTCATCGAGCGCGAGGTGCCGCACGGTGCGCCGCTGGTCGTCGCCGGCGACTTCAACGACTGGGGCGAGAAGCTCGACGCCCCGATGCGCGGCATCGGGCTCGTGCGCGCGAGCGCCGGCGGACGCAGCGGCACGGGCGCGCCGACCTTCCCGTCGCGGGTGCCGGTGTTCGCACTCGACCGCTTCTACGTGCGCGGCTTCGGCTGCCGCGCGACGATGGTGCCGCGCGGCAACGCCTGGTCGCGGATGTCGGACCACCTGCCGCTGGTCGCCGAGCTGGAGCCGCTGTAGTGACCGGCGCGCCGCAGGCCGACGACCCGGCGCCTGCGCCCGCGCTGCCCGACGCGCGGCCCGCCCGGGAGGCCGGCACGCGCGCGTCCGCGGCGCAGGACGCGGCGGCCGGTGCCGCCGACGCGGCCGACACCGACTTCGGCTTCTGGTTCGACGTCCCGCGCGCACGCTGGATCGGCGGCAACGCGGTGCGGCTGCTCGAAGGCGGCGCCGAGATGTTCCCGGCGATCGAGCGCGCGCTCGCCGAGGCGAAGCGAGAGGTCTGGTTCGCGACCTACATCTTCCACGACGACGCCGCCGCGCACGCGATCGCGCGCGGCCTCGTCGACGCCGCCGCGCGCGGGGTCGAGGTGCATGTCGTCGTCGACGGCTTCGGCAGCAACCGCACGCTGCCGACGCTGCGCCGCTGGCTGGCTGTCCCGGGCCTGCAGCTCGAGGTCTTCCGCCCGATCGACCGCTGGTGGCGCTGGCTGCAGCCCGGGCAGCTGCGGCGCATGCACCAGAAGCTGTGCGTCGTCGACGACGCCGTGGCCTTCGTCGGCGGCATCAACGTCATCGACGACCACAACGACATCAACCACGGCTGGAGCGAGCTGCCGCGGCTGGACTATGCGGTCGAGCTGCGCGGGCCGCTGGTCGACGCCGTGCTCCACGCCGCGCGCGCGATGTGGGCGCGCGCCCACCTGCGCCACGAGTGGAAGCGCGAGCTCGCGCGACTGGCGCGCAGCGAGCGGCCGATGGCGCGCACGCTGCAGCTGATCCGCCGCCTGTCGGCCGCACCCCGGCGGCCGGAGCCCGAGGACGTGCCGGCCGAGCCGGCGCGGGCGGCCTTCGTGGTGCGCGACAACTTCCGCCAGCGGCGCGCGATCGAGCACCGCTACGTGACCGCGATCGGCCGCGCGCGCGATCGCATCGACATCGCTTGCCCGTACTTCTACCCCGGGGCGAGCTTCATGCGCGCGCTGCGCAAGGCCGCGCGCCGCGGCGTCAAGGTGCGGCTGCTGATGCAGGGCAAGGTCGACTACCGGCTGGCGGCGCTGGCCGCGCGTGCGGTCTACGACGAGCTGCGCGCGCACGGGGTGCGCATCTACGAGTACACGCCGGCCTTCCTGCACGCCAAGGTCGCGTGCATCGACGACGCCTGGGCCACGGTCGGCAGCTCCAACATCGACCCGCTGTCGCTGCTGCTCAACCTCGAGGCCAACGTCGTCGTGCGCGACCGCGCCTTCACCGAGGCCCTGGCGGCGCGGCTGGAGCGCGCGTTCGCGGTCTCGACCGAGGTCACGACGGCCCCGGCGCAGTCCGGCTGGCGGCGCTGGCTGCACCGCGGCTTCGTCGCCTGGGCGGCGCAGGTCTACCTGCGCGTGGCGGGGGTCACCGGGCGGTACTGAGATCCGGCGGTGCGCGGGCCGGCGGGGCGTCGCTGGCGCCGGGCCGTTCGGCGCCGACCGCAGCGTCGTCCGCCGGTGCCGCGAGGGCCGCCCGCTCGGGGGCGGACTCGTCCGCCTCGTCGTCGCCCCACGCGGTGCGAAAGCGCCCGGCATCGAGCCCGCGCTCGCGCAACCAGCGCACCAGTACCTCCTCCTGGCCATGGGTGACGATGACGCGGCCGGCGCCGGTGGCGTCGATCGCGCGCAGCAGCCCGGGCCAGTCGGCGTGGTCGCTGAGGGCGAAGCCGCGGTCGACACCGCGCCGGCGGCGCGCGCCACGCAGCTGCATCCAGCCGCTGGCCAGGCCGCTGGCGTGCGGGCCGAGGCGGCGCGTCCAGGCGCTGCCGAGCACCGCCGGCGGCGCGACGACGAGCGCACGCGCCAGCGCCGCGCGGCCGGCGACGGCGTCGAGCGCAACCGTCGCCGGCAGCCTCGCGCCGGCGGCGCGGCAGGCCTCGTTCATCGCCGCCACCGCGCCGTGGACGACGATCGGGCCGGTCGACGCGTCGACGCCGGCGAGCAACCGCTGCGCCTTGCCGAAGCTGTACGCCAGCAGCAGGCTCGCCCGCCCGGCGTCGGCATTGGCGCGCCACCAGGCTTCGACCTCGGCCAGCAGCTCGCGCGGCGCGCGCCAGCGGTACAGCGGCAGCCCGAAGGTGCTCTCGGTGACGAAGCAGTGGCAGCGCAGCGGCTCGAACGCCGGGCAGGTCGGGTTCGGGTCGCCACCGGCACCCGCGGCCTCGGCGTCGCCGGCGACGAAGTAGTCGCCCGAGACGACCCAGACCTCGCCGCGGTGCTCGATCCGCACCTGCGCCGACCCGAGCACGTGCCCGGCCGGGTGCAGGCTCAGACGCACGCCGCCGAGCTCGACCGGCTCGCCATAGGCCAGCGTCTGCAGCGCGATCGGGCCCAGCCGGGCACGCAGCACCGCGGCGCCGTCGGCCTGCGCGAGGTAGGCGCCGTGGCCGCGTCGCGCGTGGTCGGCATGCGCGTGGGTGACGACCGCGCGCGCCACCGGGCGCCAGGGGTCGATGAAGAAGTCGCCCGCCGGGCAGTACAGGCCCTCGGGCCGCTCGACGACGAGCTCGCCGTTCACGCGCCCGCGCCGTCGCGGCCGGGCGGATCGCCGGCCGCGTCGCCGACCGGCACGTCGACCAGCGGCAGCCTGATGTCGCGCGTATCGTCGACCGTCCGCGCGCCGACGGTGAAGCCGAGCTCGCGCGCCAGCGACAGCATGCGCCGGTTCTCCGCCAGCACGACCGCAGTCAGCACGCGGGTGCCGCGCGCCTTCAGGTAGTCGATCAGCTTGTGCATCAGTCGATCGCCCAGGCCGCTGCCCTTGAGGTCGGATCGCACGACGATGCCGAACTCGGCCTCGACGTTGTCGGGATCGGCGACGGCGCGCACCACGCCCAGCGTCTCCTCGGCGCCGTCGGCGTCGGCCGCGGTGGCGACGAAGGCCATCTCGCGCTCGTAGTCGATCTGCGTCAGCCGCGCCAGCTCGCTGCGCTCGATGGTGCGCCGGCTGTAGAAGACGCGCATGCGCACGTCCTCCGGGTCCAGCCGCTCGAGGAAGGCCAGGTGGCGCGCCTCGTCCTCGGGCCGGATCGGCCGCAGCGTGACGCGCCGGCCGTCCCAGTCGAAGGACTCCTCGAGCTCGTGTGGATACGGCCGGATCGCGAAGCGCGCCGCGCCGCCGGGGCAGGCGGCGTCGACGCGAACGCGGGCGTCGAGCGCGACGACGCCGCGTGCGTCGGCCAGCAGCGGGTTGATGTCGAGCTCGGCGACCTCGGGCACCTCGGCCAGCAGTTGCGACACCGCGGTCAGCGCGCCCAGCAGCGCGTCCATGTCCACCGGCGGCACGTCGCGCCAGCCCGCGAGCAGCCGCGCGACGCGGGTGCGCTCGACCAGCGCGCGTGCCAGCGGCCGGTTCAGCGGCGGCAGCGCCAGCGCACGGTCGGCGACGACCTCGACCGCGGTGCCGCCCTGGCCGAACAGGATCACCGGCCCGAACAGGCGGTCGACACTGGCGCCGACGATCAGCTCCTGCGCCTGCGCGCGGCGCACCATCGCCTGCACCGTGAAGCCGGTGATCGTGGCGTCCGGGCGCGCGGCGCGGACGCGGTCGAGCATCGCCGCCGCCGCGGCGCGAACGCCGTCGCCGTCGTGCAGGTCGAGCACGACACCGCCGACATCGCTCTTGTGCGAGATCTCGGGCGACAGGATCTTGATCGCGACCGGAAAGCCGATCTCGGCCGCGAGCGCGGCCGCGGCGTCGGCGTCGGCGCCGCAGGTGCGCGTCGCGGCCACCGGGATGCCGCAGGCGGCCAGCAGCGCCTTGGCCTCGGGCTCGGTCAGCAGGTCGCGCCCCTCGGCGAGCACGGCGTCGACGATGCGGCGCACCGCCGGCAGGTCCAGCGCCGCGTCGTGTGCCGCGGCCGGCGGCGCCTCCATCAGTTGCGCTTGGTTGGCGCGGTAGGTCGCCAGCATCGCCGCCGCCTGCACCGCCTGCTCGGGCGTGTCGTAGCAGGCGATGCCGGCCTGCTGGAACCTGGCGCGCGCCGCCGCCACCGCGCGGTCGCCGAGCCAGCAGCCGAGCACGCGCGACGCCGCCGGCTGCAGCATCGGCGCCAGCGCGTCGGCGATCGCGGCACTCGGGACGATCGCGGTCGGCGCGTGCATGAACAGCAGCAGGCCGCTCGTCTTGTCCGCCAGCAGCGCGCGGAACGCCGCTTCGTAGCGCTCGACCGGGGCGTCGCCGATCAGGTCGACCGGATTCGCGCGCGACCAGTGCGCCGGCAGCGCGGCGTCCAGCGCCGCGCGCGTCTCGTCCGACAGCGGCGCCAGCGTCAGCCCGGCGCTGGCGGCGGCGTCGGCTGCCAGCACGCCGGCGCCGCCGCCGTTGGTGACCAGCGTCAGCGGCGGCGTCTCGCCCTGGGTCGCGCCGGTCGGTGCGCCGGCCAGCCGCGCCAGCGTCTCGGCGGCGGTGAAGAGCTCGAGCAGTGTGTCCACGCGCAGCATGCCGGCGCGCCGGATCGCGGCGTCGAAGACCGCGTCCGACCCCGCCAGCGCCCCGGTGTGCGATGCCGCGGCCTGCTGCCCGGCGGCCGATCGCCCGGCCTTGACGACGATGACCGGCTTGTTGCGCGCCGCCGCGCGCGCCGCCGACATGAACTTGCGCGCCTCGTCGACCGACTCGATGTAGAGCAGGATGGCGCGCGTTCGCGCATCGTGCGCGAGCCAGTCGAGCATGTCGCCGAAGTCGACGTCGGCATGCTCGCCGAGCGAGACGAAGTGCGAGAAGCCGAACCCGCGCCCGGCCGCCCAGTCCAGCAGCGCCGTCACCAGCGCCCCCGACTGCGAGACGAAGGCGAGCGACCCCTTGGCCGCGCCGACATGCGCGAAGCTCGCATTCAGCCCGATGTGCGGCGCCAGCAGCCCGAGGCAGTTCGGCCCGAGCAGGCGCAGCAGGTGCGGCCGCGCCGCCTCGCGCAGCGTCTGCCTCGATGCGGCGTCGAAGCCGGCGCTCAGCACGACCGCGGCGCGCGTGCCGCGTTCGCCGAGCTCGCGGATCAGCCCCGGCACGGTCGGCGCCGGGGTGCAGATCACCGCCAGCTCGGGGGCCTCGGGCAGCGCGGCGACGTCGGCGTGCACCGGCACGCCGTCGAGCTCGCGCCGCTTCGGGTTGACCGGCCACAGCGGCCCGGCGAATCCGCCGCCGCGCAGGTTGCGCCAGACGGTGGCGCCGACGCTGCCCGGGCGGTCGGAGGCGCCGAAGACGGCGACCGACGCCGGGTCGAACAGGGAATCGAGGTTGCGGATGCTCACGGGGTTGCTCGTCGTCGGGGGAGGGGCGGGCCGGGCGGGCGCGCGAGGTGCCGATCATGCCTCGCACGCGTGACACCGCCGCCGTGTCCGACGGCGAGAGCCTTGATCCGTGTCAATCGCAAGACGGCGCCTGCGGCGATGATGCGCGCAGGAGGTGCGCGATGAAGATCCTGCTGCCGGTCGACGGCTCCGAGGCCGCGCTGCACGCGGTGCGACATGCGCTGGCGCTGGTGCGCGAGGGGCTGGGTGCGAGCTTCGTGCTCGTCAACGTCCAGCCGCCGGCCAACCTGTACGAGGCGATGACGGCGCACGACCCGGACGTCATCCGCGAGGTGCGCGCTTCGGCGGGTGCCGACCTGCTCGCGCCGGCGGAGGCGCTGCTCGACGACGCCGACCTGCCCTACGAGAGCGAGGTTGCCGGCGGCGACCCCGAGCATGTCATCGTCGAGGTCGCCGAGCGCTACGGCTGCGACGCCATCGTGATGGGCGCGCGCGGCATGGGTGACCTGCGCGCGCTGGTGCTGGGGTCGGTGTCGCACGCGGTGGTGCAGCACAGCCCGGTGCCGGTGACGGTCGTGCGGCTGCCCGACGAGGACGGGGAGGTCGACGGGGGCGAAGGCGGCGACACGGACGACCAGCCCGAGGTCCGTGCGGACGGGACTTGAGGCCCGAGGCGATCGGGAGCGCGGTGACCGGCCTCGCTGGCGCGTTGTGCCAGCTTGTCGGATGACGATCACCGACGGCGCGGCGGCTGGCAGCGTCAGTGCGCGGCCGAAGGTGATTCGGCCGTGCCGGCGCGCGTCGACGCCGGGGGCCGACCCGCGGTGGCCGCGTCGTCGTCGTCCAGCGCCACCCCCTGGCAGCCCGTGCGACCGTCGGCGCGCGTGCGCAGCAGCGCCGGCGCGCCATGCCACAGCCAGGCGACGAAGGCGGCTGCCCACAGCGCGGCGCTGGCCTGCCATGCGAGCGCGGCTTGCGCGGGCCAGAGGCCGGCCGCGGCGCGAACCAGCGCCGCGGCCACCAGTGCCGCGGCGGCCCAGGGCAGCCAGCGCCGCTCGTCCAGCCGCAGCCCGGCATGGGTGCGGCCGGCGATGTTGAGCACCGCGAACATCGCCAGCGCCAGTGCGCCGACGGTGTGCAGGTGCAGCCCGGCGCTGGCGGCGACAGGGGCACCCAGCGCCGCCAGCCCGCGCAGCGCATAGCCGCCGGCCATCAGCCACGGCACCGCGTAAAGGATCGCGACCCAGCGCCGCGCCAGCACCGCTGCCGCGCGGCCGGGCAGGTGCCAGTCGGCGAGCAGCCCGAGCAGCGCCGCGGCGGCCGCCAGCGCGGCCCAGCCCGCGAGCGCCGACTCCGGCGCCGTCCACTGCGCCAGCGCGTGCAGCGCGATGGCGCCGATCGCGAGCTGGCGCCGCGGCGGCCGTGCCAGGTAAGTGGCGGGCTCGCCGCGGTCGACCAGCGCCTGGTTGACGATGCGCATCGAGATCCGCGCCAGCGCCAGCACCGTCAGCGCCAGCAGCGCGTGCAGCAGCAGCTGCAGCCCGGCGGTCGAACCGGCGAGCAGCAGGTCGGCCTCGGCGACGACCGACGCCGCGCAGGCCGCGCCGATGCCGAGCGCGAAGCCGCGCTGGCGCCGCGTCGGGTCGCGCCACAGCCGCGGCAGCACCAGCGCGGCCAGCGCGCCGGCCAGCGCGGTCTGCGCCAGCAGCAGCGGCCAGGGGCCGACCAGCGCCCAGGCCAGCACCGCCGCACGCGCCAGCAACCACAGCGCCGCGAGACGCCAGACGATGCGCGGGGCGAACGCCGGCGTCGACGTGAACTCCGGCACCGCGGTCAGCACGAAGCCGGCGACGGCGGCGAAGCCCATGCCCAGCAGCAGCTCGTGCGCATGCCAGGCGATGGGCCCGCCGGCCAGCGGCGGCAACGCCAGCCAGCCGGCCAGGAATCCCGCCCACAGCGCGACCGCGACCGCGCCGGTGCCGGCGGTGGCGACGAAGAACGGGCGGAAGCCGCATTGGAAGACCGGCCAGGCGTGCAGCGGACGTGCCTCCGCCGCGGATGCACCGCCGGCGCCGCGGGTCGACGACATGGGACGATCCTCGTTCAGCATGCGTGTCGGCGGCGCCGGCCGCTGTCGAGTGGCAGCACGCGCGCGCTCGCGCCGTCCCGGGCTGCCGACGCGTCGACGCCATCGGAATCGTCCACGGCCGATTCGACCGCCGGCGGCAGCCCGAAGGCCGCGCGCACCACCGGCTCGGCGATCAGCCGCGCCTGCGCGCGCGCGACCCAGCCGTCGCCGCGCACCGCCGGCGCCGCTGCGGACAGCGGCAGCCCCTGCCAGACGATGCGCCCGCCGTCGTCGCCGACCGCGAGCACCGCGACCTCGTCGGCCAGCCGCAGCGCCTCGGCCAGGTCGTGCGTGACGAGCAGCACCGCGGTGCCCAGGCGCTGCTGCTCGGCCAGCAGCAGCGCGTGCAGCTCGGCCTTGAGCCCGATGTCCAGCGCCGAGAACGGCTCGTCGAGCAGCAGCAGGTCGGGCTCGACAAGCAGCGCGCGCGCCAGTGCGGCGCGGCTTTGCATGCCGCCGGACAGCGCCGACGGGTACAGCCGCAGGTCGTCGGCCGCCAGCCCCATGCGCAGCGCCAGCGCCGTCGCGCGGCGCTCGCGCTCGGCGCGCGCCACGCCCTGCGCCTGCAGCCCCAGTGCGACGTTGGCCAGCGCGCGCCGCCAAGGCAGCAGCCGCGGCTGCTGGAACATGCAGGCGCTGCGCGTGAAGCCGTTCGCGATCCGGCCCTCCTGCAGCGGCACCAGCCCCGCCACCAGGTTCAGCAGCGTCGTCTTGCCGCAGCCCGACGGGCCGACCAGCGCCAGCGTGCGCCCGGGCTCCAGCGCCAGCTCGATGTCGTCGAGCACGCCGCGCGCGCCAAAGGCGTGCGAGACCGCGTCCAGCCGCAGCGTCTTCACGGCCCCGGCCTCATGGCATGCTGCCGCCCGCGGCCGGCTCGGCCTGGCGCCAGCCCTCGAACATGCGCTTGACCGGCTCCAGCAGCAGGTACTCCAGCGCCAGCAGCGCGGCCAGCACGGCGACCACCCAGGCCAGCGCGGCCGAGGTGTCCAGGTGCGATCGCGCGGTCGCCAGCGCGGCGCCGACGCCGTCGGCACTGGCCAGCAGCTCGGCCATCACGGTGACCTTCCAGGCCACGCCCAGCGCCGTGATCCAGGCCGGGAACAGGTAGGACAGCAGGTGCGGCAGCGCGACTTCGCGCCAGCGCATCGCCCACGGCAGCCGGAACGCGCGCGCCATGTCCGCCAGCGGTGCGTCCAGCGTGCGCGCCCCTTGCAGCGCGCCGCCGAAGACCACCGGCAGCGTGGCGACGAAGACGGTGAAGACCGGCGTGCCGTCGCCGGCGCCGAACCACAGCAGCGCCAGCACCAGCCAGGCGATCGGTGGCATACCCAGCATCACCGTCACCAGCGGGCGCGCGAGCATCGCCGTGCCCATCGACAGCCCGGCCAGCACGCCCAGCAGCGATCCGGCTGCCAGCGCCAGCGCGAAGCCCAGCAGCGCGCGGCGCGCGGTGACCGCGAGCTCGGGCCACAGGCTGCCGTCGGCGACCCAGCCACCCAGGGTGGCCAGCGTGTCCAGCGGCGCCGGCAGCAGCAGCGGGCCGAGCCGGTCGGCGCCGATCTGCCAGGCCGCGGTCAGCAGCAGCAGGCTCGCGACCGCGCCCCAGCCGCTCCACAGGTAGGCGAGCCAGGCGCGCAGCCAGCCGCTCAGGACGCTCATCCCCTGACCCCGTAGAAGCGCGCATCGGGCAGCTTGCCGCCGACCAGCGCCGGCTGCGCCGCGTGCAGCTGGCGGTAGAAGAATTCGAGCGCCTCGCGCGCCTCGCCCGCCGGCACCGCCTGCAGCGGGCTGGCGCGCAGGCTGGCGGCGACCGCCTCGGGCGCGAGCCGGTCCTGGCGCGCGGAAAAGGCGGCGCCGCAGGCATCGGCCTCGGCCAGGCAACCGGCCAGCGCGTCGGCGTAGGCGGCGTGGATGCGCGCGACCGCGTCGTCGTCGTCGCGCAGCGCGCCGAGCACCGCGATGCCGGCCTGCGGCATGCGCGGCGGGCGCTGGAAGACGCGGCCCCACTCGCGCTGCAGGTCCAGCGCGCGGTGCAGCTCGGGCGCGACCACGCTGAGCGGGAACGACCCGGACTTGTGCAGCGCCATCGACGCCGCCGGCTCGGCGATCAGCGCGTGGTCGATGCGGCGCGCCAGCAGCAGCTGCATCGCGTCCATCGGGCTGGCGACATAGTTCAGCTCGAAGTCGCGCCGCGGGTCCAGCCCCTGCGCGCGCGCGACGAGCTGGAACACGATGTCGGGCATGTCGCCGCGGAACGGCAGCGCGATCGCCTGCCCGCGCAGCTCGGCCAGCGTCGCCACCGGCGCGCGGCGCGAGACGATCCACAGGATGCCCCAGGTCGAGACGTTGACCAGCCTGAGCGGCACGCCGCGGTTGTAGAGGTTGGCGGCGACGTTGGTCGGCACCGCCAGCACGTCGGCGCCGCCGTCCAGCGCCAGCAGCCGCAGCTCGTCGGGGTTGCGCCAGGGGGTGAAGTCGACCTGTGCCGCCACACCCGGCAGCGTGCCGGCGTCGGCTATCCGCACCAGCGGCAACGAGACCGACGCCCACGGCCCGGCCAGCCGCAGCCGCGGCCGTTCGGCGGCACGGGCCGCCGGCAGCGAAGCCAGCAGCGCGCCGCTGGCGGCCGCCTGGAGCAGGTCGCGCCGGCGCATCAGAAGCTCCCGCTCCACGAGACTTGCAGGCTGCGCCCGGGCGCCGGCGTCTCCTGGCCCGAGACCCCATCGGCCAGGTGCTCGTGGTAGGCCTTGTCGGCCAGGTTCTTCAACGCCACCCGGAGCCGGTGGCGCGACGTGGCCTGCCAGACGACGCCGAGGTCGGCGGTGGCGAAGCCGGCGGTCGGGTTCTCGGTGCCGCGCGCGAAGACGGCGGCGACGCGGTCCTGGCGGCGCACCGCGCGCAGCGTTGCGTCGGCGCGCCAGCCGGGCGCGATCGTCCCTTCCCAGCCGATCGAGATTTCGTCGGCCGGCATCTGGAACAGCGGCTCGTCCAGGTCCTCGTTGGTGCCGCGCAGCGCGCTGGCGGCCGCGGTCAGCCAGTGCCCGGGCGCCGCCTGCCAGCGCAGCCAGCCCTCGATGCCGCGGATCGTCGCCTGGCCGAGGTTGACGGTCTCCTTGCAGGTGGCGGTGAAGGCCGGCGGGCAGCGGTTGCTGCCGGGCGCGCCGGAGACGTCGCGCCCGGTGATGTAGTCGTCGATGCGGTTGACGTAGGCCGCGAGCTGATACTGCAGCCCGAGGCGCTCGCCCTTGACGCCGAGCTCGAGCTGGGTCGCGGTCTCGGGCCGGATCTGCGGGTTGCCGACGTAGTAGAAGCCGTCGGCGCGCGGCGAGGCCTCGAAGCGCTCGCGCATCTCGCCGGCGCGGAATCCGCGCGCGAGGTTGGCGTAGGGACGCAGCCCGGGCGCCGCCTCCCAGACCACCCCGAGCTGGCCCGACACCGCGCTGTCGCTGCGCGCCAGGCCGTCGGTGACCGTGCCGTTGGCGATCGACGCCGCGCGGCCACGCACGCGGTCGGCGCGCAGCCCGGCGAGCACGCGCCAGTCGCCGGCGACCATGTCGTCCTGGACGAAGGCGCCCAGCGCCTCGATGCGGCCGTCGTCGAAGGGGTTGTTCGGCATCAGCGCGAAGCTCGGCGGCTGGCCGACCAGGCGCGTCGGCGAGGCCTCCATGCGCCAGGCGTCGACGCCGGCGGCGAGCTGGTGCGCCGGGTGCGGCCGCCACTGTGCGCGCAGCCCCAGGCCGTCGGTGTCGAAGCGCACCCGGGTCTGGGCGATGTCGCGCCCGGGCGCGCCGCCCAGCGCGTTGCCGCGCGAGAAGATCTGGCGCGCCACCTGCTGGCGGTAGAGCCGGGCGTCGAGCGACCAGGGCGTGGCCCCGTCGGCGCTGAGGTTCCAGCCCAGCTCGGCAAGCTCGCGCCGCTGCTCGGGCGAGTACACCGTCGTCGTGCCGACCGCCGGGCTGGGGTGGGGCCGGGTCGACCCCGGGTACGCGACGTCGTCGTCCTGGTGCGATTGCAGCGACGCGCGCAGCGTCTGCCCGGCGCCCAGGCGCACGCGCAGCTGGCCGATCGCCGACAGGCTGTCGTAGCCGGTCCGGTCGACGCGGCCGCCCGGGGCCTCGTAGTCGTCGGCGTGCAGCGCGGCGACGCCCGCCATCGCGGCGACCTGGTCGTTGCCCATGCGCACGACACCGGCACCGCGCCAGCCGCGGCTGGCGCTGTCGGCCAGCAGTTGCGCGCGGCCTTCGGTGCCGCTGCCGAGCTCGGCCTGCGGCAGCTGGACGTCGATCACGCCGCCGAGCGCGCCGGTGCCGTACAGCACCGACGCCGGCCCCTTGATCACCTCGACCCGCTCGGCCAGCCCGAGCGACATGAACGACGCCACGGCGCCGGCAGGCTGGGCCGAATTGAGCCGCATGCCGTCGACCTGCAGCACGATGCTCTCGCGCTTGAGGCCGCGTATCACCGGGTTCGCGCCCTGCGCGCCGTCGCTGGCGACCGCCAGCCCGGGCTCGCCGCGCAGTGCATCGCCGACGTTGGCGGCGCCGCGGTCGAGGATCTGTTCGCGGCCGACGATCACCGCCGAGGCCGGCGTGTCGAGGTCGGCGGCGCGGTAGCCCTTGGCGCTGACGGTGATGCGCGGCAGCAGAGGCGCGGCTTGCAGGCCTGCGACAACCTGGGCGCCGATAGGCGTGGCAGCCTCGGAGGCTTCGCTGGGCTGGGCGGATGCGACGGCTTGGGCCGCGCTGGCGGCGATGGCGAGCGCCAGGCGCTGCGACGGAACAGGCATCGGGACTCCTCGGATCAGGACCGCCTCAGCGGTCGATCTCATGGAGTGTATGCAAATACAAGCCGCTCGTATTTAGATTACATCAAGTACTGCCCAGGAACTCGTCAACGGGCCTGCACGGCATGAGGCCCCTTCGCAGGGCTCAGGCGGGGTCTCGCAGGATCAGGCGGGCACAGCGCGCTCGCAGCCGCTCGACCAGGCCGGCGGCCGGCCAGCCGGCGCCGACCGGCGCCAGCGTGCTGCCCTTGGGCGGCCGGCAGATCTGCAGCGCCCAGTCGGCGACGCCGGCCGCGGCCAGCGCGTCGGCCATCGCGAGCAGGGCGGCGTCGTCGTGCAGCGCCGGGTGGATGGTGCTGCGGCATTCGTGCGCGACGCCGCTGGCGGCCAGCAGCGCCAGGCTGCGGCGCAGCGCGGCGGCGCTGCCGCGCACGCCGGTGACGCGGTCGTGCGCGGTGTCGTCGGCCGGCGGCGCCTTCAGGTCCAGCCCGACCCAGTCGGCCAGCGGCAGCGCCGCGGCCAGCCGCTGCGGGTAGATGCCGGCGCTGTGCAGGCCGACCTTGAGGCCGATCGCGCGCACCTCGGCCATCGCCGCCGGCAGCGCCGGGTCCAGCGTCGGCTCGCCGCCGCTGAAGACGACGGCGTCGATCAGCCCGACGCGGCGTGCGAGCCAGGGGCGCAGCGCGGCCCAGCCCGGGCCGGCGGCCTCGGCTGGCTTGACGCGCGGCTGCAGCTGCGGGTTGTGGCAGTAGCCGCAGCGCCAGGGGCAGCCCTGGACGAAGACGACCGCCGCCAGCGCGCCGGGGTAGTCGATCGTCGTGAACGGCTGCAGCCCGCCGACGACGAGCGCTTCGGCGGCTGCCGATGCCGGGGCAGCCGGGCTCGTCGGCGCCGTGGCCGGGTCGACCGCAGCCAGCTCGTGGCGCGGTGCGGGGCTGGCCGGCGCGGCCCGGTCCTGCGCCGCCTCGGCCGTGATCGCGGGGGTGTCGGCGGCGTCGACGCTCACGCCGGCAGCGCGCGGCGCTCCTCGAAGTACACGCGCTCGGCGAACTCGCCCTTCTTGCCGGTGTTGAACGACGCCACCGGGCGGTGGTAGCCCATCACGCGGGTCCAGACCTCGCAGCGCTGGCGCTCGTCGTCGGCGAGGGTGACGGCGGACTCGGCGGGGCGGGCGTCGAGGGTGGTTGGGCTCATCGGAGTCTGTCCTTGGGGTTGGTGGTGGAAGAACGGGAAGATGCTCATCGCGACGCCTCCTTCGTGGTCGGTGAGGGCGCGCCGGTGGCGGCCGCGACGCGCCCGGCTCAGGCCGGCGGCGCCGCCTCGGCCAGCCGCGCGCGCTTGGCGGCCAGACGCTCGGCGTCGCACTTGGGGCAGAACTCGTGCTGCCCGCCGAGGTAGCCGTGCGTCGGGCAGATCGAGAAGGTCGGCGTGACCGTGATGTAGGGCAGCCGGAAGCGCGACAGCGCACGGCGGACCAGCTCGCGGCAGGCGGCGGCGCTGGACAGCGGCTCGCTCATGTACAGGTGCAGCACGGTGCCGCCGGTGTACTTGCGCTGCAGGCTCTCCTGCCGCTCGAGTGCCTCGAACGGGTCGTCGGTGAAGCCCACCGGAAGCTGCGAGCTGTTGGTGTAGTAGGGCTGCTCGGCGGTGCCGGCCTGCAGGATCGCGGGGAAGCGCTTGCGGTCTTCCTTCGCGAAGCGGTAGGTCGTGCCCTCGGCCGGGGTCGCCTCGAGGTTGTAGAGGTGGCCGGTTTCCTCCTGGAACTGCACCATGCGCGCGCGCACATGGTCGAGCAGCCGCTCGGCCAGCGCGTGGCCCGCGGGTGTCGTGATGTCCTCGGCGTCGCGCGTGAAGTTGCGGATCATCTCGTTGATGCCGTTCACGCCCAGCGTCGAGAAGTGGTTGCGCAGCGTGCCGAGGTAGCGCTTGGTGTAGGGGAACAGGCCCTGGTCGATCAGCCGCTGGATGACCTTGCGCTTGATCTCGAGGCTGGTGCGGCCGAGCGCCAGCAGCTCGTCCAGGCGCGCGATCAGCCCCGCCTCGTCGCCGGCGAACACATGCCCCAGGCGCGCGCAGTTGACGGTGACGACGCCCAGCGAGCCGGTCTGCTCGGCCGAGCCGAACAGGCCGTTGCCGCGCTTGAGCAGCTCGCGCAGGTCGAGCTGCAGCCGGCAGCACATGCTGCGCACCATGTGCGGCTCCAGATCGGAGTTGAGGAAGTTCTGGAAGTACGGCAGCCCGTAGCGCGCCGTCATCTCGAACAGGCGCTGCGCGTTCGGGCTGTCCCAGTCGAAGTCGCGCGTGATGTTGTAGGTCGGGATCGGGAAGGTGAACGCGCGCCCCTTGGCGTCGCCGGCCGACATCACCTCGATGTAGGCGCGGTTGATCATGTCCATCTCGCCCTGCAGCTCGCCGTAGCTGAACGGCATCTCGCGCCCGCCGATCACCGGCACCTGCGTGCGCAGGTCCTCGGGGCAGGTCCAGTCGAAGGTCAGGTTGGTGAACGGCGTCTGCGTGCCCCAGCGCGACGGCACGTTGAGGTTGTAGACCAGCTCCTGGATGCACTGGCGCACCTGGTCGTAGCTCATCGCATCCTTGCGGACGAAGGGTGCGAGGTAGGTGTCGAAGCTGCTGAAGGCCTGCGCGCCGGCCCATTCGTTTTGCAGCGTGCCGAGGAAGTTGACGATCTGGCCGACTGCGCTGCTCAGGTGCTTCGGCGGCCCGGCCTCGACCTTGCCGGGCACGCCGTTCAGGCCTTCGTACAGCAGCGTGCGCAGGCTCCAGCCGGCGCAGTAGCCGCTGAGCATGTCGAGGTCGTGGATGTGGATGTCGGCCTCGCGGTGCGCGCGGCCGACCTCGGGCGGGTAGACATGGTCCAGCCAGTAGTTGGCGACCACCTTGCCCGAGACGTTGAGGATCAGCCCGCCCAGGCTCCAGCCCTGGTTGGCGTTGGCGTGGATGCGCCAGTCGCGCTGGTGCAGGTACTCGTCCATCGCCGCCTCGACGTCGACCAGCGTCTTGCGCGCGTCGCGCAGCTTGCGGTGCTGGTCGCGGTAGACGGTGTAGGCGCGCAGCGTGCGCCGCCAGCCGGCGTCGAACAGCGTCGCCTCGACCATGTCCTGGATCTGCTCGATCGCCGGCGTGATGCCGTCCTGCGCGCCGAGCGCGGCCAGCCTCGGCAGCACGCCCTGCGCCGTCAGCCGCTCGGCCTCGTCGGCGCCGAACTCGCCGCTGGCGATGCCGGCGCGCGCGATCGCGCTGGCGATCTTGGCGGCGTCGAAGGGCTTGACGCCGCCGTCGCGCTTGATGACGTGGCTGGGCAGGGCGGGGGAGGCGGGCATGCGGGCTCCGGGTCGGGGACGCTAGATGTAGTGTTCGGACGCAAGGCTAAACACTAGATGTGGGGTCGTTCAATCCGGGTCGGCCGCCCCGGAGGCCATTCGTTGATCCAGCGCAAAGCCCCGTGGCGGCGTCGCGTCGCGGCGACGCCGCAGCCTGCTTGATCCAGCGCAAGACCACGCCGGCGAGGCTCGGGCATGTTCATACCCATGGGGGAATCTTGGCGTCGGATGGGGTCCGGGGGCGGGGCCGGTGATCGTCGCGGGCGGTCGGCTTGGCATGGGCTCGCGGCCCGGGCCGCGGCGCGGGCGCGCAGCCTGCTCGCCGGCACGGCGCTGGCTGGCATCGCCGTGCTGGCTGGGCTGCACACGCCGCCGGCGATCGCAGCCCAGTCGACGACCGCCGACCACTCGAAGTTCGACGCCCTGAAGGGTCCCTTCGCCAGTGGCGCCGAGGTCACGCGCGCCTGCCTGGGCTGCCACACCGAGGCCGCCAAGCAGGTCATGGCGACGCGCCACTGGACCTGGGACTACGTGCATCCGAAGACCGGGCAGCGGCTGGGCAAGCGCACGATGCTCAACAGCTTCTGCATCGGCGACCAGTCCAACGAGCCCTTCTGCCAGTCCTGCCACGTCGGCTACGGTTGGAAGGACGCCAGCTTCGACTTCCAGGACCCGTCCAAGGTCGACTGCCTCGTCTGCCACCACCAGGGCGGCTACGCCAAGCCCGCGGGCATGGCCGGCGAGGTGCCGACGGTGCGCACCGAGCTGCCGCCCGGGTCGGGCAAGTTCGTCGAGCCGATCGACCTGGCGAAGGTCGAGCAGGCCGTCGGCAGCACCGGCGTGGCGCAGTGCGGCGCCTGCCACTTCTACGGTGGCGGCGGCGATGGCGTCAAGCACGGCGACCTCGACAGCTCGCTGACCCGCGCCGACCGCGACCTGGACGTCCACATGGCGCCCAAGTCGCGCGGCGGCGCCGGTTTCGGCTGCTCGACCTGCCACGAGGCCGACGGCCACCGCATCGCTGGCAGCCGGGTGCAGGTCACCGCGGTCGATGCGCACGGCCCGGCGCTGCGCGGCGCCGACGACGGCCGCAGCGCCGCGACCTGCCAGTCCTGCCACGGCCACAAGCCGCACGACGAGTCGCTGCTGGCGGTGCAGCGGCTGAACAACCACACCGACGTGCTCGCGTGCCAGGCCTGCCACGTGCCGGCGTTCGCGCGCGGCGGGGTGCCGACCAAGATGGGCTGGGACTGGTCGACCGCCGGCAGGCTGGGCCCCGAGGGCAAGCCGTTCCAGAAGAAGGACGAGCACGGCCACGTGATCTACGACAGCAAGAAGGGCGACTTCGCGCTGGGCGAGAACGTCGTCCCCGACTACGTCTGGTTCGACGGCACCGTCAGCTACACGCTGCAGACCGACACGATCGACCCGTCGGACATGGTGCGCATCAACCGCTTCCACGGCACGCCGGGCGACGCAGGGTCGCGCATCTGGCCGGTCAAGCGCTTCAGCGGCCAGCAGCCCTACGACAAGGTGCACCGGCAGCTGCTGGTGCCGCACACCGCGGTGCCCGACGACACCGCGTTCTGGTTCAACTTCGACTGGCCCAAGGCGCTGCGTGCCGGCGCCGAGGCCACCGGCAGGCCCTTCAGCGGCGAGTACGGCTTCGTGCGCACCGAGATGCTGTGGCCGATCACGCACATGGTGGCCCCGGCGTCGCAGGCGGTGCGCTGCAACGAATGCCATGCCGACCAGGGTCGGCTGGCGCAGCTCGCCGGCGTCTACGTGCCGGGGCGCGACGCGCAGCCCTGGATCGACCGTCTCGGCTGGCTGGCGGTGATCGCGACGCTGGCCGGGGTGATGCTGCACGGCGCGGTGCGGGCGGCCCGGGCCGCGCTCGGCAAGGGGGGGCGGCATGGCTGACCGGGGCGCAAGCGCGGCCGTGCAGGGCGGTGAAGCGGGCCAGGCTGGCGCCGCCGCGCACGGCCACGAGCGGATCTACATCTTCAAGCGCTTCGAGCGCTTCTGGCACTGGACGCAGGCGCTGCTGATCCTGACCCTGCTGGCCACCGGCTTCGAGGTTCACGGGAGCTGGTCGCTGCTGGGCTTCGGGCGCGCGGTCGCGCTGCACACCAGCGCCGCCTGGGCGCTGATGGCGCTGTGGGTGTTCGCGCTGTTCTGGCACCTGACGACCGGCGAGTGGCGGCAGTACATCCCGACCACGCGCAAGGTCGTCGCGATGGCGCGCTACTACGCCTGGGGCATGTTCCACGACGCGCCGCATCCCTACCGCAAGACGGTGCTGCGCAAGCACAACCCGCTGCAGCGGCTGGCCTACCTGGCACTGCTGGTCATGATCTCGCCACTGCTGTGGGGGTCGGGGCTGCTCTACCTCTTCCGCCCCTACTGGGGCGCGGTCGGCATCGACCGCTGGCTGACGCTGGAGTGGGTCGCGTGGGCGCACACGGCGGGCGCCTTCATGATGCTGACCTTCGTCGTCGCCCACGTCTACCTGACGACGACCGGGCACACGGTGTTCGCGCACATCAAGGCGATGATTACCGGCTGGGACGAAGTCGAGCCCGAGCCGGGCGCCGGCGCGCGGCGCGGCTGATCGTCCTCTTCCCTGGGGTCAGGTCCCCGATTCCACATCGTGGAATCGGGGACCTGACCCCAGGGCGCCGCGCCGCTGCGCGGACCCCGCTGCGCCTAGTCGATCGGCGCGACGCCGCGATGACACACCGGCGCGGCGATGGGTCATGACAGTCCGAGGTGGAAGGCGGGCGTCGCGGCTGGCATGGTCGGCCGCGTTCGCCATCGGCGCTGTGGCCGTCTCGCTGCCGCGCTGCCCTTCCCCCATCGAGGACCCTCGTCATGAAGAAGACGCTCATCACCTTCGCCGCGCTCGCGGCGCTGACCGGCACCGCCGCCGCCCAGCAGGTCACGGTCTACGGCCGTGTCGACCTCTCGATCGCGCAACGCGCGGGCCAGCCCGACAACCTCGAGCTGCGCAACGGCTCCGGCAGCCGCTTCGGCCTGCGCGGGACCGAAGACCTGGGGGGCGGTCTGAAGGCCGTCTTCGGGATCGAGCACCGCTTCGACGCCGACACCGGCAGCGCCGGCAGCCCGTTCTGGGGCGGCAAGTCGGTCGTCGGCTTGAGCGGCGGCTTCGGCACCGTGACCCTGGGCCGCGACGACAGCCCGGCCAACAAGATGGTCAACGAGGCCGCCGACCCCTGGGCCGGCGATACCGTCGCCGGCAACGGCAACATCTACGACGGCAACATCGACACCAGCCGCTACAGCAACGCGTTGACCTACCGCGGCAAGTTCGGCGGCGTCACGATCGGCGCCCAGGTGACCGAGGGCGACGGCATGGACGATCGCCCAATGAGCTTCGCGCTGGCCTACCAGGCCGGGCCGCTGTACGCCGCCGTCGGCCACGCCGACCCGGGCGACGCCGACGACGACTGGACCAGCGTGATGGCGCGCTACGACATGGGCGCGGTCAGGGTCTCGGCGCTGTACGGGACCGGGTCGGACAAGAGCGGGCGCGATGTCGACGCCTGGCTGGTCGCGCTGACGGCCAAGCTCGCCGGCGGCCAGTTGCGCGCCAGCTACGGCCAGCGCGAGAACGAGGGCGTGGCCGACGACTACAAGCAATACGGGCTCGGCTACCACTACCCGCTGTCCAAGCGCACGACGATCTACGCCGACCTCGTCAACGTCGATCCGGTGGCCGCGGGGCGCGAGGACACCGGCTACGACATCGGGATCCGGCACAACTTCTGATCGCCTTTCATGGGGTCAGGTCCTCGACTCCACATCGTGGAATCGGGGACCTGACCCCACCACCCTCTCACCACTCGACCCCCAGCGCGATCGACCCGAAGCTGTGGTGCGAACGGTCGCCCGAAAACTCGCGCGACCGCCACACCCGCATCGCGGTCAGCCGCCAGCCGCGGCCGGCCAGCGGGCCGTGCACGCCCCAGCCGATCGCGACCTGCGCCACCAGCGGCTCGCGCGTGACGCTGTGGCTCGATCGCAGCAGGTTGCCGTCGAGCGAGAAGTCCCAGGCCACGGCGCGCAGCTCGGCGCTGGCGAAGACCTGCGCGCCTGGCAGCCTGCGCACGGCGCCGTGCTGCGGCGCCGGCGCGGGTGGCCGGTTCTCGGCGCCCGGGCCGAGCGGGTAGGCGCCGAAGTCGTTCGGCAGGTTCCAGCCTGCGCGCCACTCGATGCCGGCCGCGGCCGAGGTCTGGATATTGCCCATCCGCAGCCCGGCCGAACGGATCGCCTCGGTCGACCAGCCCTCGATCTGCATCGCGTCGCCGCGCCGCGGCCGCCAGCGGCGCTCGACGGCGAGCTGCAGCGCGGGCTCGTTGCCGAGCTGCTGGTCCCAGCCGAGGAAGCGGTCGACGCCGATCAGGTCGTGCACCGCGTCCTGCGCCTGCCGCGCCAGCGACGCCGGGCCGATCACGCCCAGCGTCAGCTCATAGGTGTCGAGCCGGTCGCGCGCGCGCGCCGGCTCGGCGTGGCGCAGGTTCCACGCCACCGACAGCGCGAGCAGCCCGGCGTAGGGGCGGTCGTCGACGACGAGGTCGGTGCGCGTGCGGTCGCGCGGTGTGTACATCGACTGGCTGATGCGCAGCACGGCGTTGGCGACGACGGGCGAGGTTTCGCGCGCTGCGACGGCGTCGGCATCCGCGTCCGCCAGCGCGAGGGCCTGGAGTGCCGGCTCGACGTGCACCAGCAGCGCGAGCGATCGCGCGAGCGGCCGCGGCAGGCACGGCGGCGGTGCCCCGGCGACGAGGTCGCGCGAGATCGCCGTCAGCGCGACGCCGCTGGTGTAGTCGCGGTCGCGGCCGATGAACAAGTCGTTCTCGACGCGCAGCGTCGCGCCGCGCCAGCCCAGCGCGGCCCGGCCGTCACAGTCGGCGGCCACCGCCGGCGCCTGCAGGGCCAGCGCCGCGGCGGCGATCAGGGCGGCACGCGCGATCACGTCGCGGCGTCGGCGTCGACGTCGCCCGCCGGGTTGGCACCCGGCGCGGCGATGCCGGCGGCCAGCAGCGGCCAGATGCGTCGCGCCTCGGCGCTCATCGACGGCCTGGTGTCGAGCACCAGCACGCGCACGACCAGCCCCTGGATCGTCGCGGTGAAGGCGGCGGCGGCCGCGCCCGGGTCGAGGTCGGCGCGCGCCAGCCCCTGGTACTGCGCCTCCTCGACGAGGGCGGCGATGCGCGCCTCGTAGCCGTCGAGCATCTCGCGCAGCACGCGCCGCACGGCCGCATTCGTCGTCGTCAGCAGCCGCGACGCCGCGGGGTGGCGCTCGGCGAAGTCGACATGGGCGAAGAAGATGCGCTGCAGCGCGTCCATCGGGTCGCGCGCCGGCGCCGCGGCGCGGTCGACCGCGCTCAGCAGCCGTTCTCGGATCCAGCGCACGACGGCGAGCCAGATCGCCTCCTTGGACGCGAAGTGGCGGAAGATCGCCCCTTGCGTCAGCCCGATGTGGTCGGCGATCGCCTGTGTCGTCACCTGCTCGACGCCCTGCTCGCCGACCAGGTCCATGGTCGCGCGGACGATCTCGTCCTGGCGCTGCTCGGTGCTCAGCCGCTGGCGCGGCACGCGGGTCTCGGTCATCGGGTGGGCTCGCTCGGTTCGTTGGGCCGGGCCGCGAGTGTCGCCGCGCAGGCGGCGTCGTGCGCCGACGGTGCGCCCAGCCACAGCTGCAGCGTGACGTGCCACCAGCGCGCGACGACGGCGTCGTCGAAGCCGCCGTCGGCGGCAGGCCGCACGCGCGGCGCGGCGGGCAGGGCCATCGGGCGGGTCCGGTGCGTCGCGGGCGTCATCGTCGCGTGTCCCTCATGCCAGCCTTTTGCCGAAGCGCATCACGCTGGCGGTCAGCAGCGCCGTGCCGAGCAGCGCGAGGGCGGCGAACTGCGGCCACAGCACGTCGATGCCGGCACCCTCGAGGAAGATGCCGCGGATCACGACCAGGAAGTAGCGCAGCGGGTTGAGGTAGGTCACCCACTGCGCCGGCTCGGGCATGTTGGCGATCGGGAACATGAACCCCGACAGCAGCACCGCCGGCAGGTAGAAGAAGAAGGACGACATCAGCGCCTGCTGCTGGGTGCGCGAGACGGTCGAGATGAACAGGCCGACGCCGACGGTCGACATCAGGTACAGCGCCGCGCCGGCCAGCAGCAGCGCGAAGCTGCCCACGATCGGGATGCCGAACCAGGCCACGCCGACCGCGGTCACGAGCAGCACGTTGACGTAGGCGATGACGACGAAGGGCAGCGTCTTGCCCAGGATCAGCTCCAGCGGCCGGATCGGCGTGACCATCAGCTGCTCGAGGGTGCCGATCTCGCGCTCGCGCACGATCGCCATCGCCGTCAGCAGCAGCGAGGTCAGCAGCACGATCGCGGCGATCACGCCGGGGACGTTGAACACGCGGCTTTCCAGCGCCGGGTTGAACCAGGCGCGCGATCGCAGCTCGACCGGCTGCCACGGCAGGCTGCCACCCGCCGCCTCGGCCGCCAGCGCCTGCGCGTGCGCGGCGACGATGCGCTGCATGTAGTCCATCGCCACCGTGCCGGTGGTCGAGTCGGTGCCGTCGACCAGCGTCTGCAGCGGCGCCGGCTGGCCGCGCGCCAGCGCATCGGCGAATCCGGCGTCGAGCTGCAGCGCCAGCGTCACCTCGCCGCGGTCGAGCAGCCCGGTGAGCGCACGCGCGTCGTCCGGCCGCGCGACGATGTCGAAATAGCCCGAGGCCTCGATGCGGTCGACCAGCGCGCGGCTGGCGCTGCTGTGGTCCATGTCGAGCACCGCGGTGCGCACATGCTCGACGTCGGTCGTCACCGCGTAGCCGAACATCAGCAGCTGGATCAGCGGCATCGCGAAGATCATCGCGCGCATCAGCGGGTCGCGCAGGACCTGGATGAATTCCTTGACGAGCATGCGCCAGACGCGTTCGCCCACGATGGCCTCTCAGTCGATCCGCTTGCGGAACTTGGCCAGCGCGACCGCGAACACGATGACCGCGAAGGCGGCCAGGAAGCCGAGCTCGCCGGCCAGCACCGCGGGCGGGTTGGCCTTCAGGAAGATGTCCTTCAGCACCGCGACGTAGTAGCGCGCCTGCACCGCGTAGGTCACCGCCTGCAGCGCCGGCGGCATGTGCTCGATCGCGTACAGGAAGCCCGACAGCAGGAAGGCCGGCAGGAAGGTCACGACCATCGCGACCTGGCTGGCGACGAGCTGCGACCGCGCCAGCGTCGAGATCAGCAGCCCCAGGCTGAGCCCGCCGACGAGGAAGACCGCGGTCACCGCCAGCAGCAGCGCCAGGCTGCCGCGCAGCGGCACGCCGAAGACGAACACCGCCATCGCCACCGACACCAGCACGTCGACGATGCCGACCGCGAAGTAAGGCGCCATCTTGCCCAGCAGCAGCTCGACCGGCTGCACCGGGGTGGCGACGAGCTGCTCCATGCTGCCGCTCTCCCACTCGCGCGCGACCGTCAGCGAGGTCAGCAGCGCGGTGATCACCGTCATGATGACGGCGATCAGCCCGGGGACGATGAACCATCGGCTCTCGAGCTCGGGGTTGTACCAGACGCGCAGCCGGTGGTCGATCGCGAGCGTCGTCGGCAGCCCGTGGCTCGCGCGCTGGGCCTCGTCGAAGCGCACGGTCACGCCCTCGGCGTAGGCCAGCGCGACGGTCGCGGTGGCGGCGTCGCTGCCGTTGACGATGGCCTGCACCTGCGTGCCGCGGCCGGCGTCGAGGTCGCGCGCAAAGTGGCGCGGCACGACGATCGCCATCTGCGCGCGGCCGCCGTCGATCGCCGCGCGCAGCGCGGCCGGCGAGTCGACCTGGTCGACGATCGTGAAGGTTCCCGAGGCGCGGAAGCGCTCGACGTAGTCGCGGCTGGCCGCGCTGCGGTCCTGGTCGTCGACGACGAGGTCGATGTTCGTCACGTCCATCGTGATCGCCCAGCCGAACAGCACCAGCAGCACGAGCGGCATCGCGAACGCCATCGCGAGACTGCGCGGGTCGCGCCGCAGGTGGATGGACTCCTTGCGCGCGAGGGCGGCCAGCCGCCGCCAGGCGAAGCGTCGCGTGCGCGCCGGGGCGGGGCTCATCGCGCCTCCTGCGCGGACGCGCGGCGGCCGGCCTCGGCGCGGTCCTCGGCCTCGATCAGCGAGACGAAGGCGTCCTCGAGCGACGGCGTGACCTGCTGCAGCGACTCGACCGCGAAGCCGGCCTCGACGAGCCGCGCGCGCAGGGGGTCGGTGGCCGCCGCGGCGTCGGCGACGACCGCGTGCAGCGCGTCGCCGAACAGCGCCGCCTCGCGCACCAGGCCCGATCCCTCGATCGCGGCCAGGGCGTCGAATGGGCGGTCGACGCGCAGCTCCAGGACGTCCTCGGGCATGGCCTCGGTCTTGACCGCGTGCGGCGTGCCGTGCGCGATCATGCGGCCGCGGTAGATCAGCGCCAGCGCGTCGCAGTACTCGGCCTCCTCCATGTAGTGCGTGGTCACGAAGACCGTCGTGCCCTGGCCCGACAGCTGCGCGATCAGGTCCCAGAAGCGGCGCCGCGACAGCGGGTCGACGCCCGAGGTCGGCTCGTCGAGGAAGACGATCGGCGGCTCGTGCAGCACCGCGCAGCCCAGCGCGAGCCGCTGCTTCCAGCCGCCGGCCAGCTCGCGCGTCAGGCTGCGCCGCTTGTCGGCCAGCCCCGCCATCTGCAGCACCCAGTCCTTGCGCGCGGCGCGGCGCGCTCGCGGCACGCGGTAGATGCCGGCGAAGAAGTCGATGTTCTCCTCCACCGTCAGGTCGTCGTAGAGCGAGAACTTCTGCGACATGTAGCCGATGTGGTGCTTGATCGCCTCGGGCTCGGTCGCGATGTCGAATCCGGCCACGGTGCCGCGGCCCTCGGTCGGCGCGAGCAGCCCGCACAGCATGCGGATCGTCGTCGACTTGCCGGCGCCGTTCGGGCCGAGGAAGCCGAAGACCTTGCCGCGCTCGACGTCCAGCGTCAGCGCGTCGACCGCGGTGAAGCTGCCGAAGCGGCGCGTCAGCCCCTGCACCGAGACCGCGGTGTCCATCAGGCCGGCTCCTGCGCGCCCAGGCGCGCGATGAAGACGTCCTCGAGGCTGGGCGCGATCGCGCGCCGCGCGCGCGGCGGGTGGCCGGCCTCGGCCAGCGCGCGCTCGGCGGCGGCGAGCTGCGCGGCGTCGTCGGCCAGCAGGTGCAGCTTGCCGCCGAACAGCGACACGCGCGCCGCGCCGAGCACGCGCGCCAGCGCCTGCTGCGCCGCGCGCGGCTGGTCGACCTCGAACTCGTGCAGCGCGCCGGGCAGCGACGCGCGCAGCCGCTGCGGCGTGTCGACCTCGACCAGCCGCCCGCCGTCGACCAGCCCGACGCGGGTGCAGCGCTCGGCCTCGTCGAGGTAGGCGGTCGACACCAGCATCGTCACCCCCTCCTGCCGCATCGCATACAGGATGCGCCAGAAGTCGCGCCGCGAGACCGGGTCGACGCCGTTGGTCGGCTCGTCGAGCAGCAGCAGCTCGGGGCGGTGCACCAGCGCGCAGGCCAGGCCGAGCTTCTGCTTCATGCCGCCGGACAGGTCGCGCGCGAGCCGGTCGCGGAACGGCTCGAGGTTGCTGAAGCCGAGCAGCCGCTGCTCGAGCGCCGCGCGCCCGGCGCGCGGGACCTCGTACAGCTCGGCGTAGAAGCGCAGGTTCTCCAGCACCGTCAGGTCGCCGTACAGGCCGAAGCGCTGCGACATGTAGCCGATGCGCGCCTTGACCGCCTCCGGGTCGCGCGTGACCGAGTGGCCGGCGACCTGCGCCTGCCCCTCGCTCGGCGCGAGCACGCCGGCGAGCATGCGCAGCGTCGTCGTCTTGCCGGCACCGTCGGGGCCGACGAGGCCGAAGATCTCGCCGCGTCGCACTGCCAGCTCCATCCCGCGCACCGCCCACAGCGGTCCGAAGGCGCGGCCCAGGCCGCGCGCGTCGATCGCCAGGGCGGCCTCGGCGGCCTTGTCCACGGCCGGACCCTCGGGCTGCGCGCTGCGGTCTTCGCCGTCGGGGCGGCCCGACGCGCTCACGACGCGTCCTGCGTGCGGTCGACGATGCGCACGTCGGCCGGCATCCCGGGCTTGAGGATGCCGCGCGGGTTGGCGGCCTCGACGTCGACGGCGAAGACGAGCTTGACGCGCTGCGCCTGCGTCTGCACGTTCTTCGGCGTGAACTCGGCCTGCGGCGCGACGTAGCGCACGCGGCCGTCGATCGACTCGCCCGGGTGGCTGTCGACCGTGATCGTCGCCGGCGCACCCAGCCGCACGCGGCCGATCTCGTGCTCGGGGATGTAGACGCGCACCCAGGGCCGCGCGAGGTCGGTCAGCGTCAGCACCGGCCGCCCGGCGGCCAGCGTCTCGCCCGGCTCGGCGTGGGTGCGGGTGACGGTGCCGGCGCGCGGCGCCTGCAGCTGCATGTCGTCGAGCGCGACGCGTGCGGCCTCGACCGCGGCGTCGGCCTGCGCCGCCTGCGCGCGCGCCGCGGCCAGCGTCTGCGGCCGCGGGCCTTCGCGCAGCAGCGCGAGCTGCTGCTCGGCGGCGCGCAGCTGCTCGGCCGCCTGGTCGGCGGCGCTGAGGTCCTGGTCGCGGCGCTGGCGCGGGATCGCGCCGGCATCGAGCAGCCGCTGCGATCGCTCGGCCTCGGTGCGCCGGTGCGCATGCTCGACGCGCGCCGCCTCCAGCCGGGCGCGCGCCTGCGCGATCTCCTGCGGCCGGCTGCCGGCGGCGAGATCCTCGGCCTGCGCATGCGCGGCGGCGGCCGCGGCCTGCGCCTGGCGCAGCCTGGCTTCGGCCTCGCGTGCGTCGAGCGCCGCCAGCCGCGCGCCAGGGTCGACGCGGTCGCCTTCGTCGACCGGGCGCTCGCGCAGCGTGCCGGGGACGCGGAAGGCGATCGCGACCTCGGTGGCGTCGACCGTGCCGGTGGCGCTGATCGCGCCGGGGTCGGCATCGGCGGCCGGGCGGGTGAGCCACCAGGCGGTGGCGGCCAGCGCCAGCAAGGCGGCGGCGGCGAGGGCGATGCGGATCGGCTTCATGACGAGCGGTCCCGGGTCGTGGCAGGGAGGCCTGTGGGGGCGGGGGCGGAAACGGGTGCGCCGGCAGATACGGCGGCGCCGGCGGGCGCGTGGTCGGCCAGGGCTTCGGCGCGCACCGGGGGTGCGAAATCCTGCGCATCGAGCTCGCCGGCGGCGCGCAGCGTGCGGGCGCGGGCGACGACGCCGTCGTAGCCCGCCTGCAGCCGCGCGACGCGAGCCGCCCACAGCGCCGCGTCGGCAGCAAGCAGGTCTCCGACCGTGCCTTCGCCGGCGTCGAGCCGCGCCGACTCGATGCGCAGCGCCTCCTCGGCCTCGCGCTCGCCCTGCGCGGCGACCGCCAGCCGGGCGCGGCTTTCGCGCAGCGCCCCGTGCGCCTGGCGGACCTCGGCCGCGAGCCGGTGCCGCAGGTCCTCGGCCGCGAGCGACTGGCGGTCGCGTTCCAGCGCCGCCTGCGACGCGCGCTGGCGGCGGATCGAACCGTCGAAGATCGGGATCGCGAGCTGCACGCCGACGCGGCCGTCGGCGTAGCCGTGCAGGTCGCCTCCGGTGCTCGCGCTGGCCTGGGCGACGAGCGAGAGCTGCGGCGCCAGCGCCGACTCGGCGATGCGGCGCTGCGCGTCGGCCGCCTGCACCCGCGCCTGCGCGCGGCGCAGCTCGGGTCGTTGCGCGAGGGCATGGTCGACGGCGCGATCGACGGCGTCGACCTCGGTCTCGGCGCCGCCGGGGCCGGCCGGGTCGGCGTCGCGTTGCCGCGACGGCGTCGACATGAGCTCGGCCGGCAGCGGCGCCAGCGGCGGCAGCGGGTCGGTCGATGCGAGCAGCGCGGCCAGCAGCGCGCGTGCGTCGCGCTCGCCCTGCTCGACGACGAGCAGGTCGTGCCGCGCCTGCGACAGCTGGGTCTGCAGCCGCATCAGGTCCAGCCGCGCGGCGCGGCCTTCGTCGAAGCGACGCTGGCGCTGCAGCTGCTCGGCCTGCAGCGCGGCGATGCGTGCGTGCGCCACCGCCTGCATGTCGCGCAGCTGCAGCGCCTTGGCGTAGGTCGCGGCGACCTCGAGCAGCAGGTCCTGCTCGGCGACGCGCAGCCCGGCGGCGGCGGCGTCGCGGCCGTGACCGGCGAGCGCCTCGGCGGCGTCGAGCCGGCCGCCGGTGACCAGCGGCAGCGTCAGCGCCAGCTCGACCGCCGCGACGTCGCGGTCCAGCGGCGGGAAGCTGCCGGCGCGCCGGATCGGCGCGACGAGGGTCGGATTGGCGGCGTGGAAGGCCTGCGCGGCGAGATCGACGCGCGGCAGCCGTTGCGCGGCCGCGATCTCGCGCTCGGCCTCCTGGCGTTGCAGCTCGAGTTGCTGCGCACGCAGCGCCGGGCTGGCGTCGAGCGCGTGCGCCATCGCCTGGTCCAGGCGCAGGGGTTCGGCGGCGCCGGCCCAGCCACCGAGCAGGGCGACGAGCAGGGGGAGCAGGCGGTGAGGGCGCATCGCGGCAGGAGTCGTAAGTAATTGATTGCTATCTTACGGATGCGGATGCGGGCGTCAAGGGTCGAAGCGTCACCCCGGTGCAAAGTTTTGTTGCGGGCCCGGGCGTGGGTGCGGAGGCGGCACTGCCCGGGCGTGGATCCGGATTCAGTGCAACACGCCGCGCCCGCGGGCGGCGCGCGCGACGGGTCGGGTCAGCGCGCCGCGTCGTCCGGCATCGACACCCGCTTGACCGCGCGCACGAAGCGCGACAGCGTCGGCGAGACGGCGCCCGGCGCCAGCCGGACGTCGATAAGCTGGAAGCGCCCGCGGGTGCCCCAGGCGCGCTCCAGCGCCGCGTGCAGCTCGGCGCGCGTCGCCACCGCGTGGCCGTCGCCGCCCATGCCGGCGGCCATCGCGGCGAAGTCCCATGGGGGCAGCGCATTGAATCCGGCGTCGGGGGTGAACGCGCGCAGCATCTCCCACGAGGCGTTGTTGAAGACGATGACGACCGGGTCGCAGCCGGCACGGCTCGCGTTGCCGAGCTCCCAGCCCGTCATCTGGAAGGCGCCGTCGCCGACCAGCACGATCGGGCGCTGGCCGGTGGCGGCCTGCAGCCCGATGCCGGCCGGCACGCCGTAGCCCATGGTCGCGTAGTAGCCGGGTGCGATCAGCGCGGTCGGGCCGACGTCCATCGCGGTGAACAGGCAGTCGCCGACATCGCTGGCGATCGGCACCGGGCCGTGGCGCGCGAGCAGGGCGTTGAGCGCGTCGGCGATGTCGGCCGGCTGCAGCGCGGCCTCTTCGGCTGAGGCCGCGGCGGCGGGGGCTGCGTCCGATGCCGAAGGCGGCACGGCGGCAAACGGCGCCGGCGGCGGCGAGGCCGTGGCCGGAGCGGCCGACCGCGCCGAGGTCGGCGTCGCCACCGCCGGCAGTCGCGCCAGCAGCGCCTCGACGAGTGCCGCCAGCGGCAGGTCGTGGTAGCTGTGGTGACCCATCGTCACGCGGTCGTCGAAGGCGTGCAGCGTGCGCTGCAGCGCGATGCGCTGCGCCGAGACGGCGAAGTTGGTGTCCGAGACGATCACGCCGAGCATCGCCAGCGCGTCGCTGCCCTCGACCAGCGCGGTCAGCGCCGGGTCGCCCGCCAGCCCCAGGTAGGTGCCGCGCAGCGGCACGTCGGCGCCGGCGAGCAGCCCGCGGCCCATGAAGGTCGTCACCACCGGCACGCCGAGCCGGCGTGCGAGCTCGGCGACGCGCGACTCCAGGCCGAAGCGCCGCACCTCGACGCCGACCATCAGCACCGGCTGGCGCGCGGCGCGGATGCGCGCGAGCATCTCGTCGGCGCAGGCGGCGACGGCGTCGGGGTCGGGCAGGTGCGGCGATGTCGCCGGCACCGCGCCGCAGGGGACGGCCGGCATGTCGCGCGGGATCTCGAGGTAGACCGGCAGCGAGCGCCGCAGCGCGGTGTCGAGCACGCGCGCGATCTGCGCCGGCGCGTCGGCGGCGTCGTCCAGCCGTGCGCGGTCGGCGCTGAGCTCGTGGTAGATCTGCCACTGCGAGTCGGTGGTCTTGACCTGGTGGTGCAGCACGAAGCCGCTCGTGATCTCGTGCGCCGCCGGGGCGCCGGAGATCACGACCAGCGGCACGCGCTCGGCGTAGGCCGATGCGACCGCATTGACCATGTTGAGCGCGCCGGCGCCGTAGGTCACCGCGGCGACACCCAGCCCGCCGCGCGCGCGTGCCGCGGCGTCGGCGGCGAAGCCGACCGCCGGCTCGTGCGAGAAGGTGTGCAGCGGCAGCAGCGCCTCGCGCTCGATCTCGCGGAACAGCGGCAGCGCGAAGTCGCCCGGGATGCCGAAGATCTCGGTCGCGCCGCGCGCCTTCAGTGCGTGCAGCAGCCGGGCGGTCAGGGTGGGGGTGGTCATCGAAATCGTTCCTTCGGTCTCGGTTCGGTGCGGCGCCGCAGCCCCTGGGCGCGGGATCCGGCGCGGATGGAGGTCACGCGGGCACGGTCCTCGGCGCGACGAGGTTTCGTACTCCCCATGCGTTCGGTCCGCAAGGGGCGGATCGTCGGCGTTGGCCCGTTTACGGTCCGTTGCTGACATTCGTCGAAGTCAGTCCTTCGCTTGTTCTGGCGTTCGACGAGCGCGCGTGCCAAGGCCGGCGGGCACCCTCCCACTCCATGTCCCCCGCCGTCGGCTTGCGCCGCCGGCTCCTCCTCTACTTACGTGGGAGGGTGCCCGCCGACCTTGGCCTGCGACCGCCCCGGTATTCGACCCTCGAACACCCACTCCGTGGCCTGCCGAGGGCGGCGGGTGCCCTTGACCGTAAGTCAAGGAGGAGCCAGCGGCCGCAGGCCGGTGGCGGGGGAGCGAGCCCGGACACAAACAGTCCTGCGGACTGTTTGTGCCTGGCGAGCGCCCGGGGCACTGTCCCCGGGCATGGAGGGCAAGGGTACCCGCCGTCCTCGGCTCGCGCGGTCGTGGCACGTCAGACCAGAGATGGCGACGGTGTGAGTGGCGGGAACGTGCCGAGCGCGGTCGTTCGAGCGCAGACGCTCCCTGCAAGCCCGGACGCGACCTGCATCAGATCTCCGGCCTTCGCCACAGCCACAGCGCGACGCCTGCCATGAAGGCCGGCACGCCGAGCTTGAGCGCCAGCGGCACCGCGGAGATCGCGAGCACCGCGGTGCTGGCCAGCATCATCAGGGTCGCGAACCACTTGGCGCGCCGCGGCACCGCGCCGTGGTCGCGCCAGCGGCGGATGTCGGCGCCGTATTTCGGGTGGTTCAGCAGCCACAGCTCGAGCCGCGGCCAGCCGCGCCCGCCGGCCCAGGCGGCGACGAGCAGGAAGGGGACCGTCGGCAGCGCCGGCAGCACCGCGCCGGCCAGCCCGAGCGCGACGCAGGTCAGCGCCAGCGATCGCCACAACAGCAGGGTCACGGTGCGCGGCAACATCGCGCGATTCTGCACGGCGCCGGCGCGCACACCGGCGCCGCGGGTCATCGGGCGCCGGGCGCCGGGGCGCGCGTGCTCACTCGCCCTTGACGAAGTCGATCACGATCGCGCCCGGCTCGCGCTGGCGGTAGGTGATCGTCACCGACTCGCCGTAGCGCTGCGCGAGCTGCTGCAGCAGCGGCAGCGGGTCGTGGTCGTTGACGAAGCGCATCGTCTCGCCGGGGAACAGCGCGTCCAGCGCGCCGAAGATCGCCGCGTGGCGGAAGCGCTTGGCAACGCCGCGGGCGTCGAAAGGGTAGATCGCGTCGGGCGACAGGTGCAGGTGCGGCTGGTTCATCGCGGTCTCCGGTGTCGGTCAGCTGCAGCTGCCGCAGCAGTCGCGGCCGGTCTTGGCGATGCGAACGCGCCAGGTCTCGGGGCCCTGCTCCAGATAGTCCCAGCTGAACTGGCCGTGGCGCTCGGCCTGCAGCTGGTAGAACAGCGGCTTGGGGTCGTGGTCGTTGACCAGCTCCATCGTATCGCCGGCCTTCAGGCCGTCGAAGGTCGAGAAGATCAGCGGGTGGCGCTCGCGCGGGACGATGCTGCGGACGTCGACGGTGGTGCTCATGAGGCAGGGGCTCCGAAGTAAGGAATATCCTGGATCGATCTATTGTGCCGCGCCAGGATGTCGCGGCCATGCACTGGGTCAAGAATGCCGAGCGCCGCGGCAGCGCGCGTCAGCGTGGCGGCGGCGGCGGACGGTCCGGGCGCGGCCGGATCATCCACGGCACGAAGCGCCACAGGTAGGTCGCGAAGGCCGCCGCCCAGGCCAGCGCCGCGGCCTGCAGCAGCCAGTCGCTGGCCGCGCCGGTTGCCAGCGCCATCAGCCTGAGCACGACGGCGGCGACGACCAGCCAGTAGCTCGCGACCATGCTGGCGTCGAGTACCAGCCCGCGCCCGAGGTGGCCGAGCGCGGTGCGCGTCAGCATGCCGATGATCAGCAGCGAGAAGCCCGCCATCGCGACCAGGTGCACCGGTAGCGCCGAGGGCATCGCCACGCCGGCGGCCTGCGCCGCACTCGTGATCAGCCCCACGCCCAGCCCGGCATAGCCGAGGTAGAGGATCCACAGGATCGGCCGCGCGCGCACCGCCGCTGGCCGCCATGAGATCACCTGCCACAGCGAGATCACGCCGGCGAGGGCGAGTGCCGCCGCCTGCAGCCAGCCCCAGCCCGCCAGCAGCGCCGCCACCGCGACGCCGGCCGCCCACTGCTGCCACGACGCGCTGCGATCGTGCATCGGGATCTGCAGCCCCTGCACCGCGCGCATCGCGAAGAAGGGGATCACGCGCCGCGCCACCAGCAGCGCGATCAGCGCCATCACCAGCAGCCCGGCGTGGAAGCCCCGCAGCGCCACCGTCCAGTCGTCGAGCCAGGCGATGTACAGCAGGTGCGTCAGCCCCAGGCCGAGCATGAGGAAGGGCACGATGTAGTTGCGCCGGTTGCGGCTTCGCCACACGGCGCGCCCCATCGCCGCGGCGGCGATGGCGAAGAACAGGAACTCTGCCGCCGCGGCAGCCCACAGCGCCGACGGCTGCGGCAGCAGGTAGCCCACGCGCGCGGCGGCCCACAGCGCCAGCAGCGCCCCCAGCGGCGGGCCGGCCAGCGGCGTGATGCCGGTCCAGTTGGCGCCCGCGGTCAGCAGGAAGCCGATCGCGATCGTGGCGACGAAGCCCCACAGCATCTCGTGCGCGTGCCAGGGCAGGCCGGCGAGCTCGCCGCCGGCCCAGTGCGGCACGAAGATCCAGATCAGCACCGACACCAGCGCCCAGCTCGCGCCGGCCAGGTACAGCGGACGGAAGCCCAGCTCGAGGAAGGCGCGCCACGAAGGGCCGGCCGCGGCGGTGGCGCCGGGTTCGCGGATCGGGATCAGGGTCGACATGGAGATACGCAGGCTCTAAAGATGTAGCTAGAATATAGCTTCAATCGGGTTCCTCCACAAGGCCGCGCCATGACCTTCGTCGTCACCGAAGCCTGCATCAAGTGCAAGTACACCGACTGCGTCGACGTCTGCCCGGTCGACGCCTTCCGCGAGGGGCCGAACATGCTCGTCATCGACCCCGACGACTGCATCGACTGCGCGGTCTGCGTCCCCGAATGCCCTGTCGACGCCATCTTCGCCGAGGAGGACGTGCCGGCCGACCAGCAGGACTTCACGCCGCTGAATGCCGAGCTGGCGCCCAAGTGGCCGACGATCACGCGCAAGAAGGCCGCGCCGGCGGACGCCGACGACTGGGCCGCGCGCAAGGGCAAGCGCGGCGAGCTCGACCGCGGCGGCGGCCGCTGATGCGGCGCGGCACCGAGCCTCGCGTCATCGCGCGGGCCGCGCACGAGGAGTCCTGCCGATGCGCCTGACGACGATGACCGACTATGCGCTGCGGCTGCTGATGTACGTGGCGCAGCGGCCCGATCGCCTGTGCACGATCGCCGAGGTCGCGCAGGCCTACGGCGTCTCCGAGGCGCATCTGATGAAGATCACGCACCACCTGGGCCGCGGCGGCTTCCTGGAGACGGTGCGCGGCAAGGGCGGCGGCATGCGGCTGGCGGCAGCGCCGGCGCGGATCAACCTCGGCGCGGTGGTGCGCGCGGTCGAGCCCGACTTCATGCTCGTCGAGTGCTTCGACGGCGGCAGCGGCTGCGCGCTGACCGGCAGCTGCCGGCTCGCCGGCGTGATCTCCGGCGCGCTGGCGGCATTTCTCGCGCACCTGGACGCTCGCACGCTGGCCGACCTGCTGCCGCCCGCGGACGCGGCAGCGCAACCGCTGCGGCTGGCGCGCGGCGTCGCGAGGGCGGGATGAGCGCGCCGCGCGCGAGCGCCCGTCGCGCGGCACGCAGCGCGAAGCGTCGCCCGGTGACCGCGCACGCGGCTCGGCCGCGGGCGCTCGGGATCGATCCGCGATGACGCGGCGAACGATCCCGATTCTCCCGGCGGCGCCTGCGCGCGCGGCCGGCGGTGCGGATTCGTCGGCCGTGATCGTCTCGATGTACGCGGCGCAGCCGAAGATCTACCCGCGCGCGGTCAGCGGGGTCTTCGCGCGCTGGCGCTGGACGATGGTCTGGCTGACGCAGATCGTCTTCTACGGCGCGCCCTGGCTGCAGTGGGACGGCCGCCAGGCGGTGCTGTTCGACCTCGTCGAGCGGCGCTTCTACCTGTTCGGGCTGGTGCTGCAGCCGCAGGACCTGGTCTTCCTCGCCGCGCTGCTGGTGCTGTCGGCGCTGGCGCTGTTCTTCTTCACCGCGGTCGCCGGGCGGCTGTGGTGCGGCTATGCATGCCCGCAGACGGTCTACACCGAGATGTTCATGTGGCTGGAGCGCCGCATCGAGGGCGACCGCATCGCGCGCATGAAGCTCGACGCCGCGCCCTGGAGCGCGGCCAAGATCGCGCGCAAGGGCGGCAAGCACGCGGCGTGGATCGCAGTCGCGCTCGTCACCGGCTTCAGCTTCGTCGGCTACTTCACGCCGATCCGGGTGCTGGTCGACGAACTCGTGACCCTGTCCTTCGGGCCGTGGGAGAGCTTCTGGGTCCTGTTCTACGGCCTGGCGACCTACGGCAACGCCGGCTTCCTGCGCGAGCAGATCTGCAAGTACATGTGCCCGTACGCGCGCTTCCAGAGCACGCTGATCGACGCCGACTCGCTCGTCATCGCCTACGACGCCGGGCGCGGCGAGTCGCGCGGCGCGCGATCCCGCAAGGCCGACCCGCGCGCGCTCGGCCTGGGCGACTGCATCGACTGCACGCTGTGCGTGCAGGTCTGTCCGACCGGCATCGACATCCGCGACGGGCTGCAGAACGAGTGCATAGGCTGCGCCGCGTGCATCGACGTCTGCGACGACGTGATGGGCAAGATGGGCTACCGCAAGGGCCTGATCCGCTACGCGACCGACAACGGCGTGCGCCACGGCTGGGGCCGCGCGCAGATGCTCGCGCGCGTGTGGCGGCCGCGAGTCTGGATCTACGGCGCGCTGCTGCTGGCGGTCGGCAGCGCGTTCGTCGCCGGGCTGGCGCTGCGCGCCGGGCACACGGTCGACGTGCTGCGCGACCGCGGCGCGCTGGCCCGTGTGGTCGATGCGGGCTGGGTCGAGAATGCCTACCGGGTGCAGGTCGGCAACCGCAGCGGCGAGCCGCAGCGCTATCGCCTGACAGCGCGCGGGCTCGAGGGCTTGGTGCTCGACGGCGCCGCCGAGATCGAGGTCGCGCCTTATGCGATCGCGCCGGCGGTGCTGGCGCTGCGGCTGCCGCCCGAGGCGGCGCAGTCGCTGGCGCCGGGGGCGCATCCGATCGAGTGGGTCGCCGAGCGCCTCGGCGCGGGCGGCGGCGAGGCGGTTCGCAGCACGTCGACCTTCTACGTGCCGCGCTGACGGCGCGGGCTCCTGTGGCGCGTGGGCGCCAGGGCGGATCGGTCCGGCCGGGCGGCGCATGACGGCGACGAGCGGCCAACTACGGGCGGCGGCTCTCGAGCGGGCTGCCGGCTCAGCCGGATTCAGGATCTCGACGGGTCACTGGAAGTCTTCCTCGCGCTGGTGGCGCGCACCAATGACGAGGACCAACTCCGGCGTACGTATGTCGAAGCGAAGGACGTACCCGGTCGAGCCGAATGGAACGATGAGCTCGCGCAGTGTTGGACGTTGACCGACCTTGCGGTAGCTGTAGGGCGTGGTCGAAAGATGGCTGTTGGCAGCGGCGCGAATGACTTCCACAGCCTCGTAGGCGCGCATGGCTTCTTCGACGGTCTGGGCACTCTCCAGCAGGAAGTCGAACAGACGATCCAGATCTGCGTCCGCCTCAGGGGTGAACTCGACCTTGAACGTCATTTCCGAAGCTGTTTCACCCGCGCCGCGACCTTCGCCTCGAGCTTCGACAAGACGACGTCCGACGGGATCGAAATCCCGGTGCGCTCGTAAGCCGCCAACGAGGCGTCGCAACGCGCGGCGAAGTCCCTTTGCACGCGGCGGAATTCGACGGCACGACGCACCGACGACTCGACAAACTCGGTAAGCGTCTCGCCGGGCAGGAGCGCCGCGTCAAGATCAGCGCGCAACTCTGGCTCGACACGGATTTGGGGAATGACGGCGGTCTTCATCGTGTGATTGTAGTGCGCGCGCACTACACTCTCAAGCATCGCGCCGTACGTCAGGCAGCCTCGGCTGCGCGTGAGCGCGACCGTCAAGTATCCGGCCATCCAGTTCGCTGGGCCTACGTCGGCTTTGGGTCGCAGGCGCGCGCCCCGTTCCTCCAAGGTCAGGCCGCCGCCGGTCGGGCGCCAAGAGGCATCAGCGCATCCCGCCACCGCCGCGCCGCGGCAGGCCTAGCCAGCGGCCATAGACGACGAGCCAGCCGACGGCGGCGACGGCGAAGGCCGCCGCGGCAAACGGCGTGAGCCAACCCGCGAGGCCGGGCCACAGCGCGGCCGCGACGCGCGCCAGCGCCGCCGCCTGCACGAGCGCGAACAGCCGCCACGCCACAAGGTTGGCCGCCTGCGCCTGGCCGCCGAAGGCACCAGCCACGCGTGAGGCCATCGCGAAAATCGTCGACCCCATCCAGCCCAACGCCAGCGCGTGCACCGGCGCCGCACCGAGCGCGCCCGGCCGGCCGGCGGCCGCCATCGCGTGCGCTGTCGCCTGCAGTGCGATGGCCGCGACCAGCCAGACGAAGCCCGCGTGCAGCATCGCAGGCAGCTGCCAGCCCAGGCGTTGCCGCCGCGCCCAGCGCCAGGCGATCGGCGCCAGCAGCGCCACTGCGCCGGCGGCGGCCAGCGCCTGCAGCGCGTGCCACGCGGCGGGCAGCGGCCACCACGCGGCCGCCGCGACCGCATCGATCGCCTGCAGTGCGAGCGTGCCGCCCATCAGCGCGAGCAGCCACAGCGGGTGGCGTGCCTCCAGCGCCGGGCGGTCGGCCATCGCATCCAGCGGCAGCATGCGGTGCGACGCGCTGGCGAAGACGCCGCCGCAGAAGATCCACAGCGCCGCGGTCGCGATCGCGTGCAGCGCGAGCGCATCGCCGCGCGCAGCGGCGAATCCCGCGGCCCACAGCAGCGCCGCGCCCATGGTCGCAGCGAGCGCGGCCGCGCGCAGCTGCGGGCTGGATTCGGCATCGGGATGCCGCCCGGCGTCGGCGAGCAGCCGTGCCAGCTGCGCGACGATCGCGCTCCAGGCGGCAGACGCGACCAGCAGCAGCGTTGCAGGCAGCGCCGTCGCGGGGCGTGGCAGCGCGCTGGCGTCGCCGAGCACGGCGGCGAGCCACGCGGGCCACCACGCGACCCATGCCAACGCGTAGACAGCCAGCGGCACGCGTACCCGGCGCGCCAGCATCGCGTAGCGCGCGTCGTCCATCCGCAGCCCGAGCCAGCGCGGGCCGACCGTGAACAGGAAGCCGGCGAAGAACAGCGGCATGAAGCCGAAGACGAAGGCGAGCGCATGCGCGATCGACGCCGGCGGCAGCGCGGCGTCGGCGGCCGGCACGCGCCACAGCAGCAGCGCGAGCCAGCCGATCGCGCTGGCCGCCATCACGGCGGCGGCGGCGACGAATCCGATCCGGTGCGGGGAGGCGAGCAGCCGGCGCGCGCGCCAGCCGCGGTCCATCGTTGCGCCGCCGAGCGCGACGGGCGCGTCGCGCTCGTCAGGCAGGCACGGCGGCGCCGGTCGCCGCGGCGGGCGCCGCCGGCTGCGCGCCGGCACCGAGCATGCGCTCGACCAGCTCGCGCACGCTGCGGATCTGCGCCCCGAACGGCAGCGCCCCACTGCCGCGGAAGAACAACCCCTTGCCGACGTCACCGCGCATCGCCGCGGCGAGCTGGTTGTCGATGCAGAACTGCCCCCAGCCTGCCAGCCCGTCGCGCAGCCCGCACTGCGACAGGCAGTCGAAGGCCTTGGTGCAGCGCTGGCGCGCGTGCGCCACCGCCTCGAGCCGCGGCAGCGCCTTGAGGTAGCGCTTCAGCCAGGGCGTGGCGACCGCGCGCGCCGGCAGCCCGGCGACGCTGGTGAACTCGACCATGTCCTCGTCGCGTGCCTCGGCCAGCACGCGCTTGAACGCGGGGTCGGCGTCGCACTCGGCGGTGACGGCGAACGGCGTGCCGAGCTGCACCGCGTCGGCCCCGAGCTCCTGCAGGCGGCGGATATCGTCGGCGCTGCGCACGCCGCCGGCGGCGACGAGCGGGATCCAGCGCTCGATGCCGGCGTCGCGCAGGAAGCGCCGCACCGCCGGGATCACGTTCTCGAAGTCGAAGCGCGTGTCCTTCAGGTCCTCGATCTTCGCCGCCCCGAGGTGGCCGCCGGCCAGCCGCGGGTGCTCGATCACGATCGCATCGGGCAGGCGCTTCTTGCGCTCCCACTTCTTGACGATGAGCTGCACGCCGCGCGCATCCGACAGGATCGGCACCAGCAGCGCGCGCGGGTGGTCCTGCGCCAGGTCGGGCAGGTCCAGCGGCAGCCCGGCGCCGACGACGACCATGTCGATGCCCGCTTCCAGCGACTGCCTGACCGAGGCCGCGTATTCGGCCACCGCGCGCATCACGTTGACCGCGACGAGCCCGAAGCCGCGCGCCAGCTCGCGCGCGGCGGCGATCTCGCGCCGCAGCGCCTCGAGGTTGGCGGCGTCGATCAGCGACTTGGCATTCGGCACGTTGCCCATGTCCAGGCCCTGTGTGCGCTCCATCAGGTCGGGGTGGTGGCGTCGCAGGTCGACCGACGAGATCGTGCCGACGCCACCGAGCGCGGCGACGCTGCCGGCCAGCCGGTGCGCCGAGATGCCCACACCCATGCCGCCCTGGACGATGGGCAGCAGCGTGCGGCCGCCGAGCTCGAGCGGCGTCATCCCGCTGGCAGCCAGCGCGGGTTGCAGGTCGGCGGGGATGGCGGCAAGACTCATGGGCGACTTCAGGCGTGGGGCAACGGGGCCGGCGTCGGGGAGGGGCTTGTCGCCCCGCTCGGCTCCGGGGAGCCTCGGGGTGGGCATCGGCCCACGAGCGCGCCGCGCGGCCGTGCGTCACGCTGCGGGCGAGACTAGGTGCTCGAAGCTGGCATGGTCTTGCGCTGCATCAACACAGGGCTTTCGAAGTCGGGCCAGCCAGGCCGAGATTGCCGGCTCGGCTACCAGCGCCCGGTGAGCGCCAGCCGCCAGGTGCGCGGCGGCTCGGCCTGGGTGTACAGCGGCGATTCGTCGGCCGGACGCAGGTCGGTCAGGTTGTCGACCCCGAGCGACAGCTCGATGCGGTCGGAAAGCCTGCGCGCGAGGTGGGCACCGATGCGCGTGAGCTCGGGCCCCCGCTGCGGCGGCAGCGTCGCCACCGGTTGCGGCAGCTTCTCGCCCGACGTGTGGTCCAGCCGCAATCCGGCCTTCCACGCGCCGCCCGCCCAGTCGAGTCGGGCGCCGACGCCGTGGCGCGGGCGCTTGAGCAGCCGCTCGCCGTCGCCGTCGCGCGCGTCGAGGTAGGTCCAGCTGACCTGGGTCGAGAACCCGGCGCCCAGCGGCTGCGCGTACGCGATCTCGAGCCCGCGCAGCGTTGCCCGCTCGAGGTTGTCGTAGGTGTAGGTGCCGGTGCCCGGCACGGTGCCGGGGGCGACGAAGACGACCTCGATCAGGTCGCGCACGCGCTGCTCGAAGACCATCGCCTGCAGCTCGCGCCCGCCGGCGGTCCAGGCCACGCCGATCTCGGCGCCGTCGCTGGTCTCGGGCTGCAGGTCCGGGTTGCCGAGGAAGACGTTCGGGCCCTCGCGTCGCTCACCGGGGACGATCTGCTTGAGGTTGGGCGCCTTGAAGCCGTGGCTGAACCCCCCCTTGACGGTCCATCCCGGTGCCGCGCGCCAGACCGCGTAGGCGCGCGGGCTCCACTCGCTGCCGAACAGGTGGTGGTCGTCGCGCCGCAGCCCCAGCGTCAGGTCCAGCGACGCGCCGAGCCGGATCTCGTCCTGCAGGTAGACCGCGCGCTGGCGCGCGGTCGACTCGCCGCCGGGCAGCCCGGGGTCGCGCAGCGACTCGTTGCGCGCCTCGAAGCCGAGCGTCAGTGCGTGGCCGCCAAAGGCGCGCCGCGCCTGCCCTTCGAGCACCTGCTCGCCCAGGCGCTGCGGCGGGTTGGTGCTGACCCCTTCGGTGCGCGTGTTGACGACGTCGACCTCCGACTCGTAGGCACGAAGCTGGGTCGCACTGCCGGCGAGCAGCCCGGCCGACCAGTCGGCCTCCCAGCCGACCGAGCTGAGCCGGCGCTCGATGTCGTTGACGGTCTCGTGGTAGCGCCGTGCCCCGCGCAGCTCGCGTGCATCGGCGCGGCGCGTCTCGTCGCCGACGCGGTGCTCGAGGTCGACGCGGTGGTCGCCCGCCGGCCGCCAGCTCAGGCCGATCCAGCCGTCGGTCTTGTCGAAACCCTCGAGCTCCGAGATGCGCACGTCGGCGGGCGACGCGACCGCACCACGCCGCGCCTGCGCGGCACCGGCGCGCAGCGCCCAGCCCGCGGCCAGCGGGCCGTCGACGGCGACCGACGCCCGGTGGCCGTCGCCACCGCGGCCGGTATCGGCCACGCTGCCCTCGACGCGGCCCGACCCGCGCCAGCGCTCGCCGGCCTGGCGCGTGATGACGTTGACGACACCGCCCATCGCCTCCGACCCGTACAGCACCGACAACGGCCCGCGAACCACCTCGATGCGATCGACATCCTCGACCGCGATCCAGTCGTACTGGAAGTCCGAGTGGCCGACGACGCCGTCGCTGGCGCCGATCCGGCGGCCGTCGACGAGGAACAGCGTGTGCTTGCTGTCCATGCCGCGCAGGCTGATCACCTTGCGCCCGCCGATCGAGCGTCCCTGCAGCGACACGCCGGTCTCGCCACGCAGCGCGTCCAGCACGTCGTCGGCGCCGCGCGCGGCGATCTCCTCCCGCGTGACGACGCTCATCGCGGCCGGTGCGTCGAGCGCGGCCATTGCATGCCGGGTCGCGGTGACGACGATGGTCTGGGGCGCGCCGGGGTCGGCCGCGGCGACGGGGCCGGCGATAGCACCCAGGGCCACGATGGCGGCGGCCAGCGTGTGCCGCCCGTGGGGGGCGCGGGAAGATCGGGGTTGAGACGCGTTCATGTTTCCAATGATGCTGCACTGCGGCAATCGTGCCGTTGAACCAGGTCGGGTTTTCCCGGTGACGTGGCGCAAATCGGACGATTTTCTTGCGTTGGATCAAAAACGCCACCGGACGAGGGCTTTCCCGTAGCCTGTTTGACACAGTTCAAGGTCCATCGCGGTGGTGCAACGCAGCATCGCGTGCGATGACCGCAGTTCCAGATGCAGTTCCCGCGACGCGACGAGGTCGCGCGCCGTTTCCCTCGACGTTGTGATCCACCACCAAGGAGGTGCCATGAAGGCCCAGAAGATGATGAAGATGCTGCGGCTCGTGCCGCTGGCGGCGTTGCTGGCCGGAGCCGGCCTGGCCGCGCAGGCGGCCGAGAAGGGCGTCACCGAGTCCGAGCTGAAATACCAGGCCGGTGCCTCGCCGCTGGCCGACCAGCCGATGTACCAGTCGACCAACCCGAAGGCGCCGGCGATGACGCAGGCCGAGTTCGACAAGGCACGGCAGATCTACTTCCAGCGCTGCGCTGGCTGCCACGGCGTGCTGCGCAAGGGCGCCACCGGCAAGCCGCTGACGCCGGACATCACGCTCGAGAAGGGCACCGACTACCTCAAGGTCTTCATCGCCTACGGCTCGCCGGCGGGCATGCCGAACTGGCAGACCTCGGGTGAGCTCTCCGAGGCCGAGGTCGACCTGATGGCGCGCTACATCCAGCAAGACCCTCCGACCCCGCCGGAGTGGAGCATGGCCGACATGAAGGGCACCTGGAAGGTCATCGTGCCTCCGGACCAGCGGCCGAAAAAGAAGATGAACAACTACAACATCTCGAACATCTTCTCGACCACGCTGCGTGACGCCGGCGAGGTGGCGCTGATCGACGGCGACACCAAGCAGATCATCAATATCGTCAAGACCGGCTACGCGGTGCACATCTCGCGCCTGTCGGCCTCGGGTCGCTACCTGTTCGTGATCGGGCGCGACGCCAAGATAAACATGATCGACCTGTGGATGGCCAAGCCCGACAACGTGGCCGAGATCCGCATCGGCCTGGAGGCGCGCTCGGTCGACACCAGCAAGTTCAAGGGCTACGAGGACAAGCTCGCGATCGCCGGTGCCTACTGGCCGCCGCAGTTCGTGATCATGGACGGCGCCACGCTCGAGCCGAAGAAGATCGTCAGCACCCGCGGCATGACGGTCGACACGCAGGAGTTCCACCCCGAGCCGCGCGTGGCCTCGATCGTCGCCAGCCACTACAAGCCCGAGTTCATCGTCAACGTCAAGGAGACGGGCAAGTCGCTGCTGGTCGACTACTCGGACATCAATGCGCTGAAGATGACCGAGATCGGCTCGGCGCGCTACCTGCACGACGGCGGCTGGGACGCGAGCAAGCGCTACTTCATGGTGGCGGCGAACAACAGCAACAAGATCGCGGCCATCGACGCCAAGGAAGGCAAGCTCAAGGCGCTGGTCGAGGTCGGCAAGATCCCGCACCCGGGCCGTGGCGCGAACTTCGTGCACCCGAAGCATGGTCCGGTGTGGGCGACCAGCCACCTCGGCGACGAGACCGTGGCGCTGATCAGCACCGACCCGAAGCGCAAGAACGGCTTCACGATGGTCGACTCGATCAAGGCACAGGGTGGCGGCTCGCTGTTCATCAAGACGCACCCGAAGTCCAAGCACCTTTATGTCGACACCCCGCTGAACCCCGACGCCGGCGTCTCGCAGTCGGTCGCCGTGTTCGACATCAACAACCTGGGCAAGGGCTTCACCGTGCTGCCGATCGCGCAGTGGGCGGACCTGAAGGACGACGGGGCCAAGCGCGTCGTGCAGCCCGAGTACAACAAGGCGGGTGACGAGGTCTGGTTCGCGGTCTGGTCGGCCAAGAACAAGGAGAGCGCGCTGGTCGTCGTCGACGACAAGACGCTCAAGCTCAAGGCCGTGATCAAGGACCCGCGCCTGATCACGCCGACCGGGCACTTCAACGTCTACAACACGCAGCACGACGTCTACTGACGCCAGGAGCGAGGACACCATGAAGAAGACCCTGTTGACGATGGCCGCTGCGGCGACGCTGGCGCTGGGGTTCGCCGCCCCGGCGCACGCCGACCCCGAGGCCAACATGAAGAAGGCTGGCTGCTTCGCCTGCCACGCCGTCGACAAGAAGCTCGTCGGCCCCTCGTACAAGGACGTCGCCGCCAAGTACAAGGGGCAGGCCGATGCGGTCGCCAAGCTGACCGAGAAGTCGCGCAAGGGGGGCAAGGGCGTCTGGGGCCCGGTCCCGATGCCGCCGAACCCCGTGTCCAAGATCTCGGACGCGGACCTCAAGGCGGCCGTCGAGTGGATCCTCAAGCAGTGACGTCAGTCGGGGCCGGGCTCGCCCGGCTCCACCGTCACCACGCTGCCGGGCCCCTGGGGTCCGGCAGCCCGCTCCCCGACCAGGGGGCGGTGCCAGGGGCGTCGCCGGTGGCGCCCCTGGCAGCGTCCCTGGGGCGTGCGGCGATGGTCACGCCACCGTCCGAGCCGCCGCGCTGCGCCGGGCTCAGGCACGCGCTGCTGAACGATTTCGCGCACGGGTTTCCGCTGCAGGACTCGCCGTTCCAGGTCGTCGCCCGCCGCCTCGGCGGAAGCGTGCGCGAGGTGCTCGGCCATTGCCAGCTTCTGGGCGACAGCGGCGCGCTGGACGCGATCCGCGTGCAGTGGAGTCCCGATCTGCAGCGGGTGCGCTGGCGCTGCGGCGTCGCGCGCACGCGGCGGCCGGACGAGGCGCTGCTGCGGCAGCTCGGGGCCCATCCCGGCCTGACGCACTGCCACTGGATCGAATCGGTCGACGGCGCCGCCCCGCCGAGAGGCATGCCCACGCTCTGGTTCGACCTCGTCGCGCGCGACCGCGCCGCCGCCGATGCGCAGCGCGCCCGGCTGGCGGTCGAGCTCGGCGAGTTGCTGTGCCTGCCGCTGGACGGCGCCGACGGCGAGGCCGACGCCGCCTGCCGCTGCGGGCGCGACGGCGGTCCGTGCACCGATCCCGAGCTGGCGAGTCGTTGCGAGGCCGGGCTGCCGTTGCAGGCGCACCCGTTCCGAAGCGTGTCGGAGGCGCTGCACCGCAGCGAGCGCGAGGTGCTGGGTACGCTGCGCCGCTGGCAGCGTGCCGGGCTGCTGGCCGACCTGGGCCTGGCGCCGCCGACGCTGCGCCAGGAGAGCCTGTGGACCGTGGCGGCGGTCGCGACGGGTGCCGACGCGCCGGGCGCGCGCGCCGCGCTGCTCGGGCTGCCCGGGGTGGCCGAGGTGCGTCTGCTGCCCGGACACCCGCGCTGGCCGTGGCGGGTCATGGTGGCGGCCGCGGGTGCGGCCTCGCAGTCGGCCGCGCTGCTGCAGCGCGCGCTCGCCGCCAGCGGGCTGGATGGCTGCGAGCAGCGGCTGATGCGCGTGCATCGCGTGCAGCTGCGACGCGCGCCCTTGCTGTTCACCCACCCCGCGGACGCGTCCCACGCGGCGGCATGAAGCGCCGCCGCGTGCTGCTGGCCGCGGCCGCTGCGACCGCGGGCGGCATGGCCCGGCCTTCGGTGGCCGGCGCGGCGGTGCCCAGCACGGCATCGCCGGCCTTTCTCGTTCACGGCCGTGGCAGCGCCTGGATCGTCGGCCCCGGCCCGGCGCAGGCCCTGCCGGCCGCCGTGCCGCCGGTGGCCGTTGCGGATGGCGCGTGGACCGTCGACGCCGCCGGTGTCGCGCAGCGCTGGCGCGCGGTCGGGCAGGTGGCAGGGCGGGACCGCCCGGACCGATCGCCAGTCCCGCCCCCTGCCTGGGCCGTCGACGCGAGCCACGCGACGGGCGAGCCGGTGCACGCCTTGGCCGCGAGCGCCGACGGTGCCTGGGTGCTGCTCGCGCACGGCGAGCGCGCGACGCTGCTCGACGCCGGTGCGCGCCCGGTCAGGACCTACGACGGCTCGAACCTGGAGCGCACGCGCCGCAGCCGCGCCCAGGCGCTGTTCGCGCACGCCGGGCGTTCCAGCCTGATCGCCACCTGGCCCGCGATGGCCGAGCTGTGGGAGATCCAGCTCGACCCGTCGGCGCCGCCGATCTTCGACGGTCTGGTGCACGACTGGCGGATGGGCGAGGCGCTGCCGAGCCCCGGCTTTCTCGGCGTGCGACGGGTTGCGCTGGAGGCACCACCCGCTGGAGTCGTCCTCGCCGACCCGCGCGTGCCCTGGGTCGCGGGGTTGTCCGACAGTGGCGTCGCGGTGCTGCACCTCGACGTGCGGCGCCGCGTCGCGACGCTGGCGATCGCGCACGCGAGGCCGCAGGCCTCGGCGCTTCCGGCTGCGGGGCGCACCGGGCCGTGGTGGCTGCCCGCCGGCGACGCGGTGCACGTCGTCGATACGGCACGCTGGCGGGTCGAGTCGACCGTCCCGGCCCCGGCCGGGCTGGTCACGCTGGCCGATGCCGACGCCGCGGTGTGGGCGCTGGCCGAGGACGGTCTGCTGCGCTGGCAGTCCGGCCATTGGCAGACGGTGGCGGCCCTGGACGCTGCACCCGTCGCCCTCGCGCGCGACCGGCTGCGGGGCCAATGGCTGGTGGCGGTGCAGGACGCGCCCGGTGCCGCGTCGGCCGCCGTGCTTCGGCTCGACGACCAGGGCCGCACGCTGGCGCGCGTGCCGCTGCCCGCGGCGCAGCCCATCGAAGGGCTCGCCGCGCTCGGCTGAAGCGCGGCGGGGCGAGCGAGCGGCGCCGCGCGCTCAGGTCTGGTAGACCGCGAGCCGCCTGACGTCGAGGATGCGGATGTCGCGCTTGTCGACCTCGATCAGCTCGGCGTCCTCGAGCTCGCGCAGCACGCGCGAGAAATATTCGGGTGTCAACGACAGGCGCGATGCGACGGTGGCCTTGCTGACCGGCAGCGACACGGTGACCGCCTGCCCCTCGCCGGCGTCGTCGGGCGCCTGGTCGCGCAGCAGGTAGCCGATGACGCGCTGCACACCGTTCTGCAGCGCGTAGGCCTGCACGTCGCCCACCAGCCCGTGCAGGCGGCGCGACAGGCCGGCGAGCATGCGCAGCGCGAAGCGGTCGTCGCGCCGGACCTCGTCGATCACCGCGCGCCGCTGCACCGTCAGCAGCAGCGAGTCCGCCAGCGTCTGCGCGTTGACCATGCAAGGGCGGCCGAGGAACATCAGCGCCTCGGCGAAGCTGGCGCCGGGGCCGATCAGCTCGATCACCTTTTCCTGCCCGGCCGGTGACAGCACGAACAGCTTGACCTGGCCGACGACGACGACGTGAAAGGCGTCGCAGGGGTCGCCGATGTGCAGCACCATGTCGCCACGCTGGAAGCGGCGCAGATGGCAGCCGCCGGCCAGCCGTTCGAGTTCCTGCGGCGACAGGTCGCTGAACAGCGGCATGCGCGCCAGGAAGCGAGGGACGTCGAAGGGGCGGGTGTCGAGCATGACGATGGCCCGGTCGCCCGGGGCCAAGGGTTAGTACGGATGATCGTGGGCGGTGCGTCGATTGTCGTTGACGCGCGTCAAGATGGCCAGGTCCGGTTTGCGTCAAGCCGGATCGTAAGGCCCGCGGCCAGTGCGATCCCGACCGCCGCCAGGGCGTTGTGCAGCAGGACCCAGGGCGGCGCGGCGGCGCTGACCGCCGACGCCGCCCCCAGCAGCAGCTGCGCCGCGGCTGCGAGCATCAACGCAATGCCTTCGGCGCGGCGGCCGCGGCCTTGCGCCACCCATCCGGTGACGAGCGCCAGCGGCACGCCCGCTGCCGCCAGCGCCAGATGCGACTGCGCCGCCGCGCCGCCCAGTCCGGCGCCTGATGCGACGCCGGTGCCGGCCTGCGCCAGCCAGCACGCCGCGGTCAGTGCCGCCAGCACGCGCGGCGCCGGCGGCCCGGCGGCAGGCACGCGCAGCGACCGGAGCAGACGCCACGCGAGCCCCAGCATCAGCAGACCGCCGCCCAGGTTGCCCAGCAGCACCGCGGCGGCCTGCGAGCGCGGCGCGGCGATGCCCAGCGCGGCCAGCGCCAGCGCCAGCGCCAGCAGCGCCAGCCCGTGCGCGATCGCCGCGGGGTCGCGCGGCGGCCTGGCCGCCAGCGCCAGCAAGGCCAGCACCAGCACCAGGACCGCCGATGCGGCGACACGGTGGGTGCCCCGCGTCGCGGCCAGCAGCCCGGTTGTGGCCGCTGGATCCGCTGGGGCCGCGACCGGGCCGGCCTCGGCGGCGAGTCGGCAGTGCGGCCACTCGTCACAGCCCGGCCGTGGCTGCGCCAGCCTCAGCCATGCGCTGGCGGTGGTGACGACGAGCATCAACAGCACGCAGCCCGCGGCGAGCCGGCTCAGAAGACGTTGGCGGGTCGAGGGGCTCGTGGGGCGCATCGGGACCAAGGGGAGATGTCGCGCTGACGCCGCGCAATGCGCTCGCCGCTGCGCGGTCCGGCTGACGGCACGCGGTCGCAGCGAACGGGGCGACGCCGGCGCAGCCTGCACCGGCGCGATTGTCGCCATGGCAAGCGGGGGCCGTATCGGCGGCGCTCGCGAAACGCGGGATCGTGGTGTGTCGCATCATCCGCGCGCGCGCACGCACACGCGTGCGTGCGACTGGCAAGCTTGTCAAGCCCGTTCACGCGGGATGATCGGCATGCCTTCTTGATTCAGTTCAAGTCGTCGGCAGGTGCCAGCTTCCAGAATGCCCGACCACGAGAGTCGGATGTCGGGCCGCCGCGCGCGGCCCGTCCGTTGGGGCGCGCAGCCCCGTGGCCTACCCGTAGAGACGACGAACCCTGGACAAGGAGATCGCACGATGAGCGCGCACGACGACGAAAACGAACCGATGCCGATGATGCAGAAGCTCCTCGAGAGCCCGTTCCTGCTTCTGTTCCTCGGCGTGATGGTCCCGATGGTGGTCTACAACCTGTGGGGCGTCATCGACATCCTGAGCATCCCGGCCGGCAAGTGAGCCGGCATCCTTCACGTCTCCAAGAGGGAATCACACGATGAGCGCCATCCTCCCCCCGTCGGAGCGCCTGTGGATCAAGCACCCGATCGACCGTGTCGAGGGCACGTGGATCGTGATCGCGCTGACCTGGTGCCTGATCATGTTCTTCATGATGGTCGGCTGGCATATCTGGGGCAACCAGAACCTGTCGACCGAAACCTACCGCACGACGCCCGAGCGCTTCCAGGAGAAGGCGCAGGAGATGGTCGACAAGTGGACGGTGCGCACCGAGACGGCGGAGAACATCCCCGTCGTCGCGCCGCCGCCCGGCGCCGACATCTACCAGATCGCGCGGCTGTGGAACTTCTGGCCGATCCTCGAGCTGGAGAAGGGCAAGACCTACCGGCTGCACCTGACGGCGATGGACTACAACCACGGCTTCTCGCTGCAGCCGGCCAACATCAACATCCAGATGGTGCCGGGCTTCGAGCACGTGGTGACGGTGACGCCGAACCAGTCGGGCCAGTACTCCATCGTGTGCAACGAGTTCTGCGGCATCGGCCATCACCAGATGGTCGGTCGCCTGTACGTCAAGTGAGGGGGAGACGATGAGCGTCACGACCACCTACCGGACCTGCCCGCGCAGCGGGCTGCAGTTCGAAAACCAGGCCGAGTGGCTGATGAAGGCCAACGCCTTCGTCGCCGTCGTCTGGCTGCTGTTCGGCGGCATCCTGGCCATCGGCATCGTGCTGACGCGCTGGCCTGCCGTCCACCTGCTCGAGGCCGACACCTTCTACATGTGGCTGACGGCGCACGGCATCGACATGCTGATCTTCTGGATCATCTTCTTCGAGGTCGCGGTGCTGTACTTCGCCTCGTCGACGCTGCTCAGATGCCGCATCGCGACGCCGAAGATCGCCTGGCTCGCCTTCGTGCTGATGATCGTCGGCTCGGTGATGAACAACGTCGCCGTGTTCCAGGGCGCGTCCAGCGTCATGATGACCTCGTACGTGCCGATGATGGCCGAGCAGCACTTCTACCTCGGCATCATCCTGTTCGCCGTCGGCGCGCTGATCGCCTGCTTCGTCTTCTTCGGCACCCTGGTCGTGGCGAAGAAGGAGAAGACCTACGAGGGCTCGATCCCGCTGGTGACCTTCGGCGCGATGACGGCGGCGATCATCGCTGTCTTCACGCTGCTGTCGGGCGCGATCATCCTGATCCCGGCCTGGCTGATGTCGCTGGGCGTGCTGGAGAACGTCGACCCGCTGATCTACCGCACCGTGTGGTGGGCGCTGGGCCACAGCTCGCAGCAGATCAACGTCGCCGCGCATATCTCGATCTGGTACCTGGTCGCGGCGGTCGCCTTCGGCGCCAAGCCGATGAGCGAGCGCGTCAGCCGCACTGCCTTCCTGCTCTACATCTTGTTCCTGCAACTGGCCAGCGCGCACCACCTGCTCGCCGACCCGGGCTTGTCGACCGGCTGGAAGGTCATCAACACCAGCTACTTCATGTACTTCGCGGTGCTGGCGTCGATGCTGCACGGGCTGACGATCCCGGGTGCGATGGAGGTCGCGCAGCGGCAGAAGGGCTACACCAAGGGCCTGTTCGAGTGGCTGCGCAAGGCGCCCTGGGGCAACCCCACGTTCAGCGGGGTGTTCATCTCGATCATCGGCTTCGGCTTCCTGGGCGGGATCTCCGGCGTCATGATGGGCACCGAGCAGCTCAACATGATCATCCACAACACGATCTACGTGCCGGGGCACTTCCACGCCACCGTGGTGATCGGGACGACGCTGACCTTCATGGCGCTGACCTACTACCTGATCCCGGTGCTGTTCAAGCGCGAGATGATCGCGCCGACGATGGCCAAGTGGCAGCCCTACGTGTTCGGCCTGTCGATGTACGCCTTCACGCTGGTGATGATGGGCGCCGGGACGCTGGGCGTGTCGCGCCGGCACTGGGACATGGCCTTCGAAGGCCACGCGCTGGCCTACGAGTGGCCGGGTGCGGCCTACCTGATGATGGGCCTGGTCGGCATCACCGGCCTGGCGGCGATCGTCGGCGGCATCATGTTCGTCTACATCACGGTGGGCTCGCTGCTGTGGGGCAAGAAGCTCGATACTGGCAACGTGAGCGCGAAGTTCACGCCGGTGTCGCGTGCGGCACCGAGCGCGGCGGCGCAGTCGTACGGATCGATGGGTTTCGCGGCACCGGGCACCTTCGTGCTGGCGATGGTGTTCCTGATCGCCTTCGTGCTGTACTACTTCATCAACTGGAAGTACCTGTCCACGCTGTGGGGGCTGAGCTGATCGCGACTCGCGGTCGCTCGGAACGGGACGCACCATGGGCACGTTGCTGACGACCGGGGCCGGTGCCGCTGCGGCGGCGCCGCGCTGGCGCACCGTGCTGGGCGTGTTCAAGCTGCGCATCGGCGTGCTGATCACGCTGACGGCGCTCGCCGGGCTGGCGATCACGCCCGGCCCGGCGCCGGCGGCGTGGCAGGTGCTGCTGATGGCGCTGGCGGTGCTGACGGCGTCCGCCGCCGCCGGTGCCTTCAACCAGTATGTCGAGGCCGGCAGCGACCGCCTGATGAAGCGCACGCGGGAGCGTGCCTTCGCCAGCGGCGCCTTGCGCGCCGGGCCGCTCTGGGTGGTGGTGATCGTCGCGATGCTCGCGGTCGCGGTCGGCGCGACCTGGATGCTGATCAACGGGGTGGCGGCGCTGTTCCTGTTCCTCGGCGCCTTTACGTACGGGGTGGTCTACACGGTCGGGCTCAAGCGCCGCACCTGGACCAATATCGTCTTCGGCGGGCTCGCGGGAAGCTTCGCGGTGCTGACCGGCGCGGCGGCGGTCGACCCCGCGATCGGCATCCTGCCGACGCTGCTCGCACTGGTGCTGTTCCTGTGGACGCCGCCGCACTTCTGGAGCCTCGCGATCGCGAATCGCGACGACTACGCCGCCGCCGGCGTGCCGATGCTGCCGGTGGTGTTCGGCAACGAGCGCGCGGCGCGCATCGTGCATGCGAATGCGATCGTGCTGGTGGCGGTGTCGCTGCTGCCGGCGCTCGCCGGCGCCGGTCCGGCGTATCTGGTGGCGGCCCTGGTCGGCGGCGCGCATTTCCTGCGCCGCACGCATGCGCTCGCACGCGACCCGAGGCGCGAGCGCGCGATGGCGGCGTTCTTCGCGTCGATGGTCCAGCTGTCGCTGCTGGTGCTGGGGGTGGCCGTCGATGCGGCGCTTCGCTGACGCGATCCGCCGCTCCTGGGCCGTCGCGCGCACGCTGGTGGTCGGCGGCGTGGGTGCCGGCCTGGCGCTCGCCGCCGCCGCGGGCTTGCCCAAGCTCGACGAGCGGCAGGCGATCCGCGACGGTCTGGCCGTCGTCGGCAGCGTGCCGCCCGACTTCAGGCTGTTGGACCGGCGCGAACAGCCGGTCGACCTGGGCGCGTACCGCGGCAAGCCGCTGCTGGTCAGCTTCATCTACACCGGCTGCTCCACGTTCTGCCCCGCGCAGACGGTGGCGTTGCACCAGGCGGTCAAGGGCCTGGATCGCATGCTCGGCCCACACCAGTTCAACGTCGTCAGCATCGGCTTCAACCAGCCGATGGACTCGCCGCTGGCGATGCGCGCATTCGCCGCGCAGCTCGGTGTCGACTACCCGAACTGGGAGTTTCTCAGCCCGTCGCACGACCAGGTCAGCGCGTTGACGCGCGCCTTCGGCTTCAGCTACGTCCAGACCCCGGAAGGCTTCGACCACGTCGTCGGCGTCACCGTGGTCGACGCCGAGGGCCGCATCCACAGCCAGGTCTGGGGTGACAGGCTGACTGCCGAGGCGCTGGGGGTCCCGCTGCGCCAGCTGCTGTTGAACGCGCCGATCGCCGGCACGCTGCCCAGCCTCGAGGAGCTGATCGATCGCGTCATCATCCTGTGCACGGTCTACGATCCCGAGACCGGCGAGTACCGGTACGATTGGACGCTGGTGTTCCAGATCGTCGGCGGTCTGGCGTTCTTCCTCACCGTGGGCGTGTACCTGTGGCACGAGTGGCGCGCGCAGCGGCGCGCCCGCCGGCGGCTGCCCGAGCTGCCCGCTGGCGCGGCCGCCCACTGAGCCTGCGCACGTCGGCGCGGGGCGGCCCGTGCCGCGACGGCACCGACGCATGACGACGACCGACGACGCCCCCAGCCTGCCGCTGCTGGCCGTCTGGCGCGCGGCCGAGCAGCGCTTCGACCGTGCCTTCGGCGCCCGCGCCAACCCGCTGCGCCAGCTCGGCGCGCTGGCCTTCCTCGCCTTCTGGCTGCTCGCGCTGTCGGGCATCTGGCTGTTCGCGGTCTTCGACACCTCGGCCAGCGGCGCCTACGAGTCGATCGCCGCGCTGTCGCGCTCGCCCTGGTCGCCGGGCGGCATGATGCGCAGCCTGCACCGCTACGCCGCCGACGCCTTCGTCGTCTTCACGATCCTGCACCTGCTGCGCGAGGCGCTGTACGGACGCTGGCGCTGGTTCCGGCGCTTCTCGTGGTGGACCGGGGCGGCGCTGCTGCCGATGATCGCGGTCAGCGCGGTCGGTGGCTTCTGGCTGCACTGGGACAAGCTCGGGCAGTTCTCGGCCATCGCCACTGCCGAGTGGCTCGACATGCTGCCGATCCTGAGCAACCCGTTCGCGCGCAACTTTCTCGGCGCGGGCATGGTCAGCGACCGCTTGTTCTCGCTGTTCATCTTCGTCCACGTCGGCGTGCCGCTGCTGCTGCTGTTCGGGCTGTGGTTCCACATCCAGCGCATCAGCCACGCGGCGGTCTTCCCGGCGCGCGCGCTGACGATCGGCAGCGTCGCGATGCTGCTCGTGCTCGGTGCGGTGTGGCCGGTGACGGGGCAGGGCGCGGCGGACCTGGCCGAGGTTCCCGCCGTGCTGTCGGTCGATTGGATTCTTCTTCTCGTGCACCCGCTGATGTACGAGACCTCGGGCGGCGTCGCGTGGGCCCTGGCGCTGGGTGGCTGGGGCGCGCTGATGCTGCTGCCGTTCATGCCCCCGCCGCGGCGGCGCGAACCGGTCGCGGTCGTCGACCCGGCCAACTGCAACGGCTGCCGGCGCTGCTTCGTCGATTGCCCGTACGCGGCGATCACGATGACCGCACACCCGAGCGGCCGCCCCGGGCGCCAGCTCGCGGTGGTCGACCCCGACCTGTGCGCGAGCTGCGGCATCTGCGCCGGATCGTGCCCGTCGTCGACGCCGTTTCGCAGCCACGCCGAGTTGCCGACCGGGATCGACATGCCGCAGCTTCCCGTCGGCGTGCTGCGGCGCCGGCTTCGCGAGGGGCTGGAGGCCATGACCGCGCCGCGACGCATCGTCGTCTTCTCGTGCGAGCAGGGGGCCGATGCCGCGCCGCTGGCGGGGGCCGATTCGCTGGTGCTGCCGCTGATCTGCACCGGCCAGCTGCCGCCCTCGTTCGTCGAGTACGCGCTGCGCGACGGCGCCGAGGGCGTGCTCGTCGCCAGCTGCCGCGAGACCGGCTGCGCGTTCCGGCTCGGTGCGCGCTGGACCGCCGAGCGGTTGACCGGCGTGCGCGAGCCGCACCTGCGCAAGACCGTGCCGGCCGATCGCGTGCGGCTGGTGCGGGCCGATGCGGGCGAGACGGCCGTGCTCGCGGCTGCCTTGCGGACGATGCGAGAATTTTTGCCGCAGATCAAGGAAAACCCTGAGCCAGAAGCGAAGATATATCATGGCTGAATCTTATGAGTCGACCGCCCCTGTCGAGTCGCCCGGTCACGAGTCGCCGCGCGGCTGGGCGGCGTGGCTCGGGCAGGCCGTGCTGTACGGCCTGTTCGCGCTGTTCATCGGCGTCTTCTCGCACTGGCCCGTGTACGAGCACCTCGCGCCCGACCAGGCACTGATCAAGCTCAGCCTGGTGCACACCGGCAAGCCGGTCGGCGAGTGCCGCGAGCGCACGCCGGAGGAACTGGCCAAGCTGCCGCCCAACATGCGCAAGGCGCTGGACTGCCCGCGCGAGCGCTCCCCGGTGACGGTCGAGCTCGACATCGACGGCGCGCCGGCGGCGCGCACGACCGCGGCGCCCTCGGGGCTGTCGCGCGACGGCGCGTCGGCGATCTACCATCGGCTGCCGGTGCCCGCCGGCGAGCGCACGGTCGAGGTCCGCCTGCGCGACGACGTGCGCGCCGAAGGCTTCACGCACCGCCTGCAGCAGCGCGTGACGCTGACCCCGGCGCAAGTGCTGGTGATCGACTTCGACGGCGAGCGCGGCGGTATCGTGCTGCAATGAACCCGATCGCGAATCCCCCGGGCGTCTCGTCCTCGGTCGACCCGCGATCGCACAGCCCTTCGGCCCCGGCCGTCTACCTGCTGCCGCTGCAGGGCCGGCGGCAGGCGCTGGCGCGTGGCTGGCTGTGGCTGGCGATGGCCGCACTGGTGCTGTCGGGGCTGTTCTCGATCTTGCTCGTCGCCGCGCGCACGCCGGGCGTCAATGCGTGGCTGCCCGGGGTCGACTTCTTCCGCACCGCGCTGGTCGTTCACGTCGACCTGTCGGTGCTGGTCTGGTTCTTCGCCGTCGCCGGCATGCTGTGGAGCCTGGACGCGCGCAAGCGCGCCGAGGACTGGGGCTGGGTCGCGCTGGGGGTGGCCGCGGCCGGCGCCGCGATGATGGCCCTGGCCCCCTTCCTCGACCCCGGCGTGCCGGTGATGGCCAACTACGTGCCGGTGATCGAGTCGCACTGGTTCGTCGGCGGGCTGGCGGTCTTCGGCCTGGCCTGCACGATGCTGGTCGCGCAGGCGCTGGCTGCGCCGCCGAAGCTGGCGACGCTGGACGGCGCGGCCGCGCTGCGCTTCGGCCTGTACGCCGCCGCAGTCACGGCCGCGGTGGCCGCGGTTGCCTTTGCGTGGTCGGTGGCGGTCGTGCCGAGCACGCTGGACAGCAAGACCTACTGGGAGATCCTGTTCTGGGGCGGCGGCCACGCACTGCAGTTCACCTGGACGCTGCTGATGCTGGTGGCCTGGCTGTGGCTCGCGCAGGCGGTGGGTGCGGCCGTGCCGTTGAGCGCACGCTTGACGCTGCTGCTGTTCGCGATCGCCACCCTCGGCGTGTTCGTGACACCTTATGCGTATCTCGCGCACGACGTGCTGTCGGTCGAGCATCGCGAGCTCCACACCTGGGGCATGCGCGTCGGCGGCGGGCTGGCGATCCTGCCGGTGGCGCTCGCAGTCGCGATCGCGCTGGCGCGCCAGCCGCGTGGCAGCGTCGACGCACCGGCACGCCCGCTGCGCGCGGCGCTGCTGTCGTCGATGGCGCTGTTCGCCGCCGGCGGGCTGATCGGGCTGGCGATCGATGGCAGCAACGTCAAGATCCCGGCGCACTACCACGGCAGCATCGTCGGCGTCACGCTGGCATTGATGGGCGTCGTCTACCACCTGCTGCCGCGCCTGGGCTATGGCGCGCCGCGCGGACGGCTGGCGGTGAGCCAGCCCTACCTGTACGGCGTCGGGCAACTGATGCACATCGGCGGGCTGATGTGGTCCGGCGGCTACGGCGTGCAGCGCAAAGTCGCCGGCGCCGAACAAGTGCTTCGCAGCCCGGGCGAGGTCTTCGGGATGGGATTGATGGGCGCTGGCGGCGCGGTCGCGATCGCGGGCGGGCTGCTGTTCGTCGTCGTCGTCGCGCGCGCGATGCGCCACAGGGAGGATCGATGACGATGGGACCCAAGCGCCTGGTCCGGCGCGGCTTCATGGCGGTCGAGGCGCTGTTCAACCGCGCCTTCGGCGACAAGCTCAACCCCTACTACCACCTGGGGTCGCTGACCTTCTTCCTGTTCTGGATCGTCTGCGGCACGGGGCTGTACCTGTATGCGTTCTTCGACACCAGCGTCGAGGGCGCGTACCGCTCGGTCGAGGCGCTGACGCACGACCAGTGGTTCGCCGGCGGCATCGTTCGCAGCGTGCACCGCTACGCGTCGGACGCGATGGTCGTGACGATGGTGCTGCACCTGGCGCGCTACTGGGCCTTCGACCGCATGCGCGGTTTCCGCTGGTTCTCGTGGGTGACCGGTATCGTGCTGCTGTGGCTGGTCTTCGCTGCCGGCGTCAACGGCTACATGCTGCCCTGGGACAGGCTGGCGCAGTTCGTGACCCAGGCCAGCTTCGAGTGGTTCGACTGGCTGCCGATGTTCGGCGGCACGCTGATCCGGAACTTCATCTACGACGCCAACGTCAGCAACCGGCTGTTCTCGCTGCTCGTGTTCATCCACATCGGCGTGCCGCTGCTGACGCTGCTGCTGATGTGGGTGCACGTGCAGCGGGTGCCGAAGGCGACGACGCAGCCGCCGCGGCCGATCGCGATCAGCGTGGGCGTGATGCTGATCGTGATGGCGCTGGTGCAGCCGGTGCTCAGCCAGGGCGGGCCGGCGCAGATGGCGCAGGCGCCGGCGACGCTGTCCTTCGACTGGTTCCTGCTCGCGCTGTACCCGCTGGTCTACGCTTGGCCGATCGTCGGCGTCTGGGCGCTCGTGATCGGCGGCAGCGCGCTGCTCGCGGTCGCGCCCTGGCTGCCGCCCAAGCGCGTCGGCGCCGGGTTCCGGCTGACCGTGCATCCGGGCGCGCACGCGGTGCCGTCGCGCGCCGGCGAGACGCTGCTCGAGGCCGGGCTTCGCGCCGGGCTGGCGCTGCCCTACGACTGCCGCGCCGGCGGTTGCGGAGTTTGCCGCTGCACGGTGCTGAACGGCCGCGTCGACCTCGGCGACTACCAGCCGGCGGCGCTGACCGAGGCGATGCGCGCGCGCGGCGAGGCGCTGATGTGCTGCGCGACCGCACTCGAGGATGTCGAGTTCGAGGTCGACGTGCCGACGCTCGCGGGCGAGGGCGCGGTCGAGAAGGGCCGCTACCGCGCCACCGTCGAGCACCTGGAGCGCCTCGCCCCCGACGTCGTCCGGCTGCTGCTGAAGCTGCCCGAGGGGCAGAAGCTGGACTTCGTCGCCGGCCAGTACATCAACATCGTGCTCGACGACGGTGCCAAGCGCGCGTTCTCGTTCGCCAATGCGCCGGGCGCGAGCGACCGCATCGAGCTGCACGTGCGTCTGGTGCCGGGCGGGCGCTTCACGACGCATGTCTTCGAGCGCATGCGCGTGGGCGACCCGATCGAGTTCGAGGGGCCGGTCGGGCGCTTCACGCTGCACGAGGGCGAGCGACCGATCCTGTTCATCGCCGGCGCGACCGGCTTCGCGCCGATCAAGAGCATCGTTGAGGATGCCTTCGCGCGCGGCATCGGGCGCCCGATGTGGCTGTACTGGGGCGTGCGCGAGCGCAAGGACCTGTACATGGCCGAGCTGGCCGAGCGCTGGGCGCGCGAGCACGCGCATTTCCGCTTCGTCCCGGTGCTGTCCGACGCCGACGGCGACCCCGGCTGGGGCGGCCGGCGCGGCCTGGTGCACGAAGCGCTGCTCGAGGACCATCCCGACCTGACGGGATTCGAGGTCTACGCCTGCGGGTCGACGCGCATGGTCGAGACTGCGGTGCCCGACTTCGTCGCCCACGGACTGCCTGAGAATTTCTGCTACTCGGACGCCTTCGTGCCGACGGCTGCGCCTACACCCGAAGCCACGGCGGCGAACTGATCCGCCCGCGGCGCGCTCCTTCGTTGGCCGTCGTGGTCTTCGCGTTCGACGTCCGCTGTGGCCTCGGCGGCGGGGGTGAGCGCTTTGCCCGGCCCACGCTGAACGGCGGCTCCGATCTTCGCGACAAGGTCCGCAACGCGCCCCGTGCCGACCAGACCCAGTTCGTCGACAGGGGCACGCCGGAAGGCGTTCAGCGCTTCTCGGCCCCTGGCTTCACCCCCACCACCACCGCACGCGAGCGCAGGTGCGAGAAGACGCCGGCGGGGACTTCGAGCGGGATCTCGCGCACCAGCTCCAGCGTTCGCGCATCGTAGATCGCGACCCGGCCGTCGTCGCGGCCCAGGCTGCGGTCGCCGCCGCTGCGCGAGCTGACATAGATGTGGCTGCCGCGCGCCGTGTACTCGGGAAAGTGCGAGTGGCCGAAGCTTCCCGGCACGGTGACGGTGCGGACGACCTCCAGCGTGTTCTTGTCGATGAACTGGATCTTGTCGGCATTCGGCCCGGTGCCGACGATGTCGACGACGACGTAGGGCGCGTCCGGGTGCGCGGCCGGCGATTCGGTCGGGCCGATGACCGGGATGCGCTTGACGACCTCGAGGCTCTTCATGTCGAACACGGTGACCTCGTGCGGGGTGCACGCGCGGCTGCCGATGTTGGTCGCGATGCCCAGCGTTCGCCCCTGCGAGACGACGACCGCACCGGATCCCACGTGCGGCTGGCAGCCGGCCAGGATGCGTTGCACGAGGCGCTTGTCGGCCAGGTCGACGACGGCGACGACGTCGTCGTCGTACGACGCCACGATGGCGAGCCGCCCGTCGGGCGACAGGAAGCCGTCGTGCAGGTGGCGGCCGACGCCGGGGATCGCCGTGACCGGGAAGTCGGGCTTGCCGAGGTCGACGATCCAGACCTCGCCGGCCTGCTCGAGCGCGACGACGAAGACGTCGGCAAACGGCGTGGCGAGCAGCATCCCGGCGTCGGACTCGACCGGCTTGCCGTCCGCCCCCTTGCCGCGCAGCGGCAGCAGCTTCAGCGGCTCGAGCGTCGCGGCGTCGAGGATCACGAGGGTGTGCGGGACGTAGGACCCGGCGGCGACGAAGCGGCCGTCGCGCGAGACCGCGAGCGACGCGCCGTTCAGCCCAACGCGCACCTTGCGCACGGTCTGCAGGCTGTGGAGATCGATCTTGTGCACCCAGCCCATGTCGTCGCGCACATAGGCCCAGCGCGGGTCGCGCGGGTGGTAGTCCATCAGGTGCGGGGCCCAGCCGGTACGGACCTCGCCGACCGTCTCGTGCGTGCGGCCGTCGACGAAGACGACGCGTGCGGCGTCACCGGCCGCATGGCGGCCGCGCACCATCACCGTCATCAGGTCGGCGATATCGGCGATCGGGTAGGAGGGGCGCGCCGGCAGCTTCGACTCGTCGGCGACGAGCACGGTGAGCGAGGCGCGGACGTCGTCGATCGTCCATCGCGGGTCCGATTTCGGCTGTGTCGTGACCAGCCTGGCGATGCGGTCGCGGTCGCGGCCCGACAGCGTGCCGTCGTAGGTCGGGTGCGGCGGCATCAGCGTCGTCGCGCTGCCGGCGATGACGCGTGCGCCGACCTGCGACGCGGTCAGCCGGGTCGTGTCGCGGTTGAGCGCCGGCGCGATGTAGCCGCCGCGGTCGACGCCGTGGCACACCGCGCAGTGATCGGCGAACAGCCGCTCGGCCCGCGCGACGTCGTCGGCAGCGCCGGCAGGTGGCGCCAGCAGGGCGGCGACGCCGCAGGCGAGCGCCAGCATGGTACGCGCGAGCGCAGCGACGCCGTGATGACGCTGACGCGCCAGGCCGCCGCGCTGAGCGCGCGAGCTCGGCCATGTGCCGAGCGCGATGCGGGGAAGGGTGATCGTCATGGCCGGACCCTCGAGACTTGCGGAGGGCGCCGGCCGACGAGGACGGTCAGCCGGCGCTGAAGGCCTGGATGCCGGTGATCGCACGCCCGAGGATCAGGGCGTGGATATCGTGCGTGCCCTCGTAGGTGTTGACGACTTCCAGGTTGACCAGGTGGCGGGCGACGCCGAACTCGTCGCTGATGCCGTTGCCGCCCATCATGTCACGGCTCATGCGCGCGATGTCCAGTGCCTTGCCGCAGCTGTTGCGTTTCATGATGCTGGTCAACTCGACCGCGGCGCGGCCTTCGTCCTTCATGCGCCCCAGCTGCAGGCAGCCCTGCAGCCCGAGCGAGATCTCGGTCAGCATGTCGGCGAGCTTTTTCTGGATCAGCTGGTTGGCCGCCAGCGGGCGGCCGAACTGCTTGCGGTCGAGCACGTACTGGCGCGCACGCGCGAAGCAGTCCTCGGCCGCGCCGAGCGCGCCCCAGGCGATGCCGTAGCGCGCGCTGTTCAGGCAGGTGAACGGGCCCTTGAGGCCGCGCACGTCGGGGAAGGCGTTTTCCTCCGGGCAGAACACGCCGTCCATCACGATCTCGCCGGTGATGCTGGCGCGCAGCCCGACCTTGCCGTGCACCGCCGGTGCGCTCAGCCCCTTGAAGCCCTTCTCCAGCACGAAGCCGCGGATCGCGCCCTCGTCGTCCTTGGCCCAGACGACGAAGACGTCGGCGATCGGGCTGTTGGTGATCCACATCTTGGCGCCGCTGAGGCTGTAGCCGCCGGGCACCTTCTTCGCGCGCGTGACCATGCTGCCGGGGTCGGAGCCGTGGTCGGGTTCGGTCAGCCCGAAGCAGCCGATCCACTCGCCGGTGGCGAGCCTGGGCAGGTATTTCTGCTTCGTCGCCTCGTTGCCGAATTCGTTGATCGGAACCATGACGAGCGAGGACTGCACGCTCATCATCGAGCGGTAGCCCGAATCGACGCGCTCGACCTCGCGCGCGATCAGCCCGTAGCTGACGTAGTTGAGCCCGGAGCCGCCGTAGGCCTCGGGGATGGTCGGGCCGAGCAGGCCGATCTCGCCCATCTCGCGGAAGATGGCGGGGTCGGTGGTCTCGTTGCGAAACGCCAGCTGCACGCGCGGCAGCAGCTTGTCCTGGCAGTAGTCGCGCGCGGCGTCGCGGATCGCGCGCTCGTCGGCGTCGAGCTGGGCGTCGAGCTGCAGCGGGTCTTCCCAGTCGAAGCGGGCGCTGGGGGTTCGGGCTTGGGTCATGGTCGTCTCTCGGTGGTCAGAGCCCCAGGTACTGGAGCAGTTCGGGGGTGTCGCGAAGTTCGGCGGCGGCGCCTTCGAGCACCGCCTGGCCTTTCTGCAGCACGAGCAGCCGCTCGGCATTCGCGGCCACGCGGCGGTGGTCGCGGTCGACGATCAGCACCGCGATGCCGTCGGCGCGGATCGACGCGATGACGCGCCAGATCTCGGCCACGATCTGCGGCGCCAGGCCTTCGGTGGCCTCGTCGAGGATCATCAGCGAAGGGTTGGTCATGAGCGCGCGGCCGATCGCGAGCATCTGCTGCTCGCCGCCGGAGAGCTGGCTGCCCAGGTTCTGCATCCGCTCGGCCAGGCGCGGGAAAGTCTGCAGCACGCGCTCCAGCGGCCAGCGCTGGCTGCCGTCGACGCCGGCGCGCGCGGCCATCACGAGGTTCTCGTGCACCGTCAGGTTGGGGAAGACGCCGCGGCCCTCGGGCACGTAGCCGACGCCGCAGTGCGCGACCTGGTAGGGCCGGGCGCGCGAGACGTCGCGGCCGGCGACGACGATGCGCCCGCGGCGGTCCGCCATCAGCCCCATCAGCGTGCGGATCAGCGTCGTCTTGCCCATGCCGTTGCGGCCCAGCAGGCCCAGCGTCTGCCCGCGCCGGATCGCCAGCGACACGCCCTGCAGCACATGGCTGGAGCCGTACCACGCGTGCAGCTCGCTCGCCTCGAGCAGGATGTCGCCGGCGCCTGCGTTGCTCACGCTGCGGCCCTCCGCGCGCCCTGTGGCGCGACGAGGCCCGGCGATCGGTGCGGCGCGTTCATGCGTCGTGGCCCAGGTAGGCGGCCTGCACCTGCGGGTCGGCGCGCACCGCCTCGGGCGCGCCGCAGGCCAGCACGCTGCCGTTGACCATCACCGTGATGCGGTCGGCAACGCGGAAGACCGCGTCCATGTCGTGCTCGACGAGCGCGATCGCGTGCCCTTCCTTGAGCGATTCGAGCAGCGCGAGCATGCGCTCGGTCTCCTCGGCGCCCATGCCGGCCAGCGGCTCGTCGAGCAGCAGCACCTCGGGGGCGGTGGCCAGGCACATCGCGATCTCGAGCTGGCGTCGCTGGCCGTGCGACAGCGTGCCCGCCGGGCGGTCGAGCACGTCGGCCAGCCCCGCGCGCACCGCCGCGTCGCGCGCCGCCGGCACGCTCACCGGGCAGCGCGACGCGTCGGCCCACCAGGCCCACGGCCGCGGGTGGCGAGCCTGCGCCGCCAGGCGGCAGTTCTCCATCACGCTGAAGTTGGGAAAAAGCGTGTTGCGCTGGTAGCTGCGGCCGATGCCGGCCAGTGCGCGCCGCGGCTGCGACCAGCCGGTGACGTCCTGCCCGCGCAACTCGACGCGGCCGCTGCTGGCGGCCAGTTCGCCGGCCAGCACGTTGATCAGCGTCGACTTGCCGGCGCCGTTGGTGCCGATGACCGCGTGCAGCTGGCCGCGCGGCAGCTCCAGCGACACGCCGTCGACCGCGACCAGCCCGCCGAATCGACGGCTGACGGCGTGCGCGCGCAGCAGGGCCTCGGCCATCAGCTCCCCCCGGTGCGTCGCCGCAAGCGCTGCGTGACCAGCGCGCCGGCACCGATCAGCCCGCGCGGCAGCAGCGCGACGCTGACGATGATCGTCAGTCCCATGCCGAGCAGCCAGTGCTCGGCCCAGTCGCCGAAGACCGCCTCGTCCTTGAAGAATTCCTGCAGCAGCACGAAGGCGAAGGCGCCCAGCACCGCGCCGCGCAGGTGGCCGATGCCGCCGAGGATGACCATCAGCAGGATCGCGCCGGAGAAATGCCAGCTCAGCATCTCCGGGTTGACGTAGCCGTCCTTGACCGCGAACAGCACCCCCGCGAGGCCGGCGATCGCGCCCGACAGCACGAAGGCGGCGAGCTTGTAGGGGTAGGTCGCGAAGCCCGCGGCGCGCATGCGCTGCTCGTTGATGCGGATCCCGGCCAGCGCGTGGCCGAAGGGCGAGCGTCCGAGCAGCGCGAGCAGCACGAAGACCGCCGCCAGGCATCCGAGCACGAGGTAGTACATCGCCAGCGGCCGGTCGATATCGACCAGCAGCGTCTGCCCGAGCGCGATCTGCGGCCTGAAGTTCAGGTAGATGCCATCGGTGCCGCCGCCCAGCGGCGTGTCGTGCGCGAGGTAGTAGGCCATCTGCGCGAACGCCAGCGTGACCATGATGAAGTAGACGCCGCGCGTTCGCAGCGACAGCGCGCCCATGAACAAGGCATAGCCGGCCGCCACCGCGATTGCCGCCGGCGCCAGCCACAGCAGCGACGCCGCGGTGTCCGCCGGCGCCAGCAGCACGGTCGCGTAGGCGCCGAGACCGAACAGCGCCGACTGCCCGAAGCACACCAGCCCGGTGCGGCCGACGAGCAGCTCCAGGCTCAGCGCCGCGATGGCGTAAATCATGATCTTGACGACCAGGTCCATGCCGTAGGCGCCTGCCACGGCCGGCCACAACGCCAGCGTCAGCGCACCGGCGGCGACACCGAGGAGCGCGGCGGGACGATCGATCGTCACCTCAAGGCCTCCGGTGCGCGCTGCAGGTTCGCGCGGGGACGGGTTGCGGCCCGTTGCTGACGGTCGTCGAAGTCAGTCCTTCGCTTCTCTTGGCGTTCGATGTGCCAGCGTGCCATGGGTGGCGGGCACCCTCCCACTCCATGTCCCCCGGGCCGGGCTGCGCCCGCCCCTCCTCCTTTACTTCCGTGGGAGGGTGCCCGCCACCCATGGCCTGCCACCGCCTGGGTATTCGACGGTCGAAGACCACTGCGGTTGCCCGCCGAGGACAGCGGGTGCCCTTTCCCGTAAGTAAAGGAGGAGCCGGCGGCGCAAGCCGACGGCGGGGGACATGGAGGGAAAGGGCACCCGCTGTCCTCGGCACGCGCGGTCCTGGCGCCCAACCAGGAAGAGGGGCCTCGGCGATCGTCAGCAACGGGCCGAAAGCGCCGCAACGCGCGGCGTGAAGCACGGCGCCTTTCATCTCATCCATGGTGCGACAGCACCACCCGCGATGCACGAAACCGCCCCCAGCCAAACCCTTGCGCGGATCCGGCTTTGCCGGTCCGCAGCAAGCGCCCCCTCGGGGGGCAGCGAACGCAGTGAGCGTGGGGGCTCCATCTCAACCGGCACGGAAGAGCCCTTCGGGTTTCCACAGCAGGATCGCGGCCATCAGCAGGTAGACGAGCACGCCGGCGGCGTGCGGGAAGACGACCTGCCCGAAGGTCTCGACGAAGCCGATCAACAGTGCAGCCAGCATCGCGCCGCGGATCGAACCGATGCCGCCGATGACGACGACGACGAAGCAGATGATCAGCACCTGGTCGCCCATGCCCGGGTAGACCGACGACACCGGTGCGGCGACCATGCCGGCGAACACCGCGATCGCCACGCCGGCGGCGAAGACGATGCGGTACAGCAGCCGGATGTCCACGCCCATCGCCTGCACCATCTCGCGGTTGCTCGCGCCGGCGCGGATGCGCATCCCCAGCCGCGTGCGCACCAGCACCCACCACATCGCTGCCGCCAGCACCAGGCACACGGCGGAGATGAAGAGCCGGTACACCGGGTAGGTCATCACGTCGCCGAGCGGGATCGACCCGGCCAGCAGCGGCGGTGCGGGCACGCCGTAGACATCGTTGCCGACCAGAATGCTGCGCAGTTCCTCGAAGACCAGGATCAGCCCGTAGGTCATCAGCACCTGCTGCAGGTGCTCGCGCTCGTACAGGAAGCTGAAGAAGGCCCACTCCAGCACGTAGCCCAGCAGCACCGCGAGCACCAGCCCGACCGCCATCGTCCCGAAGAAGCCGCCGCCGAGGTAGGTGCCGACCCAGGGTGCCAGCGCGTAGGCCATGTACGCGCCGATCATGTAGAAGCTGCCGTGGGCGAGGTTGATCACGCCCATGATGCCGAAGATCAGCGTCAGCCCCGACGCCACCAGGAACAGCAGCAGCCCGTACTGCAGCGCGTTCAGGCACTGGATCAGGAAGGTGGCGGAGTCCATGGTGGCGGCAGGCATGGCGACGCGCGGCACCCGGGGTCGCGGGTGCCGCGCTCACCGCGCGCAAGTGCTTACATCTTGCAGCCGATCGCCGGGTCGGCGAGTGCCTTGCTCGCAATCCCCACGGGCTTGTTGATGTTGCCGACCACCTCGCGCAGGTACAGATCCTGCACCGGGTTGTGCGCGGCCGACAGCGTGAAGGGCCCGCGCGGGCTGTCGATGCGCGCCTTGCGCAGCGCGGCGCCGAACTCGGCGACCTTCTTGGCGTCGCCGCCTGTGGCCTTCAGGCCGATCGCCAGCATTTGCGCGGCGTCATAGCCCTGCATCGCGTAGACGTCGGGCTGCAGCTTGTACGCCTTGGCGTAGGCGAGCCGGAAAGCGTTGTCGCGTGGTGTGTCGAGCGCATCCGCATAGTGCAGCGCCGTCAGAACGCCCTGCGCGGCCTCGCCCTGCGCCTCGAGCGTGCCATCGGTCAGGAAGCCGGTGCCGTACAGCGGGATGCTCTTGAGCCCCGCCGCGGCATAGTCCTTGACGAACTTGACCGCACCACCGCCGGCGAAGAAGGCGAACACGGCGTCGGGCTTGAGCGCCGCGATCTCGGTCAGCAGCGCCTGGAACTCGACCTGCGGGAACGGCACGGTCAAATCCTTCAGGACCTGCCCTCCGGCCTTCGTGAACGATTCCTTGAAGCCACCGACCATCTCGTCGCCGGCCGCGTACTTCCAGGTGATCGTGACCGCGCGCTTGGGGCCGCGCTTGGCCATCGCCTCGCCGGTGGCGTAGCCGGTCTGCCAGTTCGAGAACGAGCTGCGGAAGATGTTCGGCGCGCACAGCGCGCCGGTGACGACGCCGGCGCCGGCGTTGGGCACCATCAGCAGCGTGCCGGTCTGCTTGGCCACGCGCGCCATCGCCGCCGCGACACCCGAGTGCACGGTACCGACGACGACGTCGACGTTGTCGCGCTTGATCAGCTTGTTGATGTTGTCGGTCGCCTTCGCCGGGTCGGACTCGTCGTCGAGCTTGACGAACTCGACCGTGCGCCCGCCGAGCTTGCCGCCGGACTCGTCGATGTAGAGCCTGAAGCCGTTCTCGATCGCATCGCCCAGCTTGGCGTAGGTGCCGGTGAACGGCAGCATCAGCCCGACCTTCAGCGGGCCGGATTGCGCGGCGGCGGGGCCGGCGGCCAGCGTCAGCGCGGCGGCCGCCGCGGCAAGGGCGCCGGCCAGTGGCACTCGGTGGGATCCTCTCATCGCATGTCTCCTAGGGTTTCGGTTTCAGGCGGCCGATGCGGCCGCCTGCGTGGACGCTTGTGCCAGGCGATGCAGCCTGTCCCAGCCGGCGTCGACCTCGGACTGTAGGGCGACGATGCCCGCAGCGTCCAGATGACGATAGCGCCGCTGGATCGCCAGGTACTCGCCGATCGGTCGAGATTTGCCCGAATTGACGGTCCAGCGTTCGCCGTCCTCGACCTCGACGAGCGGGAAGGCGCCGCTGTCGACCGCCAGCCGCGCGGCCATCAGCCCGGCGTCGTCGGCGATCCCCCAGCCATCCAGGCAGGGGATCAGCAGCGACAGCACGCGCGTGCCGCGCATCGCCTTGGCCTTGCGCACCTTGCGCCGCAGGTCCTCCAGGTGGCTGGCGCTGGCGGTGGCCGCGTACGGGATGCGGTGCGCGGCCATGATCTCCAGCAGGTTCTTCTTGCGCGTCGTCTTGCCCGCCGGGGTCGACCCGGTCCACGCGTAGTGCGGCGTCGACGAGGACTTCTGCGCGCCGGTATTCATGTAACCCTCGTTGTCCAGGCAGACGTAGAGGAAATCCTCGTTGCGCTCGGCGGCCGAGCTCAGGCACTGGAAGCCGATGTCGTAGGTGCCGCCGTCGCCGGCGAGCACGACGACCGTCGTCTCGTGCTTGCCCTGGGCGTCCAGGGCGCGCCGCAGTCCGGAGGCGGCGGCGGCGCTGGCCTCCAGCGTCGGCTGGTAGACCGGGATCTTCAGCGAGCTGTACGGCTGCGGGCCGGCGATGATCGCCATGCACGACGGCGGGATCACCGCCATCGCATCGGCGCCGATCTCTGCCAGCACGTGGCGCGCCGACAGCGCGTCGATGCAGCCCGGGCAGGCCGCGTGGCCGGAGCACAGCATCGCGGCGGCGGCACCGGTCGTGGGCGGCAGGGTGGGGACGGCGGTCTCGGGGGTCATCGGGGTCACCTCACCCAGGTCGATGCGAAGCCGGGGTCGCGGTCGGCGCGCGCGGCGTCGAGCACGAAGGCGGCGATGCGGTCCGGCGGCACGTTGACGCCGCCGACGCCGGCGAGCAGCCCGTGCACGCGCGGCGCGCCCGCCATGCCGTACAGCGCCGCGCGCAGCTCCTGGTGCAGCACGCCGCCGACGCCGGGCGAGTGGTTGCGGTCGAGGACGACGGCGTCGCGCACCCCGGCCAACGCCGCGCGCAGCGCCGCCGCCGGCAGCGGGCGGAACAGCCGCAGCTTGACCAGCCCGACGGCGTGCCCTTCGGCGCGCAGCGCGTCGACGGCCTCGCGCGCATTGCCGCACATGCTGCCCATCGTGACGACGACGGTCACCGCCCCTTCGCAGCGGTAGCGCTCGACGACGCCCCAGCTGCGGCCGGTGCGCTCGGCCCATTCGCGGTCGGCGTCGGCGGCCAGCGCCGGCACCGACTGCATCGCCTGCTCGATCGCCTGCCGGTGGCGGTAGAACATGTCCTGGTTGACGACATGGCCCCAGCCCGACGGGCGCTCGGTGTCGAGCCGCTGCGCCGGCGCGAAGCGCGGCAGGTAGGCGTCGGCGAGCGACTGCGGCGGGATTGCCACCGGCTCCAGCGCGTGCGAGACGTAAAAGGCGTCGAGGTTGATCATCGCCGGCAGCAGCACCTGCTCGGCGACGCGGTAGGCCTGCAGCACGGTGTCGAGCGCCTCCTGCGCGGTCTCGACGTAATACTGGATCCAGCCGGTATCGCGCTGCGCGAGGCTGTCGGTCTGGTCGGGCCAGAAGGCCCAGGGCGAGGCGACCGTGCGGTTGACGTTGGCCATCACGATCGGCGCGCGCGCGCCGACCGCATAGTGCAGCACCTCGTGCATCAGCAGCAGGCCCTGCGACGCGGTGGCGGTGAAGACGCGCGTGCCGGCGAGCGACGCCGGGATGCAGGCCGACATCACCGAGTGCTCGGACTCGACGGTCATGATCTCGGCGTCGAACTCGCCGCGCGCCTGGAACTCGGTCAGCAGCTCCAGCACCGGGGTCTGTGGCGTGATCGGGTAGACCGGCGCGACCTGCGGCCGCGCCAGTCGCGCGCCCCAGGCAACCGCGTGGTTGCCGGTCAGCAGCACCGGCGACGGGGCGCGCGCCGGCAACGTCTCGGGGGCGTTCATCGGGCCTCCTCCTCCATCCGCATCGACCCGGTCGGGCATTCGCGCACGCAAAGCCCGCAGCCCTTGCAGTAGTCCAGGCTGACCAGGTAGCCGCCGCCCGGCGCGCGCGAGACCGCCAGGTCGGGGCAGACGGTGACGCAGTTGTCGCACGCGGTGCAGCTGCCGCAGGAGAAGCAGCGCACCGCTTCGGCCAGCGCCTGCTCGACCTCGAGGCCGAGCTGGACCTCGGCGCCGTCGCGCAGCCGCAACTCGGGCGCCAGCGTCGGCGCCGCGGCGCGCGCGGCGTGGCCGTGGTACCAGGTCGCGATCGACGCCAGCGGCACCGGCGCGCCCTCGTCGGCGGCGGCGGCGCCGAGATCCTCGCCGGCGTCGGCGCGCAGCTGGCGGTCGATCGACAGCGCCGCGCGCTTGCCCATGCCGACCGCCTCGGTGACGAAGCGTGCCATGCTCGCGACATCGCCGCCGGCCCAGAAGCCGTCGGCCCCGGTCGCGCCGTCGCGCCCGGCGGCCAGCAGCGCGCCGTCGGCAGCGACGACGCCGTCGAACGGGGTCAGGTCCGCATCGGCGCCGATCGAGACCAGCACCGCGTCGGCGGCTATCGCAAACCCGCTGCCTTCGACCGCCTCGACGCGGAACCGGCCCGGCGCGTCGCCGCGCTCGAATCGCACCCGCGTGCAGTGCAGCCGCAGTCCGTCGGGTGCCGGCTCCAGCCGCTGCAGCATCGCGCCGTCGGCGAGCGTGATGCCTTCCTCCAGCGCCTCGTCGAGCTCCTCGCGCTGCGCCGGCATCTGGTCGCGCGATTCCAGCGCCAGCACGGTCACCGCGTGGCCGGCGCGGCGTGCGCTGCGCGCGGCGTCCATCGCCGCGCTGCCGCCGCCGATCACGATCACGCGCGGCCCGAGCGCCGGCGACGCACCGGCGCTGCACGCGGCGAGGTAGGCCGCGCCGTCGAGCACGCGAACGCCGTCGGGCGCGAGCTGCGGCAGTCGCTTCGGGCGCGCCGCGCCGGTGGCGACGAAGACCGCATCGTGCGACTCGCGCAGCGCCGCGAGCGCCTGCGGCGAGTCGACCGCGGCGCCCAGCTTCACGTCGACGCCGAGTACCACGATGCGGGCGATCTCGGCGTCCAGCACCTCGCGCGCGAGCCGGTACGACGGGATCCCGTGGCGCATCAGCCCGCCGAGCGCGGCACTCGACTCGAACAGCGTGACCTGCCAGCCGCGCCGGCGCAGCTGGAACGCCGCCGACAGCCCGGCCGGGCCGCCACCGACGACGGCGACGCTGCCGGCACGCTCGGCCGCCGGCGGCGCGAAGCCCCAACGCTGGGCCAGCGCGCGGTCACCGGCGGCGCGTTCCAGCTTGCAGATCGAGACCGCCTCGTCGTAGCCCTTGCGGTTGCACGCGGTCTCGCAGGGGTGGTGGCAGATGCGGCCAGCGATCGCCGGGAAGGGGTTGTGGCGCGTCAGCACCTCCCAGGCGCCGCGCCAGTCGCCGGCGCGCGCGTGGCCGATCCACTCGGCGATATCGCCACCGACCGGGCAGGCCTGGTGGCACGGCGAAGGCGCGTGGACATGGCGCGCCAGCGACGCGCGCCAGGTGCCGGTCTTGAAGACCTCGGTGCTGCCGGTGGTCCAGGTCGGCGCGACGCCGGCCGGGGTCGCGGACGGGGCGATGCTCATCGCGGCGCCTCCTCGCGCAGCTGCGCGTCGACCGCCTGCCAGCCGGCCTCGCAGGCGGCGAGGTTCTCGTCGCGCAGCTTGGGCGAGCGCTCGTTCAGCGTCGCCTGCAGCACCGCCAGCGACGGCGCGCCGACGGCGCGCGCCAGGCCGCCGAGCAGCGCCGAGTTGACGATGCGGCCCAGGCCGTGGCGGCGCGCGATCGCCAGCCCGTCGACCGGGATCACGTGGCGCCCGGGCAGCTCGTGCGCGAACTCGGCCGCCGGCCGCGCCGAGTTGACGACGACCAGCGTGCGCGCATCGGCGCAGCCCAGCAGCGGGCCGGCGAGCAGGCTGGCGTCGAAGCACAGGATGGCGTCGGCGCGCTCGATGTCGCAGCGCAGCCGCACCGGGCGGTCGTCGACGCGAAGAAACGAGCTGACCGGCGTGCCGCGGCGCGCGCCGCCGTAGCTGGCGAAGCACTGCACCTGGCGCCCGGCGGCGAAATGCGCGGCGGCGAGCAGGTTGCCCGCGGTCTGCGCACCCTGGCCGCCGCGGCCCTGGATGACGATCTGCAGCATCGGGAGATCCTCGGCTGGCCGGCGGTCAGCCCGCGGTGCGCGGCAGCACCGCAGTGGCCTCGAGCTCGATCTTGCCCGGGTGGTCGAGCAGGTCGGAGACGAAGATCATGCTCATCGCCGGGTAGTGGTTGCCGATGATGCGGCGCCAGATGCCGCCGAGCTGCTTGCGCGCGGCCAGGTATGCCGGCTTGTCGCAGCAGTAGGCGGTCATGCGGCAGATGTGCTCGGGCCGGCCGCCGGCGACGGCCAGCACGGCGACGACGTTGTTCAGGGCCTGCTCGAACTGCGGCACCAGGTCCTCGGACTCGAACACCTGCTGGGCATTCCAGCCGACCTGGCCGGCGACGAAGACGATGCGGCCGGCGTCGACCGCGATGCCGTTGGCGTAGCCGATCGGGGCCTTCCAGCCTTCGGGGGTCAGAAACTGCATGGGGGTGTCTCCTCGTCGGTGCGTTCGGTTTCGGGTCGGGTCGGGTCGGGTCGGGCTGTGCAGCGTGCGGGCCATGCCCGGGCCGCGCCCGGCCCGGGCATGGCCCGCACGCTGCGCGAAGGCCGCCGCTCACATCGCCGGCCGCGGTGCGTCAGTCGATGTAGCGTGGCGGGTCCGGGTCCTCGGCCCAGTCGGCGTCGGGCTTGGGGACCTTGGCCATCCACTGCTTGACCAGCGCGACGTGCTCGGCCTCCTCGTCGCGCATCTCCTCGGCCGCGCGGCGGATGGCGTCGCTGGTGGCGTCGCGGGCGAGCTGCTCGAAGAAGGCCTGCGCGCGCTCCTCGGCCTTGAGCGCGAGCTTGAGCGCGTGCCAGGGATGCATCAGGTAGTGCACGTCCTCGAACGCGACCGTCTCCGGCGCCTCCGGGGTCGTCCACATGCCGCCGTGCAGCGGCGAGACGACGTCGTCGGCCCAGCCCATCTCGGCGAGGATGTGCTGCACATGGTGCTGCTCGTAGCCCGCCATCTGGCGGAACAGCGCCGCGACCTCGGCGTTGTTGTGCATCTGCATGATGTCGGCCAGCTCGTTGTAGCGGGCCACGGCCTCGCGCTCGATCGCCAGCGCCTGCGTCATCAGATCCTCGATCGTCTGCGGTGCGTTCACAGGGCGAACTCCTCCTCGAGCTGGGCCACCGTCGCACGGGCTTCGCGCGGGCGGACGTAGGGGGGACGGCTGCCGGCGTAGAGCACGCCGAGGTTGAAGCCGTCGTCGGTCATGATCCGGCGCGCTGCGCGCGCCGGGTCGTCGGTCTCGGGCACGTTGGCGCGGTGCACGTGGTTCTTCCACTCGCGCTGCTCGGGGCGGAAGGTCACGCAGGGGCTGAGGACCTCGACGAACGAGAAGCCCGGGTGCTCGATCGCCTTGGCGATCGTCTCCGCGGTGCCGTTCGGGTCGCCCGAGAAGGCGCGGGCGACGAAGTTGGCACCCGACGCCAGCGCGATCACCAGCGGGTGGAAGGCGCGGATCCCGGTGCCGCCCGGGGTCAGCTTGTTGTCCCAGTCGGGCTCGGTCGTCGGCGAGGCCTGGCCCTTGGTCATGCCGTAGACGTGGTTGTCCATCACGATGTACGTGAGGTCGACGTTGCGCCGGCAGGCGTGCAGGAAGTGGTTGCCACCGATCGAGTAGCCGTCGCCGTCGCCGCCGGCGACGACCACCGTCAGGTCCGGACGCGCGACCTTCAACCCGGTGCCGGCGGCCAGCGCGCGCCCGTGCACGCCGTGGAAGCCGTAGCAGTTGGTGTAGGCCGGGATGCGCGAGCTGCAGCCGATCCCGGAGACGACCGCGATCTCGTGCGGCGGGCGCTGCAGGATCGCCAGCGCCTTGGTCACCGCGCCCAGCACGGTGTAGTCGCCGCAACCGGGGCACCAGATCGGCTTGTAGTCGCTCTTGTAGTCGGCCGCGGTCAGCACCTGCGGCACCGCGATGTCGTTCATGCGTGGATCTCCTTGCGGGCTACCGAAGCGGCCCAGTCGGCGAAGGCGGTGGCGAGCTCACCCGGACGCAGCGGCAGCGGCCCCGGCTGGTGCAGCCCGCGCGGCCGGCTCGGCAGGTCGACCCGGCTGCGAAGGTAACGCAGAAGCTGCCCGCCGTGGTTCTGCTCGACCACCAGGATTTCCCTTGCGCCGGCCAGCGCGGCGTCGATCAGTTCCTGCTTGATCGGCGCGAGCAGCCGCAGCGCCACCAGCCGCAGCGCCAGCCCCTGCGCGGCGACGCGCGCGATCGCCTCGCGCACCGCGCCGGTGGTCGAACCGAAGGTGACGATCGCCAGCGCGGCATCGCCCTCGACGTCGGCCCAGCGCGTGCCGTAGTCGTGCTGCACCAGCTTGCGCTCGCGCTTCGCGAGCTGGATCCGGTGGTCGTTCGCCTGGCTGCTCGGGATGCCGCGCTCGGTGTGTTCCAGCCCGTCGGCGGTGTAGACGGTGCCCGGCGTGCCCGGCACCGCCATCGGCGAGATGCCCGACGGCGTGTCGCGGTAGCGGCGGTAGGGCTCGCCGTCCACCGGCTGCGCGACCAGCCGCCGCACCGGCGCGCCGGCCGGCGGCGGGCGGTCGATGACCGCGCGCGACTGGCCCATGAACTGGTCGGTCAGCAGCAGCGCCGGCGCCTGCAGCGCCTCGGCGAGCTGGACCGCCCACTCGGCGGTCGGCAGGCAGTCGGCGATCGAGGTCGGCGCCAGCACCAGCCGTGGGGCGTCGCCGTGCAGCCCGTCGACGGCGAACGACAGGTCCGACTGCTCGCTCTTGGCCGGGATGCCGGTCGACGGCCCGCCGCGCATGACGTCGACGACGACGATCGGCACCTCGGCGGCCACCGCCAGCCCGATGCCCTCGGTCATCAGCGCCAGCCCCGGGCCGGCGGTCGCGGTCAGCGACGGCACGCCGCCGTAGCTCGCGCCGACGATCATGTTGATCGACGCCAGCTCGTCCTCGGCCTGCAGCAGCGTGCCGCCGACGCGCGCCAGCGCCGGCGCCATCCACTCGAGCACCTCGGTGGCCGGCGTGATCGGGTAGGCGGCGACGAAGCGCACGCCGCCGCGGATCGCCCCGGCGCCGGTGGCCTCGTTGCCCGACAGCAGCCAGCGGCCCTCGGGCGCCGTCGCCGGCAGCGTCAGCGGGGCCGGCCGCGGCCCGTCCAGCTCGGTCGCCGCCGCGATGCCGGCGCGCAGCGAGGCGAGGTTCTTCTCCAGCGCCTCGGCGGTGCGCTTCCAGCTCGCGCGCAAGGCCGCCTCCATCGCCTCGGCCGGCACGCCGGCCAGGGTGCCGGCGTAGCCGAGGGCGACCATGTTGACCCATCCGCCGGCCGCCTTGGCGGTCTTCTTCAGCGGCAGCGCGACGCAGCGCGCGCCGCTGGCGCGCAACACCTCGGGCGCATCGCCCTCGTCGAGGTCGCCGACGAGCAGGCTGTCGCCGGACAGCGGGATCTCGTCGGCGAAACGGTTCAGGTTCATCCAGTCGATCGCCAGCAGCAGGTCGAACCGGTCGTCGAGCGTCGCCAACGGCTGCGGGCCGATGCGCAGCAGCGCCGCGGCCTCGCCGCCGCGGATCTGCGGGCCGCTGGTGCGGACGAACAGGCCGTACAGGCCGGCGCGCGCGGCAGCGTCGAGCAGCAGCGTGCCGGCGGTCATGACGCCGGCGCCGCCGCTGCCGGCCAGCGCGAGCGAGAAGCTGCGGACCCCGGACGCGACCGGGGCGGCGGGGGTGGATAGGGGTGGCAAGGGGTGTGCTCCTGCGCGGTCTGGCGCGCGTGAACGGACGGTACCGTCAGTGAACCGGGGGCCGATCTCGAAGTCGCTGATCTAGTTCAAGGTTTTTGGGCGCAAGGGGCCGAAAATGACTTCATTCCGGCAATGCGGTACCGCAATACCGGAAAAGACCAGGGTAAACCCTCAACACGGAGACTGCTCGATGCCGCTTGCCGCCCACCGCTGGCTGATGACCGCCCCGGGTCAGCCCCTGGAGCGCGCCGAGTTCGATGCTACGCCAGCCGCCGGCGAAGTCGCCGTCCAGGTCGCCGGCTGCGGCGTGTGCCACACCGACTTGGGCTACTACTACGACGGTGTGCGGACCAACCAGCCGCTGCCGCTGGCGCTCGGGCACGAGATCAGCGGGCGCGTCGTCGCCGCCGGCGCCGGCGCCGAGTCCTGGATCGGCCGCGCCGTCATCGTGCCGGCGGTGCTGCCCTGCGGCGAGTGCGACCTGTGCCGGCGCGGGCTGGCGACGATCTGCCGCGCGCAGAAGATGCCGGGCAACGATATCCAGGGCGGCTTCGGCTCGCACATCGTGGTGCCGGCGCGCGGGCTGTGCCCGGTCGACGAGGCGCGGCTGGCGGCCGCCGGGCTGACGCTGCCGCAGGTCTCGATCGTCGCCGACGCACTGACCACGCCCTACCAGGCGGTGCGGCGCGCGGGCGTCGAGCCGGGCGACGTCGCGATCGTGATCGGCGTCGGCGGCGTGGGCGGCTACTGCGTGCAGATCGCGCGCGCCTTCGGCGCCGAGGTGGTCGCCGTCGACGTCGACCCGCGCAAGCTGGCGGCCATCGCCGCCGATGGCGGCGCGGCGCTGACGCTGAATGCGCGCGAGCTCGACGCCCGTGCGCTGAAGAAGGCGGTGGCCGACTTCGCCCGGCAGCGCGGACTGCGCGCCACCGAGTGGAAGCTCTTCGAGTGCTCGGGCACGGCCGCCGGGCAGACGACGGCCTTCGGCCTGCTGGTGCACGGCGCGACCCTGGCGGTGGTGGGTTTCACGATGGACAAGGTCGAGATTCGCCTGTCCAATCTGATGGCCTTCGACGCGCGCGCGATCGGCAACTGGGGCTGCCCGCCCGAGCTGTACCCGGGCGCGCTCGACCTGGTACTCGACGGCAAGGTGCGGCTCGCCCCCTTCGTCGAGACGCACCCGCTTTCCGACATCAACCGCGTGTTCGACGCCGTGCACCGGCGCGAGATCACGCGCCGTGCGGTGATGGTGCCCTGAGCCACGCAGTCCCACCCGGCCCGAACCCTTTTCGAGGAAACACGATGACCCGCGAATTCAAGAACCACGACCTCGTCGACGATTTCAGCAAGCCCGGCGTGCGCTACGAGCGGCGCCCCGCGCGACTGCCCGACGGCTCCGAAGTGGCGGGGCTGTACAACGCCTGGATCTGGCTCGACAACCCGGGCCAGTACAACAGCTACACGACCGACATGGTCAAGGGCGTGATCCTGGCGATGCGCGCCGCGAGCAACGACCGTGCGGTCAACTGCGTCGTCTTCACCGGCGTCGGCGACAAGGCCTTCTGCACCGGCGGCAACACCAAGGAGTACGCCGAGTACTACGCCGGCCACCCGCAGGAGTACCGGCAGTACATGCGCCTGTTCAACGACATGGTGTCGGCCATCCTGGCCTGCGACAAGCCGGTCATCTGCCGCGTCAACGGCATGCGCATCGGCGGCGGCCAGGAGATCGGCATGGCCTGCGACTTCAGCGTCGCGCAGGACCTGGCGCGCTTCGGCCAAGCCGGTCCGAAGCACGGCTCGGCGCCGATCGGCGGCGCGACCGACTTCCTGCCGGTGGTCGTCGGGGCCGAGCGCGCGATGGCCGCCTGCGTGCTGTGCGAGCCCTTCAGCGCGCACAAGGCCTACCAGATGGGCGTGCTGACCGATGTCGTCCCGGCACTGAAGGTCGACGGCAGGTTTGTCGCCAACCCGACGGTCGAGACGCAGCGCATGGTCGACGAGTTCGGCCGCAACGTCTACGGCGAGTCCAAGTCCGGCGACGCGCTGGCCGAGGGCAAGGCGCTGATGAAGCGCGGCACGGTCGACCTGTCGATGCTCGACGCCAAGGTCGAGGAGCTGTGCGCCAAGATGCTGCTGACCTTCCCCGACTGCACGACGAAGACGCTCGAGGAGCTGCGCAAGCCCAAGCTCGACGCCTGGAACCGCAACAAGGAGAACTCGCGTGCCTGGCTGGCGCTGAACATGGTGACCGAGGCGCGCTCGGGATTCACCGCGTTCAACGAGGGCAGCAAGGACGACCGCGAGGTCGACTTCGTCCTGCTGCGGCAGAAGCTCGCCGCCGGCCAGAGCTGGGTCGGGTCGTTGCACGACGAGATCCAGCCGAAGGCGGGCAAGCATGGCTGAGGATGCCGGCTGCCTGAAGGTCTGGCTCGACCGCGACGGCGCGCTGCTGCGCCTGCGGCTGGCGCGGCCCAAGGCCAATATCTGCGACGCGGCGATGATCGCCGCGCTGCAGGCGGCGCTGGACGCTCATCGCGGCCAGCGCGGCCTGCGTGGCGTGCTGCTCGACGGCGAGGGGCCGCACTTCAGCTTCGGCGCCAGCGTCGAGGAGCACCTCGCCGACCGCTGCGCCGGCATGCTCGCGAGCCTGCACGCGCTGATCCTGACGATGGCCGGCTACCCGGTGCCGATCCTGGTCGCGGTGCGCGGGCAGTGCCTGGGCGGCGGGCTCGAGATCGCGCTCGCTGGTGGGCCGATCTTCGCCCACCCGGACGCCGCCTTCGGCCAGCCGGAGATGAGGCTCGGCGTCTTCGCGCCGGCCGCCTCGTGCCTGCTGCCGTGGCGTGTCAGCGCGGTGGTGGCCGAGGACCTGCTGTGGTCCGGCCGCAGCCTGACCGGGCGCGAGGCGCACGCGGTCGGCCTGGTCGGCGCGCTGGCGGACGACCCCGAGGCGGCGGCGCTGGCCTACTTCGACGAGCATCTCGCCGCGAAGAGCGCCGCCGCGCTCGCCTGCGCGGTCGAGGCCGTTCGCGCGCCGCGGCTGCGCGAGCTGCGCGAACGCCTGGCCGAGGTCGAGCGGCTGTACCTCGACCGCCTGATGAAGACCCACGACGCCAACGAGGGCCTGGCCGCCTTCCTGGCCAAACGCCCACCGAACTGGGAGCACCGTTGATGAGCACCCCCGCCACCCAAACCCCCGAAGTCCTGCGCATCGTCGAGCGCTGCGAGGCGCTGTTCGAGGACCTGCACTTCAATGCCGTCAAGCAGTGGAAGGCTGCCGCGCCGGGCCGCAAGGCGATCGGCTACATGCCGGTGTACGTGCCGCGCGAGATCATCCACGCCGCCGGCATGCTGCCGGTGGGCATCCTCGGCGGCGGCGACCAGCTCGAGGTGATCCAGGGCGACGCCTACTACCAGAGCTACATCTGCCGCATCCCGCGCTCCACCATCGAGCTCGGGCTGACCGGCCGCCTGGACAGCCTGGACGGCATGCTGTTCCCGAGCATCTGCGACGTCATCCGCAACCTCTCGGGCGTGTGGCAGCTGCTGTTCAAGGACAAGTACGTTCGCTACGTCGACGTGCCGCAGAACTACCAGGACAGCATCGGCGGCAAGTTCTACGTCGAGGAGATGCAGCACATCCGCGACGACCTGGGCAAGCTGCGCGGCGCGCCGATCACCGACGCCGAGCTGAACGCGTCGATCGTGGTCTACAACGAGAACCGGCGCCTGATCGAGGAGCTGTATGCCTACCGCGCGGCGCAGCCCTGGCAGGCTCCGACCTCCGAGGTCTACCTGCTGCTTCGCGCCGGCATGGTGCTGCCGGTCGAGGAGCACAACACGCTGCTGCGCGAGTATCTCGCGGCGGCGCGCGCCTTCGAGAGACCCCGGCGCGACAACGCGCGCGTCGTCGTCAACGGCAGCTTCTGCGAGCAGCCGCCGCTGGCGCTGATCAAGTCGGTCGAGATGGCCGGCTGCTACATCGTCGACGACGACTTCATGCTGGTGACGCGCTGGCTGCAGGGCGAGGTGCCGACCGACGGCGACCCGCTGCAGGAGCTGTCCAAGGCCTTCCTGCACCACTCGGCGTCGACCGCGGCCAAGTACGACGCGCGGCGCGAGGACAAGGGCCAGTTCCTGCTCGGCCAGGTCAAGCAGCGCGGTGCCGAGGGCGTGGTCTTCGCCGCGCCGTCGTTCTGCGACCCGGCGCTGCTCGAGCGGCCGATGCTGCAGGACGTGCTGAAGGCGCACAACGTGCCCTACACCGCGTTCAAGTACGCCGAGAACACCGGCCAGATGGCGCCGATCCGCGAGCAGGCCGGCACCTTCGCCGATTCGATCAAGCTCTGGAACGCCGCCTGACAGCCGCCCGAGCGCACCGCAAGGAGAACCCCGGATGAACACCCCGACCGCCAATGCCGCCCAGGCCGCCAAGCCGGCCAAGAAGTCGCCCAGCGTCATCAAGGAAGACGCGATGTGGCTGCAAAAGGAGATGATCAACGCCAACTACAAGGACCTGGGCCAGGCGCACAGCCTGGGCCGCAAGGTGGCGGCGACCTTCGTCCCCGGCAACCTGAACGAGCTGCTGATGTGCTTCGACTTCGCGCGCAGCCTGCCGGAGACCAACGCGCTGCAAAACGGCATGCGCAAGAAGAGCGGCAAGTTCATCATGGACGCCGAGCGCGACGGCCAGAGCGAGGACGTCTGCACCTACGTCAAGGCCGACCTCGGCATGATGCAGGGCGGCGAGGTCGGCCCCACCGGCGACCCGCTGCCGCGCCCGGATGTGCTGCTGCTGAGCTACACCGGCTGCTTCACCTTCATGAAGTGGTTCGAGCTGATCCGCCACAAGTACGGCTGCGAGACCGTGATGCTGCACGTGCCCTACCAGGGCGACGGCAAGATCACGCCGAACATGCGCGACTACGTCGTGCGCCAGCTCAAGGAGGAGGTGATCCCGACGCTGGAGCGCGTCAGCGGCGTCAAGTTCGACATCGACCGCCTGCGCCAGTACATGCGCGAGTCGGTCAAGGCCGAGGAGGACCTGGTCTCGGTCCTGCAGTCGGCCAAGAACCGGCCGAGCCCGATCGACGGCTACTTCGGCGCCGTGTACTACATCGGCCCGATCTTCACCGCGTTCCGCGGCACGCCCGAGGCGACGCGCTACTACAGCACGCTGCGCGCCGAGATCGAGCAGCGCGTGCGCGAGGGGCTTGGGCCGGTGACGCCGGACGGCTCCATGGGCGAGGAGAAGTACCGCCTCGTCGTCGAGGGGCCGCCGAACTGGACCAGCTTCCGCGACTTCTGGAAGATGTTCTACGACGAGGGTGCGGTCGTCGTCGCGTCGACCTACGCCAAGGTCGGCGGGCTGTACGACTTCGGGTTCCGCCACGACCCGGAGCACCCGCTGGAGTCGCTCGCCGAGTACTGCCTGGGCTGCTACACCAATCACAGCCTGCCGGCGCGGATCGACATGATCTGCAAGTACATCGACGAGTACCAGGCCGACGGCCTGCTGATCAACTCGATCAAGAGCTGCAACAGCTTCTCGGCCGGCCAGCTTCTGATGCTGCGCGAGGTCGAGAAGCGCACCGGCAAGCCGGCCGCGTTCATCGAGACCGACCTCGTCGACCCGCGCTACTTCTCGGCGGCCAACGTCAAGAACCGGCTCGAGAGCTACTTCCAGATGGTCAAGCAGAAGCGCACCGCGGCGCAGGCCGCGCTGGCCGCGCACTGAACCGACGCGAGGGGAACCACACATGCGCTGCTTCATCGGCATCGACCTCGGCTCGACGACGACCAAGGCGGTCGTCATCGACGAGGACCAGAACGTCATCGGACGCGGGATCACCAACTCGCGCTCGAACTACGACACCGCCGCCACGGTCGCCAAGACCGAGGCGCTGATCAACGGCCGCTTCCACCTGTTCCGCCAGGCGCTGGCGCGAACCGGGGCGCTCAACGGCGACCTCGACACCTTCATCGGCCAGCTCGAGCGCGACTTCCGCGCCGAGCAGTACCTCGAGCAGCTCGTCGACCTCGAGGAGACCTGCCGCCGCAGCCTGGAGACGGCGAACTTCGGCGGCGACGCCGGCGTCGTGCGCGAGGCGCTGGACGAGGTCTTCAAGCGCGTCACGGTCGAGGCCCCTGCGCTGTTCGCCCCCGGCGCCAAGCGCAAGAGCGACTTCTTCCGCGATATCGCCGGCAGCCAGTACCTGGCGATCGGCGAGGAGGTCGCCAAGGAGATGGGCACGCGCTACGACTACCTGCTCAACCTGTTCGACCGCTCGATCATCGAGGTCGAAAACCGCGTCTACACGGATTCGGTCCGCCGCCACCTGCTGGCGGCGCTGGAGCGCAGCTTCGTCGCGCTGCCCGGCACGCAGGGCCAGCGCGGCGCGATCGAGGCGCCGATCAAGGGCGTGCTCGACACCGACATGATCGAGACCTACGTCGTCGGCACCGGCTACGGCCGCGCACGGCTGCCGTTCTCGAAGGAGCACATCCGCAGCGAGATCCTGTGCCACGGGCTGGGCGCGCACGTCATGTACCCGGGTACCGCGACCGTGCTCGACATCGGCGGCCAGGACACGAAGGCGATTCAGGTCGACCCGGCCGGCATCGTCGAGAGCTTCCAGATGAACGACCGCTGCGCCGCCGGCTGCGGGCGCTACCTGGGCTACATCGCCGACGAGATGAACATGGGCCTGCACGAGCTGGGGCCGCTGGCGATGAAGTCGACCAAGACGATCCGCATCAACAGCACCTGCACCGTCTTCGCCGGCGCCGAGCTGCGCGACCGCCTGGCACTGGGCGACAAGCGCGAGGACATCATGGCCGGGCTGCACCGCTCGATCATCCTGCGCGCGATGTCGATCCTGGCGCGCTCGGGCGGCATCCGCAACGAGTTCACCTTCACCGGCGGCGTCGCCAAGAACGAGGCCGCGGTGAAGGCGCTCAACGAGCTGGTCGAGGAGAACTACGGCAAGCTCACGCTCAACATCGATCCCGACTCGATCTACACCGGCGCGCTCGGCGGTGCGACCTTCGCCTGGCGCGCGGTCGTCGAGGAGGGCAAGGTCGCCGAGGCCCGCAACTGAACGCCGACGAGGAGCAACCCATCATGACGATCACCGCAGGCATCGACATCGGCTCCGGCGCCGTCAAGGCCGTGCTGTTCCGCACCGACGGCGACCACCACGAGTGGCTGGCCAAGCGCGTCGAGCGCATCCGCCGCCGCGACCCGATGACGCTGGCGCGCGAGACCTTCGACGGTGTGCTCGCCGACGCCGGCGTCGACGAGGGCGACGTCGACTACATCGCCACCACCGGCGAGGGCGAGAACGTCAAGTTCGCCACCGGCCACTTCTACTCGATGACGACGCACGCGCGCGGCGGCGTCTTCCTCGACCCGGAGGCGCGCGCGGTGGTCGACATCGGCGCGCTCAACGGGCGCGCGATCTCGGTCGACGAGCGCGGCAAGGTGCTGAACTACAAGATGACCAGCCAGTGCGCGTCGGGATCGGGGCAGTTCCTCGAGAATATCGCGCGCTACCTCGGGGTCGCGGTCGAGGAGATCGGCTCGCTGTCCAAGACCTCGCAGGATCCGGAGAAGGTCAGCTCGATCTGCGCCGTGCTCGCCGAGACCGACGTCATCAACATGGTCAGCCGCGGCATCGCGACCCCCGACATCCTCAAGGGCATCCACCTGTCGATGGCCTCGCGCCTCGTCAAGCTGCTCAAGGTCACCGGCGTGAAGGGCGGTGTGGCGCTGCTGACCGGCGGGCTGGCGCTGGACAGCGGGCTGCTGGCGGCGATGCAGGAGGAGATGGTCAACGAGAAGGTCAACGTCGAGGCGCGTTCGCACCCGGACTCGATCTTCGCCGGCGCGATCGGTGCCGCGATCTGGGGCGCCTACCGTCACGCCAAGCTCGCCGAACTCGAGGCCGCTGCGGCCTAGACTCGCACCCGTCCAACCCGAGGAGTTGCTCCCATGGCCCTGATGATCACCGAAGACTGCACCGCCTGCGACGCCTGCAAGCCGGTCTGCCCGAACGAGGCGATCGAGGCTGGTGACCCGATCTACGTCATCGACCCGCTGCGCTGCACCGAGTGCGTCGGCGCCGAGGACGAGCCGCAGTGCAAGCTCGTCTGCCCGGCCGATTGCATCGTCCCGCATCCCGACTTCGTCGAGACGCCGGAGGAACTGCAGGCAAAGTACGAGGGCCTGCACGGCTGAGCCGGCGTCGCGATTGGTCGCCCAGGTGTTGGGCGAGTCTCGAGGGCCGCGTCTGGCAGGTTGCTGCCACTGGCACAGTCGCCATTCCTTCGTGTGCGCGCCATGACCGCGCGGGCCGAGGACGGCGGGCGCCCTTGCCCTTCATGTCCCCCGCCGTCGGCTGCGCCGCCGGCTCCTCCGTTACTTACGGTCAAGGGCGCCCGCCGTCCCAGGCAGGCAGCCGAGTTGGTGTTCAACGGTCGAATACCACTGCCGCTGCCCGCCGAGGACGGCGGGTGCCCTTCCGCGGAAGTAGAGGAGGAGCCAGCGGCCAAAGGCCGCTGGCGGGGGACATGGAGCGGAAGGGTACCCGCTGGCCTCGGCTCGCGCCGGTCGCCGCATGCCACCGGCGGACAGGCAGCCGATCCCTGCAGCGGGTAGCGAGTAGATACCCGAGCTTGCGGTTGCTCCTGGATGAACGAACGCGAACCGGCCGACGTTCGCGCGATTCAGGCTGACTCCGTCGCCGCTCTCGTCGCGGCGGGCTTCGCGTCGGCGCCGGCCTTCGCCTCCGGCTGGCCCTGCCACAGCAGCTCGTAGCCGAGCTCGGTTGTGTGCTCGCAGTGCGTGGCGAGCTGCGCGAACTTCTCGCGGAAGACCGCGTCGGCGTGCGAGCGCTCGTGCTGCTCGAACGATCGCCAGTAGGTCACGATCGCCAGGTCGTGATCGGCCACGCCCTGCGCAGGGGCGCCGCCGTCGATCGACCCCTCGTCGGAGACGAAGCCGGCGAACCGCATCACCTGCCCGGCGACGAAGCCACCCTGGCCGTCGCCATAGGTCTCCTTGACGACGTTGCACATCTCGGCCAGCGCCAGCTCGACATCGTCGATCGTGACGCCGGGCTTGAGCTTGACGGTGTTGAACAGCATCCGAACCCCGAACGGGATCGTGACCGGGCCGAACATCGTGAGCGCTCCTGCGGGTTCGTGACGGCAACAGTCTGACGCAGCCCCGGCCGCAGGGACGCAACCGCGCGAGGATGCCCACGCGGGTATCACGGGCATGGCGGCGCATCGAGGGAGTCTCATCGAGGGGGTCTCGAGGGGGTCAGGTCCCCAATTCCACACTGTGGAATTGGGGACCTGACCCCCGGCGTTGGACCCCCGGCGTTGGACCCCCGGCGGTGCGCGGCGGTGGACCCCCAGCGGAGAGAGACCCCCAGCCAGATGCAGCCGCACCGGCCGCAGCCTTCCCCGTCCTGAACCCCCCTCGTCCGTGGAGTGCGTGCCGTTGGGCAACGCACCGGCATGCGCTACGTCAATGCGCCGCCGATCCGCCAGCGCTCCGATACGGGTCGGCGCACCAGCGCCGCGATCCGGAGGATGGAGGGCGATCGATGACGACGATGCGAACGACGGCCGCGACGGCGCTGCTGGCGCTGGCGGCCTCGGCGGCGCAGGCGCTGCCGGCGGTGCAGGCGGAGTTCAGGCTGAACTACTACCCGCCGAACCCCTGCGTTGACCTCGGAAGCCCGGCGCTCTCGGGGCTGGGCTCGCTCTTCCTCGACGGGTCGCTGCTGGACCGCGGTGCGCCGACGGCGCCGCTGGCGTGCAGCGACGATGGCGTCGAAGCGAGCTTCGCGATCGGCATCGGCGCGCCGATGACCGGTGAACTGGCGTTCGAATTCACGGGCCAATGGGAGCTTCCCGATGGCGCGGCGCAGGTGTTCGCGATGGCTGCGGTCGATCCCGGCCCGCCGGCGTCGGCACCGAGAATCGTGATCGGCCACTTCGATGGCGGCCGCTTCTTCACCAGCGGCGCCAGCGAGTGGCAGCTCGTGGCCTACCCAGGCAGCGCGACGGACCGGTCCGGGGTCGACCTCGGCGGCGTCGGTGTCGCCGTCGTCCCCGAGCCTGCCACCGGCCTCATGCTGGCGGCAGGCCTGCTGGCGCTGGCGGCAGCGCGGGGCGGCATGCGGCCGGACCGCAAGCAAGGCACGATCGCCGACACCGACACCGACACCAACGCCGACGCCGCAGCCGGCTGAAGTCGACCTCCGAGTCGCCGGCGAGCGCGCGCCCGCCTCGACAGCGCCCACGGGAAGCCCCGCGCGACCCGCTCCCCTGCCGGGCGCCGATTCCGCCCCGGGCCGCGCGCGGGGCCTGCGCCGCCGCGCCGCCGCGGCGCTGAAGGTCGAGGAGGGGGCCGATGGATGTCCTGCAGTACGATGAAGAGGCCACGCGCAAGCTGCTGGCCGTGTACGTGACACCCGACGTCGCCGCCCAGCGCGACGCCTTCGTCGCCGCGCTCGCGCCGCAGCCGGGCGAGCGCGTGCTCGACATCGGCGCCGGGCCGGGGTTGCTGGCGGGCCAGATCGCCGACGCCGTCGGCGCCGGCGGCGAGGTCTGCGCGGTCGACGTGAGCGGCCCGCTGCTGGCCGCAGCGCGCGCGCACAACGCGGCGCGGCCGCAGCTGCGCATCGTCGAGGGCGACGCCCGACGGCTGCCGCTGCCGGACGCCGGATTCGACGCCGCGGTCAGCACGCAGGTGCTGGAATATGTCGACGACGTCGACGCCGCGCTGGCCGAGATGCGGCGCGTGCTGCGCCCGGGCGGTCGGGTGCTGGTCGTCGATACCGACTGGGACTCGATGGTCTGGATGGCGCCCGACCCGGCGCGCCACGCGCGCGTGATGGCGGCCTGGGCAGCGCATGCCGCCGACGTTCATCTGCCGCGCACGCTGGCGCGCCGGCTCGAGCGCGCCGGTTTCGCGCTGCGCGAGGTGCAGGTGCTGCCGCTGCTGAACGCCGAGCATCGCGAGGCGAGCTACAGCCACCGCATCGTGCCGCTGATCGCCGACTATGTCGCGCTCGCCGGCGGCGCGGCGGCCGCCGACGCGCGCGCCTGGGCCGACGACATGCACGCGCAGGCAGCCGGCGGCGCGTGGTTCTTCAGCCTGAACCGCTACCTGTTCCGCGCCGAGCGGCGCTAAGGTGCAGGCAGACCCGACGCCGCCAGGTTGGCGCGCGTGCCCCTGGTGCGCGCGGGAGTAGCTGCGCCCGGCGCCGTCGCATCGCTGATCAGCTCGACGATGCGCTCGCGCAGTGAGGCGCAGAAGGCCTGCGCGAGCAGCGACGGTGGCCGGAATGCCGGTGTCAGGACGCCGAACGGGAAGGCGATGCGTGGCTCGAAGCGCCTGAACACCAGCGGCCCGGCCGCGCCGCGGTAGATCCGGTAGCTCGCCGCGCTGATCGGGTCGCACAGGCAGACTGCGAGCCCCTGCTCGACGAAGTCGAACCCGGGGACGAAGGCGCGCAGCTCGAAACGCTGGTTGAAGACCGTCCCGGCGGCGGCAAAGGCCTGTGCGGTCGCTACATGCGTGAAATGCTCGTCGAACAGTGCCGCCATCGGCCGCCCGTCGAGGTCCGCCGGGGTCAGCACGCGGCGGCGCGCGAGCGGGTCGTCGCGCCGCAGCGCGCACACGCAATCGGTCTCGATCGCGTCGATCGTCAGCGACTCGCGCGCGCTCGGCAGCTCGGCGATGCCGACGTCGAACTGCTGCGACGCGACCCAGTCGTGCACCGCGACCGAACTGTTGCTCATCAGCGTGACCTGCACGCCGGGGCGGTCGCGGACGAATTCGGAGACCAGTCGCGGCACCAGGAACAGCGATGCCGCGGGCATGCACGCGATGCGCAGCGGGCCGGCGTGCAGCCTGGCCACCGCGCCCATCATGTCGACTGCGCGGCCGAAGCTGTCGAGGACGCGGTCGACCTCCTCGAGGAAGAAGTGCGCCTCGGGCTTGGGCACCAGCCGGTTGCCGTGGCGGACGAACAGCTCGAAGCCGAGCTGGCGCTCCATGCCGGCGAGCATCGCGCTGAGCGCAGGCTGGCTGCGGTGCAGCGCCTGCGCGGCGTCGGACACCGACCCGCGCCGCATGACCTCGCGGAAGACGACGAGCTGGCGCAGCGACAGGTGCAGGCTCATGGCGCGACAGGGCAGGGGCAGCGGCGGGACCCCGAGTGTATCGATGCGATCGATCGCGAGATAGGTTTTTAGAATTTGCCTCGATACTCGACCAGGCGCAGGATCGCGTCCAGCGAAGGGGCGGTCGAACCCCTCGACGAGGAGACAAGAGCCATGGACCGTGCGGCACGCTGGATCCTGACCCTGCTGATCGGCACCGTCGCCGTCGCGCAGGCGGTCCAGGTCTTCACGCGCTACGTGCTGCAGACGCCGCTGATGGGGCTGGAGGAGGCGACGCTGTACCCCAGCCTGTGGCTGTACATGCTCGGCGCGGCCAACGCGTCGCGCGAGAACACGCAGATCCGGGCCAACGTGCTCGAGCTGTTCATCCGCACCCCGCGTGGCCACGCGCGCCTGGCCGTGCTGGCCGAGTCGGTGAGCCTGGTCGTGACCGCGTGGCTGACCTGGTGGGCCTGGGACTTCACGCGCTACTCATGGCGCACCGAGCGCGAGAGCGCGACGCTGTACTGGCCGGTCTTCTATGCCGACGTCGCGTTGATCCTGGCGCTGGTGCTGATCATCGGATTCACGCTGCGCGACCTGGCGCGGCACCTCGCGGCGGCTACTGGCCGGGGAGACGACCATGCTTGAGGTCGCGTTGCTCGCGCTGGCCGTGCTCGTCGTCGCGCTGTCGATCGGCGTGCCGCTGCCGATGTGCTTCGGCGCCGGGCTGATGGTGATGAGCCTGCTCGGCGGCGTGACGATGAAGGGCACGATGCTGTGGGGCTTCGGCCAGCTCGGCAACCCGGTGCTGCTGGCGATCCCGCTGTTCATCCTGGCCGGCACGCTGATGAGCGTCAGTGGCATCGCCGCGTCGCTGCTCAAGCTGGTCGACGTTTTCATCGGCCATGTGCGCGGCGGGCTGGGCGTCGTCGCGACGCTGAGCTGCGCGGTGATCGGCGCGATCTCGGGCAGCGGGCTGACCGGCGTGGCCGCGATCGGGCCGCTGCTGATCCCCGAGATGACCAAGCAGGGCTACCCGCGCGGCTACGCGACGGCGCTGGTCGCGTGCTCGTCGGTGCTCGGGCTGCTGATCCCGCCGAGCGTGACGATGATCGTGTACGGCTGGGTCACCGACACCTCGATCCTGGCGTCCTTCCTCGCGACGCTGGGCCCCGGGCTCATGATCACGGCCAGCCTGATCGTCGTCAACCTCGTGACCGCGCGCCGCTTCGACCTGCAGCTGCAAGCGCGGCCCGACCTGGCGACGATGCTCGCGCAGGCGCGCCGGCGCTCGCTCGTCGCCGCCCCCGCGCTGCTGATGCCGGTCATCATCCTCGGCGGTATCTACGGCGGCGTGCTGACACCGACCGAGGCTGCCGCGGTGGCCGTGATCTACGCCGTCCCGGTCGGCGCGGCGGTCTACCGCGGGCTGAACCTGCGCACCCTGTTCGAGGCCGGCAAGGAGGCCGGCACCGCCGTCGGCGCGATCATGCTGATGATCCTGTTCAGCATGATCCTGAGCCAGATGTTCACGCTCGAGTCGATCCCGCAGCGCATGGTCGACGCGGTGTTCGGGCTGACGCAGGACCGCATCCTGATCCTGCTGCTGGTGAACCTGGTGCTGTTCGTCGTCGGCATGATCGTCAATGACATCACCGCAATCATCCTGCTGGCGCCGCTGCTGATGCCGCTGATGAAGGCGATCGGCGTCGACCCGGTGCACTTCGCCGCGATCATGGGCGTCAACACCGCGCTCGGCGGCATCACGCCACCCTACGCCTCGATCCTGTACATGGGCGCGCGCATCGGCAATGCGCGCGTGGTCGAGGTCGTCGGCCCGGCGCTGCGCTTGCTGCTGCTGGGCTTCCTGCCGACCGTGCTGCTGACCACCTACTGGCCCGAGCTGGCGCTGTTCTTCCCGCGCCTGTTCGGCTACTGACCCCGCCCGACGACAACCCCCCCCGAGGAGACTCGACGATGAAAGGCCTGCCCACCCTGTCCGCCCTCGTGCTCGCGGCCGCCGCCTTCGCGGCGACGGCTGCGGCGGCCGCACCGCTCAAGCTCAGCCACGTGCGCCCGCAGGGCAGCCAGGCCGACGCGGACGTGCGCGCCTTCGTCGCCGACGTCGCCGGAAAGTCGACGCTGAAGATCGACGTCTTCCCGGCCAATGCGCTGGGCGACTACACGGTGGTGCAGGAGCGCGTGTCGGTCGGCGCGATCGACATGGCGCTGCAGCCGGCGGCGACGGCGGCCGACCGCCGCATGCAGCTTGGCGTCTTCCCCTACCTGGCCAACGACTGGGCCGGCGCGCGGCGCGTTTTCGGCAAGGGCTCGGCGCTGCGCGACGCGATCGAAAGCATGTACGCCAAGCAGGGCATCACCGTGCTGGCCGCGTACCCGCAGTATTTCGGCGGCATCTCGCTGAACAAGGTGCCGGTGGCACCCGGCGACCCGGATGCGGCCAAGGGGCTGAAGGTGCGCGTGCCGCCGATCAAGAGCTTCCAGCTGCTGGCCAACGCGCTGGGTTACATCGGCACCCCGCTGCCGTTCTCGGAGGCTTTCACCGCAGTGCAGACCGGCGTCGTCGACGGCGTCATCGGCTCCGGCGCCGAGGGCTACTACGCGTCGTTCCGCGACGTGACCAAGCACTACATCGCGGCCAACACGCACTTTGAGATCTGGTACCTGATCGCCGGACGCGACCGTCTCGGCGAGCTCGCGGCCGCCGACCTCAAGGCGCTGCAACAGGCCGCGGCGGCGTTCGAGGAGCGCCGCTGGGCCGGCGCCGAGGCGGACCAGGCGCTCAACGAGAAGAAGCTCGAGGAGGCGGGGGCGAGGATCTTGCGGCCATCGCCAGCCGAGCTCGCCGCGCACGCCGCGAAGGTGCGTCGGGTCGTCTGGCCCGAGGTCATGAAGGATGTCGGCGAGGCCTTCGCGCGGCCGATCCTCGACAAGGTCGCGAACTGAAGCCGGGCGATCTGCGTCGCGTCGTCCTTCACCGCACGCGAGTCCTACCGTGACGACCGCCACCACGGTCCCATCGCACGATACCGACTGGCTGATCGTTGGCGGCGGCATCGTCGGCGCCGCGATCGCCTGGGGTCTGGCGCGTGCTGGCCAGCGCGCGATGCTTCTCGACGAGGGCGACGATGCCTTCCGCGCCGCACGCGGCAACTTCGGGCTCGTATGGGTGCAGGGCAAGGGCCTCGGGCATCCCGCCTATGCGCGCTGGACGCTCGAGGCGGCGGCCGCCTGGCCGGCCTTCGCCGCCGAGCTCGCCGACCGCACCGGGGTCGATGTCGAACTCGTTCGCGTCGGCGGGATGACGATGTGCCTGGACGACGACGAACTGGCCGCGCGCGCCGGCGCGCTGGCATCGATCCGCGATGCGGTCGGCATCGACTACCCGTTCGAGGTGCTGGACCCCGGTGCGCTGCGCGAGCGCGTGCCGCAGGCCGGGCGCGACCTCGCCGGCGCGGTGTTCTGCCCGCTCGACGGCCATGTCAGCCCGCTGCGGCTGCTGCGCGCGCTGCTGCAGGCCTTCGTCGACGCCGGCGGTGTGTTGCACACCGGAACCCGCATCGACCGCATCGAGGCGCGCGGCGGCGGCTTCGTCGCGCACGCCGCGGCGCGCGCCTACGGCGCCGGGCGCATCGTGCTGGCCGCCGGGCTCGGCAACCGCTCGCTGGCGCCGATGGTCGGGTTGCGCGCACCGGTCGTGCCCAATCGCGGGCAGGTGCTGATCAGCGAGCGCGTCCAGCCCTTCCTGCGCTACCCGACGCTGCACGTGCGGCAGACGGGAGACGGTGGCGTGCAGATCGGGGACTCGAAGGAGGACGTCGGATTCGACGACGGCACGACGATCGACCAGCTCGCGCGCATCACGGCGCGCGCGCTGCGCTGCTTCCCGCTGCTGGCCGGGGTCAACATCGTTCGCAGCTGGGGCGCGCTGCGCGTGATGAGCCCCGACGGGCTGCCGATCTACGAGGCGTCGACGCGCTGCCCGGGGGCGTTCGTCGCCAGCTGCCACAGCGGCATCACGCTGGCGGCGCAGCATGCCGGTGCGCTGGTCGCGTGGATGCGCGGCGGCGCCGCGCCGGCTGCGCTCGCCGCCTTCGGTTCGGAGCGTTTCGATGTTCAGGCGGCTTGAGGGGCTGGGCACGGCGCAGCGGGTGACGCTGCACTTCGAGGACCGCGCGCTGAGCGCGCGCGCCGGCGACAGCGTCGCGGTCGCGCTGCTCGAGGGCGGCTGCGTGCCGCTGCGCTCGACTCCGGTCACGGGGGCGCCGCGTGCGCCGATGTGCCTGATGGGCGTGTGCTTCGACTGCCTGGTCGAGATCGACGGCCGGCCGAACGTCCAGGCCTGCATGGTCGAGGTGCGCGAGGGCATGCGGGTGCGACGCCAGCAAGGCGCGAGGAGGCCGGCGTGAGCGCACCGACGCGGGTCGACCTCGTCGTCGTCGGTGCCGGCCCGGCCGGCATCGCGGCGGCGCTGACCGCGCGCCGCCTGGGGCTGGAGACCCTGCTGCTCGACGAGCAGCCGCGGCCGGGCGGGCAGATCTACCGCGGTGTCGGCCGTGCAGACCCTGCGGTGGCGGCGCTGCTCGGCCCCGACTACCGGCGCGGCGAGGTGCTGGTGCGCCGGCTGGACGAGTCCGGGGTGGCGGCGCGCTGGGCTGCGCTGGTGTGGGACGTCGACGCCGACGGCATCGTCACGCTGCTCGCCGACGGCCGCACCGAGCGCATTCGGGGTGAGCAACTCGTCGTCGCCACCGGTGCGATGGAGCGCCCCACGCCGATTCCCGGCTGGACGCTGCCCGGCGTGCTCAACGCCGGGGCGGCGCAGATCGCACTGAAGGCGTCCGGCACGGTGCCGGACGGACGCATCGTGCTGGCGGGCGCCGGCCCGCTGCTGCTGCTCGTCGCCTGCCAGTTGCTGGACGCCGGCGCCCAGGTGGCGGCCGTGGTCGAGACCGCGCCGGCGGCGAACCGCCTGCGCGCCCTGCCGCATCTGCCCGGGGCGCTCGGCGCGCCGCGCATGCTCGCCAAGGGGATTGCGATGCTGCGCCGGCTGCGCGCCGCGCGCGTTCCCGGCTACCGCGCCGCGAAGGCGCTGGCGGTCGAGGGCGAGTCGCGCGTCGAGGCGCTGCGTTTCGTCGCCGGCGGGCGCGCGCAGCGCGTCCAGGCCGATGTTGTGCTGCTGCACCACGGCGTGCTGCCGAATACCCAGCTCACACGGCTGTTGCGCGTTGAGCACCTGTGGGACGAGACCCAGCTCGCGTGGCGGCCGCGCGTCGACAGGTGGGCCCAGACCAGCCGCGAGCGCGTGCGCGTCGCCGGCGACGGCGCGGGGATCGCCGGTGCGCTCGCCGCCGAGCATGCGGGGGCGATCGCGGCGATCGGCGCGGCGCACGCGATCGGCCGTCTGGATGCCTCCGCGCGCGACCGCGAGGCGGCGCCGCTGCGCCGCGCGCTCGCGCGCGAGCTGCGCATCCGTCCCTTCCTCGACGCGCTGTACCGACCGCCGGCATGGGTCGGCGCGCCGGCCGACGAGGTCGTCGTCTGTCGCTGCGAGGAAGTCAGCGCCGGGCGCATCCGCGAGATGGCGCGGCTCGGCTGCCTGGGTCCGAACCAGACGAAGTTCTTCAGCCGCTGCGGCATGGGGCCCTGCCAGGGGCGCTTGTGCGGCAACGTCGTGACGCAGATCCTGGCCGCCGAGACCGGCCGCACGCCGGCGGAGGTCGGCGCCTACCGGATCCGCCCGCCGCTCAAGCCGGTGCCGATCTCAGCGATCGCCGCGCTGGCCGAGGCGCCATGTCCCCGCAACGATACCGAACCGAGCGAAAGCGATGCCTGACGAAGCCATCAAGCGCCTGCACCCCGGCCCGCGCATGAGCAAGGCCGTGCGCCACGCGGGCGTCGTCTACCTTTGCGGCCAGACTGCCTCCGGCGCGCCGGCAACCGACGTCGAGGCGCAGGCGCGCGAAACGCTGGCACGCGTGGACGCGCTCCTCGCCGAGGCGGGCAGCGACCGCACGCGACTGCTCGCGGTCACCGTGCACCTTCGCGAGATGGCCGACTTCGCGGCCTTCAACGCGGTCTGGGAGGGCTGGCTGCCGCCGGGGCAGGCGCCCGCCCGAACCACCGTGCAGGCGACGCTGGCGCAGCCCGATCTGCGGGTCGAGCTCACCGTCGTCGCGGCAGCCTGATGGGTCCGTCCTGGGGCTCCCCATTCCGCCACGCGGAACGAGGGACCTGACCCCCAGTCAGACCCCCAGTCAGACCCCCGCTCAGAAGCTCACCGTCATGCTCGCGTGGACCGACCGCCCCGGCCCCGGCACCGGGATGCCCCAGGGCACGCCGTTCATGCTCATCGTCGTGCCCTGGCCGACGTAGACGCCGCCGGTCGGCAGCGCGTAGCGCTTGTCGAGAAGGTTCTCGATGCCGAGCTCGATCCGCACGCGCTGCCAGGCGCGGCTCGTGCGCAGGTTGACCAGCCCGTAGCCCGGCGTCGGGACCTCGTTGCGGACGTCCGAGCCGTCGTCCTTGGCGTCGACGAGCACCCACTCCAGCGCGCTGTGCCAGCCGCCGAGGCGATGCTTCAGCGTCAGCCGCGCATTCAGCGGCATCAGGTTGTAGGTCTCGTCACCGGTGTCGCGGTTCTCGCCGTCGACCCAGGACAGCACACCTTCCAGCGCCCAGCTTCCCGAGCGGCCCTCGGCCAGCGGCATGCGGCCCGAGACGTCGACGCCCCACAGCCGCGCCGACTGGTTCGCATAGTCGAGCACGTTGTACTGGTCCGGCAGCCAGCCGGCGCGCTTCACGGCATCGATGTAGTCCGACACCTGCGTCACGTACGGTGTCGCGCGCAGCTGCCAGCGGCGGTCCTCGGCGTGCCAGTCGATTCCCAGCGACGCGGTGTGCGCGACCTCGGGCTTCAGGTCCGGGTCGCCGACATAGCCGTTGCCGTCGCCGACGAAGTTGTTCATCACGCCCGCCATCGGCCAGCTCGACCAGGTGTAGCGCTCGTACAGGTTGGGCGAGCGCGCCTTGCGCGCGAGGCCGAACTCGGCTTCGATCGTCGGCGACGCCGCGTAGCGCGCCAGCAGCGTCAGGTCGACGTTGTCGTCGCGGCGTTCGCGGTCCAGCGCGTTGAACGCCGCCGCCTCGGCGACCTGGTTCGCCGGGTCGCTGCCGTCGGGCAGCAACGCCGTCTTGTAGCCGGTCACGTCGCCGGCGTCGGTCGTCACGCGCTCGACGCGCACGCCGGCCAGCGTCGTCCAGCCCGCGCCGTGGCGCGCCTCCCACTCGCCGTAGAGCGCGAGCCGGTCGCGCTCGCCGTCGTGGATGTTGAGGAAGGTGCCGGGCCACATGCCGGCGCCGGACGCCGGCCACCAGTCGTCGAGCCGGTAGCGCTGCGCCTCGATCCCCGTGCGGACGAGCGAGCCCTCGGCCAGCGGCAGCTCGGCGGCCAGCGTCAGCCCGGTATTGCCGCTCTCGGTAAACATCGGCATGCCGTGCGCGCAGTTCGGGCCGATCGGGCCGCAGTCGTCGAGCGCCGGCAGGTTCTTCTTCTGCGGGCTGTAGTAGAAGCGCTTGTCGGCGCCGAAGTCCATGAAGTGGTCGACCTGCTCGTCGTAGACGCGCGCCTCGAGCCGGCCCCAGTCGAAGCGGCCCAGGTAGCGCAGGTTGACGCGCTGCTGGTCGTTCTTCAGCATGTCCATGCGCTGGTTCGGGTACAGCTGCTCGGGCACCTCCTGCAGCCCCAGGCGCAGGTCCAGAAGATGCTCGCCCGCGCGCCACGCCAGCCCCAGGTTGTGGTTGTGCGTCTCGTACGCGGTGGAGCCGACCTCGTCGAGCGGCAGCACATGCCCGGGGCGGCCGGTTTCGACCAGCGTCGCCGGCTTGAAGTCGCCACCGGCGTCGTAATTCCCGGACTTGGCCAGCGCGCCGCTGTACGACAGCGCCAGCGTCTCGGTCGCGTAGCGCGCCGACAGGTTCAGCCCGTAGCCCTCGCCATTGCTGCGCAGCCAGACGCCGGCCTCGCCGCCGACTCGCGGGGGCTGGCCGGCGGCGGCGAACTCGGGGTCGCGCGTGCGCGCGACGATCGTCCCGCCGATGCTGTCGCCGCCGGCGCTGACCGGCGCGATGCCGGCCCAGACCTCCAGCGCGGCGACCGCGCTCGGGTCCAGGTAGGACAGCGGCGGGTTCATGTGGTTGGGGCAGGACGCGATCAGGTCCATGCCGTCGACCTTGACGCGCAACCGGTCGCTGGCCATGCCGTGGATGACCGGCAGGCTGGAGGCGCCGCCGGCGCCTTGCAGGCTGACGCCGGGGATACCGCGCAGCAGGTTGGCGGTGTCGCTGGTGGCGGCACCCAGGCTGCGAAGGGTCGCGGGGTCGACGCTACGCGGCTCGACGACGGTCGGGCGCGGGGCCTCGATCACGACCGTCGTCGTCGGCGTCGGTGTCTGGGCGCCGGCGGCGATCGGAAGGGTGGCGAGCAGGGCAGCGAGCGCCCGTGTCGGCTGGCTCGGGCCCGAAGGCGGGCGCGAGGGCGATTGCAGGGGCGCAAGCGGGTTCGGCGGCGAAACGGCGCGCCGTGGGCGACGGTGATTCATGGTGGGGTCGGTCCGGAAGTCTCTCGAGGGCAGGCCGGGCGCGCCATCGGCGCACGCAGCCGGATGCGCCGCGGCAGTGGCATCGCCGCGGCGTTCGCAGTCGGAGGACTCAGACCGTGGGAGGGGCGCGCGCCGGCGGCAGCAGCGCCGGCATGAACGGCCGCGAGGACGTGCCCGCCGGCGTCACGGTCGTGGCGCAGCCGGCTGCGGCCGGTGCCGCGGGCGCGGTGCTCGGCGCCCCGAGTGTGGCCGCCGCGCTGCAGACGGGGCAGGCCGGGCCGCCAGAGCCGGCGGGTGCCGGATCCGACGCCGGATCGCCCGCGGGCGGTCCCCAGGGGCTGCCCGACGAGCTGCACACCTGTGCCCAGGGCAGCCCGGAGGCCAGCGCCTGCGCGTGGTGCGCGGTGCTGGCGACGAGGAGCAGCCACTGCGCGACCAGCGCCAGTGCGACCAGCGCGCCGGCCCAGGGGCGGCGGCGTGCGGGACGCGTGGCGGGCAGGCGCTTCATGGCCCGGCAGCCTAGCGGCTGCCGGTCGCGATGCCCTTGACCCCAGTCAAGGGCTCGCCTAGACGACCGCGATGCCTGCCGGCACCGCAGTCGCACGGCCTCAATCGAAGATCAGGTTCGGCAGCGTCAGGCTGATCGCCGGCACGTAGGTCACCAGCACCAGGAAGACCAGCAGCACCGTGAGCCAGGGCAGCGCGGCGCGCACCACCTGCACCAGGCTCATCCCGGTGATGCCGCTGGTGACGAACAGGTTCAGGCCGACCGGCGGCGTGATCATGCCGATCTCCATGTTGACGACCATGATGATCCCGAGGTGGATCGGGTCGATGCCGAGCTGGGTCGCGATCGGGAAGAAGATCGGCGCCAGGATCAGGATGATGCCGGTCGGCTCCATGAAGTTGCCGGCCACCAGCAGGATGATGTTGACGACGAGCAGGAACATCCACGGCTCCATGCCGGCGGCGAGGATGCCTTCGGCGATGGTTTGCGGGATGCGCTCGGTCGTCAGCACGTGCGCGAACAGCAGCGCATTGGCGACGATGAACATCAGCATCACCGTCGTCTTGCCGGCGTCCATCAGCACGTGCGGCAGGTCGCGCGGCTTGATGTCGCGGTAGACGATGACGGCGACCAGCGTCGCGTAGACCGCCGCCACCGCGGCGGCCTCGGTCGGCGTGAAGATGCCGCCGTAGATGCCGCCCATGATCACTGCCAGCAGCGCCAGGCCCCAGATCGAGTCCTTGAACGAGGTCAGCAGCTCGGTGGGGCTGGCGCGCTCGCTGCGCGCCAGCGTCAGCTTGCCGGCGCGCCACCACACCGCCACCGACAGCATCAGCGCCAGCAGCAGCCCCGGCACGACGCCGGCCATGAACATGCGGCCGACCGACTCCTCGGTCACCGCCGCGTAGACCACCATCACGATCGACGGCGGGATCAGGATACCCAGCGTGCCGGCGTTGCAGATCACGCCGGCGGCGAAGGGTTGCGGGTAGCCGCTTCGCACCATGCCGGCGATCACGATCGAGCCGATCGCGACCACCGTCGCCGGGCTGGATCCCGACACGGCGGCGAACATCGTGCACGCCAGCACGCTGGCGATCGCCAGCCCGCCGCGCAGGTGGCCGACCGCCGCGACGGCGAAGCGCACCATGCGCTTGGCCACGCCGCCGGTGCTCATCATCGCGCCGGCGAGGATGAAGAACGGGATCGACAGCAGCGTGTAGTGCTCGCTCGTCTCGTAGAGCTTGATCGACAGGCTGGCCAGCGAGTCCTGACCGAACAGCAGGATGGTCAGCAGGCTGGACAGGCCGAGCGAGATCGCCACCGGCACGCCGATGGCCATGAAGGCGAACAGCGTGATGAACAGGATCGCGGTATTCACTTCGTGTTCTCCTCGGCCTTGAGCTTGAGCGCCTCGGCGACCTCGTCGGCCAGGTGCAGGCTGTCGGACTTGCCGCTGACCAGGCCCCACAGCACCTGCAGCAGCCTGAAGCTCAGCAGCGCGAAGCCGATCGGCAGGATCGACCGTGCGACCCAGATCGGCACCGGCAGGTCCTCGAGCTCGACGCCGATCATCTTCATCTTCGACACGTACACCCACGACCCGGCGATCACCAGGCCGGCATACAGCAGGCACAGCAGCACCGCGACGATCGACGTCGCGCGCCGCGCGCCGGACGGCAGCAGGCGCACCAGCGCGTCGACGCCGATGTGCGCGCCGACGCGAACGCCGTACGAGATGCCGATGAAGATCATCACCGCGAAGAACACGCCGGTGAGCTCCAGCGCCCAGCCGAAGCCGGTGTTGAAGGCGTAGCGCAGGACGACCTGGACGAAGGTCAGCAGCGTCATCGCGGCCAGCATCAGCGTGACGACGCCTTCCTCGAGTCGATCGAGCCACTTCATGGAGTCTCTCCTCCTGCATCGCCTGCGCACGCGCTGCGCGCGCAGGCCCCCGTGGGTGCGCGGCCGGCACGCGCGACGCGCGCCGGCGCGCCGGCTCTCAGTTGTTGGCCGCGAGGGCGGCGTCGATGATGTCCTTGCCGATGTCGCGCTCGAACTTGGCCCACACCGGCTTCATCGCCTGGCGCCACTGCCCGAGCTGCTCCTTGGTCATCGGCAGCACCTCGGCCTTCTTGTCGGCGATCACCTTGGCGCGGAAGTTGGCGTCCTCGTCGAACGCGACCTTGTTGCCGTACGCGATCGACTCGGCCATCGCCTCCGACAGGCCCTTGCGCACGTCGGCGGGCAGCTGCTTCCACCAGCCGGCGTTGGTGATCACCATGTAGTCGAGCAGGCCGTGGTTGGACTCCATGATGTACTTCTGCACCTCGTGGAACTTCTTGGTGTAGATGTTGGACCACGGGTTCTCGGTGCCGTCGACGACGCCGGTCTGCAGCGCCTGGTAGACCTCGGCGAAGGCCAGCTTCTGCGGGTTGCCGCCGACCGCCTTGAACTGCGCCTCGAGGACGTCGGAGGCCTGGATGCGGTACTTCAGCCCGCTGGCGTCGGCCGGCGTGCGCAGGGGCTTGTTGGCCGACAGCTGCTTCATGCCGTTGTGCAGGTAGCCCAGGCCCTGGATGCCCTTGGAGGTCATCGAATCGAGCAGCTCGCGTCCCTTGGGGCTGCTCTGGAAGCGGTCGACGGCGGCGATGTCGTCGAACAGGAAGGGCAGGTCGAAGACCTGCAGCTTGGGCGTGTACTTGGCGAACTTGGCCAGCGACGGCGCGATGATCTGCACGTCGCCGAGCAGCAGCGCCTCCATCTCCTTGCCGTCGCCGAACAGCTGGCTGTTCGGGAAGACCTGGACCTCGACCTTGCCGGGCAGCTTCTTCTCGGCGAGCTCCTTGAACTTCAGCGCCGCCTGCCCCTTGGGTGTCTGGTCGGCGACGACGTGGCTGTACTTGATGACGATGGGCTGGGCCCAGGCCGTCGCGTGGGCGACGGCGAACACGGCCGCGAAGGCCAGCGTGCGAAGCAACATGGATGGGTCTCCTGTGCGGGTCGGGATTGCGGGATCGCGACGCGGACTTTAGGGCGCCCAGCGCGCCGGTGTCCTGTGGAAACTACGACCCCCCGCCGGGTTGGCGCCGAATCGACCGTGCCGTCCGCGCGGCGGCGCGCGGGCCGGCGGTCGCTTGCCGCGGTGTCTCAGGCCTTGCGCGCCGACAGCACCGTGAAGCCCTCGCCGACCAGGCTGCGCCCGATCTCGCCGTGCAGCCCGGCGTCGCGCAGCAGCCTCTCCTGCTCGGCGCGCGTCGGCAGCACGTTGCCCCAGGTCAGCTCCTCGAAGCCCGTCTGCACCGGGAAGCGGAACGCCGGATCGCGCGCCTCGGCCAGCGTGCCGGGGTAGGTCTCGTCGACGATCAGCAGCCAGCCGCCCGGGGCCAGCGCGCGCACGCAGTCGGCCACCACCGCCGGACGGATCGCCGGCGCGATCTCGTGCAGCACCTCGATCATCACCACCGCGTCGGCGCTGCCTGGCGTCACCGCATCGGCGATATCGCCCTCGACCAGGCGCACGCGTGCGCCCAGCCCCGCGTGCTCGACGGCGTCGCGCGCGGCGCGCAGGCCGGTGGGGTCGATGTCGACGCCGACCAGCTGCGCGTGCGCAAAGGCGCGCGCGAGCTGCAGCAGGTGGCGCCCGGTGCCGCAGCCGAGCTCGACGATGCGACCACCGGCGTCGAGCCGCGGCTTCAGCCCTTCGAGCGCCGGCAGCAGCTTGTGCGCCGCCAGCACCTGCAGGCCGAAGGTGGCGTCGGCGACGACGTCGGCAAACTCGGCGCTGCGGCCCTGGAACGGCGCCGTCGCGCCGCTGCGCATCGACTCGACGCAGGCGCGGTGGTCCTCGGTGGCGAAGGCCGTGCCCAGGCGCACGTAACCGCCGAGGTGGCGAGCGTGGCCGGGGCTGGCGAGCACGACGTCGATGTGCGGCGCCAGCCGGTACCGCCGTCGCACGGTGCAGGCGTCGGCTGCGGCTGCGGCTTCAGGCGTCGCGGCGTCATGCGTCGCGTCGCCGGCCCGGTCGTGCGCCTCACCACCGTCCGGTTCGCGCTTCTCTTCGCCGTCGAGCAGGCCGAAGGCGTAGGCCGTCGTGCACCAGGTCTCGACATGCGGCGGGTGCAGCCCGAGCCGCGCGGCGACCGCCGCCGGCTCGGCATCGGGCCAGTCGCGCCAGGCCTGCCACAGGCCGAGCTGCAGGCCGACGTCGATCAGGTGCATCGCGTTGAAGCCGCGCCGCCACTCGAAGATGCGCGCGATCTGCTGCTCGATGGCGATCGGCGCCGATGGTGCGGGGGGCTGCGAGGCCGGGCTCGACGAGGGCATGGCGGACTCCTGATCGCTGCGCGGCCAGCGCTCGCGAGCGCAAGGACGAAGGCGCGCCCGGTCATCGTAGACCCCGCGCGCCCCATTGTCACGGCAGCGTCAGCGCCCAGCGCGCCAGCGTGATATCGCCGCGGTGGTTCGAGACTACCGCCGTCAGTTCGCGCTGTCGTCCCAGCGCCAGCGCGACGACATGCAGGCCGCCGGGCGCCGCTTGGGCATCGGCCAGATCGATGAAGACCCACGGCTGGCCATCGGCGACGCGCCAGACCTGGATCGTCGTCGGGCCGGCCGCGGCGACCCAGGTGCCGTCGGCCGAGAAGACGACCGGGGCGTGGCAGCGGGCATCCTGTGCAGGCCGCGGCGGCAGCGCCAGAATCGCCACACGCCGCGGCGCGATCACGGTGCCCGGGGCACCGGCGAGTGCGGCCGCGAGCTCGTCGGCGTCCCACCAGGCGAGGTGATGGCAGGCGTTGCGCGCCAGCCACCGGCCGTCGGGCGAGAAGGCGTAGCCGGCGCGGGTGGCCTGGCGCGCGAAGGCGTTGCGTGCGTCCAGCACCGCGCGCTGCGCCGGCTGGGCCCCGATCCAGGCCCGTGGCGACGGCTCCAGCGCGCTGCTGTCCAGCGCCACCACGGCCGGCTGCCCTGGCGCCACCGGCCGCGCCACCACGGCGCCGCGTGCATCGAAGCGCAGCACGGCTTCGTGCCCGGTGGCCAGGCGCTGCAGCCGCGGCGGCTCGACAAGCCACAGCGCCGACGTGCCGAGCGCGACGAAGCCGCCGCCGCTGCGCGCCGGCTGCGCGACCCCGATATCGACACGGTCCGCTGCGAGCGTCGCCTGTGGCAGGCCGGGGCCGGCCTGCAGCAGCGCGGTCGCCTCGCCCTGGGCCGCGAGCAGCCACTGGCCGTCGGCCGAGAACGCCGGCTGCGGTGCCGGCACGCCGCGCCACGACCAGAACCGAGGCGGTGCGCCGTCGTGGCGGCCGATCGCCCGCGCCGCGCCAAGGCCGTCGCCGAGGTCGACCAGCCAGGTCCGGTGCTGCGTGTCGGCGCCGGCCAGCCACCGCCCGCCGGGCGACAACGCGAACGCGGTCGCCGCGCCGGCGAGCTCGGCGTTCCAGAACCGCACGGCAGCCAGCCCGACGACTTCGCCCAGCCGGCGCCAGCCGTCCGGTGTGGCCGCGCGTGCGAGGGCGGACGCGTCGAGGCAGCCGGGCGCCTGCGGCCGAGCGCGGTCGATGCCGGCGACCGCACACGCCACGGTGGCGACCCGCTGCTCCGCGTCGACCTCGACCAGCAGGCGGAAGTGCGGGCCGTCGACCACGGCCGCCGCAGGCAAGCCGCTCGGCAGCAGCGGGACGATGACGAGGCGACGGTTGGTCGACCAGTCGTAGACCAGGTGCTGGCCGTCGTCGAGCAGCGGTGGCGTGCCGAAGGCAAGCCGCACGGCGGCGATGTCGTCACCTGCGCGCGGCAGCGGCACCCTGTGCAGCGCGGGCGCGGCGTCGGGCAGCGGCAGCGAGATGCAACCGGCCAGCGCCGTGGCGAGCACAGCGGCGCAGGCGCTCGGGCGGACACCGCCGGGCGGATGCACGCCCCCGGCGTGCCGGCGGGCGCCGGCCGCAACTTCGGGCGTGCCTGTCATCGGGGCCTCCTTGGCGCGGTCGCGCGGCATGCGTGGCGCCGCGACGGGCGCTGTGGTCGGCGCCTGGCTGTCGGGGCATGTGTGCATGACGTGACGCGCGTGCCGTCTCGACGTCAGTCTATGGCCAGCACCAGCCCGCGGCAGCTGCGCCACAGCGCCAGGTCGTAGGCCACCTTCAGCAGGCCGCAGACGACCAGCGGCAGCGCCGTCCAGCCAGCGGCGAACCAGGCGCCGGCGAGCGCCGGCGCGAGCGCCGCGGCCAGGCTGCGGGGGACGGCGGTGAAGCTCGCCGCCGCGGTGCGCTCGGCCGGCGTGACCGCCGCCATCACGAAGGCGCTGCGCGTCGGCACGTCCATCTGCGACAGCGCGGCGCGCACCAGCAGCAGCGCCAGCGCCACCGGCAGCGTCGGCGCGAATGCCGCGGCGACCAGGCACAGGTTGGCCGGCAGGTGCGTGAAGACCATCGTCGCCAGCAGCCCGATACGCCGTGCCAGCAGCGGCGCCAGCAGCTGCGACGCCGCCGACAGCAAGCCGGTGGCGAAGAAGATCAGCCCTGCCTGCGCCAGCGTGACGCCGAAGCGCTGCAGCAGCCACAGCGCCAGCAACGACTGCACGACCAGCCCGCCGGCGAAGGCGTCGACGCTGAACAGCGCGGCGAGCCGGATCACCGTGCGGCGCGACGCGCCCAGCGGCGCCGCCGCCGGCTCGCCACCGGCAGGGTTGCCCGCCGCCGGCGCGTGCCGCGCGTCAGGCAGCCGCCGGTAGAGCCACCAGACGGCGACGCCGACGAGCGCATAGAGCACGAACATCGCCCGCAGCGTGTTGATCCTGTCGATGCCAGTGGCGCCGGCGAGTGCGCCCGGTGCGGCGGCGGCCAGCGAACCGATCGCCGCGCACAGCGCGCCGGCGACGCTGTAGCGCGCGAACAGCGTGGTGCGCGCGTCGCCGCGCGCGGCCGCCGCCAGCCGCGCGTGCTCCAGCGGCAGGAAGACGCTGACATCGCCGCCGCTCGGGTTGAGCGTGCCGACGAAGGCCACCAGCAGCAGCGGCCAGAAGTCGTGCAGCCCGGCGAAGCCCAGACCGGTCGCTACCATCAGCCAGGCCGCCGAGCGCAGCAGCGTGCCCGGGGCGAAGCGGTGCCCGAAGGCGCCGACCGCCAGCGTCGCCAGCGCCGAGCCCAGCAGCGTCGCGCTGATCAGCAGCCCGACCTGCAGCGCATCGAGCCCGAGCGCGAGCAACGCGGCCGGCAGCAGCACCGCCATCCAGCCGTCAGCCAGCGCGCGCAGGGCGCGGCCGGCCAGCAGCGGCGCGGCGCCGGCGTCGACGCCGCGCGGTCGTAGCCAGCCGTTGCGGGGCGGGGGAATGGGGGTCATTGGCTGAGGTGCGGCTGCGAGACGCGGCGCGGCGGCATCGCGCAACGGGGCCAGTATGCGCGGCCGCATCGTCGGGGCCATGCGGCTGGTGGAGCGCGTGCCGGGTCCTCGGCCCCCCACCCCGGTCAAGGGGGTCGCGGAGGCGCACGCGGGGATTGTTTGCGCCAAGTCAAGAAACTCGCGTCGCCGCGCGTGTCCATTGGGCCATCGTGCGTCGAAGGTGCGGGAGTCAAGCCATGCAAAAGACGATCGCGTTCGGACTGTGGTGGATGGCGTCGACACTGGCGCCGGCGGCGCACGCGCTGCCGGCGGTGCAGATCGACTTCAGGCTGACGCTGTTCGAGGCCTTCTACCCGCCCAACCCATGCGTCGATCAGCAGTCGCTCGCAGGGACGCTGACGCTCATCGCCGGCAGCGAGACCGAGCGGACCGGGATCGCAACGGCCACGCAGCGCGTGAGCTGCGTCCGCGGGGATGAATTCCGCTTGCGGGTGGGGGTGGACGACGGCGATACCGTCTCGTTCAGCTTCGTCGGGGAGTTGTTCGGTCCCGGACCGCCGGATGAGCCCATCGCCCTGCTCGCATCGGGCGTGGCTTCCATCGCCGCTGCGCCGGATGCGTCGCTGCTGACCATCGGCCGCTACGAGAATGGCAGTTTCGTTGTCGGCGAGGACCGTTGGGCGCTGATGGGCTACCCGACCGGCGGGAGCTCCCCGGTGCAGGTCGGGATGGTGCAGGTCGTCCCGGAGCCGGCGACCACGCTGCTGCTGCTGGTCGCGCTGGCCGGCATGGGCACGACCGGCGCGATGCGCAGCCGGCGCTGACGCTGCCGGCGCCGGCCGGGGTGCGCGGCTCTGCCAATGCCTGTCGCGATCGGGCTCGCGGCGGCTGCCGGTGCGATGCAGGCTGTCGCAAATGCGAGAAAACTAGGGAAATAGTTGCAAAATCCGATCGGCCGCGCTAGCATGCCGGCCATGGACCTCGAAACCACCGCGCGCTGCCTGGCCGAGCTCGGCAACGTCGCCCGGCTGCGGATCTTCTCGCTGCTCGTGCGAGCCGGCGACGACGGGTTGAACGTGGGCGAGGTCCGGCGCGCGCTCCAGATGCCGGCCTCGACGCTGGCCTTCCACCTGCGCGGGCTGGTCGACAGCGGGCTGGTGGCGCAGCAGCGGCAGGGGCGCGAGGTGCGCTGCCGGCCCGACTTCGGACGCCTGAACGCCGCGTTCGCCTTCTTCCGCGACGAGTGCTGCCAGGGCGTGAGCGTGCCCGAGCCGCGCCGGCGGCGAGCCGCTGCCGGCACCGCCCCGGTCGCGAGTGCCGCAGCCGGCTCGCGCGGGCGTTGCTGACGCGCGCCGCCCACCCCGCAGCGTCCACGCCGCAGCACCGCCCGGCCCGATCGCCAGCCTGCACGGCCGATCGCCCTGTCGCCGCCAAACATCACCATAAACCCGGGGCTATCGATTTAAGGAGCTGACGGCATGAACCGATCCGACACCCTCGACGCGCCGAGCTGGCCGTCTCGCCTCGCCGCCGGCTGGCGACGCATCGATCCGGTGCTGGCCGCGCTCGCCCTGCTGGCGCTGGCGTTGGCGGCGGCGGCGCCGGACCAGCTCGTGCGCACGGCAGGCTTCGTCGCGACATCCGCGTGGCAGATCGCGCCGGTGCTGCTGCTGTCGGTGGGGCTCGCGGCCTGGGTGCAGGCCAGCGGCGCATCCTTGCTGATCAAGCGCGCGCTGGCAGGCCGCGGCGGGCGCGCGCTCGCGGTCGCCGCGGTCGCGGGGGCGCTGTCGCCGCTGTGCTCGTGCGGCGTCGTGCCGCTGATCGCCGGGCTGCTCGCCGCCGGTGTGCCGCTGGCGCCGGTGATGGCCTTCTGGCTCGCCTCGCCGATCATGGACCCGGCGATGTTCGTGCTGACCGCCGGCGTGCTCGGGCTGGAGTTCGCCGTCGTCAAGACGCTGGCGGCGCTGGCGATGGGGATGCTCGGCGGTTGGGCCGTGCGGTGGCTCGCAGGGCGCGACGCGCCCGGGATGGGGCTGGCCGACGCGCTGGCGTCGCCATTGCGAGACATGTCGCGCGGGCGCGAACGAGCCGACGCGCTGGCGGCCGCGCTGCGCGATGATGCCGTCGTCTGGCGCTTCTGGCGCGACCCGGCGCGGCGTCGGCGCTTCGCGGTGGACGCGCGCCGCAACGGCTGGATGCTCGCGCGCGTGCTGCTGCTGGCGTTCGCGCTCGAGAGCCTGATGCTGGCCTGGATTCCGGCGTCGGCGATCGCCGACAGGCTGGGCGGCAGCGGGGTGGCCGCGGTGCCGTGGGCAGTGCTGGTCGGCGTGCCGGCCTACCTGAATGGCGCCGCCGCGGTGCCGCTGGTCGACGGGCTGATCGATCTCGGCATGAGTCCGGCAGTCGGCCTGGCCTTCCTGGTCGCCGGCGGGGTGACCAGCCTGCCGGCTGCGACGGCCGTGTGGGCGCTGGTGCGCCCGCGGGTCTTCGCGCTGTATGTCGCGCTGGCGCTGGCGGGGTCGATGCTGGTCGGCTGGCTGGCTTCGGCATGGTTCGTGCTTTCTGCCTGAGCGATCCTCGGCCCGCGCGCGTCGCACCCGCCCCGCGCCCGGCCGACGATGGAGACCCGCGATGACCCCGAGCCCCGCCGACCCGTCCACCGCCACGACCGGCTGCTGCACGCCCGGCAGCGCCGAGGCCTGTTCGCAGGACGGCGCCGACGCCGCGGCCGGGCCGGGCGCCTGCAGGGCCGAGCGCATGCACCGCCGGGCGCCGTCGGCGGCCCTGTACATGCTGCGCGCGTTGCACCGCCGCCCGCCGCCCGGCTCGCCCTGGCCGGCGCTGCGCTGGGAAGGCGCGCAGGTGCCGGCGCACGCGACGGCGTCGTTCGAGCGCCTGACCGGCCTGGCCTGTGTGCCCGTGCTGCCGTCGGTCTTCGTGCACACCTGGACCATGCGGCCGCTGATGTCGGTCCTCACCGACACCGGCTTTCCGCTGCCGATCTGGCAGGCGCTGCAGCTGCGAACGCGGCTGCGCAGCCACCGGCCGCTGGTGGCGGGGGGACGCTGGACGCTGCGCGTCGATGTCGCGGCCGAGCGCCGTCTGCCCAAGGGTTGCGAGATCGACCTGCATGCCGGCGTGCACGACGCCGACGGCCTGGCCTGGGAGGGGCTGACGACCTTCTACTGGCGAGGCCGCCGGCGTGGCGACGACGCCCCTTCGGCGCTCGCCGAGCTGCCGCCTCTGCCGCGCCTGCCAGGGCCGCGCTGGCACGCCGGGCGCGGCGCCAGCTGGCGTTTCGGCGCGCTGACGGGCGACTACAACCCGCTGCACGGGTCGGATGCCTGGGCGCGGCGTATGGGTTTCGCCGGCGCCTTCCAGCACCCGTCGCGCGCCGCGGCCGAGGCGCTCGCCCGGATCGATCCGGGCGTCGCCCCCGGCGCATGCGCGCAGCAGCTCGACCTGTGGTTCCGCGGCCCGGTGCGCTACGGCAGCGCACTGGCGCTGGCGCATGCCGGCGATGCCGCGTGCGGCTGCTTCGCGCTGCACGCGGGCAACGATCCGCGGCCCGCGATCGTCGGCCGCTGGGCGTGCAGCCCGGACGCAGGCGCCGCCGCGCCCTCACCCGACACCGCCGCGCGCGTGGCCGACGCGGCGCGCGCATCCCCGGACCTGGCCACCTGGAGCAAGCCATGAGTGCATGGACCGAGCTCGGCGCGCTGGCCACCGGTGGCGCGCTCGCCTTCGCCGTCGGCGGCGGCATCGCGATGCTGCTGGCGCAGCTGCCGGCGCGCCCGCAGCCGCTGGCGCCGCCGCGCTACGGGTTCGAGCCCCGCGCCGGGCTCGCGCCGCAACCGCGGACCTGCGCGCCGGCGCGCCCGCGTGTGCGTGCGATCTCCGTGTGCGTCGACGCGGCGACCATGGGCTGCTGCGGCAGGCCTCGGCTCGCTGCGGTTTGAGGGACTCGTCTAATCTGATCGGCGGGGGTCTGATCGGCGGGGATCAGGATGGGGTCAGGCACCTCGTGCCACACTGCGGCACGTGACGGTCCCTGTCACCGTCCTCGGCACCCCCGTCCCGACCGCGAACCTCCTGCCCGCCATCTGACGAGTCGCGTTAGGCTCGCCGCTGGCCGCAGAGGTCGCGGTCGCTGGCGGCATGCCCCATCCTAGTCCCGAACCCGGATCATCCGACGCCCCCGCCCAGGAGCCCACCTTGATACTCGACCTGATCCCCGAATCCACCCGCGCCGCCGGACTCGGCGCGCTGATGAAGGGCGCCGGCGCGGTGACGCGCGCGCTGCCGATCCCGCAGCCGGCGCTGCTCGTCGGCCCCGGCTCGAGCCGCCGTCTTGCGCAAGCGGTGGCGGCGTTCGGCCATGCACGGGTGCTGATCGTCACCGACGCCATGATCGCCAAGCTCGGCCTGCTCGACGGCCTGACGCAGGCGCTGGGCGAGGGCGGCGCGGGCTATGCGATCTTCGACGAGATCACCCCCGACGCGCCGATCCCGCTGATCGAGCGCGGCATCGCCGCGTTCCGCGACCACGATTGCGACGCGCTGGTCGCGGTCGGCGGCGGCAGCTCGATGGACGCGGCCAAGGCGATCGCGATCGCGGCCGCCAACCCGCGCAAGAGCCTGCGCTCGCTGGCCGGCTACTTCAAGGGCCTGCGTACGCCGATGCCGGTCTACGCCGTGCCGACCACCGCCGGCACCGGATCCGAGGTCACGGTGGCCGCCGTCATCGCCGACCCCGAGCGCCAGAGCAAGCTCGTGATCGTCGACACCCGCATCGTGCCGCGCATGGCCGCACTCGACCCGCAACTGATGACCGGGCTGCCGCCGGCGATCACCGCCGCCACCGGGATCGACGCGCTGACGCACGCGGTCGAGTCCTTCATCGGCCAGTGGGCGACGCCGTATACCGAAGGCCTTTCGCTGGCCGCGGTCGGGATGATCTTCGCGAATTTGCGCACCGCGTGCCGCGACGGCGCCAACCTCGAGGCGCGCGAGACGATGGCGCTGGCCAGCACCTACGCCGGCATGGCGTTCACGCGCGCCAACGTCGGCTACGTGCACGCGATCGCGCACCAGTTCGGCGGCCGCTACCACACGCCGCACGGGCTGGCCAACGCGATCATGCTGCCGCACGTGCTGCGCTTCGTGGCGCCGGCGGTCGAGTCGCGGCTGGCGCGGCTCGCGGTGCGCGCCGGGCTCGGCCCCGAGTCGGAGCGCGACGAGGTGCTGGCGCAGGCCTTCATCGACGGGGTCGAGGCGCTCAACCGCGACATCGGCATCCCGGCCACGCTGGCGGCGCTGCGCGAGGCCGACATCCCCGAGCTCGCGAAGGCGGCGCTGCACGAGGCGCATACCGGCTACCCGGTGCCGCGCTACATGACGCAGGACGAGTGCGAGCAGATGATCCGCCGCGTGCTGCCGCGTGACCAGCCGGCTGCCGCCGCGCCGGACGCGGCCGAGGCACCGGCCGGCAAGCCTGCGGCGCGCAAGACCGCCGCGCGCAAGGCCCCGGCGCGCAAGTCGCCGCCGCGCAAGGCGGCCGCTGCCGCCACCGACACCGCGCCGACCGCCCCCCGCAAGCGCCGCGCCGCCGGCGCCGCCTGACCGATCCCCCCGCCACGCCCGGAGACCCGATCCATGCATGCCCCGAAGAAGGTCGTCACCGTCTCGCTCGGCTCGTCGAAGCAGGACTTCAGCTTCCAGACCGATTTCCTCGGTCATCCGTTCCAGGTCACGCGAGTCGGCGCCGACGACGATATCGGCCAGGCCTGGGAGCTGATGCGTCGCCACCAGGCGAAGGCCGACGCGATCGGTCTCGGCGAGGTCGGCGACCACTTCCACGTCGGCCAGAGCACGGTCATCAACAAGGAGACCGAGCGGCTGCTGAAGGTCGTCACGCGCGTGCCGGCGACCACCGGGAGCCGGCTGCGGCGGCTGCTGCAGGTGCGCGCCGTGCACCATGTGCAGACCGAGCTCGGCCGCTACTTCGACAACAACATCGTGCTGTTCCTGTCCGGCATGCGCAACTACGACATGGCGGTCGCGCTGTCGGACTACACGCCCAACCTGTTGTTCGCCGATGCACTGGCGCAGACCGGGGCGCCGGCGTTGCTGAACTCGCTGACCCAGCTCGAGCTGTACGCGCGCGGCAGCGACCTCGTGCTCAAGGGCAAGCCCGGCGAGATCCTCGAGGGCGCGCTGTCGGGCTTCAAGCGCAGCCGGCTCGCGGCCGAGGCGGCCAAGGCGCATGTCGTCGTCGGCACCTTCGCCGAGCTGAAGGAGATCGGCGACGCGTCCAGCCTCGGGGGCAAGACCGTCATCACCTCGGCGGTCGACGACGAGCGGCTCGCGTTCTTCGAGCAGTGCCGCGTCAACCTCGTGATCGACGTCAGCCCGCAGCTGTTCGAGCGCGTCGTCGGCGTCAACGTGATCGAGGCGATGATCCTGGCGGCGCTGGGCAAGCCGGCCCAGGCGCTGTCGGACGACGACTTCGTCGAGATCCTCGACGAGCTCGACGTCAGGCCGCGGCTGCTGCACCCGACCGGCAAGTTCCGCAACATCCGCCGCTTCGCGTTCGTGATCCACCCGCTGAGCCAGGAGTTCATCCGCAAGGGGGTGCCGATCCCGCGCGCCACGCCGAAGATCGTGATGGACCAGGTCGAGACGATCGCCGCGCACATGCCGCCGATGGTCTACTGCAAGATGGAGAACATCGTGTCGCCCACCGGCGCCGAGGCCGAGGGCTGGCTGATCACGGTCGGCGGCACGCCCAAGGAGATGCTCGCGCGCAGCCCCGAGTTCACCTACCGCCGGCTGCTCGCGGCGGCGAAGATGGCCGAGAAGATGGGCGCGCAGATCATGGGGCTGGGCGCCTTCACCAAGGTCGTCGGCGATGCCGGCATCACGGTCGCGCGCCGCGCGCGCATCCCGGTGACGACCGGCAACAGCTACTCGGCCTCGGGCGCGCTGTGGGCCGCGGCCGACGCGATGCGGCGCATGAAGCTGATCCAGCCATCGCCCGACGGCCAGCGGCTGAAGGCCAAGACCATGGTCGTCGGCGCCACCGGGTCGATCGGGTCGGTCAGCGCGCGGCTGCTGGCGATGGCCTTCGACGAGGTCGTGCTCGCCGGGCGCAACCTGGACAAGCTCGAGGAGCTCAAGGCGTCGATCCTGCAGGACACGCCCGACGCCAAGGTCGTGTGCTCGAACGACTACGACGCGCTGCTCGGCGACATGGACATGATCGTCACCAGCACCTCGGGCGCGGGCAAGAAGATCCTCGACATCACCAAGGTCAAGCCCGGCTGCGTCATCACCGACGTCGCGCGCCCGCTGGACCTGCCGCCCGAGGAGGTCGCCAAGCGCCCGGACGTGCTCGTCATCGAGTCCGGCGAGATCGAGCTGCCGACCAAGGTCAAGGGCCTCAAGAGCATCGGCCTGCCGCCGAACGTCATCTACGCCTGCCTGGCCGAGACCATCGTGCTCGCGCTGGAGGGCCGGTTCGAGGTCTTCACCGTCGGCCGCGATACCGAGTGGGAGAAGGTCAAGGAGATCTACAAGCTCGGCCTGAAGCACGGCATGAAGCTGGCGGCGATCTCGGGTGTCGGCGGCGTCTACACCGACGAGCAGATCGCGCGTGTCGTCGCGCTGGCGAAGAAGGCGCGCCGGACCTGGAAGGGCGGCGGCGAGGCCGCGCAGGCGCCCGCGCGCAAGAGCGCGACGCGCAAGGCCGACGCGGCCAAGGGCGCCAGCGCGAAGGCCGCCCCCCGCAAGGCCCCGACACGCAAGGCCGCGGCGACGAAGGCCGGTGCCGCGAAAGCCGCGCTGCGTGGCGCCGATGGCGCCGCGGCGACGGCGAAGAAGGCCGGGCGCAAGACGGCGGCGAACAAGCCGACCGCGCGCAAGGCCGCGGCGAAGAAGCCAACCGCACGCGCCACCCGCGCCGCTGCAGCCTGAAGCGCGCGCGATGGGCACCGTGCGCCTGAACCCGCTCGACGCGGCCTGGCTGCTGACCGAGTCGCGCGCCACGCCGAACCACGTCGGCGGGCTGCTGCCGTTCCGTCTCCCCGACGGCGCGCCGCGCGACTGGCTGCGCGCGCTGATGCACGAGTTCCGCAACCACCGCCAGTTCGCCCCGCCGTGGAACCGGCGCCTGCTGGGCCCGACGCTGACGCAGCCCTGGCCGGCCTGGGTCGAGGACGATGCGGTCGACCTCGAGTACCACGTGCGGCACGCCGCACTGCCCTGGCCGGGTGGCGAGCGCGAGCTCGGCGAGCTCGTCGGCCGCCTGCACAGCACGCCGATCGACCTCGCGCGCCCGCCCTGGGAGTGCACGATCATCGAGGGGCTCGAGGGCGGGCGCTTCGCGCTGTACGTCAAGATGCACCACGCGCTGATCGACGGCGTCAGCGGCATGAAGCTGCTGCAGCGCGCGATGGCCGCCGACCCGGCGCGCAGCCTCGCGTTGCCGCCGTTCTGGTCCGCCGGCACGAAGCCGCCGCGCGAGGGCCGCGGCCGCGACCGGCCGGCGCCGACGATGGCCAACGCGACCGCGGCGGCGATCGAGGGGCTGAGCCTGCAGGCGCGATCGCTGCCGCAGCTCGCGAGCGCCTTCGGCCAGATCGTGCGCCGCATCGGCGCGCCGGGCGACGGCCTGGCGGTGCCCTTCGACGCCCCGCGCTCGGTGCTCAACGGCCGCGTCGGCGGCAAGCGCCGCTTCGCGACCCAGCAGTTCGAGCTGGCGCGGCTGCGCGCGCTCGCCGACGCCGCCGACTGCACGCTCAACGATGTCGTGCTCGCGGTCTGCGCCGGCGCGCTGCGCGCCTTCCTGGGCGACCTCGGCCACCTGCCCGACAAGCCGCTGACCGCCGGCATCCCGGTGTCGGTGCGGCCCAGGGACGACGAGGGCAGCGGCAATGCGATCAGCTTCATCGTCGCCACGCTCGCCACCGAGGTCGCCGACCCCGGCGCGCGGCTGGCCGCGATCAAGGCCTCGGTGCGCGCCGCCAAGGCGCATGTGCAGGCGCTGCCGCGCCACGCGATGATGCAGTACACGATGTTGCTGATGGCGCCGACGGTGCTGACGCTGCTGAGCGGCGTCGGCGGGCGCACGCCGCCGATGTTCAACATCACGATCTCGAACGTGCCGGGGCCGGCGGAGCCGCTCTTCTTCCGCGGCGCCGAGCTGCTCGCGATCTACCCGGCGTCGATCGTCACCCACGGCCAGGCGCTCAACATCACCTGCGAGAGCTACGCGGGGCGCATGAACTTCGGCTTCACCGCGTGCCACGACGTGGTGCCGGGGGTGCAGCGGCTGGCGCTGCACGCGGCCGAAGCACTCGCCGAGCTCGAGGCGGCCTTCGTGCCGGCACGCGCTCGACGTGCCGCCGGATCCGGAGCCGCGCCGGCGAAGAGGACGCGGCGCAAGCCCGCGCGCAAATCCGCCAACGAGTCCGCGGCCGGGCGTGCGGCCAAGGCGAACAGCCCGCGCGCCGGCGGCCGCAGCGGACGATCCGGCCCGGGGCGGGCAAGCAAGGGCAACGCATGACGATCGAGACGGTCATCTTCGACTTCGAGGGCACGCTGGTCGACTTCCAGTGGCAGCTCGAACCGGCGCAGGCCGAGCTGAGGCGCGCCTTCGCCGCGCAGGGGCTCGCGGTCGACGGCAACTATGCGCAGATGTGGAATGCGGCGGTCGACCGTGCGCCTGGTGCCGCGCAGGTGCATGCGCTGCGCGCGGCGCTGGGGCCGGTCTACGACCGCTGGGATGCCGATGCGCTCGCGCGCTGGGCGCCGCGCGCCGGTGCCGTGGCGCTGCTGCACGCCCTGGCCGTGCGCGGCGTGACCGCGGCGATGGTCAGCAACATCGGCCGCAGCGCGCTGGCCACGGCGCTGGACAGCTGCGGGCTGGGGCGATCGCTGGCGCCGGTGCTCAGCCGCGACGATGTCGTGCACATGAAGCCGCACCCCGAAGGCGTGCGCGCGGTGCTGGCGATGCGCGGCATCGAGCCCGCCGAGGCGTTGTTCGTCGGCGACAGCCTGGCCGATGTCGCCGCCGCGCGCGCGGCCGGAGTGCGGGTGGCGATCGTTCGTGGCGGCGAGTGCGCCGCCACGGCCTTCGACGCGATGCCGCCGGACCACTTCGTCGACACGCTCGCGCAGGTCGAGGCACTGGTGGACTCCTGGGATGCGCCGGGTGGGCCGCGCGACGCGGGGACCTGATTCGTTCGCGCGCGCCGCGCGCTGCGGTCGCCGCGATGTGCTCGGCGAAAGCCTGCGCGCCCTGCCGTCGCGAGGACGGGCAGGGCGCGCAGGCCTTGCGCTCGGTGGTGGGGATCAATTTGCGTGGGCGGTCGAGGCCAGCATCGCGCTGCCGCTGACGGCGCGGTCGTACGAACCGGCGGGCGGCGCCTCGCCGTAGCGGATCGCCTCGCCGCGCTGCAGGGCGGCGAAGACCTCGGCACGGACCTCGGCACGGGTCCTGGACGAGCCGGCCTGCGACGCGAAGTCGACCACGGAGGCCTCGCCGTGGCGGATCGCCTCGCCGCGCTGCAAGGCGGCGAAGAGCTCGGTGCGGACTTCGGCGCGCGACTTGGCGGAGACGGCGTCGACTTCGAAGACGGTGGCTTCCTGGGCGAACGTGCCGAAGGAGGCGACGGTCAGGGCGAGGGCGGCGAGGACGGCTTTCATGATGGCTCCTGGATGCGGGGGTGGGCGGTGGGACCGGGTGGGCGCCGCGGGGATCGCGACGCTTGCACCCCCTTGGTCGGGGCCGGGGGGCGAAACGTGACACAGCCGGTCGCGGCTGCCGATCGATTCGCCCGCGCCGCGGTGCATCGGCGCGGCGGTGGCCGGTTGCGCCGCGCGGCAGCGCGAGACAGCGGGTGTCGATTTGGTCGGCTGCGGCGGCGGGCTTCATGTTGCGCGGGTGCTGGCACAGGACGCTCTCGCCGCACTCGGATCGGCCGGGAGCACGGGTAAACCCCCGTAAGGGGTCGGCAGTCCGTTCGTCGAACGGACGAGGCGGCGACGAACCGTACCGCCCACCCCCCATGCATCCACCACAGGAGCCGATGATGAATCCGTCCACCCTCCCGGCCGCCCGGCCGGTTTCCGTTGCCGCCTCGATGGTCGGCCTGATGCTGGCGGCCGCCGGCGCACCGCTGCACGCGCAGTGCGCCCCGCGCCGCCCTTGCGCGCCGCGCGCCGCCGCGCCTTGCGGGGCGCGCAACCCATGCGCCGCCAAGAGCAAGAACCCCTGCGCCGCGAAGAACCCTTGCGCCGCGAAAAGCCCCTGTGTGGCCGGCAAGGTCGACCCCAAGCTCGTCACCCGGCCTGCGGGCACCCGGCTCGCGTCGGGCAAGACGGCCGAGTTGATCGCCTACGGCAAGCAGTTGTGGAACGACCCCAAGCTGTCGACGAACGGCTTGAGCTGCAACACCTGCCACCAGGGCAACGCCTCGTTCGCGGAGACCTTCGCGCAGCCGTATCCGCACTATGTGGCGATGGCGCACGAGCAAGGCGGCGTCAAGAGCGTGGCGCTGGACGAGATGGTGCAGTTCTGCCTCGTGGTCCCGATGGAGGCCAAGCCGCTGGCGTGGAACTCGCGTGAACTCGCCGCGCTGACGGCGTACACGGCCGAGGTCCAGAAGACCTTCAAGCCCAACCCCTGCGCGGCGAAGAACCCGTGCGCCGCCAAGAACCCGTGCGCCGCGAAGAACCCCTGCGCGGCGAAGAACCCTTGCGCGGCGAAGAACCCTTGCGCCGCCAAGAACCCCTGCGCAGCGAAGAACCCGTGCGCGGCGAAGCACTGAGCCGAAGCATGCGGGGGGCATCGCGGGTGCCAAGCCGGCCCGCGCGCGAGTTCGACCTGGCCGGCGGCTGCGCGGGGCTCACGATCGCTGACGCGACGACCGACACGGGCCTGCGCGCCGCGCTCGCGGACGAGCCGGCGGCGGCGCTGCGCGCGATGCTCGACGCCGCCGACGAGGTCGCCGAGTGCCGCCGCGTGCTGCGCAAGGGCGGGCTGAATCTCGTCGGCGAGGTGCTGCGCGGCCAGGGCGACTTCGTCGAGCTCGAGCACTATCCGCGCGACGATGTCTTCGACCGCGAGACGCACTCGCAGTACTACTACCACGCACACCGCGGGTCCGAGGTCGAGCACGGCCACTTCCACACCTTTCTGCGCGCCGCCGGCATGCCGCCGGGCGCCGCGCCGGTGGCCGATCGCGCGAGCGAGCCCTGGCCCAGCGGTGCCGACGCGCTGTCGCACCTGGTCGCGATCTCGATGGACGCCTGGGGCGACCCGATCGGGCTGTTCACGACGAATCGCTGGGTCACCGACGAGACCTGGTACCCGGCGCGCGAGGTCGTGCGCATGCTCGGGCGTTTCCGCATCGACCATGCGGCGCCGTCGTGGCCGGTCAACCGCTGGATCGGGGCCATGCTGGTGCTGTTCAGGCCGCAGATCGTCACGCTGCTGCGGCATCGTGACGAAGTCGTCGCCCGTTGGCAGGCGGCGCATCCCGGGCAGGATGTCTACGAGGACCGCCGGCTCGACGTCACGAGCCAGGTCGCGATCGATGTCCAGGCCCAGCGCGACGCCATCGTCGCGGCGCTCGGCGAGGCGGCATGACGGCTCGTGCCGGCGTCGTCCGCGCCTCGTGGCGCGCCGGGTCCGCCGTGTGCGCGGTTTGGCCGCGGTGGTTTCGCCGATACAGTGCGACGCGCGACCCCATCCAGCGACAGCAAGACGGCTTCATGCGCACGAGCGAGGCAGCGCCGCCCGACGATCCGGCCGGCGATCAGTCGGTCAGCCCCGAGGCGCTGGTGGCGCTGCGCGGCGACATGCTGCGTTTCGCGCGGCTGCAGCTGCGCGACGCCGCCGCGGCGGAGGACATCGTGCAGGAAAGCCTCGAGGCCGCGCTGCGCCGCGCCTCGACCTTCGCCGGCCAGTCCGTGCTCAAGACCTGGGTCTTCGCGATCGTTCGCAACCGCATCGTCGACCACCTGCGGCAGTCGCAGCGCAGCGTCAACCTGTCGAGCCTGGACGACGACGACGGCGCGCAGTCGGGTGACGAGCAGCTCGACGCGCTGTTCAACGACAGCGGCCGCTGGCGCGCCGCGGCGCGCCCCGCCGCCTGGCCCGACCCCGAGGCCTCGATGCGATCGCGCCAGTTCTGGCGCGCGTTCGAGGACTGCCTCGCGCAGCTGCCGCCAAACACCGGGCGCGCGTTCATGATGCGCGAGGTGCTGGGATTCGAGCCGGCCGAGATCTGCGAGCGCATGGGCATCCGCAGCGGCAACTGCCACGTCATGCTGCACCGGGCGCGGATGAAGCTGCGCAGCTGTCTGGAACGCGCCTGGGGCCCCGGGGAGGGCCGATCATGCTGAACTGCCGCGAAGTGACCGAACTGTGCTCGGAGGAGCTCGACCGCGCGCTCGGCCTGCGCGAGCGCATGGCGCTGCGCGCGCACCTGATGATGTGCGCCGGCTGCACCCAGTTCCGCGCCCAGATGGCGACGATGCGGCGGCTGATGCAGGCCTATGCGCAGGGCGACGCAGCCGGGCTGGGCGACGACGACGCCAAGGACGAAGGATCGGCGCCTCGCTGACCCCCCTCTTGCGCGTTGCGGCGGCGCCGACCGATGCCGCGGCCGCGTGGCGGAGGCCGCGGCCCTGAGGCTGAACAGCCAGGCATCTCGGGTCGGCTCGGCACCGTGGAGGCCACGCCGAGTCCTCGTGCGCGATCGACCCCGGCCGGTCGTCGCCGCGCTGCTGCGCCGTCCTGATGCCGGCACGCGGCCCGGGTATCCCCTTGGCCGTGCGCGCGCGGCTCGATGTAACGCCGCGCGCCCGGCGCGCGACTGGCGGGAGACGGGGCGTCCGACGTCCCCGAGGGCGGCGCACGAGGCGCCGCGCCACGCTCGCCCCAGGAGGCTTCGCATGACGTTCCAGGATGCATCGGCGGCGAAGGAATCGGCAGCGGCGCCGGCTGCCACGGCATGGTCGGCGACCGAGCTCGGTGCGCTTCGCACGCGGCTGATGCGGCACGCGCGCATGGTGCTCGCCGACCCCGGCGTGGCCGAGGACCTGGTCCAGGACACCTTGCTCGGGGTGCTGGAAGGTGCGGCGCAGAGGCGCGGCGACGCCTCGCTCGTGACCTGGGCCACCAGCATCCTCAAGCACAAGATCGCCGACTGGTACCGCGCGCCAGCGCGCCGGCTGATGGTGCAGATGGGCCCCGACGACGACGAGCTCGCGGCCGAGATCGACGCCGACTTCGACGAACGCGGCCACTGGTCGCGCCCGGTGCCGGCGTGGCAGCAGCCCGAGCAGCACGAGGAGCGACGACAGATGATGGGGGTGCTCGAGGACTGCATGGGCAGGCTGCCGGCGCAGACTGGCCGCGTCTTCTTCATGCGCGAATGGCTGGGGTTCGACAACAGCGAGATCGGCCTGAAGCTCGGGCTCAGCGGCGAGAACGTGCGCCAGATCCTGCACCGCGCGCGCATGGGGCTGCGCGGGTGCATGCAGCACAACTGGGTCGGCGGGGGAGGACGGGCATGAAGCTGATGCCATCGTGCGAGGAGGTCTCGCGCCTGTTGTCCAAGGCGCTGGACGAGCCACTGGGCCTGCTCGACCGCGGGATGCTGCAGGTGCACCTGTCGATGTGCGGCAGCTGCCGCAACGTCGACGCGCAGCTGCGCGAGCTGCACGGAATGGCGCAGGATCTGTTCGCGGCCGGGCCGGCCGATGACGCGCACGCGCACCGCGCCAGAGCCTCGCATCGCTCAGCGCGGCGCGAGTAGCTGCGTGCGCGGGTGGAACGCGACCCAGGCGAACCAGAACGCGGCGACCGCCGGCAGCGCGCGGCCTTCGGCGTCGAAGGCTTCGGCGCTGCGCTGCGTGGCGTCGTAGCGGATGTGGACCTTGCGGCCGCCGACGCGGTCGTCGAGGCGGCCGTCGGGGCCGACGCGCTGCGCCAGCAGGTCGAAGGGATAGGCCTTGGCGTCGCCGTCGACGGCAAGCCCGAGCACCCAGGCCTTGGCCGGCAGGCGCTCGTCGCGGTGCTGGACGTCGAACATCAGCGCCGGCGACGTGGCGTAGCCGGCGTAGGGGTCGCGATCGTCGTCGCGCCGGTGGCCGGTGGCCGGTGTCGGTCGATAGCACCTCGCTGCGCGGGTGGCGCTGGCGCCACCCGGCCCAGCTCGTGTGCGTCAGCAGCTGCGCACCGCGCGCTGTCGCCGCGGCGGTCGGTTCGGCGCGCCGGCGATCAGTCGGGCGGCCGGTCCTTCAACGCCGCCAGCTTGGCCGCGTAGCGCCGCCGGCCGGCCGGGGTGGCGCCATGGCGCGCGGCCAGCTCGAGGTGCTGCTCGGCGGCCGCCGGGTTGCCCAGCCGCAGCGCGGCCAGCGCGAGCCCGAAGTGGCTGGCGTCGTCGGCCTCGTCGCGGCGCAGCTGGCGCTCGAACGCTTCGCGCGCCTCGGTCCAGCGCCCTTCGGCCAGCGCCTGCCGGCCGCGCTCGTAGTCGGCGAACGGCGCGCGCGGCTCGAGCGCCTGCAGCCGCGCGCGCAACACGGCGGCGTCGGCCGCGTGGCCCTGCTCGCCGAGCAGCGCCGCGAGGTTGGCCAGCACGCGCGTGTTGCCGGGCTCTGCGGCCAGCGCCAGCCGCAGCGCCACCTCGGCGCGCGCGGCGTCGCCACGCCTCCAGTGCACCAGTGCCAGCGTGTTGTACGCCGGCGTGAAGGCCGGCGCGTGCTCGATCGCCGCGCGTGCCCAGGCGTAGGCGGTGGCCTCGTCGCCGGCGGCCAGCCCCTCGGCGGCGCGGTTGTTGAGGAACATCGCGCGCACCGTGCGCTCGTCGATCGCGCTCGTGCGGTGGCCGCGCAGGTCCTCGGACGGCAGGAAGTCGATCGTCAGCCCGGTCTCCCAGCTCGCACCGGCATGGCGCGGCACGCGTGGCGGCCCGAGGACGACGTTGACGTGCGAGCTGTAGGCATACATCCCTCCACTGCGCGTCCACGCCGCGGCGCTGTCGACGCGCTGGAAGCGGACCTCCAGCCCCAGCTCGCGCGCCAGCGCGGCGGTCATCATGACCAGCGACAGGCAGTTGCCCGCGCGCGCGTCGAAGGCTTCGGCGGCGGTGCGCGTGCGGCTGGCGTCGTACTCGAGGCGCAGCATGCGGCCACGAACGAACAAGGCCTGCATCAACGCCAGCCGCGGACCGATGCGCCGCGCCAGCGGTCGGACCTGCTCGTCGAGGTAGCGCCGCATCGCCGCGCTGACGGCGAGTGCGGCGTCGGCATCGGGCGTGGCAGCAGGCGCGGCGAAGCGCTCGTCGGCCCACAGCGCGGCGCGCTGGCCGGCACCGGGCGGCGGCGCGGTGGTCGTGCAACCGGTGGCCGCGATGGCGAACGCCACGAGGGCTGCCGCGGCCGTCGTCGCGCCCGCGCGCGGGCGACAGCCCCGCACCCTGGGTGAACCGCATCGCGCTTGCGCCATCGGGCGAACTCCGGTACCCGCAAGTGTAGGCCCTTGGCGGTCCGTCGCTCCGGCCGGGACCCAGCCAGGATGGCGCGACCCTGCTCGGCTGGCGTGCCGGCGCGACGCATGTTCTTGAGCCAGCGCAAGATGCCTTGCGGGGCAGGCTATCGGTGTTGCCGCGATGCGCTAGCCTTGGGTCAAACAAGCGAGATTCACGGGGTAGGCTGGCGGCATGCCGTGCGGTGCTCCGTGCACGAGGTCACGGGAGGCTGCATGGAGCGCATGGAGACCGCAGGGGGTACGGCCGGCCCCGACCCGGAACCCGACGCGGCGCGTGCCGGCGCGCCCGGGGGGCGCGCATGACCCGTACCGCCCGCCTGTACCGCATCGAGCGGCTGATCAAGTTGCGCGGACAGGTCAGCCTGCGGGAGCTGCTCGACGAGCTGGAGGTCTCGCCCGCCACGCTGAAGCGGGACCTCGCCTACCTGCGCGACCGGCTCGGTGCGCCGATCGAGTACGACCGCTTCGGCAACGGCTACCGGATGGCCGCCGAGACGCGCGGTGCGAAACATGAGCTGCCGGGGCTGTGGCTCGATGAGCGCGAGCTGTACGGGCTGCTGATGGCGCACCAGCTGCTCGCCGGGCTGGATGGCGAGGGCGTGCTCGGCCGCCACCTGCAGCCGCTGCTCGACCGCATCCTCGGGCTGCTGGGCGACTCCGAGGCCGAGGCCGAGGCCATCGTGCGCCGCGTGCGCATCGTCGCCGCGGCGCAGCGGCCGGTGCCGGCGCGCGTGTTCGAGCTGCTCGGCGAGGCGCTGGTGCAGCGACGCCGGGTGCGGCTGCGCTACCTGAGCCGCGGCCGTGGCGAGGTCGGCGAGCGAGAGGTCTCGCCGCAACGGCTGGTGCACTACCGCAGCACCTGGTACCTGGACGCCTGGTGCCACCGCTCGCAGGGTTTGCGCCGCTTCGCGCTCGACGCGGTGCAGGAGGCGGCGCTGCTCGACGCCCGCGCGCGCGAGCTGCCGCTGCGCCGGGTCGAGGCGGCGATGGACGCGGGCTACGGCATCTACGCCGGCGCGAGGACGCAGTGGGCGACGCTGGTCTTCGAGCCGCAGGCCGCGCAGTGGGTCGGTCGCGAGCAGTGGCACCCGCAGCAGCGCGGCCGCTGGCTCGACGACGGCCGCTACGAGCTGCGGCTTCCCTACACCGACCCGACCGAGATCGCAATGGACGTCATGCGCCACGGCGACCAGGTGCAGGTGACCGCGCCGCCGGCGCTGGCGGTGCAGGTGGCCGACGCGCTGCGGCGCGCGGCAGCGCGCTACGCGGCGGCCGGTGCCGCGGCGCCGGCGTCGTCGCAAGCTGCCGCCTTGCGCGCAGCGGGTGCGTGACGCGCGCCGCGCGCTGCCTCAGCGGTAGGCGCGCAGGTAGTGGCGCTCGAAGGCGCGCTTGCTCCAGTGCATCAGCCGGTTCGGCGGCAGCAGCACGTTGCGCTCCGGGGTGCGCCAGATCAGCGTGCCGCGGTCGCATGAATCGACGATGCACATCAGCTCGACCTTGAAGCTGCGCGACGACGGCCGCCCGGCGAGGTCGGCGATCAGGTTCTCGGCCGCGGCGGCGGCCTGCAGGTCGGCCATGTGCGCCTGCTTGGGCATCCAGTCGGGGCCGGGGAAGCTGCCCGAGTCGCCGGCGACGACGACGCGCTCGAACCCCGGCACACGGCATTGCGCGTCGGCCTGCAACAGCCCGCCGGGCGAGCGCGGCAGGTCGGTGGCGTCGAACCAGGCGTTGCCGGTCATCCCGGGCATGAAGAGGATCAGGTCGGCCGCGATCTCGCCGCCCTCGGTGACGACGCGGTCGGCGTCGAAGCGGACCATCTTGTGCCCGAGGTGGGTGCGGATGCCGCGGCGCGCCATCTCGTCCAGCAGATGCCGCACCGCGCGCGCACCCAGCCGCGCGCCGGGCTCGGTCGACGGGTTGAAGAAGACGAGCTCGAAGCGATCCCGCCGCCCCTTTTTGCGCAGCAGGGTATCGATGCCGAACAGGAACTCGAACATCGGCCCGCCGCGCACCGCCTGCGGCTCCTTCGGGTTGGCGGCGAAGCCGCAGGCGATGGTGCCGCCTTGCATCGACGCCAGCCGGTCACGGATGCGCTCGGCGGCGGCGATGCCCTCGCAGGGCGTGATCGCATGCTCGATGCCGGGCAGCTTCTTCAGGAAGCGCCCACCGGTGGCGATCACCAGGCCGTCGTTGTCGATCTCGCCGGCGCCCGTCAGCACGCGACGCCCGTGCTCGGCAAGCCCCGTCACCTCGGCGGCGACGAAGCGCACGCGCTGGCGCTCGAAGAAGCCGGCCAGCGGGACGATCAGGTCCTCGCGCGTGCGCAGGCCGCTCGGGATCCAGATGATGCCCGGCAGGTAGTGCAGCTCCGGGCGCGGCGCGACGAGCGTGATCTCGGCCGCGGCGTCGCGCCGGCGCAGCTCGCGCACCGCCGACAGCCCGGCGAAACCGGCGCCGAGCACCGTGATGCGGTGCGCGGCGCTCACCGCGCGCCTCCGCGCGCGAACGGGTCCGCGACGATCGTCGCGGACCCGGCGCTGGTTTGCGGCACGGCCTGGAAGTCGGGGGTCGGCGGCATGCTCGGTCCTCGGGTTCGCGTCGCGGTGCGTGCCGCAACGCCGCTCAGGCGGTCTCCTCGCCGATCAGCAGCTGCGTGTCGCTCAGGTAGCGGTGCGGCGGGATCTCGAGGTTGGTCGGTGCGGGCTTGTTCCGGTAGACCCGGCCGGCGTAGTCGAAGGTCGACCCGTGACAGGGGCAGAAGAAACCGCCCGGCCAATTGTCCCCGACGCTGGGGTTGCGCGTCCCTTCGGGCATCTCGGTCGGCGAGCAGCCCAGGTGGGTGCAGATGCCGATGGCGACGAAGACGTCCTCGCGTTCGGCGCGCCCCGGGTTGCGCAGCGCCTCCGGCAGAGCGTCCTTCTTCGACTGCGGATCCGCGAGCTCGCCGTCGTGGCCTTGCAGCGACGCCAGCATCTCGGGCGTGCGCCTGAGGATCCATACCGGCTTGCCGCGCCACTCGACGACCTTCATGCCGCCGGGCGGGATGTCGGCGATGTCGACCTCGACCGCCGCGCCCTGCGCCTTGGCGCGCTCGCTCGGGGTGAAGGTCGAGACCAGCGGCACGGCCGTGGCGACGAGGCCGGCGCCGCCGGCTGCGCCGGTGGCCAGCAGCCACTTGCGGCGCTCGGGGTCGCTGGCGGGAGGCGGGATCATGGCATCGGTGCTCATCGGGATCTCCTGTCGGATGCGGCCCTGGGGCCGACAGGTCGAATATACCCGGTAGGGTATCAATGCGGGGGCGATCCCCTGCTGCGGCAGGGGTCGGCGTGCGGGGCGGCGGCCGGCTGCCTTGGCGGGCAGGCGCGGCGAGGGCTTAGAGTGTGCACGTGCGCGACCGTGGACCCCGGCCGATCCGGCCGGCGGCCGGGTCGCCTCGGGACGGCCGTGCAGCGGCCAGGGAGCCAGACCATGCAACTGACCGATCTTCTGGGCCGACTCGGTGGCCTGCAATCGATGGCGCGCGAGCTCGGCGTGAGCGAGCAGCAGGCTGCCAGCGGCGCCGATGCGCTGCTGCCGGCGATCCTCGGCGGCTTCAAGCGCCAGGCGCAGTCGCAGCCGTCGGGGCTGGAAGGCCTGGGCGGGCTGCTGGGCCAGCTCGGCGGGGGCAGCCTGATGGACGAAGTGCTGGCGCCGCAAGCGACGCCGGTGCAGCACGGCAACGACGTGCTGGGACAGATCTTCGGCAGCAAGGACGTGAGCCGCGCGGTCGCCGGGCAGGCCGCGGCGCAGACCGGGCTCGACGCGTCGCTGCTGAAGAAGATGCTGCCGATGCTGGCGATGCTGGTGGCCGGGATGATGGCCAGGTCGCAGTCCGGTGGCGCCGCGGGCGCGGGCCCGAGCCAGGGCGGCGGGCTGGGTGACCTGCTCGGCGGGCTGATGGGCGGGGCCGCAGGCGGCAGCGGCGCGGGCATGGCGTCCGGCGGCGGCGGTGGGCTGGGCGACCTGCTCGGCGGGCTGATGGGCGGCGGTCGCGGCGGCGCGGGTGGCCTGGGCGCGATGCTCGACATGGACGGCAACGGCAACCCGCTGGACGACATCCTGCGCATGGTCGCGCAGCGCCGCTGAGTCTCGTGCGCCCCTGGGGCCGGCTGCGGGCGCGCCGTTCAGGTCGGCTTGATGCGGCGTGCGCCGTGCGTGTCGTCGCGCGGCCCGCGCCGGCGTGGCGCCGCGTGCTGCGCCGCCATGGCGTCGGCCTTGCGCACGCGTACCGTCTCGCGCCGGGGTGGCGCAGCGCTGGCGGCGGCCGCAGTCTCGTCCGCGGCCGCGTCGACGAAGGCCTGCGTCGCATCAGGGGACGCCGGATCCGCCGCGGTCTTGGGAGCGGCGCCGCTGCCGATGACGCGTGTGTAGGGTTGCAGGATCTGCACCAGCTGCGCGTAGACCTTGGGGTTGCCGGCGACCAGCTCGCGCTGGAAGAGGAAGTCGGCCTCGCCGGTGAAGTTGCCCACCAGCCCGCCTGCCTCGGTGATCATCAACGAGCCGGCGGCCGCGTCCCAGGGGCTGAGCCCCATCTCGAAGAAGCCGTCGTACCAGCCGGCGGCGACATAGCACAGGTCCAGTGCCGCCGCGCCCGGGCGGCGCAGCCCGGCGCAGGACTGCATGACCTGCTCGAACATCTTGACGTAGCGCGCGAAGTTGTCGCCCTTGCGGAACGGGAAGCCGGTGCCGACCAGGCTGTCGGCCAGCCGCGTTCGCTTGCTGACGCGCAGCCGGCGGTCGTTGACGTAGGCGCCGCGCCCACGCGAGGCGACGAACAGGTCGTTGCGCGTCGGGTCGTAGACCACCCCCTGCTGCACGATGCCGCGGTGCGCGAGCGCGATCGACACCGCGTAGACCGGGAAACCGTGCAGGAAGTTGGTCGTGCCGTCCAGCGGATCGATGATCCACAGGAACTCGCTGTCCTTGGCGCCGCGCTCGCGCCCGGTCTCCTCGGCCAGGATGCCGTGGCCGGGGTAGGCGTCGAGCAGGATGTCGATGATCGCCTGCTCGGCGGCGCGGTCGACCTCGCTGACGAAATCGTTCGGGCCCTTGCGCGCGACGTGCAGCAGCTCGAGGTCGAGCGCGGATCGGTTGATGATCGCCCCGGCCGCGCGCGCGGCGCGCACGGCGATATTGAGCATGGGGTGCAGGGTCGGCGTCATGGGCGCATCGGGTGGGCCGCGCGGGTGGCGGCAAGGGCGGCGGCGAGGGCGGCGGGGACAAAGAGCGGGCCGCGACAATCGGGGCCGCAGCCGAAGCCGGCATTTTAGCGATCATGCCCCCCGCGCCCACCGACCGAGCCGACCGCGACCCCGCGACGCGCTTCGTCCTCGTCCACACCAGCCACGCCGGCAACGTCGGCGCGGCGGCGCGCGCGATCAAGGTCATGGGTTTTGCCGAGCTGGTGCTGGTGGCGCCGCGCCACGCCGACGTGCTGTGCCGCGAGGAGACGGTCGCGATGGCCAGCGGCGCGGCCGACGTGCTGGTGCGCGCGCGTGTGGTGCCGACGCTGGCCGATGCGCTGGACGGCGTCACCCACGCCTCGGCGACGGCGATGACGCCGCGCGACTTCGGCCCGCCGGTGCACGCGCCGCGGCCGTTCTTCGCCGCGCTCGCACCGCGACTGGCGGCCGAGGGGGCGCGCGTGGCCTTCGTCTTCGGCGGCGAGCGCTTCGGCCTGTCGAACGACGACGTGCGCCGCTGCCACGCCTGCCTGAGCATCCCGACGGCGCCCGGCTACGGATCGCTCAACCTGGCGCAGGCGGTGCAGCTGCTGGCCTACGAGTGGCGGCAGGCGCTGGGCGCCTACCCGGTCGTCGCCCGCACGCCGGCGCCGCGGCGCGCCGACCTGCCGGCGGTCGAAGGCGCACTGGCGCACTGGCGCGAGGCGCTGCTGGCGATCGGCTTCCTCGACCCGGCGGCACCGAAGAAGCTGATGCCGCGACTGCAGCAACTCGTGCTGCGCGCGGCGCCGACGGTCGAGGAGCTGCACATCCTGCGCGGCATCGCACGCGCGGTGCTGCGCGCGGCATCGGGCGGCCGTTCGCGCCACGCAGCGGGCGACGCACCGCCCGGGCCGTTAGACTGATCGGCCGACCAACCCGCGACCACCATGTTCCGACGCCTGCGCGAAGATATCGCCTGCATCCGCGAGCGCGACCCCGCGGCGCGCTCGTCGTGGGAGGTGCTGACCTGCTATCCGGGGTTGCACGCGCTCGTCATCCACCGCTGGTCGCACGCGGCGTGGCGGCGCGGCTGGCACTGGCTGGGGCGCTTCCTGTCGCACCTGGGGCGCTTCCTCACCGGCATCGAGATCCACCCCGGCGCGGTCATCGGCCGCTGCGTCTTCATCGACCACGGCATGGGGGTCGTGATCGGCGAGACGGCCGAGGTCGGGGACGGCTGCACGATCTACCAGGGCGTGACGCTGGGCGGGACTTCGCTCGTCAAGGGGTCCAAGCGCCACCCGACGCTGGGGCGCGGCGTGATCGTCGGCGCCAATTCGCAGGTGCTCGGCGGCTTCACGGTCGGCGACGGTGCGCGCATCGGCTCCGGCGCGGTCGTCGTCAAGCCGGTGCCGCCCGGGGCGACCGCGGTCGGCAACCCGGCGCGCGTGCTGCAGGCCGAGACCGAAGCGCAGCGCGAGGCGGTGGCGGCCAGGATGGGCTTCTCGGCCTACGGCGTGACGCAGGGCGACGACCCGGTGTCGCAGGCGATGAAGGGGCTGATCGACAACGCCGCCGGCCACGAGCACCAGATCGCGCTGCTGTGGGCGGCGATCGAGAAGCTGTCGGCCAGCGCGCGCGACCTGCCGGCGCCGGCGTGCGTGCCGGCCGACGCGCACACGACCGAGACCTTCGACGCCGAGCGGCTGAACCGGCTCGTCAAGTGAGCCGCGACGCCGGAGCGCGCGGGAACGGGCGCGTCGTCGTCATCGGCGGCGGCGTGATGGGGGCGGCGATCGCCTGCTTCCTCGCACGCGACCACGGCGTCGGGGTGACGGTGGTCGAGCGCGACCCGAGCTTCGCGCGCGCGTCGAGCGCGCTGTCGGCCAGCTCGATCCGGCAGCAGTTCTCGCAGCCGGTCAATATCGCGCTGTCGCGCTGGAGCGTCGGCTTCCTGCGCCGCATCGGCGACGAGCTGGCGGTCGGCGGCGAGCGGCCGTCGATCGGCCTCGTCGAGCCGGGCTACCTGATGCTGGCGACGCCGGCCGGCGAGCCGGTGCTGCGCGCCAACCATGCGCTGCAGACGGCCGCCGGCGCGCGCATCGCGCTGCTCGACGCGACGGCGCTGCAGGCGCGCTTCCCGTGGCTCGCGACCGAGGGCCTGGCGCTGGGCGCGCTCGGGCTGGACGGGGAGGGCTGGTTCGACGGCCCGGCGCTGCACCAGGCGCTGCGGCGCAAGGCGCTCGCGTGCGGGGCGCGCTGGCTCGCCGCCGAGGCGGCCGGCTTCGACACCGAAGCCGACCGCGTCGTCGCGGTGCGCGGCGCGGAAGGTACGCGCCTCGACGGCGACGCCTTCGTCATCGCCGCCGGCGCGTGGTCGGCGCTGCTCGCGGCGGCATTGGGCGTGGCGCTGCCGGTGGTGCCGAAGAAGCGCGACGTCTTCTTCGTCGAGTCGCCGGCGGCGCTGCCGCGCTGCCCGCTGGTCGTCGACCCGTCGGGGGTCTGGTTCCGGCCCGAGGGACGCGGGTTTCTCGCCGGTGCGCCGCCGCGCCAGCCCTGGCCCGGCGACCCCGACGAGCCGCCGCTGGACGCGATCGACCACGCGCTGTTCGACGAGTGCATCTGGCCCGCGCTGGCCGCGCGCGTGCCGGCGTTCGAGGCGCTGCGCGTGCGATCGGCCTGGGCCGGCTACTACGAGATGAACGGCTTCGACCACAACGGCATCGCCGGGCTGCTGGCGCCCTGGCGCAACGCCTGGACCGCGTGCGGCTTCTCGGGCCACGGCATGCAGCAGGCGCCTGCGGTCGGCGCGGCGCTGGCCGCACGCATCGCCGCCGGCACGAGCGACGCGCCGTCGATCGACGACCTGGACCCGGCGCGCATCGCCACCGGCAGGCCGCTGCTGGAGCGCAACGTGATCTGACGTGGCGCCTGCGCTCGATCGCTCGCGGCTCGACAGGCTCTCAGCTCGGCTCGTACGCCAGCCGCACGTAGATCGGTGCGAAGGCCTCGGCCTGGGTGAGCTCGATCAGGTGCTCGCGCGACAGCTCCAGCGTCGCGATGAAGGTCACGACCAGCACCGGCACCCCGCGCGACGGGTCGAACAGGTCGTGGAATTCGACGAAGCGTCGCCCCTGCAGCCGCTTGAGCACGATGCTCATGTGCTCGCGCACCGAGAGCTGCTCGCGCGTGATCGTGTGGTGCGCGTTCAGCCGCGCGCGGCGCAGGATGTCGGCCCAGGCCGCCCGCAGGTCGTCGACGTCGACCTGCGGCCAGCGCGGCTGCAGCGACTGCTCGACGTGGACCTGCGCGCGCAGGAAGTCGCGCCCGAGCAGCGGCAGCGCGTCGAGCTGCAGCGCGGCGGACTTGATGCGCTCGTACTCGACCAGCCGGCGCACCAGCTCGGCGCGCGGGTCCTCGGGCTCGCGGCCGTCGTCGGTGCGGCGCGGCGGCAGCAGCATGCGCGACTTGATCTCGATCAGCATCGCCGCCATCAGCAGGTATTCGCTCGCCAGCTCGAGGTTGCGCGCGCGGATCTGCTCGACGTAGTCCAGGTACTGGCGCGTGACGTCGGCCAGCGGGATGTCGAGGATGTTGAAGTCCTGCCGGCGGATCAGGTACAGCAGCAGGTCCAGCGGCCCCTCGAAGGCCTCCAGGAAGACCTCGAGCGCGTCGGGCGGGATGTACAGGTCCTGCGGCAGCTCGAACAGCGGCTCGCCGTACAGGCGCGCCAGCGCGATTTGGTCGACGACCGCGGGCAGTGCGCTGGCGTCGTCGGGGCCACCCGCGTCGGCCGCGGCGGGCGCCGGCGTCGCGTCGGCCGGGGTCACTCGGCGTTCTGGTAGTAGACGTAGGGCTTCTGCGGCACGCGCGCGGCGCGCCACTCGGCCTGCGCCTCGCGGTCGATCGGCTTGTCCCACAGCAGCGCACGGCCGGCGCGCTGCTCGTCCTCGAGCGTCGGCTTGGCGGCCTTGAGCTCCTCGATGAACGTGGTGACGTCCGACTTGTAGGGCTTCCAGAAGAGGGGCATGGCTGTCCAGGTGCGACAATGCAAAGAGGGGGCGGATTCTACGGCGGGGGTGATGGCCAAGGCCGACGCATCGGCGCGCGCGGCCGCGCGGCACGCGGCTGCTCCAGGTACCGAGGTCGAGCTGAAGTTCAGGCTCGACCCGGCGCGACGTGCCGCGGTCGAGCGCGTGCTCGGCACCCGGACCGCCGAGCGTGTGCGGCTGCGCGCGTGCTACTTCGATACCCCCGACGGGCGACTGGCGGCGGCGCGGCTGGCGCTGCGTCTTCGGCTCGAGGGCGAGCGCTGGGTGCAGACGCTCAAGGGTCAGGGCGACGGCGTGCTGCGGCGGCTCGAGGACGAGGTGCCGCTGCCCGGCGCCGCTGGCGAGCTCCCGCCGCCCCTGGACCCGGCCCGCCACGACGGCACCGCCGCCGGCCGCGCACTGCAGCAGGCGCTGGCAGGCGCCGCGCCGCCGCGGCTGGTCTACGGCACCGAGATCGAGCGGCTGCGCCGCGTGCTGCGCCACGGCGGCGCGCGCATCGAGGTCGCACTCGATGTCGGCGCGCTGGTCGCCGGCGACGCGCGCGCCCCAGTGTGCGAGCTGGAGTTCGAGCTGGTCGACGGCCCGCCGCAGGCGCTGCTGGACCTTGCGGCACGCTGGGCCGACCGCTTCGGCCTCGTGCTGGACGTGACGACCAAGGCCGAGCGCGGCCAGCGGCTGGCAGCCGGCAGTGCGGCTGCGCCGGTCGTGCGCGCGAGCGAACCGGTGCTGGACGCCGCGCTGCCGCTGGCCGCCGCGCGCGCGGTGATGGTCGGCAGCGCGCTGGCGCACGCGCTGCCGAATGCGGCGGCCGTCGTCGGCGGGGCGCACGGGCCCGAGCACGTGCACCAGCTTCGCGTCGCGCTGCGGCGGCTGCGCACCGTGCTGCGTGCCTTCGGGCCCCGGGACGAGGCACGCGACGAGGCCGTCGGCGCGCTGTTCGCGGCGCTGGGGGGCACGCGCGACGCCGACGTGATGGCCCAGACGCTGGCCCCGGCCTGGGCCGCGGCGGCCGCGGAGCGGCTGGTCCTGCCGCCTGCCGATTCGCCGCCCGGGGCCGATGGGGCGGCTGCGGCACTCGCCGACCCGGCGACGACGCGGCTGTGGCTGCAGCTGCTCGCCCTGGCGCAGCCGCCTGATACGGCCGAGGACGACGAGGCCAGGCCCTGGGCCGAGGCCGCGGTCGCGACCGCGTTGCGCTGGCGCAAGCGGTCGCGCAAGCGTTCGCGCGGCTGGGCGCGGCTGGAGGACGCGGCGCGCCACAAGCTGCGCAAGCAGCTCAAGCGGCTGCGCTACCTGCTCGACTTCAGCGCGCCGCTGTGGCCGTCCAAGGCGCTGGCGGCCGAGCTGGGCGCGTTGCGGCCGCTGCAGGAGGCACTGGGCCACTGGAACGACCTCGTCGTCGCGCGCGCGCACCTGGCGATGCGGATCGCGGTGGCGCAGGCGGCGCAGGCCGACCCGCTAGCGGCCGCTCAGCGGCCGGCCATCGCGGCGACGCCCGCCCAGCCCGATGTGCAGACCCCACCAACCGAGTCGGATCCGGGGCTGGCGGCCTTGCACTTCGCGCGCGGCTGGCTCGCGCGCGAGGCGCTGGCGGCCGATTCCGCATGTGTCAGGGCCGCGACGAGGTGGCGTCGCCTGCCGGCGCTGGTGGCGAAGACGACGAGGGCGACGAGGGCGGGCAGGCGACGGCGGCCTGCGGCACCGGGTCCGGCGCCGTAGCGGCCGGCGCGGGGTCGGACGCGGCGGCCAGCGGATCCTCGCCGGCGAACGCGTCGGCCGTGGTCGGCACGATCTGGTCCGGCCCCAGCGCGTCGGCGAATCCGCTGCGCCGGATCAGCGACAGCGGTTGCGGGTTGACGTGCGCCAGCACCAGCGCGATGCCGCGCTTGTCCAGCGTTGCGTGCAGCTGCTCGAGCGCGTCCAGCCCCGAGGTGTCGAGCAGCACCAGGCGGTGCATCTCGAGCACGACGGCGCGCGTGCCGTCCGGGATCTGCGCGGCCAGCGACTCGATCTTGCCGACGGCGCCGAAGAACAGCGACCCGTAGAGCTCGAACACCGCGACACCCGGCGGCACCCGAGCCGCCGGCGTCGGGTGCACGCTGAAGAGCTGCCCCATGCGCCAGATGAACAGCACGCAGGCGAGGATGAGGCCGAGCTCGACCGCCACCGTGAGGTCGAAGATGACGGTGGTGGCGAAGGTGCCCAGCATGATGACGCGGTAGTTCAGGCTGAAGCGGCGCAGCCGCGCGAACTCGCGCCACTCGCCCATGTTCCAGGCGACGAACATCAGGATGCCCGCCAGCGCCGCCAGCGGCACGTCCATCGCCAGCGGGGCGGCGACGAGCACGATCGCCAGCAGCGTCGCCGCGTGCACGATGCCGGCCAGCGGCGTGCGGCCGCCGGCGCGGATGTTGGTCACCGTGCGCGCGATCGTGCCGGTGGCCGGGATGCCACCGAAGAAGGGGACGACGAGGTTGGCCACGCCCTGCGCCATCAGCTCCTGGTTGGGGTCGTGCCTGGGCACGTCGGCGGCGTTGTCGGCCACGCGCGCGCACAGCAACGACTCGATCGCGCCCAGGATCGCGATCGTCAGCGTCGGCACGACCAGCATCTGCGCCGTCGACCACGAGAATTCGGGCAGGGCGAACGACGGCAGCCCCTGCGGGATGCCGCCGAAGCGGGTGCCGATGGTCTCCACCGGCAGCCCCAGCAGCGCGGTGGCGGCGGTGGCGCCCGCCAGCGCGACGACGGTGCCGGGCACGTGCGCCGCCAGCCGCCGCATCCGCCCCGCCAGGCCCGTCGGCGCCACCGGCATCGCATACGACTTGGGCCACAGCACGACGGTCGCGAGGCAGGCCAGCGCGATCGTCACCGCCGCCGGGTTGATCGTGTGCAGGTGCTCGGCGAGCACCGCGAGCATCGAGAACGCATCGGCCGGCAGCCGCGGCGTCGTCAGGCCGAGGAAATCCTTGAGCTGCGACAGCGCGATCAGCACCGCGATGCCGTTGGTGAAGCCGATCACGATCGCCACCGGCACGTAGCGCACCAGCGCGCCCAGCCGCAGCAGCCCCATCGCCAACAGCAGCAAGCCGGCCAGCGCGGTGGCGATCAGCAGGTTGGCGAGCCCGAAGCGCTCGACGATGCCGTAGACGATGACGATGAACGCGCCCGCCGGCCCGCCGATCTGGACGTTGGAGCCGCCCAGCGCGCTGATCAGGAAGCCGGCGATGATGGCGGTGAAGATGCCGGCCTCGGGCGCGACGCCGGAGGCGATCGCGAACGCCATCGCCAGCGGCAGCGCGACGACGCCGACGGTGACGCCGGCGCCGACGTCGGCGATCAGGCGCGCGCGGTCGACGCCGCGCAGCGCGTCGACGAGGCGCGGGCGGAAACGGTGCAGCGGGGGAAGCGGGGGCAAGGCAGGACTCCGGACGGTGGGACGACGGCTCGCAAGCAGTCGGCCGCAGGAGGCCCGCAGAGATGGCCGCGCGCCATGCAACGCCGGCGCCGGGAAGGCCCGATCACGCGCGGGTCGGCAGCCGCCGACATGGGTCCTCGCCGCGAAGTGCCCGGCACGATCAGCGCACGCGAAGCCCGGGCGTTGCGCCGGGCCAGGGCTCGAGCAGGTAGATCCCGGGGCTCGCCTTCTCGTCGGCGTGGCTGGCGGCCAGCACCATGCCCTCGCTGAGGCCGAACTTCATCTTGCGCGGCGCCAGGTTGGCCACCAGCACCGTGAGCTTGCCGGCGAGTTGCTCGGGCGCATACGCGCTGGCGATGCCGGAGAAGACCTGGCGCAGCCGCGGTGCGCCGTCGGCGCCGGTCTCTCCCGCGTCGAGCAGCAGCCGCAGCAGCTTGGTGCTGCCCTCGACCCGCTCGGCGCCGACGATGCGCGCGATGCGCAGGTCGACCTTCGCGAAGTCGTCGATCCCGATCGTGGCGGCGATCGCCTCGCCGCCGGGCAGCGTCTGGGCAGCCGGTTCGGCCGGCGCGGCGTCGGCCGGCGGCTCGAACAGCGCGTCCAGCCGCTTCGGGTCGACGCGCTGCATCAGGTGCTCGTAGCGGCCGATGCGGTGCGGCCCGCCGTGGCTGAGGCCGCGCGCGGCGTCGGCCCATTGCAGCGGCGGCACGCCGAGGAAGGACTCGACCTTCGCCGCCAGCGCCGGCAACACCGGCTTGAGGTAGATCGTCAGCAGCCGGAAGGCCTCGATGCAGGTGCTGCAGACGTCGTGCAGCGCTGCGTCCTGGCCCTCCTGCCGCGCCAGCTCCCAGGGCTTGTGCTGGTCGACGTAGGCGTTGACGCGGTCCGCGAGCGCCATGATCTCGCGCAGCGCCTTGCCGTACTCGCGCGCCTCGTACAGCTCGGCCACCGGCTCGCTCGCGCCGCGCAGCGCGTCGAGCAGCGCGCGGCCCTCGACGCCGACATCGTCCGACACGCGCCCGCCGAAGCGCTTGGCGAGGAATCCCGCGGCGCGGCTGGCGATATTGACGTACTTGCCGACCAGGTCGGCGTTGACGCGGGCGACGAAATCGTCGGGGTTGAAGTCGATATCCTCGACGCGCGCGTTGAGCTTGGCGGCGATGTAGTAGCGCAGCCACTCGGCGTCCAGGCCGAGCTCGAGGTAGCGCAGCGGCGAGATCCCGGTGCCGCGGCTCTTGCTCATCTTCTCGCCGCTGACGGTGATGAAGCCGTGCACGAAGACATGGTCCGGCGTCTTGCGGCCGCTGAAGTGCAGCATCGCGGGCCAGAACAGGGTGTGGAAGTAGACGATGTCCTTGCCGATGAAGTGCACCTGCTCGACCGCCGGGTCGGCGACGTAGGCCTCGTAGTCCAGCCCGAGCTTGCCGAAGCGGTTCTTCAGCGACGCCAGGTAGCCGACCGGGGCGTCGAGCCAGACGTAGAAATACTTGTCCTCGGTGTCGGGGATGCGGATGCCGAAGTAGGGTGCGTCGCGCGAGATATCCCAGTCGGCCAGCGTGACGCGGCCGGTCTCGTCGGGGGTGAACCACTCGCGGATCTTGTTCAGCACCTCGGGCTGCAGCCGCCCGGGCACGGCGGTCCACTCCTGCAGGAAGTCGATGCACCGCTGCGACGACAGCAGGAAGAAGTGGTGCGCGCTGCGGCGTCGCTCGGGCGTGGCGCCCGACAGCGCCGAGTACGGGTTCTTCAGCTCGGTCGGTGCGTAGACGGCGCCGCAGACCTCGCACGAGTCGCCGTACTGGTCGGCGGCACCGCAGCGCGGGCACTCGCCCTTGATATAGCGGTCGGGCAGGAACATGCCCTTGACCGGGTCGTAGAACTGCTCGATGACGCGCTCGCCGATCAGCCCCTGCTTGCGCAGCCCGAGGTAGATCGACTGCGCGAGCTCGTGGTTCTCCGGCCCGTCGGTCGAGTGCCAGTTGTCGAACGAGATGTGGAATCCGTCGAGATACTGGCGCCGCCCGGCGGCGATGCGGGCGACGAAATCCTGCGCGCTCAGCCCCGCCTTCTCGGCCGCGATCATGATCGGCGCGCCGTGCGCGTCGTCGGCGCAGACGAAGTGCAGCTCGTGCCCGCGCATGCGCTGCAGCCGCACCCAGACATCGGCCTGGATGTACTCCATCATGTGGCCGATGTGGAACGGCGCGTTGGCGTAGGGCAGCGCCGTGGTGACGAAGAGCTTGCGGGCGGGGGCGGTCATGGTGCGGAGCATTGTAGGAGTGCGGCCTGCGGAGGTCCGCTGCGGCTGCTGCGCGCATCGGACCCGGAAGCCGTGCCTCCGGGTGCCGCCGCGGGTCATGCAAGGACCGCGATCGGGCTCGAGCGATGCGCCTGGGGCTGGACGCTCGCGCCGCAGCGTTTGGCTTCGCGCTGCGCGGCCGCGGCGTGGACTTGCAGGTCGCCGCGGCACCGGCTTGCCGAGGTGCGCCGGCGCTGAAGGGGCAGTGCGCACGGTGGGGTGCACGGCGATGCCGGCAATGGCGGTTGCTGCCGGCGTCACCCTGGCGAGCCGGCATGCGCTCGATCGCGTCGAAGCGGTTCGGTGCGAAGCGCGCCCTGCGCCAAGTGCCCCGCGCCAGTGCCCTGCGCCAGTGCCCTGCGCCAGTGCCCTGCGCCAGTGCCCTGCGCCAGTGCACTGCGCCAGTGCACTGCGCCAGGTTGATCTCGTGGTCGGTCCGCTTTACGATCTGTCGAATCGTAAAGACGGAGTTCACCATGCCCGAACCGACCACCATGTCCAGCAAGGGCCAGGTCACGATTCCGCGCGACCTGCGCGAGCGTCTGGGCCTGCAGGCCGGCGACAAGATCGCCTGGTCGCTGCTGAGCAATGGCACGGTCGTCGTGCGGCCGAAGACGCGGCGCCTGGTCGACCTCGTCGGCATGCTGACGCGCCCGGGCCAGCCTGGCGTCACGGTCGACGAGATGCGGCTGCCTGAATGAGTGCGGCCATCGACACCAACGTGCTGGTGCGCGTGCTCGTGCAGGACCCGACGGCTGCGGTTCAGTGCGCCGCCGCCAGACGCGTGGTCGCCGAGGCTGCCGCCATCGGTGAGCCGCTCCTGGTCACGCTTTGCGCGCTGCTGGAAGCCGAATGGGTTCTTCGCAGCCGCTACAAGGTCGACCGGGCGTCGATGACGGCAGCCGTCATCGCGATGCTCGAGACGCCAGGCATCGAGTTCGAACACGAGCCGACGGTCGAAGAGGCCTTGTACCTCTTCGAGCAGTACCCATCGGCCGACTTCGCGGATTGCCTGCTCGTCGCGCGTGCAATGCACCTCGGCCGCAACCGCTTCTTGACCTTCGACGCCGGCGCCGCCAGGCTGCCGCGTGCGGAGTGGGTGCAATGACCTGACACGGGGTCCGGAAGTCCTCTTCCGGGCGGTGACGCGGGTCATGTCCGGGCCGCGATCGGGCTCGAGCGATGCGGATGGGGCGGCTTGCGGCGCGTTGCCGCCACTCGTCGGGGCCTGTCCTTCGTTTGCGTGTCATGACCGAGGGGGCCGAGGCCAGCGGGTGCCCTTTCCCTCCATGTCCCCCGCCGCCGGCTGGCGCCAGCGGCTCCTCCTCTACTTACGGGAAAGGGCACCCGCTGCCCTCGGCCGGCAGCTGCAGTAGTGTTCGACCGCCGAATACCAAGGAGGTGGCAGGCCAAGGTCGGCGGGCACCCTTCCACGTAAGTAAAGGGGGAGGGTCGGGCGCAGCCCGGCCCGGGGGAGCGAGCCCGGACACAAACAGTCCTGCGGACTGTTTGTGCCTGGCGAGCGTCCGGGGCACTGTCCCCGGGCATGGAGTGGAAGGGTGCCCGCCGGCCTTGGCACGCTGGCAGGTCGAACACCAAGAGAAGCGAAGAACTGACTTCGGCGACCGGCAACAACGTGCCGAAAAGCGCCTCGTTCCCATACGCGCCCGTCGCGCAGACAGGCTCGCTTTCAGCCGCCGCCGCGCTGCAGCACGAGGTCGAAGAACTGCATGAAGCGGCTGCGCGCCTCGGCGTCGACGCCGTCGAAGCGATAGCGCACGCGCAGCCGCGGCATGCGCATCAGGGCGATCTGGCGCGGCGGCAGCGGCTCCCAGTCGAGCTCCAGCCGGCCGTCGCCGATCTCCACGTGCGCGGCGGCGGCGCCGCTCAGTTGCCAGGGGTGGCTTCCGACGGCACCGGGCAGCCAGCGCAGCCACTCGGCCTCGGTGCAGCCCTGCTCGCGCTCGAAGGCGGTGTCGAAGGCACGAAGCGGGGGCAATCGCGCTCCCCGCCGGTCAGCCGCCGGCGATCGGCGGCCAGATCGCCAGCACGTCGCCTTCCTGCAGCGCGTGCGTCGCGCGCGCCTCGGGGGCGATGAAGTGGCCGTTGACCAGCACCAGGTGCACGAGCTTGGGTGGCAGCTGGAAGGGCGCCGTGACCTGCGCGATCGTCGCGCCGGGCTCGACGTCGAGCGTCATCGCGTTGCCCTGCCGCTTGTCGGGCGGCAGGTGGTCGGCGAGCATCGCGTAGAGCTTGAAGGTGATCTTCATGGAACCGCCACGATAGCGCTCGAGCCGCGTCCCCGCTGCCGGGCGGGCCTTGCGCGGGATCGTCAGGCCTTGACCAGCGCGTGCTGCGATTGCGCCTGCGCGCTCGCCAGGTAGGCCTGCATCAGCAGCGTCGGGTCGGCCAGCAGTTTGTCCTTCCAGGCGCCGAGCGCGACCCCGCCCTCGACCAGCCCGCGCATGACGCCGACATGGTCGGTCCAGCCGATCGCGTTGCAGCCGACCAGCCGGTCGCCCGCGAACTGCAGGCTCAGGTGGCGCCCGGCGGCCACGTCGGTCAGCTCGACATGCTCGCCGCCGGGCACGCCGTCCCACTGGCCGAAGCTGGCCGAGATCAGCCCCAGCGTGTCGAGCACGTTGATCTGCGTGACACCCCCCAGCGTCGCCGTCTTGCCGGCCATGTTCATGCCGGCCACGCGCGCCTGCTCGGCGGCGTTGGGCTGGATCGCGCTGACGATGGTCTTGCCGCTGACCTTGTCGAAAGCCTCGGCGCAGTCGCCGGCGGCGTAGATGCCGGGCACGCTGGTCTGCAGGTGCTCGTCGGTCAGCACGCCGACCAGGCAGCGCACGCCGCTGTCCTCGAGGAAGCCGATGTTGGGCTTGACGCCGGTGGCGCTGATCACCAGGTCGGCGTCGAGCACGTCGCCGGTCGACAGACGCACCTGCATGGGGGCCCCGCTGCCCTTGTCGCTGTTCCTGCTGGTCAGCCCGACCGCCTTGGCCAGCTTGCCGACGAGGCCGGGCGCGTCGGCGGTCGGCCGCTCGATGGCCTCGACCCTGGCGCCGGTGTGAACCTTCACGCCCTTGGCCTCGCACCAAGCCTTGATCATGCCGCCGGCGGTCGGGCCCATCATGCGTGGGACCATGCGGTCGCCCATCTCGACGACGGAGAGCTCGACCTTTCGTGCCGCCAGCGCCTCCATGATGATGCAACCGATAAAGCCGGCGCCCATCTGCAGCACGCGCGCGCCGGGCCGCGCGAGCTTCATGATCTCGCGCGCGTCGGCCAGCGTCCAGCACGGGTGTACACCAGGCCCGTCGACGCCGGGGATCGGCGGCGTGGCCGGCGACGAGCCGGTCGCGATCAGCAGTCGATCGAAGGGCAGCGTGCTGCCGTCCTCGAGCGAGACGAGCCGCATCGCGGTGTCGACTGCCCTGGCACGGCCGCTCTTCAGCGTGATGTTCAGCGTCTGGTAGTGGTCCTTGCCGTGGCGCAGGTGCGTCCCCGGCTCCTCGATGTTGCCCATCAGCAGGTAGGGGATCGCCATGCGCGAATAGGGCGGCTCGGGCTCGTCGCCGAGGATGACGATCTGGTCGTCGGCCGGCGCATGCTTGCGGATCGTCTCGGCGGCGATGACGCCGGCAGGTCCCGCTCCCAGGATCACGTGCTTCATCAGGGGCTCCAAGAAAGGCCGAAGGCGGTGCGCGCACCGCCTTCGGATTCGCGCTCAGCGCGTCGTCGTCAGAGGCCGAGCCGCGCGCGCGTGTCGGCCTTGAGCTGGCCGTCGGCATCCCAGCCGCGAAGCTGGTAGTACTTCGGCAGCATCTCGGGCAGCTTGTTGACCAGGCCCTTGGCCGGGCCGGTCTTGGCCGGCTCGTTGAGCAGCCGCGGCGGCAGGGTGTCGTCCTTGGACGTGAAGCCGGCGCGGTTGTTGAAGTCGCGCTCCATGTTCCAGATCCGCTCGCCGATCTTGGCCATGTTCTCCAGCGTGAACTCCGGCCCGCAGGCGGCGGCGACCTGGTCGGCGACGTCGGGCAGCCCCCAGGCGAAGCTGGTGAAGATGCAGATGCCGGCAGCGTCGAAGGCGGCGGTCGCGTCCTGGAACGCGATCACCAGTTCGGGCTTGCCCTCGGCGGTCAGCGGATCGGTCTTGACCGGGATGCCCATGATCTCGGAGGCGACCGTGTAGCTGCGCAGGTGGCAGGCGCCGCGGTTGCTCGTCGCGTAGGTCAGCCCCATGCCCTGGATGCCGCGGCTGTCGTAGGCGGGGAACTCCTGCCCCTTGACGCTCATGCTCAGCTCGGGGTGGCCGTACTTGGTGCAAAGCCGCTTGCTGCCCTGGCCGATCTCCTTGCCGAAACCCTCGCCCCTGGCCGTCATGTCGGCGAATTCGCACAGCGCCTTGGCCGAGCCGAACGGCGCCTCGACGCCGATCTGCTCCTTCGTCAGCACGCCCATCTCGTACAGCTCCATCACCGCGCCGATGGTGGCGCCGAAGGTGATCGGGTCCATGCCGTGCTCGTTGCAGATCAGGTTCGCGTACTGCAGCGCCTCGAGGTCGCCCACGCCATTGGCCGCGCCCAGCGCCCACGCGGCCTCGTACTCGAGCCCGCCGCTGGCGCCCCAGTACTGCGGCTTGTTCTCGACGCTGAAGTGCGTCTTGTCGATCTTGCTGATGCGCCCGCACGCGATCGTGCAGCCGAAGCAGGCCTGGTTGGTGACGAGCTGCGCCTTGCCGTCGGTCTTGCGCGGCGTCGCCATCGCCTCGGCGGAGATGTCCTTCGCGCCCTCGAACTGGACATCGCGGTGGTTGCGCGTCGGCAGCGCGCCGACCTCGTTGATGACGTTCATCAGGACCTGGGTGCCGTAGGTCGGCAGGCCCTGGCCGGTGACGGCGTTGTCCTTCAGGATCTTCTTCTTCTCGGACGTGACCTTCAGGAAGGCCTTGGGGTCGGCGAGCGCGGCGCCGCCCTGGGTGCCGCGCACCGCGACCGCCTTCAGGTTCTTGCTGCCCATCACGGCGCCGACGCCCGAGCGCCCGGCCGCGCGGTGCAGGTCGTTGACGACGGCGGCGAACAGGACCTGGTTCTCGCCCGCGCCGCCGATGCTCGAGATGCGCAGCAGCGGGTCCTGGTGGTCCTTCTTGAGCTGCTCCTCGGTGTGCCAGACCGTCGTGCCCCACAGGTGCGAGGCGTCGCGCAGCTCGGCGACGTCGTCGTTGACGTAGAGGTACACAGGCTTGGGCGACTTGCCCTCGAAGATCACCATGTCGTAGCCGGCGAACTTGAGCTCCGCACCCCAGTAGCCGCCGGAGTTGGAGCAGGCGATCGCGCCGGTCAGGGGCCCCTTGGTGACGACGGTGTAGCGACCGCCGGTCGAGGCCATGGTGCCGGTCAGCGGCCCGGTCGACCAGATGATCTTGTTGGCCGGCGACAGCGGGTCGACCTTGGGGTCGATCTCCTCGACGAGGTACTTCGATGCCAGCCCGCGCGAGCCCAGGTATTCCCTGGCCCACGCCATGTTCAGCGGCTCTTTCTTGACCGTGCCGGCCGTCAGGTCGACACGCAGGATGGTTCCAGCCCAGGACATGTGCGTACTCCTTCGGTGTCAGGCGGCGGCCTGGTTGCCGAGCTTGTCGGCCCAGGCCTTCATGCGGTCGATGCCGGTCCAGTTGGCGTCGATGAAGGTGATGGCGCCGGTCGGGCAGGCCTCGGCGCAGGCGGGCTCGCCGCCGCACAGGTCGCACTTCTGGACCTTGCCGGTCTCCTGCACGTAGTTGATGGTGCCGAACGGGCAGGCGATCGTGCAGACCTTGCAGCCGACACAGGTCGTGTCGTTGACGACCTTGGCCGCGGTCAGCTTGTCGATCGTGATCGCCTCCACCGGGCAGGCGTGCAGGCACCAGGCCTCGTCGCACTGGGTGCAGGTGTAGGGCACCTTGCGCCCGGTCTCGTGGAAGTCGAAGACCTTGATCCGCGACCGCGCGGTCGCGAAGGTTCCGTGGTTCTCGAAGCTGCAGGCCATCTCGCACTGCAGGCAACCCGTGCACTTCTCCGGGTTGATGTGGAGGCTTTTTTGCATCTGGGGATCTCCGCATTCGTGGTTCGGGCGGACGCGAGCGACGACACCACCGCCGCGCCGAGAGTCCGACTATGCAATGATGTGCATAGCGACGCCGCCGGCCAGCTAGGCGTAACCCTGACTCCGACGTGGCGACCGGCATCGCAGCGGCGCGGGCTGTTCCATCCTGTGACGCCGTCGCGCCGGGCCGGTTCGGCCCCGGCAGGGGCCCCAAGGCGTGGCGCCCGGGCGCCACGCCTACAATCGCAGCCCCGCCGGCGGTCCGCGCCGCCGCGGAGCCCCCGTGACGCAGCCGATGAGCAGCCTGCCACCCGATCCCCGCATCCGACCCGCGACAGCCGCCGCGTCGCCGCGTGCTGCCTGGCTGCCGGTGGCGGCGATGGCCTTCGTCGTCGTGCTGTCGAACTGGGCCGTGCAGTTCCCGATCAACGACTGGCTGACCTGGGGGGCCTTCACCTACCCGGTGGTCTTCCTCGTGACCGACCTGACCAATCGCGCACTCGGTCCGGCCGCGGCGCGACGCGTCGCGTGGGCCGGGTTCGCGGTCGCGGTGGCCGTGTCGCTGCTGGTCGCGCCGTGGCGCATCGCGCTGGCGTCGGGGACGGCCTTCATCGTGGCCCAGTGGCTGGACATCCGGGTCTTCAACAGCCTGCGCGAGATGTCGTGGTGGCGGGCGCCGCTGCTGGGCTCGCTGCTCGCCTCGGCGATCGATACGCTGATCTTCTTCTACCTCGCGTTCGCCGGCACCGCGCTGAGCTGGCTGCACCTGGCGGCGGGCGACCTGGGGATGAAGTGGCTGATGGCGCTGCTGCTGCTGGCGCCGTACCGGGCGCTGCTGCCACACCTCGCCGCGTGGCACGCGCCGCGCGCCGCGTGAGTCCGCGTTCCGCCGGCGCGGCCGCGGTCGGCATTCGGGGCGGGCCCTGCCACGACGCGTCCGGCACGGTGGCGACCTTGCGGGGGATCCGGCCGTGAGCAAGGCCTTCACGCGCGAGCGCGACGACGCCGGCGACGACGACGGCGACACGCCGTCGGGGCCGGCGCTGCCCGCGGGTGCGAAGAACTACTTCACCCCCGGCGGGTACCGGCGCTTGCGCGACGAACTGAGGCAGCTCCTGGACGTCGAGCGACCCCGGGTCGTCGAGACGGTCGCCTGGGCCGCGTCCAACGGTGACCGCTCGGAGAACGGCGACTACCTGTACGGCAAGAAGCGGCTGCGCGAGATCGACCGCCGGATCCGCTTCCTGACGCGGCGGCTCGACCTCGCCGAGGTCGTCGACCCCTCGGTGCACCAGGGCAGCGACCAGGTCTTCTTCGGGGCCACGGTGACCTATGCCGACGAGGCCGGCAACGCGCGCACGGTGACGATCAAGGGCGTCGACGAGTCGGACCCGCTGGCCGGCGAGGTGAGCTGGGTGTCTCCGGTGGCGCGTGCGCTGCTGAAGGCGCGCGAGGGCGACGAGGTGCTGTTGCGCACGCCGGCCGGCGTCGAGCGCATCGAGCTGATCCAGGTGCGCTACCCGGCACCGGAGCGGCCCGGGTCCGGATCGCGGCAAGCGCCCGGGTGCGCGTAGTCGGCGAGCTCGACCGCAGCGGCAGCCGGCGAACGGCGCACGCCGCAGCCCTTAGGGCTTGATGCGCGCGACCTTGAGCACGGTGGGCACGCGGCGCAGTGCGCGCAGGACGTCGGCCAGGTGCTGGCGGTCGCGCACGCTCAGCAGCAACCGCAGCTCGGTCGTCTCGGCCGCCGGTTCGTTGCCCATGTCCAGGTGCGTGATGTCGGCCTCGGCCGCGCTGACCGCCGAGGCGACCTGCGCCAGCACCCCCTTGCCGTTCTTCAGCAGCGCGACGACGCCGGTCTGGAAGCTGCGCGTCAGCTCGTCCGACCAGGCGACGCTGATCCAGCGCTCCGGGTCGCGCTGGCGCAGCCGCCGGCCGACGCTGCACTCGGCCGTATGCACCGCGAGCCCCTCGCCACGGCCGAGGTAGCCGCTGATGGCGTCGCCCGGGATAGGCCTGCAGCAGGTCGCGAGCTGGATCGACGCGCCCTCGCTGCCGTCGACGAAGACCACGCCGTGCGACGGTGCGCCGTCGTCGGCGGCGTAGCGGCCCAGCGTCAGCGTCACCGCGTCGGGGCGCGATCCCTGCTCGATCATCAGCGCCGCCAGCCGCTTGGCGACGATGATCGCCAGCTTGCGCCCCAGGCCGATGTCGATCATCAGCTCGGCGCGCGTCCGGTTGCCGCTCCAGCGCGTGAGCTGCTGCCACAGCGCGCTGGCGGCCTCGTCGCCCGGGTCCGAGGCCGGCAGCTTCAGCCCCTCGGCGCGCAGCGCCTGCGCCAGCATCTTCTCGCCCAGCGCCAGCGTCTCCTCCTGCTCGAGGTTCTTCAGGTAGTGCCGGATCTTGGAGCGTGCGCGCCCGGTGCGCACGATGTTGAGCCAGCCCGGGTTGGGGCGCGCGCCGGGCGCGGTGACGATCTCGACCACGTCGCCGCTCTTGAGCTCGGTGCGCAGTGCGGCCGGCTCGCCGTTGATCGTCGCGGCCACCGTGTGGTTGCCGACGTCGGAGTGGATCGCGTAGGCGAAGTCGATCGGCGTGGCGCCGCGCGGCAGCGCCAGGATGCGGCTCATCGGCGTGAAGACGTAGACCGCGTCCGGGAACAGGTCGATCTTGACGTGCTCGAGGAACTCGGTCGAGTCGCGCGTCTCGTCCTGGATGTCCAGCAGCGACTGCAGCCACATCGTGCCCAGGCGCTGCGCCTCGGCCGCGGCCTGGCCGGACTTGTCGCCCGACTTGTACAGCCAGTGCGCGGCGATGCCCTTCTCGGCCACCGCGTCCATCGCCTCGGTGCGCATCTGGAACTCCACCGGCGTGCCCAGCGGGCTGACCAGCGTCGTGTGCAGCGACTGGTAGCCGTTGGCCTTGGGGATCGCGATGTAGTCCTTGAAGCGCCCGGGCACCGGCTTGTAGAGCTGGTGCAGCACGCCCAGCGCCCGGTAGCAGTCGTCGACGCCGGCGACGATGATGCGGAAGCCGAAGATGTCGTTGACCTGTGCGAAGCCCTGGCGCTTGTCGCGCATCTTGCGGTAGATCGAATACAGCGTCTTCTCGCGCCCGCTGATCTGCACCTTCATGCGCGCGCGCGCGAAGGCCTTGTGCACGTCCTGCTCGACGCGCTCGACGACGTTGCGCCGGGTGCCGCGCGATCGCTGCAGCGCCTTGGCCAGCGCCGCCTGGCGCCAGGGGTGGATGTGCGCGAAGCACAGGTCCTGCAGCTCGCGGTAGACCTCGTTGAGACCCAGTCGGTGCGCGATCGGGGCGTAGATCTCGAGCGTCTCGCGCGCGATGCGCCGCGCCCGGTCGGGCGCCATCGCGCCCATCGTGCGCATGTTGTGCAGCCGGTCGGCGAGCTTGACGAGGATGACGCGCACGTCGCGCGCCATCGCCAGCAGCATCTTGCGGAACGACTCGGCCTGCCCCTCCTCGCGCGTGTTGAAGCGCAGCCGGTCGAGCTTGGTCAGCCCGTCGACCAGCTCGGCGGTCGGGGCGCCGAAGTGCTCGACCAGGGCCGCCTTGCTGACACCCTGGTCCTCGATCGTGTCGTGCATCAGCGCGGCCATGATCGCCTGCACGTCCAGCCGCCACTCGGCGCACAGGCTGGCGACCGCGGTCGGGTGCGTGATGTAGGGCTCGCCGCTGGCGCGGAACTGCCCCAGATGCGCCTCGTCGGCGAACTTGTAGGCCTCGCGCACGCGCTTCAGGTCCGCCTTGCCCAGGTAGGCCAGCCGCGCGGCCAGGCCGTCGAAGGTCTCGGCCGTCTGCGCATCGCGCGCCGTCGGCGCGAAGCTGACCCGCTGCAGCCCTTGCAGCGCGCTGGGCAGCAGTTCGGCGGCGAGCGAGCGAATCCCCATGCGCCAAGCTTAGCCCGGATCGTGCCGTCTCGTGCGGGCCCGCAAGCGCGACGCCTGGGCCGCGGCGCGGGCGACCCGGCCGCGTGAAGGCCGGGGTCGCCGACCTGGCCAGCGCGCGACGCCGTCGATCGTGTCGAGCGAGAAACGACGAAGGCGCCGCTCAGGCGCCTTCAGCGTCGGATCCGCAGACCCGTCAGACCGGCACCTTCTTCAGCATCTCCAGCCCGACCTCGCCGGCCGCGACCTCGCGCAGCGCGGTCACGCCGGGCTTGTTGCGCGCCTCGACCTTCGGCGCGTGACCCTGACTGAGCATGCGCGCGCGGTAGGTCGCCGCCAGCGTGAGCTGGAAGCGGTTGGGGATCTTCTCGAGGCAATCCTCGACGGTGATGCGCGCCATCGCGTGGGCTCCGGGTCGGGGGGTCAGGTCAGGCCGAGGGCGGCGAAGACCTGCGAACGGTTTCGCAGCTGGGCCGCGTACTTCAGACGCTGCGAGTGCACGACCGTCTTGAGGTCGAAGAGCGCCGTTTCGAAGAGCCCGTTGATTATAACGAAGTCGAAGTGCCGCGCCTGCGCCACCTCCTCGCGCGCGTTGGCCATCCTGCGCTCGATGACTTCCTCGCCATCTTCGCCGCGGCGCCGCAGCCGCTGCCGCAGCTCGTCCCAGCTCGGCGGCAGGACGAAGATCAGCACCGCGTGCGGGAACAGCCCCCTGATCTGCAGCGCGCCCTGCCAGTCGATCTCCAGCACGACGTCCTGGCCGGCGCGAAGCCGCTCGTCGATCGCGCCGCGCGAGGTGCCGTACAGGTTGCCGTGCACCTCGGCCCATTCGATGAACTCGCCGCGCTCGATCATCGCGCGGAAGGCCGGGGCATCGACGAACCAGTACTCGCGCCCGTGCTGCTCCTGCCCGCGCGGCGCGCGCGTGGTGTGCGACACCGACACCGCCAGCCGCGCATCCAGCTCGAGCAGCGCCTTGACGAGGCTGGACTTGCCCGCGCCGCTGGGCGCGGAGACGACGAAGAGATTGCCGGGAGTGTCCATCGACGGTCGGGGCACCGAACCACCGGCGCCGGGCGGCGGAGTTTAGCCGGCGACGCCCGACGCGGCCGCCGCGACACGGCCGCCGCGAAGCGTCTGCGACGGCAGTTCGCCGAACATGCGCCGGTAGTCGTCGGCGAAACGGCTCAGGTGCCAGAAGCCCCAGCGCGCGGCGATGTCGTGCACACAGTCGCGGTCCGGGTCGGCGCCGCGCAGCGCACGGCGCGCACCGTTCAGCCGCAGTGCGCGCAGGTAGCCCGCGGGGCTGATCTGCAGCACGTCCTGGAAGCCGTACTGCAGGGTGCGGCGGCTGACGCGCAGCGCGCGGCAAAGGTCCTCGACCGTCAAGGGCTCGTCGACGTGCGCGCGCATGTAGTCCTTGGCACGGGCGACGAGCGCGTGCCGCATGCGGGCCGGCACCCGCTGCTGCGGTTCGCCGGCGGCGCGCGACAGCACCCGCGCGGCGGTCGCGAGCAACGCCTGTTCGAGCGTGCGGTGCAGCGCGGCGAATCGCAGCACCGCGGGCCTGCGCTGGGCGACGTCGAGCGCGGTCTGCAGCAGGCTGCGCAGCTCCTGCGCCGGTGCGCGGCCGAGCTCGAGGACGGAGCTGCCGGCGCGCGCGCGGTCCAGGCCGCCCGGTTCGACGTCCTGTGCATAGCGCTCCAGCGCCGCCACCGGCATCGCCGCGGCGACGATGTCGAAGTCCTGCGGCGTACGCAGGTCCAGCGTGTCGCCGCCGCGCATCGACACGATGCTGTCGGGCCCGAGCGGACGGCCGATGCAGCCGGCCGCCCCTCGCATCGCCGCCGGGACGCCGAGCACATGTCCGCCCTCCCGCACCCGGCCCGCCTGGTACAGGGGCCGGTTCGTGACCTCGCGGAAGAGCTGCACATCGCCCAGCCGGACCTCGAGGAAGCGGCCGACGAATCGCCCCGGGGCGAGCTGCTCGTAGACCTGGTCCCACTCGCGCAGGCAGGCTGCCTGCTCGTCGACGTCGCGGGTTTCGCGGCTGATGATCTCGGCGTCGCCGGGCTGGTCGCGCCCGCGGCCGTCGCTGCGGGTCCGCTCGGCGCGCTCGATCGCCCGGATCGCGGCGCGCGCTGGCATCGCGTCGGTCTCCTGTGGTTGACGTTGCGTCGGATTCTCGGCGGCTGGCTTGCGGTGGGTCAATCCGGGCCCTCCCCGAGTCGGCGCTGCGCGCCAAGGATGCCCACCGATCCGGGTGGGCGGGCCTCCTCGCGTGGTGGCCCGAGAGCGCGCTTGCCGATTTCGGCTATCGCCTCGGCCCCGCCTCGCGCTAGCATGCCGGCGCCGACCGCGTCGCGGCCGGATGCGGTCGTGCCTGGCCGCGCAACCCGCAGGAGAGTCGCCGTGAGTCGCTTCCTGAGCACCCTGGGTGCCGTCGCCACCGCCTGGTGTCTTGCCGCACCGGCGGCGGCACAGCTCGCCACCGAGGCGCTGACCGTGGCCAAGCTGCCGGCGCCCGACGAGCACCGGCTGTACGTCTCGGACATCACGATCCAGCACATCGTCGACAACCGGCTGCACGTGCTCGACGGCGCGAGCGGGCGCTACCTGGGCCAGTTCGCGACCGGCTACGCGGGGCAGTCGGCGCTGTCGCGCGACCGCAAGGAGCTCTACGTCACGACCAGCTACTACGCGCGGCTGGCGCGCGGCGAGCGCAGCGACGTGGTCGAGATCCACGACCCGACGACGCTGGACCTGGTGGCCGAGATCGCGATCCCGCCACGGCGCGCGCAGGCGCTGCCCTACGAGGGGCTGGTTCGCAGCTCGGTCGACGGCCGCTGGCTGTTCGTGCAGAACGTGACCCCGGCGACCTCGATCACCGTGGTCGACCTGAAGGCGCGCAAGTTCGCCGCCGAGATCCCCAACCCGGGCTGCTGGGCGATCATCCCGTCGGAGACCGCGGCCGACCGCTTCGCGACGATCTGCGGCGACGGCACGCTGCAGACGATGATCCTGGCCGCCGACGGCTCGCTCGCGTCGAGCACGCGCAGCGAGCGCTTCTTCGACGCCGACGTCGACCCGGTCTTCGTCCAGTCGCAGCACCTCGGCGATCTGCGCGGGCCGGCCGACCGGCACGTGCTCGTGAGCTTCCTCGGCAAGGTCCACGTCGCCGACCTGTCGCAGCCGACCGCGCGCATCGGGCCCGCGTGGAGCCTGGTCGGCGCGGCCGACGCCGCGCAGGGCTGGCGCCCCGGCGGCTACCAGCTGTTCGCCGTGCACCGGCTGCAACAGCGCATGTATATCGGCATGCACAAGGGCGGTGCCGAGGGCTCGCACAAGAATCCGGCCGAGGAGATCTGGGTCGTCGACCTGCGCACGCGCGAGCGCGTCGCCCGGCTGCCGGGCCACATGGCGGTGGCGCTGGTGGTCTCGCAGACGCCCGCGCCGACGCTGTATGCGCTGGACGCGGTCGCGATGGCGATCGCCCGCTACGACGCCGGCCCGGCGCCGCGATTCGTCGGCCGGATCGAGGGCGTCGCGGAGTCGGCGACGATGCTGGAGCTGCACTGATGGGCCTGCTGCCGGCGCTCGACCCGATCCTCGCGCACATCGCCGCGGCGACGCTGGCCGTCGTGCTGCTGGTCGGTGCCGGGCACAAGCTCGCCGATCGCGACGGCTTCACCGGCGCGCTGGCGCAGTACCGGCTGCTGCCGGAGCCGCTGGTGGCGCCGATGGCGTGGCTGCTGCCGCTCGCCGAGCTGGTGGCCGGCTTGCTGCTGCTGCCGGTGGCGTCGCGGCCGTGGGGCGCCGCGGCGGCGATCGCGCTGCTGGCGGTCGTGACCGGCGCGGTCGTCGTCAACCTGTTGCGCGGGCGCACCCACATCGACTGCGGTTGCGGCGGCCCCGAGGGGCGGCAGCACCTGTCGTGGCTGCTGGTCGTGCGCAATGCCCTGCTGGTCGGGCTCGCGCTGGGCGCGGGCACGGTGGCGCCGGCGCGCGAGCTGGTCTGGCTGGATGCGCTGACGGTGGCCACCGGCACGGTCGGCCTGTACCTGCTCTACGCAGCGGGCAACCAGCTGCTGGCGAATGCGCCGCGGCTGTCCGGGCTCAGGAGGTGAGACGATGAACGAGGCGCTGCTGGTATCGACGATCGTGCTGTGGGTGGTCGTGATCGCATTGCTGGTCGTGGTGGCCGCGCTGGCGCGCCAGGTCGGCATCCTGTACGAGCGCATCGCGCCGATGGGGGCGCTGATCCTCGACACCGGCCCCAAGCCCGGCGAGGCGGCGCCGCCGATGTCGCTGGCGTCGCTGGACGGCGCCGGGGTCGCCGTCGGCACGCCGGCCGAGCACAGCCAGCTGCTGTTCTTCCTGTCGCCGACCTGCCCGGTGTGCAAGAAGCTGCTGCCGATCCTGAAGTCGATCGCGCGCGACGAGTCGGCCTGGCTGCGGGTGGTCTTCGCCAGCGACGGCGAGCCCGACGAGCACCGGGCCTTCCGCGAGCGCGCCGGGCTGCTCGAATTCCCGTATGTGCTGTCGACCGAGCTCGGGATGGCGTTCCGCGTCGGCAAGCTGCCTCATGCGGTGCTGATCGACGAGCGCGGCATCGTCCGCGCCAAGGGGCTGGTCAACTCGCGCGAGCAGCTCGAGAGCCTTTTTACCGCCAAGGAGCTCGAGGTCGCCTCCGTCCAGGGATTCATCGAGGCGCGCACGGCGCGCAACTGAAGGACTGACCATGAAGTGGTTCGACGACTGGTTCGAACGCTCGGCGCGCCGCGTGGCGTGCTCGACCTCGCGCCGCAGCGCGCTGGCGCGCGTCGGCAAGGCGCTGCTCGCGGGCTCGGTGGTGGCGCTGCCGGTGCTGCCGTTCGACCGCAGCGGCGGCAAGGCGCACGCCGCGGCGGGGGGCGGCGGTGGGTCGGCCAAGGGCAAGGCGCCCGACGACACGCAGTGCGAGTACTGGCGCTACTGCGCGATCGACGGCTTCCTGTGCAGCTGCTGCGGCGGCAGCGTATCGACCTGCCCGCCCGGCACCGAGCCGTCCAAGGTCGGCTGGATCGGCACCTGCCGCAACCCGGCCGACGGGCGCGACTACCTGATCAGCTACAACGACTGCTGCGGCAAGATCTCCTGCGGCCGCTGCCTGTGCAACCTCAACCTCGGCGAGCGGCCGGGCTACCGCATCAGCCTGCACAACGATGTCAACTGGTGCATGGCCAACGACAACAACATGTTCCACTGCACGACCTCGCTGATCGTCGGCATCGCGGAGCAGAGCAAGTGAGATGACGCCGGCGCGCGCTCGTCGCAGCTCGCCGGGTCGGCGCGACCGTGGCCTGCGGGCGCCGGCGGCAGGCGGTGCGCGCGTGCCGTGGCGGCCGTGGCTGCTTCCTGCTGCATGGCTGGTGCTCGCGCTGCCGCCGCAGGCCATGGCGGCCCAGTCGGCCGCCACCTTCTGGGCGCTCAACTGCCGTGGCTGCCATTCGGCGCCGCCGGGGCACCGCCCCTCGCAGCCGCCTGGCGTCGGGCAGTTCGCGCAGACCGAAGGCGGCAGGATCTTCTTCATCGACCTTCCGGCGGACGGCACGCCGATGCCGGCGGACCAGGATGCACGGCTGTGGCGCGAGATCCTGACCTGGAAGGCGAGCTGCCACGTCATCCTGCAGGCCGCGCCCAGCGTGCGCTACACCGGCCAGTCCTACGTCCGATGAGCGGCGGCTCGCGTGCGCGGGCCGCGTGCGCGGCCATCCTGCTGCTGGCGGCGGCAGCGCCGGCTGGCGCCGAGAAGCCGCCCGCGCCGCCTGCGCGGCCGCCGGCGCTGCAAGCGCTGCCGCCCCAGGCACGCGTCGACACCGCCTTGGCCGAGCTCGGCCGCCAGCTCTTCTTCGAGCCGCGGCTGTCGGGCGACGGCAGCCGCAGTTGCGCGAGCTGCCACGAGCCGGCGCGCGGCTTCGCCGACGGGCAGCCGCTGTCCCGCGGCTACAACGGCAGCGAGTTCTTCCGCAACGCGCCGGGGCTGCTGTCGGTGCAGCTGAAGACGCGGCTGACCTGGGACGGCCGGCTCGACGGCGCCGACCTCGCGACCGCGGTGCGCGACATGGTCACCGAGGCGCACTTCATGAACGCCGATGCGCGCCTCGTGCAGGAGCGCGTGCGCCAGATCCCGGCGCTGATGCAGGCCTGGCAGCGCGCGGTCGGCGATGCCAGCGAGCCCTATGCACCGCGCCTGTTCGGGGCCATCGCCGAGTACCTGCGCACGCTCGACGCACCCGACACGCCGGTCGACCGCCACCTGCGCGGCGAGCGCGTCGCGTTGCCGCCGGCGCTGCGCGAGGGGCTGGCGCTGTTCCACGGCAAGGCCGGCTGCGCGCGTTGCCACCACGGGCCGCTGGGCAGCGACGGTCGCGCGCACCGGCTCGGCGTGCCCGCGTCGCCCGCGATCGCCGGCGACGCGCTGCGCATGATCACGCTGCTGCGTCATCACGCGACGATGGGCGTGCCGGGCTACATGGACGAGCGCGAGGACCTGGGTGCCTTCGCGGTGAGCAAGGTCGATGCCGACCGCGGGCGCTTCGTCACGCCGTCGTTGCGCATGCTGACGCACACGGCCCCCTACCTGCACGACGGGTCGCTGGCGACGCTGGAGGATGTGCTCGACTTCCACCTGCGCGGCGGCGGCGCCGCCGGCGAGCTGGCGCCGGTCGCGCTCGAAGCCCGCGAGCGCGCGGCGCTGCTGGCGCTGCTGCGTGCGCTGTCGCCGCCGCTGCCGGCCCACCCGGAGTCGGTGCCGCAGGACTATGCCGTGCTGCCCAGGGGGCGCCGGTGAGGGCGCGGGTCGCGGCCGCGGTCGGTGTCGCGCTGCTGGGCTTCGGCGCCGCGCGGGCCCAGGTGCCGGCGGCACCGCCCGGCACGCTGCCGCCGGTCGTCGCCCCGGCCGACAACCCGGGCAGCGCGGCCAAGGTCGAACTCGGCCGGCTGCTGTTCTGGGACCCGCGGCTGTCGGGCAACGGGTCGACCGCGTGCGCGTCGTGCCACCTGCCGGCGCTCGGCATGGGCGAGCGCAGCACGGTCTCGCGCGGCTACCCGGGCACGATCCACTGGCGCAACTCGCAGACGATCTGGAACGCCGCGCACTACGAGCGGCTGTTCTGGGACGGCGCCGTCGGCAGCCTGGAGGCGCAGGCGCAGTCGGCGGCCACCGGCGCGGTGGCCGGCAACGGCAACCCGGCGATGATGGAGATGCGGCTGCGCTTCGTCCCCGAGTACGTGCGGCGCTTCCGCGCCGTCTTCGGCACCGAGTGGCCGCGCCTGACGCACGCGTGGCAGGCGATCGCGGCCTTCGAGCGCACGCTGGTGTCGGACCCGGCGCGGGTGCCGTTCGACCGCTGGGTGGCCGGCGACCGCGACGCGCTGAGCCCGGCGGCGCAGCGCGGCTGGGCGCTCTTCAGCGGCAAGGCCGGCTGCATCCGCTGCCACGAAGGGCCGCTGTTCGCCGACCAGCGCTTCCACGCACTCGGCGTGCCGCGGCTGCCGCAGGCCGACGCGCATGTGCTGCTGCAGGTGACCGCACGCTGGCAGAACCTGCAGCGCGGTGTGTCGCGCGAGCAGTACGCGTCGGGCGACGACGACCTCGGGCTGGAATACCTGACGCGCGACGCGCGCGATCGCGGCAAGTTCCGCACGCCGTCGCTGCGCGAGCTGCGCCACACCGCGCCCTACATGCACAACGGCGCCTTCGCGACGCTGCGCGAGGTGGTCGACTTCTTCGACCGCGGCGGCGGCGACGCGGCGGCCAAGCCGGCTTGGCTGCAGCCGCTGGGGCTGAGCGACGACGACAAGCGCGACCTCGTCGCCTTCCTGGAGAGCCTGAGCATGGACGAACTGCCTGCCATGCCCGCGCCCGAGCTGCCGCCGACGCGGCCGCTGCCCGTGGCCGGAGCGCGCGATGGACGCTGAGCGCGCGTGCCTGAGCCGGCGCGACGCGCTGCTGGCCGGGGCGAGGCTGGTGTTGCTGGCGCCGCTGGCGGGCTTGCCGATGCCGCTGCGCGCCGCGCGTGCGGCGCACGCGCCCCGCAGCGTCGCGCGGCTGGGGGCGCTGCGCGTCGGCGAGCCGGTCTGGTTCGACTACCCGCGCCCGGGGCTGCCGGCGATGCTGGTGCGGCTGGGGGTGACGGCCGGCGGCGGGGTCGGGCCGCAGCGCGACATCGTCGCCTTCAGCGCCCGCTGCACGCACCTCGGCGGACCGCTGGAGGGCGCGTTCGACGCCGCCAACCAGCTGCTCGGCCCCTGCCCGCGCCACCTGACGCGATTCGACCTGACGCGCCACGGCGTCGTGCTCAGCGGGCACGCGACGCAGGCGCTGCCGCAGATCGTGCTGGAGCTCGACGGCGACGCGATCCTTGCGGTCGGCGTCCAGGGGCTGGTCTTCGGCGACGGGGCCGCGCATGGCTGATCGCCCGCCCGTGGCGCCGCCGCGCGCGGAGCAGATCGGCACCGCGTGCGACTACTGCGTCGTCGGCTGCGCCTACCGGGTCTGGCGCTGGCCGGCCGACGGCGGCGCCGCGACGCCGCCGCCATCCGAGGGCACCCCGCGCGCCGACGAGCCACCCTGGGCCAACCCGGCGCAGCACAATATCGTCGCCTGGCAGGGCCGGCCGCACCATGTGCTGGTGCTGCCCGACCCGCTGGCGCGCGCGGTCAACCCCGGCGGCGGGCACTCGATGCGCGGCGGCACGCTGGCGCAGAAATGCCACCACCCGGGCAACCGCACGCGCGAGCGGCTGACGACGCCGCTGCTGCGCGTCGGGGGCGTTCTGCGCGAGGTCTCGTGGGACGACGCGATCGAGGTCATGGCGCGCGTCTCGCAGCATGTGCTCGCCCGCCACGGCGAGCATGCCTGGGGCATCAAGGCCTACTCGTACCAGTATTTCGAGAATACCTACGCGATCGCGCGGCTGGCGTTCGATGCCGTCGGCACGCCGGCCTTCGCGCCGCACGACAAGTGCGCGGCGACGAACGACGCCGCCGGGCTCGACGATGCCGGGATCGAGGCCTTTTCGCCGAGCTACGACGACTGGGGCGCGTGCGAGGTCATGTTCTGCTCCGGCACCGACCCCTTCGAGACCAAGGCCACGCTGTTCACGACCCAGATCATGCGCGGCGCCGAACCGGGCAAGACGCTGATCTTCGCCACCCCGCACCGCAGCGGCGGCGTCGCCTGGGGGCTGAAGCAGGGCGGGCTGTGGCTGCCGGTGATCCCCGGCACCGACAGCGTGCTGAACCAGGCGATCGCGCGCGTGATCGTCGAGCGCGGCTGGCAGGATCAGGGCTTCATCGACCGCTGGGTCGCGCGGCGCTGGGAGGTCGACCAGGGGCTGGGGCGGGGCACGCGCGATACGCCGTGGCAGTGGCGGACGACCTGGGGCCTGTTCCAGAGCGACTGGGCCGACTACCGCGCCTTCCTGCTCGCGCGCGAGGAATTGGCGCTGGCGCAGGCGGCGCGCATCACCGGCGTCGATGCGGCGCTGATCGAGCGCGCCGCCGAGCTGCTCGCGCGGCCGCGTGCCGATGGCTCGCGGCCCAAGGCGTCGTTCATGCTGGAGAAGGGCAACTACTGGTCCAACAACTACATGAACAGCGCGTCGCTGGCGGCGCTGGGCCTGGTCTGCGGCGCCGGCAACCGGCCCGGGCGCGTCATCGGCCGCGGCGGCGGCCACCAGCGCGGCTGGGCCGGAGCGCCCGGCATGCCGGGCTGGCTGTCGCCGGAGAAGTACCCGGGGCGGCGGCGCAAGCCGCTCAACCTTGACCGCTGGCTGATCGACGGCCGGCTGCGGTTCGCCTGGGTCTTCGGCACGACCTGGATCGGCGCGATGGCGGCATCGGCCGAGCTGGAGCGCGCGATCGCCGCGCTGACCGTCGAGCGGCCCGAGCAGCCCCGGCGAGCGGACGCGGCGCATGCGGCCGAGGCCTTGATCGCACGCGCCGACGCGGGCGGCATGGTGCTGGTCGACTCCGACATCTACCCGGTCGATCCGCTGGGCACGCGCTACGCCGATATCGTGCTGCCGGCGGCGACCTGGGGCGAGGCCGACTTCACGCGCTGCAACGGCGAGCGCCGGCTGCGCCTGTACGCGCGCTTTTGCGACCCGCCCGGGCAGGCGCGGCCGGACTGGCAGGCGGTGCAGGCCTTCGCGCGCCGTATGGGCTGGGGCGACCGCTTCGCCTGGCGCGACGCCAGCGAGGTCTTCGAGGAGGCGGCGCGCCACGGCCGCGGCGGCGTCTACGACTACGACGAGCTGGTGCGGCAGGCCAGGCGCGACGGCCTGCCCGGCCACGAGGCCTTGAGGCGGCTCGGCCCGGACGGCATCCAGACCCCGGTGCGGCGCACCGGCGAGCGGCTGATCGGCACCGTGCGGCTGCACGACCCGGACCAGGCACTGCCCGACGCGGACCGCTGGCGCACGCGGCTGCTGCAGGGCTTCGCGACCCACAGCGGCAAGGCCGTGCTGCTGAAGGCGCCGTGGGACTTCCCGGGCTGGAGCGAGTTCTACGCTGCCGCGCGTCCGCGCACCGACCAGGGCGAGCTGTGGATCACCAACGGCCGCATCGACGAGGTCTGGCAGAGCGGTTTCGACGACCGGCGCAAGCCCTACACCGCGGCGCGCGGGGTGGTGCAGATGCTGTTCATCCACCCGCGCGACGCCGCCGCGCGCGGCGTCTCCAACGGCGACCTCGTCCGCGTCAGCAACGATGCGGTCTACGTGCAGACCGGGATGCCGCTCGGCGTGCAGGCCCACGAGCAGCATTTCGACGCGCTGCTCGCGGCCGGGCATATCCGCGTCACTCGCGGGTCGTTCGAGGCGGTGGCGGTGCTCGACGACGGCATGCGCGAGGGGGTCGCCAAGGCCGGCTTCAACCACCCGGGGCAGCACGCCAATGCGGTATGCCACGCGGTGCCGGACCCGCTGACCAACAACTACCGCTACAAGCTCGGCCGCGGTCGCGTCGAGTCGCTGGGGCCGTCGGCGCAAGCGGCGGGGTTCGACGGGCCGAGTTTGAAGCCGCGCGGGAGTGTCTGACAAGGGATCGCGTTCGAACCTTCATCGGGTGCCCGCGGGCGTTCGCCGCGGTTTCCTCCCTCGAGGCTAATGCGACACCTGACCGGATGCAGCGAGGGCACACGACCTTCTGCGCGCAGGGCAGGTGTCGCACAAGCCTTAACAGTCAAGCCTTAACGGTGTGTACCGCTGCGGCGCCGATGGCGTGCCTGACTTCATCGAGGTTGGCGCGACCAGTGACGAGGAACGGACGCTAGCTTGACGGGTGCAAACGCACTAGAATATGCGTGCGTTTGCAAAGACTCTGGAGTTGAATCATGACGGCACATGCAGCTGCTGCGGTCCAGCATCTGCCTCCACGGCCAGCCGAGTCGCTTGACGAGTGGGCCAGCACGATCAACAGGCTGGCGGCGAGGGCAGGGGGCGCGCGCAAGGGTTCCGACTCGGCAGGGCGTAGGGGTGCCGGGCAAAACGGAATGAAAGGCGGCGGCGGGCTGCTGCTGACGGGCGGCGACTTCTTTCCCGGCGCCGGCCAACCCCAGGCCCTCAGCGGTGAGGCCTGCGGATGCCGCATGGCGCCCGAAGTCGCGGAAACCCTGGTCGCCGACGGACTGGACCCCGACTTCCTGGGCGACATCGCGGCCTTCAGCGGGCTCGAGTCGCGCGACGTGCTCGACTTCGTGGGTATCGATCGAACGACGGTCAGCCGCCGCAAGGCCAGTGGTTCGGCGTTGCCCCGGGATGCCGCCGTCAAGGCCCTGCAGATCACGGACCTCTTGACCCAGGCCACCGAAGTCTTCGGCTCGCCGACGCAGGCGTCGACCTGGCTGACTCGGCCGCATCCCTCTCTGGATGGCGAGACCCCGCTCAGACGAGCGCGCACGCCCTGGGGCATGAGCAAGGTGCAGTCGATGCTCGTCGCGCTGAGATTCGGCGCCGCCGCTTGAGCATCGCCGTCTTCCGCATCGGTCTGGCCGCCGCGAAGACCGTTGCCGACCAGGCCTACGGCTCAGCCTTGGCGCCAGGACGCTGGCACAGTCTGCGATCCGGTGCTGCATCGCGGCGGGTGATCTACTGCGCAGGGTCGCGTGCGCTGGCGCAACTCGAGAAGCGTGTCCACGCGAACGGCATCACGCCAGTCGGACAGGCCCTTTTCAGACTGGAGCTGCCCGACGGCCTGGTGGTTCGGACCGCGCAGGCGGCCGGACTTCCGGATCACTGGCGCGACAGCGAAGCCGTGACCCAGGCGTTCGGCGACCGGTGGCTCGATGCGTGCGCCGAACTTGCGCTCTGGGTTCCCTCCTACGTCGAGCCGGCCGAACACAACCTGCTCCTCAATGCCCTACATCCGAGGCTCCCGGAGGTCGCGCTGGTCAGGGAGCGCGACCCGTTCGAGTTCGACCCTCGGCTGTCGTAACCGGCGATGCGATTCTGGCCGCATGCTGGTCAAGGTCGAGGATCTCCTCGCCCGCCTGTCGGCCGACGGTGGGGTCCAGGTGCGTCAGAAGGGGGGAGCCGCCGCCCGTTGCATCACCCGACGAAGCCCGGTACGGTCACCGTCGCCGGCAAGCCGGGCGTGGAGGTGCCGCCCGGGACGCTGATCCCCGCGCCCAGTTCCACGAGTCGGTTGGTGCGCGTCGACGCCTGACGGGCCCCGCCCTGCCGCAGGACACGGCGCTACGGTTCCTGCCCGCTTCGCACCATCAGCTTGTCGAGGATGAGGTCGAGCTGGCGGTGCTCGTCGTCGGTCAGCGCGGCCAGGTACCAGGCCTCGCGCGCGGCGGCCTCGGGCAGGATCTGCGCGCACAGCCGCGCGCCGGTGTCGGTGATCGACATCAGCAGCCGGCGGCCGTCGTCGGGGTCGGGGGCGGTCGCGATCATCCCCAGGTCGACCAGCCGGCGCTGCGCACGCGACACGCGCGCCTTGTCCATGCTGGTGCGGTCGACGACCTCGTGGAAGGCCTGGCGACCGTAGGCGTACAGCGCCATCAGGATGCGCCACTCGGGGATCTGCAGCCCGTAGCGGGTCTCGAACAGGTGCCCGATCGACTGCGAGACGCGATTGGCGACGACCGCGAGCTTGAACGGGATGAAATCCTCGAGCCGGCCGATCGGGCCGAGCGTCGGGCGGCGCACGGTGACGCGGCGCGGCACCGGCTTGGCTGGCGTCGCCGCCGCGGCCGCGGTCTTGGCGCGCGCCGTGCTGCGCGCGGCGCTGCCGGTCGGGGGGCGGGGACGGGGCGTCGAAGGCATCGAGGGCGACCGGGGCAGGGCTGATTCTATCGTTGACGATAAAACGATCTGCCGGATGCCGCCCATCAGGGTCCACCCTGTACGCGGCGGGCCGCGGGCGCACCATAATCGTTGTCAATGAAACGATCTCCCGCCTCCGACCCGCGGGCCACGACCGTCGATCGCGCCCCGGCGCTGCGCATCGGCGCACGCTGGGTCGACGCGACCTCGGCCGGCACGCGCCCGCTCGTCGACCCGGCCAGCGGCGAGACGATCGGCGCGTTGCCGGTCGCCAGCCCGGCCGAGATCGACGCCGCGGCGCAGGCCGCGGCCGCGGGCTTCGAGGCCTGGCGCCGTCGGCTGCCGGTCGAGCGCCACGCGCTGATCACGCGCGCCACCGCCTTGCTGCGCGATCGCGCCGGCGCGATCGCCGCGGTGTTGACGCGCGAGCAGGGCAAGCCGCTCGCCGAGGCCGAGCGCGAGGTGCGGCTGTCGGCCGAGATCATCGACTTCCTCGCCGAGGAGGCCAAGCGGCTCGCCGCGCGCGGCGTGCCGCCGCGCACGCCGGGCGTGGCCAGCCAGACCGTGATGCGGGTGCCGGTCGGGCCGGTGGCGGCCTTCACGCCCTGGAACTTCCCGTGCAACCTGCCGGCACGCAAGCTCGGCGGCGCGCTGGCCGCGGGCTGCAGCGTCGTCCTCAAGCCCGACGAGCGCACGCCGTCGGCGGCGGTCGAGCTGGTGCGCTGCTTCGTCGACGCCGGGCTGCCCGACGGCGTGATCAATCTCGTCGCCGGCGACCCGGCGGCGATCTCGTCGGCGCTGGTGCCCGATGCGCGCATCGCCAAGGTCTCGTTCACCGGGTCGGTCGCGGTTGGGCGCCAGCTCGGCGAGCTGGCGGCGCGGCACGGCAAGCGCTACACGGCCGAGCTCGGCGGCCATGCGCCGGTCGTCGTCTGCGCCGACGCCGACGCCGAGGCGGTCGCGGCGATGTCGGTGGGGGCCAAGTACCGCAACGCGGGGCAGGTCTGCGCGTCGCCGATCCGCTTCCTCGTCCATCGCTCGCGCTACGCGGCCTTCCGCGACGCCTTCGTCGCCGGCGCCGAGGCGCTTCGCGTGGGCCCCGGGATGGACCCGGCGACGCAGATGGGGCCGCTGGTCGCCGCGCACCGCGTGCACGAGATGCAGGCCTTCGTCGACGATGCGATCGCGCATGGCGGGCGTGTGGCCTGCGGCGGGCGGCGGCTGGACCGCCCGGGTTTCTTCTACGCGCCGACGGTGCTGGAGGGCGTGCCACTGGCGGCGCGCGTGCAGCGCGAGGAGCCGTTCGGCCCGATCGCCGTGCTCGACGTCTTCGACGAGCTGGACGACGCGATCGCGCGCGCCAATGCGCTGCCCTACGGCCTCGCGGCCTACGGCTTCACGAACGACCTTCGGGCGGCGCACAGGCTGGCCGAGGGCCTGGAGGCAGGGATGGTCGGGATCAACCACTTCGGCGTCTCGCAGCCGGAGACGCCGTTCGGCGGCGTCAAGGCCAGCGGCATCGGCCACGAGAGCGGGCTCGAGGGCCTGCTCGGCTGCACCGAGCTCAAGCTGGTGAGCGTGGCGGCATGAGGTTCGAGGACGTGCAGGCCCGCCGCGCCGCCGCTGCGGGCGCGGAGCCGGAGCCGTCGCTGCGCACCCCGGTGCGCGGCCTGCTGCTGGACTTCGGCGCCGTGATCAGCGTCTCGCTGTTCGAGTGCCACCGCCAGACCGAGCAGCTCCTGGGCCTGCCGCGCGGCACGCTGACCTGGCTCGGCCCGCTGGACCCGTCGACCGACCCGCTGTGGCAGTCGATGCTGCGCCAGGAGATCAGCGAGCGCGACTACTGGGCGATCCGAGCGCGCGAGGTCGGCGAGGCGGTCGGCGAACGCGGCTGGGATACGCGCGCGATGCTGGCGCGGGTTCGCCACACCGACCCCGTGCACACCGTGCGGCCGTTGCTGGCAAGGCTGATCGGCGCCGCACGCGCGGCCGGGCTGCGCGTCGGCATCCTGTCCAACGAGCTCGAGCTGTTCTACGGCACGGCCTTCCTCGAACGCATGGACGTGCTGCGCGGGCTGGACGCGGTCGTCGACGCGACGCACACCGGCATCCTCAAGCCGGATCCGCGCGCCTACGCGATGGCGGCCGAGCGGCTGGCGCTGCCGGCGGCGCAGATCCTGTTCGTCGACGACCAGTTCCGCAATATCGCGGGCGCGGTCGACGCCGGCATGCAGGTGCAGTTCTTCGACCTGCGCGACGTCCCGGGCAACGTGGCGGCGGTCGCGGCGCGGCTCGGGCTGCCGTGCGAGGAGTGGCGATGACGCACCCCAAGTTCGATCCCCAGGCGCTGAAGGCGGCCAACGCGCGCCACTTGTGGCACCCGATGGCGCACCCGCAGGCGATGCTCGACCAGCCGCCCGACATCATCGTGCGCGGCGAGGGCAGCTGGATCTGGGACGTCGACGGCCACCGGCTGGTCGACGGCGTCGGCGGGCTGTGGAGTGCCAACCTCGGATTCGGCCGGCGCGAGATCCGCGACGCCATCGTCGAGCAGCTCGACGAGCTCGCCTTCTACAACATCTTCCGCGGCACCACGCACCCGCGCGCGATCGAGCTCGCCGAGCGGCTGGTGACGCTGATGGCCGACGACGGCGTCGCCGCGGTCGTGTTCAGCAACGGTGGATCGGACGCGGTCGAGGGTGCGCTGAAGATCGCGCGCCAGTACTGGAAATGCCGCGGCCAGCGCGACCGCACGAAGTTCATCGCGCTGCGCCAGGGCTACCACGGCGTGCACTTCGGCGGCATGAGCGTCAACGGCAACACCAACTTCCGCCGTGCCTACGAGCCCCTGCTGCCGGGCTGCTTCCACGTCGACACGCCCTGGCTGTACCGCAACCCCTACAGCGAGGACCCGGAGGAGCTGGCGCGCATCTGCGCCGAGCTGCTCGAGCGCGAGATCGTCTTCCAGGGCCCCGACACGGTCGCGGCCTTCATCGCCGAGCCGGTGCAGGGTGCCGGCGGCGTCATCGTGCCGCCGGCGAGCTACTGGCCGCGCGTGCGCGCGGTGTGCGACAAGTACGAGGTGCTGCTGATCGCCGACGAGGTCGTGACCGGGTTCGGCCGCACCGGCGCGATGTTCGGCACCCGGATGTGGGGCGTGCAGGCCGACCTGTGGTGCCTGGCCAAGGGCATCTCGTCGGGCTACGTGCCGCTGGGCGCGACCGCGGTCTCGACCCGCGTGGCCGACGCGGTCGCCGCCGGCGACGCCACCTTCGGCTCGATCTCGCACGGCTACACCTACAGCGCGCATCCGGTCGCGGCGGCGGCCGCGCTGGCGACGCTGGACATCCTGCAGCGCGAGGACATCGTCGGCGCCGCCGCGCGCGAGGGCGCGTACCTGAACCAGCGGCTGCGCGAGATCGGCACGCGCCACCGCCTCGTCGGCGACGTGCGCGGCATCGGGTTGATGGCCTGCCTGGAGCTGGTCGCCGACCGCGCGACCAAGGCGCCGCTGCCGCGCGGCGCCAAGGAGGTGACGCAGGTCGCGCGCGAGGCCTACCGGCGCGGCGCGATGCTGCGCACCTCGGGCGCCAACATCATCCTGTCGCCGGCGCTGACGATCGAGCGCGCGCAGACCGACCTGCTGTGCGATGCGATCGACGCCGCGCTGACGGTGGTCGAGGGCGGCTGAACGGCTGAACGGGCGGGCGCCCGTTGCCGCCGCGCCGGGGACGAACCACGTAGAAGGAGACGACCATGAACGAGGCCATCGCCAGTCCTGCCGCGACGCCGGCGGCTGCGCCCGCGGGCACGCTGGGCTTTCGCGCGCTGTTCGCCGCCGCGATCGGCGTCATCGTCGCCCAGATCGGCATGGTCTCGGTGATGCAGGGGCTGGGCATCGCAGGCTGGGGTTTTGTCGCCGCGCTGGCGATCGCCTACGCGCTGGCGCTGGCCAACGTGCTGGCCTACGCCGAGCTGTCGCTGATGCTGCCCAGCGCGGGCGCGCTGTCGAGCTTCGCGCAGGCCGCGCTCGGGCACTTCCCGGCCATCCTGCTCGTCTTCGCCGGCTACATCACGCCGGCGATGTTCGGGCTGCCGGCCGAGCTGATCCTGGTCGACCAGATCGTCACCCAGGCGCTGCCGCTGCCGCTGCCACCGTTCGCGTGGGCGGTCGCGCTGGTCGTGCTGTTCGCATGGCTCAACGTGCTGGGCACCGACATCTTCGCGCGCGTGCAGACGGCGCTCGGCTTCATCGTGCTCGTCTTCCTGCTCGTGACCGGCGCGGCCGCGCTGCTCGGGGCCGGCGCGCCGGCGGTCGAGGCCGGGCAGGACGTCGCGCTGGCGTCGCTGGCCGAGGACACGATGGTGCTGGGCATCGTCGCGCTCGCGTTCTGGATCTTCATGGGGGTGGAGTTCGTCACCCCGCTGGTCAACGAGGCGCGCGACGCCCGGCGCGACATGCCGCGCGCGATGGTGCTGGGGCTGACGGCGATCTTCGGCGCCCAGCTGCTGTTCGCCCTCGGCGGCGCGGCGGTGCTGCCGCGCGCGCAGCTCGCCGGCAGCGCCACACCGCACCTGGACGCGGTGGTCGCGGTCTTCGGCCCGCACGCCAAGGTCTGGTTCGCGGCGTTGGCGCTGGTCGCGTCGGCGAGCCTGTTCAACACCGTGCTGGCGGCGGTGCCGCGCATGCTGTGGGGCATGGCGATGAACGGGCAGGTGTTCCCGATCTTTCGCACCACGCATCCGCGCCACGGCACGCCGGTGGCGGCGATCGTCTTCGTCGCCGCGTTGCCGCTGGTCGGGCTGCTGTGGTCGGGCGGCAGCGTCGAGGCGATCCTGCCGCTGATGATCGCGGCGTCGGTCGCGTGGCTGCTGGCCTACACGATGGCGCAGGTCTCGCTGCTGGTGCTGCGCTGGCGCCACCCCGAGTGGCCGCGGCCGTTTCGCATGCCGCTGTTCCCGCTGCTGCCGCTGGCGGCGATCGCGGGCATGGCGGTGGTCGTCCTCAACTCGTCGCCGGCGCCCGAGATGACGGGCCAGATCGCGAGCTACACCGGCATCGTGCTGGCGATCTTCGCCGTCGTCGGCGCGCTGTGGGTCAAGCTGGCGATGAAGCGCGGGCTGTTCGAGCCCGAGCGGCCCGAGCTGGCGGCGCTGCCCGGCGCGGCCAAGGATTGAGCCCATGCGCGACGCCCCCGCGCTGCTGCTGGTCGGCACCGCCGACACCAAGGCCGAGGAGCTCGCCTACCTGCGTCGCACGGCCGAGGCGCAGGGTGCACGCGTCGCGCTGATGGATGTCGGCGTGCTCGGCACGCCACCCTACGCGCCCGAGATCGGCAACGCCGAGGTCGCCGCCGCCGCCGGCACGACGCTGGCCGCGCTGGCGGCCCTGGGCGACGAGAACGAGGCGATGGCGGCGATGGCGCGCGGCGCGGCGGCGATCGCGCGCGATCGCCACGCGCGCGGCGAGCTCGACGGCCTGATCGCGCTCGGCGGCACGATGGGCACCGATCTCGCGCTGGACGTCGCCGCCGCGCTGCCGCTGGGCGTGCCGAAGGTGATCGTGACGACGGTCGCCAGCTCGCACCTGATCCCGCCCGAGCGCCTGGCGCCGGACCTGATGATGGTGCTGTGGGCCGGTGGGCTGTACGGCCTCAACGATGTCTGCCGCGCGACGCTGAGCCAGGCCGCCGGCGCCGTGGTCGGCGCCTGCCGCGCCGTGCAGCCGCCGCGCGCCGGGCGGCCGCGGGTCGCGATCACGTCGCTCGGCAAGTCCTGCCTCGCGTACATGGTGCGGCTGGCGCCGGCGCTCGCTTCGCGCGGCTACGAGCCGGTCGTCTTCCACTCGACCGGCATGGGCGGGCGCGCGCTGGAGGCGCTGCTGGAGCAGGGGCAGTTCGCCGCCGTGTTCGACTTCTGCCAGGCCGAGCTCGCCAACTGGATGCAGGGCTCGGTCGTGCACGCGGGCCCGGACCGGCTGCGCGCCGCCGGCCGGCTCGGCGTGCCGCAGATCGTCGCCCCGGGGGCGAGCGACATGATCGACGTCCAGACCTGGGCGACGCTGCCGCCGCGATTCCAGGGCCGCGCCTACCACGCGCACAACCGGCTGATCGCGTCCGTGGCGGCGACCGACGACGAGAAGCGCGCGCTGGCGGCCGAGATCGGCGCGCGGCTCGCGCAGGCCAGCGGTCCGGTGGCGCTGCTGCTGCCGAAGCGCGGCATCCACGCCTGGGACCGCGAGGGCGAGCCGATGCACGACCCGGCCGGCCACGCCGCGTTCATGCAGGCCTTGCGCGAGCACGCACGGCCGCCGGTCGAACTGCACGAGCCCGACCTGCACATCAACGACGAGGGCTTCGTCGACCTGGCGCTGGCGATCTTCGACCGCTGGGTTGCCGAAGGAGCGGTGGCAGCGCCGCCTCCGCCCGGCGTGCAGGTCCGCACGCACGGCCTTGCGAAAACCTGATCGGCTGCGAAAGACTGGCTGCCGCCCGTCGCGGTCATTCGCCGGGGTCTTTCTTCCCGCTGCGTGCCATGACCGCGCGTGCCGAGGACAGCGGGTGCCCTTTCCCTCCATGTCCCCCGCCGCCGGCTGGCGCCGGCGGCTCCTCCTCTACTTACGGGAAAGGGCACCCGCTGCCCTCGGCCGGCAGCTGCAGTGGTGTTCGACCGTCGAATACCAAGGCGGTGGCAGGCCAAGGTCGGCGGGCACCCTCCCACGTAAAGGAGGAGCCGGCGGCGCCAGCCGACGGCGGGGGACATGGAGTGGGAGGGTGCCCGCCGGCCTTGGCACGCTGGCACGTCGAATGCCAAGAGGAGCGAAGAACCTACTTCGAAGACTGTCGGCAATGGACCGGCAGCGGCACCTGCGGAAGGTCGGCTGCACTCGACTGCGACACAGCCCGAGACCGCGAGGCGCAGGTTCGCAGTCGAGGTTCAGCGAAGTGACGATGGCTGCTCGCTGAGCAGGTGCACCAGGCGCGAGGTCGAGCGCACGCCGAGCTTGGTGCGGATGCTGCGCAACTGGTGGTCGACGGTCGACAACGAGCGGTCGAGCCGGCGCGCGATCTCCTTGTAGCTCAGGCCCTGCGCGACCAGCAGCGCCACGCGGCGTTCGGCGGGCGTCAGGGCTGCGGCCAGCGGGCTCGTCAGGTTCGGCGCATCGTCGGGCGTCGACGCCGCAGGCGCCCAGTCCGGCCGCCCGGCGTCGCCAGCCCCTGCTGCGGTCAGGACCGGGCCGGGCGGCGGCGACGCGCCATCCATCTCGATCGTCTCGACCGCGAGCCGCTGGCTTGCCGCCAGCACCGGGCCGAGCAGCTGCGCCGCCACCGACGGCAGCGCGTTGCAGGGCTGCGGTCGCCAGCGCGGGGCTTCGCGGTGCCAGTCGGCGCAGATCAGCCCGACCGGGCGCGTGCCGTCGCGCACCGGCAGCGCGAGCTTGGCCGCAGTGCCCAGTGCCTGCAGCGCACCGCGCATGCTGGCGCTGAAATGCCGCTCCTGCGCCACCTCGGCGATCGCCGCCACGCCGTCGCCGGCCCACACCGCGCGGATCGACGGGTCGGCGGCGTCGAAGCACACCCCGCGCACCGACGGCAGTGCCAGCGTCGTCCGGCGCGCCTCGGCCAGCACGACGTAGCCGCTCGACCGTCCGTCGGCGCCGACCCAGCCGCCCCAGCCGCCGTCGACGCGGTCGGCGTCCAGCGTGTCGCGCAGCCACTCGGCGGCGATCTGCCAGCATTGGGCCGGATCGTCCAGGTACAGCAGCAACTGCGCGGCGAGCTCGCGTGCCGGTCGCCACGCGATCGCGTCCGGGCCCTCGAACAGGCGGCGGCGCAGGCGGCGCTGGGTGTCGAGCAGGAGCTGGTCGTGCATGGCGGCGGGTCGAGGCAGGGCGACTGTGCCGCAAGTCCGCGCACGGCGCATCGGGATGTTCGCGCATCGCGCGCGGCGTGACCAGGCCCGGCCCGGGCGCGGTCGCTGTCGCTGGCGCGCCCTGCTCACGGGCGCGGGTTTGCCCGGTGCGAATGTTCGCGATGGATCGCGGGCGCCGCTGCGGCCAGACTGGCACCGCCGCGCGCGTGGCGCGACGACATGGCGCGCGCGCATCGACCCGACCACCGCCCAGGAGACCCCGATGAAGACCTACGCGAATACCGTCGACGGCCGCGCCGTCGTATCCGACCGCACGTTCGAGTCGCGCAACCCCGCCACCGGCGAGGTGCTCGGGCTGGTCCCGCACTCGACCCCCGAGCAGGTCGCGCAGGCGGTCGCGGCGGCGAAGGCGGCGCAGCCGGCCTGGGCCGCGCGCCCCGATGCCGAGCGCAAGGCGCTGATGATGAAGGTCGCCGAGGTGATCAAGGCCAACGCCGAGACGCTGGCGACCTGGGTCACGCGCGAGCAGGGCAAGCCGCTGGGCGGGGTCGGGCCGGACCAGGTGCCCGGGGCGCGCTTCGAGGCCTGGGGCTGCGAGGTCTGGACCCAGGTGCCGGCGAGCCTGGACCTGCCGGTCGACCTCGCGTTCGAGGACGAGACGCGGCGCGACGAGGTGCACCGCAAGCCCTACGGCGTGATCGCGGCCATCGCGCCGTGGAACTGGCCGCTGCTGATCGCGATCTGGCAGATCGTGCCGTCGCTGCGCGCCGGCAACACGGTCGTCATCAAGCCGTCGGAGTACACCAGCATCGGCACGCTCGAGATGGTGCGGCTGATCGCCGAGGTGTTGCCACCGGGGGTGCTCAACACCGTCAGCGGGCCGGGCGAGGTCGGCGCGCGGCTGGTCGAGGACCCGCGCATCGACAAGATCATGTTCACCGGCTCGGGGGCCACCGGCGCGAAGATCGCCGCCGCGGCGGCCAAGAACCTGACGCCGACGACGATGGAGCTGGGCGGCAACGACGCCGCGATCGTGCTGCCCGACGCCGACCCGAAGGCGATCGCGATGGGCCTGTTCTGGGGCGCTTTCCTCAACATGGGGCAGACCTGCGCCTGCGCCAAGCGGCTGTACGTGCCCGACAGCCTGCACGACGCCGTCGTCGCCGAGCTGAAGGGGCTGGCCGAGGCGATGCCGATGGGTGACGGCATGCAGGACGGCACCGTGATGGGCCCGATCCAGAACCGCATGCAGTTCGACAAGGTCTCGCGCCTGGTCGAGCGCGCGCGCGCCGACGGTGCGACCATCGTCTGCGGTGGCCGGCCGGCCGACGGCCCGGGCAACTTCTTCCCGCTGACGATCGTCACCGACATCGACGACGGCGCGCCGCTGGTCGACGAGGAGCAGTTCGGCCCGGTGCTGCCGATCGTCCGCTACCGCGACGTCGACGACGCGGTGGCGCGCGCCAACCGGCTCGACGTCGGGCTCGGGGCGTCGGTCTGGTCGACCGACCTGGACCGTGCGCGCGAGGTCGCCTCGCGCATCCAGGCCGGCACGGTCTGGATCAACCAGCACGGGATGATCCACCCGATGGTGCCCTTCGGCGGCACCAAGGGATCGGGCTGGGGGGTCGAGTTCGGCGTCGACGGCCTGAAGGCGGTGACGCAGCCGCAGGTGATCAGCATCAAGAAATGAGCCTGTGGCGTCGCCGTTCCTCAGGGTGATTGCGGATTCGGCGATCTCGTTGTCAATGAAACAATCACCCGGACGGCGCGGCCTCGGTCGCGTCGACCGGCCCGGCGCCTGGCCCGCCCCATGGCCCGACCGATGGAACGTTCACCGGCCCCGTGCACGCGGGGTCGCCCACGACTGAGGAGACCGCATGCACCGCCTCGCCCCCACGATCGTCGCACTGGCCGTCGCCGCGCTGGCCAGCTCCGCCTTCGCTGCCGACGCCTCGCGCCTGGGCACCGACCTGACGCCCTCGGGCGCTGAGAAGGCCGGCAACGCCGACGGCAGCATCCCGGCCTGGAGCGGCAGCGAGGCGCAGCAAAGCGGCTGGAGCTTCGGCAAGTCCCGCGGCGCGCACTGGAAGCACCAGGGCGACAAGCCGTTGTTCAGCATCGATGCCGGCAACCTCGCGCAGCACGCGGCCAAGCTGGCGCCGGGGCAGCGCGCGATCGTCGAGCAGGTCAAGGGCTACCGGATGGACGTCTACCCGTCGCGGCGCAGCTGCGGCGTGCCGGGCTTCGTCGCCGACAACACGAAGAAGAACGTCGGCTTCGCGAAGATCGGCGCCGACGGCTGGAGCCTGAAGGAGGCGAACGTCCCCGGCTACCCCTTCCCCTTCGCGGCCAACGGCACCGAGGCGATGTGGAACGCCAAGATGCGCTACCGCGGCGTCGGCATCGACTACAAGAATACCGTCACCTCGGTGTCGCCGCGCAAGGGCGGCAGCACCTGGATCCGTGCCGGTCAGGAGTTCACGGCCTTCATGCCCTGGGGCGCGAAGGGATCGAACCTGCTGTCCAAGCTGCCGCCGGTCGAGTACTACGCCTACTTCGCCTACAACTCGCCGACCGCGCTCGCGGGGCAAGCGCTGGCGATCGCCTTCTACCTCGACCAGCCCGGCAGCGAAACCTTCTACTACTTCCCCGGCCAGCGGCGCGTGCGGCGCATGCCGTCGTATTCGTACGACTCGCCGCAGATCGGGATGGAGAACCAGTACACGCTGGACGAGCCCTTCGTCTTCAACGGCACGATCGACCGCTTCGACTGGAAGCTGGTCGGCAAGAAGGAGCTGATCGTCCCCTACAACGCCTTCGGCGCCTACGCCTTCGATCGCAAGTGGGAGGACATCGCCAAGCCCGACTTCATCGACCCGAGCGCGCGCCGCTACGAGCTGCATCGGGTCTGGGTCGTCGAGGCGACCGTCAAGGCGGGCATGCGCCACACGGCGCCGAAGCGCACCTTCTACCTCGACGAGGACAGCTGGGGGATGGTGCTGGCCGAGGACTACGACGCCCAGGGCAAGCTCGCCAAGGTGCGCGAGGGCTTCCTGATCCCGGTCTACGAGACCGGCAGCTGCGACGTCTCGGCCTTCGTGCAGCACAACCTGACCGAGGGGCGCTACCTGTTCGACATGCACGCCGCCGGCACCGGCACCGACGTGCGCTGGATGACCGAGCCCGAGGGTGCGCGCTTCAGCCCCGAGTTCTACACCGCCGACAACCTGCGCTCGGTCAGCGAGCGCTGAAGCACGGACTGGCACGTCCGCGGCACGCGCCGCGGGCGCCGACGAACGACGAACGAACGACAGGAGACGAGCCATGACCCCGAGGACGACCCGGGCGCTTCGGCGCACCGCACTGGCCGCGCTGGCTGCCTGCGGCGCCGCCGCGCAGGCCTTCACCTTCGACGCCGGCGGCGGCGTGCGCGGCAATTTCGACTCGACCATCACCGCAGGCCTGGGCGTGCGCGCGGGCAACCCGTCGTGCTCGCTGGTCGGCGACCTGTCGTACTGCGACGCTGCCGACATCTTCCGCTGGGGCAGCGGCGACGACGGCAACCTGAACTACCGCAGCGGCGACTTCTTCACCGGCTACATCAAGGGCAACCACGAGCTGTTCCTGAACATGCCCGACGGCTGGAAATTCCTCGGCCGCATCAACTGGCTGCACGACGCCAAGGCGGACGACACCGCGCGCACGCCGCTGTCGTCGGCGGCCAAGGGCGAGATCGTCAACGATGTCCGCGTGCTCGACCTGTGGCTCGGCAAGACGACGGACTTCGGCGGCGGCCGTCGATTCAGCGTGCGCGTGGGCAACCAGTTCCTCAACTGGGGGGAGAGCCTGTTCCTGCCCGGCGGCATCAACTCGACCAACGCGATCGACATCCAGCGTCTGTCGCAGCCCGGGTTGCAGCTCAAGGAGGCCTTCCTGGCCGAGCCGATGATCAACGTCTCGGGGTCCTTCGGCAACGGCGTCAGCGCCGAGGCCTACTACCAGCTGCGCTGGAACCGCACCAAGTTCCCGCCGGTGGGCGGCTACTGGTCGCCGGTGGACCTGTACGACAAGGGCAAGCAGCCGATCTACCTCGGCCCGGATCCGGCGTCGGCGGCGGCGCTGGGCGAGCCCGAGTTCCCGTCGATCCCGTTCGCGGCCGACGACGAGCCGAGCGACAGCGGCCAGTGGGGCGTGGCACTGCGCTGGCAGCCGCGCGGCAGTTCGGCCAACTGGGGCTTCTACGCGCTGAACTACCACGACAAGCTGCCCAACCTGCGATTCATCAACGGCCAGTCCGAGGCGCAGTGGACCTTCCTCGAGGACCGCAAGCTCTACGGCGCGTCGGTCAGCTTCCCGCTCGGCAACTGGGCGATCGGCACCGAGCTGTCGTACCGGCCCAAGGATGCGATGACGCTGTCGAGCTGCTTCGACCCCGCGATGGTCGGCGACAACGTCGCCGGCTTCGCGCCGGCCGGCGAGTGCCACAACTACATCGACGGCAAGCGCTGGCAGATGCACGTCACGGGTCTGCTGAGCCTGACGCCGGGCGACCACGGCGGCTTCCTCGACCTGCTCGGCGCCGATACCGCGACCCTGCTGGCCGAGGCGGTCTTCATCCACTACCCCGACATGAAGAAGGTCTTCCTGCGCAATGCGCCGGACGGCACGCCGGTTGCGCAGCTGCCGGCCGCGGGGCTTTGGAACTGGTCCGACGACGGCGGGGTCACCGTCTACGGCGCCGGCAGCAAGACCTCGTGGGGCTTCAACTTCGACTTCAGCTGGGTCTACGACGGCTCGATCATCCCGGGCTGGCAGGTCACTCCCGGCATCTACCACTTCCAGGCCATGGCGGGGCGCACACCGAACCTGGCGGCCAACTTCATGAAGGGGGCGCGCGTCACGAACTTCTACCTGCTCGTGACGCAGAACCCGGCGAACTGGCAGATCGGCATGAACTACGCCGTCTACGGCGGCGGCAAGAATCCGTTCGACCAGCCTCTGGGCGACCGGGACTTCTTCGGCATGTTCGTGTCGCGCAACTTCTGAGGCCGCCCGACCCGCGGCGCGCGTGATCGACGTGACGAACCCCGGCGCGCCGCCCGCCGACCCGCAGCACGCCCCGGCCGCACCGGGGCGGCTGGCGCGTGCGATCCAGCGCATCGAGGATGCGCTGTTCGCGCGCCGCGCGGCGGTCCTCGCCGCACTCGTGCTGCTCACGCTCGTGATGGGCGTGTTCGCGCTGCAGCTGCGCATGGACGCCGGCTTCGACAAGCAGCTGCCGGTCGGCCACGAATACGTCCAGACCTTCGACACCTACCGCGGCGACCTGATCGGCGCCAACCGGCTGACGGTCGTCGTGCGCGCGCGCGACGGCACGATCTGGACCCGCGCCGGCCTCACCCGGCTGTACGAGGTGACGCAGGCGGTGATGTTCCTGCCGCATGTCTCGCGTGGCAGCGTGACCTCGCTGTGGACGCCCAACGCCTTCGTCAACGAGATCACCGAGGAGGGTTTCCGCGCCGACCCGCTGATCCCGGGCACCGTCACGCCCGAGGGCCTGGACGACGCGACGATCGCGTCGATCGCGCGCACCGCCAGCCAGGGCGGCTTCGTCGGCCTGCTCGTCTCGCACGACCAGGACGGCGCGATGATCACCGCCGAGCTCAACGAGTTCGACGCCGAGGGCCGGCGGATCGACTACGTGGACTACAACGGCGTGCTCGAGGCGCTGCGCGCGCGCCACGAGGACGACGCGTTCGAGGTCCAGATGATCGGCTTCGCCAAGCAGGTCGGCGACATCGCCGACGGTGCGTCGGCGGTGCTGGAATTCTGCCTCGTCGCGCTGGTGCTGACGGCGCTGGCCGTCTACGGCTACTGCCGCTCGTGGCGCTACACGCTGCTGCCGGTGGCCTGCTCGCTGGCGTCGCTGGTGTGGCAGTTCGGCAGCCTTCGGCTGCTCGGCTACGGGCTGGACCCGCTGGCGGTGCTGGTGCCTTTTCTCGTGTTCGCGATCGGCGTGTCGCACGGCGTGCAGCAGGTCAACACCATCGTGCGCGAGATCGCGCACGGCAAGAGCGGCCACGACGCCGCGCGCGCCAGCTTCTCGGCGCTGCTGGTGCCGGGCACGCTGGCGCTGGTGACGGCCTTCGTCACCTTCGTGACGCTGCTGATGATCCCGATCCCGATGGTGCGCGAGCTCGCGGTCGCGGCGGCACTCGGCGTCGCGTACAAGATCGTCACCAACCTCGTCATGCTGCCACTGGCAGCGTCCTACGTCGAGCCGGGCCAGGCCTACGCGGCGCGGCAGATGGCGCTGCGCGAGCGGCGCGCGCGCTGGATCGCGGCGCTGGCGCGGCTGGCGCAGCCGCGCCCGGCGGCGGCGGTGCTGGCGGGCGCAGCGGCGGTCTTCGTGCTCGCCTTCCTCTACAGCCAGGACCGTGTCGTCGGCACGCTCGAGCCCGGCGCGCCCGAGCTGCGCCCCGAGGCGCGGTTCAACCGTGACGCGGTCTCGATCGCATCGAGCTTCGACATGGGGCTGGACTGGCTGACGGTGGTCTTCGAGGCGCCGCCGGACTCGTGCGAGGCGGTCGCGATCGGCCAGCAGCACGACCGCTTCGTGCTGGCGATGCGCGGCGTGCCGGGGGTGCAGTCGATCGATTCGTACTCGACCCAGCTGCGCCAGTACAACGAGGGCTACAACGAGGGCAACCCGAAGATGTCGGCGGTGCCGATCGACCCGGCCAACTACTCGGCGCTGTCGTTCGAGGTCGGCCGCGCGCCGGGCACGATGCGCAAGGACTGCAGCATGACCGCGGCGCACCTGTACCTGGCCGACCACCGGACCGAGACGATCGAGCGTGTGCTCGACGCCGCCAAGGCCTTCCGCGAGGCACAGCCGCTGCCGGGGCTGGAGCTGCGGCTGGCGGCCGGCAATGCCGGCGTGCTGGCGGCGGTCAACGACGCCGTCGCCACCAGCGAGCTGCCGATGATGCTGTACGTGTACGCCGTCATCGTGCTGCTGGTGTTCATCGTCTACCGCGACTGGCGTGCGGTGCTCGCCTGCTGCCTGCCGCTGACGGTCGGCACCTTCGTCGGCTACGCCTTCATGAAGGCGCTCGATATCGGGCTGACGGTGGCGACGCTGCCGGTGATGGTGCTGGCGGTCGGCATCGGCGTCGACTATGCCTTCTACATCTACAACCGGCTGCAGCTGCACCTGGCGTCCGGGCGCGCGATCGGCGAGGCGGTCGAGCACGCGCTGCAGGAGGTCGGCGTGGCGACGATCTTCACCGCGATCACGCTGGCGATCGGCGTGGCGACCTGGTCGTTCTCGGCGCTGAAGTTCCAGGCCGACATGGGCAAGCTGCTGGCCTTCATGTTCATGATCAACATGGTGATGGCGATGACGGTGCTGCCGGCGTTCGCGGTCTGGATCGACCGCCTGATCCCGCGGCGGCGGCCGGCGCGCGCGCCGGGGATGCTGGGGCACTGATGCGCGGGCCGGCCCTCCTGCGGGTGCAGCGCTGGCGCGCGCGGGCAACGGCGGTGGCGACGCTGCTGCTGGCGGCGGCGGTCGTCGGTGCCGGCGCCGCGGGCGCCGCCGGCGAAGCCGCCGAGGCGCTGAACCGCATCGAGCCGCGGCCGGCGCGGCTGGACGCCAGCGCGACCCAGGCTTTGCTGCTCGGCGCGGCCTGGGCCGGCGATCGTGCGGTCGCGGTCGGCGAGCGCGGCACGGTGCTGCTGACCGATGCGCGCGCGGCCGAGGTCGCCCCGGCGCGCTCGGTGCCGGTCGACGCGACGCTGACCGCGGTGCACTTCGTCGACGCCCAGCGCGGCTGGGCGGTCGGCCACTGGGGCGCGATCCTGGTGACGACCGATGGCGGCCAGACCTGGGCCGTGCAGCGCATGGATCTGGAGCAGGACCGGCCGCTGTTCGCCGTCCACTTCAGCGACCCGATGCATGGTGTGGCGGTCGGGCTGTGGTCGCTGGTGCTGGTGACCGACGACGGCGGGCGCCACTGGCGCGAGGTCGCGATCGAGGCCGCACCCGGTGCCAGGCGCGCCGACCTGAACCTGCTCGCGCTGTTCGCCGACCGCGACGGCCGGCTGTACGCGACCGCCGAGCAGGGCAAGCTGCTGCGCTCAGACGACCGCGGCCAGACCTGGAGCTACCTCGACACCGGCTACCGGGGCTCGCTGTGGAGCGGCGCGGTGATGCGCGACGGCAGCCTGCTCGTCGGCGGCCAGCGCGGGTCGCTGTGGCGCAGCGCCGATGGCGGCGCGAGCTGGCAGGCGCTCGACAGCGGCGGCAAGGGATCGATCACCGCGATCGCGGTGCAGGGCGACGAGGTCGTCGCGGTGGGCCTGGACGGCCATGTCGCCCACAGCGGCGACGGCGGTCGCAGCTTCAGCGCCGCGCCACGCGACGACCGGCTGACGCTGACCGCGGCGCTGCCGGCGGGCGCCGGGCGCTGGCTGTTCGGGTCGCGCGCGGGGTGGGTGGCGGCGACGCGCTGAGCGGCAAGTCGCCCGTGCCGGGCGAGGCCGGCGGAACCGGGCTGGGGGCAGGGGAGCGTGGCCCTACTCGATGTTCTGCACCTGCTCAGGGAGATCGGCCGGGAAGGCGCATGGATGCTGGGTTTCCGGGATCGGGCTCTTGGGCGGGTACACGTGTGGGTACACAGGAATTGGGGGCTGGGGGGCAGGAAAGGGCTTGTCGCTTGTGAGCAACAAGATAGCAGTCGACCGCTGTGCGATCAGCCGGTCCCCGCCGACTTCTCGTGCGCATGCACCTCGGCGGCAAGTCGCTCGCTCAGGGCTCCAGCCTCGCTCTCCGGTACCACCTCTTGCTCGACCGTCGACTTTCCAAGAATGCTGATCGCCGACTCGAAGGCCGGCCGCAGCTCTGGAAGCGCTGGCTCCCCGACCAGGAAGTACAGCTTGAAGTCTTCGCTGGCCTTGGACACGCTCGTGAGTTGCCCAAGCCATTTGTGCGCCTTCTCGCGGATCGAATCGGCCGAAGCGAGGTCGAACGAAACCGGCGCCAGACAGTGCCAGACCCCGTTCTTCCAGGCGTGTTTGAACTCGATCTGATCGTCGTCCACGGCGATGGTCTTCTTCGCGAAGTGGCGAAGAACCTGCCGCTGCTGCAGTTCGAGGCTGAACCGCTTCCACACATCCTCGTCGTGTCGCCGGTGCGCAGGTGATCGCGGCTCGTTGGCCATGACGAACCGCTCATAGAGTTGTTCCAGTGTTAGCCAGGGATCGTTGCAGAGCCCCGAACCCATCGGGGACCATTGGAGCGAACTGTCGTCGGCACCGAGGACAGCATGCGCGTAGCCCATGATCCCATTCGATGTCTGCTTCAGTGGTAGTTCCTCGGCCAGTTCCTTCTGGAATCGCTCGAACTCGTGCGTCACGTGTCGCATGGCCGCACGGAACGACTCACCATCCAACGAGGGGAACACCTCCCGCAAGCGACCGTAGGTCGTTCTGCACAAGGCGCTGACGTAGTGGCGCTCCGGCGCGAGCAGTGCCACGCCGACGTTCAGGAACTCGCCGGTGGCAATGTCATGCACGTAGCGCAGCACCGTGTAGGTGTAGGCGGTCTTGTTGCTCATGCCAATGTCCTCAAGATCTCGCGCATGGCGGGTTGGATATGGTCGCGTAGCTCGCGAAGGAAGTCGATGGCGGTTTCCGCAGTGTGCTCCACCTGCGGAGCGGGGGTCCATTCGGGGGGAAGCGCGGCGCGATAGGTTGCCAGCCTGGCGTCGTCGATAGCTTCCCAGGCGCCTACCAGGCGGGCCAGATCAGGCTGGCTGCCGCGCAGCGCGGGGTGGAGCACATGCCGGGCCGGTGCGCCCAGGGCATCCAGAGCACCGGCTTCCCAGGGCGGCCGCCAGAACAGAACTCCCTCAGTGACAAGCGCCATTTCGTGATCAAAGATGGCGAAGTGGTCGCCCTTGGACTGTAGGTTCGGGTTGTCTGGCCGCCGGTCTGGATTCTGAATGAGCAGATCGAAGGCATAGATTTCAGCCGCCGACTTCCGCATGGCCTTTGGCAGGCGACGCTCCGGCATCCAGGCAGCGAAACCAGCGGGCAGCTTTGCCGACCCGAAAGCGATCGGGATGGCCGCTGCAAGCGCCGCGCCTTCCGTAGGGTGCGAGCTTGACACCGCTGCCACGAACGCGGGCGAAAGCGCGACGCAGAAACAGGCGGGCACCGGCAGGCCGAGGTCGGCAGCCAACATCGCGCCGAGCGCCTCCCGCACAAGCCCCTCTACCGGCAACTGCGCGCTGGTGACCTTGGCGACCACCTCCACCACGTTCCCCGTGGTGCCCTCACACTCCAGCAGGAATGGGCCCGTGCGACCCCGGGTCATCCGGCGGTCGAAGCGTGTGGCGGATAGACCTTCAAGCATCGAGTTCAGATCTTTGACGGATGCGAGAACAGTAGGAGGCTTCTGGCAAGGTGTGCAACACCAGTTGACCGAACGACTACGCGTCCTCTGGCGCCGCCAGCGTCCAGACCCGCTTGAGCGGGACCAATGCCCGAAGGTCAGCGTCGAGCTTGTCGTAGACGCGCAGCAGCTCGTCGATCAGGTCATCGGCGTCCCACAGACGGATATGAAAGAACTGCTGAGTCTCGTCACGGTCGATGCTGCTCTTGAACCCGCCCCAGCACACCAGCAGGCCATGGGTGGCGTTGACCTTCTTCATCACACCGCCCAGCGCGTCCAGCACCGTGCGCTCGATGGGGCTCTGCTGAGACTTCACCTGTACGCAGATGCGTGGCTCGGAGAACCCGAACGTGCCTGGCGCGGCCAGGATGTCGATGCCCCCATCCGGGCCTGGCGGACTCATGTGGGTGCTGAATCCCTGAGCGCGCAGGATGGCGCCGACCAGCTCAGCCATGCCGTGGCCCTTGAATCGGGCCAGAACCAGCTTGGTAATCTGGTCA
>JACKLM010000001.1 GCA_024235895.1 Burkholderiaceae bacterium | reverse complement strand
CAGCGGGATCGTCGAGCGGGTCGACGAGCTGCGCACGCAGATCGGCGATCTGGTCCGCGAGCTACAGAAGCTCACACGGCTGGAGATCGATCACAGCTACACCCGCGCCGAGGTAACCCAGCTCACGGCCGCCATCGACGGCCTGCGCGCAGACATCAAGGGCATCGACGCGCGACTGGAGACCAGGATCGCGGCGATCGAGCGCGACATGCCGAGCCTGATCGACCTGCGCCGGCGGATCGTCGGCGGGCTCTGGTCGCTGGCTGGCATCATCGTCGTGGCCGTGTTGTCCTACACCCTGCTACGCGGGCGAGTGGAGTAGTGAGCATCAGCCTGTACGCGACCCGCCTGTGCTGGTATGGGCACCACGGCGCCGCCAAGCTGCACGGCGTCCTCGTTGCGCTGTCCGAGCCGCCCACGATCTGCGGCGCGCGCGTCGAGGGCATCGACTACGTGCCCGAGATCGGCATGCGCCGCATCCAGCCGCGCAATGACGGGTGGCGTGACATGACCACGACTGAGGTCGCGTCGGCTGACGAGCTGCTGCGCTGGATCACGCGCGAGGACGATGTCGCATGAGTTCCACCCACCGCGCACCCGCGCACCAGGCCGCGGTCGCGGCCGCCACTGAAAGGAGCCGTCATGGCTGAGTCGAGTGTGTTCCCCGCCGGCGTCTACAACCTGGACGTCACCTACCTGGCCGACAAGATCGCCCGCTACGCGGGAGAGGTGCAGATGTCGGTGTCCTCCAACGTCGCATTCGTCAACGAGTTCGACATGGGGCGCCTGCAGAATTACCTGGACGACATCGATGCGGCCATCGCCTACGTCACCGCGCAGCCGCAGCTCGACCTGCCCGAGTCGCACCCGATGATGAATGCGATTCAGCCGTTCCCGTCGATGCGCGACATGGAGTCCGACGAGTGGGATCACGTCGTGCGGCTGCTGCGCAGCGGCTATATCGAGCTGTGCAACAGCCAGTCCTCGCGCCTGGGCGCCGGGCTGATGCCGTTCGATGCGCGGCGCGTCTCGGCGCTGGTGGCCAAGACCCGCGCGTGGCTCAACGACTACGTCAGCAAGCGCAGCCCGATGGACCTGCCGGAGACCAGCCCGCAGCAATCCATGAGCCCGGCCGGCAAGCTGGGCGTCTGACCGGGCCGCTGCCGTGGGCAAGCTCGCGCGCGTCGACGCACTACTGGCCCGGCCGATCGACTGGCCGGTGCCACGCGAGTGCGTGCGCCTCATCGCCACCGAGGAAGACTGCCGGCTCGTCGCCTACCAGTGCACGGCCGGCGTCTGGACCTGCGGATGGGGAGAGACCGACGGCGTCGTGCAGGGCATGGTCTGGACGCAGGACTACGCCGACGAGCGCCTGCGCCAGTCCCTCGTCGAGTGGGGCGACGGCGTGCGCGGCATGCTCACGGCGCCCACCAGCGACACCGAGCTGGCGGCCCTCGTCTCGCTCGCCTACAACATCGGCCTGGCCGGGTTCCGCCGCTCGTCCGTGCTGCGCTTGCACAACGCACGCAACAAGCCCGCCGCGGCGCGCGCGTTCGCGCTGTGGAACAAGACGCGCCAGGGGCAGCAGCTCGTCGAGTCGCCCGGCCTCATCGCACGCCGCGCGCGCGAGGCGGCGCTGTACCTGACGCCGGCAGGCGATGCAGACGCCGACATGCCCCAGGCCGTGGCGCCAGAGTCCAGCCTCGCACGCTCCCCCATCGCCCGCGGCGGCGCCGTCACCGCAAGCGTCGGCGCCATCACGGCGGTGGCCCAGGTCGCCGAGGAGGCCGAGGGCGCCGCCGCCGCGGCAAGTCCTGTGCTGGACGCGATACAGCAGACGGGCGCCGCGGTGCAGGCCGTGCTGGGCATCCCGCCCGTCGTGCTCGTCGGCGTCTTGTTGTTCGTGGTCGGATACGGCGTCGTGCGCTGGCGCTGGCGGCAGCGCGCGGAGGGCTGGGCGTGAGCGCGCTCGTGCTCGGCGCGCTCGGCCGCATCCCGGTGTTGGCCTGGGTGCTGGTCGCCGTGCTCGCGTGGGGCGGCTGGCAGCGTTGGCAGGCCGTGCGCACGGCCGACGAGTTGCGCACCGTCACCGCCCAGGTCGAGGCCGCCAACGCCGCCGTCCTCGCCGCCACCGAGGCCGCCCGCCGCGCCGCCGCCCTCCAGGAGATCGTCGATGACCAGACTCGCAAGCTCGACCAGGCGCGCGCTGATGCTGACGCTGCCACTGCTGCTGGTCAGCGGCTGCGGGCGCAGCTCGCTGCCTACCGTCGTACAGCCGGCCAAGATTCCACCTCTGCCGCAGTCCGCTCGGCAACCGACACCGCCGCCTCAGTGCTCGCCGACGTGCTCGGCCGGTGCAGCGAGCGACGCGAAGAGCTGGCTCGATTCGCTGACGCCGCCCACGCCGCCGGACGCACCTGCGAGCGCGCCTACGACTCGTTGACGCCCGGCCGCGACGCGCAATGAACCATAGGCGCGCAGCAGTGACTGGGTCCAGTGAGCTGCAG